>NC_000964.3:2152500-3352500 GCF_000009045.1 Bacillus subtilis subsp. subtilis str. 168 | reverse complement strand
AGAAAGTTAAGACAGAGAATTAAGAAGCATTTCGAAGACACTGTTTCACCGATCAAACATCACAGAGATGAAGTTTATAAAATTGAGGTATGTGTAGTTGATGATCCAATGGAAAGAGAGATTTACGAAACATATATCATCAATACACAGCACTCGAAGTACAATATAGACAAGGTATTTTTTAAATAAGACGTCAGTCTGCGGATTGAACAGCGAAGCCAGAGCTTAAGTCAAGTTCTGGCTTTTGATTTGGGCATTTTTTCGCATATAGACCCTTTGTCTGTCATCCGAATAAATTATTGAGAAATTTCAGAAAATAATATTGACAATCCTACCCGCGGACTTTAATATAACAATATATAATGTTATATAACGTTATATAATAAAAACGAGGAGTGAAGGATTTGAGTCAGGCCACAGCAAAAGTAAATCGTGAGGTTCAAGCTTTCTTGCAGGATTTGAAAGGGAAAACCATTGATCATGTATTCTTTGTCGCATGCGGAGGGTCTTCTGCCATTATGTATCCGAGTAAGTATGTGTTTGACAGAGAGTCAAAATCAATAAACTCCGATCTCTACAGCGCCAACGAATTTATTCAGCGCAACCCTGTTCAGCTTGGTGAAAAGTCTCTTGTTATTTTGTGCTCGCATTCGGGAAATACCCCGGAGACAGTCAAAGCTGCTGCGTTTGCAAGGGGCAAGGGCGCACTTACGATTGCGATGACGTTTAAACCGGAGTCTCCTTTAGCGCAGGAAGCGCAATATGTTGCCCAGTACGATTGGGGTGATGAGGCGCTTGCGATCAATACAAACTATGGCGTTTTGTATCAAATCGTTTTTGGAACCCTGCAAGTATTAGAAAACAATACGAAATTTGAGCAAGCAATTGAAGGCTTAGATCAATTGCAGGCTGTATATGAAAAAGCCCTTAAGCAGGAAGCTGACAACGCCAAGCAATTTGCAAAAGCCCATGAAAAAGAAAGCATTATTTATACCATGGCAAGCGGTGCAAACTACGGTGTCGCTTACTCCTACAGCATCTGCATTCTCATGGAAATGCAATGGATTCATTCCCACGCCATTCATGCCGGAGAATATTTTCACGGACCGTTTGAAATTATTGATGAATCCGTGCCGTTTATCATCCTGCTCGGTTTAGATGAAACAAGACCTCTTGAAGAGCGGGCGCTTACCTTCTCGAAAAAGTATGGCAAAAAGCTCACTGTGCTTGATGCTGCATCTTACGACTTCACTGCAATTGACGATTCAGTTAAAGGCTATCTTGCTCCGCTCGTTCTCAATCGTGTGCTGAGAAGCTATGCAGACGAGCTGGCAGAGGAGAGAAATCATCCTTTATCTCATAGAAGATACATGTGGAAAGTTGAGTATTGATCTGAAAATGAAGAACCATTATGCATTAGACTATAATGTTATATAACATTATAGTCTAATGTCCAGAGGAGGCCAACCCTTTGAAGAAAATGTTGTTGTTCTTGATCATTGCAGCTGTCAGTATGCTCACCATCGCAGGCTGTTCGAGCCAAAGCAGTTCAGCGGACGGAAAGGTGACATTGAAATTTTTCCACAGATGGCCAAAGGAGCCGGAAAAAAGTTATTTTGAAGAGGTTGTTAAGGAATTTGAAAAAGATCACCCAGATATCGACATTCAAATTGAAGCCGTTTTAAATGACTCCTATAAAGATAAAATTAAGGTCATGCTGGGAACCACCAGCCCTCCTGACATTTACTTCTCTTGGAGCGATGAGTTTGCTTTTAAATTTATCAGAGGCAATAAAGCACTTGATCTCTCGTCCTACTACAAAAATGACACCGATTGGTCATCACAGCTCGTTCAATCGCAAATTACACCATTTACTTATGAAAACAAGCAATATGGCGTACCGTGGCAAATGGACGCTAAATCATTCTTCTATAATAAAGACATTTTCCAAAAGCTGAATCTTGATCCCCCGAAGACGTGGGATGAATTAATCGATGTGTCAAAAAAGCTGAAAGAACATGGCTACACACCGATCAGCTTTGGAACAAAGGCGACTTGGACAATCTCGCACTATATCGGCACGCTTAATCAGCGGATGGTCGATGAAAAAACACGGGAAAAGGACTATAACGCCAAAACGGGTGAATTTACTGATGAAGGCTACGTAAAAGCACTTGAAAAGCTTCAAGAGCTGATGCCTTACTTTAATAAACATGTAAACTCCGTCGACCACGAATATGTGAGACAGCAATTTAAGAGCGGAAAGTCGGCGATGATATATGCGGAAACAGCGGAAATCAAGCTGGTTGAACCGGTTAATCTCGGGATGTTCCCATTTCCTGAAATCAGCGGGCAGAAAGGATCTTCAGAAGCGTTAACGGGAGCGCCGGAAGGATTCATGATCTCCTCAAGAACAAAACATCCGAAGGAAGCGATGGAATTTTTGCAGTTCTTGACGTCGAAAAGAATGGGCGAAAAGCTCGTGAAAGATGTCGGGAAATACAGTGCAGTGCAAGGTACGGCTACTGAAGAAAATGCAACAGCCATTCAGCGTGAAGCCGTTCAGCATATTGTTGATGCCAAATCAATGGTTCCATGGTTTGATATGGATGTCGATGTTGAAGTCGCAGATGCGTACCTAACGGGCGTCCAGCAAATGCTTGGCGGCGACATGACACCGCAGCAGGTGATGAAAGCCGTTCAAAAGGCAGCAAAGCAGGTGAGGGCGTCAGCTGAATAAATCAAAGAAAAGGTGAAGCTTCGCACCTTTTCTTTTTATAAAGGAGATGAGATACCCTTGGTCAATCAGAATAAAATAATCCCCTATTTGTTTTTGGTGCCCGCTCTCGTTTTTTTACTTTTCGTTTATATCCCGATTTTTGAGAATGTATTCCTCAGCCTGTTTCAGTGGAGCTCATTTTCTCCGGAAAAAACGTTTATCGGCTTAAAAAACTATGTTGAATTATTTCATGATCCTGTCTTCTATCAGGCACTTACCAATAAT
This sequence comes from Bacillus subtilis subsp. subtilis str. 168, assembly GCF_000009045.1. Classification (GTDB taxonomy): domain Bacteria; phylum Bacillota; class Bacilli; order Bacillales; family Bacillaceae; genus Bacillus; species Bacillus subtilis. The sequence continues at coordinate 3,349,496 of NC_000964.3, read as the reverse complement.
GTGCTTTATGCAGTGATCTCAATTGTATGCCAGGTATTTGGCGGTTTGATTTTGGCGGCGGTGCTTGAGGATAAGCTGGTCAGAAAATGGTCGCCGTTTTTTCGTACCGTTTTCTTTTTGCCGGTTGTCATCTCAATGACGGTGATCGCGCTTTTGTTTGATTTTATTTACAATCCGGAGACAGGGCTTTTGAATCAGCTGCTTCAGGCCATCGGTCTTGATCAGCTGACGAGGGCCTGGCTCGGGGATGACAGCACAGCTATGCTTTCTGTCATTTTTGTGTCCCAGTGGCAATCTGTCGGTTATATTGCGATGCTGTACATCGTGTCGATTCAAAAAATACCGGATGAACTGTATGAAGCGGCCCGGCTTGACGGCGCGGGTAAAATTCAGCAGTTTTTTCATATTACTGTTCCCCAGACGAAAGAGATGTCTTTTGTTGCGGTGGTCATGACGCTGACCGGAGCCTTTACGGTCTTTAATGAGCCGTACATTTTGACAGGCGGCGGGCCGGGAAAAGCGTCAGAAGTCTTGAGCACGTTTTTATATAAAAGCGCCTTTACAAAGGATATGATGGGCTACGCCTCAGCGATTGCCACTGTCGTGTTAATCATTACGCTTGCATTATCGCTCATGCAAATGAAGTTCTTTAAAACCGGAAAGGAGGAGTAACTGATGCTGCCTCAGAAGAAGACAGATTCGTTCAGATTGGAGCCGGTGCCTGACCAGCACATTGAGGTGAAAGATAAGCCTAGACGAAAATGGTATATCGGAGAAACGTCTGTGTGGGTTTTTCTGTTTCTTTATCTGATTGCGATTGCCTATCCGCTTCTCTGGATGGTGATGAGCGCCTTTAAAAACTCTGACGATATTTTTGAGCACAGCTGGTCGCTGCCGTCTTCGTGGCATCCGGAAAATTTTGTTTCCGCCTGGAATCAGGGGATTTCTTCTTATTTTATGAACAGTGTCATCGTTACGGCGCTGACGTGTGTGATCACTGTCTTTATCAGTGCATGGGCAGCGTATGGCCTTTCCCGGTTTGAGTTTAAAGGAAAAGGATTCTTTTTGGTGCTATGTCTTGGCGGATTGATGCTGACGCCGCAGGTCAGTCTTGTGCCGCTTTATTCTATTATTCAGTCGCTGGGCCTGTACAATACGTATTGGGCGTTAATCTTGCCGTATGCGGCTTATCGGATCCCATTCACCATCATTTTGATCCGCTCTTATTTTCTTTCTATTTCAAAAGAATTGGAGGAGGCGGCCTATTTGGATGGGTGTACAAGTTTTGGAGTATTTTTCAGAATTTTCTTACCAATGAGCGTGCCGATTTTGGTGACATCCGGCATTTTGACGGCTTACCATACATGGAATGAGTTTATGTTTGCGATTATTTTCATAGATGATGAGAATTTACGGACCATTCCAGCCGGGCTGATGCAGTTCAGAGACGCGCTGCAGACAGACTGGGGCGTCCTGCTGGCGGGGTTAACGATTTCAGCCGCGCCGATTATTATTCTATTTTTATTGATGCAGAAATATTTTGTCCGCGGGATTGCAAGCGGCAGTGTAAAAGGATAAAGGAGGAAGCGCTATGAAATTGATTGCGGTTGGAGATAATGTTGTAGATTACTACCAGGATCAAGAAACATTTTACCCGGGAGGAAATGCCTTAAACGTTGCTGTGCTTGCCAAGCGGCTCGGGCATGAGTCTTCCTATATCGGAATCGTCGGCAATGACGAAGCCGCGGCGCATCTGTTGAACGTTCTCAAGCTGGAGCAGGTCAATGCAGATTATATCCGCCAGGCGCACGGAGAAAACGGGATGGCGATTGTCACCCTTGATGAACAGGGGGACCGCATTTTTGTCAGATCAAATAAAGGCGGCATTCAGTCCCGGCTTCGCCTCGCGTTTCAGGAGAAAGATGTATCTTTTATCAGCGGGCATGATCTGCTGCATACGAGCGTGTACAGCAGGCTTGAGAACGATCTTCCGCAGCTGTGCGGGCTGGTCCCGGTCTCATTTGATTTTTCAACCAATCGGGAGGATGATTATTTGAGGAGGGTCTGTCCTTATGTGACGTATGCGTTTTTTTCAGGAAGCGATTTGAGTGAGTCGGAATGCGGTGAGCTTGCCAAAACAGCTCATGGGTACGGAGCCAAAATGGTTTGTATGACCCGAGGGGGCCAAGGAGCAATCCTGTCTGCGGGTGATCGAGTCTATCATCAGCCGATTGTGGAAGCTGATATAATAGATACACTTGGAGCGGGAGATTCTTTTATAGCAGGCTTTTTGACTGCCTTTTGCGTGAAGCAGGATATAACGTATGCTTTGCGCCAGGCTGCTGAAACGGCTGCGAAAACTTGCGGTGTGTACGGAGCTTTCGGCTATGGCTATCCTTATCGCTTGGAGGACGGGGGAAGCAGTGAAAAAACGAGAATACTATAAGCAGTGTCTCGTTTTTTATGCCTGTTATGTGTAGGGGCTGTTGATGGTAAAAGTGACACGGTTTGTGTGCATCAAAAACAATGAGCAATAGATTGGCTGGTCGTTTGATGTAAAAGCCGTTTTATCAATTTCAAACAGCGCATCCCCGATATCACAATCCAGGTATTTGCTTTCCTCCTGTTGGGCATATACAACGTTTAATAGCTTCGTATTGTGCGTGGGTACAACTTTGTATTGCTGTTTCAAAATATCATGCATGGAGACGCCGTCAGCAATAAAGGTATCAATGCCGGGAAACAAATCAAGCGGATAATGCGTCACTTCAAAGGTGAGAGGCTGATCATCATTATATAAAATCCGTTTTAATTCAACCACAGGGCTCTCGGGTTGGATTTGAAGCTTTTCGGCGATGGGTTTTGACGCTGGAATGATGTCATGGGACAGCACATGATGCTTCGGTTTTTTGCCGGTTGATTCCATAAATTCCGAGTAGCCGTTTACAGCGATCAGCTCTCGTTTTAATTTAGGGCTTTTAACGAACGTTCCCTTTCCCTGCTGCCTGATCAGATAGCCTTCTTCGACTAAATCGAGAATGGCTTTCCTGACGGTGATGCGGCTGACGTTATACTTGGTGCAAAGCTCGTTTTCGGTAGGCAGCTTGGCGGTTGGGGAATACACGCCCTTTTTGATGTCATCAGTGATGATTTGTTTTAGCTGAATGTATAAAGGTGTAGAACTTCCGTTGTTTAACAAAGGGTAGCCTCCTTTTAACCTATTATTTATATTATAATGTATTATGACGTTATAATACAAATTTACATTTTTTATTTTAGAAATATAGCAAAAATGGGAATCGATTACTCTAAAAATAACAGAAAGACCAAGTTGTTTCCAGTGACGAAATAACGGGTCAAAAGATAGGGGGACTTTTCTGATGGCTTCATTAACATTTGAACACGTCAAAAAATCATATCACTCACAATTAACCGTGAAGGACTTTGATTTAGATGTAAAGGATAAGGAGCTTTTGGTGCTGGTGGGGCCGTCAGGATGCGGAAAATCAACAACGCTGCGGATGGTGGCTGGATTAGAAAGCATTTCTGAAGGAAATCTTCTTATTGATGGGGAGCGGGTCAATGATCTTCCGCCGAAAGAACGTGATATTGCGATGGTATTCCAGAACTATGCGCTTTATCCGCATATGACGGTTTTTGATAATATGGCGTTTGGATTAAAGCTCAGAAAGATGGCGAAACAGGAAATTGCCGAGCGGGTTCATGCGGCAGCCAGAATTTTAGAAATTGAACATTTGCTGAAGAGAAAACCGAAGGCGCTCTCCGGCGGGCAGCGGCAAAGGGTGGCGCTTGGCAGGTCGATTGTGAGGGAGCCGAAGGTCTTTTTAATGGACGAGCCGCTTTCTAATCTGGATGCAAAACTAAGAGTGACGATGCGGACAGAAATCAGCAAGCTGCACCAGCGATTAGAGGCAACGATCATTTATGTCACGCATGACCAGACCGAAGCAATGACAATGGGAGATCGGATTGTCGTCATGAATGAAGGGGAAATTCAGCAAGTGGCGAAACCTCATGACATTTATCATTACCCGGCCAATTTGTTTGTCGCAGGCTTCATTGGCTCTCCCGGAATGAACTTTTTGAAAGGCATCATAGAACAGCAGCATGGCGAGCTGTTTTTCACAAATTCTTCGATCCGGCTTCATATTCCTGAAGAAAAAGCAAAGCGGCTGAAGGAAAAGGGATATGCCGGAGAACAGATGATTGCCGGTGTACGGCCGGAGCACATCACACAAATGACAGGAAATGACCAGTTGTTTGATTCAGTGTTTCAAGCGAACGTGGAAGTGAATGAAAATCTGGGCTCGGAGCTCATAGTGCATGTCATGGCTGGGGACGAGCGGCTCAAGGTCCGCCTGGACGGAAACACGCGAATCGATGCAGGCGATTCAATCCAGCTCTCAGTGAAAATGGACCACGTCGTCTTTTTCGATGCGGAAACGGAAGAGGCTGTGTATTAGAAAAAGGTGCTCCTCAAAAGGAGCACCTTTTTCTTACGGCCAAATCTCATCCGCCCATTCAGGGTGGTCGATAAATGGATTGCGGTTGTGCTGATATTTTTCATAAATGATTTCATTTCTTTTCCGCTCGCGGTCGTCAACCGGATCCTGCTTATTCCATTCGAGCAGGACAGATTGTTTGCCATGATAAGGAGCTGAGCCGTTGCCTGTCTTATCATTAAGCTCAAGATCAGGATAGCCGTCATCACCCTCGTAACGGACAGCCATGTAAAACAGCATGCGGGCAACATCGCCTTTCACATCATCGCGGGGCTCCCATGAATCGCCGTCATAATAATTTCCGGGTGCCTTCGCATATTCAGTGCCGCCATTGTCAAAATCCATATTTCCTCTGGCGCTGTTAACTTGAACATCAGCCGGGCGCAAATGATGAATATCAGTACCAGGTCCCTTGCTCGTACCAAAATCGCCATGGGATTTCGCCCAGACATGCTCGCGGTTCCAATCGCCGACATTGCCGCCGTTCAGGTTTTTGGAACGCGATTCATTCGTATAGAGCAGGATGACGTTATTCGGATTTCTTGGGTCTTCATCCGTTTCTTTCAGCGCGTTCCACACTTCGCTGTAGGACAGCATCGTGTGTCCGCTGATAATACGGTGCAGGGTGCTTTTTAGCGAGTCTCCTGTTTTACCTTCAGCCCCTTCATAATAGGTATCTGTGTCAGCATAGGGTGCAGCGGGGGCGGCTAATGAGAGAAGGCTTCCCGTTCCTGAAGGGGAAGACGCCAATCGGTCATTAAGGCTTAATGTGGTTTGCGCGCTTGCTGAAGCTGCTGGCGCAAGCCATCCGGAAATCAGTAATACACAGACGAGCGGCAGAAACCATGCTTTTTTTGTCATCACTTGCCCTCCTTTTATCAGATCATATCTATTATCTAAAATTGAAATAAAGGATAGAAGTGTCATTTTGTATATTTTTCATTAAAATTGTAAATTAGTCCCTTTGGAGGAGGCGGAAATCTCCTGTTTCCATATCTTTAGGTCCTGTTTTTGCGGGCTGCCGGCATTTCTGTTTTCATCCGTTCCGCGAACATCGCCTCTCCAGCTTAGCTTGTTCATATGAAAGGCATTTTGACCCTCTCTTTCGCTCTTGCTGGCTCTCTTCCTTACCGTGTTTTCTTTTGACCTTTACATCAAAATAGTTGTGACATGTAGGGTGTATCTGGTTGCTGGATGGATACTGTGGCTAAAAAATAAACGTTTTTTTGGTTAATCTGTCAATGAACTATCATGTTGCTCCTTCTATAATGAAGTCACCATAGCGGCCAGAGGGGGGAGTACATGGAAAAGCAGAAGCTTTCAGTAAAAAACAGCATCACAGATTATATTGAATGGCTCGCCCAATACGGTGCGTCTGCGGATGGCGGCGTAACGAGGCTTTTATACACAAAAGAGTGGATGGACGCACAGCTTGCTGTGAAAACGGAAATGTCTTCTTTCGGGCTTGAAACAAGATTCGACGATGTCGGCAATGTGTTTGGAAGGCTTTCGGGCACCCAGTCTCCGGATGAAGTCATTGTAACCGGTTCACATATCGATACTGTCATCAATGGAGGAAAATACGACGGCGCCTATGGCGTTCTGGCGGCAATGCTCGCGTTAAAGCAGCTCAAGGAAACATACGGAGCGCCAAAAAAAACGCTCGAGGCGGTCTCCTTATGTGAGGAGGAAGGCAGCCGTTTTCCAATGACCTATTGGGGGTCGGGGAATATGACGGGTGTTTTTTCAGAACAAGATGCAAAAGAGCCAAGAGACGAGTCGGGAGTCTCCCTCCAAACAGCGATGCATGAGAGCGGTTTTGGCAAAGGTGTGTTTCAGTCAGCATATAGGACAGATATCAGCGCGTTTGTTGAGCTGCATATTGAACAGGGGAAGACGTTGGAAATGTCAGGCCGGGATCTCGGCATCGTGACAAGTATTGCGGGGCAGAGACGATATCTCGTCACGCTCGAAGGAGAATGCAATCACGCAGGAACCACCTCCATGAAATGGCGCAAGGACCCGCTCGCAGCCAGCAGCCGTATCATTCATGAGCTGCTGCTGCGGTCGGATGAGCTGCCGGATGAGCTCCGTCTGACATGCGGAAAAATAACGGCAGAGCCCAATGTAGCCAATGTCATACCGGGCCGCGTCCAGTTTTCAATCGATATTCGCCATCAGCATCAGCATGTGCTGGAACAGTTTCATCAAGACATGGTTGCTTTGATCAACGGCATTTGCCTACAAAAAGGAATTCGCGCTGTGATTGATGAATATATGCGGATAGAGCCTGTGCCGATGGACGAAAGGCTGAAGGCTGCGGCTTTTGAAACAGCATTAGAAAACGGCTTCAGCTGTGAGGAAATGGTGAGCGGAGCAGGGCATGACGCGCAAATGATCGGAAGGCGCTATCCTGCTTGTATGCTGTTTGTGCCGAGCCGAGGCGGCGTCAGCCACTCACCGAAGGAATATACGTCAGCCAGACAGCTTGAGATCGGCGTCCGCGCACTGACTGATTTATTATACAAACTGGCTTACTGATAAAGGAGGAATGGCTGTGTCAGGCAGAAGAGAATTATGCACCCCGTTAAGAACGATTATGACACCGGGGCCTGTTGAGGTTGATCCGCGTGTATTAAGAGTAATGAGCACCCCGGTTGTCGGCCAATTTGATCCGGCGTTTACAGGTATTATGAATGAAACGATGGAGATGCTTCGGGAGCTGTTCCAAACAAAAAACCGCTGGGCATACCCGATTGACGGCACTTCACGGGCGGGAATTGAAGCAGTGCTGGCTAGTGTGATAGAGCCGGAAGATGATGTGCTCATTCCCATTTACGGCCGTTTCGGTTATTTGCTGACTGAAATCGCCGAGCGATATGGGGCAAATGTTCATATGCTGGAGTGCGAATGGGGAACGGTTTTTGACCCGGAGGACATCATACGGGAGATAAAAAAAGTGAAGCCGAAAATTGTGGCCATGGTGCATGGAGAAACATCGACAGGACGGATTCACCCGCTGAAAGCCATCGGCGAAGCCTGCCGCACCGAGGATGCATTGTTTATCGTCGATGCAGTCGCAACGATTGGGGGCTGCGAGGTTAAAGTCGATGAATGGAAGATTGACGCTGCCATCGGCGGAACGCAAAAATGTTTGTCTGTGCCTTCAGGAATGGCGCCGATTACATATAATGAGCGGGTGGCGGACGTGATTGCAGCTCGCAAAAAGGTGGAACGCGGGATTGCGACACAAGCTGACAGGGCAGCACTTTCGGGAAATCGGCCAATTACAAGCAACTACTTTGATTTGAGCCAGCTTGAGGATTATTGGAGCGAAAGACGGCTCAATCATCATACAGAAGCGACGACGATGCTGTACGCCTTACGTGAGGGAGTCAGACTGGTGCTTGAAGAAGGTCTTGAGACGCGTTTCGAGCGGCATCGGCACCATGAAGCCGCATTAGCAGCAGGGATAAAGGCAATGGGGCTAAGATTGTTTGGAGATGACAGCTGCAAAATGCCTGTTGTCACCTGTGTCGAAATTCCCGGCGGCATTGACGGCGAGTCTGTCCGTGACATGCTGCTGGCACAATTCGGCATTGAAATCGCCAGCTCATTCGGCCCGCTTGCAGGGAAGATCTGGAGGATCGGCACGATGGGGTACAGCTGCAGAAAAGAAAACGTGCTATTCGTGCTTGCCGGGTTAGAGGCTGTGCTTCTCAGACATAACGCAGGAATCGAAGCAGGAAAAGCGCTCCAAGCAGCGCTGGATGTGTATGAAAACGCTGGCCGCCAGGCAGCGGTGTAAAGAAAAGCTTGCGGAACTCCGCAAGCTTTTTAACGATATGATTTCGTGTTTTCTCCAATCTGATTTTCTTCGTTTGACTCTTTTTACAAATCCTCTTTCTATGTGTTTCATTTTCTGACAAATCATGAGTCATTTTTTCTTCCATCGTCTATTCTTTATACAAGTTACCTATAAAATCACGCTGAACTAGTTGTTTCTCACGGCAATTTTCGAGAGGAGGATGCGGCATTGGGGAATTTTCACACGATGTTAGATGCGCTCCTGGAAGACCAGGAGGAGGCTGTACTGGCGACAATTGTTCAAGTTGAAGGCTCCGCGTATCGAAAAGCAGGCGCCTCTATGCTCTTTAAGAAAAAAGGCAGACGGATTGGCTTGCTGAGCGGCGGGTGTGTGGAAGAAGATGTATTCCAAAGAATCAGTGCGCTGGGCGATCAGCTCACATCAACGCTGATTCCCTACGACATGCGGTCGGAGGACGATCTTTCTTGGGGCATGGGAGCCGGGTGCAATGGCATTATTCATGTTCATGCAGAGCGAATCACTCAGGAAAAAAGGCGGCACTATGAGAAAGTGAGGGACTGCCTTCATTCAGGCAAAGCTGTCACTTCCGTTATAAAGATTGAATCCTCCCATTATTTATTTCTGACGGAGAACGGACATTTTGGGAACTGGCCGGACGCGCCTCTGCAAGATATTCAACGTACTGTTTCAACGCTTCATTTACCGCATTTCGATCAAACCACTAACATGTTTATTCAGCGAATTGAACCGAAGCCGCGTCTCATTCTGTTTGGGGCGGGACCGGATAATGTACCGCTGGCCAATTTGGCGGCTGACACAGGGTTTTCTGTTATCGTGACGGATTGGCGGCCCGCTTATTGTACATCCTCTCTTTTTCCAAAAGCGGATCAGCTGATCACCGCTTTTCCGGAACAAATGCTTAGCGAATTTCAATTTTTTCCGCATGATGCAGCTGTTGTGGCAACCCATCATTATCAGCACGATCAAACGATCATCAACTTCTTATTTTCTCAAAACCTCCATTATATTGGACTGTTGGGTTCGGCAAACCGCACGAAACGGCTGCTGAGCGGAAAACATCCTCCGTCTCACTTTTACAGTCCGGTCGGGCTGAAAATCGGTGCGGAAGGTCCCGAGGAAATTGCGGTAAGTGTAGTTGCAGAAATCATTCAAACAAGAAAACGGGTGGCGGTTGTATGAGAAGCCCCTATCTGATCGGCGTGTTTCTCGCTGCCGGCAAAAGCAGAAGAATGGGACAAAACAAGCTGGCTTTGCCGCTAAAAGGAGAAAACATAGGCTCACTTTCCTTGAAAACTGCTCTGTCGTCCCGCCTTGATCACGTGCTGGTCGTCGAGCGGACAGAACATGCCTCCCTTGAGTGGATAGGAGCGCCGTATCACGCTCCGCCTTTTCAAAAACGCTGGAGCCTGCACGTTTGCCAAGACGCAGAAAAGGGTCAGGGGCATTCAGTCAGCAGCGGGGTGAGAAAAGCAGAAAGCATGGGGGCGGACGGCATTGTCATTTTGTTAGCCGACCAGCCTCAGCTTTCCGTCGATCATCTCAATGCCCTTGTGGCTCTGGCTCCTGAGTCATTTGCCGTGTCATCGTTTTTAGGGGCGTTCACCCCGCCAATCTACTTCTCGTCGACATGTTTTCCTTATGTAAAGGGATTAAAGGGAGATGAAGGGGCTCGCAGGCTCCTGAAAAGCGGACAGCTTGGAGCAGGAGCGGTTTTGGAGGCAAAGGATAGCGGTGAGTTGGACGATATTGATACACCCGAGGAATATGACATGGTAAGGAGGGCGATGTCTTGAACGGCCAAGTGACAAAAGCAAGGATGAATATTCAATTATGGAGACCGGCAGCGCTTGATGAGGCCTATTCGCTTTTAGAGAAGCTTGCTCCGGATGTGTGTGCCGCATCGGGAAGCACGCTCCTTCAGCTTCAGTGGGACAAAGGAACTCTACCGAAACAGCACCTTGTCAGCCTTGAAGGGATTGACGAAATGCGAGGGATCAGCACCAGTGACACCCACGTGTCGATCGGGGGGCTCACATCACTGAATGAATGCAGAAAGAACCCTTTGATTAAGAGAGCGCTTAGCTGTTTCAGTGACGCTGCTTCCGCTGTCGCTGCACCGGGGATTCGCAGCCGTGCCACGATTGGCGGCAACATAGCGAGTAAAATCGGTGATTTCATTCCGCTTCTGCTTGTGCTTGGTGCTGAGCTTATCGTATATCAAAAGGAGCTAATCAGGCTGCCGCTTGGCGCTTGGCTCAGTGAGGAAGACTTTAGAACGGCTATCGTCACGCGTGTCATCATCCCGCGGGCGGAGGGAGAGCGTGTATTTTATCACAAGCTTGGAAGGCGCCAGGCTTTTACCGGAGCGGCTGCTGTTGCAGCTGGACGTTTTTTGAAAGACGGCAGCATTCGCCTCGCCGCTGGCCATGCCGATATCACTCCTAGGAGATTATTGGACAGCGAAGCGAAATGGATGGCACCAGGGTGGGACCCGCATGAGCTGTACAAAACACTTATCCATGAGCTGCCGTTTTCCTCAGATGTTTTTATGTCAGCGGCATACAGAAAAAAAGCCGCTGCCAACGTCATCATGGCAGAGCTGATGGCTGAGGGAGGGGAATAAATGATCATCAACAAACCGTCAAGAGTCAGGCCGGATGGAAGGGGTAAGGTCACAGGGGAATTGAAATATATGACCGATCTCAGCTTTCCAGGAATGCTGTATGGCAAGGTGCTGAGAAGTGCTTATCCTCATGCAGAGATTGTGTCGGTTTGCACCATAAAAGCTGAGAAAATGGAAGGCGTGCAGGCCGTCGTCACACATAAAGACGTTCCCGGCTTAAACCGATTTGGCATTGTCATCCCTGATCAGCCGGTTTTATGTGAGGACAGGGTGCGGTATGTCGGGGATGCGATCGCCGCAGTTGCTGCGGAAACGGAAGAAATCGCGGAAGCGGCGCTGGAGCTGATTCAAGTTGAGTATAAAGAGCTGGAAGTCATGGATTCACCAGAAAAAGCGCTTCGGCCGAATGCGCAAAGACTGCATGAGGACGGGAATATCCTGCACCGCGCATTTTTTTCAAACGGTGATGTGGAAGAAGGGTTTCAAGCATCTGACACAGTCTTTGAAGAAACCTATGAGCTGCCGCGGCAGATGCATACGTATATGGAAACGGAGGGAGGTGTAGCCGTTCCGGAAGACGACGGGGGTTTTACGATGTATGCAGGAACCCAGCACGGCTATAAAGACCGTTTCCAGCTTGCCCGTATTTTTGATATTCCTGAAGAGAAGATCAGAATTGTGTCAAGTCCGATGGGCGGCTCGTTCGGAGGGAAGGATGAGCTGAATATTCAGCCGTATGCTGCGCTTTTGGCCCTGAAAAGCGGACGCCCTGTCAAAATTCATCAGACACGAAAGGAATCTGTACGTTCTGGCATTAAGCGCCATCCGATGAAGATTACGATAAAAACGGGTGCAGATCATTCGGGAAATCTATTGGCGCACGACGTGAAAATTGTGGCGGACACAGGCGCTTACGCTACGCTCGGACCGGCTGTTCTTGATTTTTCTGTCGAGCATGCCGCGGGGCCGTACCGTATTCCGAATATCCGGACTGAAGGAATATCAGTATTTACGAACAACGGGGTGGCGGGGGAATTTCGGGGCTTTGGCGGCAACCAAATCACATTTGCACTCGAAACCCATCTCGATCGTCTCAGCGGCATGCTTGGCATCGACCCGCTCGAGCTGAGAAGAAAAAATATCAGAAAACCGCATGACTTGGGGCCGCTTGAGCATCGAATTGCACCAACTGACGGAGCGGCACAGGTGTTGAATGCCATATCTAAATCTCCCATTCTTAAAAAAACAAGCCGGAACTGCGGGTATCTGCAAAGAGGCACGGGAGCGGCAATTACAATGCACGGCGGCGGGCTGGGGTTTGGCCGAATGGATGCGGCAGGAGGCCGTTTGTCTCTTTCGAGTGAAGGCAAAATCACTGCTTCGTTTGGATTTGAAGAATGCGGACAGGGGATTCTAGCAGCGATTGAACAGATTGTCATGGAGGAGCTGGGTTGTGCCGCAGAGGATATTTCCATTGTTATTGGGGATACCGCAAAAGTGCCGAAGTCAGGCTCCTCCACAGCATCCCGCGGCACAAGCATGGTGTGGCACGCGATCCAGCGTTTGAAGAAGCCGTTTCTAGCTCAGTTGAAAAAACGGGCGGCAGAATGGAGCGGCTGTTCAGCGGAAAATCTTATTCCCGGCGCTGCAGGCTTGCGTGACAAAAACACAAAGGCGCTCGTGGTGACGTATAAGGAGCTGGCTGAAAAAGGCCCTTTGGCAGAGGAAACGGCCTTTGACTTTCCAACAACGCCTGATCCTGTGGTGGGCGGCCATTTCCTCTACTCATTTGGAGCGGCTGCCGTTGAGGTGGAGGTAGATCTGTTAACAGGCGATGTCAAATTGATAGATTGTGAGCACGCTATTGCGGCAGGTCCGGTTGTCAGTCCGCAGGGATATCGAGGTCAAATTGAAGGCGGCGCTGCCATGGCACTCGGCTACACACTGATGGAGGAAGCGAAAATGACGGATGGCCGTTATGCTGCGGAAAATCTCGATCACTATTTGATTCCCGGAATCAAAGATGTTCCTGACATGAAGCTGATTGCAATAGAAGACTTAATGAAGGGAGACGTATATGGACCGCGCGGTGTTGGTGAAATCGGAACAATCGCCATCACTCCGGCGATTGTAAAGGCAGTACATGATGCGGTCGGATGCTGGATAAACAAGCTGCCAATTTCAAGAGAAGAGTTGCTTGAAGCGATCGACAGAAAGGGGCTGAAGCAATGGACATAAAAGAGGCCGGGCCATTTCCTGTAAAAAAGGAACAGTTCCGGATGACCGTGAATGGTCAGGCGTGGGAGGTTGCTGCCGTTCCTACGACACATCTGAGTGACCTGCTTAGAAAGGAATTTCAGCTGACCGGGACAAAGGTGTCCTGCGGAATCGGCCGCTGCGGAGCCTGCTCTATTTTAATCGACGGAAAACTGGCCAATGCGTGCATGACGATGGCCTATCAAGCAGACGGCCATTCCATCACAACCATCGAGGGGCTTCAAAAAGAAGAGCTGGATATGTGTCAAACCGCTTTCCTGGAAGAAGGCGGCTTCCAATGCGGCTACTGTACGCCGGGAATGATCATTGCGCTTAAAGCATTGTTTCGGGAAACCCCTCAACCTTCTGACAAAGATATAGAAGAAGGGCTGGCGGGGAATTTGTGCCGGTGTACCGGGTATGGCGGGATTATGCGGTCAGCTTGCAGGATTAGAAGAGAGTTGAACGGGGGTAGACGGGAGTCCGGCTTTTAAAAGCCGGACTTTTTTAGCCTCAGTCAGACAGCGCGATCAAGACGCAGAAGCGTTGTGGGAAAACACACGATAAATCTCGTAGAACTTGACAGCTTCTGGATTACAAAAAGATTAGTGAACACATAGCAAAGACGCCATAAAAACTTCTTATGGCGTCTGTCGGACAGGGAGGTGTTGGATACGGCGGAGGCAAGGAAAGTTAAACTTAATAATTAAAGATAGCTGCTCCAACAATGATCAACAAAATGAATAGCACCACGATCAAAGCGAAGGAGCTCCCGAAACCGTTTGAGTAACCAGAGTTTCCACTGTATCCACCAGAATTGTAGAATCCCATAATGTCACCTCCTTTAGTGGAGATAGGATAAGATATGCCAACGATTATTTTCGACATAGATTTAAGTCTAAAAAAGAAAAAATGAATATTTTGTCTAAAGGTGTAAGAGAGAACGCGTTATCAAAACTATTAAAAACGCAGCAATTGTCTTCAGAGTATTTTTTCGAGAAAAAACGCGGTCTGTTTATAGGATTGGAGAAGGGAGCTCGGCTGCTAAGAGCTGACTTATTAGTTTGAAACCTCGATTTATAAATGAAAGGACTACAGGGTATTTTTCTCGTAGGCAATTATCCTGAAAAATATAGGTGAATGTTTATTCTAGCTGTTGTTTCACTAAGTGTGGGGATCACTTCAAGTACTGTCCTAGGATCAAAAGTTAATTGAAGTGCAAAAAGAAGCCCGCCGGTGAGGCGGGCTTCCTTCTTAACTCCCCCTATACACCTGATAACCAAACGGCGACAGCAAGAGCGGGATATGATAATGTGCATCTGGATCTGCTAGCTGAAAACGGACGGTGACGATGGTTAAAAACGGCTGATCGGCTGCGTTCATGTTTTTACTCGCAAAATAGTCTCCTGCATGAAATTCCATCACATACTCTCCTGACATCAGCTCTTCACCAGCCAGCAGAGGGACATCGACCCTGCCGTCATTGTTAGTGTATACCTCTTTCATAATACTTTCGCCCAGCCGCTTCAATCCAATTTTTACGTTCGCCGCTGGTTTGCCGCAGGTTAAATCTAAAATATGGGTTGTCAGTTTTCCCATCAGGCTTTCAGGCTCCGACATTTTTCAGCGGCTTTCTGTTTTTCTTTCTCGGCGTCTTCTCTTGTCACGGTAAAATGTTGGAAACCGTATGGCGGGCGCGGTTCGGTGTAGACTTTTCCTTTTGAGCCCGGGATTTCTTCGACAACCGTATCCCACGTGTGATTTTGAGATTGGAAGCTGACATCAGTGAGCTGCGGGAACCTCGCTAATATTCTGCAGCCGATATGATAGATTAGGTTTTGGATTGAAGGGGTTTCGAGCTCGTGAAAAACGGTGCTCGCTAAGTCGCGGACTTGTTCAGCCGCAACGTAGCGTGCTGGATCAGAAGCGTATGAGTCATTTGTATTTTCATATTGCCAGCTGATGTTTAAATAGACAAACAGCGGGCGGTTGCCGTCTTCCGGGAGAGTCGTATATTCGTCCCGGATGAAGCCGACGAAGGAGTTGCCGCTCACCTTGACGAGCTGAAGATCCATGATTTCGCTGTATTGCTCTGTAATCGTTATGGTATTCCCGCTTCGTTCTGCTTTCAGCACAGAGCGGCTTCGTTCATTACGCGATCTTCTGAAGACGAGGCGGCTTGTGCTGAGCTCTTTCTCCTCGTATGCAGGCATTGCTTCAAACGGAATGTCTTCGCCAGTCAGAGTGATCGTGTCCATATGAGAATAGGTATCTAAAAATCGGTGAGCTACATAGTGTAGGAACCCCTCGGTTGTCGTTCCTTCATAGGATGCGAGATGGCGCTGGATAAAGTTTTTCATTGAATCCGTTGCCACGACGAGAGTGTTGTCTCCGTCTGTAAATGATGGCAGGAAGGCTTCTCCGCCAATTTCGCATGTCACATCAACGCCGACAACGGTATTATCTCTTCCGGCAAAAGATGATTCCGGGATTTGCTTCACTCCAGTGAGCGGTTTTAAATACGTTCGGTATGCAAATACATTTCCTTTGCCATAAGACATGGTTCTTTTCATTTGCGTCTCTCCTTTTTCAGTGATGATGTCAGCCAGACGAAAGCGGGCGATTCGGTAAATTTCTATAAGGGCCTGCTGGAACTCCGTTTCTCGTTCGCTCTCAAGCCTTGCCAGCAGGGCTTGGTGAATGTCCTGTTTCGTCTTTCCCTTCACCGCTAAAATAAAAGGAAAGCCGAAGCGATCATAATAGTGTTCATTCAGCATGAGAAACTCCTCGTATTCCTGCTGTTCTAATTTGCCGAGCCCTGCGTTCTGCTGCTCTCGTACCGAGTCATCGCTCATTGTTTTCTTTGTTCCGAGCCGGGGATGCTTTTTGATTAAATCAAGCTGTGTCTCGCGATCCGCAGCTTTTACAATGCCAGTCATTTTGCGGTGAAGATCAGAAAGGGACGAAAACGGCCGTAGTGCTGCGGATCTCTCCGCAATCCATGAAGAGTGTTCAAAAATAGAGCCAAGTGTGTCTGTCAGTGTTTGTGTGTCCATTTGGTTCAGGTCATCCATTGTGAACATTGGCATCTTCCTTTACGTTTTTATGTCTGCGCTATTCGGCTGTTTGGTTTGAAAAAAAGCGTGCAGTGCAATGGCCGTCAAACTGCCGATCACAATTCCGCTTCCTGCCAAGACAGAGGCCGCGCCCGAAAGAGATGAAAACAACGCGGGAACTGTTGTAGCGCCAAGCCCCAAGCTGACGGAAGAGGCGATAATCAGCAGGTTGCCTTGCGAATCAAGGTCAACGCTGGATAGCATTTTGATCCCGTAAGAAATGACCATGCCGAACATGACGATCATTGCGCCGCCGAGAACTGGGGTGGGGATCACTGTTGTCAGGGCCGCTGCTTTTGGAACCAGCCCGATCGCGACCAGTATGATTCCTGTGATGGCGATGACGTTGACACTTTTCATCTTTGAGAGCTGAACGATGCCGACATTCTGCGAGAAAGCTGTATAGGGAAACGCGTTAAATAAGCCGCCCAGCAAAATCGCAAGGCCTTCTGCCCGGTAGCCTTTTTCCAGATCCTTCTCCGACAGCCTGCGGTTTGTGATATCAGCGAGGGCAAAATAAACGCCTGTCGATTCAACGAGGCTGACAATTGCAACGAGAAGCATCGTGACAACAGCCGGCAGCTCAAAGGTTGGCGGTCCGAAATAAAACAGAGACGGAACATGAAGCCAAGACGCCTCCAAAACCTCAGAAAAATCGACCTTTCCCATGAAATATGCAGCCGCTGTTCCTGCGATAAGACCGAGTAAAATCGCTATGGAGCGGATAAAGCCTTTAAAGAAATAAAACAGCAATAAGATAAAAGCTGTGACGCCAAACCCGAGGAGCACGTTGTCGAGTGAGCCGAATTCTTTGCTTCCTTCACCTCCGGCCAGGTTATTCATTGCCGTTGGAATCAGGCTGATGCCGATGATCATGACGACTGATCCGGTTACGACAGGCGGAAAAAAACGGACAAGCTTCCCGAAGAAGCCCGCGGCTAAGACGACAATCAGTCCTGCGGCGATAATGGCACCATATATCGCTGGGACACCGTAAGTGCTTCCGATGGAAATCATCGGGCCGACTGCGGTAAACGTGCATCCGAGCACAACGGGAAGGCCGATGCCGAAATATCGGTTTCTCCAGAGCTGCAAAAGAGTTGCCGCCCCGCACATAAACAAATCAATCGCGATTAAATACGTCAGCTGCCCCGCATTCAGCCCGATCGCTGCTCCGACGATCAACGGAACGAGAATGGCTCCCGCATACATGGCAAGCATGTGCTGAAGCCCCAGCATCATTAGCTGTAAGGCATTGTGCTGTTCCTTCATCTTTTTTACACCTCTTTTTCTAATGCGAGTGTATGTTCTAATACCGGAAGTTCTGTTTGCTGTGCTGTTAATTCTTTTTTGTCGCGCAAGCTGAAAAATAGATTCAAAAAGATGGCGGTTAGGCTTCCGGTGATGGTGCCGTCACTGACCAGAATCCGGATCGGAGCGGGGAATTCAGCAAAAATCCCGGGGGCCGTGCTGGCGCCGATGCCGAGTGCGATTGAGCATGCGATGGTCAGGAGGTGGTATTGATTTTTGAGATCCGCTGTGCTGAGCATTTTGACGCCGGAGGCAATCACCATGCCGAACATGACGACGGTCGCGCCGCCAAGTACAGCAGCAGGAACGGCAGATGCAAGGGCGGCAATCTTCGGAATCAGTCCGAGACAGACAAGGATACAGCCTGCGGTAACGACGATGTTTCTTGTTTTCACTTTGGTCAGCTGCAATAAGCCGGCGTTTTGCGCAAAGGTATTATAAGGAAAGGCATTGAACAGCCCGCCGATGAGAATGGCGATTCCTTCCGCTCGATAGCCTTTGACGAGATCTTTGTCAGTTAAAGGTCTGCCGCATATCTTTCCGATTGCGTAAAAAACGCCGGTTGATTCCACAATAATGACGATTCCGACGATCAGCATCGTTAAGATCGGACCGATTTCAAACGCAGGGGCTCCGAAGTAAAAAGGCTTCGGGATTTGGAAGAACGGTGCTTCTGTAACAGAAGAAAAGCTGACTTTGCCCATGATCGCTGCTGCCGCTGTTCCGGCGGCGATGCCGATCAGAACGGACAGTGTTCGGGCAAATCCTTTGAGAAAGCGGTTGAGGACTAAGATCAGAACAAGGACACCGACAGAGAGAAGAAGGTTTTCGAGCGAACCGTATTCGGGGTTGGCGCTGCCGTTTATTTTTTCGCCGCCAGCCATATTTTTCACACCTGTCGGAACAAGTGAAAGGCCGATCAAGGTCACAACGGTACCTGTTACGACAGGAGGAAATAACACAGTCAGCTTGCCGAAAAAACGCGCAAACAAAAAGATGAACACACCGGCCGCAATGATGGAACCATAAATCGCGTGAATGCCGTAATTGCTGCCGATTGCAATCATTGGGGTGACGGCCACAAATGAACTGCCAAGCATGACGGGAAGCCCGATGCCGATGTATGTTCCGCGCAAGGTTTGCAAAAGCGTAGCGACGCCGCATGTTAACAGGTCAATCGCCAATAGGTAGGACAGCTGTTCAGTTGTTACATTCAGCGCCCTGCCGACAAGCAGGGGCACCAAAATCGCACCTGCATACATGGCGAGCACATGCTGCAGGCTAAGTGTAAACACCTTAAACGATCTTTTTTTCACTATAGTCCCTCCCTGTATGTGAACTTTAGTAACATAATATCGTTCCGGTCGAGGGGTGTCATTGGATACAGTAGCTGAAAAAGACAGGTGTGATTGCTGAAAGTGACGAAAAACGATTCGTTTTGTAAGAAAATGTAACAAACTTTAGCTGATCAGCCGCTGCATACGTAATGCAAGCCGCAAACGCATCGTTGTTTCAGGATCTTTTAAGCTTTTCCCCAGAAGCTCTTCGCATTTTTCAAGGCGGTATATGACCGTATTGCGATGAACGTACAGACGCTTTGCCGTCTCTGAAATTTGGCAGTGTGTCTCTAAATAGACGGAAAGCGTATGAAGCAGGCTTTGATCCTCCTGCTGTTTTTCAGCGAGGCTCTGAAGCGTGGAGTTGTAAAATTTCTTCAAATCCTCAACTGGGAGCAAGCGCAGAAGCTCAGGCACATCTTTGGCGTGATACACCTGGATAAATGCGGTGCTTCTTGACAAATGCCCCGATTGCAGAGCATCAGAAGCTTCTGTGAAAGCGTCGGGAACATCAATGAGCTTTTGGCAGATATTGCTGATGCCAAAGGACACGGTTCGTTTAAATTGAGCGCTGACCTGTGTTTGAAACTGTTCTAAAAAGCTGATCACCGAGGCGTGCATTTCACTCCAGCTGTCTGTCGCCTCGATTAGAATAATGCCGACATTTCCTTTCATAAAGAAGTGAGGTGGAAACGGGAAGGCTGATAATTCACCTTCAAGAAATTCGAATACGCTGTCGGAAGCGAGCTGATTTTCTGTAAAGCTGATTGATTCGTCATTGCGATCGAGTTTGCCGGCGATGCACATGTATTTTTGATCCCAGCGCAGCTTGAATTCTTTCGCCCGGTTTTTGATTTCGTCATCTGAAGAAAAGGTCCGCTCAATAAAATTGTTGAAAAACTCATTGCGGGCCCGCCGGCTGAACTGCTTCAGCGCATTTTCCTTCAGCAGTTCAAAGGAAATGACGTTGGCCGCTTGTTCAATCGTGAGGATCAATCCTTTGTCGCCTGCCTGCACCATGTCGGGTATCAGCAGGTAGCCGCAGTTTTTTTCGTGATTATAAATAGGCAGGACAGAATATGTTTTCTGATCTGAGATTGTAGAGAAACAAGTGAAAAATGGCCCGGATACGGTATTCAGGGTGCCTTTCAGCTTTTCGGTCTCAACTGAAATCTGATGAGACGCAGACAGCATTTTGGCATGCTGGTCAAGCAGCAGCACGGGAAGCTGAAGGATGTCTGACACCTTTTTGAGGAGGGATTGCAGCCCCTTGCCGCTCATAATGTGGTTTGTGAATTTTTTGTGCGCGTAAATGGCTTGCTGCAGCTCGTTAGAACGCATATCGAGAATATGGCTGAGTGTGGCATTCACAATATCGCCGAGTCGGATGTGTTCCGGAAGCTCAATGATCGGAAACGCATATGAATCGGCCAGTTCGATGATTTCCTTCGGGATATCTTCCAGATAGCGCTTTGTTTTAATGCCGAGGCCCGCGCAGCCGCGTTTTGCCATTTGCCGAATCAGTTCAGATAATTGATGCGGGTGATCCTTCAGGTGATAGGCGGTGGTGACGAGCAATTCATTCTTATGCAAAAAGTCTACGATATCCGGAGCGTCCATCATATTGACATGCTGAACCTCTCTTTCCCCTCCTGCTTTTCCAGCGATTAAATTGGCGTTTTCAAAAGCCGGTATTTTCATCACATCAAGAATATTCATAGCGCATTCTCCTTTTCTATAAAAACATTGGTTAAGGTGAATAATTTTCAATAGGAATTCTAGCGGTTTTGCTGATGTAATACGATCATAGTAGCAGTAAACTGTTGAAAATAGAACTGGTTGTGTTACATAAACTGACATGGAAAATCGTCATCCTGACATGGGGGGATCAATATGGCTTACGATATGGTGATAAAAGGTGCGAAGGCAGTTACGCCAGATGGCGTTATAGAAGCTGATATTGTAGTTCAAAACGGTGTCATTGCCGAGATAGGTTCTGACATTGAAGCAAGCGGGACGGAAATCATCCAGGCAGACGGGAAATACGTGTTTCCTGGTGTGATAGATTGCCATGTTCATTTTAATGAACCGGGCAGGGAGGATTGGGAGGGGTTTGAAACAGGTTCTCAAATGATGGCCGCAGGCGGTTGCACTACCTATTTTGATATGCCGCTCAACTGTATTCCATCAACCGTGACGGCAGAGCATCTTCTCGCAAAAGCTGAGCTAGGCAGGCAAAAATCTGCCGTGGATTTTGCGCTATGGGGCGGCCTTGTGCCAGGCCATATCGAGGACATCCGTCCGATGGCTGAAGCGGGAGCGATCGGGTTTAAAGCGTTTTTATCAAAGTCAGGCACTGATGAGTTCCGCTCTGTTGATGAACGGACATTGCTCAAAGGCATGGCAGAAATCGCGGCTGCAGGAAAAATCCTCGCTCTCCACGCGGAAAGCGACGCGATCACAAGCTACTTGCAGATGGTTTTGGCCAATAAAGGAAAGGTGGATGCGGATGCGTACGCCGCCTCCCGCCCGGAGGAAGCAGAAGTTGAAGCGGTGTATCGCACGATTCAGTATGCGAAGGTGACAGGCTGTCCGGTTCATTTTGTCCATATCAGCACGGCGAAAGCGGTCCGGCTGATCAGAGAGGCGAAACAGGAAGGTCTTGATGTTTCGGTTGAAACATGTCCGCATTATGTCTTGTTCAGCCATGACGATTTACGGCAAAGGGGCTCTGTCGCAAAATGCGCGCCTCCGCTCCGGTCACGGCAATCAAAAGAGACGCTGATCGAGACGCTCATTGCCGGGGACATTGACATGGTTTCCTCAGACCATTCCCCTTGCCGTCCATCCTTGAAGCGGGAGGATAACATGTTTTTATCATGGGGCGGAATCAGCGGCGGGCAGTTCACTTTATTAGGAATGCTGGAACTGGCGCTTGAGCATCAGATTCCATTTGAAACCATCGCAGAATGGACAGCGGCGGCCCCTGCAAAACGATTCGGCCTTCAGAAAAAAGGGCGGCTTGAGGCGGGGTGTGATGCAGATTTCGTGCTCGTCAGCATGGAGCCGTACACTGTTACAAGAGAATCGATGTTTGCAAAGCATAAAAAAAGCATTTACGAAGGACATACATTTCCCTGCAGCATTTCGGCCACTTACAGCAAAGGCCGGTGCGTGTACAATGATGGGGAAAAAGTCACTGAAATTGACGGAGCTCTGGTCGTTCCTTCGTAAGCCCGGCGGATTTTACCGCCGGGTTTTTTGATTTCCTCCGTTCTAGTTTTTAAAATCTCATCAACGTGGTATCTTTTTTTAAAGGAGGCGGAGGCAATGGAGCATGTCAAATACATACTTAAGCAATCCTGGTCGCGCCATTCGAGCTCTAAATGGACGGAAGAATGCCCGTCATGCGGCCAATGCGGCGTGACGGCATTGGTGATTCAAGACCATTTCGGCGGCACGATTTTCAAAACAAGAGTCGATGAGAGCTGGCATTTTTATAACAGCATCAATGGTGTGGTGTACGATTTTACGAGTGAGCAGTTTCAGGCGCCTATTGAATATCAGCACATTCCTTCCTCAAGAGAAGAGGCGTTTTTAGATACGAATGAGGAACAATATCAGCATTTGCGTGAGGCATTTTCCCGCCATATGAACAGCATTTCCGAGGAAACCTGAAAACACGTGTGATAAACTGGAAGAGAGGTGAATGAGTGTGATTTATATCGGACTGACGGGATGGGGGGATCATGACAGCATCTATCCGCCGAAAACGGCCAGCCAGAAAAAATTGCAGGCCTATTCCTCCCATTTTCCGATCGTGGAATTAGACGCGAGCTTTTACGCGATTCAGCCGGCGCGCAATAATGAAAAGTGGGTGAAGGAAACGCCCGAAACCTTCCAATTTATCGTGAAAGCATATCAGGGCATGACAGGGCATCAGCGCGGCGAAATTCCCTTTGACTCAAAAGAGGAGATGTTTGATGCGTTTAAGGTGTCTTTAACGCCATATTTACATAGCAATAAGCTCGCCATGGTGCTGTTTCAATTTCCGCCGTGGTTTGACTGCAAGAAGGAGAATGTCGCCTATTTGAGATGGTGTAAGCACCAAATGGGAGATATTCCTTGCGCGCTTGAATTCAGAAACCGTTCCTGGTTCTCGCCGCCATTTTATGAGCAGACGCTTTCATTTATGAAAGCGGAAGGCTGGATTCACAGTGTCTGTGATGAACCGCAAATCGGAGAAGGCAGCGTTCCGACCGTGTTGCGCGCGACCGATGAAAACAAAACGCTCGTCAGGTTTCACGGACGCAACAAGCAGGGCTGGATGAAGCCTGATGGCGGGAAAAACTGGCGGGAGGTCAGGTACTTATACCGCTACAACCAACAGGAGCTGGAGGATTGGAAAAAGCACCTGAATGAATTGCAGCAGCAATGTAAGGATGTTTTTGTCCTGTTCAACAACAATTCCGGCGGTGACGCTGCGGATAATGGCAAGCAGATGCTTGAACTGCTTGATATCGAGTACAGCGGACTTGCTCCGAGACAGCTCGATTTATTTTAGAAAAGAGGTTTTGATTGATGTCGTTTGTGATTTTGGTCGTACTGGGATTAATCGCAGGTACGGTAGGAAGTCTGATCGGGCTTGGCGGCGGAATTGTCATTGTGCCATCTCTGATGTTTTTAAGCACAGTGACGCAGCTGTTTCAGGATGTGACGCCGCAGGTTGCGATTGGAACTTCGCTTTTGGTCATTATTTTTACGGGCCTTTCTTCAACTTTGGCTTATATTAAATATAAAACAGTTGATTATAAGAGCGGACTCATTTTCTTTATCGGTTCGGGTCCCGGCAGCATGATCGGGGCTTACGTGTCAAAGCTGTTCAATTCAAACTCGTTTTCCGTTTGGTTTGGCATTTTTATGATTCTGATTTCATTATCCTTAATGCTGAAAGCGAAAGCCCGGCCAATCAACAAAGCGCACAAAGGAATTATCCGGACATTTCAGGATGATGCCGGTGAGCCTTATACGTACTCATATCAGGCCTCTGTCGGTATTGCCATTGCCTTTGTTGTCGGTTTTTTAGGCGGACTTTTCGGTATAGGCGGCGGATCACTGATGGTTCCGGCGATGATGCTGTTATTTCTGTTTCCGCCGAAGGTTGCGGTGGCAACGTCCATGTTTATTATTTTCCTGTCTTCTATGACAGGGTCTGTTTCACATATGATTTCCGGGCACGTCAATTGGCTGTACGCCCTCGCGCTTGTGCCCGGCGCTTGGTTCGGCGGAAAGCTTGGCGCCGCCATCAACAGAAAAATGCAGACGAAAACGATCGTTATGATCATGCGGATCGTATTGATTTTGATCGGCTGCCAGCTCATTTATGAAGGCATTTTCAGCTGAACGATTAGGGAGAGATATTATGAAGGAGAAGCTCCGCTTATATCATACAAATGATTTGCACAGCCATTTTGAAAACTGGCCGAAAATTGTAGATTATATCGAGCAGAAAAGAAAAGAGCATCAGTCAGACGGCGAAGAGACGCTCGTTTTTGATATTGGCGATCATCTTGATCGTTTTCAATTCGTGACAGAGGCGACATTCGGAAAAGCGAATGTCGATCTCTTAAACCGCCTTCACATTGATGGAGCGGCGATCGGCAATAACGAAGGGATTACGCTTCCGCATGAAGAGCTTGCTGCCTTATATGATCATGCTGAATTTCCTGTCATCGTCTCTAACCTGTTTGATAAAAATGGAAACCGTCCGTCCTGGGCGGTGCCTTACCATATCAAATCATTGAAAAACGGTATGTCCATTGCTTTCTTAGGTGTAACTGTGCCGTATTATCCTGTATATGACAAGCTGGGATGGACAGTTACGGATGCCCTTGAAAGCATAAAGGAAACCATTCTGGAAGTGAAAGGGCAGGCTGATATTATCGTTCTGCTGTCACATTTAGGCATTCTTGATGATCAAGCAGTGGCTGAAGCGGTGCCTGAGATTGATGTAATCCTCGAATCACATACCCATCATTTGCTCGAAGATGGACAAGTGGTTAATGGGGTACTGCTGGCCAGCGCCGAGAAATACGGGCATTATGTCGGCTGTGTAGAAATCACGGTGGACAGCGTACAGCGAAGCATCAACAGCAAAACGGCTTCTGTGCAGAACATGGCGGAATGGACAGGAGAATCCGCAGAAACTAAAGCGTTTCTCAATGAAAAAGAACGTGAAGCCGAGGAGAAACTGTCCGATGCCGTTGCAGAGCTTGCACAAGATGCTGAGGTGAAGTGGTTTGAAGAATCAGAGCTGCCTTTGCTTTTGGCATACGCCTTAAAGGAATGGTGCGAGACGGACATCAGTATGGTCAATTCAGGTGTCATTCTCGGTCCGCTAAAAGCAGGTCCTGTGACAAAGCTGGATCTGCACCGCATCTGTCCGCATCCGATCAACCCGGTGGCTGTCCGCCTGACGGGAGAAGAACTGAAGGAAACCATTGTCCATGCCGCTTCCGAACAAATGGAGCAGCTCCGGATCAAAGGACTCGGCTTCCGCGGAGAAGTGATGGGGAAAATGGTGTATGCCGGCGTTGAGGTAGAAACGAAACGGCTCGATGACGGGATCACCCACGTCACTCGGATCACACTGAACGGGGAAGATATTGAAAAACATAAACAATACTCCGTTGCGGTGCTTGATATGTTTACGCTCGGCAAACTGTTTCCGTTGATTCGCGACGCTGCAGAAAAAGAATATTTTATGCCGGAATTTTTGCGGGATCTGCTTGCTTGGAAGCTTGCACAATAAGGCAGTCAGCCCACAACAAGCTGTGCCCTTCATCATAAAGTGATGAATGAAGGGAGTGGTTGACGTGGTAAACCTGACACCGATCATGATAGAAGGACAGCCTTTTACAGCTGTGACAGTAAAGCTTCCCAAAACGAATTTTATGGCCGTCGCCAATGATCACGGATACATTATGTGCGGCGCGCTTGATGTGGCGCTGCTGAATGAAAAATTAAAGGAGCGCGGCATCGTGGCGGGACGCGCAGTTGGTGTCCGCACCATTGACCAGCTGTTAGACGCACCTTTAGAATCCGTCACGTACGCTGCGGAAGATCTTGGCATCAAAGTCGGCATGAGCGGCAGAGAAGCGCTTTTAAAAATGATGAAATAAAATAAATTGGCCCCGGCTATTACTATGTCCCCTCTTACAAGCATACATTGTGATATGTAAGGGGGGATTTTCTTGCCAAGATATCGCGGCCCTTTTCGCAAGAGAGGACCTTTGCCTTTCCGTTACGTGATGCTCCTGTCCGTTGTCTTTTTTATCCTGTCAACAACGGTCAGCCTTTGGATGATCAATGGCTCGATCAAACCTGTTTTAATGGACATCGGCGAGATGGAAACGAAGCGTATAGCGACAGAGGTGATCCAGGATTCGATTGAGGACTATATGTCTGACAGTGAAAATATGAAAGATATGTTTCAAATGAATTCTGATGAAAACGGAAACTTAACGACAATCGATTTTAATACACAGGTTGTAAACAGTGTGAAAACAAAAGTGACAAAGCAGCTTCAGGCTCATTTGAAAGAGATGGAAACCCATACCGGACACAGCGGCGCCAGTGAAAACATTATGATCAACATTCCGCTGGGACAGGTAACCGGCAACAGCCTTCTTGGAAACCTCGGGCCGAAAATCCCGGTCCGGTTCAATTTAATCGGTGACGCTTTTACAGATGTCAAAACCAAAATCAAGCCGTATGGCATAAATAACGCACTTATTGATATCAGCATCTTTGTCGAAATTAAAGTGAAGGTCATCATTCCATTTGCCAGCAAAACCGCTGTCGTCACAAATAATGTTCCTGTATCGATTAAAGCAGTGCAGGGCGAAGTGCCGCAGTTTTATAATGGAAGCGGCGGCTCGGGTGTCACGCCTTCTGTCCAGCTTCCGAGCAGCAAAGAAAACGGTGCCGATTCAAAAAAAGAAAAAAGCAGCAAATAAGCCGCCTGTTGAAGAGGCGGCTTTTTGTTACTTCTTTTTTTGGTATTCATATCGCTCCCACGCCCTCAAATGCGGGTATGGATCAAATGACCATTCGGTTCTTCCGTTATCTTTGTACATGCCATAGTGCAGATGCGGCGGGAACTTCCCGGCGGTTCCCGGCGGGCCGTATCCGGAGCTGCCGACTGATCCGATCACTTGGCCAGGCTCAACGATTTGTCCTGTTTTAATCCCTTTGGCAAACCCATTGAGATGGGCAAAATAATGATACGTATTGTTAATGTCCCTGATGCCGATTCTCCATCCTCCGAAGCGGTTCCAGCCCTTCATTTCAACTACGCCGTAACATGTGGATTTGACAGGAAGGCCGTAATGGGCAAAGATATCCGTACCTTCATGAATCCGCCTTCCACCGAAGCCGCGGGCATCTCCCCACGTGCTTCGGTAGCTGTAATCGGTTCTGATCGGAAGCGGGAATGCATGCTCGCCCAGATCAATATGGCCGTAGGCTTTAAACAGCTTCATGAATTCAGATATAATCCCCACTGTCTGATCACGCCGGTAATAATTCCAAAGCCCGATCCGGATGTTGTCTTCATCTGTGCCATACGACAGTAAGTATTGGCTGAACGTATACAAGATATCTTCATCGTTGCTGACCTCGGCTTTCCCGTCTCCATCGCCATCCATTCCGATTCCGTCAAACACTTTAATGCTTAACGGCGCATCGTCTTTCGGATTCGGGTTTTCAGGCCCGCTCCAGATATCATCGGGTATATAGATGCTGATGATTCCCGCCTTTTCAGGCAGATCTTTCCGGTTGCTCCGCACGTTTTCTTCGTATTGATCAACAGCGGCGAGCGCATACCAAGGGATCTGCGTCACAGCTTCGATTTTATGATATAATTCCATCCGTTTCGACAGCACTGGATCTGAAAGTTTTTTTCCAGACGCAGAAGGCTCAAATGCAAACAAAAGGAGAAGAAGAGCGGATAACAAAACTTTCACAAAATAATCTCCTTTCATATTGAATACACATAGTTTGCGGCAACCCGGCTTAAAAATGTCAGTAATCATCTTCCCTTGTCGAGAAATTTTTCCTATGTTAAAGTGTCTAAAGAAAAGACTTTCTTTAGTTAGAAAAACATTATTTTTGTTGCAGAACTAAAACCTGCACCTTTCTCGTTTTCAGAATGTTTCGTGTCAGAAATTGAGTATATTGGATATTGGAGATGATGGGAATTGGCAAAGAAAGACGAACACCTCAGAAAGCCCGAATGGCTTAAAATTAAATTAAATACAAATGAAAACTATACAGGGCTCAAAAAACTCATGCGGGAAAACAACCTGCATACCGTATGCGAAGAAGCAAAGTGTCCGAATATTCATGAATGCTGGGCGGTCAGACGTACAGCGACATTTATGATTTTAGGTTCTGTTTGTACAAGAGCATGCCGTTTCTGTGCTGTCAAAACAGGCCTTCCAACTGAGCTTGATCTGCAAGAGCCGGAACGCGTAGCGGATTCAGTCGCGCTTATGAATTTGAAACACGCGGTCATTACGGCTGTTGCGCGTGACGATCAGAAAGATGGCGGGGCAGGCATTTTCGCGGAAACTGTCCGTGCGATCCGCAGAAAAAGCCCGTTCACAACAATTGAGGTGCTGCCGTCTGATATGGGCGGAAACTACGATAACCTAAAAACCTTGATGGATACACGCCCAGACATCCTGAATCACAATATCGAAACGGTTCGCCGCCTGACGCCAAGAGTCCGCGCGCGTGCGACGTACGACCGTTCATTGGAATTTTTGCGCCGTGCGAAGGAAATGCAGCCTGACATTCCGACAAAATCAAGTATCATGATCGGACTCGGCGAAACAAAAGAAGAGATTATTGAAGTAATGGACGACCTCTTGGCGAACAACGTGGATATTATGGCAATCGGCCAATATCTGCAGCCGACGAAGAAACACTTGAAAGTCCAAAAATACTACCATCCTGATGAATTTGCAGAATTAAAAGAAATCGCGATGCAAAAAGGCTTCAGCCATTGTGAAGCCGGTCCGCTTGTCCGTTCCTCTTACCATGCGGATGAACAAGTAAACGAAGCATCTAAAAAGCGTCAAGCACAAGCATAATGCCAAAACGCCAGATCATCTGGCGTTTTTGTCATTCCTATCGATTTTCATGTCCTGACGCGTTTCTCCATTGGCATTTTCATTCTCTGAGACAGGGCTTCCTTGCGGGGAGGTTTTCATTTCTTGAATCGTCCCCGACATGATCTCTCTAATATCCCTTGAACCAGAGCCGAGATTGCTGTAATTTTCGACGGATTGCATATGGTTTGGATTATCGGAAATATACACGTGATAGTATCGCGGTATCACAGAAGCCGCTGTTTTTTTCACCTGATCGGCGGTCAGCTCCCGGTTTTTAGAATCGGTTTTGTATACGACAAGCGCTTCTCGGTCAGTCACCAATGTCGCAGCATCTTGAATATGGGGGAGCTGAACCGTTAAACTTGATATCATGTGAGCGGTTTCTTCCCGGTTCATCACCGGCGTTTTCTGCTGTTCTCCGTCAAATTGTTCTTTTTGATAGCGGACATAGCCAAATTGTTCGTTCTCATTATGCCTGTTAAAAGCCTCGTTGCGGTCCGACACATGAATGGGTTTGGTTTGATTCTGCGTCTGATTCCGGACATTTTGGGCATTATCCAATCCTGCGCCTCCGCACCCGGATAATAGTCCGGTCAGCAGGCAGAGGCTGACAGCGGTTCGTTTCATTTATCAATCCCTCCTCATGTGTAGGGTAGCCAAATCGCATGATTTATTCTTTAGCAATTGATGGGGACGGGGCAATGAATTATGATAGGAATGAGTGAAAAAAGAGGTGAGATCATGATTCTTATTCAAAATGCCGAATTTGAATTGGTGCACAATTTCAAAGACGGCTTCAACGAAGAGGCTTTTAAAGCCCGCTACTCCGATATATTAAATAAATACGATTATATTGTGGGAGACTGGGGATACGGTCAGTTAAGGCTCAAGGGCTTCTTTGACGACCAGAATCAAAAGGCAACCTTCGAAACGAAAATCAGCACATTAGATGAATATATTTACGAATACTGCAATTTCGGCTGTGCGTATTTTGTCTTGAAACGGATCAGAAAATAAATATACACAAAGGGGATGCTGTCATGTATTTTGTTGACAGAAGCAAAATCGAAAAAACACTAGGGTTCTTCGAGCACCAGCTGGCGCTATTTGACTCACAAACAGACTGGCAGTCTGAAAT
The DNA here is from genome assembly GCF_000009045.1 of Bacillus subtilis subsp. subtilis str. 168. Lineage (GTDB taxonomy): Bacteria > Bacillota > Bacilli > Bacillales > Bacillaceae > Bacillus > Bacillus subtilis. The sequence goes on along the minus strand of NC_000964.3, from coordinate 3,319,164 downwards.
CGGGGAATTGGCACTTCAGCGTATAGGCCATCTGTTAATCGAATGCATTTTGGATACAGGCAATGACATGATTGACGGCTTTATTATGCGGGACCCGGGCAGCTATGACGACATTATGGATATACTTGTTGATGAGAAAGTTGTCACGGAAAAAGAGGGTGATGAGCTCAAAAAATTGATCGCCTACCGCAAAACGTTGGTTCAACAGTATCTGCTCGCTGACAGCGGCGAGCTTTACAGGCTGATCAAGGCGCATCAAACAGCTCTTCAGGACTTCCCGAAACGGATCAGAAGCTATTTGGAAACAGAGCTAGGACCTGTTTCCGCGTTTAAATAACAACTGGAAAGCCACAGGAGTGTTGGATATGAAAACATATAAAGGGTATTTAATTGATTTAGACGGAACGATGTACAATGGCACGGAAAAAATCGAGGAGGCGTGTGAATTTGTCAGAACGCTGAAAGATCGCGGCGTTCCTTATCTTTTCGTGACAAACAACTCTTCGCGCACACCGAAGCAGGTAGCGGACAAGCTCGTGTCTTTTGATATTCCGGCAACAGAAGAGCAGGTCTTCACGACCAGCATGGCAACTGCCCAGCACATTGCACAGCAGAAAAAAGACGCGTCTGTGTATGTGATTGGGGAGGAAGGAATCCGCCAGGCGATTGAAGAAAACGGCCTGACATTTGGCGGAGAAAACGCGGATTTTGTCGTTGTTGGCATCGACCGTTCCATTACATACGAAAAATTTGCTGTTGGCTGCCTGGCAATCAGAAATGGCGCCCGCTTTATTTCCACTAACGGAGATATTGCGATTCCGACTGAAAGAGGGCTCCTGCCGGGAAACGGCTCACTGACATCGGTGTTAACCGTATCTACAGGTGTACAGCCTGTATTTATCGGCAAGCCGGAATCAATTATTATGGAGCAGGCGATGCGCGTTCTCGGCACAGATGTGTCTGAAACACTCATGGTCGGCGACAACTACGCCACTGATATTATGGCCGGCATTAACGCGGGTATGGATACGCTGCTCGTTCACACAGGCGTAACGAAAAGAGAACATATGACAGACGATATGGAAAAACCGACTCACGCCATTGACTCTCTGACTGAATGGATTCCATACATTTGAAAAAAGGGCGCCCTAAAAGGGTGCCCTTATTCTGTATGCCGCGCGCGGTGAGCAAGTCTGCTTGAAGCCGCGGCGGAAATCGCTCCGACGATGTCATCTAAAAAGGTATGGCATTCACCGGTTGATTTATCATTCAATCGTTTAAGGATTCCGGGTTTTTCTTTGTCGATGTAACCGTAGTTCGTAAACCCGATCGATCCGTAAATGTTCACAATGGAAAATGCCAGAACTTCATCTACTCCATATAGGCTTTCATCTATTTCCAGCATCGTTTGCAGCGGTTCAGACAATTTTTTCTGCTCAGCAAGAACATCCAATTCAATGCCCGTTAAAATCGCGTTTTGCACCTCGCGTTTTGCGAGAACACGATTGACGTTCAGCGTGCATTCATCAATGGTTAAATCCGGATGATATTTTTTCTGCAGAAAAAAGACAAGCTCGGCAATGTCTGATACCTCAACGCCGCGCTCCTTCATCCGTGCTCTTGCTTTAGCTTCCATCTGACTGAATTGTTCGTTTTCTGACATCAGCTTCACCCAATCTTTTTTACTAGTTTATACAAAATGCTTGAGAAGTTTACGACTTTTTCTTGCGCCTTCTTCGGATTAAAATATGTATTCATAATTCCGGCTGTGTATGACTACGATGTGATGAGCCCTAATTCAACAGGCAGGTGATCATGGTGAAAGGTACAATAAAAGAAAAATACGGCATTCACATCAGGCAGCTTTCCATGTACCAGCACACATATCAATGCTTTCAGACGCCTAATTCATACTTTCTGATTGTCCCCGTTTCCCAATTCTCAGAAACAGAGCTGGCGGAGCTTTATTACATGAGTCAGTATTTACAAGAACAAAGTGACCCATACGTTTCGGTTTTTATCTTTACAAAAGAAGGTGAACTGACATTTGAACATGAGGGAAAAACGTACGCTCTGCTGAAGGCGGCCCCCCCTTATTCAAACAGGGCGTTCTCCATTGGAGCGGAGCTTGCGGAATTTCACCGAAAAGGCCGAGGATATCCATATGAGGTGAAGGCGGCCGGAAGAATCGGCCAGTGGAAGGATCTGTGGGGAAAACGAATTGATCAGCTGGAAGCATTTTGGCAGAGAAAGGTTCAGACCCCTCCGCATGAGCCATTCGATAAAAAAATGATCGAATCATTTCCATATTATTTAGGACTGTCAGAAAACGCGATACAATATTTAGTGGACACTGAGCTGGATGACAAGCCCCAAGCCGCTGATTCAGGAACGATATGCCATCAGCGGATGGAAAGGCATACATGGTCACCGGAATCATTGATCAGGATTCCGGCGGATTGGGTGTTTGACCACGCTTCCCGTGATTTGGCTGAATATATGAGGCATACGTTTTTGCATCACAGACAAGATTTTAATCAGCAGGGCTTTCTCTTTTTACAGGAATACGAGCAAGTCACACCGCTGTCTTCATTTTCGAAACGCCTTTTATACAGCCGTCTGCTTTTCCCGCTTCATTATTTTGAAATCGTAGAAAGCTATTACATGTCATCAGAATCAGAAAAGCATTATTTTGAAGAACAGCTTGACTTCATTCTTAATGACTGTGGGCGTTATGAACAATTTCTCAATACAGCGCAGGAATTCATGAATATGCGGGCGCAGAAGCTGTTTGTTCCACGCGTCAGCTGGCTCGGCAAAGGCAGCTCAAGGTGAGGAGAAAATCTGACAAAAATAATTAGAAAATAAAGAATCTTGTCATATCAATGCGTTAAGCGTTTACATTCGCAAAATTCAGCCTAATGATGTCTTGTCAAAACAGGAGCGGGCTTATATAATGTTTGTAACTTATATGTCTGTGTTGAGTTAACAATTGTCTTTTCCAAGAGGACAATCAAAAGAAAGGTGGAGTTTTTTTGAAAGCGATTCGTGTAGGGCTTTTAGGTTTAGGTACCGTCGGAAGCGGTGTCGTTAAAATTATTCAAGACCATCAGGATAAGCTTATGCATCAGGTCGGCTGTCCGGTTACGATAAAAAAAGTGCTTGTAAAAGATTTAGAGAAAAAGAGAGAAGTAGATTTGCCGAAGGAAGTGCTCACGACAGAAGTGTATGATGTCATTGATGATCCAGATGTTGATGTCGTCATCGAGGTGATCGGCGGCGTTGAACAGACAAAACAATATTTGGTCGACGCGCTGAGATCGAAAAAGCATGTTGTCACAGCAAACAAGGACTTAATGGCTGTGTACGGCTCCGAGCTGCTTGCCGAAGCGAAGGAAAATGGATGCGATATCTACTTTGAAGCCAGTGTTGCCGGCGGGATTCCGATTCTGCGCACGTTAGAGGAAGGCCTCTCATCAGATCGAATTACAAAAATGATGGGAATTGTGAACGGCACAACAAACTTTATCTTAACCAAAATGATCAAAGAGAAAAGCCCATACGAGGAAGTGCTCAAGGAAGCGCAGGATCTCGGTTTTGCCGAAGCTGATCCGACTTCTGACGTGGAAGGGCTTGACGCCGCACGGAAAATGGCGATATTGGCGCGCCTCGGCTTCTCGATGAACGTGGATCTGGAAGACGTCAAAGTAAAGGGGATCTCCCAAATTACAGACGAGGACATCAGCTTCAGCAAACGCCTCGGCTATACAATGAAGCTGATCGGGATTGCTCAGCGTGACGGCAGCAAAATCGAGGTCAGCGTACAGCCGACACTGCTTCCTGACCATCATCCGCTTTCTGCTGTTCATAATGAGTTTAACGCTGTTTATGTATACGGCGAGGCTGTCGGTGAGACGATGTTCTACGGGCCGGGAGCCGGAAGCATGCCGACAGCGACATCCGTTGTTTCTGACCTCGTCGCTGTCATGAAAAATATGCGCCTAGGTGTAACCGGCAACAGCTTTGTCGGACCGCAATATGAGAAAAACATGAAATCGCCGTCTGACATTTATGCACAGCAGTTTTTAAGAATTCATGTAAAAGATGAGGTTGGTTCATTCTCGAAAATTACATCTGTGTTCTCAGAGCGGGGCGTGAGCTTTGAAAAAATCCTTCAGCTGCCAATTAAAGGCCATGATGAGTTAGCTGAAATCGTAATTGTCACACATCATACATCAGAAGCTGATTTCAGTGATATCCTGCAAAACCTAAATGATTTGGAAGTCGTTCAAGAAGTCAAAAGCACATATCGTGTAGAAGGGAACGGTTGGAGCTAATGTGGAAAGGACTTATCCATCAATATAAAGAATTTTTACCTGTAACAGATCAAACACCGGCGCTAACTTTACATGAAGGAAACACACCTCTTATTCACCTGCCGAAGCTGTCTGAGCAGCTCGGAATTGAGCTTCATGTCAAAACGGAAGGCGTCAATCCTACGGGATCATTTAAAGATCGCGGAATGGTTATGGCTGTGGCAAAGGCAAAAGAAGAAGGCAATGACACGATTATGTGCGCGTCAACAGGTAACACTTCCGCTGCTGCGGCAGCATATGCAGCCCGTGCTAACATGAAATGCATTGTCATCATCCCGAACGGAAAAATTGCATTTGGAAAACTCGCTCAAGCTGTCATGTACGGAGCCGAGATTATCGCAATTGACGGAAACTTTGACGATGCGCTTAAAATTGTCCGTTCCATCTGTGAGAAATCACCGATTGCCCTTGTCAACTCAGTCAACCCTTACCGCATTGAAGGCCAAAAAACTGCTGCCTTCGAAGTGTGCGAACAGCTGGGGGAAGCGCCTGATGTTTTAGCGATCCCGGTCGGAAATGCTGGAAACATCACTGCGTACTGGAAGGGCTTCAAGGAATATCATGAGAAAAACGGCACAGGCCTTCCGAAAATGCGCGGCTTTGAAGCTGAGGGTGCGGCGGCAATCGTGCGCAATGAAGTGATTGAAAATCCGGAAACAATAGCGACAGCCATTCGTATCGGAAACCCGGCAAGCTGGGACAAAGCTGTAAAGGCAGCCGAGGAATCCAATGGGAAAATTGACGAAGTCACTGATGATGAAATCCTTCACGCATATCAGCTGATCGCCCGTGTAGAAGGCGTGTTTGCAGAACCAGGTTCTTGCGCGTCTATCGCAGGAGTGCTGAAACAGGTGAAATCCGGAGAAATTCCGAAAGGCAGCAAGGTCGTAGCTGTGTTAACAGGAAACGGACTGAAAGATCCGAACACAGCGGTCGACATTTCAGAAATCAAGCCTGTCACATTGCCGACTGATGAAGACAGCATCCTTGAATATGTAAAAGGAGCGGCCCGTGTATGAACGAAGCCGACATGCTGTTCTCTGTCACTGTTCCCGGAAGCACAGCTAACCTAGGCCCCGGCTTTGATTCAGTCGGAATGGCGCTCAGCAGATATTTGAAGCTGACCGTCTTTGAAAGCGACAAATGGTCTTTTGAGGCTGAAACAGAAACAGTCGCCGGAATTCCGGCGGGTACAGATAACCTGATCTACCAAGTGGCTAAACGGACCGCAGATTTGTACGGAAAAGAAATGCCTCCTGTCCATGTGAAGGTGTGGAGCGACATCCCGCTTGCACGCGGCCTTGGCAGCAGCGCCGCAGCGATTGTAGCGGCCATTGAACTGGCTGATGAATTATGCGGCTTAAAGCTGTCTGAAGCGGACAAGCTGCATTTAGCGAGTCTAGAAGAAGGACACCCGGACAATGCTGGCGCTTCTCTCGTCGGCGGACTTGTGATCGGCCTGCATGAGGATGACGAGACCCAAATGATCCGCGTCCCGAATGCTGACATTGACGTAGTCGTTGTCATTCCTTTTTATGAAGTGCTGACAAGAGACGCGAGAGACGTGCTTCCGAAGGAGTTTCCATATGCCGATGCCGTAAAAGCAAGTGCTGTCAGCAATATCCTCATTGCTGCGATCATGTCCAAGGATTGGCCGCTTGTCGGGAAAATCATGAAGAAGGATATGTTCCATCAGCCGTACCGGGCGATGCTTGTGCCTGAGCTGTCAAAAGTAGAGCACGTCGCCGAGATGAAGGGCGCATATGGAACGGCTCTCAGCGGAGCAGGCCCAACGATTCTCGTCATGACCGAAAAAGGAAAGGGAGAAGAGCTAAAAGAACAGCTCGCGCTTCATTTCCCTCATTGTGAAGTAGACGCTTTGACCGTTCCGAAAGAGGGAAGTATAATAGAGCGAAATCCTTTATATCAAGTAAAAAGTGTATAGATCATGCCAAGCGTTCCTCAGCGTCAGCGGAGGGCGCTTTTTTTTGCTGGAGATAAAGGAGTTTTTATTTAGAAAAACGAAATACATGTAAAAAGGAGGAGATGAATATGAAAAAGCTGATAACCGCAGACGACATCACAGCGATTGTCTCTGTGACCGATCCTCAATACGCCCCAGACGGTACCCGTGCCGCATATGTAAAATCACAAGTAAATCAAGAGAAAGATTCGTATACATCAAATATATGGATCTATGAAACGAAAACGGGAGGATCTGTTCCTTGGACACATGGAGAAAAGCGAAGCACCGACCCAAGATGGTCTCCGGACGGGCGCACGCTTGCCTTTATTTCTGATCGAGAAGGCGATGCGGCACAGCTTTATATCATGAGCACTGAAGGCGGAGAAGCAAGAAAACTGACTGATATCCCATATGGCGTGTCAAAGCCGCTATGGTCCCCGGACGGTGAATCGATTCTGGTCACTGTCAGTTTGGGAGAGGGGGAAAGCATTGATGACCGAGAAAAAACAGAGCAGGACAGCTATGAACCTGTTGAAGTGCAAGGCCTCTCCTACAAACGGGACGGCAAAGGGCTGACGAGAGGTGCGTATGCCCAGCTTGTGCTTGTCAGCGTAAAGTCGGGTGAGATGAAAGAGCTGACAAGTCACAAAGCTGATCATGGTGATCCTGCTTTTTCTCCTGACGGCAAATGGCTTGTTTTCTCAGCTAATTTAACTGAAACAGATGATGCCAGCAAGCCGCATGATGTTTACATAATGTCACTGGAGTCTGGAGATCTTAAGCAGGTTACACCTCATCGCGGCTCATTCGGATCAAGCTCATTTTCACCAGACGGAAGGTATCTTGCTTTGCTTGGAAATGAAAAGGAATATAAGAATGCTACGCTCTCAAAGGCGTGGCTCTATGATATCGAACAAGGCCGCCTCACATGTCTTACTGAGATGCTGGACGTTCATTTAGCGGATGCGCTGATTGGAGATTCATTGATCGGTGGTGCTGAACAGCGCCCGATTTGGACAAAGGACAGCCAAGGGTTTTATGTCATCGGCACAGATCAAGGCAGTACGGGCATCTATTATATTTCGATTGAAGGCCTTGTGTATCCGATTCGTCTGGAAAAAGAGTACATCAATAGCTTTTCTCTTTCACCTGATGAACAGCACTTTATTGCCAGTGTGACAAAGCCGGACAGACCGAGTGAGCTTTACAGTATCCCGCTTGGACAGGAAGAGAAACAGCTGACTGGCGCGAATGACAAGTTTGTCAGGGAGCATACGATATCAATACCTGAAGAGATTCAATATGCTACAGAAGACGGCGTGATGGTGAACGGCTGGCTGATGAGGCCTGCACAAATGGAAGGTGAGACAACATATCCACTTATTCTTAACATACACGGCGGTCCGCATATGATGTACGGACATACATATTTTCATGAGTTTCAGGTGCTGGCGGCGAAAGGATACGCGGTCGTTTATATCAATCCGAGAGGAAGCCACGGCTACGGGCAGGAATTTGTGAATGCGGTCAGAGGAGATTATGGGGGAAAGGATTATGACGATGTGATGCAGGCTGTGGATGAGGCTATCAAACGAGATCCGCATATTGATCCTAAGCGGCTCGGTGTCACGGGCGGAAGCTACGGAGGTTTTATGACCAACTGGATCGTCGGGCAGACGAACCGCTTTAAAGCTGCCGTTACCCAGCGCTCGATATCAAATTGGATCAGCTTTCACGGCGTCAGTGATATCGGCTATTTCTTTACAGACTGGCAGCTTGAGCATGACATGTTTGAGGACACAGAAAAGCTCTGGGACCGGTCTCCTTTAAAATACGCAGCAAACGTGGAGACACCGCTTTTGATACTGCATGGCGAGCGGGATGACCGATGCCCGATCGAGCAGGCGGAGCAGCTGTTTATCGCTCTGAAAAAAATGGGCAAGGAAACCAAGCTTGTCCGTTTTCCGAATGCATCGCACAATTTATCACGCACCGGACACCCAAGACAGCGGATCAAGCGCCTGAATTATATCAGCTCATGGTTTGATCAACATCTCTAATAAAAAAGCCAGGCTGATCAAATATCAGCCTGGCTGCTTTATTAAAAGACTTGTTCTACTTCAACGACACCCGGCACTTCTTCAAGAAGAGCGCGCTCAATTCCGGCTTTCAACGTAATTGTTGAACTTGGGCAGCTGCCGCATGCGCCTAGAAGACGAAGCTTAACGATACCTTCATCTACGTCTACAAGCTCACAGTCACCGCCGTCACGAAGTAAAAACGGACGAAGTTTGTCCAGTACTTCCTGCACCTGTTCTTTCATTTCAACTTCAGTCATGACATTCGCTCCTTTCGTCGTCATAAAACCATTATATTCAGTGTAACAATAAAAATCTATTGTTTGGTTTGCAAAGTTGCTTTCCCTATTATAGCACATTCAGACTTCAACACAAAAACGGTTTTTTTCTATAAAAACGCCCTTAGGCTCTGTATACTTAAAAGAAAGGACTTACATAGGAGAAGGGGGCGTCTACAAGTGATGAAACCAGTCATGCTAAGCGTGTACGGGGCAGAAAACGTTTGTGCGAGCTGTGTAAATATGCCGACAGCCAAGGATACATACGAGTGGCTTGAGGCTGCGCTGAAAAGAAAATATCCAAATCAGCCTTTTGAGATGCAGTACATCGATATTCATGAGCCGCCTGACAATGAACATGCGAAAGAGCTTGCGGAAAAAATCAGAAATGACGAGTATTTTTATCCGCTTGTGCTTGTAGAAGACAAAATTGTCGGTGAAGGCAATCCAAAATTAAAAGACGTTTATGAGGAAATGGAGAAGCATGGGTATACAGAAAACCGCTGACTTGATCAGCGGTTCTTCTCTATCATTAACCGTTATGGTGTTTATACATCCACAGCAAGCCGGATTTCAGCATACGCGGAACACGGCCGATCAGCGGACGGTCAGCAACAAGCCCGAAGCCGGCTTTTTTTCCGAGTGAACCGAGGACGCCTTTCAGCTTAAACTGCGGCATTGATTCAGGCAGGGCTTCTCCATTCCAGCGTTTTTGCAAGATTTGGACAATCTGCTCTGCTTGAGCCTCTGCCAGCTGGGCGCTCGGTGCATGAGGAAGACTGGCGCAATCGCCGACAACGTACAGATGTTCATCACCTGGAAGATTATGATGAGGCGTTAATACAATACGCCCTTGTGCGTCCTTCTCCACATCTAAGTCTCTGACGACTTTGTTTGGCTGGATGCCGGCTGTCCACACGATGGCGTCTGCAGAAATCGGATCATCGTGGTTATACACAACGCCTTCTTCTACTTTTGTGATATTTGCCCTGTTAATAATGCGGACACCGTGCTCTTCGAACCATTTTTGCACATATTTGCTTAAACGCTCGGGAAAGCTTGATAAAATGAGATTACCGCGGTCGAACAAAATAATGTTCAGGTCATCACGGCTTTCTCTCAATTCACTTGCAAGCTCAACGCCGCTTAAGCCCGCTCCGACAATGGCGACGGTGGCATTAGCGCTCAGATTATTCAGCTTTTGGTAGGTTTCGCGGGACTGATCGATGGTTTGAATACTGTAGGTGAATTCAGGCGCTCCCGGCACGTTGTGATATTTATCCTCACAGCCGAGCCCGATTATGGCGTCATCGTAAGAAATCGGTTCACGATCTTGGAACAGCACTTGTTTTTGTACAATATCAATTGATGTGATATCACCGTATTGGACATCCAGGCGAGGGTGCTCTGGGAATGACACTCTGATATGATGGTCAGAAATTGTGCCTGCGGCAAGGGCATAATATTCTGTTTTCAAGCAGTGATAAGGATTTCTGTCAATTAACGTGATTGAAACATCATCAGGCAGCTGGTTTGGCAATAAGCGATGAAGAACGCGCATGTTCCCGTAACCTCCGCCGATCAAGACCAATTTTTTCATTTGAATTCCCCTTTAATCCGAAGAGTATGATAGATACATTGAAGAAAATACGAACTATGTAAAATAACATCTAGAATTATATCGAATTTGATCTAAAATCACAATAATAGTTTCAAAATAACCTACAATTTAGCCTGAAAACACAAATTAGTAAAACGTTATTTGAGAAATAATATGTTACGATAATAAATTTTGAATCATCCGTTGTCTTTGACGAATAGTGAAAAATTCGCGATAATGGACATATGTGAGGTGAAACCGCATGAATCCAATGATTGAATTTTGTGTCAGCAATCTGGCTCACGGCTCTCAGGAAGCCCGGGCGATTTTGGAGAAGGATCCCAACCTTGATGTCCTTGAATATGGCTGCTTAAGCTACTGCGGGACATGTATGGAATCGCTTTTCGCTCTGGTAAACGGAGAAGTCGTCATGGGTGAAACGCCTGCTGAGCTTGTTGAGAATATATATACCTTTATTGAAGAAAATCCAATGTTTTAAAGAAAAGGGCCTGGACAGGCCCTTTTTTATTTTGCCGTACAAAAGAACTAAAAAAATGTGTAGACATCAAAAAATATTATTGTTATCGTATAAAAGATATTTTTTTAAATAAAATTTAAGAGGTGTACGAGTATTCATGAATGTTCTGTGGGGGCTGCTGGGCGCAGTTGCGATCATTGCTATCGCGTTTTTATTTTCAGAAAAGAAAAGCAATATTAAGATAAGAACCGTCATCGTTGGTTTATGCACACAGGTGGCGTTTGGATACATCGTGTTGAAATGGGAAGCGGGACGCGCTGTTTTTTTATGGTTTTCAAGCCGTGTACAGCTTCTGATTGACTATGCGAATGAAGGCATCAGTTTTATTTTTGGACCGCTTCTAAAGGTCGGAGACAGTCCGGCATTTGCATTAAGTGTACTGCCCGTTATCATTTTCTTCTCAGCACTGATTGCAGTTTTATATCATTTGAAAATCATGCAGCTCGTTTTCCGTGTCATTGGCGGCGGATTGTCGAAGCTCCTTGGAACAAGCAAAACGGAATCTCTGGCGGCTGCTGCCAATATTTTTGTAGGACAATCAGAATCTCCGTTAGTGATCAAACCCCTGATTGCCGGGCTGACGCGCTCTGAGTTGTTTACGATTATGACGAGCGGTCTATCGGCAGTTGCGGGATCTACCTTGTTTGGGTACGCGCTTCTCGGTATTCCGATTGAGTACTTGCTGGCGGCCAGCTTTATGGCTGCTCCAGCTGGACTAGTCTTTGGTAAATTGATTATACCCGAAACGGAAAAAACGCAAACCGTAAAAAGCGATTTCAAAATGGATGAAGGCGAAGGCGCAGCCAATGTCATTGACGCAGCTGCAAAGGGAGCGTCAACAGGACTGCAAATTGCGTTAAATGTTGGGGCGATGCTGCTTGCGTTTGTTGCGTTAATCGCTGTAGTAAACGGTATTCTCGGCGGGGCTTTCGGCTTGTTCGGTTTAAAAGGCGTAACATTAGAATCCATTCTCGGCTATGTGTTTTCTCCTATCGCCTTTTTGATTGGCGTGCCTTGGCATGAAGCATTGCAGGCGGGAAGCTATATCGGCCAGAAATTGGTGCTGAATGAGTTTGTCGCTTATTCTAACTTCGGTTCGCACATCGGCGAGTTTTCTAAGAAAACTGCTACCATTATCAGTTTCGCGTTATGCGGATTCGCCAATTTTTCATCAATTGCGATTATGCTTGGTACGCTTGGCGGTTTAGCGCCCAGCCGCCGTTCAGATATCGCACGTCTCGGCCTGAAGGCTGTTCTTGCAGGAACATTAGCCAATCTGCTCAGCGCAGCCATTGCCGGCATGTTTATATAAACGATAAAAGCTCCTTGCGTCAGTGCAAGGAGCTTTTATGTATGAAAAACGGGGGATAATTGTATTGTGTCCGCTTATAATAGCTTTTATACTAAGAAAAAGAAAAAAAGTTGGAGGCACCTATGAACTCATTTCGATTTACCAAAATGCACGGCCTGGGAAACAGTTATATTTATGTGAATCAATTTGAAGAACAGCTTCCAGAAGAAAAACTGTCAGAGATTGCAATTCAGGTTTCTTCTGTTTATACAGGGATCGGATCCGACGGAATGATCCTGATATGCCCATCAGACCAAGCGCCTGTTAAAATGCGGATTTTTAATAATGACGGGTCTGAAGGGAAAAACTGCGGCAACGGCCTGCGCTGCGTCGCAAAATACGCATATGAGCATAAGCTGGTTGAGGAAACATCTTTTCTGATTGAAACTCTCTCCGGGCTTGTGAAAGCGGAGGTTCAAGTCGAAAACGGAAAAGTGAATGTGGTCACTGTCGATATGGGCGAACCGCGCTTGACAAAATCCGAGCTTCCTATGCTTGACGGCGGGGAAGAGCACACAATCAATGAAACGATGGCATTTGGTGAAGTAGAACTAACAGGCACTGCCGTTTCAATGGGAAATCCGCATATCGTTTTTCCGATCGCAGACATTGAACAGGCACCCTTAACGACACTGGGGCCGGTGATTGAGAAAGATCCGAGATTTCCGGAAGGCATCAATGTGGAATTCGTTGAAACCGTGAATGAACAAGAATTGCATTTCCGCGTCTGGGAACGGGGATCAGGGATTACTCAGGCATGCGGGACAGGAGCATGTGCAGCGGCAGTCGCATCTGTATTAAACGGCGTATCAAAGCGAAATCAAGACATCACGGTGCATTTAGCAGGCGGGGATTTGGTGATAAACTGGAAAGATAACGGCCATGTAATGATGACAGGGCCGGCTGAAACCGTTTGTGAGGGTGTCTATTTCTTGTAAAACACCTTGTTTGAGAATTGGAACGATCATGTTTATAATAAAAGACAGCAACCGGTTTTTAAAAGGAGGTTCATAATGATGAGCAACCCGGTAACAATTACAGAAGCAGCAGCTTTGCATATAAAAGATATGATGAAAGAGCATGAAGAAGAAAACGCGTTTCTGCGTGTAGGCGTCAAAGGCGGCGGCTGCAGCGGACTTTCTTACGGCATGGGCTTTGAGCATGAAAAGAGTGAATCAGACAGTGTGTTTGATCAGCACGGCATCACTGTTCTAGTTGACAAAGAAAGCCTTGACATCATGAACGGCACCGTGATTGATTATAAACAATCCATGCTCGGCGGCGGCTTCACCATCGACAATCCAAACGCCATCGCTTCATGCGGCTGCGGTTCTTCGTTCAGAACAGCAACGAATGCAGGCAAGCCTGAAGAGTGCTAAGCACTAAAAACGGATAGCAACTATTACTGACGCTTTTCTTAGCGATAAATCATCGTTAAGGGAGGCGTTTTTATTATGGGGAAATGATGCAGAGAGTTCCGGGAACTTCGGCAAGAGAAACGCTGCTTTGTTGTTTGATTTTTGTTGTAAATACAGCAAAGTTACGATATATTTAATGCGGAGTATATTTTATTGCATTTACAACAAAATCACGATAGGGAGTTGGTGATGAAGAAGATTTTTGGAATGGTAACAAGGTCAGTATGTGTTCCGTGTTTAAATATATAAAAGGGACACAAGACAATTGAATTTTAAATAAAGGGGCTGAATCCGAACAATGAGTGTAAAAATGAAAAAATGCAGCCGGGAAGATTTACAAACACTTCAACAATTGAGTATTGAAACATTCAATGACACTTTTAAAGAACAGAACTCACCTGAAAATATGAAAGCCTATTTAGAAAGCGCATTTAACACTGAGCAGCTGGAAAAAGAGTTATCTAATATGTCTTCGCAATTCTTTTTTATTTACTTTGATCATGAAATCGCTGGATATGTAAAGGTCAATATCGATGATGCTCAGTCTGAAGAAATGGGTGCTGAATCACTTGAAATCGAGAGAATTTATATAAAGAACAGCTTTCAAAAACATGGGCTTGGCAAACATCTGCTGAATAAAGCGATAGAAATTGCGCTGGAACGTAATAAAAAGAACATTTGGCTAGGTGTGTGGGAAAAAAATGAAAATGCCATTGCCTTTTATAAGAAAATGGGGTTTGTTCAGACCGGCGCCCACTCATTTTATATGGGTGATGAAGAACAAACGGATTTAATCATGGCTAAAACACTCATATAATATTTTTCGAAGGGTGGATGATGATGTATATTCCAAAATATTTTAAAGTCACAAATGCTGAAGAAATTTGGAATTTTGTACAAGAAAACTCCTTTGGTACGGTTGTCACAACAGAACAAGGAAAACCAATTGCCACACATTTGCCGTTAGGATTCAATAAAAAAGACGATCATTACTATATTACGGGGCATTTCGCTTATGGAAATCCTCAGTGGAGAACGTTTGAAGCCTGTGAAGATGTGCTTGTGATGTTTCAGGGACCGCACGCTTATATTTCTTCTTCCTGGTATTCGCGCGAAAATGTTCCGACGTGGAATTATCAGGCTGTCCACATGTATGGAAAAGCAAGTATGTTAGAGAAAGATGAATTAGCAGAAGAATTAACAATCATGTTGGAGAAATACGAAAAACATCGTGACAATCCTGTGTTATGGGATAAGCTTTCTCCAAAACTCTTAGAAAGTGAATTGAAAGGTATTGTTGGATTTAAGATTAAGGTGGAAGACATTCAAGCGGCATATAAATTAAGCCAGAACCGAAATGAAACGGATTATATGAACGTCATTGAACAGTTGCAAAATGAAGAAAATCCAAATGCAAAACAAATGGCAGAACTGATGGAAGATAAACTCAAAAAGCAAATATAAGCTTACTTTGCTGAAGAAGTAGCAGAAAACGCCAACTCAAGCGGAGAACCGCTGACTTGGCGTTTTTTTATGATTAATATTTATCCCCATTAAAAATGGAATTCTTCACAATCACATAATCCACATTGCGGATGGCGTTAAGCTTTGTTCCGCCTGCATAAGAAATAGAAGATTGAAGATCCTGCTCCATTTCAATCAGTGTATCCTTGATTGAGCCTTTATGCGCCACGTGCATTTTTTTGCCTTCGACATTTTTCTTTTCGCCTTTTTGGAATTCAGAGGCTGAGCCGAAGTACTCCTTGTAAAGCTTTCCGTCTTTTTCGATCGTTTGGCCTGGCGATTCTTCGTGTCCGGCAAATAGTGAACCGATCATGACCATCGTTGCGCCGAATCGGATTGATTTTGCGATGTCGCCATGGGTGCGGATGCCGCCATCCGCGATAATCGGTTTGCTGGCAGCCTTGGCACACCAGCGCAGCGCTGCTAATTGCCAGCCGCCTGTGCCGAAGCCTGTTTTGATTTTCGTAATACATACTTTTCCCGGTCCGATGCCGACTTTAGTGGCATCCGCTCCCGCATTTTCAAGCTCTCTGACCGCTTCCGGCGTTCCGACATTGCCAGCAATAACAAAGCTGTCCGGCAAATGTTTTTTAAGGTGCTGGATCATTTCAATGACAGCATTTGAGTGCCCGTGAGCAATGTCAATTGTCACGTATTCAGGAGTCAGATTTTCTTCTGCCAGCTGGCGGACAAATTCATACTCCTCATCTTTGACGCCCACGCTGATAGAAGAGAATAACCCGCGTGCGTTCATATCTTTAATAAAATCAATTCGTGTCTCAGGCTCAAATCGGTGCATCACATAAAAGTAGCCATTTTCGGCTAATGAAATCGCTAGTTTTTCATCTATAATCGTCTGCATATTGGCAGGGACGACGGGCAATTTAAATGTATGTCCGCCTAAACGTACGGATGTATCACATTCTGAACGGCTATTCACAATGCATTTTGCAGGAATTAGCTGAATATCTTCGTAATCAAATACGTTTTCCATGGTTTTCACTCCTAAAAACGAATATTTAAAAGTATAATATATGAAATGTTCGCCTTATATAATGTACTCTGTTTTATTTAGGATGTCAAACATTATGATTTGCTGGCAGGTGTGGTGCAAGTGCCGAAGCTTGTCATGCAGGGTGAGTTTAGGTATCATAGTTTTAACGAATGGTCTTAGAGAGCGGATCAAAACGCGAATGATATACGTTCAGCAAAGCTTGGTCGTTCAGCACCAGGCTTTCTTTATGGCATGGACATGGGAAAGGAGCGAATAAGATGGCCCAAAACGAAGAAAAAACACCGAAGTCCCAAAAGATTCAGGACCGCATTATTATGGCAATGATCTGGGTAGTCGCAGCCCTTGTGATTGCGCTGGTTGTAGGAACTGCATTGAATTATATAAATATCTTCAAATAAAAAAGGAGCTGTGTCGCAGACACAAGCTCCTTTTTTTATTATTTATTTTCAAAAAGACTTGTTGAGTGAAGAGGCTGTACGCGGGCTTTCGGGTCCATGTAAGCCTTGGCGTTGTTCACTGCTGTCGGTGCCTCGCCGAAGCCGCTGGCAATCAGGTTGACTTTTCCTTCGTATGTACAAATGTCACCTGCTGCAAAGAAGCCTTCGATATTTGTTTCCATTGTTGATTTCACGACAATGGAATTTTTCTCGATGTCCAGGCCCCAGTTTTTGATCGGTCCAAGAGATGAAACGAAACCGTAGTTGACGATTAAGTCATCAATTTCTAAAATCTCTTTGCGGTCGCCTTTCACTTCTTCAAGCACTAGCTGTTCGATTTTGTCTTCGCCGATCAGCTCCGCAGGGACGAATGGTGTCAGGACATTAACCTTCGACGCATGAAGGTTTTCCACACTGTGCTCGTGCGCTCGGAACTTGTCGCGGCGGTGAATGATCGATACTTCTTTTGCGATTGGCTCAAGCATAAGCGCCCAGTCAACCGCGGAATCTCCACCGCCAAGGATCGCAACGCGTCTGCCGGCGAATTTTTGCAGATCATCAACGAAGTAATGGAGGTTTTTGCCTTCATACTGCTCGGCATTTTCAAGTTCCAGCTTTCTCGGTTTGAATGCGCCGTTTCCTGCAGTTATGATGACCGTTTTAGAGTAGTGGGTTTCTTCATTTGTTACAAGCTTAAACACGCCGTCCGCTTGTTTCTCAACAGATTCAACCGCTTGCTCCAGACAAATGGTTTGGTCGAATTTCGCCATTTGCTCTTTTAGGTTATTGATAAGCTCTTGCGCGCGGATTTTCGGGAATCCCGCTACATCATATATATACTTCTCAGGGTATAGGGCGCTAAGCTGTCCGCCGAGCTGAGGCAGGCTTTCGATAATTTTGACGCTTGCCTGTCTCATCCCGCCGTAAAAAGCGGTGAATAAGCCGACCGGTCCCCCGCCTATAATTGTAATATCATAAACCTTTGTATCCTCTCGCATACGAAAATTGCCTCCTAAATGAAAATTGTTATTAATTATACCATATTGCCGTTCAAATTGACGAGTCAGCAGAAAAAATCGTAAGGATCTAACGTGCCCATCCGTTCTTGAAAATATTTCCGCAGGCCGCTACGATAATAACCAAATGAAATGATCTTTTTCTGAATGTTTCTTGGGCCAGCCGGATAAACATGATAATAGTGCTACGGGTAAGGACTTCACAAAAAACTTTTCAATATATTTCATAAAATCCCGCCAATAAGCTGAAGCTAACACAAATGATGATTTTATTATGGGTCTAACAAAAGCAAAAAAAGAGAAGGTGGATGTGATGGCATTGAATAAGCCCAAAATCGTGATTTTAGGTGCAGGATATGGCGGATTGATGACGGTGACAAGGCTGACGAAGTATGTCGGGCCGAATGATGCTGACATTACGCTTGTAAATAAACACAATTATCATTATGAAACGACATGGATGCATGAAGCGAGCGCGGGTACGCTCCATCATGACCGCTGCCGTTATCAGATAAAAGATGTAATCAACCAGTCACGGGTGAATTTTGTACAGGATACCGTAAAGGCAATCAAAATTGATGAGAAAAAAGTTGTGCTTGCGAATGGAGAATTGCAGTACGATTATTTAGTCATCGGGCTCGGCGCCGTGCCTGAAACGTTCGGCATTAAAGGCTTAAAAGAATATGCGTTTCCGATTGCCAACATCAACACGTCGCGCCTGCTGCGGGAACATATTGAGCTGCAGTTTGCGACTTACAATACGGAAGCGGAAAAACGGCCGGACAGGTTAACGATCGTTGTTGGCGGTGCCGGATTTACGGGAATTGAATTTCTTGGCGAACTGGCTGCTCGCGTGCCGGAGCTCTGTAAGGAATATGACGTTGACAGAAGCCTTGTCCGCATCATTTGTGTGGAAGCAGCGCCGACCGTTTTGCCGGGCTTTGATCCGGAACTTGTTGATTACGCCGTACATTATCTTGAGGAAAACGGAGTTGAGTTCAAGATCGGAACGGCTGTACAAGAATGTACACCAGAAGGAGTCAGAGTCGGCAAAAAAGATGAAGAACCAGAGCAGATCAAATCGCAAACCGTTGTATGGGCGGCAGGTGTCCGCGGCCATCCGATTGTGGAGGAAGCCGGTTTTGAGAATATGCGCGGCCGAGTCAAAGTCAACCCTGATCTCCGCGCCCCGGGACATGACAATGTCTTTATTCTCGGCGACAGCTCGCTGTTTATGAATGAAGATACAGAGCGCCCGTATCCGCCGACTGCGCAAATTGCAATGCAGCAGGGCATAACGGTCGCTAAAAACCTTGGCAGGCTTATTAAAGGCGGAGAGCTTGAGGAATTCAAGCCGGACATTAAGGGAACAGTGGCTTCTCTTGGCGAGCATAACGCGGTTGGGGTTGTTTATGGCAGAAAGCTGAAAGGCACGCCCGCTTCGTTTATGAAAAAAGTCATTGATAACCGCTCACTGTTTATGATTGGCGGACTCGGACTGACATTGAAAAAAGGCAAGTTCAAGTTTTTCTAAAAACCCGCGGAAGCGGGTTTTCTTTATTAAAAAACGCCAAAATAAAAAGAGAACGAGAGGAAAACAAGTATGTTTCCGCTTACATCAAAAGATTTGTCACATGATCTGACTTTATTGTTGACAGCTTGATATGGTATATTATCAGAAAATTAAGAAAAAGGGTGATGATTAGATGAAAACTGCAACGACAACCGCTTCACATGCATGCCCATTTTGTTCAGGGAAAGGATATTTTCAATTGATTCTCGGCGGTTCAGAGACTTGTCCGTCTTGCCAGGGGACAGGAAAAGACAGTCATTCTTTTTCCAGCCGTTGACTTTATTTCAGCCCCCGCGTTACACTAAAAACAACGCAGGGGGGTGGAATAGGTTGATTAGTCTGCCAGTCGTAATCATCTCAATTGTTTTGTTTTTTGTCTTGTTTTTTGGAATCGGTTTCTTATTAAACATGCTGCTGAGAATGTCTTGGATTATGGCTGTGATTTATCCAATTGTATGCCTTTTCATTATCAGCAAAGAAAAGCTGATCAGCTATGTCCAGTCGCCGGGAGAATCCTTTGCCAGCCTGTTTCATCGTGTCTTATCATTAGCGGCTGCTGATGTGCTGATTTTAGTCAGCGGTTTGGCCGGCGCCATCGTGTCCGGTATAGCGATCAACATGCTTAGAAAAAGAGGATATCAAATGTTTTAAATGCCGCTTTCTTCTAAAGAAAGCTTTTTTTATGCGTTCAGCTCATTCACCATTTTGAATAATGCTCTCTCCACTTGGGAACAATGATTCGGAGGAGAGGTGAATGATGTTGAATATGATCAGACGTTTGCTGATGACCTGTTTATTTCTGCTTGCATTTGGCACGACATTTTTATCAGTGTCAGGAATTGAAGCGAAGGACTTGTCAAAATGGGTGCAGGAACATCAGGAAAAGCACTTGAAGCATGCAGGACTGAGATTAAAAGCATTGCAGCAGAAACAAACACAAACCACGTCCGCGGCTGAGGATAAAACAAAACCGTTAGAAGAGGCATTTGATTGGGATGAATATCCAGTCCAAAGAGTAACAGCAACAGGCTACACAGCAGGAGCTGAGTCGACGGGCAAAAATCCCGGTGATCCATTATACGGGCTTACATATTCAGGTGTGAAAGTGAAACGGGATTTATATTCCACGGTTGCTGCTGACCCGTCCGTTTTCCCGATCGGAACAATTTTATTCATTCCGAACTACGGTCTCGGAGTTGTGGCCGACACAGGATCAGCTATTAAGGGAAACCGCCTTGATCTGTACTTTGAGACAGTCAAAGATGTATACAATGAATGGGGCAAAAAAACCCTTGATGTATATGTGATTAAAAAGGGAACGGGAAAGATTACCGAGGATGAGCTTGAGAAGCTCAATGAAACAAAATCTTTGCAAGTGTTCAGAAATCAATATAAAACGGTGAAAGAATAAAACGCTCCAGCGAAAGCAGGAGCGTTTTTTTTACATGAAAAAGTAAGCGAGTACCAATGTCAGTAAAATACCTGTTAATCCTCCGAAAAAGACTTCGATCGGCTGATGTCCGAGAAGCTCTTTCAGCTTTTTTTGCTTTTCTTTCTCTGCAGCCTTAGGGAAGTCCTTCGCTTCATTTACGAAACGGTTAAAATCAATAACAAGCTTATTAATGACTGTTGCCTGCTCACCGGCGTGACGTCTGACGCCAGTTGCGTCAAACATGGTTATGACGGCGAAAATGGCGGAAACCGCAAAGAGTGAGGAGTCTAATCCATGCTCCAAGGCTACGCCTGTAGAAAGCGCAGTGACCGCTGCGGAGTGAGAGCTAGGCATGCCGCCTGTGCTTGTGACCAGCGACCAGTCCAGTTTTCTGGACACGATAAACTGTATGGGCACTTTGATGACCTGAGCAAAAATAATTGCGGCCAGGCTTGATAATAAAGGAAAATTCGTTAAAAGTTCCATCGGCGACATCCTTTCTATTTGAAAAATCCTTCGTGTTTCAAAAGAAAAAAGCAAGTCTTAGACTGTTGTTTGTTAAAATAAGTATAGTGGAAAGAATGTTTTTCCTATTATACCATTGTTCATTACAAATACCCATTACGTTAGGAGTGTAAGCCTCATGTTTTATGCGGTTCAACAATCAGAGCATACAGAAACCCTTGTTGTCGGGCTTTTTCAAAAAAGCCAGCTGACAGGAAAAGCGTTGGAAATTGATGAAATGCTCGAAGGCCATCTGACACAGCTTTTAAAAGAGGGTGATGTCTCTGCGAAACCGAATCAAGTATCAAAAGTATTCCCTCCATCTTCTGCGGGTATGAAACGGATTTATTTCGTTGGCCTGGGGAGAGAAGCAAATTATTCGTTTGAACAGGCGAAGGAACGTTTTGCTCATGTTTTTCAAGCCATTCATAAAGATCGAAAACAAGAAACTGCTGTTCTGCTTGATACGTTTATTTCGGAAGACGTGCCTCCAGCCGATGCCGCTCATGCTTTAGCTGAGAGCTGCCTGCTTGCTTCCTATGAGGTGCAGGATTATAAGCATAAATCAAATGAGCCTGACAAACAAATTGAAGCCGTGTATGTTGTAACAGATGAAGATACACAGGAAGTGCAGGCAGGGCTTCGCGTCGGCCAGGCATACGGACAAGGGACAAATTCGGCTAGAACGCTTGTGAATATGCCGGGAAACATGCTGACAGCGACTGACCTCGCTTCGTATGCTGAAGAGCTTGCGGCGAAATATGATTTTGAGTGTGAGATATTGGAGAAATCAGAGATGGAAGAGCTCGGTATGGGCGGAATACTTGCGGTAAACCAAGGCTCCACCGAACCGCCGAAAATGATTGTGTTGAAATATCAGGGCAAAAAGGAATGGGAAGACGTCGTCGGACTAGTCGGGAAAGGAATTACCTTTGACACAGGCGGCTACTCCATTAAAACGAAATCTGGAATTGTTGGCATGAAATCAGATATGGGAGGAGCAGCTGCGGTTCTCGGGGCTATGGAAACGATCGGAGAGCTTCGTCCTGAACAAAACGTGCTGTGCGTTATTCCATCAACCGATAATATGATCTCCGGCGGGGCCATGAAGCCGGATGACGTGATCGTATCTTTAAGCGGAAAAACAATAGAAATCCTTAATACGGATGCTGAAGGAAGGCTAGTGCTTGCAGATGGCATTACATACGCGAAACAGCATGGCGCATCAGTTCTTGTCGATGTAGCTACGCTTACCGGCGGCGTCGTTGTGGCATTAGGAACAGAAACAACCGGTGCAATGACAAATGATCAAAGCTTTTACCAGCAGGTAGCTGATGCTGCACAAGAGTGCGGCGAGGCGATCTGGCAGCTGCCGATAACAGAGAAGGATAAAAAACGCGTGAAAAGCAGCCAAATGGCGGATCTCAGCAATTCACCGGGACGCGAGGGACATGCGATTATGGCAGGAACGTTTCTTGGTGAATTCGCTGAGTCAACACCTTGGGTTCACCTTGATATTGCAGGCACAGCGACTGCCAATAAAGCAACCTGCTTCGGACCGGCCGGGGCTACTGGCGTTATGGCAAGAACACTGGCTACACTTGCGGAGCGATTTACATTGGAAGAAGATAAAAACGAGTAATGAAAAATCCCTGCTGTATGATGCGGCAGGGATTTTTTCTTCCGAAATCTTTAGTTGACTAAAGTGGATCGGTTATGATACGATACGTTCGTACTTTATTTATCTACTACATTAGCAAACTAAAGGATTTTTGGAGGGGTATCATCATGAATGCAGTCGTCATCGCAGTCCTGCTTATGCTTGTATTAAGCCTGCTGCGTGTCAATATTGTTATCGCATTAATTATAGGCGCCTTGGCCGGCGGGTTAACAGGCGGGCTCGGTCTTGGCGAAACGGTTAAAGCTTTCACAGACGGTCTCGGCGGAAATGCCACCGTTGCAGTTAGCTATGCCATGCTTGGCGCGTTTGCCGCCGCTTTGACGAAAACGGGTCTTCCGGACGCAATGGTGGAAGCCTCCGTTAAATTAATCGGAAATAAAGAAGATTCTCGAAAAAAAGCACTGTCTAAGGTGCTGATTGTGCTGATTATTTTAATTGTATCTTGTTTTTCGCAAAACGTCGTTCCGGTTCACATCGCGTTTATCCCGGTGCTGATTCCGCCGCTTTTGAAAATCTTTAATGAACTTGAAATGGACCGCCGTCTGATCGCGTGTGTAATTACATTTGGCTTAACGGCTCCTTATATTTTGCTTCCGGTCGGTTTCGGCCAAATCTTCCAAGGCATGCTGAAGGACAATATGGCGGATGCCGGGTTAAACGTTCCGCTTGCTGATATTCCGTACGCACTGATTATTCCAGTTGCAGGTATGGTTGTCGGCCTTATTTTATCAGTGATCGTATACCGTAAACCGAAACAATATGAAACAAAAGACATTTCAGGTGCAGAAGCATCGCCATATACGAGAAAAAGTATTGGTATCGCGGTTCTAGCCATTGTTGTGTCACTCGGCGTCCAGCTTTACTTATCTCAGACTTTGGGAGTAGAAGGAATGATTATGGGGGCGCTCGCTGGTCTGATTGTTCTGTTTGTCAGCGGTGTGATGAAGCGTGATGAAGCGGACTCACTGATTACTGATGGAATGGTTTTAATGGCCTTTATCGGCTTTGTCATGCTTGTTGCAGCCGGATTTTCAAACGTATTGACGAAAACCGGAGATGTCGAGTCACTGGTCAAAACGTCAGCTGGTTTTATCGGACACAGTCAGTCCTTGGGCGCATTGCTGATGCTCATTGTCGGCTTATTAATTACAATGGGGATCGGATCTTCTTTTGCGACCATTCCTGTTATCACAACCATTTTCGTGCCTCTATGCATGCAGCTTGGATTCAGCCCGATGGCAACGATTGCGATTATCGGGGCTGCTGCTGCGCTTGGCGATGCCGGTTCACCTGCCAGTGACAGTACGCTTGGGCCGACTTCAGGTTTGAGTGCGGACGGCCAGCATCACCACATTTGGGATACTTGTGTGCCGACATTTATATTTTATAATATTCCGCTTGTCATCTTTGGCTGGATTGCAGCGCTTGTTTTATAGGAAAAAGGCTCCCCTTTACTGGGGAGCCTTTTCTCGTTATGATAAAAAAACCGTCCAATAGAACGGTTTTTACGTAGATGATATGTGATTTCTGTTAAAGCCGGTTGCTTTATGAATAGAGCGGTAGATTGCTGGTGCGATAAACGACAGTATCACAGCCAGCGCTGTATCTTTTACCATAAACCAAATCATAAAGCCCCAAGCCGTGCCGTAGCTCACTGGCGTATGAATCCACAGCTTCAGTGCAAGATACATATAGGTAGTGCCGATGAGATACATGATCGCCGTTCCGATAAGTGAAGCAATGAGAAATCGAATTTTACTTGGCTGAATGTTTCGTTCTAAAAACCATCCCGCTGCAAATGCTGCCGGAATGTATGAGATAATAAACCCGCCGCTTTTCCCTGCAAACGGTGCGAAGCCTGCTGAAAATTGAGCAAACACAGGCGCTCCGGCCAATCCCACAAGTGCATATACAATCATGGCAATCGCTGCCCGTTTGCTGCCAAGAAGCAAAGCTGCCAAGAGACAGAAAAACGGCTGCATCGAAAGCGGAATGCCGGCTACTTGTAAAAAGGGTGCTACTGATGTAATGTTGGCCCCGACAGCCATAAGTGCGGCGAACATGCCAATCAGCGCCATATCTCCCGCACGAAGTTTACGTTGTTTCATCGTTGTTCCCCCTTAGGTTGACATACACAATCATAGAGTAATAAAGAACAAAAAGATTGTCAACATGATTTTAAATTAGGTTAACAAAAAGGAGGCCCATATGTATTTCGGAAAAACAAGACAGTCCGATCAATCTGGAAGAGTGCCGCCAAATCAAAACGTCACCACTTCATTTCCTGTGCTTCATACCGGAGATGTCCCATATTACGAAGATATGACGAAATGGAATCTTCAAGTATACGGTTTGGTTGACCATCCGATGCTGCTAAGCTTTGAAGATGTCAAAGCCTTTCCACGGTATGAATCGAAAAACGACATTCATTGCGTCACGGGATGGTCAAGGCTTGATAATGTGTGGCAAGGCGTGCGGGCTTGTGATATAGCGGAAAAAGCGGGTGTAAAAGAAGAAGCGGGCTACGTCATTTTACATGCTGAAGAGGGCTGGACGACCAATCTGCCGCTTGATGATTTCTTAGCGGAAACTTCCCTTCTGGCTTATGCGCATAATGGCGAACCTTTAACCCCTGAACACGGCTTTCCGCTGCGGGGTGTATTTCCGCATCTGTATTTTTGGAAAAGCGCCAAGTGGCTGCGCGGCATCCAATTTACGAAAGAAAATCACCCTGGCTTTTGGGAGCGGAATGGCTATCACATGAGAGGCGACCCTTGGCAAAATCAAAGGTTTACATGGGATTAAGGTTCTATTTCAAATAGGACAATACGCATCTTTATTAGGTTTTTACTTCCATATTGATAGTCTGCAGGTACCTTATTTGATCAAGGTGCCTTTTTTATTCGGGAAAAAGTTGACTTTCTTTGGAAGAAAACCTATTATTTGAGGTGTCTAGTTGATAGTGAAAATCATTATCATACATTGCGGTTTAGTTTAAGGAGAGGAATGTCGTACTGCATGAAAGAACAAACAACAGACCGGACAAATGGCGGGACATCAAACGCATTTACGATTCCTGGTACGGAAGTGCGTATGATGTCTTCACGCAATGAAAACCGTACCTATCACATTTTTATCTCGAAACCTAGTACGCCGCCGCCACCCGCTGGTTATCCTGTGATTTATCTGCTGGATGCCAATTCTGTCTTCGGAACGATGACGGAAGCCGTTCGAATACAGGGACGCCGACCCGAAAAAACCGGGGTGATCCCTGCAGTGATCGTCGGCATTGGCTATGAGACAGCGGAGCCGTTCTCCTCAGCACGCCACCGGGATTTTACAATGCCAACAGCCCAATCGAAGCTGCCGGAAAGGCCCGACGGCAGAGAATGGCCGGAGCATGGCGGAGCGGAGGGCTTTTTCAGATTTATTGAAGAGGATTTAAAACCGGAGATAGAACGAGATTACCAGATTGATAAAAAAAGACAAACAATCTTTGGCCATTCGCTCGGAGGGCTTTTCGTGCTGCAGGTGCTGCTAACAAAGCCCGATGCGTTTCAAACGTATATCGCGGGAAGTCCGTCCATTCATTGGAATAAACCGTTTATTCTCAAGAAAACGGACCATTTCGTCTCTCTCACCAAGAAAAACAATCAGCCTATCAATATCCTGCTTGCCGCAGGAGAATTAGAGCAGCATCATAAAAGCCGGATGAATGATAATGCAAGGGAGCTTTATGAGCGGCTGGCCGTTTTATCTGAACAAGGTATACGGGCAGAATTTTGCGAGTTTTCAGGAGAAGGACATATTTCAGTTCTTCCTGTTTTGGTCAGCAGGGCGCTGCGTTTTGCGCTTCACCCTGACGGACCGCATCTATCAATGGGCTGAGACATACTCAGCCTTGCCTTTAAAAAAATATTTGTCACTGAAATTATATTTGACTGTCACATGACATTTGGATATGATTATTTTTATAATTGATAATGATAATCATTATCAATAGATTGCGTTTTTCAAGGCGCAGCAGTCTTTTTCGCTGGATGTCTGTTTGGCATTTAGAGCGAAGAAAGGAATTGATGATATGAATGCAAAGGGTATAGAGGGAAAAATTGCTTTTATAACAGGGGCTGCCCAAGGAATAGGCGAAGCTGTTGCGCGGACGCTTGCCAGTCAAGGCGCACATATTGCGGCAGTTGATTATAATCCTGAAAAGCTGGAAAAGGTTGTGAGCAGCCTCAAAGCAGAAGGCCGCCATGCAGAAGCTTTTCCTGCGGATGTGAGAGACAGCGCGGCGATTGACGAGATCACGGCGCGCATCGAACGTGAAATGGGGCCGATTGATATTTTAGTGAATGTAGCGGGTGTCCTTCGCCCGGGACTGATCCATTCGCTTAGCGATGAGGAATGGGAGGCGACGTTCTCAGTGAATTCGACTGGCGTATTTAACGCCTCGCGTTCAGTCAGCAAATATATGATGGACCGAAGATCGGGTTCGATTGTAACAGTCGGATCGAATGCTGCCGGTGTACCAAGAACATCTATGGCGGCATATGCGTCTTCAAAGGCTGCGGCTGTGATGTTTACGAAATGCCTTGGCCTTGAGCTTGCAGAATACAATATTCGCTGCAACATTGTATCTCCCGGATCAACGGAAACAGACATGCAGTGGTCATTATGGGCCGACGAGAATGGAGCGGAGCAAGTCATAAAAGGATCACTTGAGACATTTAAAACAGGGATCCCGCTCAAAAAACTAGCCAAGCCTTCGGATATTGCGGATGCGGTGCTCTTTTTGGTTTCTGGCCAGGCAGGGCATATTACGATGCATAATTTATGCGTAGATGGCGGCGCGACCTTAGGCGTGTAACTGAATTTAAAGGAGGTTCATGAGAATGTTGGATCAAAACGTTATAACAGAAACAAAAGCGGAGCATTTGCTTCATGAATATCAGCCGGGCGCCTTTTTCTTAGCGTCTCCTCATCGTGTACTGTTAGCGAAAGGCATATGTGAAATTGTACCGGAGGCAGACGGGCAAAACCAAATGGAAACCCTTTCTGGCCGAATTGCAGAGGCGTTACGTCAGGCAAAACAATCAGGGCAAAGCCGGCCGCTTGTTGTCGGGGCCGTTCCTTTTGATCAAGTAAAAGCAGCGCGGCTCGTTGTACCTGAAGAAGTGCGCTGGTCAGGACCGCTTCAATTTGATCATGAGGAAAAGGAACAGCAGGCTGGGCATACATACCACATAAAGCCTGTTCCTGAACCTGAGGATTATAAAAATGGTGTTGAACAAGGGCTGGCACGCATTGCCGATGGAACACTCAGCAAAATCGTCCTGTCCAGATCGCTGCATTTGACATCGCCTGAACCGATTCAGACGGATGAATTGCTTCGCCATCTGGCTCAGCATAACTCGCATGGCTACACGTTTGCCGCAGACGTGTCCAGTCAGGAGGAAACGTCTCCCCGCAGAACATTGCTCGGAGCAAGTCCGGAGCTTCTCGTTTCAAGGATGGGAACACAGGTCGTTTCCAACCCATTAGCCGGCTCAAGACCGCGCAGTAATGATCCTGTTGAAGACCAGCGCCGGGCAGCTGAATTGCTTTCTTCCGCAAAGGATCTTCATGAGCACGCGGTTGTCGCTGACGCGGTTGCGGCAGCGCTGAGACCTTTCTGCCGGACGCTGGAGGTTCCGGAGAAGCCTTCACTGATCAAAACGGAAACGATGTGGCACCTGTCCAGCGTGATTAAGGGAGAGCTTTCCGACCCGTCTGTAACCGCACTTGAATTGGCGGCGGCGCTCCACCCGACGCCAGCCGTCTGCGGAACACCGACTGATCTTGCAAGAGAAGCGATTCTCAGCATTGAACCATTTGACCGCGGTTTCTTTACCGGCATGGTCGGATGGTGTGACGATGCCGGTGACGGAGAATGGATCGTGACCATCCGTTGTGCAGAAGCAGAAGAACGCTCACTCCGCCTGTATGCTGGAGCTGGTGTTGTGGCCGGTTCAAAGCCTGAGGACGAGCTTCAGGAGACGTCCGCAAAGTTTCGGACAATGCTGCGGGCAATGGGCGTGGATCACATATGAACAGAATGAATTGCTGGAGGGATACAACATGCTGAAAGGATTTACGCCTTGGCCTGATGAGTTAGCTGAGACCTATCGAAAGAACGGCTGCTGGGCCGGTGAGACGTTTGGAGATTTGTTAAGGGACCGGGCAGCCAAATATGGTGATCGCATTGCCATTACATGCGGAAACACCCATTGGAGCTATCGAGAGCTTGACACAAGGGCTGATCGCCTGGCTGCCGGATTTCAAAAGCTCGGCATTCAACAGATGGATCGTGTTGTGGTGCAGTTGCCAAATATCAAAGAGTTTTTTGAAGTCATTTTCGCGCTTTTCCGTCTGGGGGCGCTTCCAGTCTTCGCACTGCCTTCTCATCGAAGCAGTGAAATTACATATTTTTGCGAGTTTGCTGAAGCGGCTGCATATATCATTCCCGACGCTTATTCCGGTTTTGACTACCGTTCGCTTGCCAGACAGGTTCAAAGCAAGCTGCCGACTTTGAAAAACATCATTGTCGCAGGTGAGGCAGAGGAATTTTTACCGCTGGAGGATTTGCATGCAGAACCTGTAAAACTGCCTGAAGTCAAATCATCGGATGTGGCGTTCCTCCAGCTTTCTGGCGGGAGCACCGGGCTATCGAAACTGATTCCGAGGACCCACGATGACTACATATACAGCCTGAAGCGGAGTGTGGAGGTCTGCTGGCTCGACCACAGCACGGTGTACTTGGCCGCGCTGCCGATGGCACACAATTATCCGCTGAGCTCACCCGGCGTTCTCGGCGTATTATACGCTGGAGGAAGAGTGGTATTATCTCCTTCTCCAAGTCCAGATGACGCATTTCCTTTAATTGAACGGGAAAAGGTCACGATAACCGCTCTTGTTCCGCCTCTTGCGATGGTATGGATGGATGCGGCATCCTCACGCCGTGATGATTTATCCAGCCTTCAAGTGCTGCAGGTCGGCGGTGCCAAGTTTAGTGCTGAAGCCGCGCGCAGGGTAAAAGCTGTTTTCGGCTGCACGCTGCAGCAGGTGTTCGGAATGGCAGAGGGTCTCGTCAATTATACGAGATTGGATGATCCTGAGGAGATCATTGTCAACACCCAAGGAAAACCGATGTCTCCATATGATGAAATGCGTGTTTGGGATGATCATGATCGCGACGTAAAACCTGGTGAAACAGGCCATCTGCTGACGCGGGGGCCGTATACAATTCGAGGTTACTATAAGGCAGAAGAGCATAACGCCGCTTCATTTACTGAGGACGGTTTTTACCGTACGGGTGATATCGTCAGGCTGACACGAGACGGCTATATTGTCGTTGAAGGCCGGGCGAAGGATCAAATTAACCGTGGAGGAGAAAAGGTTGCGGCTGAAGAGGTAGAAAATCATCTGCTGGCGCATCCGGCTGTCCATGATGCGGCAATGGTCTCCATGCCTGATCAATTTCTTGGCGAAAGATCTTGTGTGTTCATTATTCCCCGGGATGAAGCCCCAAAAGCCGCAGAGCTTAAAGCATTTTTGAGAGAGCGCGGACTGGCGGCATATAAAATCCCTGATCGAGTTGAATTTGTCGAATCCTTCCCGCAGACAGGAGTAGGAAAAGTCAGCAAAAAAGCGCTCCGTGAAGCCATTTCCGAGAAGCTTCTTGCAGGATTTAAAAAATAAAACAACAATTTGAGAGGAAGTGTTCATATGGCTATACCTGCCATTCAGCCGTATCAAATGCCGACAGCATCTGATATGCCGCAAAACAAAGTATCATGGGTGCCTGATCCGAATCGGGCTGTCTTGTTAATACACGATATGCAAAACTATTTTGTTGATGCTTTCACAGCGGGAGCGTCTCCGGTAACAGAGCTTTCAGCGAATATACGAAAGCTGAAGAATCAATGTGTTCAGCTTGGGATTCCTGTTGTCTATACCGCACAGCCGGGAAGCCAAAATCCGGATGACCGTGCGCTGCTGACAGACTTTTGGGGCCCGGGATTAAACAGCGGTCCTTATGAGGAGAAAATTATAACCGAGCTGGCACCAGAGGATGATGATCTTGTGCTGACAAAATGGAGATACAGCGCGTTTAAGAGAACGAATCTGCTTGAAATGATGCGCAAAGAGGGACGCGATCAGCTGATCATTACAGGAATTTACGCCCATATCGGCTGTCTTGTTACAGCATGTGAAGCATTTATGGAGGATATTAAAGCCTTTTTTGTGGGAGATGCAGTTGCTGATTTTTCATTAGAAAAACATCAAATGGCGCTGGAATATGCGGCTGGACGCTGTGCGTTTACCGTGATGACTGACAGTCTTCTTGATCAGCTGCAGAATGCGCCGGCAGACGTTCAAAAAACGTCAGCAAACACTGGCAAAAAGAACGTGTTTACATGTGAGAATATCCGTAAACAAATTGCTGAGCTTCTACAAGAAACACCGGAAGACATCACAGATCAAGAGGATTTGCTCGATCGTGGTCTTGATTCGGTAAGGATCATGACATTGGTGGAACAATGGCGCCGTGAAGGGGCAGAGGTGACTTTCGTGGAATTGGCTGAACGCCCAACGATCGAAGAATGGCAGAAATTGCTCACAACTCGCAGCCAGCAAGTGCTGCCAAACGCGGATTATTTATAAAAGGAGGGTAAACAAACGGATGCCTGATACAAAAGATCTTCAATATTCTTTGACCGGGGCGCAAACTGGCATATGGTTTGCTCAGCAGCTTGATCCGGACAATCCAATCTACAATACAGCGGAATATATAGAAATCAATGGACCAGTCAATATTGCTCTTTTTGAAGAAGCTTTGCGGCACGTGATCAAGGAAGCGGAATCGCTGCATGTCCGCTTCGGTGAAAATATGGACGGGCCTTGGCAGATGATAAACCCGTCTCCGGATGTACAGCTGCACGTCATTGACGTCAGCTCTGAGCCTGATCCGGAAAAAACAGCATTAAACTGGATGAAAGCTGATTTAGCAAAGCCGGTTGATTTAGGGTATGCCCCTTTGTTCAATGAAGCTCTGTTTATTGCCGGGCCTGATCGTTTCTTTTGGTATCAGCGCATTCACCATATAGCGATCGACGGCTTCGGTTTTTCCCTGATAGCCCAGCGTGTGGCAAGTACATATACTGCCCTTATAAAAGGACAAACAGCTAAAAGCCGTTCCTTTGGGTCTCTCCAGGCCATTTTGGAGGAGGATACAGATTATCGCGGATCAGAGCAGTATGAGAAGGATCGTCAATTCTGGCTGGACCGTTTTGCAGATGCACCTGAAGTTGTGAGCTTGGCTGATCGGGCGCCAAGAACATCTAACAGTTTTCTTCGTCATACGGCATATCTGCCTCCGTCTGATGTAAACGCGTTAAAAGAAGCGGCGCGCTATTTCTCAGGAAGCTGGCATGAAGTCATGATTGCGGTGTCAGCTGTTTATGTGCACCGTATGACCGGCTCTGAGGATGTTGTGCTCGGCCTGCCCATGATGGGTCGGATAGGGTCCGCGTCACTGAATGTACCGGCTATGGTGATGAACCTTCTCCCGCTCCGGCTGACGGTAAGCTCTTCGATGAGCTTTTCTGAACTGATTCAGCAAATTTCCCGGGAAATCCGCAGTATTCGGCGACATCATAAGTATCGCCATGAAGAGCTTAGGCGCGATCTGAAATTGATAGGAGAAAATCATAGATTATTTGGCCCTCAAATCAATCTTATGCCGTTTGATTACGGTCTCGACTTTGCCGGCGTCCGGGGCACAACGCATAATCTTTCAGCCGGTCCTGTTGATGATCTATCAATCAATGTATATGACAGAACAGACGGCAGCGGGCTGCGAATTGATGTTGATGCGAATCCCGAGGTATACAGTGAGTCTGATATTAAGCTTCATCAGCAGCGTATTTTGCAGCTGCTGCAAACGGCTTCTGCCGGAGAGGACATGCTGATTGGGCAAATGGAGCTTCTGTTGCCAGAGGAGAAAGAAAAAGTCATTTCTAAATGGAATGAGACGGCAAAATCCGAGAAGCTGGTCAGCCTTCAGGACATGTTCGAAAAGCAGGCAGTTCTTACGCCAGAACGTATCGCTCTCATGTGTGATGACATTCAAGTCAACTATCGAAAGCTCAATGAAGAGGCAAACCGCCTCGCGCGTCTGTTGATCGAAAAAGGGATTGGTCCGGAGCAATTTGTCGCTTTGGCGCTGCCGCGTTCCCCTGAGATGGTGGCTTCAATGCTTGGTGTGCTCAAGACTGGTGCGGCGTATCTCCCCCTTGATCCGGAGTTTCCAGCCGACCGCATTTCTTACATGCTGGAGGATGCGAAACCTTCATGCATCATAACGACTGAGGAAATAGCAGCCAGTCTGCCTGATGACCTGGCTGTACCTGAGCTTGTGCTTGATCAGGCTGTTACACAGGAGATTATAAAACGCTATTCGCCGGAAAATCAGGATGTATCGGTTTCGCTTGACCATCCTGCGTATATCATCTATACCTCAGGATCAACAGGAAGACCGAAGGGAGTCGTTGTGACACAGAAAAGCTTAAGCAATTTTCTGCTGTCTATGCAGGAGGCATTTTCTCTAGGAGAAGAAGACAGGCTGTTGGCTGTGACGACTGTCGCTTTTGATATTTCAGCATTGGAGTTATATCTTCCGCTGATTAGCGGAGCGCAAATCGTGATCGCAAAGAAAGAAACGATCCGTGAGCCGCAGGCATTAGCTCAAATGATTGAAAATTTCGATATTAACATTATGCAGGCGACACCGACACTGTGGCACGCTTTGGTAACGAGTGAACCTGAGAAACTTCGGGGGCTTAGAGTGCTTGTAGGAGGCGAGGCGCTGCCGAGCGGTCTTTTGCAGGAACTTCAAGACCTTCATTGTTCAGTCACGAACTTATACGGTCCCACTGAAACAACGATTTGGTCTGCCGCAGCTTTTCTTGAAGAAGGGCTGAAGGGCGTTCCTCCGATTGGGAAACCGATTTGGAACACGCAGGTGTATGTGCTTGATAATGGATTGCAGCCGGTGCCGCCGGGCGTTGTCGGAGAGCTTTATATTGCAGGAACCGGCTTGGCCAGAGGTTATTTCCATCGTCCTGATTTAACGGCGGAGCGCTTCGTTGCAGATCCATACGGACCGCCGGGAACTCGGATGTATCGGACCGGAGACCAGGCCCGCTGGCGCGCCGATGGGTCTTTGGATTATATCGGGCGGGCGGATCATCAAATCAAAATTCGCGGATTCCGAATTGAACTTGGAGAAATTGATGCCGTGCTTGCCAATCACCCGCACATTGAACAGGCCGCGGTTGTCGTACGGGAAGATCAGCCGGGAGACAAACGATTGGCGGCTTATGTAGTCGCTGATGCTGCTATTGATACTGCAGAGCTTCGTCGTTATATGGGGGCTAGTCTTCCTGATTATATGGTACCGTCGGCGTTTGTGGAGATGGACGAGCTGCCGTTAACACCTAATGGCAAGCTTGACCGGAAAGCACTGCCGGCACCAGACTTCAGCACATCTGTCAGTGATCGGGCCCCGCGGACTCCTCAGGAAGAGATATTGTGTGACTTGTTTGCAGAGGTTCTCGGTTTGGCACGCGTCGGTATCGATGACAGTTTCTTCGAGCTTGGGGGCCATTCTCTTCTTGCAGCCCGTCTGATGAGCCGCATTCGCGAGGTAATGGGAGCCGAACTTGGTATCGCCAAGCTCTTTGACGAACCGACAGTAGCCGGACTCGCTGCCCATCTTGATTTGGCGCAGAGTGCATGTCCCGCTTTGCAGAGAGCTGAGCGGCCTGAAAAGATCCCGCTCTCATTTGCCCAGCGCCGGCTATGGTTCCTGCATTGTCTGGAAGGACCGAGTCCTACTTATAATATTCCGGTTGCTGTCCGTTTGTCAGGTGAGTTGGATCAAGGATTGCTGAAAGCGGCACTTTATGACCTCGTCTGCCGTCATGAAAGTCTTCGGACGATCTTCCCTGAATCACAGGGGACATCCTATCAGCATATTTTAGATGCCGATCGAGCCTGTCCCGAGTTACATGTTACTGAAATTGCTGAGAAGGAGCTTTCTGATCGGCTTGCCGAAGCTGTACGCTACAGCTTTGATCTTGCAGCTGAACCTGCTTTTCGTGCCGAGCTTTTTGTGATCGGTCCTGACGAGTACGTGCTGCTTCTTCTCGTCCATCATATTGTCGGGGACGGCTGGTCCTTAACACCGCTGACCAGAGACCTTGGGACAGCTTATGCGGCTCGCTGCCACGGACGATCTCCCGAATGGGCGCCTCTTGCTGTGCAGTATGCAGACTATGCGCTTTGGCAGCAAGAACTGCTTGGAAACGAGGATGATCCAAATAGCTTGATTGCCGGACAGCTTGCTTTCTGGAAAGAAACCTTGAAAAACCTGCCTGATCAGCTTGAACTGCCAACCGATTATTCACGTCCGGCTGAGCCGAGTCATGATGGAGATACGATTCATTTTCGTATTGAGCCCGAGTTTCACAAGCGATTGCAGGAGCTGGCTCGCGCAAATAGGGTGAGCCTGTTTATGGTGCTTCAATCCGGTCTCGCCGCTTTATTGACAAGGCTCGGGGCGGGCACCGACATTCCGATCGGCAGTCCGATCGCGGGACGGAATGATGATGCGCTGGGCGATCTTGTAGGGCTGTTCATTAATACATTGGTGCTCAGAACTGATACGTCCGGTGACCCAAGCTTTCGTGAGCTTCTAGACAGAGTACGGGAAGTGAATCTGGCCGCCTATGACAATCAGGATCTGCCGTTTGAGAGACTTGTAGAGGTGCTCAATCCGGCTCGTTCGCGTGCGACGCATCCTTTATTCCAAATCATGCTTGCGTTCCAAAACACACCGGACGCTGAACTGCATCTTCCTGATATGGAGAGCAGCCTGCGAATCAACAGTGTCGGTTCTGCCAAGTTTGATTTGACGCTGGAAATTAGTGAAGATCGCCTTGCTGACGGGACACCAAACGGAATGGAAGGACTGCTTGAATACAGCACTGATCTTTTCAAACGGGAAACTGCTCAGGCTCTTGCTGACCGATTGATGCGCCTGTTGGAGGCTGCCGAGTCTGATCCTGACGAGCAAATCGGAAATCTGGATATTCTTGCGCCAGAGGAACACAGCAGCATGGTGACTGATTGGCAAAGTGTATCTGAAAAGATTCCGCACGCATGTTTGCCAGAGCAATTTGAGAAGCAGGCTGCTTTACGTCCTGATGCCATTGCCGTTGTATATGAAAATCAGGAACTGAGCTATGCAGAGCTGAATGAAAGAGCAAACCGGCTTGCCCGAATGATGATTAGTGAAGGTGTCGGGCCGGAGCAATTTGTGGCATTGGCACTGCCCCGATCGTTGGAAATGGCTGTCGGCCTATTGGCGGTGCTAAAGGCCGGGGCAGCTTATCTCCCTCTTGATCCGGATTATCCGGCTGATCGAATTGCTTTTATGCTAAAAGATGCACAGCCTGCGTTTATCATGACGAACACTAAAGCTGCAAATCACATTCCGCCAGTTGAAAACGTGCCGAAAATCGTGCTGGATGATCCCGAGCTGGCAGAGAAACTAAACACGTACCCTGCAGGTAATCCAAAAAATAAGGATAGGACTCAGCCGCTTTCCCCTTTGAATACGGCATATGTCATTTATACATCCGGCTCAACAGGTGTTCCAAAAGGTGTGATGATTCCTCACCAAAATGTAACACGTTTATTTGCAGCGACCGAGCACTGGTTCCGTTTCAGCTCAGGTGATATCTGGACCATGTTCCATTCCTATGCGTTTGATTTTTCGGTGTGGGAGATCTGGGGTCCTCTGCTGCATGGCGGACGTCTTGTAATCGTGCCTCACCACGTCAGCAGATCGCCAGAAGCGTTTCTGCGCCTGCTTGTCAAAGAGGGGGTGACTGTTCTGAACCAGACACCGTCTGCTTTCTATCAGTTTATGCAGGCGGAACGGGAACAGCCGGATCTCGGACAGGCACTCAGTCTGCGCTATGTCATTTTTGGCGGAGAAGCGCTTGAACTCAGCCGTTTAGAGGATTGGTACAACCGCCACCCTGAAAATAGACCGCAGCTTATCAATATGTATGGTATTACAGAAACGACGGTGCATGTGAGCTATATCGAATTAGACCGAAGCATGGCAGCTTTACGGGCAAACAGCTTGATCGGCTGCGGCATTCCCGATCTTGGTGTATACGTGCTGGATGAACGCCTGCAGCCGGTCCCGCCGGGTGTTGCCGGAGAGCTGTATGTATCAGGAGCGGGGTTAGCACGAGGTTATCTAGGCCGGCCTGGTTTAACATCTGAACGCTTCATAGCTGATCCGTTCGGTCCTCCAGGCACCCGGATGTACCGCACTGGGGATGTGGCCCGCCTCCGCGCTGACGGTTCTCTCGACTATGTCGGCCGTGCAGACCATCAAGTGAAAATTCGGGGATTCCGGATTGAATTGGGAGAAATTGAAGCCGCGCTTGTTCAGCATCCGCAGCTTGAAGATGCGGCAGTGATCGTTCGTGAGGATCAGCCGGGAGATAAACGGTTAGCAGCTTATGTCATCCCTTCGGAAGAAACATTTGATACGGCGGAACTGCGCAGATATGCTGCTGAGAGACTGCCGGATTACATGGTGCCTGCTGCCTTTGTGACGATGAAAGAATTGCCGCTGACACCGAATGGAAAGCTTGATCGTAAAGCGCTGCCCGCTCCGGATTTCGCAGCGGCAGTGACAGGACGAGGACCGAGAACGCCGCAGGAAGAAATTCTCTGTGACCTCTTTATGGAGGTGCTTCACTTGCCGCGTGTCGGCATTGATGACCGTTTCTTTGATTTAGGCGGACATTCCTTGCTTGCTGTACAGCTCATGAGCCGCATTCGTGAAGCGCTCGGCGTTGAACTCAGCATCGGCAACTTGTTCGAAGCACCTACTGTAGCCGGGCTCGCTGAAAGACTTGAAATGGGATCAAGCCAAAGCGCTCTTGACGTTCTGCTGCCGCTCCGAACAAGCGGAGACAAGCCTCCTTTATTCTGTGTTCATCCGGCAGGGGGGCTCAGCTGGTGTTATGCCGGTTTGATGACCAATATAGGAACAGATTATCCGATCTACGGCTTGCAGGCACGGGGAATCGGGCAGCGCGAGGAGCTTCCGAAAACACTTGATGACATGGCTGCCGATTACATTAAACAAATCCGAACGGTCCAGCCAAAAGGCCCGTACCATCTGCTGGGCTGGTCCCTGGGCGGGAATGTCGTTCAAGCGATGGCTACCCAGCTGCAAAATCAAGGAGAAGAAGTATCCCTGTTGGTGATGCTGGACGCCTATCCGAACCACTTCCTTCCTATAAAAGAGGCACCGGATGATGAGGAAGCGCTTATTGCCCTTCTGGCGTTAGGCGGGTATGATCCAGACAGCTTAGGGGAAAAACCGCTAGATTTTGAAGCGGCGATTGAGATTCTTCGCCGTGACGGCAGTGCGCTTGCGAGCCTGGATGAAACGGTCATTTTAAATTTGAAGAATACGTATGTAAATTCTGTCGGCATTTTAGGTTCCTATAAGCCGAAAACCTTCCGCGGAAATGTTTTGTTTTTCAGATCAACAATCATTCCTGAATGGTTTGACCCGATTGAACCTGACTCGTGGAAGCCTTATATTAACGGACAGATTGAACAAATCGACATCGACTGCCGTCATAAAGATTTATGTCAGCCTGAACCTCTGGCTCAAATCGGCAAGGTTCTCGCTGTCAAATTGGAAGAGTTGAATAAATAAGGGAGGAGAAATAGAATGGCAA
This sequence comes from Bacillus subtilis subsp. subtilis str. 168, assembly GCF_000009045.1. Taxonomy (GTDB): domain Bacteria; phylum Bacillota; class Bacilli; order Bacillales; family Bacillaceae; genus Bacillus; species Bacillus subtilis. The sequence continues at coordinate 3,280,496 of NC_000964.3, read as the reverse complement.
ATCCTTTTGAAAATGCGGATGGCACATATTTGGTGCTGGTCAATGAAGAAGGCCAATATTCCCTATGGCCGGGTTTTATAGATGTGCCGAGCGGCTGGACAGTCGTTCATGAGCAAAAAGGGCGTGAAGCTTGTTTGGACTATATCCAATCGCATTGGAGCGATATGAGGCCAAACAGCCTAAAGACTGTTGAAAATGTGTAATCTTATCAAAAAGAGACTGCTTGCCGCAGTCTCTTTTTCTATCTTACGCAGACGTTTGGGTATGATCACAATCTCTGACAGGGTTTCCGTTTTCATCGGTACACCAAGATTGGGATAAAAACGCTAAAAACACAGCGGCCCACTGATCTGCAAACTGAATCAGAATACCCCCGTCATGCCAAGAGCCGTTGTCTTTTTTCCAGCGGGTATCCATTGCATTCCCTTGATTCATATGGATATTGTGCATTCCGTTAGTCGGGGTAAAGCCGAATATTTTATCTGCAGCCTGTTCAGGGCCGAATTTTGAACCGAATATATAAACCGGCGTTTTCTCATCTTGTGCTTTCTTCATATAGGTTTCAATAAAATCATTTAAATCATTATCAGGTCCCGTGATTTCATGAGGCAAAGGCTTCATTTCCCGCGGGTCAAACAAATTGCCCCGCACATAATCCAGTGCCACTTCACGGTTTGCTTCATTGATCCTTGTATATCCATACGGCATGTTCGGAAGGATGGTAATTGAGCCCGAATCAAACTGATCGTCAGCCAAATACAATACTTCAGATTCCTCAGAACTGGACATCACATTGATGGCGCACCTGTAATACGTATTCTCTTCACCGAGCATTTTGACTTGGAAATGAGGACTGTCATCATCTGTTTCCCGCTTCATGTCTAATACTATGCCTTTTAACACGCCATATTGCTGAACAGCCATATGAATCCTCCTTTATGATCAACTTCATAGTCATAATTCGTGAAATGGTCTCTTTTTTCCTTTTAAAAAATAAAAAAGCCTGCAGAAATCTTTCTGCAAGCTTATTGTGAATTAAGCACCCGCCACAGATGATTCATCCTGTAAAGCTTTCTCGGCAGGAACATACTCATAGCCTAGATCTCTTGCTACAGCTTCATAGGTCACGTGTCCGTTTGCGGTGTTTAAACCCGCTCTCAGTGCCGTATTGTCTGCGAGCGCTTTTACTGCCCCTTTGTTCGCGATTTGCAGCGCGTATGGAACAGTAACGTTAGTCAGGGCGATTGTTGATGTACGAGGGACTGCGCCTGGCATGTTCGCTACAGCATAATGCACAACCCCGTGTTTTTCATATGTTGGCTGATCATGTGTTGTGATATGGTCGACAGTTTCGACGATGCCGCCTTGGTCGATCGCTACATCAACAATAACTGAACCGGGTTTCATTTGTTTTACCATTTCCTCAGTGACAAGAGTCGGAGCTTTAGCACCCGGAATTAATACCGCGCAAATGAGGAGATCCGCTTCCGCCACAGCATCAGCAATATTGACCGGATTAGAAATTAACGTTTTAATCTGATGGCCGAAGATGTCATCAAGCTGGCGCAAGCGGTCTGCGTTTAAGTCAATGATCGTCACATCTGCACCGAGGCCGACAGCCATTTTCGCCGCGTTTGTCCCGACAACGCCTCCTCCGATAATTGTTACTTTTCCGCGGGAAACGCCAGGCACCCCGGCAAGCAGAATGCCTTTTCCGCCTTTAGGCTTTTCTAAGAATTGAGCGCCGATTTGCGCTGCCATTCTGCCCGCAACCTCTGACATTGGCGTCAGAAGAGGCAATGTCCGGCCTTCACTGACCGTTTCATATGCGATGGCAGTTACTCCTTTATCCTTCAAGGCCTGTGCAAGCTCAGGCTCAGCTGCTAAATGAAGGTACGTAAACAGCACAAGTCCTTTGCGAAAATAAACATATTCTTCCGGCAGCGGTTCTTTTACTTTCATGACCATTTCGGCGTCCCAGACCTGCTTCGGATCAGCAATGATTTCCGCTCCTGCTGACTCATAGGCTTCATTTTCAAATCCGCTTCCAAGGCCCGCGCCTGTTTCAACCAGCACCCGGTGGCCGTTTGAAATGAGCTGAGAAACGCCCCCGGGTGTTAATGCGACACGGTTTTCATTGTTTTTTATCTCTTTAGGAACCCCTATGATCATATCTGTCTCCTCCTGTATATGTGATATTTTTAGTGTAGCTTGATATTTTGGAAAATTCTTTGTTTGATTAAGAAAATAAAAAAACATGGATTTGTGAAATTTCACAAATCCATGTGCCGAAGTTTGATATCTAAATAGATGGTGAATTTTTGATTCACATTTTTCAAATCAATTTCAGCGATCTGGCTGATCCGCTTGAGTCGGTAATTCAACGTATTAACGTGTATATTTAACAGCTTGGAAGCGGTATTCACGTTGCTGTCCGCTTCAATAAAGCGCTCTAGCGTCTCTACCATATTTGACTGGTGATCCCGGTCATATTGTTCCAGTTTGGAAAGCGAGTAATTATAATGGCCCGCCTGTTTCCGTTTTTCATTTAAGACATCTAAGTATTGATAAATGCCTAACTCAGAAAAGCTGAAAAGATGTTTGGTCTCTTCAGCGAACCGTTCCTTCGTTTTTAAGACGGACAATGCTTCCTGATAGGAGCGGGAGACAAAAGAAATAGAGTTGTATATTCCGCCAAAAGCGATAGAAACGTCTTCTATTTTATACCGCTCCTTCAGCTGTTTTTGCGTACTTAAAGCAAACTGTTTTAAATCTTGAAAAGGATGATCTGTTTTGGGTGAGGTTAATATAATAAGTTCATTGGAATCTACGGTCGCCAGCAGCACGTAAACCTGCTGGGTCGTTTCCTGTAAATATTGCAGCTGCTGTTCGATTTTTTCAGTCAGCTCGCCATTTATGCGGATGATCATAACGGAAAACTCTGAAGGAGCGGCCATTCCAAGCTTATGGAACCCATCCGCCATATCATCCTCCTGATGGATGTGTCCGGTCAGCATTTTCCAGAAAAATTCTTGGCTGCGTTCTTCATTTTTCGTTTTTCTGATTTGAAGTTTGAGAAGCTTGTTTTTCACTGCTTTTGCTGCCATTTGCAATGTCAGCAGATCTTCATCGGACAATGTTTTTTGGATCTCAAGCGCCCATATGAAGCCAAGTACTTGCTTGTTTTTCCAAATCGAAATAGCGACGCGATTGCTCAGCCCGACTTCATCGATTTGCTTGACTCTGATCGGCTGGTCCGTTTTTAAGAGAGCAGGAATTGTCCCGTCTTTCCACAGCTTGTTAATCACCTTCTCCGGTACCCTTCTGCCAATAATGGTAGACGTCCGGGCAGGGTCTGTGCAGTCGCTGTGTGTACTGTAGGCAAGCAGCTTGTGGTTAACATCCTCTATGGTGATCGGGCACCGCAGAACGTCGCTGATATGATCAGCCACATCTTCAAGTCTGTCAAAACTATATTTAAACGGATCATTCGGCATGGTCATAAATCTCCCTACTTTTCGTGCTTGATTTCTCTTTGACATCTCATCCCCTTCCTTTTATTATGATTGTTGTTGTTTGTGAAAATCAACAACAAAGAACAGAAGCAAAAAAACAATTTCATGAGAGAAACGTTCTATATACATTTGGCGGTGTAATCGCCTTTTTGCAGGACAGTGTATGTCTCATATAATACGACAGCTTATCCTATTAATCTTCTAAGAAAGTCATCGGAGGCAAGACTAATTAAGGAAAGAAAAAACTGAACCTTTCAGAAATGGTGCTGTAGCATCAAATTTTCTGAAAGGTTTTTTTTGGGAGTTGGAGAGTTATTTGGGTCTTTTGGATTATTCGGAGAATGAAGAGAAGATTAAGAAAATAAACCTATTTACTTTACAGTATATGTCATTTTTGAGTGATTCGGGGTAAACCATTGGACTCATTTTGTAAAATTAAAACATATTTGTTTGACTATGCCGAAAAACTGTTTTTATAATAATGACGTTCTAAAAATAAGTGAATTAGCCCATATTTAGGCTGATGGCACAGGAGGTAATGAGGAATATGGCAGGATTAATTCGTGTCACACCCGAAGAGCTAAGAGCGATGGCGAAGCAATACGGCGTTGAAAGCCAAGAAGTATTAAATCAGGTTGATCGTTTAAACCGAATGATCTCTGATTTGAAAAGCATGTGGGAAGGTGCTTCAAGCGAAGCGTTCGCAGATCAATACGAGCAGCTCAAACCTTCATTTATCAAAATGTCAGATTTGCTTCAAGATGTGAATCAGCAGCTTGATCAAACAGCAAATACACTTGAGTCTACTGACCAAGACATCGCAAATCAAATCCGCGGATAACAGTATGAAAGGGAAGGAGCGCCTGATTCAAAAGAAGACGGCGCTCTTTCTATGTAAGGGTGATCCTAAATGTATATTGATATTACAATAGATTTGAAACATTATAACGGCAGTGTCTTTGATCTCAGATTGTCAGATTACCACCCGGTGAAAAAAGTAATTGATATTGCTTGGCAGGCCCAAAGCGTATCTATGCCTCCGCGCGAAGGGCACTGGATCAGAGTGGTGAACAAGGATAAGGTGTTTTCCGGAGAATGCAAGCTGTCTGATTGCGGCATTACAAACGGAGACCGGCTTGAAATATTATGAAAGGATCTGGTTGAATGTCAGGTGAACAAAAATCATATTTAGAAAACCAATTAGAAGCTGTTGCCGAGAAAACAGATGCCGGCTATACATTTACCTTTCAACGGGAAAAAATAAAGCTTCTCGACGGTCTTGAAGCTAACGTGATCAAAGATATAAATCCATTTTTTCATAAAGAAATCGATGTGACGGATGATGAAGTAATCATCACAATCCAACCTCCCTCCTCCTATAAAGCATTCCGCTTCATGAAAGCTAAGGATAAAAAAAGTAAATGGCAGTTTGCCTATCAGCTTGTTCAAGCCGTACAGCAGCACAATCTGTCGAGGCTGAATTTGATTGTCGCTCCTGAAAACATTGTATTCGATAAAGGGCTTACGCCTTATTTTCTCCATTATGGAGTAAAAGAAAGCATTCCTCCTTACGAGCGTGATGAGGAAAGAGTATGGCAGGAGCTGAAAGCGGCAGCGGCTTTGGCAGTTGACGGCGCTTTTGCGTTTGAAGACTACCTGAAATTCAATGAAACGCTGACGTTCTCCGCAGAGGCAAAGGCGATATTAGATGCTGAATCCTATGATGATTTGCTCGAGCTGATTCAAACCCATATTGATGAGCTCGAAGCCAAAGCAAAAACATACATACATATCCCGAGAAAGAAGTGGAACATCCAGCGATATATCGGCCTGGGGCTCATTGTTTTGCTTGTACCGGCACTTATTTATTCGATGTACGCCTTATTTTTCGCGCAGCCAAAGCACCAGGCGATAGTGGACAGCAACCGTGCGTTCTTAAACAAGCAGTACAGTGAAGTCATCAGCACACTGTCCAAGTACGATGCGGAAAGCCTGCCTGAATCGGTGCAGTATCAGCTGGCGACGTCCTATGTTGAGGTCGAAAACCTGGGGAGTGCAAAAACCAAAAATATAGAAAATAATTTAGTCACCCTTCAATCAGACCCTCAGCATTTCTTATATTGGATTGATTATGGTCGAGGAGAATACAAAGAAGCGATCAGTATCGGCCGTAAGCTGGAATACAATGATTATATTTACTTTGCCCTAGCTAAATATAAACAGCAGCTTTTATCTGAGGATACAAATGATGAAGACATACAAAAAGAACTTGATTCAGTAAATAGTGAGCTTGAAAAAGCCCAAAAAGAACGTCAAGAAAATAAACAGTCTAATTCTGAAACATCGTTAGTCGATACAAGCGAAGAACAGACACAAACAGACGAAGAAAAACAAGCAGAAGAGAAAGCGGCAGAAGAAAAAGCCGCAGCCGAGGAAAAAGCGAAAAAAGAAGAACAGAAGGAAAAAGAAGACGAGAAAAAAGAAACAGAAAAGAAAGATGAGAAAAAAGATGACAAATAACGTGAGACATGAAGCGCAGGTCATCGCATGCTGCCATTCGGCCGTAAGGGGGTTCGCCATTTGAGTCTATTATGGGTTTTTTACCAAAATAACGTTCAAAAATTAAATCTGTCTAACCTCCCGTCGTCTCATCCGGTGACCATAGGGCCTGATGTGAAGGATTCTGTTACGATCAGCACCATTCCATTTAATAGCGGAGTGATTTCTCTTAAAAGAAAGGAATCCGGCGGCCAATACGAAGTTTTCCTGGGAAATGATTGTCTCGGCACGATTGAGACGGATATATCATTTACTCTCCAAACGGATCAGCAGGATATACGCTTGATATTGACGGGCAGTGAACCTGAGAAATCCGTTTATTTTACGGGAAATCGGGATGAAATTGTATGTTCCTCAGAAAAAACGAATGCAGATATTTATCTGAATCCGCAAGATTTTGCATTTGCAGAACAAAGCACGTTTTCTTTGCTCCGTGCAGGCGGCAGCTGGTCGGTCCGCCCTGAAAGCGGAACGATCTTCTTGAACGGAGAGAAAATCAACGCCAATACGCCGCTCAAGCCGGGGGATGAAATATTCTGGAACTTCACGCAAATGAGGGTGACGGAACAAGACCTTTTAGAAATTGTTCATTATGCCCAGTTTGAAACAGCGTTAACAGAAACGGTCAAACCGAGTACAGAGATGCAGAAAAAATATCCGCAGTACAGAAGAACGCCGCGGATGGTATACGATCTGCCGGATGACCGCGTTTCTTTCAGTTTTCCCTCTCAGGAGAGCGATCAAACCAACAGAGGGCTGTGGCTCGTCATCCTGCCTCCGCTTGTGATGCTGATCGTGATGGGCGTAGTTGCCATCATCCAGCCGCGCGGCATATTTATACTCGTTTCTTTGGCGATGTTTATGATGACTCTCATTACCTCGACAGTGCAATATTTCCGTGATAAAAACCAGCGGAAAAAACGCGAGGAAAAACGGGAGCGTGTATATAAGCTTTACTTAGACAATAAGCGGAAAGAGCTTCAGGCACTTGCTGAAAAGCAAAAGCAGGTTCTTGAATTTCACTTTCCTTCATTTGAACAAATGAAATACTTAACAAGTGAAATCAGTGACCGGATCTGGGAAAAATCACTTGAAAGCAAGGATTATCTCCAGCTGCGGCTTGGGACGGGAACAGTTCCGTCAAGCTATGAAATCAATATGAGTGGCGGAGACTTGGCGAATCGTGATATCGATGACCTCATGGAGAAATCGCAGCACATGCAACGCGTCTATAAAGATATCCGTAATGCGCCGGTGACGGTCGATTTGGCAGAAGGTCCGATGGGGCTTGTCGGTAAATCACAAATTGTGAAAAATGAGATTCACCAGCTAATCGGACAGCTGTCGTTCTTTAACAGCTATCACGATTTGCGTTTCGTATTTATTTTTCATGAAGAAGAGTATAAAGACTGGGAGTGGATGAAGTGGCTTCCGCAATTTCAAATGCCCCATATTTATGCAAAAGGATTTATTTATAATGAGCAAACCCGAGATCAGCTCCTGTCTTCACTTTACGAATTGATCAGAGAGCGTGATCTCGAAGATGACAAAGAAAAACTGCAGTTCAAACCGCATTTTGTATTTGTCATCACGAATCAGCAGCTGATCTCTGAGCATGTCATTCTCGAATATTTAGAAGGGCAGCATGAGCATCTGGGCATCTCGACAATTGTCGCTGCAGAAACAAAGGAAAGCTTGTCGGAAAACATTACAACTCTTGTCCGCTACATTAATGAGCATGAAGGCGACATTTTAATACAAAAGAAAAAAGCGGTAAGAATTCCGTTCCGTCTCGATCATCATCAGCGTGAGGATAACGAACGGTTTTCACGCACACTGCGGACGCTGAACCACCAGGTCGGCATTACGAATTCCATTCCGGAAACGGTATCGTTCCTGGAGCTTTTTCATGCGAAGGAAGTAAAAGAAATCGGCATTCAGCAAAGATGGCTGACAAGTGAATCGTCGAAGTCGCTGTCAGTGCCGATCGGCTATAAAGGGAAAGATGACATTGTGTATCTGAACCTTCACGAAAAAGCACACGGTCCGCACGGCTTGCTTGCGGGGACAACGGGATCAGGGAAAAGTGAATTTCTCCAGACCTACATCTTGTCACTTGCAGTGCATTTTCATCCGCATGAAGCGGCTTTCTTACTAATTGACTATAAAGGCGGAGGAATGGCGCAGCCGTTCCGTAACATTCCCCACCTCCTCGGCACGATCACAAATATTGAAGGAAGCAAAAACTTCAGTATGCGTGCGCTTGCTTCCATTAAAAGCGAGCTAAAAAAAAGGCAGCGCCTGTTTGACCAGTATCAAGTCAATCACATCAATGACTATACAAAGCTATACAAGCAAGGGAAAGCAGAAGTGGCGATGCCTCACTTGTTCTTAATTTCTGATGAGTTTGCCGAGCTGAAAAGCGAGGAGCCTGATTTTATCAGGGAGCTTGTCAGTGCCGCGCGTATCGGACGAAGCCTCGGCGTTCATTTGATTTTGGCGACACAGAAGCCAGGCGGCATCATCGACGACCAGATCTGGAGTAACTCGCGCTTTAAAGTAGCGCTCAAGGTCCAGGATGCCACCGACAGTAAAGAAATTTTGAAAAACAGCGATGCCGCAAACATTACCGTAACAGGCCGCGGCTATTTGCAGGTCGGAAACAATGAAGTGTATGAGCTGTTCCAATCTGCATGGAGCGGGGCGCCTTACTTAGAGGAAGTCTACGGTACCGAGGATGAAATCGCGATCGTCACAGATACGGGTCTGATCCCGCTTTCTGAGGTTGATACCGAAGATAACGCGAAAAAAGACGTTCAAACCGAAATCGAAGCTGTAGTTGACGAAATTGAACGCATCCAAGATGAAATGGGAATCGAGAAGCTGCCAAGCCCTTGGCTGCCGCCGCTTGCGGAACGTATTCCGCGCACTCTTTTCCCTTCAAACGAAAAAGACCATTTCCACTTTGCGTATGTCGATGAACCTGATCTGCAAAGACAGGCGCCAATTGCTTATAAGATGATGGAAGATGGAAATATCGGCATCTTCGGCTCTTCGGGCTACGGAAAATCGATTGCAGCCGCAACGTTCCTGATGAGTTTTGCGGACGTATACACACCTGAAGAGCTTCATGTCTATATCTTTGATTTCGGAAACGGAACGCTGCTGCCATTAGCGAAGCTCCCGCATACCGCGGATTACTTCCTGATGGACCAGTCAAGGAAAATTGAAAAGTTCATGATTCGCATCAAAGAAGAAATTGACCGCCGTAAACGTTTGTTCCGGGAAAAAGAAATCAGCCACATCAAAATGTACAATGCGCTGAGCGAAGAAGAGCTTCCATTCATTTTTATCACCATTGACAACTTTGACATTGTCAAGGATGAGATGCATGAGCTTGAATCGGAATTTGTCCAGCTTTCCAGAGACGGACAAAGCTTGGGTATCTACTTTATGCTGACAGCAACGCGGGTGAATGCTGTCCGCCAGTCATTGTTAAATAACTTGAAAACAAAGATTGTCCATTATCTCATGGATCAATCAGAAGGATATTCCATTTACGGCCGTCCGAAATTCAATCTTGAGCCGATTCCGGGACGCGTCATCATTCAAAAGGAAGAGCTTTATTTCGCGCAAATGTTCCTGCCTGTTGACGCCGATGATGATATCGGCATGTTCAACGAGCTGAAATCAGACGTACAGAAACTTCAAGGGCGATTTGCTTCAATGGAGCAGCCGGCACCGATTCCGATGCTGCCTGAGAGCTTGTCGACGAGAGAATTGTCTATCCGCTTCAAGCTGGAACGCAAGCCTTTATCTGTACCGATCGGGCTTCATGAAGAAACAGTCAGCCCAGTCTATTTTGATTTGGGCAAGCATAAGCACTGCCTGATTTTAGGCCAAACTCAGCGCGGGAAAACAAACGTCCTAAAAGTCATGCTTGAACATCTGATTGATGATGAAACCGAAATGATCGGCCTGTTTGACTCGATTGACCGCGGCTTATCTCATTATGCGAAGGAATCAGATGTTTCATATTTGGAAACGAAAGAAGATATTGAGCAGTGGATTGAAACAGCAGAAGACATTTTCAAAACAAGAGAAGCCATGTATGTAGAAGCCGTCCGCCAAGGAGACGCACAAAATCTGCGATTCTCACAAGTCGTGCTGATGATTGACGGGATAACGAGATTCCAGCAGACGATTGATACGAGAATACAAGATCGTCTCGCTAACTTCATGAAATCATACGCTCATCTTGGGTTCAGCTTTATCCCGGGCGGAAACCACAGCGAATTCTCAAAAGGCTATGACTCCTTGACGACTGAGATGAAGCAAATCCGCCACGCGATTCTGCTGATGAAAAAGTCTGAGCAAAATGTCATTCCTCTCCCGTACCAAAGACAGGAGCCTGAGATTCAGCCGGGCTTCGGATATGTTGTGGAAAACGGGAAGGAGCAAAAAGTTCAAATTCCTTTATGTTCTGCTGAAAGGGAGAGTGCTAGATGACAGAACAACGAAAAAGCTTGATCAAGTTAATATCCGCCGTCATCATCATTTTGCTGCTGCCGGTGTTGTTTTTCCGATTTATCGGAGACGACCCAACGAAAAAAGCAGTCAATTCTACCCGGCAAATCGCGGTGGTGAATGAAGACACAGGCGTATTGAGTGATGAGGTAAAGTCTGATGAAGAGGACAAATCCGCCCAGTTCGGCAAGGAAGTAGCGGCCGTTCTGGGTGAACGTCCTGATTATTCGTGGACGGTCGTAAACCGAAGCGCGGCCGAGACCGGTCTCGCTTCAAAGAAATACGATGCGATTGTCTACATTCCCTCAGACTTCTCAAAAAACATTTTGAGCTATGACAAAGACCATCCTCAAAAGGCAACGCTCGAATTCAGCATTCAAGATAACCTGAATGCGGTTAACAAAGAAAAAGTTCAGCGTGAGCTTGAGGATGCCCAAAAGACAATGAACAAAAAAATGTCGGCCTTATACTGGAATTTTGTTTCGCAAAAAGTGGACAACATCAGAGGAGAATTTGACAAGATCGTCAATAAAGAATCTGAATTCCAGAATGTCATGTACAACTTTTACAAACCAAGCTCTAATGATTTAGCAGGTGAAATCAAACAGCAAAAAGACTTAATCGATGAGCTGAAGAAATCAATGAATGAAGCGCAAGGCACGACAAAAGAAAAAGCTTCTACGGCGGAGGAAGCCAAAAACACGCTGAAAGAATTCATTGATACAGTTGAAAGGTACAAAGAATATCAAGAGAATCAGAAAAAGCTGCTTTTGGCAGCCCAGGATTCAACACAGCAGCAAATCCGGACAGGTCTGGATGCCATCCAGGCACAGCAAAAGGCGAATCAGTTCAGCGAACGCATGAGCGGATTGGCAACCGGGATCGGCCAAGCGAAGACACAAATAGGACTGACAAACCTTGCGTTGAACAATGCTGAAAAGTTAAGGCAAAATCAAGTGCCATTGCAAGAAATGGGTATGAAAAAAATTGAGAATGACATGTTTAATGCATTTCTATCTCGATATAAAAGTCAATATGAAGCTATTAAATATCAAAATTTAAATCAATTGCAAGAGAATATCGGGAAGAACCGCCTTAGTTTACTTAAACCTAAGGAAAGCGACGAAAAGGAAGATGGAGAAGACACATCTGATAATAAAGATGACACAGATAAGGAAGATATTGAAGATATAAAATTGGATTTAGAGAAGCAGCGGGATGAGCTCAAAAATGTTGCAACTGAAATTAAAGATATCTCTGAAGGGTTAAAAGAACCTGAACAAGAAAAACCAACAACACCCGATGCTGAAGAACCATCAACCGATGATTCTCCTAATACTGAAGAACCGTCGAATGATATTCCAACATCCGATGATCAGCCAACAAATGAAGATACTGGCTCATCAGAAGAGGGTACTCAAGATAATGGATCACAAAATGATGTTCAAACTAACATTGAAACGGGACAAAAACATCAAGAATCTTCAAAAAACGTTCCTGAACAAGATACAAACACGGAGAATACAGGAACCTCTAAAACAGATTTCTCTTTGATTGAACTCGCAGATGAAAACGATGGCTCAAATCAAAGTGATGGGCTACAGGGTGACGGAGCTGACGGTGAAACTGATATTTCAGGTGCAAAAAAACGTCTGAACGAAGCAGCGATAAAATTAGAGGAAATAGAAAATGCACTTCAAGAAAAACAAGAGGAACATAACAACAAACTAGAGAAACATATTGATGAGTTAAATCAAGAAATTAAAGAGTTAAATAAAACAGTTTCAAAATTAAATGATCAAATTGGTGACTTAACAAAAAAGTTGGTTGATTTTGATAATAATGTCAATGATGCTTATAGGTTAATATACAATTTGGAAGACGAAATAATACAAACTTTGCAGAGTAGAGGCTATATAGATCAGAAAGAAAAACTAAGTTCAATTTTTTCAAGTAGAATTGAAACTGATAATATTTCTAACTTGATGAAGTATTACAACTCTTTAAATTTATATAAGTCTACGCTAAATGATAATCTGGATCTAGGCTCTTTGACTATTATTAAAGGTGAAGTCATCCAAGAGCAAGATGGCAACGTCCAATCAGTCCTGGCTCTCACACCTGAAGAATCAGCCAGCTGGGAAGCTCTCAAAAACAACACGATGCAAACAGATGAGGATATTAACAGCTTCATCGACGGCATGACCAAATTTGCGGACGACTACAGCGGCTATATCCGTGACTCTCAAGCAGGTGTTCTCGACGAACTGACGAAAATCTCTGAAAGTGCCGCAAAAGCGTCAGAACAGCTTGTAACGGGCGCAACACAGGAATCTGCGACGTTCAGCAACGATGGGCTGTCTGGTACCATGGCACTGAGTGTCCAAGATACGGTCGGCCAGGAAGTGCTGCAAATGTCAGACATGATGGGTTCATTGTCTGATCGCCAGTCCGGCATCATTGATTACACAACCAACATGCAGCAAAGCGTTAATGATGTTCAAGCGAAAGCCGACACCTTAAACAACAACTGGGGGAAAAATGTCGCCTCCACGAAACTCGTGCGAAATGACGTATACGGCATACTCGGAAATACATTAGTAGACGGGCAAAACAATGGCTATGTATATGATTACTTAGCGAATCCGCTTAAAATCAGCGGAGAGGTTCCGGAAGAAAAAATTCAGACGGTACCTCCGGTTGTCATCCTTGTCATTGTGTTGATCAGCAGTCTGTTAATCGGCTATTTCAGCTCGTATTACCAAAACGCACCGCTTCTCGTCAAAGGAGCGTTATTCGGAATTCTGAATATCCTTGTCGGACTTATGATCAGCTTGTTCGGCTTGAATATTTATTCACTGCCGGACGATCAGACGATTAAGTGGTCGGTGTTTACGATTCTATTGCTGGTCGCAAGCTCTGCCTTCATCCGGACGGCATTCAGATTCGGATCAATCCCTGGCTGGGTTGCTTCAGCAGCAATGATCCTATTCTATGTCGCACCGCTTATTGATTTGATCATGCCGAACTTTACATTTGAAGATCCGGTTTCGAAAGTATATATCGACATCCAGTACGGTACTGGGCACTTGTTTACAATGGGAATAACAGTTCTGCTGATCATTACGGTGATTGCCGTGGCTCTGCCGCTGATTATCCGGTTGATGGCTGAACACACAGCAGAAAGCGATGAAACGTATGAAGCGTGATCGCAGCATGGAAAAGGGGATCATGATTTGTATGCTCTCCTTTTCCCTTTTCATACCCTCTGCAGCGGCTGCCCAAACTGAAGAAAATACAGATGTCGCGCCAAACCAGTATGAGAAAAAAGACATCGAAATCGATACGAATTATTTGCATGAAGATACCTACTATGAAGAAAAAACAGAACTGCCTGAGGAACAAAAGGATATCACTTTTGATAAACCGAAGGACAAGGACGCCGAGCTGATAAAAGATTTGTTTACATCAACAAATGCCGAGGATTCCAACACGATTGCGGCCCAGTCGAAACAGCTTGGAATTACTTTTGCTGAAAAACCAATGACAAAGACATCATCAACGGAAACAGAAGATGAACAAGAAACATCATCATTGCTGCTGCCGATGATCTATGTCGTACTGATCCTGCTCGGAATTGCAGGCATCGTGTTCCTCATCCCAAAAGTCACAGCGCAGGAAAACAAGAAGGCGTAGGCCGCGTGCTTGTGTTGTGTAAAAGAGGTGCCGTACAATAATAACGGAAAAGGAGGTTTCCAATGGAACTTTATATCATCACCGGAGCGTCAAAAGGGCTGGGTCAAGCCATTGCATTACAGGCTTTAGAAAAGGGGCATGAAGTCCATGCCTTATCCAGAACGAAAACAGATGTCTCTCACAAAAAACTAACGCAGCATCAAATAGACCTCATCAATCTCGAAGAAGCTGAACAGCAATTTGAAACATTGCTCTCATCCATCGATTCAGATCGTTATTCTGGTATTACCCTTATTAATAACGCCGGAATGGTAACGCCGATCAAACGTGCCGGCGAAGCGTCTCTTGACGAGCTTCAGCGCCATTATCAGCTGAACCTGACTGCGCCCGTGCTTTTGAGTCAGCTGTTTACAAAACGGTTTGCTTCATACAGCGGCAAAAAGACGGTTGTCAACATTACTTCAGGAGCCGCCAAAAATCCATATAAGGGATGGAGCGCGTATTGCAGTTCAAAAGCCGGGCTCGACATGTTTACGAGGACATTCGGATTTGAACAGGAGGATGAAGAGCTGCCGGTGAACATGATTTCGTTCTCACCTGGAGTGATGGACACTGAGATGCAGGCCGTCATCCGTTCTTCATCGAAAAAGGATTTCCACCACATTGAACGATTCCGGAAATTAAATGAAACAGGAAGCCTTCGCAGTCCGGACTTTATTGCCGGCACGCTGCTTTCTTTACTAGAAAAAGGGACGGAAAACGGCCGCATTTATGATATTAAAGAGTTTTTGTAGAGCAGATATTTTCTGCTCTTTTTTTTATACAAAAGGCTGCAGCCAGCGCATTTTATTGAACAGCCGCATATACTGACTGAAACGTTGCTTTTAGGGTATAACAATGATGATAAGAAGATCAAAATGATGTGACATAAGAATTGAGTTTCTCTGCAAATTATGTTAGGATTCTAAAAATATCTAAAGGAGGGGTTTCCATGAGAAAGGTTACATTAATGGATGTTTTCACCCATCCAATTGCACAAAAATATCTTCAGCGTTCCGGCGTGGCACATGCGATTGCCTGCGCTTATCATGCATACAGGCTGTCTGTGAAGGCTGACATTAATCCTGATTTAGCAGCAAAAGCGGCACTGCTTCATGACATTGGCCATTATGAATGGTATACAGACGGAAAGTGGGATTATGAGAAATACAAAAGAAATGACATTCATGCCATTAAAGGGGCGGAACGGGCGCATAAACTTCTGATTCGGCTTGGCGAGGAACCGAAAGCAGCAAAAGAGATTGCACTAGCCATTTTGCTTCATACAGATTCCTATTTGCCTGAAGGCGAATTAGATAAAAACACACTGCAGCAGATTGTCAAAAAAGCGGACGAACTGGATGAAGAGCCGGGCGGCCACCATCATTACCGCCAAATTGATCCTTCAACCGCACGAAAAAAAATAGAAAAGCTGGACCAATTAATCGACCAAGCCCAGGCATCCGTGATAAAGCCTGTATAAGTACGGAACAGCGCCAGCTTTCTTCGCTGTCTCCGCTTCATCGATACTTCCTTTACACCCGCCTCCAAACGTATTCTCCTAAAATCTCCGCACCCCTTTGTTTTATCAGGTAAGCCTGTGTCATTATCCATAAGCGCGGCATAAGCTGAGATAAAACACACAAAGGGGATAAAAGTATGGTCAACCAAGGTAGTCCGCAACTGGTCTCTTTAGTCGATCCTTATGTCTATCAGACCATTAAAAAGCTCATCGGCTCAAGGTTCGTTATACAGACAGTACGAGATACGGTCAGAGGCAGACTGATCGATGTAAAACCTGACCATATCACAATTGAAGGAGCCCGAAATTCTGTTTGTTTGATCAGAATCCAGCACATGATTTCCGTCACCCCAGATTACAGTGAGCGGGTCTAACAGTGCTTGCGCATGAAAAATAGGCGTACAACAGGACGTCCTATTTTTCAGTTAAGCGCTGTAAAAACGCACTATGATACATTGTTCCATCAAGGTCAAAGCCGGCAAATTCCTGATAGTCACCATCTGAAAAACAGAAAGTGACACGGTACACCGTATAGCAGGAACGGACTGAAGCATGCTGGCAGACCCGAAAATGATAACCGTCTGAATCTTTTACATACAGCCGGGATTTCCCGGCAAATGGGGCACAGAGGTGTGCTGCCTCACCAAAACATTCGAATCCGGCGATTTTGCCATCTTGGCTGATATCCAGCAGGAGACAATCATTGACTCTGAGCTCCTCAGTCCGTACATTCCTGTTCTTTTTCGGAGGAAGAACATAGATATAAGCCAGTTCTGAATCTGTATCGTATGTCACGGCCTTCATCACCAACACTCCTTTCATTATATTAAGAGTTCTGATATGAGTTCATTTTTGTTACAATGATGGGGTATAAGTTCTTTTATCTGACAGACAAAGAAAAACTAGGAGGAACAAAGCTTGTTGAAATCAAAAGTCCATTTTTGGACATTGCAGATTTTATTTGTTTTGCTGATTATTTTTGTAGCAACAAAAGTTTCATTTGTATTTCAGCCGTTTATTGTTTTTATCTCGACATTGTTTTTCCCGATGCTAATTGCGGGAATTTTGTATTTCATATTTAATCCGGTCGTCCGCCTGCTTGAGAAAAAAATTCCGCGGACATTATCCATTCTATTGATCTATTTACTGTTTATCGGTTTGCTTGCCTTTATTTCAGCGTCAGTCGGACCTATCATCACCGCACAGGTGACAGGGCTGTTTAACAACCTTCCTGATTATATAAAACAGATTCAGGCGCTGACAAAGGATTTGTCCCATTCTCAATGGTTTACCTGGATGATGAACCAGGATTATGTATCGATATCAAAAATTGAACAGTCATTGACAAGTTTTCTCCAAAACCTGCCGCAAAATATCACGTCCAGTTTATCTGCGGTGTTTGGTGTCGTGACAAACATCACGCTTGTTATTATTACTGTTCCATTTATCCTTTTTTACATGCTGAAAGACGGACACCGCTTTCCGCATTTGGCAGTAAAAATTCTACCGGCTTCTTATCGGACAGAAGGCTTAAAGATTTTTAAAGATTTATCCGATACGCTTGCGGCATATTTCCAGGGGCAGCTGTTAATCTGTCTTTTTGTCGGAACAGCGTGTTTTATCGGCTATTTAATTGCCGGACTGCCGTATGCCCTGATTCTTGGGATTGTCATGGCGATTACCAATATCATTCCCTATGTCGGGCCTTTTCTCGGTGCCGCGCCGGCTGTCATTGTCGGTTTTATGGACTCGCCGGCCAAAGCGCTGTTTGCGATTATTGTGGTCGTCATCGTTCAGCAGCTGGACGGAAACCTGCTGTCTCCTCTTGTGATCGGAAAGCGGCTGAATACCCATCCGCTTACGATTATTTTGCTATTAATCGGAGCGGGAAGCTTCGGCGGAATTCTCGGCATGATTTTAGCGGTGCCGGTTTATGCGGTAGTGAAGGCGTTCTTCCTGAATATTGTCCGCTTGATCAAGCTGCGCCAGCGGTCACGACTCGAGGAAAACGCAAAGCCAGCTGAATAGGCGGGCACCATTATCGGCTCCTTGCATATGATGCTGTAAATCAATGCGGAGGTGGGGAAATGCCTGCAATTGTGGGGCCGATTTATATCATGTCAGTTACGGATAATGCCGCGGCAAGCTTTGGAGACGTATTTGCGATTTCGCCCAAAAGCGTCGCTCATTCAGGGGCGGGGTCAGGCACATTTCAGCTTGGTGATTTTGTGAAGATTAACAACCAAACGAGTAAAACTCTCTTCAAAGATGCCGATATCACTGATGAAACAGTTTCGTTTAACGGGTAACAGCCTTTTCACAAGAGGCTGTTGCTTTTTTATTGTATAATATGGGTAGTCTTTGAATAGAGAGGTCATGTTATGAAAATCAGAAAAGCAAATATCAATACGCAAACCGGAATGATCACGGACGTGTATCTGCATGAAAACAGAAAAGAACTGCGCACGCTTGTAGCGGTACCGCAGCTGGAGTGGAGCACGATCATTTCCTATGAAGAAGATAAAGCAACTCTGCCTGAACGGCTGGAAGCGTCGTTGCGCCGGCATACAGAGGAAACCCCTGCTGGTGAGCTGGCCAAAAAAATCATTCATTGGGTAACAGAAATGTAAACGGCGCTTGAAAGTTTAGCTCCTGCCTGATCAGGTGATAATGAAGACAAACAAGACGGGAGGACAGGCTTTTGAGTGAAGATAAAATGGATCTCTATTTGCAGCAAGGAATGTATGGGCCTTTGGAGACAAAGCCTGACGAGCGCCATTTGTTTTTAGGCTCTTTAAGAGAAAGAGTCGTTTTGGCACTGACGAAAGGACAGGTGCTTAGAAGCAAACCGTATAAAGAGGCAGAGCACGAGCTGAAAAACAGCCATAACGTCACCCTTTTGATTAATGGAGAGCTTCAGTATCAGTCTTACTCTTCTTATATCCAAATGGCGAGCCGGTACGGAGTGCCTTTCAAGATTGTATCTGATCTCCAGTTTCATACGCCCTTAGGCATCGTCATTGCGGCTGATATCGCTGTGAATCGTGAATTGATATATATTCAGGACGACATTTATAATCGGTCAGTACTGAAATCGTAAGAGACAAACGGACCGTTTGTCTTTTTGTTCATGGCAATTCACTTACAACTGGAGATAAGATATAATGTTCTCATACTGATGGCGGGGAGGCCGGCTATGAAAAAAGCACTTATTTGTATTGATTATACGAATGATTTTGTGGCGAGTGACGGAAAATTGACCTGCGGGGAGCCCGGCAGAATGATTGAAGAGGCGATCGTCAATTTAACTAAAGAATTCATCACAAACGGTGATTACGTCGTATTAGCAGTAGATTCTCATGATGAAGGGGATCAATATCACCCTGAAACCCGTCTTTTTCCTCCGCATAATATAAAAGGCACGGAAGGAAAAGATCTGTACGGAAAGCTTTTGCCTCTATATCAGAAACATGAACATGAACCTAATGTTTACTACATGGAAAAAACGAGATATTCTGCTTTTGCGGGAACTGATTTAGAGCTCAAACTCAGAGAGCGGCAGATTGGCGAACTGCATCTTGCCGGTGTCTGCACAGATATTTGTGTGTTGCATACAGCTGTTGACGCATACAACAAAGGTTTTCGGATTGTTGTGCATAAACAAGCTGTTGCCAGCTTTAATCAGGAGGGGCACGCATGGGCTCTTTCCCATTTTGCAAACAGCATCGGAGCGCAAGTGGCAGAGTAAGGAAGGGGAAAAACAGTGTTAGAGTACGGATTTAAAGATGACAGCCTGTCATTACATACAGACCTTTATCAGATCAATATGGCGGAAACGTACTGGAGAGACGGCATTCATGAAAAGAAAGCGATTTTTGAGCTGTTTTTCAGAAGGCTTCCGTTTGAAAATGGCTATGCCGTATTTGCGGGCTTGGAAAAAGCCATTGAATACTTGGAAAATTTCAAGTTTACGGATAGCGATTTGAGTTATTTACAGGATGAACTCGGGTATCATGAAGATTTTATTGAATATTTGCGCGGCTTATCTTTTACAGGTTCACTTTACTCCATGAAAGAAGGAGAACTCGTTTTTAACAATGAGCCGATTATGAGGGTGGAGGCACCCCTGGTAGAAGCGCAGCTGATTGAAACAGCTTTGCTCAACATTGTGAACTATCAAACATTAATCGCAACAAAGGCTGCCCGGATTAAAGGCGTCATCGGTGATGAAGTTGCGCTTGAATTCGGAACAAGACGGGCGCACGAAATGGATGCGGCCATGTGGGGAGCGAGAGCAGCCTTAATCGGCGGCTTTAGCGCGACAAGCAATGTAAGAGCCGGAAAGCGCTTTAATATCCCGGTTTCCGGCACACATGCGCATGCGCTTGTGCAGGCTTACCGCGATGAATATACAGCTTTCAAAAAATACGCGGAAACACATAAGGATTGCGTCTTCTTAGTTGACACGTATGACACGCTTCGTTCAGGCATGCCGAACGCGATTAGGGTTGCCAAGGAATTCGGCGACCGCATTAATTTCATTGGCATCCGTCTGGACAGCGGCGATTTGGCGTACCTGTCAAAAAAAGCCCGGAAAATGCTTGATGAAGCAGGATTTACAGATGCGAAGGTGATTGCTTCAAGCGATTTGGATGAGCACACCATTATGAATTTAAAGGCTCAGGGAGCGCGCATTGATGTCTGGGGTGTCGGTACGAAGCTGATCACTGCCTATGACCAGCCGGCTCTCGGCGCAGTTTATAAACTCGTTGCCATTGAAGAAGACGGGAAAATGGTCGACACGATCAAAATTTCGTCCAATCCTGAAAAAGTGACGACACCGGGCAGAAAGAAAGTCTACCGCATTATTAATCAGTCCAACCATCATTCTGAAGGCGACTATATTGCGCTTTATGATGAGCAGGTGAATGATCAGAAGCGGCTCAGAATGTTCCACCCGGTTCATACATTCATCAGCAAATTTGTCACGAATTTTTATGCGAAGGATCTTCATGAACTGATTTTTGAGAAGGGTATTCTTTGCTACCAAAACCCTGAGATTTCAGACATACAGCAGTATGTGCAGGATAACCTCAGCCTGCTTTGGGAGGAATATAAGAGAATCAGCAAGCCGGAGGAATACCCGGTTGATTTAAGCGAGGACTGCTGGAGCAATAAAATGCAGCGGATCCACGAAGTGAAAAGCAGAATTGAAGAAGAGCTTGAGGAAGAATAAAGAAAAACTGGCCTTTCATTCGCGAAGGGCCAGTTTTCTTTATGTATATATTATTTTTCATGTTTAGACAATTTTCGTCAAATTATTTGATATACTTAGGGGTGAAAGCCGCGCGTATTGTAAGGGGGATAAATCAATGAGGGTGTTTGTTGCAAGACAGCCTATTTTTAATAGAAAAGAACAGGTTGTTGCTTATGAACTGCTGTATAGAGAAAGCGAAGAGAACGTGTATAGCGCTAAAGACGGCGATCAGGCAACAACAGATTTGGTGATCAACAGCTTTTTAAACATCGGAATTGAGAAGCTGACGGAAGGGAAACGCTGTTTTGTTAATTTTACGGAAAGCCTGATGTTTTCGAATCTTCCCACCTCCTTCAATCCGAAACAGCTTGTCATTGAAATCCTTGAAGATATACCGATCACGCCGGCCCTCATTTCTAGATGCAAAGAATTGAAAAAAATGGGGTATATGCTGGCGCTTGATGATTTTTATGCAATAAATCCGCAAGATGAGGACTTACTGGAAAAACTCATGAGCTATATTGATATATTGAAAATTGATTTTCTCAAAACAACACGAATGGAACGCAGAACAATTTTGCAAACCTACGGCTGCCGCGGCCTGATTTTTTTAGCGGAAAAAGTAGAGACCCGAAAAGAATATAAACAGGCGGTCCAAGACGGCTTTCAATTATTCCAAGGCTACTTTTTCAGCGAGCCGCGCATCATCAGCGGGCATGACCTATCGACTCATTTCTATTCTTACTATGAACTGCTTAACGAACTGAGTAAAGAGCAGCCTAACATAAAGCGTGTGACAGAGTACATAGAGCGGGATTTATCACTGTCCTATCAAATTTTAAAATTTTTAAACTCATCCCACAGCCGTTTGAGCCAGAAAATTGAAAGCATTCAACAGGCCATTATGCTGCTGGGATTTAATGAAATCAAACGGTGGATATATATTCTTTCCTTTAAGGATTTAAGCAGGAAAGGGCATTCCAGCAAGCACGAAATCATTAAGATTTCTCTGATAAGAGCAAAGCTTTGCGAACTGCTGGCGAGAAAGACATCCCGGCCGCAGCCTGCTTCTTATATGCTGATCGGAATGTTTTCTCTCATAGACACCCTCCTGCATAGAGAAATAGAGGAAATTGTTCAAGAATTGCCTTTAAAAGATGAAGTCGGGCAAGCATTATTAGGCCATCAAAACGACTACTACCAAATGCTTGAGCTTGTGAAATTAATTGAAAGCAACAACTGGGACACTTGCTCAGAATTAGGCAATCAACTGGACAAAGAAGAAGCGTATGAATGTTATTTAGAGGCTCTGGAATGGTGTCATAATCTTATGGACGCAAAATGATTGCGGTCCTCTGACCACCGCAAAGCAAGAATCATTCGGCTTTGCGTTCCGATAAGGCTGATATAGATGCCGTCGGGATTAAAGACCGTATCCACTTCATGCCGGACGCCCATTTGTTTGATCAGGCGCCTTATAGTTTGTTTATCAGACTGTTCGGCTGCGGTCAGAATGCGGCGCGAAAGCTCCCGCGAGCCCGCAATGCGGCTGAGAACGAGCTGGGCATCCGCAAATATCCCTGCGGCCTGCTTCGCTGAACGGATAAAGGTATCAATATTGTTGGCAGGAGCGGGCGGACGGCGTACCTCATACGGATACACGTAAAACCAGGGATAACGATATCTCATGGGAGCACCTCGCAAAAAAGGATGTTTCTATATGTATAGATCCCTAATTGCCGAATATGACAAAGCGAAAAGGCCACAACTTTAGCGTTGCGGTCTTTTTCGGTGTTTGTCGGTCAGGAAACGCCAAGAATCGCATATTCAATTTTGAAAATACGGTATGAAGGACTATAGTCTTGCTTAGTGAAAATGCGAAACCCGTTAAAATCAAGGAGATTAAGAATCTTTCTCAATTTCAGCACATATAAACGCTCTTTCGCATAGAAAGATAGTCCCGTTCTTGTTGTGATTCCTTTGAGTATAAGGACCTATTGAGATTTGCGGTGTCACGCAGGACTTTTTTGCATACTTTTCGGTGAAAAATGAGCCGAAAGCAGACACACTATTAGTAACAGATCAAATACCTAGGACTCGTTCACCATACACAATTCATTGATCTTTCAAAAAAAGGAGTGTGGAAACGATGGAAAAGAAACTTGAAGAAGTAAAACAATTGTTATTCCGACTCGAACTTGATATTAAAGAAACGACAGATTCATTACGAAACATTAACAAAAGCATTGATCAACTCGATAAATACAATTATGCAATGAAAATTTCGTGAAAAAGACTTGGAAACAAGTCTTTTTTTTCGTTCTACCGATACAATAAATGGATAAAGTATTATATGATTGTTAAAAAACGAAAAACCTGCTGTCCTTTAAATGTCCCATTTAGTAAAATGGAATGGGAGGGGGGAAGTCGTTATTGAGCAGATATGTTTAGATTCTGTCCGGATCAAGGAGAAAATGAAGGAGATTGTGGAGCAAAACATATTTAACGAGGATTTGTCACAACTTCTTTACTCATTTATTGATTCTAAAGAAACATTCTCCTTTGCTGAATCCACAATCTTACATTATGTTGTTTTTGGAGGGGAGAATTTAGATGTTGCAACAAGGCTTGGCGCGGGAATAGAAATTCTTATTCTTTCATCAGATATTATGGATGATCTTGAAGATGAAGATAATCACCATGCATTATGGATGAAAATTAATCGCTCGGAGTCGTTAAATGCAGCACTTTCCTTGTATACAGTAGGATTAACGAGTATTTATTCATTAAATAACAATCCTCTAATTTTTAAATATGTTTTAAAATACGTAAACGAGGCCATGCAAGGTCAACATGACGATATCACTAATAAATCTAAAACAGAAGATGAAAGTTTAGAAGTAATTAGATTAAAATGTGGAAGTCTGATTGCACTAGCAAATGTAGCAGGTGTTTTATTGGCTACAGGAGAATATAATGAAACAGTTGAAAGATATTCCTACTATAAAGGGATTATAGCTCAAATTTCTGGAGATTATTATGTTCTTTTATCCGGAAATCGCAGTGATATTGAAAAAAACAAACATACACTGATTTACTTATATCTTAAGCGCCTTTTTAATGATGCTTCGGAAGATTTATTATACTTAATTTCACATAAAGACTTATATTATAAATCGTTACTTGATAAAGAGAAATTCCAAGAAAAATTAATTAAAGCGGGAGTTACTCAATACATTTCGGTATTATTGGAAATATATAAACAGAAATGTATTTCTGCTATAGAACAATTAAATTTAGATAAAGAAAAAAAAGAGCTAATAAAGGAATGCTTATTAAGTTATACAAAGGGGGATACAAGATGCAAGACCTAATTAACTACTTTTTAAATTATCCTGAGGCTTTAAAAAAATTGAAAAATAAAGAAGCCTGCCTTATAGGTTTTGATGTGCAAGAAACTGAAACAATAATTAAAGCTTATAATGATTATTATCTGGCTGATCCAATAACCCGTCAATGGGGTGATTAATAGGTGGATTAATATTGAAGAACTTAATAAAAAAATTCACAATAGCTGTAATTGTTTTGAGTATCCTTTATATAAGCTATACAACTTATATCAGTATGAATGGAATTATTATTGGGACTAAGATTCATAAAAATGATAAAAGTCAATTTATGATAGAAGAAATATCGGAATCTTCATATGGACAATTTGTTGGTCTGAGACAGGGAGACATCATATTAAAAATTAATAAAGAAAAACCTTCAGACAAACATTTGAAATGGGGATATTTGAGTCATATTAACAGTCTGGATATTTTGAGAAGTGGAAAAAAGATTCATCTCAAAGATTTTGATTTAGTTACTCTAAATAGACCTTATAGTTTTTTTCTGTTCGTACTTCCTTTGTTTTTTTATTTTTTAAGCATAATATGTATTTTTTATATACTTAAAGTAAATAAAAAAAGGAGATCATTTGCTGCCTATATTCTTATTCTATTGTTATTAGACATTTCGATAGCATATATAAGTGCAGGCGGACCATTTAGAGGACATATAATCAATCGGTATATTAACTTGTTTACTTTTATATCTTCTCCTATTCTTTATCTTCAATTTATACAAAGATACCTTGGAGAAATAGGTAAAACTTTTTTGAATAGAATTTCTTTTCTTTATATCATACCAATATTTAATCTTGGTATTGAGTTTTTTCAAGACTATTTACAAGTAGATATTGATTTTTTAGCAACTCTTAATTTGGTTTCTTTTGCAACTTTGACTCTATTTTCTTTTTCAGCGATATACTTACATCTTAATAAATATAAATATGCTGAGCATTCGTTTATTCTTAAATTACTAATTTTAACAAACACTCTTTCATTTGCGCCTTTTTTGATATTTTTTGTTCTTCCAATAATATTTACAGGTAATTATATTTTCCCGGCATTAGCTTCGGCGTCATTACTAGTACTAATTCCGTTCGGGTTAGTATACCAATTTGTAGCCAATAAGATGTTTGATATAGAGTTTATCTTAGGAAGAATGAGATACTATGCTCTACTTGCCATGATACCAACTCTTCTAATAGTTGGTGCATTAGTTCTGTTTGATGTAATGGACATCCAGATGAACCCTGTGCGTCAAACTGTATTTTTTTTCGTTGTCATGTTCGCTGTCTTTTATTTTAAAGAGGTCATGGATTTTAAATTTCGGTTAAAACGTTTCTCCGAAAAATTCAACTATCAGGACAGTATTTTTAAATATACTCAGCTAATGAGGGGTGTAACTTCTCTTCAACAAGTTTTTAAAGAACTGAAAAATACTATACTGGATGTTTTGCTTGTAAGCAAAGCTTATACCTTTGAGGTTACTCCTGATCACAAAGTGATATTTTTAGATAAGCATGAAGTTGGACCGGACTGGAATTTTTATCAAGAGGAATTTGAAAACGTAACTTCAGAAATTGGGAAAATTATAGAAGTCAATCAAGGCTTTCTTATGAAAGTTGGTGAACGAGGCGGTAGTTCTTATGTTCTGCTTTGTTTATCTAATATTAACACTCCCCGGCTAACACGTGATGAAATATCGTGGCTGAAAACACTGTCTTTTTATACAAGTGTGTCCATGGAAAATGTCCTGCATATTGAGGAGCTCATGGAACATTTGAAGGACTTAAAACAAGAGGGAACCAACCCCATCTGGCTGAAAAAGCTAATGTTTGCAATCGAAGAAAAACAGCGTTCAGGACTCGCCCGCGATCTCCACGATTCGGTTCTTCAGGATTTGATTTCCTTAAAACGCCAGTGTGAGCTGTTTTTGGGTGATTTCAAGAAGGATGATAATCCGTGCCGTGAAGAGGTGCAGGACAAGCTTGTACAGATGAATGAGCAGATGTCTGATGTGATTTCGATGACGAGGGAGACGTGTCATGAGCTGCGGCCGCAGCTTCTGTATGATCTTGGATTGGTGAAGGCGCTGTCGAAGCTGGTGGCGCAGCAGCAGGAGCGGGTTCCGTTTCATATCCGTTTAAATACCGGGAGATTTACGGCTTCCCTTGATCTGGATTCGCAGCTGAATTTGTACCGGATCATTCAAGAGTTTCTGTCTAATGCGGTCAAGCACTCTCAGGCGACGGATGTGCTGATTATGCTCATCAGTATTCAAAACAAAATCGTTCTTCATTATGAGGACGATGGCGTTGGGTTTGATCAAGAAAAAAATACTGAGCATTCCATGAGCATGGGGCTTTCTGGCATTAAGGAGAGAGTCAGGGCTTTAGATGGGCGCCTTCGGATTGAAACAAGTGAAGGAAAGGGCTTTAAGGCTGATATTGAAATCGAATTGTAATGGATTTATAACGGAAACGACTTGGCACAGGCCAAGTCTTTTTTATAAAATGGAAAAGAGTGAGTAAAAGGGAGGAAAACATGAAAAAGATACTAGTGATTGATGACCATCCGGCTGTCATGGAAGGCACCAAGACAATTTTGGAAACGGATTCGAATTTGTCTGTTGATTGTCTCAGTCCTGAACCGAGCGAACAGTTTATCAAGCAGCATGATTTCTCGTCATATGATCTCATTTTAATGGATCTGAATCTAGGCGGCGAGGTCAATGGGATGGAGCTTTCTAAACAGATTTTACAAGAGAATCCTCATTGTAAAATTATCGTGTATACCGGTTATGAGGTCGAGGATTATTTCGAGGAAGCGATTCGTGCGGGTCTGCACGGTGCCATCAGCAAAACGGAATCTAAAGAAAAGATCACCCAATACATATACCACGTACTCAACGGAGAAATTTTAGTCGATTTTGCTTACTTTAAACAGCTGATGACTCAGCAAAAAACAAAGCCGGCTCCTTCCTCTCAAAAAGAACAAGATGTGCTCACACCTAGAGAATGCCTGATTCTTCAAGAAGTTGAAAAGGGATTTACAAACCAAGAAATCGCAGATGCCCTTCATTTAAGCAAGCGGTCCATTGAATACAGCTTGACATCGATTTTCAATAAGCTGAATGTCGGTTCACGGACGGAAGCGGTTTTGATTGCGAAATCAGACGGTGTACTTTAAATGTTGGGGGGTGTAGAGATGGATATGAAGCACACATTGCTTGAAGCGCTTGGTATTGAGATTGTTGAAAACACAGCGGAACGATGCGTTGCGGTCATGCCGGTGGATCATCGGACGGTACAGCCGTTCGGATATTTGCATGGAGGCGCTTCAGTGGCCCTGGCGGAAACCGCGGCGAGCGCAGGTGCACAGAACCTGATTGATCATACAACGCAAGCTTGTGTTGGTTTGGAGATTAACGCCAACCATTTAAAATCTGTAAAGGAAGGAACGGTAAAGGCGATAGCCGAGCCCGTTCATATAGGCAGAACGACGATTGTCTATCATATTCACATATATGACGAGCAAGAGAGGCTGATCTGTATATCCAGATGCACGCTGGCTGTCATCAAGAAATAAAAAAACAGCCGGAACTCTGCCTGTCCGGCTGCTTATTTTTATAAATAAGAATCCTCTTTTCGTTTAATCACAAAGTTTCTGATTCCGTTATAGTCATCTTGCACACTTCTCTCATCAAGCTTGACGCCGGAGTTATACGCAGCACGGCAGATCAAGTGCCCGCCGATAGGCGACGTAATAAAGATAAAGAGAATCCCAAGCAGGATTTTAGCGGAGAGCTCCCCCGTCACAAACCACAAATAGAAGAAGACACCGAGCAGAATCATATTGACACCTAATGTTGAGCCTTTAGAAGCAGCATGAGCGCGTGTAAACACATCGGGAAGGCGAAGTACGCCAAATGAAGCAATGAGGCATATAAGAGCACCCAGCAAAATGAATACAGCCACAACGACCTTAGCGGTTTCGATCATTTTCGATAATCTCTCCTTTCTCCAGGAACTTGGAAAATGCGATCGTTCCGATAAACGATAAAATCCCCAGCAACAAAATAATATCCAAAAACGCACTTGTTTTCAGCAAAATGGAGACAAGCGCCGTGATTGCGATCAGATTGATGCCGATTGCATCCAGAGCCACGACCCGGTCAGGCACAGTCGGACCTTTAATGACACGAATGACATACAAAAAGGTAGACACTGCCATAATGCCGAGCGCGATTTGCAGGATCAGCGTAAACATCACCGGCTCACCTCCTGTATGGCTTTTTCAAATGACTCCCGAATGTCAAAAATCGCTTTTTCCGCATCCTCGATATCCATTGCATGAATATAAAGTATTGTTCTGTCATCTGAAATATCCATCACCAAGGTTCCCGGCGTTAATGTAATGAGCAGAGAAAGCATGGTGATTTCCCAGTCCTTCGTCAGTTCAGTTTTAAAAGCAAAAATACCCGGTCTGATATTCAGTTTTGGAGATAAGACTGATTTCATCACACTGACATTGGCAAGGTACAGTTCCTTTATAAAAATGAAACAGAGCTTGATAATAGAAATCAATTTCCATAGATAAAACTGGCGAGTGAAAAAGCGCCGGAAGAAAAAGAGAGAGAGCATTCCCAGAATATAGCCTGTAATGAATCCTGCGGCGCTTGGACTGTTGCTTAAGAACATCCAGCAAAAAGCGAGAAACACATTTAATAAAATTTGAAATGCCATGCGATCTACTCCTTCAGAACAGCTTCGATATATTTTTCCGGATTCAGCAGCGTCTCGGCCGCTTGATCAACGTAAGGCGACACCCATTCTGTACCCAATCCGAAGAGAAGGGACAGCAAGAGAAAAATAGCTGCCGGATAAAGAAGTCCTTTAGCTGTTCGATGATTTGGTTTTGGCGTTTCTTTTTCTTCGCCCCAAAACGCATGTATAAAGATCCTCAGCACAGAGTACAGTACAAGCAGACTCGAAAGCAGAATCAGCATGGATATCGTAAATTCACCTTCTGCGAAGCCGCCCTCTGCAATTTTAAATTTGCCGACAAATCCGCTCAGTGGCGGAATGCCTGCAAGAGAAATAGCGGAAATGAAAAACATCCATCCAAGAACAGGATAGCGTTTGATCAGCCCGCCCATTTTATGCAGGCTCGCGGTTCCAGTCAATGCGATCAGCGTACCTGCCAGCATGAACAAAGCGCCCTTAATCAGCATATCGTGAATCAGATAGTAGATCGCGCCCTGAATGGATGCGGGGGTGTGTACTGCCACACCGAACAAAATCACGCCGACAGCGGTAATAATGTTATAGATCACAATTTTCATGACATTCGAATAAGCGAGTGAACCGATCACACCAAAAATCACAGTCAGCGCCGCCAGCCAAATCATCAACTGATGGGTAAAGGCTGTATCGTGAATAAAAATCAATGTGAAAACCCTCGTAATCGCATATAACCCGACTTTTGTCAGCAAAGCGCCGAACAACGCGGAGATTGCCGCCGGTGGCGCGTAATAAGAGCCTGGAAGCCAAAAGTAGAGGGGGAAGATTCCGCCCTTCATGCCAAATACCAAAAGCAGCAGGACACCAATCACAGTGATCAGCCCGGTTTGTCCTGATTCGCTGATTTTCACGCTAAGATCCGCCATGTTTAACGTACCGGTTACAGCGTATAAAAAGCCGACCCCTATGACAAACAGGGCAGACGATACAATATTAAACACAATATATTTAAGGGATTCCCGCAGCTGAATTTTTGTGCCGCCTAATACAATCAGCATATAGGAAGCAATAAGCAGAAGCTCAAAAAATACGTACATATTAAATAAATCGCCTGTTAAAAACGCTCCGCTGACGCCGGCAAGCAAGAACTGAACGCCGGAGTAGTAAAAGGAGCGCTCCCGTTTTTCACCGACAGAACGGAAGGAATAAAGCCCAACCAATAAACCGATGATCGCTGTTGTGAGAACGAGAAGGCTGGCGAATTGGTCTGCGGCAAGCACAATGCCGTACGGCGCTTTCCATCCGCCTAGGCTGAGTGTCTGGATGCCTTTTGTGAAGACAGTCTGTACAAGTATGCCGCTAATCACAATCCCGATGGCCGATGCCGCCGTGCTGAAGATTCTCATGAGCATAAGATTCTTCGTCATGAAAATCAGAAGAATAGCCGACAAAAGCGGGATCAGGATTGGCAAAATAACAAAATTATTCATGTTGATCATTTCCCCTCATTTGATCCATATCGTCCGATTTCAATTCCTGATAAGCGCGAAAGGCCATGACGAGGATGAATGACGTAACGCCAAAAGAAATGACAATTGCGGTCAAAATCAGGGCTTGCGGAAGCGGATCGACAAATGATTTGGCATGCTCGCTCAAAATCGGAGCGGCGCCTTTCTTTAATCCTCCCATAGTCAAAAGCATTAAATGAACGCCATGGCTTAACAGTGCTGTTCCGATAATGACGCGAAGCAGGCTTTTAGACAGCAGCAAATACGTAGCAGCCATAAAAATAATACCGGCTAATACAGCCATTAAGATTTCCATTATTCTTCCTCTCCAATCGTTTGAATAATGGTCATCGTTATGCCTACGACAACAAGATAAACGCCTAAATCAAATATCGTCGCTGTGGCGAGCTCCGTTTTCCCAAGGATCGGCAGCTGAAAGTATCCGAATGTGTGGGTTAAAAAAGGAGCCCCGAAGACAAAGGAGCCAACGCCTGTTAATACAGCGAGCAGAAGGCCGGCTCCCGCGACATAAATGAAATTGACAGGCAAAAGGGAACGCACGGTTTTTAAATCATATGCCAAGAGCAAGAGAACGATGGAAGAGGACGTGATCAGTCCGCCGACAAAGCCTCCTCCGGGCGCGTTATGCCCTGATAAAAATAAATAGAAAGAGAAAAGCAAAATGATAAAGGATACAAGCTTTGTCGCGGTTTGAAGAATCAAGTCATTTGTTTTTTGTTCATTCACCGCTTTTCCCCTCCTCTTTTACTTTTGTTTTAATCATGCTGTAAATGCCGAGAGCGGCTATCGTTAATACCGTAATTTCAAACATTGTATCAAATCCCCTGAAATCAACGAGAATGACATTGACGACATTATCCCCTCCGCCGAGATCGTGGCTGTGTTTGACAAAGAAGGACGCAATGCTGTCTTTTGTCCGCTGGCTTGAGGATGCGATGCCGAGCAGTGTAACGATAACACCGACGCCTAAAGAAATGATAAAATTCGTCATCCGGAACGTTCTCGTTTTTGTTTTCAGCCTCAGTTTCGGCAAATGGTAGAAGCAAAGCAGAAACAGTGCCACAGAAATCGTTTCAATGACGAGCTGAGTCAATGCCAAGTCCGGCGCTCTGAAAATGACAAAAAACAATGCAAGCGTATAACCGACAACACCGAGTGCAATGATCGCCGTCAGTCTTGACCTAGCAAAAACAGTCGCCACTGTGGCGCTGATCATGACAAGCGTCAAAATGATTTCGTATACACCGATTTTAGCCATGCCTTCCGTTTTAAATGAAAATCCGCCTTTAATGGCAAAAGCTCCGCCTATCAGAATGATGAAACCAGCGAAGATATACAGCAAATAATCTCTTAAAAACCCGGTCATATATTGTTTTGTGACCCGGTAAGAGCCTTTCTCCATCATAGTCAAAAGCTTATCGTATAACCGGTTGAGTGTGAGTTTCGAAGGAAACAGTTTATAGATTCCTTTCCACTTATTCAGCGACAAATAACCAATTGTTCCGATCACAACAATACCCGCAGTCATGAGCAATTCCGTTGTAACCCCATGCCACTGTGAAATGTGAACGTGGAATTTCTCATGGCCGTCAAGCAGTGTCGGATAGATTGAGTTCATCGCAGGCTCTATCAGGCTGTACGACAATATATTCGGGAAAAAGAAGAGACTGACAGCCAAAGCGACAAGAATGACCGGTGGAACGAGCATACCGACAGGCGCTTCGTGAGCCTGTTTTTCAAGCTGTTCAGGCTGGTAATTTCCTCTGAATGTTTTAAACAGCAATTTCATGCTGTAGATAAACGTAAATACACTTCCGATCCAGGCGAAAAGAGGGAACAGAACGCCCCATGTCTGCACGTTGAACAGGTCAAAATGTGTCACGCGAAGCATGCTTGTGAAAAACATTTCTTTACTCAAAAATCCGTTAAACGGCGGTAGGCCGGCCATTGAAAATGTCCCGATTAAGGAAATGGTAAAAGTAATCGGCATAATCGCCATCAGGCCGCCTAGCTTCCGGATATCCCGTGTGCCTGTTTCGTGATCGATAATCCCGACTGCCATAAACAAGCTTCCTTTAAAGGTTGCGTGGTTGATCAAATGGAAAATGGCAGCCATAGCGGCAACTGTATAATATTCTGTATGTCCGTAATGAAGGGCCGCAGCACTGACTCCGAGCATGGAGATGATCATGCCGAGCTGGCTGACGGTTGAAAACGCCAAAATCGATTTTAAATCAGTTTGTTTCACGGCATGGAATGAACCCCAAACCATCGTAAAGAGGCCGACGAGGGACACGATCCAAAACCACTGAGCTGAAAAGGCGAAAATAGGACTGAATCTCGCAATCACATAAATGCCGGCTTTTACCATAGTAGCTGAATGGAGATAAGCGCTGACAGGCGTCGGAGCTTCCATCGCGTCAGGGAGCCAGATGTAAAAAGGAAATTGCGCCGATTTCGTAAAAGCCCCTAATAAAATGAGAATCATAGCCGGGATAAACAATTCGTGGCCGGCAATTAATTGAACCTGGTGAACCATCTCTCGAATACTGAAGGAATCCGTTATCAAATAAAGGAGAATAAATCCGCCGAGCATGCACAGCCCGCCGCTGACCGTAATCAAAAGTGATTTGGCTGCGCCATAGCGCGACTTTTCCCGCTTATACCAATAGCCGATCAGCAAAAAGGATGAAAGGCTTGTAAGCTCCCAGAACATGTAGAGAACCATGACATTGTCTACTAGAACGACGCCGAGCATGGCGCCCATGAACATCAATAAGTAGACATAAAAGGGCCCAAGCTGTTCTTTTTCTTTCGATAAATAAAAAATGCTGTAAAGAGTGACCAAAGAGCCAATGCCTGTGATCAGTAAAGCGAATAATAACCCGAGGCCGTCTATATAAACGGTAAAGTTAATGCCGAGTGACGGAATCCACTCTAATACCGATCGAAGTGTTTCTCCAGATTGCGTCATCCTGATCATTGGGAGAAAGTATATAAACAGCAAGACGGGCAGGATCAACACAAACCAGCCCGTATGCACTCTTTTTGCGTATTTTGCCAAGAAGGGAATGATAAAAGCAAATAAAAAAGGCGATAAAATAGCAAGATGTAAGAGCTGCAAAGATAAGACCTCCTTTTCTCGTTCTCAATTGAAAAATGCGCTATGTATAAAATATACGGTCAAACGACCTAGTCCAAATTATATCGCACTTTTCTGCAAGCTGCCACGCTTCGAACTGCTGTAATGGATTTTTATGAGTTCTTTTGACCTCAAAATAAGTCTAACAAAAAAGAGGTTATTTGTATATTTAAAATCAATCCTGATCAAGCTGAAGGAAAGGAGCTGGTCATGTGAAAACAAAAGTCGTGATGTGCTCAGGTTTATTCTGCTCAGTATTTGCAGGGGCATTCATGTTGAATCAATATGACGGGCGCAGCGGTGTGGCGGCTTGTGATGAGTGGGAGCTGTATTTACTGGAGCACCACCTGTCAGCCAGAATGAGTGAGACGGAATCAAAGGATCTGCCGTTTGGTCCCCGAGAGTATATTCGGATTGTGAATAAATAAAAAAAGAGTTCCGCATAAAACGGAACTCTTTCTGTTTATGAAGTGAAAAAACGAAGCAGCACTGTCGCGCAAATAACTGTGCCTGCACCGCCGAGACGGGTTGAAATTTGGGCAAACGGCATAAGGCCCATTCTTCCTGATGCCGATAAAATGGCAACATCACCCGTTCCGCCGAGACCGCTGTGGCAGCAGGTAACGATTGCGGATTCAACCGGATACATGTTCATCAGCTTGCCTACGAAATATCCAGAACCAATCATCGCGATAACAACTGAAATACAGATGATGACAAACGGTATAGAAATCACAGACGCTACGTCATCCAACGGAATAAAGAGGATGCCGAGACCGACCATCAGCGGCCATGTAAAGCTTGAAGAAATAAACTTATAAAGCTGGTAAGCGCCTTCTTCCATTTTTTTCGGAAGAATATTTGCATACTTGACAGCCGCAGCTGAAATAATCATTAAGATCGCGCCCGGGATGAAGATGAATTTCTCCAATAACCCGCCAAAAATAAAGAATGTACACGCGAGCAGAACTCCTGCTCCCATTAGTTTAAAATCAATTTTTGCTTCGGCTTCTTTTTGATTGAAAATCTCATTTGCTTTTTTAGATTTTACGAGACGTCCGTTCCCATTTAGATCTGGACGCTTGTCGCCAAGCTTTTTCATTAAGGCTGCACATATGATAGCAAAAACGTTTCCTATAATTGCGGCTGGCACCAGCTGAGACACAAATACATCGGCGGATGAGCCCAGTATTTGTGAATAGGCGATTGAAAGCGGCAAAATCCCTTCACCTATTCCCCCGGCAATAATCGGGACAACAACAAAGAAAAAGGAATCATAGGCACTATAGCCAAAAATAAATCCGACAAGGATGCCGGCTGCAACGGCCGCGATCGTTCCTGCAACCAGTGGAACGAACATTCTGATAAACCCCTGTATTAAAACAATTCTGTTCATACCGAGGATACTTCCCACAACAAGGCAAGCGATATAGAAATAAAGGAAGTTAGACGTTTTCATCAAGTTGGTTACAGCGTCTAAAGATGTTGAATTCAGTACATTGTAAAAGACTAAAAATGAAGGAACAAACAAAGATAAAATAGCAGGGCCGCCAATATCCTTCAATATCGGTATGCGTTGGCCTATGTCTCCGAGAAACACACCAAGAATCATAATGATGGCAAACCCGCCAAGCATATTTGCCGGCAGCTCATTGTAATATGCTGCAAGAATAATAATAACAGCTAATACTGTGTATAATGGCAAAGGAATCACACCGATTTCCCAAGACCAAATTTTTTGAAACAGGTTTTTCTCCTGTGAGTCTTTTTGCTCAGGTGAAATTGTCCCCGTTTTTGGAATTGCTCCCATGTCATACACCCCCATGTATTGTTTGTTACAGTCTACAAGAAAGCGTTAACACTTCATATTTTTTTAAGTTAAAAAACTAATAAACAATTAAATTAAGGGGGTCTTTTGGATTAGAAAAAAATCCCTGAGAATCGTCTTCCCAGGGGAGAATGTTTATCTTTTTCCTTTAATATAAGGCACGCCATTGGCTTTTGGCGCATCTGCCCGCCCGATAAAGCCGGTTAAAGCGAGAATCGTTAAGATATAAGGAGCCATCAGCATATACACATTTGGTATGTCTTTAAAAAGAGGGAGCAGCGATCCAATGATGCTTAAGCTTTGGGCGAATCCGAAAAACAGGGCGGCCCCCAGTGCTCCGATCGGATGCCATTTTCCGAATACAAGCGCTGCCAGGGCGATAAAACCTTGCCCGGAGATGGTAGAGTGCGTGAAATCAAGCGCAATTGTGGAGGCATATACGCCGCCGCCGAGACCGCCGAACAATCCGCTGATCATCACGCCGATGTAGCGCATTTTATATACGTTGATTCCCATCGTATCGGCCGCCATCGGATGCTCGCCGACAGAACGGATACGAAGGCCGAACGGCGTTTTGAACAAGATAAACCAGGAAATAAAGGCAAGTGCTATTGCAAGAATAGACGTATAATAGACATCCGAAAAGAAGATCTTTCCCAAGACGGGAATATCGCCCAAACCGGGGATTTTCGTCTTATAAAAAGGCTCTGGAATTTTGTCTGTCTGCGCTTTGCCGTAGATCAGTTTGACGATAAATAAAGTTGCCCCAAGCGCCAGCATGTTAATGGCGACACCGCTGACTGTCTGGTCGGCGCGAAACGAAATCGCCGCTGCCGCGTGAATCAGTGAAAACAGGGCGCCTGCTGCCATGGCGGCAAGGAGCGAAAGCCAAGGTGCGGCGGCACCTAATTCCTGACCAAAAAATAAATTAAATAACACGCTGGTGAACGCCCCGATAATCATGAGGCCTTCTAGGCCGATATTCACCACACCTGATCTCTCGGAAAACACGCCGCCGAGAGCAGTTAAAATAAGCGGGGCCGCATAGACGAGTGTGGCAGGGACAATGATAGATAAAATCTGCACAATGTCCACTTAGTTCGCCCCCTTTTTCTTCAATTTGCCCATGACGAAACGAATCGCATAGCTTGAAGCCACAAATAGAATAATAATGGCAATCACAATATCAACGACCTCTGATGGAACGCCTGATTCAATCGGCATATTTAATGCGCCGATTTTCAGCCCGCCAAGCAGGCATGCTGCCAGTACAACGCCTACGGCTGTGTTTCCCCCGAGAAGAGCGACAGCGATACCGTCAAAGCCTACGCCGGTAAATGCGCCTTTCACTGCTGCGTATTCGAATGTCCCTAGGCCCTCCATGGCTCCGGCAAGACCTGCAAAAGCGCCGGAGATAAGCATGGAGGTCATGATATTCTTCCGCACGCTCATGCCGGCATACTGGGAAGCGTGCTGGTTAAACCCGACCGCCCGGAGCTCAAATCCTTTTGTAGATTTGTTGATGATAAACCACATGATAACTGCTGCGAGAAGGGCAACGATGATTCCCAAATGCAGCCGTGAGTAATCGGTGATCTGTTCAAGAAAAGGAGAGCGGAGGGAGGCGGATTCGTGAATTTTCCCCGTCTTGTCCTGATGATCTGTCAAGACGTTTGAAATGATGTAATTGGTCATGTGCAGCGCGATATAATTCATCATAATGGTGACAATGACTTCATGAACGTAAAATCGCGCTTTCAAAATGCCGGGAATAAACCCCCATAATCCTCCTGCAGCTGCCGCTGTAATCAATGCGAGCGGCAAGTGAATATATGCCGGTCCGTCAAACGCCGTACCGACCCAAACCGCTGCTGTCCAGCCGACGAGCAGCTGTCCCTCGACGCCGATATTAAAGAGTCCGGTTCGGAATGCAAAGGCGACAGCCAATCCGGATAAAATATAAGGCGTAATTTGCCGGATTGTTTCTCCGACATAATAGATTTCTCCGAATATCCCATTCCACAAAGCCGAATATCCGCTAGCCACACTGTAGCCGCTCACAAGCATAATCAACGCGCCGGCCGCAAGACCAAGTATGATTGCGATGAGCGGCACGAGTAAATGAGAGAGTCGTTTAACCATTTGCTTTCCCCGCTTCCTTTTGCGTGCTTCCTGCCATCAAGAGACCAAGCTCCTGTTCAGTGGTTTCCTGCGGATTAACGCTGGCGATAATGCGTCCTTCAAAAATAACGGCGATTCTGTCACTGAGATTCATAATTTCTTCAAGCTCAAACGAGAGGAGAAGAACGGCTTTCCCGGCATCACGCTGCTCAATGAGCTTTTTATGGACAAATTCAATCGCTCCGACATCAAGGCCGCGAGTCGGCTGGGCGGCAATTAATAAATCAGGATTTCGGTCTATTTCCCGCCCGATAATCGCTTTTTGCTGGTTTCCGCCTGACAATGCCCGAGCGTGTGTATATTCATCCGGCGTTCTGACATCGTACTCAGTGATCAGGCTGCGTGCTTTTTTGTACATTTCGCCTTTATGTAAAACGCCCAATGCTGAATACGGCTTTTTGTAATAGCTTTGCAGCAGGATATTCTCTCCGATTGGAAAATCAAGGACGAGACCGTGTTTATGGCGATCCTGAGGAATATGCCCGATCCCGGATTCAGTGATTTTTCTTGGCGTCAGGTTTTGGATCTGTTTTCCGTTTAAGGTGATTGTTCCTGAATCTGTTTTGCGGAGTCCTGTCACCGCTTCGATCAGCTCAGATTGCCCGTTTCCGTCGACGCCTGCTATGCCGACTATTTCTCCCGCTTTGACAGAAAGAGACAAATCTCTGACTGTCTCTATTCCGCGGGTATCCTTTACAGTTATGCCGTCAATCGCAAGCACTTCCGCTCCCGGCTGAGCAGCTCTCTTTTCAGTTTTGAACGATACCTCACGGCCGACCATTAGACTGGCGAGTTCGTCTTGGTTTGTATCACGGACATCAAGGGTTTTGATGCCTTTTCCTTTACGGATAACCGTAACGCGGTCACAAATCTCCATAATCTCTTTCAGCTTATGGGTGATTAAGATGATGGACTTCCCTTCTTTGACCAGGTTCTTCATAATTTGCATCAGTTCCTTAATTTCATGAGGCGTCAAAACAGCCGTCGGTTCATCAAAAATCAGAATGTCGGCACCGCGGTAGAGGGTTTTTAATATTTCTGCGCGCTGCTGCATACCGACTGATATGTCAGCTGCTTTTGCTTCAGGATGGATCTGCAGGCCGTATCGATCGGAAATGTCCTGCACCTCTTGGCCAGCACGCTTCCGGTCAATTCTGCCAAACTTCTTTGGCTCCTTCCCGAGAATAATATTTTCAGCAACTGTAAAGGTGTCAACAAGCATAAAGTGCTGGTGCACCATTCCAATTCCAAGGTCATTCGCTTTGTTCGGGCTGTTGATGTGCACCTTCTCGCCGCGCACCCGAATTTCACCCCGCTCCGGCTGATACAGCCCGAAAAGGACATTCATCAATGTTGATTTCCCCGCTCCGTTTTCACCGAGCAACGCGTGTATTTCGCCTTTTTTGACTTGAAGATTGATATTGTCATTGGCGACGATACCTGGAAACGCCTTGCGGATATTGAGCATTTCAATGACATATTCCATTGATTGACCGCTCCTTTATTTCAAAATAAAAGAAAAACAAGGGATAAGGGCTCGACCTCCTTATCCCTGCGATTCTTATTCAGCTTTGAAGGTTTTCAGCTCTTTCTCAGTTGCCGGGATTTCCAATCCGTCGATGATTTTTTTCTTCCATTTATCGACCGCTTTGATCACATCATCCGATAGATTTTGTTTAGATGGAGAAATGCCGACTCCGTCTTGATCAAGCCCGTAGGTAAGTGTTTCGCCGCCCGGGAACTTTCCGTCACTCGCTTTTTTCGTTACATCTTCAACGACTGTATCTACTTTTTTCACCATGGAAGTGAGGGTGACGTTATCATCTGTTCCTTCTACCTGGCCTTCTGCGTATTGGTCTTTATCGACACCGATGACCCAGACATCGCGTTTTGGATCTTCTTTTTTCAGGTTTTTCGCTTCAGTAAAGACGCCTGTGCCAGTGGCGCCCGCAGAGTGATAAATAACATCTACGCCTGATTTATACATGCTTTCGGCGGTTGCTTTACCGACATCGGCTTTATCGAAACCCCCTGCGTATTTCACTTCTACAACGGCTTTAGGGTTAACTGCTTGCACGCCGGCACGGAAGCCGACCTCGAATTTTTTGATCAACTCTGATTCCATGCCGCCTACAAAGCCGATTTTTCCTGATTTGCTTGATAGGGCTGCGGCCACTCCGACGAGAAATGAGCCTTCCTGCTCTTTAAACGTAATACTTGCGACGTTGTCTTTATCGACAACAGCATCTATAATCGCAAAGTTTGTATTTTTACGCTGGTCAGCAATTTCGCTGATTGAATCCTCCATTAAGTAGCCGACGCCGTAAATTAAGTCAAAATTCTCACGCGCCAATTTATTTAAGTTCGTTGTATAGTCTGCATCAGATTTGGATTGAAGATAGTCGTAACCGTTTTTGCCTTTTTTCAGCCCATTCTCTTTCCCAAAGGCTTGGATGCCTTCCCAGGCTGATTGGTTGAAGGATTTGTCATCCACTCCGCCTACGTCAGTAACCATCGCCACACTGAATTTGTTTTTGCCTTCGCCTGAGCCGCTGCTTTTTTCGCTGTTTCCGCATGCTCCTAATATGGTGCCTGCTGCGATCACAAGTGACATCGCCAATCCGATTTTTCGTTTATTCAAGATATAACCCCCCAGAAAAATTTGGTTCAAAGCTGATCCGGCCAGTCATGTGATGGGCTGTCCTGAACAATTTCTTAGAATCGATAAAATTTTCTGATAATAACAAATGGAATGCGCTGAGACAGTTCTATTCTTCCCTGAATAAGCGTGGTGTGAGTATTTCCTTCGAAAGGCGGGGAAGAGAAGGATGCGGAAGGCGTTCCGGGCGGAAAACCGTGACATCGTTTTCTGAAGTAAGACTTATGACTTAGTTTTTCGGGATCAACTAACCAATCATAATTTATCATTTAACTAATAAGAAATAAATAGAATTTCGCATAATTTTTTAAAAATTATCTATTTTTAGAATTATTTGCTTAAAAATGTGAAAGCCCTTTGTTATTCTTGTATAACTTATCAACAATAGAATCAAGCATCTTGGCAAGAGATATGACAGAAAAACGCACTGCTCAAAGCAAGCAGTGCGTTTTCTTATAGATATTGCTTTATTCCGTTAATGTTACTGTTGTTGACGTTGTACTGAAACACAGGTCTTCCGATCGTTCCGTACGCCATTTCTACATTCAGAACCTGTATATCTTCAAGAAACTTTAAGTATTTTCGTATGGATACTTGAGAGATTTCTGTGTGCTTTGCCAAGTCTTCTGTCGTAAAAGATTCATTTTCAAATGACTGGATACTGGACCAGATCAGCTTCAGCGTGCTTTTTGTCAGGCCTTTAGGAAGCTGCACTTTTTCTGTTGCTTCTTTCTTTTGAAAAAGCTCGGCGTCCAGTTCTTTTTGGCTCATGTTGCGATGGGTTGAATACACCTTTTGTTTTCGTCTGTAATCAGACAGAGCCGTTTGGAATCGTTCAAATTCAAACGGTTTGATTAAATAATCAACAGCTCCGTACCGAAGTGTTTTCTTGATCACGTCAAGCTCGCTGGCCGCTGAGATGACAATCACGTCAACCGCTTCATTTTGGGCTCTCAATTCCGTCAGCAGTTCCAGCCCGTTTTTTCCCGGCATATAAATATCAAGCAAAATGAGGTCAATATGGTGCTCCCCTAAAATATGCAGAGCGCTTTGAAAGGAAGAAGCGATGCCTTTCAGCTGAAAGCCATCTATTTGGCTTAAGTATCGTTTATTTAATTCACCCACCATGGGGTCATCTTCAACTATTAGTACATTAATCATGATTTTCCTCCTTCGGTTCGTACGGGATGCGAATACTGAATGTCGTTCCTTCATTCTTTTCGCTTGTGAGGATCATTTGGCCTTTTAAATTTTCGATGCTTTGCTGTGTGAAATAAAGGCCGAATCCCCGGTTTTTGCCCTTTGTTGAATAGCCTTGTTCAAATACTTTGGCTTGGTCTTCTTCAGACATGCCTGCTCCAGTATCGGTAATTTCAATATCAAGTATGCTGTTATGGAAGCGCATGGACATGGTGATTTGTTTTTTCGGCATATCGGCAACGGCATCTAAGCCATTGTTGATGAGATTTCCGATGATTGTAATAAGTTCATGGATGACAGAAGGGTCTGCCGCGTTCGGGATGACACCGTTGCATTCAATATCAAGATTTGCGCCCTGCTCACGTATAAAGCTTTGCTTTCCAAGCAGAAAACCGGCCAGTACGGAGCTTTTGACATCATTTATAATTTCACTTGTTTCTGATTTTTGCTGTATGGCTATATCTTTAATATAATCTCCAAGATCATCATACTCTTTCAGCTGGACGAGACCTAATATCACATGCAGTTTGTTCATAAATTCATGAGACTGCGCTCTCAGTGCGTTTGCATACATTTTAACACCGGAAAGCTGTTCAGCTAAATGTTTTACCTCGGTCTTGTCGCGGAATGTTGCAATCGCTCCGACAGTTTGTCCTTTCAGCTGGATAGGAACTTCATTAAACACAAGCTCCAGCCCGTTAATGCGGACGTCTCTGTCTTGAAGAGGTTTTTTTGTCTCAATGACCTTTTTCAAGCGGCTTTTCGGCAAGATGTCATCTACATCCTGATCAATGGGATTTGTGTTGATGCCCATTTTGACGAATAGGCGTTTTGCTTCCGCGTTGGCAAGTTTAATTTTGCCATGTTCATCGACAGCGAGTATTCCTTCCTTCGTCGATTCCAGCATCGCGCTCCGTTCTTCAAGCAGAGTCGCAATTTCATAAGGTTCAAGTCCGTACATGATATTTTTCACTGTACGGGCGACGATAACGGCTCCGATCACACCGACGAAGATGCTGACGCAAATAATAAAGTAAAGCGGCCGTAAGCTATGGCTGATCACTTCATCAATTTCATTTACGGTGATGCCGACCGCGACTGCACCGACCTGTTTTCCATTCTCCGCGTAGACAGGGACGAACGCTCTCTGCGATTTCCCGAGCGTGCCAGAGGCTGTGCTGATATGGACATGCCCTTTTAATACCTCGGACTCATCACCGCCTCTGAATTTTTTTCCGATTTTGCTCGGGTCAGGATGAGTTTTGCGGATACCGTTCATATCCATGACGACAACAAATTCCGTGCCGGTAATTTTCTGAACCCGCTTTGTGTAGCTCTGCAGTTCCTTTTGTTTTTTTCCGCTTTCTAAAGCAGCGGCTGTCATCGGCGCTTCAGCTACCATTTCAGCAGTCTGCAGCGCAGTGGCCTTTTCCTGATCTCTAATTCGTTTGGTGGTTTGGGCACCGACTGTAAAAAACGTAATGAGCAATGCGATTAATACAACGATACAAACAAATATGGTGAGTCTGGTTTGCAGTTTTAATGTTTTTTTCATATAAAACTTCCTTACGTTTTATGATTCCTGCGTACTACTTTACTCTCAAAATGCTGCTTTGTGAAGATTTGGGCCCGTAATTCGTAAAAAGGAGAAAAAATGGAATAATTTATCTTGTCAATGTGTTTTAAGTCCTCCATAATAAATGAGGTAGATTATAGAAAGGGACTTTTTTATATGAAAAATACTTATTTGACAGGATATTTTCCGCTGATTGCGATCCTGCTTTTTAGTTCGTCCTTATCCATCTCAACTTCACTTTATGCGTTGAAGATGCTGTCTTCATTTGGAATGTATGATGGAATGCTCGATTATTTTTCAGAGAAAGGAATCAGGCTTGCGTTATTTGCTGCCTTTGCACTTTTATATTTTATGGTTCTGTCCGCTCTGAAATTAATTGCAAATACCGTGACCGAGCTGTCATTGCTGTTTTTTGCTAATGATCCGGAAGGGAACAACCTGAAAAAACTCAGAATGGGTTCCATGATTTATTTGGGCGGCGGGATTTTATCCTTTGTGCTCTTGCAAAATGTCATTTGGATTGTGATCTGGTTTGCGGTCGTCACGCTCGCTTACTTTGTGTTTACCGTATACCGGATTTATTCGACGCTTTCTCTCATGTCATTAGTTGGATTCATTCTATTGGAACTGCTGTTTTGGTTTACCTTTGTTATCGGTATTCTGTTCATATTTATCAAGCTTTATAATAGCATAATGGCTAGCTTACCTGTGTAAGCTAGCCATTTCAGCGTTTGGTGGTCAGATTTGCGCTTCGTGCTCTGTACGCAATGAAACGGCGGCTAGATTCTCAGGTTTCCGCCGTTTCACAACTTCAAAAGTTTTCAATCACGCTGAATAGATGACAAAATCCTAAAACGAAGCCGTTTTAGGATTTTGTCAACAATCTGTGATGGCTAGCTTCCTAGCCATTTTTTATTTACGGTAAAAATCTTTTTTTAATGGAAGGGGAGGGGAGCATACATTCATTTTTTTTGCCAAACCACTTATAGCGGTTTTTGGCAATGAAAGAATAGACCATATCTCTGACAGGCTTCGGCACTGCGAAAAAAAGGACGAAGAGCCGCCATGGGCCTCGCAGATGCCTGAAAACCTTAATGGCTGCAGTTGACTTTGTGTACACTTGGCCGTCTTCAATAAAGACAAAGCTGTCAAACCGATCAGTCGGAAGCCCGCTTTTTTTCAGCAGGCTCTGTCCTGTTTCCGACTGCAGCGATGTGAAAGAAATCAATCCGTCCGGATCACGTTTAATGATAAACTGCACGGCGCCATTGCATAAATTGCAGACACCGT
Source organism: Bacillus subtilis subsp. subtilis str. 168 (assembly GCF_000009045.1). GTDB lineage: Bacteria > Bacillota > Bacilli > Bacillales > Bacillaceae > Bacillus > Bacillus subtilis. Next base: position 3,235,845 of record NC_000964.3, on the reverse strand, counting down.
CAAACAGCAAAACGCGATTTGGAATTTGTTCTGAAGTCACTCCATATCCCCTCCGATCCTTTAATAAGCCGCTTGCAGCGTTCCTTTCCAGATGGAAAGCTGAGGGCTGATGCTGTGAAGATATTCAACGCTGGTCGGTGTATCCTTTCCGACCCAGACACCCATTGTATACGTATCAGTCAGGCCGACAAACCACATATCGTGATAATCATTTGATGTTCCGGTTTTACCGCCGATGTAAGGCGCATTGAAATATGCTTTTTTCCCTGTTCCGCTTTTCACAACGGAAGACATCAGTTTTTTCAGCTGCATGTTCGTGCGGACGCTGAATATTTGAGTCGCTTTATCATTCCATTTATAAAGTGTTTTTCCTTTAAGGTCTGTCACCTTTGTAATCGCATGGCTCGGCGTATAGCTTCCGCTGTTTCCGAATGTCGTATAAGCCTTTGTCATCTCAAGAGGCGTCATGCCGTTTGTAAATCCGCCAAGCGCCGCCGGAAGAAGATAGTCACTGTCGACAAGTTTGGCAAAATGATACGGCTCAATATAACTGAATGCCTTTTGGATGCCGACGCGGTCGAGCATTCTAATAGCCGGGGTATTATATGAATTTTTAAACGCCGTATCAAGCGTCACTGTGCCGTAAGTGCGGTTATTGTAGTTTTGCGGACAGTAGTCTTTGCTGCAAAACTTGCTGGCATCAATGGTGCTGCTTGTTGTCGCGCCGGTCTGTTCAATATAAGGGCCGTAATCAAGAAGCGGCTTAATGGATGAACCCGGCTGCCTGTACGCCTGGTAGGCGCGGTTAAAGTCATATTTTTGATAGTTTTTCCCGCCGGATAGAGCAATGATTTGATGCGTCTGGTGATTAATCACAGCCGCTCCGCCCTGTACGTCCGCATACGGGAGCTTGGAATTCATTTGTGCCACAACTTGATTTTGCATGTACGGATCAAGTGCAGTATAAATTTTCACTCCGTCTTTCATCAGCGTGCTGACTCTTGCGGACAGCTCGTTCTCGATCTTTTCTTTTTGTTTTCCTGATGCTTTTTGAAGGCGTTTATCAAAGCCTTCTGATTCAGACACCAGCTGAGTGAATTCATCATTGACGTAGGAAACGTAGTCAGGATATTTGTCTTCTCTTTTTTCAACATCCAGTTTGATTTTTTGTTTTACGGCTTTTTTCAGCTCTTTGTCCGTAATGACCCCGGCATCTTTTAGCCCTTTAAGTAAACGTTCTTGACGGCTTTTCGTGTAGTCAAAATGCTTGAGAGGATCATATAATGTAGGGTTATTAGGTATAGCACAGATAAAAGCCATTTCTCCCACTGTGAGAGATTTCAGCGGTTTGCTGAAATAGAATTGAGCTGCTGAACCGACGCCGTAAACACCGTTGTTGAAATAAATGGTATTTAAGTAAGCTTCAAGAATTTCATTTTTCGTATATTTTTTCTCCAGCTGATAGGAATACGCGAGCTCTGTCAGCTTGCGGCTGAAGGAGCGTTCGTGGCTCAAATACAAGTTTCTTGAAAGCTGCTGTGTGATGGTGCTGGCACCCTGGTCAATTTTCTTGTCTTTTACGTTAGAAGCAGTAGCCCGCACCATTCCCATAAAGTCAAAGCCTTTATGCTCGTAAAAATGGCGGTCCTCAGATGTTAAGAAAATCTGTTTGACTTCCTCGGGAATCTTGTTAAATGGAACGAGCACACGGTTTTCGTGGTCGCTGACGATTTCCGAGACAAGGGAGCCGTCCCTGTCATACATGTAGCTGTTCTGAACAAGGCTGATATCTTTCAGATCAATATTTTTATCAAGCACCTGATCCAGGGACTTCATTTGTTTTACTTCTTTTCCGGAAGCGATAACTGTAAATGCAAACAATGGGATTATGCAAAGGAGCAAAATCCATCCGATTATTTTTCGTAACATGGTCACTCTCTTTTCTCCTAAATTCTAGCCATATCGTACCATTCTTTTGAGATTACGAGAAGGTTAAATTTAGAAGATTCCTTAGTTTTTTCTCGGAATCAGCTTGCTTTGGCATAAGAATCTTTCCGAAGTTTCTGCATGATCCAAAGCATGCAGGCGCCGGCGAAAAAGAGAAACGCCGTGACGTAAAAGGTGGCCGAAATGGTAAAATGGCTCGATATGATTCCGCCGAGCAGAGGCCCGAGCACGTTTCCTAAAAAGCGAAAGCTGACATTGTAGCCGAGAACTTCACCTTGAATGCTGCCGGGAGCCTGAACGCGGATCGCTGCCGTAATGCATGGCAGCAAACCGCCCATCGCCATTCCGAATAAAAATCTGAAAACAAGGAGCACGCTGAGTGAGGACGCGAGCGCCTGCGGAATAAAAAAGAAAGAGGCGGCGAGCAAAAGTCCGATTAAAATGCGGCGGTGGCCGTAGCGGTCGCCCAGATCACCCCATTTTCTAGCCAGCAGCAAACTTCCGAGCCCCGTTGCTGAAAATGCCATGCCGGAGAAAAAGGCAAGATTGACAGGTCCGTGCAGCTCATTTACATATAAAGCGAGCAGGGGCTGGATACTGAAATTGCCTGTTTGAATCAGCATGGTTAACAGCATCATGACCCACAGCGCCGGATGGTGAAAAATATAGGAGAGCACTTCTTTTCTCGAGTAAGACGTACGTTTGGCTGTTTTCTCTGCAAGATGCTTTTCTTTGACACCAAATAACACGAGAAGAACAGACGAGAAAATCACAAAGGATGTGATAAAAAAGGTATACGTAAAGCCGAAACGATCAGCAAGCATGCCTCCCAAAAGCGGGCCGAACAAGCTTCCGGACACTTGCCCCATTTGCAGCGTGCCGAGTGTTTTGCCAGCTGAGCTCTTCGGAGTCTGTGCCGAAATCATCGCAAGAGATGTCGGGATGAATCCGGTTACAAGACCCATTGCCATACGCAGAAAAAACAATTGGTACACCGATGTAACAAAGCCCATGAAGAAAATGCTGAGGGCAATGCCTGTTCCGGTTGCCATAAGGATTTTCTTGTATCCGCGTTTGTCTCCGAACCGTCCCCAAAACGGGGATACCAAAAACGCCATGAGAAATGTAATGCCGAACACATAGCCGCTCCACCTTTGCACAAAGCCGTTTGAAAAAGAGCTGAGCGTCTCAATGTATAAGGAGAGAAAAGGAACGATCATCGTTGTGCTAGCGGAGACAAAAAAGTTCGCCAGCCACACAATGACAAAGTTTTTCTTACGGATAGAAATAACATCACCTTCTTATTATTTCGGGTTCCTTACTAATTATAAAGAAACGATTCACAATTTAAAAGAAACGAAGCGGCTGGGAAAATTCATTATTTTTAGAAAATGAAGAAATGTCGAGAAGGGGAATTGATATACTATAAAGATAGCATTTTCTGATCGGAGGAAAGGCAGGTGTAAAAGGTGACGACAAACAGCTTACTCATTATTGATTTCGAATTTACAATGCCTGATGGAAAGTACAGTCCTCAAAACTTCTTCCCGGAAATCATTGAAGCCGGAATTGTAAAGTCGATTGATGATGAAGTGGTTGAGACGTTTTCTAGCTATGTTAGACCGAAAAAGTTCCCGAAGCTTACGAAACGCTGCAAATCATTTTTAAAAATAACCCAAAAACAGGTAGACGAAGGAATGAGATTCGAGGATTTCATCCGTAAACTAAACGAGCTGGATCCTGAGAAAAACAGCACAATTATTACGTGGGGAAACATGGATATGAAAGTGCTGAAGCAAAACTGTATGTTTAACCATATCCCTTTCCCGTTTAAGGGAGAAATGAGAGATTTATCGCTTGAATACAAAAACTTTTTTGGAGACCGGACATTGACGGGTTTATGGAAAGCTGCCGAAGAGTATGGAGATTCCGGAACCGGCACCCATCATAAAGCGCTTGATGATGCTCTCACAGCATATAAACTTTTTAAGCTTGTTGAGCAGGATAAGCAGTATCTCGAAAAGCCAAAACCGCCCACAATCGGCGAGAGAATCGATTTAACCGAACTGTTGAAGCGCGCGACGTAAAAAACCCAATCTTTTGTCAGACTGGGTTATGGCCGGTTAAAATATTCTTTTTCTAAAATGTCCAGATTATGAAGGGAGCGCTTTGCCCACTCCGAACCATCCTCATTCAATTTGGCTCTCATCTGTGCTGTCGCCTCCCGCAGAGATTCGGTATAATCCGGCACTTCACCGTCATAAGGCTTCACCATATGGTGGGGGATATTGGTCTGTTCACCATATGCGAGCGCTTTTCTCTCATGAAAAAATGGCACATCCGCCTGTTTTGGATGATGAAGGTCTCCCTGAGCGGGATGGGTAAGAACCGCTTTCACTTTCACTAAATAATGCTGCGGCCTGCAAGCCGTGATTTCTCCTATGTATACACCTGTTTTGTAAAATCCTTTAACGATAGAGCCTGTCTCAAACGTGCTCATCTGTCATCACCTCGCATTTATTCTATTAAAGTTCCAATCGATTTGCTAGTGAGGAAGATCAGCGGGAAGCTTAATGGTCACCGTAGTGCCTTTTTGGAAGCTGCTGTTAAATGAAATGGTCCCGTGATGATGTTCAATAATGGAAAAGGTTACGGTGAGGCCGAGTCCCGTTCCGTTCGTTTTTAAGGAATAATAAGGTTCGCCGAGTTTTTGCATTTGATGGTCTGTCATCCCGACCCCATTGTCTGTGATGTTAATCATGATCGTATGGCCGTTTCTTTTGGCTGATATGTGGATCATCCCCTTCCCGTGAGGAACCGCTTCAATACTGTTTTTCATCAGGTTGATGACAGCCTGCTTCAGCTTTGTTGCGTCTCCGTATATCAAAAGGTCCGGTTCTGTTTCAGCCTCGACGGTTACTGACTTGTAATTGGCGTACGACACCATAAGGGAGCTTGTCTCTTTGATAAGGGCAGATAGGTCAAAAACCTCTTTTTCGTATAATTGCTGTTTGGCCATATCGAGATAGTTTGTGATAATGCCTTGCGCCCGGTCAAGCTCTGACAGTACAAGCTTTTTGTAATCCGCACTCGACTTGTTTTGTAGGGTTTCGTCATTAAAAAGCAGCTGGACAAACCCGCGGACAACTGTCAGCGGATTCCTGACCTCATGGGCGACGCTCGCTGCCAGTTCACTCACAATCGTCATTTTTTCAGAATGGATAAGCTGTGAACGCAGGGCGATATTTTCGGCGATGCTTTCGATAATATAGATGCTTAATAGAAGAACACTGGAGCGGAAAAGCCCTGAGACTGCCGCCTCGTAAACGAAAATTCCTGATTTTTGAAAATTTAAAATATTCAAGGCGGAAAGAATCCAGCTTGAGGCGAAAAATAGGAAAATCTCCACGCAGCTGATCAATAAAGACAGCAGCAGTTTTTTCGCTTTGGACATGAATGGCCATTTTTTCTGAAATAAGATTGGGATAATGATAAGAAAAGGCAGCAAAGTGAAAACAAACATTGCGGAAGGTTCGTAAAAAAGCAGTTCAAAACATAGGACAGATGCGGCGACTGTAAGTCCGGAAGCGGTACTAATGTAAAATAAACAAATGATAACGGGAATCATCTGAAGGCCGTATTGTATGTAGTCCATTTCATGAATCGGGAAAATAATGCATAAAACGGAGGCGCCGCAGGCGAAGAGCGTGACCAAACCGCTGTTTATTTTTGGCACAAGAATCGCAGGTTTTCCAAGCCAAAACACTTGGTAAAGAAGAATAGGAAACAAAATAAAGCAGATGTGCAGAAGATAGTCTTTTAGAATTTCCATTCGTGTGAAATCCTTTCGTATAAAATATGAATCTATTATAACACTAAATATTAGAAGTAAAATATAAAATTCCTTTATTAAGAACGCCTTTACAAATGAAGACGTAAAGGCGTTTACAGCTATATTTACGATAATGCGGCTTTGATGCGGCGCAGGCCGTCCTGCAGGGTTGCAAGAGAGCATCCGGCGTTCAGGCGCATAAATCCTTCTCCGCCAGGCCCGTATTTCGTCCCGGGCTCTAAAATAACTTTTCCTTTTTTTAGCATTCTTTGCTGAAGCTCTGCATCGGACAAGCCGTAAGCGCTGAAGTCGAGCCAAATCAAGTATGATGCATCCGGCTTCATCATTTTGACCTTTGGCAGCTCGGTGCTCAAAAAGGCTTCCGCTTCGTTCATGTTTTTCTCAATGTAAGTGATCAATTCATCAAGCCACGGTCCGCCTTTTGAATACGCGGCTTCGATTGCAGTGACGGCAAACGCGTTCAGTCCGCCTAAACCATTTCGCTGAAGGCTTGCGGAAAACTTGGCGCGCTTCAGGCGATCCGGAATAATGATCGCTGAAGCCTGCAATCCGGCGATATTAAATGTTTTGCTTGGAGCAGCACATGTCACGGAAATATCAGCGAAATCGTCAGAGAGCGAAGCGAACGGCGTGTGTTTATGTCCGTACAGCATTAAATCGGAATGGATTTCATCCGATACAACTGTGACGCCATGCTCAAGGCACAATTCGCCTAGCTTCAGTAAATCTTCCCGGCTCCATGAACGCCCAGAAGGGTTATGAGGATTGCATAAAATAAACAATGTAACGCTTGGGTCACTAAGCTTTGTCTCCAAATCTTCAAAATCGATTGCATATGCGCCGTCTTTTTCTAGCAGCGGATTATGTAAAATGTGCCGGCCGTTTTTCTCCACCATATGGTAAAAAGGCGTATAAACTGGAGGCTGAACAACTACTTGATCGCCCGGCTCCGTAAAAGCTTGTACCGCCATGCTCAAAGCTGTTACAACGCCGGGGCTGAATGTGATGCTTTCCGGATTTACCTTCCAGCCGTGCCTGTTTTGCATCCATCCGCACACAGCATCCTTCGTTTTTTGATCTGGAGTTGTATAACCAAAAATACCGTGGTCAAGACGCTCTTTTAACGCTTCAGTTATCGCTTCCGGGGCGCGAAAATCCATATCTGCCACCCACATCGGGAGGGCGTCTGTCACGCCAAATAATTCGCCTGTTTTATCCCATTTGACCGATTGGGTGCCAAGGCGTTCTTCTCGTTTATCAAAGTTCATTCTGTTACCCCCTCATGTATGTTTATTCTTCTAAGCTTCACTATGATAAGATAGAACTGCAAATTTTATTATAAGCGGTGATGAATATGGAAGAAAGTCATGCGGTCAGGGAAATGATTAAGATCATTGCCAAATGGGACCCGTTTAAATATGGAGAAGAGTTTTACGAAACGGAGGCTGTTGATGTCGTGCAGGCAGTCTATGATGAAAACGATCCCGACTTGCTGGCGAAAAGCATTCAGCAAATATTTGAAACTTCTTTTGAACAAACGCTGCCGATCGCCAGCTGCCGGGAAGTGGCTGGCCAGCTTTTATTCATTAAAAACAGCAGCTCCTGCACGCCTTAAAAAAACCGGTTCAGCACCGGTTTTTTTGTTATTTGATAAAATCAGCAATGTGTTCAGAAATAAGTTCAGGCCGTTCTTCAGGCACCAGATGTCCGGTCTGGCCAAGTGAGTACAGCACGGAATTAGGCAAATCTGCGTGCAGCCGTTTACCGATCTCCATTGGGACAATTCGATCCTCCTCGCCCCAAATCAATAGAGCAGGCTTGTTCATTTTCTTCAATTGCTCGGGTTCTAAATCTCCTTCTCTGTGGCGGATAAACCTTGTCATGGCTTTGAAAATCTGCTCGTCCTGAAACGGTCTGCCATAGCCGTCAATCATCTCCTCATCAATCAGCGATTTGTCATGCACCACATTTAATAAATTTTTCATCACGCCTTCTTTCGAGAGCCAGCGTTTGATGTAAAGATGAAAATACGGGATATGGGTCCCGAAAATAATCGTCGGGTGTGAACGTTTTAAATACCCTGAACTGCAAAGCAGCACAACCTTTGAAAAAAGCTCAGGTTTTTGGAGAGCAGCAGACAGCGATATCTGCCCGCCCATAGAATGCCCGACAAGCACAGCCTGTTTCACTTGCAAGTGCTCCAAAATCCCAATGACAAGCTTAGCAAGGTTTTGATAGGTATAGATAAACGTTCTTGATTTTTCAGATTGGCCGAAAGGAGGCAAATCAAGCGCGATGATGTCGTACTTGTCCCGAAGGAGAGGAATTACTTTTCTGAAGCTGAATGCAGATGATAAAAAACCGTGTACGCAGACCAGCGTTTGCCTGCCGGGATTTTGATAATGTTCGTAGTATACATTGACTCCATCGACCGTAAACCGCCTTATTGGTGAAACCGCCTCCATTCTGTGTCACTCCCTTTTTTTGATGGTTGTATTATGCCCTGAAATTGTCAATTCTAGCGGAAGTTTCTCCTCGTTTTTTCTTAGCATTCGTCAAAAAACGTGATATAATGTCATGAGATTTCTTGACATTGCAAAGGTGTGAATCAAATGAAATTGACAGAAAAAGAAACAGAAATATTAGAAATTTTAGACGAAAACAGCCGCGCCGATTTAGAAACAATCGCAAAGATGGCGGGCATCCCTGTAAATGAAGTGAAAACAATTATTGACAAACTGGAGAAAGAAAAGGTTATTATCGATTATTCCGCTATGATTGACTGGCGAAAAGTCGACGGACATGAGGGCGTTACGGCCATGATTGACGTCAAAGTAACGCCGAAGCGGGGCGTCGGTTTTGATGAAGTGGCGGAACGGATTTACCGATTCCAAGAGGTTGAATCAGTTTACCTGATGTCAGGCGTATACGATTTGTCTGTCGTGATTCGCGGCAATTCGATGTCTGACGTAGCGCGTTTTGTTTCGGATAAACTCTCAACGCTTGATTCAGTTGTATCTACGACAACCCATTTTATCCTGAAAAAATACAAGCATGACGGCAAAGTGTTTGAAACAGGAGACGACGACAAAAGAATCGTGGTGTCACCGTAAATGACTTCGTATTTATCAGACTATGTACAACAAATAAAACCATCCGGCATCCGCAAATTCTTTGATTTGGCGGCAACGATGGAAGGCGTCATTTCTTTAGGCGTCGGCGAGCCTGATTTTGTTACCGCATGGAATGTCCGCGAAGCAAGCATTCTCTCTCTTGAACAAGGATATACGTCATACACGGCCAATGCGGGTTTATACTCATTGCGGGAGGAAATCAGCCGTTATTTGAGCAACAGGTTTGACCTTAGCTACTCGCCAGATAATGAGCTGATTGTGACAGTGGGGGCAAGTCAGGCTTTGGATATTGCGATCCGCGCCATTGTGAATCCAGGTGAGGAAGTCATCATTCCTGAGCCGTGTTTTGTTGCGTACGATGCGCTTGTTTCTTTGGCAGGCGGTATCCCGGTTCACGTTCATACAACGGCAGACAAAGGATTTAAAGCAACGGCTGCTGATTTTGAAGCGGCAGTCACTGAAAAAACAAAGGCCATTCTCATCTGCTCACCATCGAATCCGACAGGTTCGGTTTATTCGAAGGAAGAGCTGAATGAGATTGCTGAGTTTGCCAAAAAACATGATGTCATCGTCTTAGCCGACGAGATCTACGCGGAGCTGACATATGATGAGGAATTTACAAGTATAGCGGCATTACCGGGAATGAAGGAACGGACGGTAGTCATCTCAGGCTTTTCAAAAGCATTTGCAATGACGGGCTGGAGGCTCGGTTTTGCCGCGGCACCATCCTTGCTTCGGGATGCCATGCTTAAAATTCATCAGTATGCGATGATGTGCGCGCCCGCAATGGCGCAGTTTGCCGCCCTTGAAGGCCTGAAGAACGGCATGGAAGACGTAGAAAAAATGAAAAAAAGCTATCGAAGAAGACGGAATCTGTTTGTAGAATCGCTCAATGAAATCGGTCTCAGCTGTCATCATCCGGGCGGCGCTTTCTATGCTTTTCCATCTATCAAAAGCATGGGAATGAGTTCAGAACAGTTTGCCGAGGAGCTACTGACGCAGGAAAAAGTGGCAGTTGTTCCTGGAAGTGTGTTTGGTCCGAGCGGTGAGGGATATATCCGTTGTTCATACGCAACCTCGATTGAACAGCTTCAAGAAGCGTTAGTCAGAATGAAACGCTTCCTGCACAAAACAACATAAAAAAAGATACGAACCTTTTGTTCGCATCCAATAAAAGGGGGGAATACTAGAAAGCCTTTGGTATTTTCAGTTTACCCCCTTTTTGCTGTGCATAAACCTGATTTTTTATAAAAAAGTTTTCTTTGCGGAAATAAGACATGTGTGATATAATTTTAAATTGCGTATAAACAGATATTTAATTTAACTTAGGAGTTGTTATGAATGGCAGCAAAATTTGAAGTGGGCAGTGTTTACACTGGTAAAGTTACAGGATTACAAGCGTATGGTGCGTTTGTTGCATTAGATGAAGAAACTCAAGGTTTAGTACACATTTCTGAAGTGACTCACGGTTTCGTAAAAGATATCAACGAGCACCTTTCAGTTGGCGACGAAGTACAAGTAAAAGTACTTGCTGTTGATGAAGAAAAAGGCAAAATCAGCCTTTCAATTCGTGCGACACAAGCTGCGCCTGAGAAAAAAGAAAGCAAACCAAGAAAACCTAAAGCTGCTCAAGTAAGCGAAGAAGCTTCTACACCACAAGGTTTCAACACATTAAAAGATAAGCTTGAAGAGTGGATCGAAATGTCCAACCGCAAAGACCTTATCAAAAAATAAGCATGAAAAAAGCACCGGACAGGAATGTTCGGTGCTTTTGATTTCATGCAAAATCCTATTTCAGCGTGATTGATATCCTATCGCATTTCAGGATTTGCTGCTTCTTCACGTGATCTTTCCTCGTTTGGCTTAAATAGCAGACCGAGGTTGATTAAGCCGGCGATTCCGACAAGTCCGTAAATGATTCGGGAAAGAGCTGACCCTTGGCCGCCGAAGATAGCCGCTACTAAGTCAAATTGGAAAAATCCGATCAGTCCCCAGTTAATGGCGCCAATGATGGTTAATACAAGACAAATTCTTTGAATGGTACTCATGTTTTGCAACCTCCTCCATGAATTATTAAAACAGTTATAGATTGTGACATATTGGAGAATCTATACATGCATTCTCCATATGAGGGAAGCTGGCCTGCCCTCGCTTATATCAGCTTCTTTCCCAGCACCTTGCAAAATAAAACCATCTGGTATGCTGATCGGTGAGAGCTGATTGCTTTACATGTGGTGAGGACATTCTGCATAATAAAAAATCTAAGGAGGAGATGTCATGCAAAACTTTACATACTGGAATCCGACCAAATTAATTTTCGGGCGCGGCGAAGTGGAAAGACTTCCGGAGGAACTCAAACCTTACGGAAAAAACGTATTGCTTGTGTACGGAGGCGGCAGCATTAAACGCAGCGGCCTGTATGATCAAGTGATTGAACAGCTGAATAAAGCCGGAGCGACCGTGCATGAATTAGCAGGTGTGGAACCGAATCCTCGTGTGTCGACTGTTAATAAAGGTGTTGCCATCTGTAAAGAACAAAACATTGATTTCTTGCTGGCTGTCGGAGGCGGAAGCGTAATCGACTGTACAAAAGCGATTGCCGCAGGAGCGAAGTATGATGGTGATGCGTGGGATATCGTTACGAAAAAGCATCAGCCAAAAGATGCTTTGCCATTCGGAACGGTATTGACTCTCGCTGCAACTGGTTCAGAAATGAACTCAGGATCTGTTATTACAAACTGGGAAACAAAAGAAAAATACGGCTGGGGCAGCCCGCTCGTATTCCCTAAATTCTCGATTCTTGATCCGGTGAATACATTCACCGTACCTAAAAACCACACGATCTACGGGATGGTTGACATGATGAGCCACGTATTCGAACAATACTTCCATCATGTATCAAACACGCCGTATCAGGACCGCATGTGTGAATCACTTTTGCGTACAGTCATTGAAACAGCGCCTAAGCTGATCAATGATCTCGAAAATTACGAATTGCGTGAGACGATCCTGTACACAGGAACAATCGCATTAAACGGCATGCTTTCTATGGGGGCAAGAGGGGATTGGGCTACTCATAATATTGAACATGCAGTATCAGCCGTTTATGATATTCCGCATGCCGGCGGACTGGCGATTCTGTTCCCGAATTGGATGAGACACACATTGTCTGAAAACCCTGCCCGCATGAAACAGCTTGCAGTTCGCGTGTTTGATGTTGAAGAAGCAGGTAAAACGGATGAAGAAATTGCCCTTGAAGGTATCGATAAGCTGTCCGCATTCTGGACAAGTCTTGGCGCTCCGAACCGTCTTGCTGATTATGATATTAATGATGAGCAGCTTGACACAATCGCTGACAAGGCAATGGCTAACGGTACATTCGGCCAATTTAAATCACTCAACAAAGAAGATGTGCTGTCAATTTTGAAAGCATCACTATAAAAAAAGGGGAAATAGCCGTTTGGCTGCTTCCCTTTTTCTTTTTTGTCAACTTATGTTACAATGGAAAATCTGTTTTTTACCAGCATCATTTGGAGGTTTTACTATGGAAAATTTCACTTATTATAATCCGACAAAGCTGATTTTTGGAAAAGGTCAGCTTGAACAATTAAGAAAAGAATTCAAACGATACGGCAAGAATGTACTGCTTGTTTACGGGGGCGGCAGCATTAAACGCAACGGCCTTTATGATCAAGTCACAGGCATTTTAAAAGAAGAGGGCGCTGTTGTTCATGAGCTGTCAGGTGTAGAGCCAAACCCGCGTCTTGCGACAGTGGAAAAAGGCATAGGACTTTGCAGAGAGCATGACATTGATTTTCTGCTTGCTGTCGGCGGAGGCAGTGTGATTGACTGTACAAAGGCAATCGCAGCTGGCGTCAAATATGACGGTGACGCTTGGGATATTTTCAGCAAAAAAGTAACAGCGGAGGATGCGCTGCCGTTTGGCACTGTTTTAACTCTTGCTGCAACAGGGTCTGAAATGAACCCTGATTCCGTGATTACAAACTGGGAAACAAACGAGAAATTTGTATGGGGCAGCAATGTCACTCATCCGCGTTTCTCTATTTTAGACCCTGAAAATACGTTCACCGTTCCAGAAAATCAAACAGTATACGGCATGGTTGACATGATGAGCCACGTATTCGAACAATACTTCCATAATGTTGAAAACACGCCGCTTCAGGATAGAATGTGCTTTGCTGTTTTGCAGACGGTCATCGAAACAGCTCCTAAGCTTCTTGAAGATCTGGAAAACTACGAACTTCGTGAAACGATTTTGTATGCTGGTACTATTGCTTTAAACGGCACGCTCCAAATGGGATACTTCGGTGACTGGGCTTCTCATACAATGGAACACGCTGTTTCAGCTGTATATGATATTCCGCACGCGGGCGGTTTGGCAATACTGTTCCCAAATTGGATGAGATACACGCTTGATACAAATGTAGGCCGTTTTAAAAACCTTATGCTCAACATGTTTGACATTGATACTGAAGGCAAAACAGATAAAGAAATTGCGCTTGAAGGAATCGATAAACTGTCTGCGTTCTGGACAAGCCTCGGTGCACCTTCTCGTCTTGCTGATTACAATATTGGAGAAGAAAAGCTTGAGCTGATTGCTGATATCGCAGCCAAGGAAATGGAACACGGCGGCTTCGGCAACTTCCAAAAACTGAACAAAGATGACGTGCTTGCCATCCTTCGCGCGTCTCTATAAACCCAAAGGGCGGAATCCAGTCATTCCGCCCTTTCTTCTTGACTTGATTTCACAGATAAGTTCATATAAAGTGAAAGATGAAAACATTATACCGTTATGGAGGGACAAGCAATGACGCATGTACGCTTTGACTACTCAAAAGCGTTGACTTTCTTCAACGAACATGAACTTACATACCTGCGGGACTTTGTAAAAACAGCACACCATAATATCCATGAGAAAACAGGCGCGGGCAGCGATTTTCTAGGCTGGGTGGACCTCCCTGAACATTATGATAAAGAAGAATTCGCGCGCATCAAAAAAAGCGCGGAAAAAATCAAATCTGACTCTGATGTCTTGCTTGTTGTCGGCATCGGCGGTTCTTATCTTGGAGCGCGGGCAGCGATTGAAGCGCTGAATCACGCGTTTTATAACACTTTGCCAAAAGCAAAACGCGGCAATCCGCAAGTCATTTTTATCGGGAACAACATCAGTTCATCTTATATGAGAGACGTCATGGATCTTCTTGAAGATGTTGACTTCTCTATTAATGTGATTTCTAAATCAGGTACGACAACTGAACCTGCAATCGCTTTCCGTATTTTCCGCAAGCTTCTTGAAGAGAAATACGGTAAAGAAGAAGCGAAAGCGCGGATTTATGCAACAACTGATAAAGAGCGCGGCGCATTAAAAACGCTTTCTAACGAAGAAGGCTTTGAATCATTCGTAATTCCTGACGATGTCGGCGGCCGTTATTCAGTTTTAACAGCTGTAGGTCTCTTGCCGATTGCTGTCAGCGGCGTCAACATTGACGACATGATGAAAGGCGCCCTGGATGCGAGCAAAGATTTTGCAACATCTGAACTGGAAGATAACCCAGCATACCAATATGCGGTTGTTCGCAATGTCCTTTATAATAAGGGCAAAACAATTGAAATGCTCATCAACTACGAACCGGCGCTTCAATACTTTGCGGAATGGTGGAAGCAGCTGTTCGGAGAAAGCGAAGGGAAAGATGAGAAGGGCATTTATCCTTCTTCAGCGAACTATTCAACAGACCTTCATTCTTTAGGCCAGTATGTACAAGAAGGCCGCAGAGATTTATTCGAAACGGTCCTGAACGTAGAGAAGCCTAAACATGAACTGACAATTGAGGAAGCGGATAACGATCTTGACGGCTTGAACTATTTAGCCGGTAAAACTGTTGATTTCGTTAACAAAAAAGCATTCCAAGGTACAATGCTTGCCCATACAGACGGAAATGTTCCGAACTTAATCGTTAACATTCCTGAGCTGAATGCATATACTTTTGGATACCTTGTATATTTCTTCGAAAAAGCCTGCGCGATGAGCGGTTACCTCCTTGGCGTCAATCCGTTTGACCAGCCTGGTGTAGAAGCGTATAAAGTCAATATGTTTGCGTTACTCGGCAAACCTGGCTTTGAAGAGAAAAAAGCAGAGCTTGAAAAACGTCTGGAAGATTAATGTGAGAAAGCTGACTGGCATTTGCCGGTCGGCTTTTTATAAAATCAGAAAGGTGCTGATGTTCATGAAACAATTGGTTAAACATCTCATCATTGCCGGTTTTTCTGCAGCTATTTTAAGTTTCCTTATCTCCTTTGATGCCGTGTATACAGGGTTTTCTTCAAGCTTTGGCGGCACGCTGTCACATTTTTTCATCCACTCCTTTCTTCTCATTGGTTTGCCGCTTGCCCTTTTTACCGATGCGGTACATCGGATTTTGCATTTAAAACGAACCCATACTCTTTTCACTAAATTAGGACTCTATGCAACGGTTGTTTATGTGTCTTGGGATTCAGCTGTATGGCTTGCAGCGGCAATGGCTGTTTACTTCTTAATTGAATGCGCTTTCTTTCCTGTTGGCCGCGCGAAAGAAACAACGATTTCCATGTAGGCGCCTCTGAATGAAGTCTTGTTCGGCGGGACAGGATAAGTGAAAAAAGGGGCATTCTGATGATACCAATACCTTCCGCGATAGATGGGCAGTCTTTTCTGCTTCAAGAACTGGAACAAGTGATGAAGCCGCTCGGTTATGTGATAAACGGCGGCTGGGAATACGATCATGGCTACTTTGATTATAAAATTGATGATAGAGACGGCTATTTATTTTTAAGAATTCCCGTCAATGCGGTACAGGGCAGTCTCGATGAACGAGGGGCGGCCGTCCGGATCGGAACGCCATTTATGCTGAGACAGGTGTTTCAGGCGGATGTTGACGATCACGCCGAGGGAGGGCCTTTCCAATCACTGTTTAATCAATTTTCCGAACCGGAAAGGCGGGACGCGGAAATTGATCCGGCATTTTTGGATATCGGCGCCTCTCTCGTGAAAGAATTGGAGGATGTTCTGTTACACTAGATGGCAAGGAATTGATCTGTTTCGAGCACCTTGTATGTAAGAGGAGGGGAAAGCATCGGCCCCTCCTTTTTTTGTATGCCTATAATTGTTGTGTTGTGATCAAGGAAATAGAGAACACAGGTTTTGTAAGCCGCTCCCTTTAGTTCGTCAGGAACAGCAAGAAGCTCCACATGCTGATCAAGTGTCAGCTTGATTCCGTTCTGCTGTTTAGACGGCCGTAACTTGACTTGGTAATGCTGCAGCATCGCCCGGCTGATAAATTCTGAAGTTCCGATGATTTGGTTTGCGCCTGCCCGTTCCGCATTGGTGACAAAACGGTCAGTTAAAATCTCGACGATGCAGTAAGCAAGGGGATTAAGACCTTTAACAGATAAAAGAGTCAGCACTGACAGCATATCAGCATCAGTTTCACTTTTATACTGATCGGCAGTAATCATCACTGATTCCGCTTCAGTAATATTGGCCCGTTTCAGTGTCCCATCATCGGCAGCGTGCCCGCGTATGAAATGAACGTTTTCAATAAGCGGGCCTTCTGTTAAGGATTCATCGATTAGTACGACTGTTTTGGAAGGGGCGGCAAGCTGAAGGTCCTTCAAAAGCCGGTTTGTTTTTTCATTCCACCCGATCAGAATGATGTGGTCCCGGCCTTTGTAAGCAACTTTTCCTTCAATGTAGCGATGCTGTCTGCTGAATGCGGCCGCTGATAACGTAGCGAAATACGCTGTGACAAAGCTTGCTCCGCTCAAAATCAGCAGTATTCCGGCTGCCTGTCCCAGCGGAGTGTGCGGCACATAGTCTCCATAACCGACTGTAGAAACCGTAACGACAGCCCACCAAATACCTTCGAATACCGAAGTGAACTGCTTAGGCTCAAGTATATAAATGATTTGGCCGAACAAAAGAATCAGACATAAAATAATAACCCCGATTCGGATAAATAACGGCCACCTGAGCCATGAAATAAATATCCGATTTGATTTCATTCTTTTTCTCCTTCTTCAGATACTGAGATGGATAAAATCTGTTTAATAATTGTATTTAATTTCTCATTTAGCTTTTCCTGGCCGTACATATCTCGGGCCTGCTTCATTAACTCGGCTGTATCATCATCAAGCTGAATAAGCGGTTCATCAATTTCCGATTCATTATACAGCTGGATAAACGCGTCCAGTCCTTCATTCATTCGGTCGATTGCTGTGCTCAGCTGTTCCTTTTCCTCACTCGTCACTTTCATAGCTTCCATCACACCCGTGCTTTTTTCTAACAGTATGTCCCACTTCCGGTGATGTTTTTCAAAAAATGTACAAAACATATAAAACCGGATTTCTCCATAAACTAAAACAAAAAGGATGAAAAAGATGACGATCTTTCAAAGAACGATCGTGGTTTTAATCGGTACGCAGCTGGCGGCATCCGCGGTGATTTTGTTTATTTTCGATTTGAATTCATATAATCACTTTTCCGGAAGCTTCTCCTGGCTTCATTTTCTGAAAGAACTGGCCGGCAGTTTCGCCTTTTATTTGTTTTCAGCAGGCCTGTTCTTTTTGCTGATTGGATTGTGTGCTCCAAGCCGGAAGAAAAAGCGCATTTCTGTACACGAGAAAGAAAACTCATTAAAATAATCGTAATAGAGAAATGATCATGAACAAAGGATGATGAAAAAATGCTGTTTATATTTTTAACAATAGCCGCATTGGGATTGTCGTTTTGGGCACAATTTAAAGTAAAGAGCAACTTTGAAAAATATTCAAAAGTGGAAGCCTCAAGCGGACGTACAGGGGCAGAAACGGCAAGACGGATTTTAGATATAAACGGTCTTTACGACGTGCCGGTCGAACCGGTAAGAGGCACTTTAACAGACCATTACGACCCGACAAGACGGGTGGTGCGTTTATCTGAGCCGGTCTATTACGGCCGCTCAATTTCCGCCATATCCGTAGCTTCCCATGAAGTCGGACATGCCTTGCAGCATCAGGAGTCATATGGTGCGCTTGTGCTGAGACATAAAATCTTCCCAGTCGTGAATTTTGCATCCGGTGTAGCTCCTTTGCTTTTCTTAGGAGGCATGCTTCTCGGCAGCCTGAATTTGATCGGGCTTGGCATCATACTGTTTTCAGCGGCTGTCTTTTTCCAGCTGATTACATTGCCTGTCGAATTCAATGCAAGTTCACGTGCGAAGCAGATTATTGTGTCAGAAGGATTCATCCGAAACAATGAAGAAAATGGGGTAAATAAAGTGCTGAGTGCTGCTGCCTTAACGTATGTGGCCGCCGCCCTGGTTTCCCTGTTTGAACTACTTCGTTTTGTGATGATTTTCTTAAACGGTCGTGATGAGAATTAACGTTAAGGAGGTGGCCCCTTACCATTTATGGTAAGGGCTTTTTTTGCTTATTTTACAATTGATCGCCATTTTTGTTTTGATTGGCATTACGGCTGTTTTCGTTGCAGCGGAATTTGCGATCGTCAAAATCAGAGGTTCAAAAATCAATCAGCTCATCGAAAGCGGTGACAGCCGAGCACTAGCCGCACATAAAATCATCTCCAATCTTGACGAGTATTTATCAGCCTGCCAGCTCGGGATTACGATTACAGCCCTCGGCCTTGGGTGGCTTGGTGAACCTACATTTGAACGTTTTCTTCATCCCTTATTTACAATGACAGGCATACCGGAACCGTTTAACCACATTGTCACATTTGTAGTTGCATTTATCATCGTCACTTTTTTGCATGTGGTGATGGGGGAGCTTGCCCCGAAAACGGTTTCTATTCAAAAAGCTGAAGCTGTAAGCTTATGGATTGCAAAGCCGCTGATCTGGTTTTATAAAATCACGTACCCGTTTATTAAAGCATTAAACGGCTCTGCAAGTTTTCTTGTGAAATTGTTTGGCTTTCATTCGGTAAAGGAGCATCAGGTTGTCATCAGCGAAGAGGAACTAAGGCTGATCCTTTCTGAAAGCTATGAAAAGGGAGAAATCAATCAGTCTGAATTCCGCTATGTAAATAAGATTTTTGAATTTGACAACCGGGTAGCGAGAGAGATTATGATTCCGCGGACAGAAATTGCGGTTATCTCTCTGGAGCAGTCGCTTGAAGAGGCAATTCATCACATCATTAATGAACGGTATACACGCTACCCTGTCATCAAAGATGACAAGGATCATATTTTAGGGATCATCAACAGCAAAGATATGTTTAAAGCTTATTTTCTCGGCCAGCCGATAAAGCTGAATCAAATCATGAGGCCCGTTATCAGAGTCATTGAAAGCATTCCTGTTCAGCAGCTTTTAATCCGCATGCAGAAGGAGCGGATTCACATGGCGATTCTTGTCGATGAATACGGGGGAACGGCGGGGCTTGTCACTGTAGAGGATATTATCGAGGAAATCGTCGGGGAAATCCGCGATGAGTATGATCAGGATGAAACACCGCACATCCTGAAAAAGGGCGAGCACCATTATGTGATGGATGGAAAAGCGCTAATAGACGAAGTGAATGACCTTCTCGACATTGCGATTGAAAATGAAGAAATTGATACGATTGCAGGCTGGCTTCTAACGCAAAAAATGGAGCTGAAAGCAGGGGATGTGATACACGCGGAGGGCTGTGAATTTAAAATCCTCGACGCCGAAGATCACCACATCCGTTTTGTAGAAATAAAAAAAACTGATTTTTGATAAAAAACAGCCGGGGAACAAACGGCTGTTTTTTGTGTCATCAAGTCATTTCTTAAAAAGCAATGCTGTAAAGACCTTTTTCTACATAGGATATATAAGAACGGTACACTGGGAAGGAGTGGCTGTATGAAAAAGGCTTGGTGGAAGGAAGCCGTAGTTTACCAAATTTACCCCCGCAGTTTTAAAGATTCAAATGGCGACGGAATCGGGGATATTCAAGGAATCAGAACCAAGCTTTCTTACATAAAAGAGCTGGGCGCTGACGTCATATGGATTTGCCCGCTGTATGATTCACCGAATGCCGATAATGGCTATGATATCAGGGATTATCAAAACATATTAAGCGAGTTTGGCACGATGGAAGATTTTGATGAGCTGCTTGGTGACATTCATGATCTGGATATGAAGCTGATTATGGATCTCGTTGTGAACCACACAAGCGACGAACATCCATGGTTCATAGAATCCCGTTCATCCATACACTCGGAAAAGCGCGACTGGTATATTTGGAAAGACGGCAAAAACGGAAAAACGCCCAACAATTGGGAAAGCATTTTCGGCGGGCCGGCTTGGGAGTATGATCAAAAGACAAGCCAGTATTATCTGCACCTTTTTGATAAAAAACAGCCTGATTTGAATTGGGAAAATGAAAAGGTGAGGAATGCCGTTTATGACATGATCAATTGGTGGCTTGATAAAGGAATTGACGGATTTCGGGTGGATGCCATTACGCATATTAAGAAAAAAGAAGGGTTTCCTGACATGCCGAATCCAAAGGGACTGGACTATGTCCCTTCCTTTCCTTATCATATGAATGCTGACGGCATTATGGATTTGTTAACAGAGCTGAAGGAAAACACATTTTCCCGCTATCCGATTATGACAGTTGGTGAAGCAAACGGCGTCGCTGCAAAAGAAGCAGCTGATTGGGCTGGAGAAAAAAACGGCATATTCAGCATGATTTTTCAATTTGAGCATCTCGGCCTGTGGGATGTAGAGATCAATGAAAGTATTGATATCGTTGCATTTAAACGAATTTTAACTGACTGGCAGGACAGTCTGGAAGGGATCGGCTGGAATGCTTTGTTTATGGAGAATCACGACCAGCCCCGTTCAGTTTCTGTGTGGGGAGACGACGGAGTGTACCTGAAAGAAAGTGCAAAAGCGCTTTCCGCTGTTTATTTTCTCATGAAAGGCACACCGTTTATTTATCAGGGACAGGAACTCGGGATGACGAACGTGGCTTTTCCATCTATTGAGGACTATGATGATGTCGCATTGAAACGCCTGTATGAAACAAAAACAGCGAAAGGCACATCACACGAGGATGTGATGAAGATTGTCTGGAAAAAGGGAAGAGACAATTCGCGAACGCCGATGCAATGGAATGCTGGTCCATACGCCGGATTTTCTGAGGCCAAACCGTGGATCGGAATCAATGAGAATTACAAATGGCTGAATGCCGAGGCGCAAAAAAACGATAAAACATCCGTTTACCATTTTTACAAAAGCTTGATCAAGCTGCGCCAAACATATGATGTTTTTATTAACGGGACATACGAGCTCATTTTACCGGAAGATCAGCAAATCTTTGCATATCTTCGGAAAAACGAGAGCCATACTGCACTGATTGCGGCCAATCTGACAGGAACACCGGCGTTGTTCAGGCACTCTGGATTGCCATTGTCATCAGATGCACTCGTCTTGTCAAATATTGAAACAGAGCCGCACAAGCATATGACATCAGTACTCTTAAAGCCGTATGAAGCAAGAATATATCTATGGTGCTAAACTCCAGCCTTAGACTGGAGTTTTTTTGTTTTATCGGGTTTATGAGAGCGGTTTAACAGGAAAAAAAAGAACACAGAACGAATTAAGCGATGAGAGCGGACAAACGAAAGGAGAAACAAATGCTGAAAACACTGCAAATCAAAACAACCAAACGAGATGAAATGATAGATATCACCCGGGAGGTGGAAGCGTTTCTTCAAGAAACAGGTATAACGAGCGGCGCAGCGCTGATTTACTGTCCGCATACGACTGCGGGCATTACAATTAATGAAAATGCCGATCCGGACGTCAAAAAAGATATGCTCAGAAGGTTTGATGAGGTATATCCGTGGGAACATGAGCTGGACCGCCATATGGAGGGCAATACAGCTGCACACATGAAGTCGAGTACGGTCGGAGCTTCACAGCATGTCATTGTGGAAAACGGCCGGCTTATTCTTGGAACGTGGCAGGGCATTTATTTCTGCGAATTTGACGGGCCTCGCACCCGGACATGCTATATCAAAATGATGGGATAATAGGCTGTTTTTTATGACAAAAGCATGATCGCTGAACAAGCGCCGATAGCCGGAGGGCTTGTCACACCCGCCCACGCTGCGGCTTTATCGAATGAAGGCGTGCTTGGCATTCGTCCATATGCGAAATAAAAAGCGAGGGAAAGAGACACGCGCCTCACCCTTTGTTTTCCGGAAAGCCTGCATGAGGGATAGTTAATCAATGGATGTAAACGTACCGAGCTTTGCCGAACGTAACTTGATAAACTGAGGTGACAGATATGAACATTCTTCAATATTCTTATAAAAAAAGAGGGAAAATTGAGTTTGTATTTGAAGGCTGGCCTCACTCAAAAGTTACAATGGTTCCTATCAAAGGCTACTATTTTGTCCGCTTTATCAAATGGAGCAGCCAGGATCCAATCGTGACAAGAAATGACCTTGAAAAAATGGAGTGGGCTGCGAACCAATATTTTGGCACAGCCCCCTTCTATCGAAAACGAAAGGCATTTGAAACCCCATCGTCCGGAAAATAGGCGATGGGGCTTTTTAGCGGACGATGCGGAAAAGAGACGGAACATCCAGTCTGGTCGCCTGAGACAGAAGGTAGGCTGACTGTAAGGCTCCTTTTTTCCTAAAAGAATTCAGCTTATCAATAATTTGCTTTCCGTTTAAGATTCCAAGACCATGGGCAAAATATTTATCTTCCCCCAGTAGTATCACATTTTCGCCTCTCCATTGCGCCTTTTGCGGATCAAATTCAGGATTCTTAAAATACAAACAATCTCCAAGGAAAAAGTGGTGTCCTGTTTCCGTATATATCGGCAATTTCTCATAATGCCAGTCATATAAAATAATTCTGTCAAAGCTGGCATTGAATTTATCTTCTCCGATTGTATCGATTAAGGCCAAGTAATAAATGATAACGATTGCGGTTGCGCATTCAAACGCATAAAACGGGCCGTTCTCTGCAATGTCCCGAATCGCTTTTGAAGGCGGCATTCTGTATTTCAGCTCCAAGGCGCCCTCCGGTGAAACCCTCCAATACGTTGTATTCCCGTATGTTTTTAAAAAAGTGGCAAACTTCGCCCCGCTTTTGTGCAGCGTCTTTGCCGCTGCTACAATATTCATCCGCAGTTTAAGCTCAAACATCAGTTCAGCAATTGAATGATAATCAAACTGAACAGGCGTCTCAATCATCTCTTTTAAGAGCGGATTCAGATCTTGATCAATCTGCCAATTTTCAATATCCTGGGGACGGAGCAATTGTCCTGATACAATAATCATGTTTAGCCCCCCTTGTTTTTTATAAGATATGCAAAGAGCTTGGGCAATGAAAGTTAAAAAGGCAGAAGACAGCCAAAAAGAACTTCTTCCATTTTTTATTTTAAAACTTTTTTAAGCAGCCGATATATACTGTATCAAACCTGAAGGAGCAAGTGACATGAAGACTTTTATCAATTGGCTGAAGAAACCGTCTATTTCAAAGAAATTAATCGTCTCATTTATTGCGATTCTCATTATCCCTATTCTTATATTAGAATTTAGCTCTTACCGAAGCGCCAGCGGAAAGCTGGATCAGGAAATTATGGGAAATGCGAAAAACAGTGTCGATACATTTAATACAACTGTTACAAATGATCTGGGAGAAAAAGCGAAAGCAGTCACCTTTTTCAGTGAATCTCTTAAAAGATCCGCATTCAAAGGGAAATCAAATCAAGAAGAGATCAAAGCTAAATTTTCACAATATGTATCTATTAATCAAGGAGTAGCCAGAATTTATGGGGGCGCAGATAACGGCACTTATGTACAAGCGCCAAAAGAAAAATTGCCGGAAGGATACGACCCGAGACAACGGCCTTGGTACCAGGATGCGATGAAGGCCGGCGGTGAAATTGTCGTGACAGATCCTTACGTGGCTGCGAGTGACGGAAGCATGGTCATTACCATTGCACAGGAGCTGAAGGACGGATCTGGCGTTGTCGCCATGGATATTACCATTGATAAATTGTTAGAACAAATGAAACAAATCAAGGTCGGAAAAGAAGGTTATGCTTTCATTGCAACAAAAAACAAAACCTATGTCGCCCACAAGAACCATAAGGCTGGAGAAAAGCTTTCAGGCGACTGGGTAGCCAAAATGTATGCGAATGACAGCGGTGAACTCCAGTATACTCTTAATAACGAAGATAAAAAGATGACCTATACTACAAACGAACTGACTGGTTGGAAAATAGCCGGCACAATGTATATGGATGAAATTAAGGATGCCTCAAAGTCTGTGCTGACAACAGGAATGATTGTGCTGATTGCTTCCATTGTGGCAGGCGGAATTTTAATTCTGTTTATCGTTCGTTCGATTACAAAACCGTTAAAACGTCTTGTTCAATCATCGAAAACGATCAGCAGGGGGGATCTGACCGAAACGATCGAAATCCATTCAAAGGATGAGCTTGGAGAGCTTGGGGAAAGCTTCAATGAAATGGGACAATCTCTCCGCTCTCTGATCAGCGCTATTCAGGACTCGGTGAACAATGTGGCCGCATCTTCCGAACAGCTTACCGCATCTGCCGGGCAGACGAGTAAAGCCACCGAGCATATTACGATGGCGATTGAGCAGTTCTCAAACGGAAACGAGGAGCAAAGCGAAAAGGTTGAATCCAGCTCTCATCAGCTGAACTTAATGAATGAAGGACTCCAGCAAGTCTCACAAACATCGTCAGATATTACAAAGGCATCTATCCAATCAACGGAAATCGCCGGAACGGGTGAGAAGTTTGTGCAGCAGACAGTCGGACAAATGAACTCGATTAATCAATCTGTTCAGCAGGCTGAAGCTGTTGTCAAAGGCTTAGAAGGAAAATCAAAAGACATCACAAGCATTTTGAGAGTCATCAACGGAATCGCTGACCAAACAAATCTGCTTGCACTAAATGCAGCCATTGAAGCGGCGCGTGCCGGAGAGTCAGGACGCGGCTTCTCTGTCGTAGCGGAGGAGGTGCGCAAGCTGGCTGTCCAATCAGCCGATTCAGCGAAAGAAATCGAAAAGCTGATCCAAGAAATCGTCGCAGAAATCGACACCTCTCTTCACATGTTTAAAGAGGTCAATCAGGAAGTACAGTCCGGACTTGTTGTCACAGACAATACAAAAGAAAGCTTCCAGAGCATTTTCAGCATGACAAACGAAATCGCGGGCAAGCTGCAGACGATGAATTCCACCGTCGAGCAGCTGTCAGACCGTTCACAGCATGTTTCAGCAGCAGTCAGCGGCATTGCAGACGTGTCGAAAGAAAGCTCGGCAAGCATCCAGGACATTGCCGCATCAGCTGAAGAACAGCTTGCTTCCATGGAAGAAATCAGTTCCTCAGCGACGACTCTTGCGCAGATGGCAGAAGAGCTTCGCGATCTGACGAAACAATTTAAAATCGAGTAAAAACCGAAAAACAGCGCTATCAAAGCGCTGTTTTTTTATATGGTAAACAATAATAAAGTCCTAGTTTAACAGGTGAATTTAGAACTATTTTTCATTTTTTCCTCCATTTTCAATGTAATTTAAAGGAAGATCCGCCGATATAATTTGTAAATTATTGAAAGAAGGTTCAAAAGGAAATGAAAAAAACACTCACCACTATTCGCAGATCATCAATTGCAAGGAGACTTATTATTTCTTTCCTGCTGATCTTAATTGTTCCGATAACCGCCCTTTCGGTTAGCGCTTATCAATCAGCAGTTGCCTCACTTGATGTACAGATGACGCAAAGCGCAAAGGAAAATGTTCAGATATTAGATCACATCATTGATGATAAAATCAGCACTACTGAAAAAAGCCTCGCATATTTCAGCGATTGGGCTACAGCAGAAAAATTTCAGGATAAAAAGAAAACAGAGCTGAAACAGGAATTTAAACAATTTATCCAAATGAATGATAATGTCGCTGCGGTATTTTCAAGCGGCAAAGACGGGGACTTCACACGTTATCCGTACGCTGACATGCCAAGCGACTTTAATGCTTTGGAACGAGATTGGTACAAAGAAGCAATGGCCAATAAAGGCAAAACAATTGTCACTGAGCCTTATGAATCGATTTCATCAGGAAAAATGGTCGTCACCATCGCCCGTCAAACGGTGGATGGGTCAGGCGTTGTCGCCATTGATATGAAAATTGATGACTTAGTCACTACCGCGAAAGGAATCAATATCGGAAAAGAAGGCTATGCTTTTATTTTGAGCCAAAACAAGAAAGTCATCGCCTACTCCGGAGAAAAAGCGGGAACAGAGCTAAAAGGGGACTGGGTTGATAAGCTCTACAAGGATAAAAGCGGGGACTTTGAATATACGTACAAAGGCAAAAAGAAAAAAATGGCATTTGCAACAAGCCAAACAACAGGCTGGAAAATCAGCGGCACGATGTATGCAAACGAGATTCACGATGCTGCAAGCAGGGTTCTGATCATGGCTTCAATCGTTCTGGCGATTGCCATCGGAGCTGGAATGACGGCGATTTATTTTGTGATTCGATCCATCACAAAGCCATTGAGACGCATTGTCGCATCCGCTGAAAAAATTAGTGAAGGCGATCTAACCGAAACGATTGAAATCAATTCAAAAGATGAACTCGGCGTTCTGAGTGAGAGCTTCAATCATATGGCACACTCGCTTCGCTCGCTCATTCACGGGATCAAAGACTCAGTAGAACACGTTGCCTCCTCGTCTGAAGAGCTGACTGCATCGGCAGACCAGACAAGCAGAGCCACTGAGCACATTACGATGGCTATCGAGCAATTTTCAAACGGCAGTGAAAGCCAAAGCGAGAAAATAGAAACGACAACCGAACAAATTAATGAAATGAATGACGGATTGGCAGAGCTGGCGCGGGCTGCAGCAGTGATTACAGAAACATCCGCAGATTCAACCGAAGTGTCAAGCAAAGGGGAGACACTCGTCCAGAAAACAGCCGGCCAAATGAACACAATTGACCATTCCGTAAAAGCAGCGGAACAAGTGGTGAAAGGGCTGGAGATCAAATCAAAGGATATCACGAATATTTTGCGTGTCATCAACGGCATTGCGGATCAAACCAATCTTTTGGCTTTAAATGCCGCCATTGAAGCTGCCAGAGCGGGTGAATACGGCCGGGGCTTCTCAGTCGTCGCTGAGGAAGTGAGAAAGCTCGCGGTACAGTCGGCTGACTCAGCAAAAGAAATTGAATCGCTGATCAGTGAAATAGTAAAAGAAATTCACACATCACTGAACGTGCTTCAGTCCGTAAACAAAGAAGTTGAAACAGGGCTTGTCATGACGGATGAAACTAAACAGAGCTTCAAACATATATCGCAAATGACCAATCAAATTGCTTCCGAGCTGCAAAACATGAATGCGACGGTTGAGGAGCTGTCAGCGGGAGCTCAAGAAATTTCCGCAGCTTCAAATGATATCACTGCCATTTCTAAGGAAAGCTCGGATGGCATCCAAGATATCGCCGCTTCAGCTGAGGAACAGCTGGCATCCATGGAGGAGATTAGTTCATCTGCACTGACGCTTGAAAGA
Organism: Bacillus subtilis subsp. subtilis str. 168; assembly: GCF_000009045.1. Classification (GTDB taxonomy): domain Bacteria; phylum Bacillota; class Bacilli; order Bacillales; family Bacillaceae; genus Bacillus; species Bacillus subtilis. The sequence continues at coordinate 3,208,330 of NC_000964.3, read as the reverse complement.
ATGTCTGAAGAACTCCGTGATCTGACAAAACAATTTAAAGTAGACAAATAATAGGTCTAAAATACTATTTATTTATGGGAAATTAGTTACTTTTGTTAAATTTCTTCTTTTTTGCTGTATATATTTACCCATTTCCAGCCGATATGAAGGGTAGCATAAAAAAGGAGAAATGAATGATGAAAAAAATACTCCAACTCATAAAACAAAGATCAATTACACGGAAGCTTCTCGTTTCCTTTCTGTCGATCCTCATCATACCGGTTGTCATATTGGCGATCTTTGCGTATCAATCGGCTAGCAGCTCACTCGACAGACAGATGATGGGGAGCGCATTGGAAAATGTACAGCAATTAAACGAAATCATTAACACCAGCATCGGCGAAAAAGAAAACAGTGCTGATTATTTCAGCGAATGGCTGACAAAAGAGAAATACAATGCAAAAAGCAATGCAAGCATTGCAGAGAAATTCTCACAATATATCAGCATTAACAAGGATGTAGAATCCATTTATACAAGTGACACAAAAGGGCACTTTACCCGCTATCCGGATCTTCCGATGCCAAGCGGCTATAATCCGGTTGAACGCGACTGGTACAAAAAAGCGGTTGCAAATAAAGGGAAAGTCGTGATCACAGACCCTTATAAAACCGCGTCGACAAATACGATGGTTGTGACAATCGCCCAGCAGACAAAAGATGGTTCAGGCGTTATCGCAATCAACATGACGATTGAAAATCTGCTGAAAACAACCAAAAAAGTCAACATCGGCACACAAGGCTACGCATTTATCATGACGAAGGACAAAAAAGTTGTCGCACACCCTAATGAACAATCAGGAACTGAATTAAAAGGCGACTGGCTCGATAAGATGTTGAGTGCTGATAAAGGCGATTTTCAATACACCATGGATGGCGATAAGAAAAAAATGGCCTTTGACACAAACAAGTTGACGGGATGGAAGATCGGCGGCACCATGTATTTGGATGAAATCCATGAGGCAGCCCAGCCTGTCCTTCACCTTGCTTTAATTGTCTTGGCCGCAGCTATTATCATAGGGATTATCGTCATGACATTGATCATTCGGTCGATTACAACACCGCTGAAACAGCTTGTCGGTTCCTCTAAGCGGATCAGCGAGGGAGATTTGACGGAAACCATTGATATCCGTTCAAAAGATGAATTGGGCGAGCTCGGCAAAAGCTTTAACAATATGGCGTCGTCACTTCGTTCTCTCATACACGCCATCCAGGATTCGGTAGACAATGTTGCCGCTTCCTCTGAGGAGCTGACTGCATCAGCTGCGCAAACGAGCAAGGCAACAGAGCACATTACATTGGCGATTGAACAATTTTCTAACGGCAATGAAAAACAAAACGAAAACATTGAAACGGCAGCAGAGCACATTTATCAAATGAATGACGGGTTGACGAATATGGCTCAAGCTTCTGAAGTGATCACTGATTCATCTGTTCAATCGACAGAAATTGCAAGTGAAGGCGGCAAGCTTGTTCATCAAACCGTCGGCCAAATGAATGTCATTGACAAGTCCGTTAAAGAAGCGGAGCAAGTCGTACGCGGATTGGAAACGAAATCGAAAGATATTACAAACATTTTGCGTGTGATCAACGGCATCGCAGACCAGACGAACCTGCTTGCCTTAAACGCAGCAATTGAAGCAGCGCGCGCAGGCGAGTACGGCCGCGGCTTCTCCGTTGTAGCGGAAGAAGTAAGAAAACTGGCAGTACAGTCAGCAGATTCAGCAAAAGAGATTGAAGGATTAATCATCGAAATTGTGAAGGAAATCAATACATCACTCGGCATGTTCCAATCTGTCAATCAAGAGGTGCAGACAGGACTTGACATCACAGATAAAACAGAAATGAGCTTCAAACGCATTTCTGAAATGACGAACCAAATCGCCGGCGAACTGCAAAATATGAGTGCGACGGTTCAGCAGCTTTCTGCCAGCTCCGAAGAAGTTTCGGGAGCGTCTGAGCACATTGCATCGATTTCAAAAGAAAGCTCAGCGCATATACAAGATATCGCGGCGTCAGCTGAAGAGCAGCTAGCTTCCATGGAAGAAATCAGCTCGTCTGCAGAGACCCTTTCCTCTATGGCGGAAGAGCTTCGGGATATGACCAAACGATTTAAAATTGAATAATAAGCCTTAACACCCAAGCTTGTTGCGCTTGGGTGTTTTTTTTAGTTTTTTTATTAAACCTTTTATCCTAGTTTGACGATATTAGATTTATCTTAAAGGAGGAGTCAACGAGAATGGGAAAATTCATACAATGGATCAAACAGCCATCGATCAGCAAACCGCTAATCGCTGCGTTTCTGGCAGTGCTTATTTTGCCGGTTGGGGTTTTAGCATATTTCAGTTATCAATCAGCTTGGAACGCGTTAGACAGAGAGCTCATAAGCAGTGCGAAGGGAAATGTTGAAGAACTAAACAGTACGCTGCAAAATAAATTAGAAGATAAAGTAAAAGCAATAGATTATTATAGTGAGACAGTCGATAAAGACATATTGTTAGGCAAAAACAAAACATTACTGAAAGAGAAATTTAAGCAGTACACGACACTTAACGACGATGTAGGCGCAATCTATGCTGCCTCAGAAGATAAGAAGCTTTATAAATATCCGGATAGCGGTGTTCCGAAAGGTTTCGATCCGACAGGACGTGACTGGTACAAACAGGCGGTTGCGGAAAAAGGACAAGCTGTTTTCTCAGAACCGTATACCGATGAAGCGACAGGAGATATCGTTGTCACAATTTCAAAACAATTAAAAGACGGTTCAGGGGTTATAGCGCTAGATTTAAACCTGGATGAAGTGCTTACTGCATCAAAAAGAATCAAAATCGGAAAAGAAGGCTTTGCATTTATTACGACAGGCAACAAAAAATATATCGCCCATCCGACCATTAAGCCGGGGACAACCGGTTCCGGCGATTGGACAAACCAAGTATATTCCAAAAAAGAAGGCTCATTTGAATATACATTCGAAGGCAAAGAAAAGAAAATGGCCTTTACGACAAATAAACTGACTGGCTGGAAAATCGCGGGCACATATTTTGTCAGTGAATTGCAAGATGCTTCAAGCCCGGTGCTGAACACTGCGGTTATCATTCTATGCGTGTCAATAGTAATCGGCGGCATACTCATACTCTATATTATCCGTGCCATCACCAAGCCGTTAAGAAAACTTGTCTCAACGTCTGCAAAAATCAGCAGCGGAGATCTCACAGAAGTCATTGACATTCACTCGAAAAACGAGTTTGGCCAGCTTGGCGAAAGCTTTAATGAAATGTCTGCATCATTGCGTTCTGTAATAGGCGTTATTCAAACGTCTGTAGAAAACGTCGCTTCATCTTCTGAGGAGCTGACAGCAAGCGCAGCCCAAACAAGCAAGGCAACTGAACATATTACACTTGCCATCGAACAGTTCTCAGATGGCAACGAGGCACAAAGCGAGAAACTGGAAACAAGCTCAAATCATCTTTCTCAAATGAACGAGGGGATTTCAAAAGTGGCTCAAGCCTCTTCAACCATTACGAAATCATCGATTCAGTCCTCTGAGGCAGCGGGCAGCGGAGAAAAGCTGGTGGAGCATACAGTCGGCCAGATGAAAACAATTGACCAATCCGTTCAAAAAGCGGAAGCGGTTGTGAAGGGCCTTGAAACAAAATCGCAAGACATCACAAGCATCTTGAATGTGATTAACGGCATTGCTGATCAAACCAACCTGCTTGCATTAAATGCTGCGATTGAGGCGGCAAGAGCGGGAGAATACGGAAGAGGTTTCTCAGTAGTTGCGGAAGAGGTTAGAAAACTTGCTGTACAATCAGCAGACTCCGCCAAGGAAATTGAAGGATTAATTCAAGAGATTGTCAGGGAAATCAGCACCTCACTTTCAATGTTCCAATCCGTGAATCATGAAGTGAAAGAAGGCTTGCAGATTACGGATCAAACAGCGGAAAGCTTTAAACAAATCTATGAGATGACAACCCAAATTTCCGGCGAATTGCAAAACTTGAACGCGACGGTTGAACAACTGTCAGCCGGATCACAGGAAGTGTCAAGTGCTGTTGAAGATATTTCTGCAGTGGCGAAAGAAAGCTCAGCAGGCATTCAGGATATCGCAGCTTCGGCGGAAGAACAGCTTGCGTCCATGGAAGAAATCAGCTCTTCAGCGGAAACGTTGGCAAACATGGCGGAAGAACTTCAGGACATTACGAAGAAATTTAAAATAGAATCATAATGAAACGAGAAAGCGGCATATCTGCTGCTTTCTTTTTTTGTTAAAAAGCAAAAATAAACAAAAACGATTCAAAAACAAACAGAAATCATATATAATGAAAACGGATACAAATAAAAGGGTATGGAGGAATATCAAATATGGTGAAACATATATGGGATTCAGAGCGAGCTGCACAGCTACCTAAAGGTGTAGAGGAATTGGTGTACAGGTCCAATCTGATCGGGTCAGACCGCACTGTCTGCAACTGGGGCGGGGGGAATACATCTATGAAAACAACGGAAAAGGATTTTAGAGGCCGTGAAATAGAAGTCATGTGGGTAAAAGGAAGCGGATCGGATTTGGCAACAATGAAAGCGCATAACTTTTCCGGTTTGAAATTAGATGATATCCGCCCGCTGATTAAAAGGGACCAAATGCCCGATGAAGAAATGGTAGACTACCTGTCTCATTGTATGATAGACAGCAAACATCCCCGCCCTTCAATTGAAACGCTATTACACGCTTTTCTGCCATACAAACATGTTGACCATACCCATCCAGATGCGATTATCAGCATATGCTGTGCGGATAATGGAAAACAAATCGCTGAAGACATTTACGGAAATCGGTTTGTATGGGTGCCATACGTCCGTCCTGGATTTACTTTGTCTAAAATGATCGCTGAAGGCGTAGCAAACAACCCCCACGCCGAGCTTGTATTAATGGAGAAACACGGCTTAGTCACTTGGGGAGAGACGTCTGAAACATGTTATCAAAAAACGATATCCATCATTCAAGAAGCCGAGCAGTATATTAACGATCGTATCAATCAGCATGAGGTATTCGGAGGCAAAAGGTATCAGCCGCTGCCGGAGGATAAAAGAAAACAAATCTTGGCAGGCATCATGCCTGTGATCAGAGGAGCAGTAAGTGAAGAAAAGAAAATGATCCTTTCCTATGATGATCATGACGATGTCTTGGAATTTGTAAACAGTGTCCAAGCGCCAGCACTTTCGCAAATCGGTGCGGCATGCCCGGATCACCTTGTTCACACAAAACGGGTTCCGCTGTACATTGATTGGAATCCGGAAACTCAAGATGTGCACAAGCTTGCAGATCTGATCAAGTCAGGAGTCGAGACCTTTACATCAGAGTATCAGGCTTACTTTACACGCAATCAGCAGGATGGGGATCAAATCTTTGAATCCGCCCCGCGGGTGATATTGATTCCTGGAATCGGAATGGTGAATACAGGAAAAAGTTATGCGATGTCTAAAGTAAGCGGGGCTTTATATCGGAGGGCCATCGCCGTAATGAAAGGAGCAACCGCTCTGGGGCAATTTGTTTCTTTACATGAAAATGAGTCCTACCATGTCGAATATTGGCCGCTCGAACTATATAAACTCACGCTGGCCCCGCCGGAAGCAGAATTTTCCCGAAAAGTAGCGCTGATAACTGGAGGAGCCGGCGGAATCGGCAGTGCGGCATGCCGCCGATTTGCAGCTGAGGGAGGGCACGTGATCGTAGCTGATCTGAATATAGAAGGCGCACAGAAAATTGCCGGGGAAATAAACGATGCATACGGAAAAGGACGGGCAATGGCTGTCAAAATGGATGTGACAAAGGAGGAAGACGTACAGTCAGCTTTTGAACGAGCGGCGCTTGCTTACGGCGGCATTGATATCGTCGTCAATAATGCCGGGCTGGCCACATCAAGCCCATTTGACGAAACAAGTCTAAAAGAATGGAATCTTAATATGAATGTTTTAGGAACAGGCTATTTCCTTGTAGCCCGTGAAGCGTTTAAACAGATGAAACATCAAAATAGAGGCGGAAGCATGGTATTTGTCGGATCGAAAAATTCAGTTTATGCGGGAAAAAACGCCTCTGCCTACAGCTCTGTTAAGGCGCTTGAAACCCATTTAGCAAGATGCATCGCAGCAGAAGGCGGAGAATTCGGCATTAGGGTCAACTCCGTTTTGCCTGATGCAGTTCTTCAAGGATCGGCAATCTGGGGTTCAAGCTGGCGTGAGGAACGAGCCGCGGCGTACGGGATTGAACCGGATCAGCTGGAGGAACATTACCGGAAACGGACAGCATTGCTCGTCAATATTTACCCGGAGGATATTGCCGAAGCCATTGCATTCTTCGCTTCTTCCAAAGCCGAAAAAACAACGGGCTGCATGATCACGGTAGACGGCGGCGTCCCTGCTGCTTTTACGCGTTAGATATATGCTATGATAAAAATATAAGACGGACTACGATATGAGGAAGGGCGTTACCGATGCTAGTAGCAGAACGGCAGCAAAAAATAGTGGAAATAGTAAATATGCGTTCAAGCATCCGCGTTTCCGAATTAAGTGACATTTTTTCAGTCACAGAGGAAACCATTCGGCGTGATCTTGAAAAGCTTGAAAAAGAACATAAACTGAGCCGGAGCCACGGAGGAGCGGTCAGTATTCAGCAGAAGGAATCAGAAATTCATTTTTCTGAACGGGAAATCACGAATGTCATCGAAAAAAAAGCCATCGCTCACGAAGCGGCCAAATATGTAAAAAGCGGAGACCGAATCATTCTCGATGCAAGCACAACCGCTTGGTACATGGCAAAAATACTCCCTGACATTGAGCTCACCGTGATTACAAACTCAATGAAAGCAGCTATTGAACTCAGCAATAAAGAAAACATATCAGTCATTTCAACAGGCGGCATTTTGCTGGAAAAATCATTATCATTTGCCGGCCCGTTAGCAGAGCGTTCACTTGAGACCTATCATGTCAATAAAACCTTTCTGTCATGTAAGGGATTTGACGTACACAACGGGATGAGTGATTCAAATGAGTGGCAGGCGCTGCTCAAAAAACGGATGATCGAAAGGTCGGACCAGACCATTTTGATGGCCGATTCAAGCAAATGGGGGAACCGCGAGTTTTCACATATCGCCTCGCTGCAAGATGTCAGCCGCCTTATTACGGATTCTGGACTTGATCCGGCATCGGTAAAAGCTCTTGAGGACAAAAAGGTGAAGGTGACAGCTGTTCCTCTTTCGAAGAGAGGGTGAAAGGATGATTTATACTGCCATTGATGTAGGCGCATCAAGCGGGAGAATCATGGTAGGTGAACTGAATGAAGGGAAGCTTGACATACAAGAGATTCACAGGTTCGCTAACGGTTTCAGTCAAAGAGACGGGCATTGCTTATGGGATATTGATCATTTGCTAAAACAAATCCTGCAAGGACTGCAAAAAGTAAAGACGCTTGGGTATGAACACTGCACCGTAGGCATTGATACATGGGCAGTCGATTATGTCTTACTGGACGAAAAAGGCGATCGGTTGCGGGAAGCAATCTCCTACCGTGATAGAAGAACAGATCACACAATAGACAAACTGGAACATACCCTCTCAAAAGCCGCAATTTATCAAAAAACAGGAATACAATTTCAGCCTTTCAACACGATCTATCAATTGTTTGAAGAAGACCGTGAGCTGCTGAAAAAGACAGACAAAATTATGATGATTCCTGATTATTTAGGCTATTGTTTAACCGGAAAAGCTGTAACGGAAATCACAAACGTGTCCACAACACAGCTTTTAAACGTCTCAACGGGAAATCTTGATCCTGAATTGCTTGAAGCCGTGTCTGTTCTGGAACAGCAATTTGCGCCGCTCACTGAACCGGGGTGTGAACTCGGGAAGCTAAGAAATGAGTGGTTCCCGGATTATGATCTCCCGGCGTGCAAGGTGATGACAGTCGCAACACATGATACGGCCTCGGCCGTCATTGCGGCGCCAGGCGTAAATGATGGCTGGGCGTATATCAGCAGCGGAACATGGTCGTTAATCGGGGTTGAAAACAAAACACCGATAATAACTGATCTTGCTTTAGAAAACAACTATACAAATGAACGCGGCGCAAACAACACCATTCGCTTTCTCAAAAACATTATCGGCATGTGGGTGATACAAGAAGTCAAACAGCAGCTACAAGCAGATTATTCTTTTCAGCAGCTTGCAGAAGAAGCCAAAAAAACAGAACCATTCCAGCAATTTATAAACTTAAATGATAAACGTTTCCTGAATCCAGAAAACATGATAAAGGAAATACAACATTATTGCAGACAAACCCGCCAAAAGATTCCCCGTACTGCAGGCGAACTTGCCTGCTGCATCTACAGCAATTTAGCCATCATCTATGCGATAGCCATCAAAGAGCTCGAAACAATCACAGAAAAACCGATCGAGCAATTTCATATCATCGGCGGCGGAGCCCGGAATGATTTCTTAAATCAATTAACGGCAGACATGAGTGGAAAAGCGGTATATGCAGGGCCGATAGAGGCAACTGCCACCGGAAATCTTTTGATGCAAATGATTGCTGCCAAAGAAGTCAAAGACATAAAAGAAGCCCGGCAAGTCGTCAGAAATTCCTTTCCGATCAAAGTGTTTACACCTAAAGACATTGATAGAAGCACGATCATTCAGTCATTTCAGCAAACTGTTTTGAAAGCGCTATCTAAATGATGAAGAGGTGAAAAGGTTTGAAAAGAAAAGCCAGTATCATGTTTGTCCATCAAGACAAGTACGAAGAATACAAACAGCGGCATGATGACATTTGGCCTGAGATGGCAGAAGCACTCAAAGCTCATGGAGCACACCATTATTCCATTTTTCTAGACGAGGAAACAGGCAGGCTTTTTGCATATTTAGAAATAGAGGATGAAGAGAAATGGAGAAAGATGGCGGACACGGAAGTTTGCCAAAGATGGTGGAAATCGATGGCGCCATTAATGAAAACAAATTCGGATTTCAGTCCTGTTGCGATAGATCTAAAGGAAGTTTTTTATTTGGATTGAAAAACTGATAAAGGGAGAGAGCCGTATGACCATAAAAGCCAATTATGACAGTGCAAAACAGGCATATGAAAAATGGGGAATTGATGTTGAAGAGGCGCTTCGGCAATTAGAGCAAGTGCCCATTTCGATCCACTGCTGGCAGGGTGACGACATTGAAGGCTTTGAAGTAAATAAGGGCGAGCTTTCAGGCGGAATTGACGTGACCGGCAATTATCCCGGAAAAGCGCAAACTCCTGAAGAATTAAGAAGAGATTTGGAGAAGGCTCTTTCTCTCATTCCTGGAAAGCACCGCGTAAACCTGCATGCGATATACGCAGAAACAAACAGGGAAGCGGTAGAACGTGACGAATTGAAGCCGCAGCATTTTGAAAACTGGGTGAAATGGGCAAAAAACCTTGGTCTCGGTTTAGATTTTAATCCAACCTTGTTTTCGCATGAGAAAGCGGCTGACGGACTCACCCTTTCACACCCTGATCCGGACATCAGAGAATTTTGGATCAGGCATTGCATCGCTTGCCGCCGTATCGGGGAATACTTCGGGAAAGAATTAGGAACACCTTGCTTGACGAATATTTGGATTCCCGACGGCTATAAGGATATCCCGAGTGATAGGCTGACACCGCGTAAAAGACTAAAAGAATCACTGGATCGGATCTTCTCAGAGGAGATCAGTGAACAACATAATCTTGATTCAATCGAGAGCAAGCTGTTCGGGCTTGGCTCCGAATCATATGTTGTCGGATCTCATGAATTTTATTTAGCTTATGCTTTGACGAATCATAAGCTTTGTTTACTTGATACAGGCCATTTCCATCCGACTGAGACGGTATCAAACAAGATCTCGTCCATGCTGCTTTACACAGACAAGCTTGCCTTGCACGTATCGCGGCCTGTTCGTTGGGATAGCGACCATGTAGTGGTTTTGGATGATGAATTGAGAGAAATCGCTCTTGAAATTGTACGAAATCATGCTCTTGAGAAGGTAGCCATCGGTCTGGATTTTTTCGATGCCAGCATTAACCGTGTAGCCGCCTGGACCATCGGAACGAGAAATATGATCAAAGCTTTATTGTATGCCCTGCTTCTCCCGAACGGATATTTAAAACAATTGCAGGAAGAGGGCCGCTATACAGAAAGGCTGGCCCTGATGGAGGAATTCAAAACATATCCTTTCGGAGCCATCTGGGATTCCTACTGTGAGCAAATGGGCGTTCCGGTAAAAGAGGCATGGCTTTATGACATCAAAGAATATGAGCAACAGGTGCTTTTAAAAAGGAAGGCATCTTCTCCGATTGTCTAATAAAAAATCCGCCGCGGCATTTGCACGCGGGCGGATTTTTTTAAGCTTGATCAGCAGGGTATACAATCCCCATTTGCTTTCTTGCTTCTTCCATAATTTTTGCGGTGGTCAAAGACCGTTCAAATGTATTTTCTTCAGATTCCAGCTTATTCTCTTTTATAAGCGTGACAAATTCTTCTGCTTCATAGAACATCGCCGGTTTAGGATCAGGGATCGCGATGTTTTCAAGGCGGCCGTCCCGGTAGCGGATTTCAACACGTTCAGGCCGGTGAATCGTATCGATTACAATCGTCCCGTCTTCACCCTGGATTTCAGCCGGGGCATAGGAAGTAGAGATTTTGGAATGCATCAGAACAGCTTCGAACCCGTCGTAAGACAGAATGACAGTTCCTTCTCCGTCCACTCCGGAGGATAAAGCATATCCGTTTGCTTTTACATCCTTCGGCGCGCCAAACAACACAACAGCCGGATAAATACAATAGACGCCAATATCCATTAATGACCCATTGGAAAGCTCAGGCTGAAACGCATTCAAAACAGTTCCGCTTCTGAACGCGTCATATCGTGAGGAATACTGGCAGTAGCTTGCGGTAAATCTGCGGACAGTGCCGATTTTATGCAGGTGTTTTTTCAGTTCTTTGAAATTCGGCAGGAAAGTGGTCTTCATTGCTTCCATGAGAACAACGCCGTTTGCCTTAGCCGCTGAGATCATCTCTTCTGTTTCTTTTGTATTCGAAGCAAACGGCTTCTCACAAAGCACATGCTTGCCATGGTTCATAAAGAGAACGGCTTGTTCCTTGTGAAGAGCGTTCGGGCTCGCTATGTATACGGCATCAAAGCAATCGCTCGCCGCCATTTCCTGAAGGTCTGAGAAGGCATGCGCAGCGTTGTGTTTAGCAGCAAACTCGCCAGCGCGTTCAGCCGATCTTGAATAAACAGCAGTCAGCTGAAAATCTTCGATATCCGCTGCTGACTCAAGAAAGCGGTCTGTAATCCAGTTGGTTCCTATTATTGCAAAACGTATCACTCGTATCGCTCCTTTTGCATGATATAGCTAAATTATAGCTTAAAAAGAACAAAATCACATGATAGATATAAATAGAATGTTAAAACCGAGAAAGCTTTTCCAGCAATTAACGGTTTTTATTTTTCATTATAGGGACGATAGTGTACAATTTAATTAAACTATGTATGACGGAGGAACGATAGTGGAGACGTTGCAAACATGGAGCGGCAGATTCAAGCGATTCTTCTTGGATAATAAGTTTGTTTTATTTTTGCTTGTGCTGCTGCTGATTGGTTTAAATATTCTAGTATTTACAAAAACATCATTTATTTTCACCCCGATTATTGTTCTGCTCAAAACGATATCACTTCCGATTATTTTGACAGGCATTGTTTTTTATCTGTTAAACCCAGTCGTCGATTTTCTGGAGAGAAGAAGAATAAGAAGAATCTATTCTATATTGCTGCTATACCTATTGGTTATCGGGCTGATCACGATCACGATCGTGTCGATCATTCCCTTCTTAAAAGAACAAATTATGAGTTTGATTGACAATATCCCGAGATATGTGGACGTCGTAGAAAATCAGACGAAACAGCTGATTGGCAGCAACTTCGTCAATCAGGCCCAGCAAACGATGAACATTAATATATCTGATCTTGCTACAAAGGTTTCGGATCAGGCAGCGACGATCGTGAACAGCACCTTTACCGGTGTTGGGAATTTTATCGGCGCACTGACTGAGATTATCATTTCGATCGTCACGGTTCCGTTTATTCTATTTTATTTGCTAAAAGACGGAAGAAAATTACCGGTCTACATACTGAAGTTTGTGCCGACTCGATTGAAAGAACAGACATATACAGTCTTAAGCGAAATGAATCATCGGTTAAGCTCTTATATCAGAGGCCAGATCATTGTCAGCTTCTGTATCGGGTTTTTGCTGTTTATCGGTTATTTGATTATCGGGCTGGATTATGCTTCATTGCTTGCAGTCATTGCGGCTTGCACAAGCATCGTTCCATATTTAGGGCCAACGATTGCCATTACGCCTGCGATTATCATTGCCATAGTGACATCGCCGCTCATGCTGCTTAAGCTGGTGATCGTTTGGACGATTGTTCAGCTGATTGAAGGGAAGCTGATCTCTCCGCAAATTATGGGAAAAAACCTTCACATCCATCCGATTACGATTATTTTTCTGCTGTTAACAGCCGGCAAGCTGTTTGGCGTTGTTGGAATCATTCTTGCGATTCCCGGCTATGCGGTTGCCAAAGTCATTACGACACATTTATTTGACTGGTTTAAAATGCAGTCACATTTATACGATGAAGAAAAAAATGAAAATACGCCGGGGCATAAAGTGTGATTTTCGTTTATAGTTATATAAGACGGGCTTTCCATTTATGGGAAGCTCCCGTTATGTAAAAAAATAAATGTCTAATGGGGAGAATCAAAATCATGACTCTATGGGAATTGTTTGTAGCCGCCATTTTAGGAATCGTAGAAGGATTAACAGAGTACGCGCCGGTTTCTTCGACAGGACATATGATCATAGTAGACGACATCTGGCTAAAATCAAGTAATCTGATGTCAGAAGAAGCTGCTAACTCATTCAAGGTGGTTATTCAGCTAGGCTCCATTTTAGCAGTAGCTATCGTGTTTAAAGACCGAATTTTAAATTTACTGGGCTTGAAAAAAAATATTACAAGCGACCAGGAGCAGGGACATAAATTAAGCATTGCCCAAATTGCCGTCGGACTCGTGCCTGCAGCTGTTCTCGGCTTTTTGTTTGAAGATTACATTGATGAATATTTATTTTCCGTTAAAACTGTGGCCATCGGTTTAATTGCCGGGGCAATCCTCATGCTTTTTGCTGACTGGGTCAATAAACGGAAAACAGCGACAGACACACTCGACCGCATTTCCTATAAACAGGCGATAGCCGTCGGCTTATTCCAATGTCTTTCCCTTTGGCCTGGTTTCTCGCGTTCGGGTTCAACCATTTCCGGCGGTGTTATTCTCGGATTAAACCACCGAGCTGCAGCCGACTTTACGTTTATTATGGCGATGCCGATCATGATGGGAGCCAGCTTTCTAAGCCTCGTGAAGCATTGGGACAGCTTAAGTTCGGATCTGATGCCGTTTTTCATCGTCGGCTTTATCTGTGCCTTTGTGGTCGCACTGTTTGTCGTCCGTTTCTTCTTAAGGCTGATTAACAAAATCAAACTTGTCCCATTTGCAATCTATCGAATTATTCTCGGTGTGATTTTACTTTTGATCATGATGTAAGTCGAAAAATAAGGCTCTTTTCCGAGCCTTATTTTTTCTGTCAATTCAAGAGGAAACAGCTTGTTTTTCAAAATAAAATCATCTATAATAAACATGACGTTACATACGGGGCCATAGCTCAGCTGGGAGAGCGCTACGCTGGCAGCGTAGAGGTCAGGGGTTCGAGCCCCCTTGGCTCCATACCTTTAAACCCTTATTCGATAAGGGTTTTTTTGTTTTGAGGAAAAGGTTTCATTCTCTGAATCCTCCAGTTGAGTGAAGTCAAAGTGAGCAGTTTATCTGTCAATCATGAATTTTCCAATACCTCCTTTTGTTCCTCAAAGACCGTCATGTCTTCCAAAGGAGGGGAGTAGACATGAAGAGACACCATTCGTTCAGATGTTGGATTGGACATTTTGTGAATTAAACCTTTGGTTGAAATAAGGCATTCTCCTTCGTGGACAAAGTATGAATTGGAGAGTTCTGCGTGTTCGCCGGTTGAACGATAAATAGAATTAAGAAGCTTTCCTTCTAACACCATTGCACAACCAATGGATTGACCATGATCGTGTACTGTTGTCTCCTTGTTTGGCGGAATGTTAATCACGATAATTTCCAATTCATTATTTCGATAGATGGCATTTCGGCCGTAAGCGTACTGGTCTGGTTCCTTAATATACGGTTGACTCAATTTTGCTGCGTTTGGAATTTGTTTTAAAGACGTTGCTAAATCTTTAACCGATGGATTTTTCAAGCCGCCAAAAATGTCTTGGATACACTCATACAGTTCCATTCGTTTTTGCCTCCCTTACATTGGTATTTCATAGGTTAATTCATGGTATTTACCCATATACAATTTAGAGGCGGCAAACGCCCAGTGAACACAAAAAAATGTGGGGGTAAAATGTTGTCTTATCACCAACTTATTTGAGTTTATTAGTTGGAATAGTGGATTGAAAGGATTAAAACGGCCTGCTTTAATTCGCTTGAGGGAACGAGCAGGGATTCATAAGTGCAGTTCTAGACACAATATCGGGGAAAAGCTTTCAAGCTTTCTATGTTGTGCTTGAAATTTACTCCATTGACAAAACACAATCGATTTGAAATAATATTTGATTATATGCTCATTCATTCACATAATTATAATAAAATAATATCATTTCCCCTGAAAGGGAGAATATTAGAATGAAAGCTAATGGTATGCAAAATCTATTAGCTTCTTTTGTTTTCAAAAAATGATGTGTTTCGCATGTATTCATATAGGAAGGGATGACAACATGAAGACAAAACACTATTGGGTGATTTCTTTGCTCGCCGTCTTAGCGGTCGGGCCGGGATTGATGTCTAACACGGCATTGTCGTCAGTTCAAGGCCTTGTTCAGAAAACGGTTGGAACAAGTGTCTTTACATCAGTAAATCCGATATTGATCGGCAATATGGCCTTTGCCTTGTTAGTTCCGGCAGGACCGCTGCTGAGGAAAAAATTCGGTGCTCGTCCCGTCTATCTGGCTTCATTACCTGTCTTTATACTAGGCTCACTGCTCATCGCATGTTCAGGCGATATTGCATTGATGGCGGCAGGGCGCTTTTTACAAGGGGCGGCAACAGGCGTCATGCTGATGATTATGATTCCAATGCTTGTACTGTCATTCCCGATTGAACGCAGGAACTATGCACTGCTTGTGCTGATCGGGGGATTCTATGGTTCTGTTATCATCGGTACAATCCTGGGAACCATTGCAACAAGCTGCGGGCATTGGAGATGGCTGTTTTTCATCTTTGGCACCTTGTCCCTGATCGGTGTCGCGGTGAGCTATTTCTTTCTTCATGATGAGCATCACGGAGCGGCGGATCAAGAACAGCCGCTTGATCGTGCGGGAATTCTTTTATCTGTCTTCCTTGCCGCAGCCTCAGCGGTTTCATTCATTTTTCTGCAAAAATGGGGGCTGTCATCGGGTTATGTATGGATTGGTTTCGGGGTGACGTTATGTTTGCTCATTGGTCTATTGATTGTGGAATATAAAGTGAAAAACCCCTTCATATCTATTAAACTGATGCTGCTGCCAAAACCGGTGCTCGGCTTATTGATCATAGCTGCAGGGACGATAACGGTAGCTGTCAGCCTTTCTGCTTTTCAAGGCTTGCTCCGTCAAATGTATGATATTTCTCAGGAGCATCTCATTCTTTTAAGCTTGACTCTTTTAATCGGAGTGGCGATCGCGGCCATTTTGAGCGCTCTGTTATACGATAAAGTCGGACCAGGGATGCTCGGTATTATCGGCGGACTCATTCTCGTTTTTGTGAATTTTCAATGGCTGCATATACAGGATCGATCATCTCTTTATATGTTCGCGGCACTGTTTATCATGCTTGCAGCGGGAACAGGCCTGACAGTCGCCGCAGGGCTGATGGGAGCTGCCATGGGAGGCCCGCTGCCTGATTTGGTCAAGAGAATGACAGCTGTTCAGTTTTTAAGATTGTTTGTCTATATGGGAGTTCCCATTCTCATCGGCTTTTTCACGAAAAAAGATGCTGCCAGACAAAGCGGTTCGGTACAGGATTCTATGATGACTGCTTATCATGATCTCTTCTTCATTTCTTTTATCCTTAGCGTGCTGCTCGTCTGCCTGTCATTTTGTATGAATGCCACTGGAATGGGGCACAAGCTGGCACATAAACCACATGATAAAGCGAAAACAGCTCCGGAAAAACCGGCCGTCTCAGCACAAGGTTTGTCGAAGGCAACTGTCAAATCATATAAAGTAATAAATGATACGGAATATCGGAATGCACTCAGAAATTTACAAAAATAGAAACATGGTAAAAACCTTTTCATTGAGCGAAAAGGTTTTTATTTTGCAATCTTTTCCCAACTTTATCCCTAAAGAATTGAAAAATATTAGAAGTGCAAGTAAAATTCTAAAAGGTAGATTCTTTTACATTCGTAATCTTTTAATTCGAAGGAAGGTTTTCATGGCCCGTAAAAAACTTAAAAAACGTAAACTCTTGATTTCACTATTTTTCCTTGTATCGATTCCGCTAGCTCTGTTTGTTTTAGCGACAACTTTATCAAAACCGATTGAAATATCCAAAGAAACTGAAGAAATCGATGAACAGCAAGTATTTATAGACAGTCTGTCCGGACATGCCCAAATTTTGTATGAAAAATACCATGTTCTCCCCAGCATCACAATTGCTCAGGCCATTCTCGAATCGGACTGGGGGAACAGTGAACTGGCTGCTAAGGCCAACAACCTTTTTGGCGTAAAAGGGAATTATAAAGGCCATCATGTCACGATGGAAACGGACGAAGTTGAAAAAGGGAAAAGAAAAACCATTCGCGCGAAGTTTCGAAAATACAGCACGTTTTTTGAATCTATGGATGATCACGCCCAATTGTTCGTCCGTGGCACATCGTGGAATAAAAAGAAGTATAAACCGGTGCTTGAGGCAGGGAATTATAAGGAAGCGGCAACCGCCCTGCAAACATCAGGATATGCTACAGACCCTGACTACGCTGACAAAATCAGCGCTATTGTGGAAAAATACGATTTAGATGAGTACGATGAGGTAAATCCATCCCTCAAATCTGTGGATTTAAACGCCTCTATTAAAGACAGTGCCGTTCAAGACGTATGGTCCAAGCCTTCTACTGATGATCGGTCCATAAGGCTTACCTCTGCCCAATCTTACGTCGGCAAAGACATAAAGGTTGTGTCTAAAAAACAGAAAGGCCAGTCTGTATGGTACCAATTCCAAATCAATGATAAACTTATCGGCTGGATTGATGATTCAGCTGTTGAAATAAAGGAGGCAACCTAAGCCCTTTTTACTGGTATTTTTAATTCTTTGTTCCATTCCGGGGAATTTGAGGTATAATATTCCACGGAAGTTATCACTTTTTAACTATGCTTTCGGGAGGGAACAAAGGTGCAGAAATATAGACGCAGAAACACGGTTGCCTTTACAGTACTAGCTTATTTTACTTTTTTTGCGGGAGTATTTTTGTTTAGTATCGGACTCTATAATGCTGATAATCTGGAACTCAATGAAAAAGGTTATTACATCGCTGTTATGATACTTGTAGCAGTTGGTGCGATTCTTACGCAAAAAGTGACCCGTGATAACGCGGAGGATAACGAAATCATCGCGGAACAGGAAAAAAGACAAAATCAATCTCATATCGAATCATAAAAAATCCGGCGACTGCACGCCGGATTTTTTTGATATCACCCTGTAAACACTTCGCCATCAGGATAACGGATATTTGATTGCTCTGTTTTTGCGAATGAAAACACGAACGTTAAAGGACCAATTCTTCCGATAAACATGATGACAATGATGATACACTTGCCAGCTGTTGTCAGTTCAGGAGTAAGCCCCATCGTAAGGCCGACAGTTCCGAATGCGGAAAAGGTTTCAAACACAATTTGAAGAAATGGCGCTTGTTCTGTGATCGTCAGGGCGAAAATCCCTAAAAACACGATGAACAAACTGGTGACGCTCACAGCTAAAGCTTTAATGATAATCGGATATTTGATGGAACGGCGGAAAATAACCGTTTCTTTTTTACCTCTCAAGTAAGCAATAACAGATGTTAAAATCACGATGAACGTAGTCAGCTTAATGCCGCTCGCCGTTGATGCGCTTCCTGCTCCGATAAACATCAATAATAAAGTAAATACAATTGTTCCTTCTCTCATGCTTCCAAAATCTAGAGAATTGAACCCTGCGGTTCTCGGCGTCACTGCCTGAAAATAGGAGGCCCACAGTTTATCCACTATATGCAGGTGGCCGAGCGTGCCGGGGTTGCTGTATTCTAAAATAAAGACCGTAAGCATAGCGATCGCATTCAACATCAGCGTTCCTGTAAGCATGAGCTTTGTATGTAAAGAAAAAGTTTTAAAACGCCGATTTTTCATCACATCAAACAGAACCGTAAATCCGATCCCTCCTGTAATAAATAAGAAAGTAATCACGAGGTTCACTGTAGGATCGCCAACGTAGCTCATCAAATTATCAGGCCACAACGAAAACCCGGCATTGTTAAAAGCAGATATTGCGTGAAACAAACTTGCAAACAAGCCGGATGACCAGCCGTATTGAGGTACAAGCCGGATGGATAAAATGAGTGCTGCTATCAATTCAATACTGATCGAAAACAGAAACAGGACTTTGACAAGGCCAATGACACCGCCGATTGTCGGCTGGTTTAAGGCTTCCTGGACGAGCATTCGTTCTTTTAAGCCGATTTTTTTTCCTAATATCATGACGATCAAGACCGCAAATGTCATAAATCCAAGCCCGCCAATCTGAATCAGCCCCATAATTACTGTTTGCCCGAATACCGTAAATTGAGTGCCGGTATCGACAACAGCAAGCCCTGTAACAGTTGTAGCGGAAGCCGCAGTAAAAAGGGCATCTATCCATGACAATGGCTTCGTAGTGGAAATCGGAAGCATTAATAGGACAGCCCCGATGATAATGGTAAGGAAAAAACCAATGGCAAGCACTTGAGGCGGTGTAAACCGAACCCATTTGATCACTTTATCCTTTTGAAGTGTCACCTTTGTCTACATCCCTTCGTTTTCAAAACGTTTAATATCCTTTTTGTGGCCCATGATCACCAGGCAATCTTGCTCGCGAATGATGTCTTCAGGCGCGGGGGAAAGACAGATATCTCCATGATGTTTAATGGCCAGGATCGTGCAGCCGTACTTTGCTCTTACATTCAGGTCAATAATCGATTTTGAATCAAGCTTGCGCGTAGCCAGCAGCTCGACAATACTGTATTCATCAGATAGATCAATGTAATTCAAAACATTTTCGTCTGAAAGGCTTTGTGCGATTTTAACCCCCATATCTTTTTCAGGATGAATAATGCGGTCAGCGCCTATTTTTTCAAGCACCTTGTGATGATAATAGTTTTGAGCCTTCACCCAAATATTTGGAATATCAAGCTCCTTTAATAATAGGGTGGTCAGCGTACTCGCTTGAATATTTGCTCCGATGGCAACAATCACATATTCAAAATTGCGTATTCCTAATGAAAGCAATTCGTTTTCTTCGGTGGCGTTGGCAATTACCGCATGAGTGGCGTAAGAAGCATATGCATTGACCTTTTCTTCGTTGATATCAACCGCAAGGACCTCATGCCCCATTCTATGAAGTTCTTTACAAATGCTGCCGCCAAACCGGCCCAGCCCGATCACGGCAAATTGCTTATTTTTAATTCTTCCCAATGTTCATATCTCCCTTAGTGAATTAACGTTTTTGAAACAAAAAAGACCATTGCAAAGAATGGCCGATAATAGACCTCCTCTCTGTATACGCCTACGAGGTTAGCTGTCGGATTAGGGATTCAGAGTACCCCCTCTTACTTAGTAAGATTCACCCCAAGGCTGTTAATAAAACAGCCAATCGTTGGTTCCCCCGTTCGTGTTTGATTAAGCGGTAAAAGAGACTGTATGAAATTGAACACTCAAGAATTTACTCCTGTTTCTAGTGTTTGTCAATTTAAATTTTAAACCAGAAAAAAGATAACGGGGATTAGAGAAAAAGGGGAGGGTAAAACGCAAAAAAGACCGGCGTTAACCGGTCTTTTACATTAGTTGCAACCGCAAGGCTGAGTCGGAGGAGTGCTGCGCTTAGCCACGTCAATGCTGGCTTCTGCGTAAAATTTATTTCCGATGCTTAATGATTTATTCTCCGCACGGAAAGTATATGTACCAGCGGCAGGAAGTGTTTTGTTATTCAGTTTTAATTTGAATTCGCCAGCTCCTAACAAATCAAGTGCCAAAGGAACTCTTACTGTTTTCCCGTTATTGAGGATCTGTGTTGTACGCAAGGCATTTCCGTTCAATGTGTCTTTCGTGTTTGCAGTAAATCCGCTTGGCAATGTAAACTCCATAACGCCAAGGCTGAGAAGCGTGTTTGGACGGTAAGTCAATTCGATATCTGAGAAAGACCATTCCGTTTTGCTGGCGCCAGTGATTGTTGCGAACAATGAAGCTGTAGACTGTGTTCTCATAGTGGATTCAGTATGAGCTTTAGTTGATGTAGATTCAGCCGCGAAAGAAGCTGTAGGTGCAGAAACGAGTAACCCGAGACTTAATGCACTAATTGCCAAAGAAGATAATAATTTGCGTTTCATAACAAAATTCCCCCTAAAAAATGATAAATTAAACAGGCCTGCCCGCTTTTCACCTCCTCTGAAAGGCCAAATACAAATTTTACCTACATAAAATTACCATCAAATATTTTGGAAGTAAATGGGGTGTTTTTCCCGTATTTTTCAAATTTGTAGTAGTTACATCAAAAAAACGCCTAGTTTCCCAGGCGTTTTCTGCTTTACTTTGTTTCGACCGGTATAAATTTAAAAATTTCTCCGGTCTGCACCGATTCAGCAAGCCGTTTCAGCCAGTCATAGTAAGCTTTAGAGCTTTCCAGCTGATCATATAACTGCAGTGCTTCATTTTTGATATCCTCATCGAGATCTTCCTTGCATAAAACCTTTTGTAAATCAGCTTGAGCTTCCTCGATCGCTGTTACATTCACTTGAACCTCCCGCTCCCATTTAGGTGGAAAGAAATTTGTGAAAAATTTAAAGAAATCCTTCTCAGCCACAAATGTATGCTTGCGGATGCCCCGGTGAAATGTTTTTTTCACTACATTTAAGTCTTGAAGCTTTTTGACGCCAGTGCTCATGCTTGGTTTGCTCATTTGCAACTCCTCACGCATTTCGTCAAGCGTCATCTCATCCCTCATATACATCGTCCCATATAAAATCCCGACACTGCGGGTAATTCCGTAAAGATCCATCGTTTCAGCAATGGAGTCAATAACAAGATCCCGAGCCTGTTCTATAGCTGCAAATTCTGGATTTTCATCCATACTGACCCTCTTTTCCTTTAGAAAATTAAATTCGTTAAGTTATTTCTTTATGTTCTTTATCTTAACGAAACATGAGGAAAAGTCAAAAAGAAAAATCAAAATGGGACTTTGACAGTTTAAAAACCATATGTTAGATTAAGGTTGTTAAAAACATTAAATTTTTATTTAACAAACTTTATTTACGTCAAGGAGGCTTATATGAGTCAAACATTATTCATTGACGGAGAATGGATCAGTGCCGAAAAAGAACAGATCCGCAGTATTATCAACCCATTTAATCAAGAAGAAATTGCAACTGTAAGCGAGGGAGGGCGAGAGGACGCCATCAAAGCAATCGCAGCCGCACGTAGAGCATTTGACAAAGGAGAATGGTCATCGCTATCCGGGCTTGAACGCGGAAAAATTGTTCTGAAAATTGCGGAATTAATCAGACGCGATCTTGAGGAGCTGGCTGAGCTTGAATCTCTTGATACAGGAAAAACACTCGAAGAAAGCAAGGCCGATATGGACGATATCGCCAATGTTTTTCAATATTACGCCGGCTTGGCAGACAAAGATGGCGGAGAGATCATTTCATCTCCGATTCCTGATTCAGAAAGCAAAATTATTAGGGAGCCAATCGGGGTTTGCGGCCAGATCACTCCATGGAATTATCCGCTCCTTCAAGCGAGCTGGAAAATCGCCCCTGCACTGGCCGCAGGAAACACAATCGTCATGAAGCCGAGTGAGATTACGCCGCTGACGACAATCAAAGTCTTTAAGCTGATGGAAGAAGCCGGTGTTCCAAAAGGTGTCGCAAATCTTGTTCTTGGACCGGGAGCCACAGTGGGCGACGAGCTTGCCGTAAACAAAGACGTCGATTTGATTTCATTTACGGGCGGAATTGAAACAGGCAAAAAAATCATGCGGGCGGCAAGCGGAAACGTCAAAAAAATCGCCCTTGAACTTGGCGGGAAAAACCCAAATATTGTTTTCAAGGACGCGGATTTAGAAGTTGCGGTTGATCAGGCCTTAAACGCTGTATTTTTCCACGCCGGCCAAGTATGCTCTGCAGGTTCCCGCTTGCTTGTTGAGGATGCCATTCATGATCAATTTTTGGCGGAGCTGGTCAAACGGGCAAAACGCATAAAACTCGGAAACGGTTTTCATGCTGAGACAGAAAGCGGTCCGCTTATTTCGGCGGAGCACAGGGCAAAGGTAGAAAAATATGTAGAGATCGGAATAGAGGAAGGCGCGAAGCTGGAGACAGGAGGCAAACGCCCGGAAGATCCTGAGCTTCAAAACGGCTTTTTCTATGAACCTACTATTTTCTCAAACTGTAATTCTGACATGAGAATCGTTCAGGAAGAGGTTTTCGGTCCTGTATTGACAGTCGAAACCTTCAGCTCTGAAGAAGAGGTAATCGAGCTTGCGAATGATACCATCTATGGCTTGGCTGGAGCGGTATGGTCAAAAGACATTGAAAAGTGCGAACGGGTAGCAGCCCGCTTGAGAATGGGAACCGTTTGGATCAACGATTTTCATCCGTACTTTGCACAAGCGCCATGGGGCGGATATAAGCAATCCGGGTTCGGACGCGAGCTTGGAAAAATAGGCCTTGAAGAATACACAGAAGTCAAACATGTATACCGCAATACAAAACCGGCAGCGGTTAACTGGTTTAATTCATAAGAGGGGGAGATTGATGATGACATTAAATATGAAGGTAGAAAGCATGCAGAAATTCCACACATTTGAAATTCCGACTGTGATTAAGCATGGAATCGGAGCCATCAAGCATACGGGTGAGGAAGTAGCTGCACTGGGCGTTTCAAAAGCGCTCCTTGTCACAGACCCTGGGATTTATAAAGCCGGTGTTGCTGATCCCGTAATCGAATCACTTAAAGAAGCAGGCATTGAAGTGGTACTCTTTAATAAAGTTGAGCCAAACCCGCCTGTCCGTCTGGTGAATGAAGGATCTGAGCTTTACAAAAAAGAGAACTGTAATGGTTTGGTGGCAGTCGGAGGCGGAAGCTCCATGGATACAGCAAAAGCAATCGGAGTAGAAGCGACTCACGAAGGAAGCGTGCTTGATTATGAAGCGGCAGATGGGAAAAAACCGCTGGAAAACCGCATTCCTCCGCTGACGACAATTCCCACTACAGCTGGAACCGGATCAGAAGTAACCCAATGGGCGGTTATCACAGATGAAGAAAGAGAATTCAAATTCAACACGGGCGGTCCGCTGATTGCAGCGCACTTGACAATCATTGATCCTGAGCTTCATGTTTCAATGCCTCCGCATGTAACAGCTATGACGGGAATTGATGCGCTCGCCCATGCCATTGAGTGCTATACAATGAAATTTGCACAGCCAATCACGGATGCGGTTGCCTTAATGGCGATTGAGTATGCCGCTCATTACATCAAGAGGGCATTTGCTGATGGAGAGGATCTGGAAGCAAGGTACGGAATGGCGCAGGCTGCGATGCTTGCCGGTCTTTCTTACGGAAGTGAATCAGCGGGCGCTGCTCATGCGATGAGCCAAACGCTTGGCGGTATTATCCCAGTCGCTCACGGCCAATGTGTAGCGGCGATGATGGGCCCTGTCATGGAATACAACTGGAAGGGCTATCCTGAGAAGTTTGCGCGTATTGCGAAAGCGTTCGGTATTGATACAAGCAAGATGACAACAGAAGAAGCTGCGAAAGCATCTGTCAATTGGATGTATGATCTGGTCGAAGATTTAGAAGTGCCGACTTTAGAAGAGCAGGGAGTATCACCTGATATGATCGAACGCTTGTCTAAAGAAGCAATGAAAGATCCGCAAACCTTCGGAAACCCTAGAGATTTAAATGAAAAAGCATACAACTGGATCTACAAACGCTGCTTTAACCTTACGCCTAAAACGGTATAATCAAAATCCCGCTCCTTTACAGAGCGGGATTTTTTGGGATAATGAAGCATAGGTGGAAATTTTAGATAAGAAGGAAGGTGCCAGCTGATGTGGAAGCGTATGACTGCAAAAGCGGAAGGCTTATATATCGCAGATACAAAAAGCTTCGTAACAAAGCAAATGGACAAGCTTGATTTTGATTATGGCGGCATCCCCGGCGACTTGCATTTTGGCCTGACCAAAAAAGCGGGAGCCAGAGAACCAATGTTTTCAAGAGGGACTGAAATTTTCAACCGCAGACAAATTTCAATTGTTTCAATAGAGGAATGCAACGAAATCGCTTTAAAAATGGGAGTGCCGAGAATTTTGCCGGAATGGCTCGGGGCGAATGTGGCAGTCAGCGGTATGCCAGATCTTACTTCATTAAAAGAAGGAAGCCGGATTATTTTTCCGAGCGGAGCGGCTCTGCTGTGTGAGGGCGAAAATGATCCGTGTATCCAGCCGGGAGAAGTCATTCAGTCTTATTATCCGGACCAACCGAAGCTGGCGTCGGCTTTCGTCCGCCACGCACTGGGCATTAGAGGGATTGTCTGTATTGTGGAGAGACCTGGTGCTGTTTACACAGGTGATGAAATAGAAGTTCATTCCTATCAGCGAAAAGTCAAACGAAAAGCAGAAAGGGTCTGATTAAATCAGGCCCTTTCTATCTTTTCTTTAATTTCTTTCATTTGGCTGAGGTGCCGTTTTTCATGATGGCCGATAAAATCGATCCACTGTCTGACAGTCAGCTCTTGAAACACAGGATGCGGAAGCACTCTTTCAAAATCTTCTTCTTTCAGAGAGGCAATCGCAGCAGTCAGCTGCTCTCTTACCACATCAAGCTCACGTTTCATTTGGCTGCCTGAAATAAAATCATGCGCAGGCTCAAGATGACTCGGGGCTTTCCGTTTATTATTTCTGTCCTGTGCTACTTCAAGCGGTTTTTCTTCAATTTCTTTAATCGGAGCGTCCTTTACACGTTCCTTCAACATTTTTTGTGCGGTCATATCGATTTTTTTCAAATGGTCAAGAACTTCCCGTATGCTCCATTCTTCAGCAGAAGGCTTTTGATTCAGCTTTTCGTCAGAAAGTCCTTTCAATTCGTTCCACGTTTCTAATCTGGCTTCATTAAAGATACTCATCATATCTCCTCCTAAAATGACATTACCATATATATAAGCAATTATCATTTATAAAGCACTTCAAATGGGTTATTTGTCTTAAAATTTTGAAACTTTTCCCGAGGTGTCTCGTATAAATGGTAACGGCAGCCGTTCATCAATGCATTGATGAAGAAAGGATGAGGAAGTTGGAGTTATTTGGAGTACCTATACAAACAATGTATCTTTATACGCTTATTATTGCGGGCAGCCTTACGCTGTTATTCCTGTTTTTCGGAGATGTATTTTCAGGGCTGTCAGAAGGCATTCCGTTTCTTAATCCGACATTAGTGCTCTCATTTTTTACATGTTTTTCAGCGGGCGGATATATAGGTGAACTTGTATTGCCTCTGTCAAGCTTGCTGATTGCGCTTTTATCTTGCATCCTTTCGATCATGCTGGTGGTATTGCTTCACATCTTTGTACTGGTGCCATTATCATCTGCAGAAGAATCATTGGCATATAGAGAAGATGATCTCAGAGGAAGACTCGGTAAAGTGATTACAGCTGTGCCGGTTGACGGGTTTGGTGAAGTGGTCATAGAAGGGATAGGCGGGACCATTTCAAAGTCAGCGGTCAGTTTTGATAATCAGCAGATCAGTTACGGGACAACGGTGTTAGTCGTAGATATTAACAACGGAGTTCTTTCGGTTACTCCGCATGAACCCATTTAACATAAAAGGAGGAATTTGATATGACAATGCCGATTATAATGATCATCGGAGTTGTATTCTTTTTATTAATTGCACTAATAGCTGTGTTTATTACGAAGTATCGTACAGCAGGGCCTGATGAAGCGTTAATTGTAACAGGGAGCTATCTGGGTAATAAAAATGTTCATGTCGATGAAGGCGGCAACCGTATTAAAATCGTCCGCGGCGGAGGAACCTTTGTCCTTCCCGTCTTCCAGCAGGCAGAGCCGCTAAGCCTATTATCAAGCAAACTCGATGTTTCGACACCTGAAGTCTATACAGAACAAGGAGTGCCAGTAATGGCCGATGGAACTGCGATTATTAAAATCGGCGGTTCTATAGGAGAAATCGCTACAGCGGCCGAACAATTTTTAGGGAAATCAAAAGACGACCGTGAGCAGGAAGCGCGGGAGGTTTTAGAAGGCCACCTTCGTTCCATTCTCGGCTCAATGACAGTAGAAGAAATCTATAAAAACAGAGAAAAATTCTCTCAAGAGGTGCAGCGTGTCGCTTCACAGGATCTCGCGAAAATGGGACTTGTAATCGTCTCGTTTACCATTAAAGATGTTCGTGATAAAAACGGTTATCTTGAATCATTAGGGAAACCGAGAATTGCCCAAGTAAAACGCGATGCTGATATCGCAACAGCAGAGGCTGATAAAGAAACCCGAATTAAGCGGGCAGAAGCCGATAAAGACGCAAAAAAATCAGAACTTGAACGGGCGACGGAAATCGCTGAAGCTGAAAAAATCAATCAGCTCAAAATGGCTGAATTCCGCAGAGAACAAGATACGGCAAAAGCGAATGCCGACCAAGCATATGATTTAGAGACTGCCCGAGCGCGCCAGCAAGTCACAGAGCAGGAAATGCAGGTTAAAATTATCGAACGCCAAAAACAAATAGAACTAGAAGAAAAAGAAATTCTTCGCCGTGAACGTCAATACGACTCAGAGGTAAAGAAAAAAGCCGATGCAGACCGTTATTCTGTTGAGCAGTCCGCAGCAGCTGAGAAAGCCAAACAGCTCGCGGAAGCCGATGCCAAGAAGTACAGTATTGAAGCAATGGCAAAGGCTGAGGCGGAAAAAGTAAGAATTGACGGGCTAGCAAAAGCAGAAGCGGAAAAAGCGAAAGGAGAGACAGAAGCAGAGGTTATCCGCCTGAAAGGTCTTGCAGAAGCGGAAGCAAAAGAGAAAATTGCGGCCGCCTTTGAACAGTACGGGCAGGCGGCGATTTTCGATATGATTGTCAAAATGCTTCCGGAATACGCGAAACAAGCAGCGGCACCTCTTTCAAATATTGATAAAATCACCGTTGTCGATACAGGAGGAAGCGGTGAATCAAGCGGAGCAAACAAAGTAACCAGCTATGCGACGAACTTAATGTCAAGTCTGCAAGAAAGTTTAAAAGCATCCTCAGGAATTGATGTAAAAGAAATGCTTGAGAACTTTTCAGGAAAAGGAAACGTAAAACAAAGCATTAATGAATTAACAAATGAAATCAAAGAAGCCAAAACGATCCAAAAATCAGAGTAAGGAAAGGGCAGAACCGTATGGTAACTGTACGTGAAGCGAAGTTAGAGGATATAAAGGACATTGCAAAAGTGCATGTAGACAGCTGGAGGACAACATACCACGAAATTATCCCGATTGATTATTTAAACAGCCTGAACTATAAGGAATTTGAAGACAAATGGAAAAGTCGCTCGTTAAAGGGAGTATTTGTTGCTCAGGACGAAAAGGGTTCAGTATTCGGCTTTGCTTCATTTGGACCTATTCGCTCTGAACAAGAAGGCTATGACGGCGAGTTATACGCTATTTATCTTCTGGAAGAGCGCCAGCGGCAAGGTGCAGGCAGGGCGCTCTTAGCAAAAGGAGCGGAGTTTTTGCTTCAACATGGTTTTTCAAGTATGTTTGTTTGGGTTATTGAGCAGAATCCCTCGATTATATTTTATCAGGCCTATTCACCTGAAAGAGTAGCGGAGGACAACTTTGAAATTGCCGGAGTAAGGCTGAAAGAAGTAGGTCTTGGCTGGCCGGATCTTTCAGCTTTAAAAACACTTCTTAACAGATAACGAAAAATCCCCCAGCGGAATTCGCTGGGGGATTGTTACTTTTACGCTTTGTCACTTTTAAGCAGACGGGGTGCTGTCATAAATAATAAACATAGGACAATTGCACAAATAATGAATGAAGGAACCATGTAAGTCGCATTATAAGTTAAAGAATAAATCCATACCGGTGTTCCTTTTGGAGCAAAGCTGCCGAAAAACACAGCTCCTGAAATGACATGCGCGGCATAGCGCAGCAAACTGCCGATAAAAACTGCGCTGACCACTGAAACAATCAATTTCCCTTTTGTTTTTGATACAGCGGCTTTACGGACAGAAGAAGCGAAACAGCCGCTTATGCCGATTGCTGCGAAAGCGACAATGTAATCTAACAATAGCTGTACAGGATGTTGAGCAAACAAGTTTCCGATTGCTATTTGTACTAGACCTGTCAACAAACCTGTAGTAAGACCTGCTTTGACACCCCAGCGAAACGAAATTAAAAAGATCGGAATCATCATGATGGAGACCGAGCCTCCTTGAGGCATGCTAAGAAACATTCCTGAGACAATGTCTAAAATAACGGCTGCCGCTGTCATAATGGCAATTTCAATAAGGCGAACCAGTTGCTTAGATTGATTCATATCTATCTCCTTCCATTGACAGACAACCAAAAGGACAACAAAAAAGCAGCACGCGGAAGGATGAGAAAAGTTCCACGCACTGCTTTACGATCTGCAATTCATTTGACTTTGCCACATCCCTACGCCAGCGTTAACTAACAGGTTCAAAGGGTCAGAACGAAACCGCTCACTCTCAGCTTTAATGCTCCCCTTGTGGTCATCAGTATTTAGTTCGTTTCTACTATACAAGAAAACGAAAAAAACAACAAGATCACATGACTGATGTATATGTTCTTTTAAGAAACTTATATGATACACACGCTTTAGAAATCATGGCGAGGATTATAGTTTATTTGTTTTATAGATTTTTTTTAAAAAACTATTGCAATAAATAAATACAGGTGTTATATTATTAAACGTCGCTGATGCACAGCGGACACAAACTAGATGCTTCAAAACAACTTGAAAAAAGTTGTTGACAAAAAAGAAGCTGAATGTTATATTAGTAAAGCTGCTTCATTGAGAAGTAACGAAATGATCTTTGAAAACTAAACAAGACAAAACGTACCTGTTAATTCAGTTTTTAAAAATCGCACTGCGATGTGCGTAGTCAGTCAAACTAGGGCCTGCACGACGCAGGTCACACAGGTGTCGCCGCAGGATGCGGTGAACTTAACCTGTGATCCATTTATCGGAGAGTTTGATCCTGGCTCAGGACGAACGCTGGCGGCGTGCCTAATACATGCAAGTCGAGCGGACAGGTGGGAGCTTGCTCCCTGATGTTAGCGGCGGACGGGTGAGTAACACGTGGGT
Source organism: Bacillus subtilis subsp. subtilis str. 168 (assembly GCF_000009045.1). Lineage (GTDB taxonomy): Bacteria > Bacillota > Bacilli > Bacillales > Bacillaceae > Bacillus > Bacillus subtilis. The sequence goes on along the minus strand of NC_000964.3, from coordinate 3,178,513 downwards.
AACCTGCCTGTAAGACTGGGATAACTCCGGGAAACCGGGGCTAATACCGGATGGTTGTTTGAACCGCATGATTCAAACATAAAAGGTGGCTTCGGCTACCACTTACAGATGGACCCGCGGCGCATTAGCTAGTTGGTGAGGTAACGGCTCACCAAGGCAACGATGCGTAGCCGACCTGAGAGGGTGATCGGCCACACTGGGACTGAGACACGGCCCAGACTCCTACGGGAGGCAGCAGTAGGGAATCTTCCGCAATGGACGAAAGTCTGACGGAGCAACGCCGCGTGAGTGATGAAGGTTTTCGGATCGTAAAGCTCTGTTGTTAGGGAAGAACAAGTACCGTTCGAACAGGGCGGTACCTTGACGGTACCTAACCAGAAAGCCACGGCTAACTACGTGCCAGCAGCCGCGGTAATACGTAGGTGGCAAGCGTTTTCCGGAATTATTGGGCGTAAAGGGCTCGCAGGCGGTTTCTTAAGTCTGATGTGAAAGCCCCCGGCTCAACCGGGGAGGGTCATTGGAAACTGGGGAACTTGAGTGCAGAAGAGGAGAGTGGAATTCCACGTGTAGCGGTGAAATGCGTAGAGATGTGGAGGAACACCAGTGGCGAAGGCGACTCTCTGGTCTGTAACTGACGCTGAGGAGCGAAAGCGTGGGGAGCGAACAGGATTAGATACCCTGGTAGTCCACGCCGTAAACGATGAGTGCTAAGTGTTAGGGGGTTTCCGCCCCTTAGTGCTGCAGCTAACGCATTAAGCACTCCGCCTGGGGAGTACGGTCGCAAGACTGAAACTCAAAGGAATTGACGGGGGCCCGCACAAGCGGTGGAGCATGTGGTTTAATTCGAAGCAACGCGAAGAACCTTACCAGGTCTTGACATCCTCTGACAATCCTAGAGATAGGACGTCCCCTTCGGGGGCAGAGTGACAGGTGGTGCATGGTTGTCGTCAGCTCGTGTCGTGAGATGTTGGGTTAAGTCCCGCAACGAGCGCAACCCTTGATCTTAGTTGCCAGCATTCAGTTGGGCACTCTAAGGTGACTGCCGGTGACAAACCGGAGGAAGGTGGGGATGACGTCAAATCATCATGCCCCTTATGACCTGGGCTACACACGTGCTACAATGGACAGAACAAAGGGCAGCGAAACCGCGAGGTTAAGCCAATCCCACAAATCTGTTCTCAGTTCGGATCGCAGTCTGCAACTCGACTGCGTGAAGCTGGAATCGCTAGTAATCGCGGATCAGCATGCCGCGGTGAATACGTTCCCGGGCCTTGTACACACCGCCCGTCACACCACGAGAGTTTGTAACACCCGAAGTCGGTGAGGTAACCTTTTAGGAGCCAGCCGCCGAAGGTGGGACAGATGATTGGGGTGAAGTCGTAACAAGGTAGCCGTATCGGAAGGTGCGGCTGGATCACCTCCTTTCTAAGGATATTATACGGAATATAAGACCCAAGGTCTTATAAACAGAACGTTCCCTGTCTTGTTTAGTTTTGAAGGATCATTCCTTCGAAACGTGTTCTTTGAAAACTAGATAACAGTAGACATCACATTCAATTAGTAACACAAGATATCACATAGTGATTCTTTTTAACGGTTAAGTTAGAAAGGGCGCACGGTGGATGCCTTGGCACTAGGAGCCGATGAAGGACGGGACGAACACCGATATGCTTCGGGGAGCTGTAAGCAAGCTTTGATCCGGAGATTTCCGAATGGGGAAACCCACCACTCGTAATGGAGTGGTATCCATATCTGAATTCATAGGATATGAGAAGGCAGACCCGGGGAACTGAAACATCTAAGTACCCGGAGGAAGAGAAAGCAAATGCGATTCCCTGAGTAGCGGCGAGCGAAACGGGATCAGCCCAAACCAAGAGGCTTGCCTCTTGGGGTTGTAGGACACTCTGTACGGAGTTACAAAAGAACGAGGTAGATGAAGAGGTCTGGAAAGGCCCGCCATAGGAGGTAACAGCCCTGTAGTCAAAACTTCGTTCTCTCCTGAGTGGATCCTGAGTACGGCGGAACACGTGAAATTCCGTCGGAATCCGGGAGGACCATCTCCCAAGGCTAAATACTCCCTAGTGACCGATAGTGAACCAGTACCGTGAGGGAAAGGTGAAAAGCACCCCGGAAGGGGAGTGAAAGAGATCCTGAAACCGTGTGCCTACAAGTAGTCAGAGCCCGTTAACGGGTGATGGCGTGCCTTTTGTAGAATGAACCGGCGAGTTACGATCCCGTGCAAGGTTAAGCAGAAGATGCGGAGCCGCAGCGAAAGCGAGTCTGAATAGGGCGCATGAGTACGTGGTCGTAGACCCGAAACCAGGTGATCTACCCATGTCCAGGGTGAAGTTCAGGTAACACTGAATGGAGGCCCGAACCCACGCACGTTGAAAAGTGCGGGGATGAGGTGTGGGTAGGGGTGAAATGCCAATCGAACCTGGAGATAGCTGGTTCTCTCCGAAATAGCTTTAGGGCTAGCCTCAAGGTAAGAGTCTTGGAGGTAGAGCACTGATTGGACTAGGGGCCCCTACCGGGTTACCGAATTCAGTCAAACTCCGAATGCCAATGACTTATCCTTGGGAGTCAGACTGCGAGTGATAAGATCCGTAGTCGAAAGGGAAACAGCCCAGACCGCCAGCTAAGGTCCCAAAGTATACGTTAAGTGGAAAAGGATGTGGAGTTGCTTAGACAACCAGGATGTTGGCTTAGAAGCAGCCACCATTTAAAGAGTGCGTAATAGCTCACTGGTCGAGTGACTCTGCGCCGAAAATGTACCGGGGCTAAACGTATCACCGAAGCTGCGGACTGTTCTTCGAACAGTGGTAGGAGAGCGTTCTAAGGGCTGTGAAGCCAGACCGGAAGGACTGGTGGAGCGCTTAGAAGTGAGAATGCCGGTATGAGTAGCGAAAGAGGGGTGAGAATCCCCTCCACCGAATGCCTAAGGTTTCCTGAGGAAGGCTCGTCCGCTCAGGGTTAGTCGGGACCTAAGCCGAGGCCGAAAGGCGTAGGCGATGGACAACAGGTTGATATTCCTGTACCACCTCCTCACCATTTGAGCAATGGGGGGACGCAGGAGGATAGGGTAAGCGCGGTATTGGATATCCGCGTCCAAGCAGTTAGGCTGGGAAATAGGCAAATCCGTTTCCCATAAGGCTGAGCTGTGATGGCGAGCGAAATATAGTAGCGAAGTTCCTGATTCCACACTGCCAAGAAAAGCCTCTAGCGAGGTGAGAGGTGCCCGTACCGCAAACCGACACAGGTAGGCGAGGAGAGAATCCTAAGGTGATCGAGAGAACTCTCGTTAAGGAACTCGGCAAAATGACCCCGTAACTTCGGGAGAAGGGGTGCTCTGTTAGGGTGCAAGCCCGAGAGAGCCGCAGTGAATAGGCCCAGGCGACTGTTTAGCAAAAACACAGGTCTCTGCGAAGCCGTAAGGCGAAGTATAGGGGCTGACGCCTGCCCGGTGCTGGAAGGTTAAGAGGAGCGCTTAGCGTAAGCGAAGGTGCGAATTGAAGCCCCAGTAAACGGCGGCCGTAACTATAACGGTCCTAAGGTAGCGAAATTCCTTGTCGGGTAAGTTCCGACCCGCACGAAAGGCGCAACGATCTGGGCACTGTCTCAACGAGAGACTCGGTGAAATTATAGTACCTGTGAAGATGCAGGTTACCCGCGACAGGACGGAAAGACCCCGTGGAGCTTTACTGCAGCCTGATATTGAATGTTGGTACAGCTTGTACAGGATAGGTAGGAGCCTTGGAAACCGGAGCGCCAGCTTCGGTGGAGGCATCGGTGGGATACTACCCTGGCTGTATTGACCTTCTAACCCGCCGCCCTTATCGGGCGGGGAGACAGTGTCAGGTGGGCAGTTTGACTGGGGCGGTCGCCTCCTAAAAGGTAACGGAGGCGCCCAAAGGTTCCCTCAGAATGGTTGGAAATCATTCGCAGAGTGTAAAGGCACAAGGGAGCTTGACTGCGAGACCTACAAGTCGAGCAGGGACGAAAGTCGGGCTTAGTGATCCGGTGGTTCCGCATGGAAGGGCCATCGCTCAACGGATAAAAGCTACCCCGGGGATAACAGGCTTATCTCCCCCAAGAGTCCACATCGACGGGGAGGTTTGGCACCTCGATGTCGGCTCATCGCATCCTGGGGCTGTAGTCGGTCCCAAGGGTTGGGCTGTTCGCCCATTAAAGCGGTACGCGAGCTGGGTTCAGAACGTCGTGAGACAGTTCGGTCCCTATCCGTCGCGGGCGCAGGAAATTTGAGAGGAGCTGTCCTTAGTACGAGAGGACCGGGATGGACGCACCGCTGGTGTACCAGTTGTTCTGCCAAGGGCATCGCTGGGTAGCTATGTGCGGACGGGATAAGTGCTGAAAGCATCTAAGCATGAAGCCCCCCTCAAGATGAGATTTCCCATTCCGCAAGGAAGTAAGATCCCTGAAAGATGATCAGGTTGATAGGTCTGAGGTGGAAGTGTGGCAACACATGGAGCTGACAGATACTAATCGATCGAGGACTTAACCATATTTTTGAATGATGTCACACCTGTTATCTAGTTTTGAGAGAACACTCTCAATTTGTTTGGTGGCGATAGCGAAGAGGTCACACCCGTTCCCATACCGAACACGGAAGTTAAGCTCTTCAGCGCCGATGGTAGTCGGGGGTTTCCCCCTGTGAGAGTAGGACGCCGCCAAGCAATTGCACGTTAGTGCAAGTATGGAGGATTAGCTCAGCTGGGAGAGCATCTGCCTTACAAGCAGAGGGTCGGCGGTTCGAGCCCGTCATCCTCCACCATTTTTCATTATACATATCGGTTTTACATATATGCCGGTGTAGCTCAATTGGTAGAGCAACTGACTTGTAATCAGTAGGTTGGGGGTTCAAGTCCTCTTGCCGGCACCACTTTTATATGATATAATATTCAAGTCTATTGTAAGAAGAGCCATTAGCTCAGTTGGTAGAGCATCTGACTTTTAATCAGAGGGTCGAAGGTTCGAGTCCTTCATGGCTCACCATTTACATGTTGCGGATGTGGCGGAATTGGCAGACGCGCTAGAATCAGGCTCTAGTGTCTTTACAGACGTGGGGGTTCAAGTCCCTTCATCCGCACCATTTCTGCGGAAGTAGTTCAGTGGTAGAACACCACCTTGCCAAGGTGGGGGTCGCGGGTTCGAATCCCGTCTTCCGCTCCAACTATACCATCCACGCCGGGGTGGTGGAATTGGCAGACACACAGGACTTAAAATCCTGCGGTAGGTGACTACCGTGCCGGTTCAAGTCCGGCCCTCGGCATTAAGTTTTGCGCCCGTAGCTCAATTGGATAGAGCGTTTGACTACGGATCAAAAGGTTAGGGGTTCGACTCCTCTCGGGCGCGCCATGATCTATATGAAATCGGGAAGTAGCTCAGCTTGGTAGAGCACATGGTTTGGGACCATGGGGTCGCAGGTTCGAATCCTGTCTTCCCGACCATTCTTGGGGCCTTAGCTCAGCTGGGAGAGCGCCTGCTTTGCACGCAGGAGGTCAGCGGTTCGATCCCGCTAGGCTCCACTTGATTTCAAAAATATTTGGCGGTGTAGCTCAGCTGGCTAGAGCGTACGGTTCATACCCGTGAGGTCGGGGGTTCGATCCCCTCCGCCGCTACCAATGGACCTTTAGCTCAGTTGGTTAGAGCAGACGGCTCATAACCGTCCGGTCGTAGGTTCGAGTCCTACAAGGTCCACCACTATACGGAGGAATACCCAAGTCTGGCTGAAGGGATCGGTCTTGAAAACCGACAGGGGTGTCAAAGCCCGCGGGGGTTCGAATCCCTCTTCCTCCGCCATACATATTCCTAATCATCGCGGGGTGGAGCAGTTCGGTAGCTCGTCGGGCTCATAACCCGAAGGTCGCAGGTTCAAATCCTGCCCCCGCAACCAAATTTTAAAATGGTCCGGTAGTTCAGTTGGTTAGAATGCCTGCCTGTCACGCAGGAGGTCGCGGGTTCGAGTCCCGTCCGGACCGCCATTTAAATACTTAGGCTCGGTAGCTCAGTTGGTAGAGCAACGGACTGAAAATCCGTGTGTCGGCGGTTCGATTCCGTCCCGAGCCACCATTTATCAATATGCTTTGGCGGTTGTGGCGAAGTGGTTAACGCACCAGATTGTGGCTCTGGCATTCGTGGGTTCGATTCCCATCAATCGCCCCAAATAAAAATTGCGGGTGTAGTTTAGTGGTAAAACCTCAGCCTTCCAAGCTGATGTCGTGGGTTCGATTCCCATCACCCGCTCCATTTCTATATCGTCATGGGCCTGTAGCTCAGCTGGTTAGAGCGCACGCCTGATAAGCGTGAGGTCGATGGTTCGAGTCCATTCAGGCCCACCATGACTTTTGTTCCACAGTAGCTCAGTGGTAGAGCTATCGGCTGTTAACCGATCGGTCGCAGGTTCGAATCCTGCCTGTGGAGCCAAATGGAGAAGTACTCAAGTGGCTGAAGAGGCGCCCCTGCTAAGGGTGTAGGTCGTGTAAGCGGCGCGAGGGTTCAAATCCCTCCTTCTCCGCCATATGATTACAGATATCATAATTATCGGCCCGTTGGTCAAGCGGTTAAGACACCGCCCTTTCACGGCGGTAACACGGGTTCGAATCCCGTACGGGTCATCCAGAAGCCTTGCATATCCTGCAAGGTTTTTTTGTTTTTATAAATCATGATATGTCTTAGATTTTGTTCTTTATTTTAAAAACAGACTACAAAAATCTCCATATATTTCGTTTTTCTTCAGAAAATGAAGTTAATTGTCTATAAGTATAAGCGCTTTCAGGAAAGGGCTTTTTTTTATTTCTTCGAATAAATACTATAAATGAAAACTATGATGTCAGAAAGGATGATTACATGGCCGCTGCCAGCCCGACAGCACATGATGTTTATCTTTTTCACGAAGGCAGTCTGTTTAAAAGCTATCAGCTGTTTGGCTCGCATTACCGCGAGCTGAATGGCAAAAGCGGATATGAATTCTGTGTGTGGGCGCCTCATGCGTCGGAAGTACGAGTGGCTGGAGATTTTAACAGCTGGTCTGGAGAAGAGCATGTGATGCACAGAGTGAATGATAATGGCATTTGGACGTTATTTATTCCAGGTATAGGAGAAAAGGAACGATATAAATACGAAATTGTGACGAATAACGGTGAGATCAGGCTGAAGGCAGATCCATACGCTATTTATTCAGAAGTCAGACCAAACACAGCGTCACTTACTTACGATTTGGAAGGATACAGCTGGCAAGATCAAAAATGGCAAAAGAAACAGAAGGCTAAGACGCTGTATGAAAAACCTGTTTTCATTTATGAACTGCATCTTGGGTCTTGGAAGAAGCATTCTGATGGCAGGCATTATTCCTATAAAGAATTAAGTCAGACGCTTATCCCTTATATCAAGAAGCATGGGTTTACCCATATTGAACTGCTTCCCGTGTATGAGCATCCATATGATCGTTCATGGGGGTACCAAGGAACGGGGTATTACAGCCCGACAAGCAGGTTTGGCCCGCCGCATGATCTGATGAAGTTTGTGGATGAATGTCATCAACAAAATATCGGAGTCATTTTGGATTGGGTCCCCGGACATTTTTGTAAAGATGCACATGGCCTTTATATGTTTGATGGAGAACCGCTTTATGAATACAAAGAAGAACGTGATCGGGAGAACTGGTTATGGGGCACGGCAAACTTTGACCTGGGGAAACCGGAAGTTCATAGTTTTTTAATTTCGAATGCGTTGTACTGGGCGGAATTCTATCATATAGATGGATTTAGGGTTGATGCAGTGGCTAATATCTTGTATTGGCCAAATCAGGATGAACGCCACACGAATCCATATGCTGTTGATTTTTTAAAAAAACTCAATCAAACCATGAGAGAGGCATATCCCCATGTGATGATGATTGCAGAAGATTCTACAGAATGGCCTCAAGTGACAGGTGCCGTTGAGGAAGGGGGGCTTGGTTTTCATTATAAATGGAATATGGGATGGATGAATGACGTACTGAAATACATGGAGACGCCGCCCGAAGAAAGGCGGCATTGTCATCAGCTTATCTCTTTTTCATTACTATATGCGTTTAGTGAACATTTTGTATTGCCGTTTTCTCATGATGAAGTCGTATACGGAAAAAAATCACTTCTCAATAAAATGCCTGGCGACTACTGGCAGAAATTTGCCCAGTATCGGCTTTTGCTGGGCTATATGACAGTGCATCCCGGAAAGAAATTGATCTTTATGGGATCAGAGTTTGCTCAATTTGATGAATGGAAAGATACAGAACAGCTTGATTGGTTTTTGGACTCCTTCCCCATGCATCAGAAAGCCAGCGTTTTTACGCAAGATCTTCTCCGCTTTTACCAAAAAAGCAAAATCCTTTATGAGCATGACCATCGTGCACAATCGTTTGAATGGATTGATGTCCATAATGACGAACAATCAATCTTTTCTTTTATTCGTTATGGCCAAAAGCACGGTGAGGCGCTTGTCATCATTTGTAATTTTACACCCGTGGTCTATCATCAATATGATGTTGGAGTTCCTTTTTTTACTCAATACATTGAAGTGCTTAACAGTGACAGTGAAACATATGGAGGCTCAGGGCAAATCAACAAAAAGCCGTTATCGGCTAAAAAGGGAGCACTTCATCATAAACCGTGTTATATCACGATGACCATCCCCCCTTACGGCATCTCGATTTTACGGGCGGTTAAAAAAAGAGGAGAGATAAAAAGATGAAAAAACAATGTGTAGCCATGCTCCTTGCCGGCGGGAAGGGCAGCCGTCTCAGCGGATTAACAAAAAATATGGCCAAACCGGCTGTATCTTTCGGGGGAAAATACAGGATTATTGATTTTACCCTAAGCAACTGTTCTAATTCAGGCATAGACACAGTCGGGATTTTAACGCAATATCAGCCGCTCGAGCTGAATTCCTATATTGGGATCGGCAGTGCATGGGACCTGGATAGATATAATGGCGGCGTGACGGTTTTACCCCCTTATGCCGAGTCATCAGAAGTCAAATGGTATAAAGGGACGGCAAGCTCCATTTATGAAAATCTCAATTATTTGAATCAGTATGATCCTGAGTATGTACTGATTTTATCAGGAGATCACATATACAAAATGGACTACGGCAAAATGCTTGATTATCACATTGAAAAGAAAGCAGATGTGACCATCTCTGTCATCGAAGTGGGCTGGGAGGAAGCAAGCCGGTTCGGCATCATGAAGGCCAATCCAGATGGGACGATCACACATTTTGATGAAAAGCCCAAATTCCCTAAGAGCAATCTTGCCTCAATGGGAATTTATATATTCAATTGGCCGCTTTTGAAACAGTATCTTGAGATGGACGATCAAAACCCTTATTCTAGCCACGACTTCGGCAAAGACATTATTCCACTGCTTTTGGAAGAGAAAAAGAAGCTTTCTGCTTATCCGTTCAAGGGATATTGGAAGGATGTCGGAACGGTGCAGAGCTTGTGGGAAGCCAATATGGATTTGTTAAAAGAGGACTCGGAGCTGAAGCTGTTTGAACGCAAATGGAAAATTTACTCCGTCAATCCAAATCAGCCTCCGCAATTTATTTCATCTGATGCGCAGGTTCAAGATTCGCTTGTGAACGAAGGTTGTGTTGTATATGGAAATGTGTCTCACTCCGTTCTTTTTCAAGGTGTGACTGTTGGTAAGCATACGACTGTTACATCATCCGTCATAATGCCGGATGTGACGATTGGGGAGCATGTAGTCATTGAAAATGCCATCGTTCCTAATGGGATGGTGCTGCCGGATGGCGCAGTGATTCGCTCCGAAAAAGACATTGAAGAGGTGCTGCTCGTTTCAGAGGAATTTGTAGAAAAAGAATTGATTTAATTACTGAAGAGGGGGCAGAGTCAGTGTTCAATAATCAAATGTTAGGTGTTATAGATGAAACCACATATAAGCATTCTCTTCAGGATTTAACAGCACAGCGGTCGCTCGGGGCGATCCCTTTTGCCGGCAGGTACCGACTGATTGATTTTATGCTTTCCAACATGGTGAATGCGGATATTAGGAGTGTTGCAATTTTTCCGAAGTATCGTTACCGTTCGCTCATGGATCACCTTGGGGCGGGTAAGGAATGGGATTTGCACCGGAAAAAGGACGGCCTCTTTTTTTTCCCGTCTCCCCATCTTCATCACGAATACGATGAATTCGGTTCCTTTCGCCAGTTTTCGGACCATCTAGATTACTTCCACAGAAGCACTCAGCAATATGCTGTAATCTCCAACAGCCATACCGTATGCAACATTCAATTTCAATATGTGCTGAAACGCCATCAGGAGGTTGGCTGCGACGTCACCGAGGTATTTCAGGACGGCCAGTCGCTGCAAATCTATATCATGTCAACAACGCTTTTAAAGGATCTGATCTACGGACATAGCGAAAAAGGCTATAAAACCATTCAGGAGGCTGTTGAAAAGGAATCTTCCGCCCTGACCATTTGCCCTTATGAATATTCAGGTTATGCCGCTGTCATTGATTCGGTGGAAAAATATTATACCCACAGTATGGAGCTCATTCAGCCTCGTTTTTGGCAGCAGGTGTTTTTGCCGCAGCAGCCGATCTATACAAAAGTGAAGGATGAGCCGCCTACGAAATACGGAAAGCACAGCACTGTCAAAAATTCTTTGGTGGCAAACGGCTGTGTGCTTGAAGGAGAGGTTGAAAACTGCATTTTGTTCAGGGCGGTCCATGTCGGAAAGGGTACGAAGCTGAAAAACTGCATTATTATGCAAAAAACGCAGATTGGAGAGGATTGTCTTCTTGAGCAGGTCATTTCGGATAAGGATGTTAAAATCGGCAAGGCGACGGAAGCTGCAGGAACAGCTGAGCAGCCGCTTGTATTAAGAAAAGGTTTGGTGCAAGGAGAGCTGATGAATTCTTGAAGATATTATTTGCTGTGTCAGAATGCACCCCATTTGTGAAATCAGGAGGTCTTGCCGATGTAGCAGGTGCTCTGCCAAAGGCGCTTGCGCGATTAGGCAATGAGGTAGCTGTGATGCTGCCGAAGTACAGCCAAATACCTGAACCGTGGAAAAAGCGTATGAAAAAACAGGCTGAGTGTACCGTAGCTGTCGGCTGGCGGCAGCAATATTGCGGAATTGAACATATGGCAGAGAATGATGTGAATTATTACTTCATCGACAATGAGTACTATTTCAACAGGGATTCGTTGTACGGGCATTATGATGACGGTGAGCGGTTTGCCTTTTTTTCAAGAGCTGTGCTGGAGGCTGCCAAAGTTGTGAATGTTCAAGCCGATATTGTTCATACTCACGATTGGCATACAGCGATGGTCAATTATTTGCTGAAAGAGGAGTACAGAAAACATCCTTTTTATGAACGGATGAAAAGCGTGCTCACGATCCACAACCTGCAGTTTCAAGGCATATTCCCTCCTGATGTCACACATGACTTGCTGGGTCTTGAGATGGATCATTTTCATTATGAAAGGTTAGAATGCAACGGATTTGTTAATTTTATGAAAGCGGGCATCATTGCGGCTGATCATGTGACAACTGTGAGCCCCACTTACAGAAATGAAATCATGACGCCGTATTATGGTGAGCAGTTGGAACAGGTTTTGCAATATAGGGAAGATGATGTAACCGGCATATTAAATGGCATTGATGATACGTTCTATCAGCCGAAAAGCGACCCTTATATAGAGGCGCAATACGATTCAGGGGATCTTGCATGCAAGCTGGAAAACAAAACGAAGCTTCAGCAGCGGATGGGGCTTCCAGAGAAAAACGATATTCCGCTGATCAGTATGGTGACAAGGCTCACTAAACAAAAGGGGCTTGATCTTGTCCGCAGAATTATGCACGAACTTCTTGAGGAGCAAGACATACAGCTGGTTGTGCTAGGCACAGGAGAACGTGAATTTGAAGATTATTTCCGGTATGCAGAATTTGCTTTTCATGAGAAGTGCCGGGCTTATATCGGGTTTGATGAGCCGCTAGCCCATCAAATTTATGCGGGCTCTGATATGTTTTTGATGCCGTCGAAATTTGAGCCGTGCGGTTTGGGGCAGCTCATTGCTCTTCAATATGGCGCCATTCCGATTGTCAGGGAAACGGGCGGTCTTTACGACACTGTCCGTGCCTATCAGGAGGAAGAGGGAACGGGCAATGGCTTTACGTTTTCCGCCTTTAATGCGCATGATCTGAAATTTACGATAGAAAGGGCGCTGTCGTTTTATTGCCAACAGGATGTATGGAAGAGCATCGTGAAGACCGCTATGAATGCAGATTACAGCTGGGGGAAGTCGGCTAAAGAGTATCAGCGTATTTTCGAGCAGGTGACAAGGAGTGGACGGGATGTTCTCGAGTAAAGAACGCTTTGCAGACTTATTTTTAAAGCGTCTGGAAATGACGTGCGGAAAAAGCTTTAAAGATTCTGCCAAGCTGGATCAATATAAAACGTTGGGCAATATGGTCAGAGAGTATATCAGCGCTGATTGGATCGAAACGAATGAAAAAAGCAGATCAAATTCCGGGAAGCAGACATATTATTTATCAATCGAATTTCTGCTCGGTCAGCTCCTTGAGCAAAACTTAATGAATCTTGGTGTTCGTGATGTTGTAGAAGCTGGTTTAAAGGAAATCGGCATCAATTTAGAGGAGATCCTTCAGATAGAGAACGATGCAGGTCTCGGCAATGGCGGACTTGGGCGCTTGGCCGCTTGCTTTTTAGATTCGCTTGCTTCGTTGAACCTGCCTGGGCACGGCATGGGCATACGTTATAAGCATGGTTTGTTTGAGCAAAAAATTGTAGACGGACATCAGGTGGAGCTGCCTGAGCAATGGCTGAAAAACGGGAACGTATGGGAAGTAAGGAATGCGGATCAAGCAGTGGACGTGCCGTTTTGGGGCGAAGTCCATATGACAGAAAAAAGCGGGCGCCTGCATTTTCGCCATGAACAAGCGACAATTGTTACCGCTGTTCCTTATGATATCCCGATCATCGGCTATGAAACGGGCACTGTCAACACGTTAAGGCTTTGGAACGCCGAGCCCTATGCCCATTATCACGGCGGTAATATTTTGTCTTATAAGCGAGAAACAGAAGCGGTTTCTGAATTCTTATATCCCGATGACACCCATGATGAGGGGAAAATTTTACGGCTGAAGCAGCAGTATTTTTTAGTATGCGCAAGCTTAAAAAGCATTGTGAACAATTACCGTAAAACACATAAATCTTTATCCGGCCTGCATAAAAAAGTGAGCATTCATATTAATGACACTCACCCTGCGCTTGCGGTGCCTGAGCTAATGCGGATTTTGCTCGATGAAGAGAACATGAGCTGGGAAGAAGCTTGGCATATCACTGTACATACGATTTCTTATACAAATCATACAACATTGTCAGAAGCGCTCGAGAAATGGCCGATTCATTTGTTTAAGCCGCTGCTCCCGCGAATGTACATGATTATTGAAGAGATCAATGAGAGGTTTTGCCGTGCAGTTTGGGAAAAGTATCCTGGAGACTGGAAAAGGATAGAGAACATGGCGATTACAGCGCATGGTGTTGTCAAAATGGCTCATCTGGCCATAGTAGGCAGCTACAGTGTAAATGGCGTTGCAAAAATACATTCCGATATATTAAAGGAAAGGGAGATGCGCGACTTTCACTTGCTGTTTCCGAATCGTTTTAACAATAAGACGAATGGAATTGCCCACAGGCGCTGGCTGTTAAAAGCGAATCCAGGCTTGTCTGCCATCATTACAGAGGCGATCGGCGATGAATGGGTCAAGCAGCCGGAATCACTGATCCGTTTAGAACCGTACGCCACTGATCCTGCATTTATTGAACAGTTTCAAAACAACAAAAGCAAGAAAAAACAAGAGCTTGCCGATTTGATTTTTTGCACGGCCGGGGTGGTTGTGAACCCTGAGAGCATATTCGACGTACAGGTGAAACGGCTTCATGCATATAAACGGCAGCTGCTGAATGTTCTTCACATTATGTATTTGTATAACCGCCTCAAGGAGGATTCGGGGTTTTCAATCTACCCGCAAACCTTTATTTTCGGGGCAAAGGCTTCACCAAGCTATTATTATGCCAAGAAAATCATTAAGCTGATCCATTCTGTCGCAGAAAAAGTCAATTATGATCCGGCGGTCAAACAGCTGATCAAAGTTGTTTTTTTAGAAAATTATAGAGTTTCTATGGCTGAGCGAATTTTTCCGGCATCAGACGTAAGTGAGCAAATTTCAACCGCAAGCAAGGAAGCGTCTGGTACAGGGAATATGAAGTTTATGATGAACGGGGCTTTGACGATCGGCACGCATGACGGCGCAAATATCGAGATCCTTGAGCGGGTGGGCCCTGACTGTATTTACACGTTCGGCTTAAAGGCGGATGAGGTTCTATCGTATCAGGAAAACGGCGGCTATAGGTCGAGGGAATATTATCAGCATGACAGGAGAATCAGGCAGGTAGCGGATCAGTTGATCAATGGTTTTTTTGAAGGAGAGGCAGATGAATTTGAATCGATCTTTGACTCGCTGCTTCCGCATAATGATGAGTATTTTGTGCTGAAGGATTTCAGCTCATATGCAGATGCACAGGAGCGAATTCAAGCTGATTATCGAGAGCGAAGGAAATGGTCTGAGCATTCGATTGTAAACATTGCTCATTCTGGATATTTCTCCAGCGACCGCACGATCCGGGAATATGCGAAGGACATTTGGGGCATCAAGCCGATGATGTGAAAAAGCCGCTGTATAAGCGGCTTTTTTTGTTCACAGATTCATTGAATTGATTGTAAAGGATAAGAACGTCGCAAATGCACTCCATAAAAAATAAGGCAAAAGAAGATAGCTTGCGGCTCTGCTGTATTTTTTGGCAATGATCAGTAATACGATTGCTGTGATGGCGACAAGCAGGCAGTCAAGCGATGCAGCCAGCAGATTTTTTTGCGTAAACTGGAAATAGCTGAAGGCTTGATTGAGCACGTAATTTATCAAAAGTGTAAACCAAAAGCTTTTCGCACCTTTAAATGAAAACGCAGCATATACAATGGCTGCTGAAAGGGAGATCAGGGCAAACAGGATGGCCCAAATGATGCCGATCGCAGTTCCGCTTGGCGTCCAGTCCGGTTTTTTCAATGAATTGTACCATTCTTGGTCCACAGGAAACAGGTAGCCTGCGGCTGAAAACAGCGCATATGTAATCACAAAAACGGCTAAAGCGCCGACAATCTTTTTCATATTTGCAACCTCCGCATGTATTTAATTACCCTTTATCTTATAAATATCAAACCCCCGATATGCGGGGGAAATGATGGTCTTAAATAAGCTGCCGCAATGCGTTTGCTTTAATGCGTTCATATTCAAAAGCTGATTCTAATTCTTCCTTCGGTAAAGCAGACTTGCGGACGTATTTTTCGCGAATGACATCGTAAAGCTCGTAAGGAAACAGCATATCAATAAACATGACTTGTTTTTGTTCTTCAGTTAATGGGGCTCTGGATTCGTATGCGTTCAGCATGACATTAAATGTTTCGTCATCCCAAACACCCGTCGTATCCAAAAGCGGAATAATCATTTTGCGCAAATCGCGAATAGGCAGATCAAATGATACGGTATCTAAGTCGATGACCCAAATCTGTTCATTTTCTCCTAAGAGTGTATTCCCGGTTCCGTAATCCTGGTGGCAAAGGTTAGGGCTTTTTTTCAGCTGTTCAGTCCATGGAACATAGGTCGATTGCAAAAGCCGGTCTTTGATGCGCAGCCCGTCTTCAATAAAGCCATCTATCTCCTGAAGATAAAGCTGTGAGAAAGGATCTTCTTTTTCCGCCTCCGCCATCAGCTTCCACGTTTCCATCTGTTTGCATCGTTTCGTGTAGTGATTCGGCCAGCGACCTAATTTGGTAAATATGGGAACGCCATTTGGCGGCTGATATCCGACGGAAGCTGTATGAAAATCAGCAAGGCCTTTCATGATAAACTCCAAGTCCTGCTTTACAGTCAGCTCAAACGGTCTTCCTTCGATCCAGTCATATACGACAAATAGAAATGAGCCGTGCTTAGAATATAGGCTGCCTTTTTTGTTTGGGAGTATGCCAGGAACATTCATGCCTTTTTTTGCTAAATAGTCCTGCGCGAAAATGGAAAACAACGCTTTCTTTTCTGGCCTGTGTATTCGTTTTAGACAAACCGCGCCGGAGTCTGTGTGGACCTTCCAGACAAGCGCCATCTGGTTTCCCTGAATGACGTCTATTTTTTCAGCCTGCACATCCCATCCTTGAAGCACATTTTCAGCCAGCTCCGTTAATTTTTTTGCATCTTCTGCTGATAAAGGAAGCTCTGATGAATTCCCCTCCTCAATGACTTCATGGTTTTCTGCCATTAAAGGACACATCCTTACCTGTTTTACTCCTACCTTATGAATCAAAAGGAAAAAATGATTGAGTTATTTGACTATATTTAATAGATGAATCTGGTTGTTTACCCGTTTTGTTTTTAGGGCAGTCCCATTCCGCACAAGTTGGTTGTTCAGCCGTATCATGATTCTAACTAGTTAAAAATCATGCAGGAATGGAGGCTATGTATGAAAATAGCACTGATCGCCACAGAGAAGCTTCCTGTCCCATCGGTTCGAGGAGGCGCCATTCAAATCTACCTCGAAGCGGTTGCCCCTTTAATTGCAAAAAAACATGAGGTGACTGTGTTTTCTATTAAAGATCCGAATCTCGCTGATAGAGAGAAGGTAGACGGTGTCCATTATGTGCATTTGGATGAAGACCGTTATGAAGAAGCCGTTGGAGCAGAGCTGAAAAAGAGCCGTTTTGATCTTGTGCATGTTTGTAATCGCCCAAGCTGGGTTCCGAAATTGAAGAAACAGGCGCCGGATGCTGTTTTTATTTTAAGCGTTCACAATGAAATGTTCGCTTACGATAAAATCAGCCAGGCGGAAGGCGAGATTTGCATCGACTCCGTAGCGCAGATTGTTACGGTCAGCGATTATATCGGACAGACGATCACAAGCCGTTTTCCGTCAGCACGATCAAAAACAAAAACGGTGTATTCTGGTGTGGATTTAAAAACGTACCACCCTCGCTGGACGAATGAAGGGCAGCGAGCTCGCGAAGAGATGCGAAGCGAGCTGGGGCTTCACGGCAAAAAAATCGTCTTGTTTGTCGGCCGGCTTAGCAAAGTCAAAGGCCCGCACATATTATTGCAGGCTTTGCCGGACATCATTGAGGAGCACCCCGATGTCATGATGGTGTTTATCGGGTCAAAATGGTTCGGAGATAATGAATTAAATAACTATGTCAAACATCTTCATACCCTTGGTGCGATGCAAAAGGATCATGTCACATTTATTCAATTTGTGAAGCCAAAGGACATTCCGCGCCTTTATACCATGTCAGATGTATTTGTATGCTCTTCGCAATGGCAGGAGCCTTTAGCAAGGGTGCATTATGAAGCGATGGCTGCGGGACTTCCTATTATTACAAGCAATCGGGGAGGCAATCCAGAGGTCATAGAGGAAGGGAAAAACGGCTACATCATTCATGACTTTGAAAATCCTAAACAATATGCCGAACGTATCAATGATTTGCTGAGCAGCTCGGAAAAGCGGGAACGGCTTGGGAAATACAGCCGCCGTGAGGCAGAAAGCAATTTTGGCTGGCAGAGGGTGGCTGAAAATCTGCTCAGCGTCTATGAAAAGAACAGATAGAAGGGGTGAACAGAGTGTACCAAAAAGAGCATGAAGAACAGATTGTGTCCGAAATTCTCAGTTATTATCCGTTTCATATCGACCATGTGGCGCTGAAATCGAACAAAAGCGGGCGCAAAATCTGGGAAGTCGAAACTGATCATGGCCCAAAGCTGCTAAAAGAAGCGCAAATGAAACCGGAGCGGATGCTTTTTATCACTCAGGCACACGCCCATTTACAAGAGAAAGGGCTGCCGATAGCGCCGATTCATCAAACAAAAAATGGCGGTAGCTGCTTGGGCACGGATCAGGTTTCTTACAGTTTATATGACAAAGTGACAGGAAAAGAAATGATTTACTATGATGCAGAGCAAATGAAAAAAGTCATGTCATTTGCCGGCCATTTTCATCATGCCTCAAAAGGATATGTTTGCACAGATGAAAGCAAGAAGAGAAGCAGGCTGGGAAAATGGCACAAATTGTACCGTTGGAAGCTGCAGGAACTTGAAGGGAATATGCAGATCGCAGCATCCTATCCTGATGACGTATTTTCGCAAACTTTCTTAAAACATGCTGATAAAATGCTGGCAAGAGGAAAAGAAGCTCTCAGAGCGCTTGATGACTCAGAATACGAAACCTGGACAAAAGAGACACTCGAGCATGGCGGATTCTGTTTTCAGGATTTTACATTGGCACGTTTGACTGAGATCGAAGGGGAGCCTTTTTTAAAGGAGCTTCACTCGATTACCTACGATTTGCCGTCAAGAGACCTTCGTATTCTGCTGAATAAAGTGATGGTTAAGCTTTCTGTATGGGATACTGATTTCATGGTTGCACTGCTTGCGGCCTACGACGCAGTGTATCCGCTCACAGAAAAACAGTACGAGGTACTTTGGATTGATCTCGCGTTTCCGCATTTGTTCTGTGCAATCGGGCACAAATATTATTTGAAGCAAAAGAAAACGTGGTCAGATGAGAAGTATAACTGGGCGCTGCAAAACATGATTTCTGTTGAAGAATCTAAAGATTCGTTTTTGGATAAACTGCCGGAACTGTATAAAAAGATAAAAGCGTATCGGGAGGCGAATTGACATGAGGTCATCGAGACAAAAAGCCTCTATTTCTAAACTGGATCTCGACCAATTCGTATTTACACCGCCTGGACCGATGGGATGGCAGGCTCATGACTCAATCTCAGCTGAGAAGGAAGAAGAGGAGAAGCATTTAGATGTGGGCAGCATTCGAGAGCTCCCTCACATCAATGCACCGAAAGAATATCAAAAAGAAACGAAGGAAAAGGAAACAGATCGCAAAATCGTCGATGATGAAGAAGAAACAAAATTCGAAACCACTCTGGAGCCTGAGGAGGAGCGTGATTCGAAACGCTCAGCGCCCCCATATGAAGAAGAGGATGAAGATGAAGAACCAGACTTAGCGGAAGAAGCTAAAGTGGAAATCATCATTCTTCCAAGTGAATCTAAACCAGCTCCATGGTTTTCTCAAACTGTAAAGCGCAAGGCATAAAGTCACATTTATGCCTTTTTTTAAGTTCTCTGTAGCGAAAAAACAGCCCGTTTTGCAACACGAGCTGTAGGTTTTATGTTTTTGCTTTCACAAAAAGCTGATTGATAGATGATAAATCAAAATTTTGCGTCAGAAAAGGCGGCGGAAATTGTTTGTTTTTCGGGGTCAGAACGGATTGGTAAACAGTATTGAGCCTTTTGGCAGCATGGGTAAAGGTAAATAAAGCTTCTACATGCTTTCGGGCGTTTTTTGTCATTTTGTTCATTAATTCTTGATCTGTAAAGGCTCTGTCAATTGCTTTTGCAAATGAAGAAGGTTTGTTGTAGCTATCGATGACAAGGCCGGTGACTTCGTGTTTTACGACTTCACCGTTTCCGCCCCGGTTTGTGGTAATTAAGGGCGTGCCGGCCGCCATTGCTTCATAATTCACACGGGCGAGGGGTTCGTTCCACTGAGAGCTGCACACAAATACATCTGCCATCAGAAAAAGGTTTGGGATATCGTCTGCGGGAATGAATTTTGTAAAGATTATGTGGTCTCTGTATGGCAGCGCCAGCGTGCGCAGATAGGTGACATATTGGTTTTCGCTGTCATCGCTGAACCACTTCCCGCCTGCTATGACCAGTACAGCATCAGGGTGCTGCTGCAAAATCCGTCTCATGCTGTGAATGAGAAGGTGAGGCCCTTTTGTCGGGCTTAAGCGGCCGGCGAATAAAATAACTTTTTTATCTTCAATACCGTATTTTTTCCGGTATGTTTTTCTGACAGCCGAGCCTTTCATCGTCCAGACGGGCGGATAAGAGTTTAAATCAACGCCGGAATACACAACTTTTGTGATGTCCTCGGCTTCAGGGAAACGTTCAATGACGGTTTGTTTAATAAATTCGCTCACTGTTGTGATCATGGAGACATTGTCGAGTACTTCTTTTCCTTGCGCGAAGGTCATCTTTTTTTCAGAAAACATTTCGTTATGCAGGCTCAGAACGATCTTGCTGTTTGGTGAGGCTTTTTTATATAAAGAGACATTTAAAGGCCTGTTGAACACATGAATGAGGTCAAAGGAAGAGGCTCGCAGCTCTTCGGCTACCGCCTCGCGGTAATGTTCTTTTGGCAGATGGATATAATGTACGCCGTCTTTTGTTTCTCTTTTTGGGAGCGATGGATCTTCTATTGAAAAAATGGTCAGGTCGTACCTGCTGCTGAAATAGGGCGTGACACCGTCAATCATCATTTGAATAGCGCCGCCGCGTACTGCGGGCGCCGGCAGCTTTTCTGTACAGATAAAGGCAAGCTTCATTTTTATTCCCCCTGATACAGCGACGATAAATAGGCGATTTCGTTGGTCAAGCCATCCTTTAAGGATGTGGCGGGATCATAATGCAAGAGCTGTTTTGCTTTTGAAATATCCGCCCACGTGTTGCTCGGTTCCCCTGCTATTTTGTCCGAAAAGTGCAGTGTTGCTTTTCTCCCGGAAATATCCTCAATGAGGGAGACAACTTTTAAGACTGAGGCACGCTCTGCGCCGCCGATATTTACTGTTTCACCAATAAGGTGGGGTTTCCCAAGAACAGCGGTGATGCCTTTGACACAGTCGCTGATATAAGTGAAATCTCTTGACTGCTGCCCATCACCGAAGATGGTAAGCGGCTTTTGCTGAAGGTGCTGCTTAATGAGCCGGTGAAAAGCCATATCCGGCCGCTGTCTTGGCCCGTATACGGTAAAAAAACGGAGAATCACAATTGGAATGCCAAAGCTCTGTTTATACACATGGCAAAGCTTTTCTCCCGTAAGCTTTGTTACCCCGTACGGAGATAAAGGAGAAAGCGACGTGTTTTCGCTGACTTTTCCTTGTTTTTCGCCATAGACGGAAGAGGTGGATGCAAAGACGAACGTTTGAATAGAATGTTCCCGGCACGCCTCGAGGAGCCTTTGGAGCGCTTGGATATTATGTGCGGCATATGGGTGAAAATGATTGCCCCAGCTTGAGCGGACACCCGGTATGGCCGCCAAATGAAAGATGACGTCCACTCCTTCCAGTAAGGAAGCAAGATCGGCTGTCAGCAGATTTTCCTTTATGAACGTAAATCGCTTTTCCGGCAGCAGGTTTTTAAGGTTTTTTAATTTCAAGGAAAATGGAGTAGGACCGATAAAGTCATCGATTCCGATAACGTTATGTTTCTTATCTTTTAGTAATTCTTCGCAGAGGTGGGAGCCGATAAAGCCCGCTGCTCCTGTGACGAGTATTTTCATGGACGGCCAACTCCCGTACAGATCAGGCCGCAAGCCTCGATCAGTTCTTTTTTTAGTACGTTGCGTCCGTCAATCACAAGACGCCCTTTCATGATATCTGCAGCCTTTTTCCAATCAAACGCTAAAAACTCAGACCATTCTGTCGCCAAAAATAAAAAGTCACTCTCTTCGATCGCATCAAAAGCTTGAGAATGCTGAGTTACATGTTGCCGCAAATGTTCTGGAAGTACAGCTTCAGGATCATATGCATGAACATCACATCCCAGCTCCGCCAGCCTTTCCATCAGTCTGACAGCCTGAGAATTCCGGATGTCATCAGTATTCGGTTTGAAGGAAATGCCGAGTACAGCCGCTTTCTTGCCTTGAAGTGTTTCGAAGAATGACTGTATTTTTTTGATATACAGGCCAAGCTGGGTGTCATTAATGTGCTGCACGGCCCGGAGCAGGAAGGTCTCCGTGTTTTTTTCCTGGGCAGCAAATTGCAGCGCCTGCAGATCCTTTGGAAAACAAGAGCCTCCGTATCCGATGCCTGCCTGCAAAAAGTGCTTCCCGATCCTTGGGTCTAGACCGATAGCGCGGGAAATATCTGAGATATCTGATTGATAGGCTTCACATATGCGGGCCATTTCGTTAATGAACGAAATTTTGGCCGCTAAAAAGAAATTGTTGGCATATTTGATCAGCTCTGCTCCCGCTAAGCTTGTAACGATAAAAGGGGTATCAATGTGTTTGTAAATGGATTTGACGATGGCTGCCGATACGTGATCTTCTTCCTGAACACCGATGACTGTTTTGTCAGGATGCAGCATGTCATATAAGGCATTGCCTTCCCGCAGAAACTCCGGATTGGATACGATATTAAAGAGGTTTTTAGACACTCCGGAGGCAATCAGCTGTTTTGCTATGTTTTCATTTGTCCCGGGCGGAACAGTGCTTTTCGTAATAATGGTTTTATACGATCGGATCGCCTCGCTTAAATCACCGATGACGGACTGCAGGGCTTTCGTATCAGCTGATCCGTCCGAACGCGGCGGAGTTCCGACTGCGATAAAAATAACGGGACATTCCTCCATGCTCGATTTCACTTCAGAAGAAAACGAGAGATTGCCGCAACGAAGTATTGCATCTGAAAGCCCAGGCTCGTAAAAGGGAATGACTCCTTTTTTCAGCTGCCCGATTTTTTTGACGTCTTTGTCTGTGCATATCATGTCATGTCCGATGGATGCCAGTGCCGCTGATAGGGTTAAACCGACATACCCGGCGCCAACCACACAAATTTTCATCACCTGAGCTCCTTTACAAGATTACTGGTCATATATCAATATCCTATTAAAAAAGGGCTGGTTCGTGATTCCGCTTTCTGCCCAGTTGCTTCCGCCTAATTTCAGATGTACAAACATCGGGATGCGCTCTTGGAATATCATGTAATAAACATGAGCTGAGGGGAAAATACCATGATAAAAAAAGCGATCATTCCTGCAGGCGGATTCGGCACGAGAAATCTGCCGGTGACGAAGGTGATTCCGAAAGAAATGTTTCCGGTAGGATCTAAGCCTGTGATTCATTATCTTGTTGAAGAATTAAAGGAGTCAGGCATTGAGGACATTTTGATGGTTGTATCGAGCCATAAAAATCTGATTGTCGACTATTTTGATTCCTCTTTGGCACTTGAGGCTTTTTTGGCCTCTAAGAATAAACTGCATTTACTTAGAGAGCATCCCATTCCGGATATACGGATTCACTATGTGCGGCAGCCTTATGCAAAGGGTCTTGGCGACGCCATTTCTTTCGGAAAGCAATTTGCAGGAGGAGAGCCTTTTGCCGTCGTTTTGCCAGATGATCTGATTTTTTCCGCCAATCAGCCGGCTTTGGGGCAGCTGATTGAAGCGTATACGAAATATCAGTCCAGTGTGATCGGCTTAAAAGAAACAAAAACGGAGGATTTACATCATTACGGGGTGATAAAAGGGGAGCCTGTTGAAAAAGGGCTTTATCGCATACAGGATATTGTGGAAAAGCCTAAACAAAACCCTCCGTCTCATTTTGCCGCAGCAGGGCGTTATATTTTCACACCGGATATTTTTAATGAGCTGGAGGCATTAGAAGCTGATAGCGGAGGAGAAGTGCAGGTAACGGATGCGATAAAAGCTTCGCTCGGGGCATGTACCGTATACGGGAAATTGCTAGAGGGCGAGCGGTATGACATCGGCCTGCAAAAGGATTATCTGAAGCTGATTTACGATATGCTGAAAACGGAAAAGAACCCCCAATAATTGGGGGTTCAATCAGCGTGGAGATCGCCGAATGTGGTCATGATTCCCTCTTCGTCAAGTTCTTCTTCATAGCGCTCATGGGCTCTGCTTTGATAAACGGTAATTTCTTTCCCAGTGATATCTGTAGCGATGAAATTTTCGTAAGACTCCGTATTGCCGATATTCTCTTCGGCATTCATCGTCATATCATCATAGCTGAGCGGAGGGTTTTCCATATCCTGCGGCGTTTGTGAGTTCCCATATTTTTCGACATCCTGATAGGAATCCTCACTGTCATATGGCGCTCTGATTTCTTCATCATCATCAAATTCAAATTGCCCGAATGGTGTTTCTTCTTCAATCGGACGGTCTTTGGAAACCACGTCCTGTGACGAATACTCCGCGAGGGTTGTGGCAGTCGGAAGCGCTTCAAGTCGTTCGAAAGGGATTTCCTTTCCGCTGACTTCACAAATGCCATACGTACCGTTTTCTATCGCCTTCAATGAATGCTCAATGTCCCGAAGGTGCTCTCTCTCATGCAAGTCTAGAGCGATGTCTTTCTCACGCTCGTAAAGTTCTGTCGCCTGATCGCCGGGATGGTTGTCGTATGCCGAAAGCTCACCCCACGAATCATAAGGAAAGGCTGAGTTAAGCTGAAAATGATCATTGTCTTTGAAACGGTTTAAGATATCTTTTTTCGTTTGTTCCAGTTCATTTTTTAAATGCTGAAGCTGTTCTTTCGTAAGCAATGTGATCGCCTCGTTTCTCTGTGATGCATACCTTTAGTATGAACAGATCGCCTGAGAACTTTCATAAATGGCGGGTGGAGGAATATAGGAGGTTTTCCTTTTATGGTAAGCGGATACAACCTTTGCTATCAGTGGAGAAAGAAATTTAAGCTTTGTTTCTTTTTCATTTCTGAAATTAGGTTTATAATAGGTAAGGCAGGCCATTTGGACTGCATGATCTGTGTTTGACACAAAGGAGACACAGGTGTATGGTATTAAAAGCATTTTAAGGATTATGGAGGAATGTCTCATGGTGACAACGGTGCAGCGTACGTTCCGAAAGGAAGTTCTACATGCATTACATAAAGCCAAAGAAGTCAACCATGCTGTCTTAATAAGCTATTCGAGACAAATCGAGTCTCTTGACCCTCTATCATTTTTCAATTACGGAGCAAAAAAATATACAGGCAATCGATTTTTTTGGTCAGATCCTGAAAGTGAATTGACAATAGTCGGTCTTGGCAAAGAAGCGGTTTTCCAGACAAATCAAAAAAACAGCGAGCGGTATCGTGAGGTTTTTGAACAATGGGAGCGCTTTAAAAAGACGGCTTTTCATATTTATGAAGAAGAAAAGCTGCAGCATTCTGCAGTGGGACCTGTGTTATTCGGAGGATTTTCTTTTGACCCTTGCGAAGAAAGAGGTTCACAATGGGACCATTTCTCGGAAGGGGATTTCTTTGTGCCTGCGCTTATGCTGACGATGACTGCTGAAGGCCCGTTCTTAACAGTTAACAGATGGGTAAGCGGAGGAGAAGACGCAGAAGCTGTTTTAGAAGGCTTAAAAGCTTTTGCGGCGGAATTTATGGTTCCCGATTTCAAGCAAGAAGATCAGGCTGTGATTGCAGCAGCCGAAGAGCTGGATAAGGATGATTGGCTGAAAGCAATCGAAACGGCCACAAGCCAAATTAAAGAGAAACAATATGATAAGGTTGTTCTTGCCCGAGAGCTGCTGCTCACGTTTGACGGTCCAATCCAAATTGAACCGGTGCTTAAAACGCTTCTGGACGATCAGCAGACAAGCTATGTTTTTGCAATTGAACAAGAAGGCAAAACCTTTGTCGGCGCGTCTCCGGAAAGACTGATCAAAAGAGACGGCGGCACTGTCATGTCTTCCTGTCTGGCAGGCTCCATTAAACGAGGCGTGAATGAAGAAGACGACCGCCGGATAGGCCTTGAATTATTAAACGATGAGAAAAACCTGCTTGAGCATGATATTGTGGTAGGTATGATTCATAATGCTTTTGTATCAAGCTGTTCAGAGGTTGAAAAGCCTGATGGACCTGTTTTGTACAAAACAAAAAGCGTTCAGCACCTGTTTACGCCGATTGTCGGACAGCTGCGCGAGTCTGCTTCGATTTTTGACTTAATTGAGAAGCTGCACCCCACTCCCGCGCTTGGGGGATCACCTCAGGAAAAAGCTGTTGACGTGATCAGGGAGATTGAACCGATGTCCCGCGGCTGGTATGCGGCCCCTATCGGCTGGATTGACAGCCAGGATAACGGGGAATTCGCGGTCGCCATTCGTTCAGGGCTCATCGAAGGAAGCACAGCAAGGCTGTTTGCCGGGTGCGGTATTGTGGAAGACTCGGAACCAATCTCGGAATATGAAGAAACACAGATTAAATTGAAGCCGATGATCTCTGCATTAGGAGGTGAGAGGCGTTGACAGTCAACCCGATTACTCATTACATCGGAAGTTTTATTGATGAATTCGCCCTTTCCGGAATTACGGACGCCGTCGTTTGTCCGGGCTCAAGATCTACACCGCTGGCTGTTCTTTGTGCTGCGCATCCCGATATCAGCGTCCATGTCCAAATTGATGAAAGGTCTGCCGGATTTTTTGCATTAGGTTTGGCAAAAGCGAAGCAGCGTCCCGTACTATTGATCTGTACATCTGGAACAGCCGCGGCCAACTTTTATCCGGCTGTGGTTGAAGCCCATTATTCAAGGGTGCCTATTATTGTGTTAACTGCTGATCGGCCTCATGAGCTGCGCGAAGTAGGCGCACCGCAGGCTATTAATCAGCACTTCTTATTCGGTAACTTTGTTAAGTTTTTCACAGACTCTGCTCTTCCTGAAGAGTCTCCGCAAATGCTGAGATACATCCGAACGCTGGCAAGCCGCGCTGCCGGAGAAGCACAAAAGCGCCCGATGGGGCCTGTCCATGTGAATGTGCCGCTGCGCGAACCGCTGATGCCGGATCTTTCAGATGAGCCGTTTGGAAGAATGAGAACAGGCCGTCATGTGTCTGTGAAAACGGGTACGCAGTCTGTTGACCGAGAGTCCCTGTCTGATGTGGCTGAGATGCTCGCAGAGGCTGAAAAAGGAATGATCGTCTGCGGAGAGCTCCATAGTGATGCGGACAAGGAAAACATTATTGCGCTGTCAAAAGCGCTTCAGTATCCAATTTTAGCAGATCCGCTGTCTAATCTGCGGAATGGTGTTCATGATAAAAGCACTGTTATTGATGCGTATGATTCGTTTTTAAAAGATGATGAGCTGAAGCGGAAACTCCGTCCTGATGTTGTCATTCGGTTTGGACCGATGCCTGTTTCAAAACCGGTTTTCTTATGGCTTAAGGATGATCCGACGATTCAGCAAATCGTGATTGACGAGGATGGAGGGTGGAGAGACCCGACACAGGCAAGCGCGCATATGATTCATTGTAATGCGTCTGTTTTTGCTGAGGAGATCATGGCAGGCCTTACTGCTGCCACCAGATCCTCAGAGTGGCTGGAAAAGTGGCAGTTTGTCAATGGGCGGTTCCGCGAGCATCTGCAAACAATCAGCAGTGAAGATGTTTCGTTTGAAGGCAATCTCTATCGAATCCTTCAGCATCTTGTGCCTGAAAACAGCTCGCTGTTTGTGGGAAACAGCATGCCGATCAGGGATGTTGATACGTTTTTTGAAAAGCAGGA
This sequence comes from Bacillus subtilis subsp. subtilis str. 168, assembly GCF_000009045.1. Lineage (GTDB taxonomy): Bacteria > Bacillota > Bacilli > Bacillales > Bacillaceae > Bacillus > Bacillus subtilis. The sequence continues at coordinate 3,151,049 of NC_000964.3, read as the reverse complement.
CCGCCCTTTCCGGATTTATTCAAACCGGGGAGCAAACGGGATAGACGGTGTCGTCTCCTCTGCCATGGGGGTATGTGAAGGAACAAAAGCGCCTGTTACCCTTGTGATTGGAGATTTATCTTTTTATCATGATTTAAACGGCCTGCTGGCGGCCAAAAAGCTGGGTATTCCTCTTACTGTGATTCTTGTCAATAATGACGGAGGAGGGATTTTCTCCTTTTTGCCGCAGGCTTCTGAGAAGACACACTTTGAAGATTTGTTCGGCACACCGACAGGGCTCGATTTCAAGCATGCGGCTGCACTTTACGGCGGAACGTATTCATGCCCGGCTTCTTGGGATGAATTCAAAACAGCTTACGCGCCGCAGGCAGACAAGCCCGGACTCCATTTGATTGAAATCAAAACGGATCGCCAATCAAGAGTCCAGCTTCATCGCGATATGCTGAATGAGGCTGTGCGGGAAGTGAAAAAACAATGGGAACTGTAAACATAACGGTATCAGATGGTGTCCGATATGCAGTGGCAGACGAGGGACCGAATGCTTCCGAAGCCGTCGTCTGTCTGCATGGGTTTACCGGCAGCAAACAATCATGGACTTTTCTTGATGAAATGCTGCCTGATTCCCGTTTGATCAAAATTGATTGTTTAGGGCATGGGGAAACCGATGCCCCGCTGAATGGGAAAAGATACAGCACAACCCGGCAAGTTTCTGACCTTGCCGAGATTTTTGATCAATTAAAACTTCACAAAGTGAAATTGATTGGGTATTCTATGGGAGGAAGGCTTGCTTACTCTTTTGCGATGACATATCCCGAGCGGGTATCGGCACTTGTGCTTGAAAGCACGACGCCGGGGCTCAAAACACTTGGGGAACGGCGGGAACGAATCATGCGGGACCGGAAGCTTGCTGATTTTATTTTACGAGACGGGCTCGAAGCGTTTGTTGCGTATTGGGAGAATATCCCTTTGTTTTCATCTCAGCAGAGGCTGGCTGAAGATATTCGGTACAGGATACGATCGGGCCGTCTGCGGAACAATAAGATTGGGCTTGCGAACAGTTTAACCGGCATGGGCACCGGTTCACAGCCTTCCTTGTGGAGCCGTGTAGAGGAAATAGATGTTCCTGTGCTTCTGATCTGCGGGGAGTGGGACGAAAAATTTTGCGCCATCAATCAAGAGGTGCATAAGATGCTTCCTTCTAGTAGAATAGAGATTGTTCCAAAAGCAGGACATACGGTCCATGTGGAGCAGCCGCGATTGTTTGGTAAAATAGTGAGTGAGTTTTTGACAAGCATCTGACTCATTCACATAGAGAATAAAAGGAGGTCATCATATGGCTGAATGGAAAACAAAACGGACATACGATGAGATATTGTATGAAACGTATAATGGCATTGCAAAAATAACAATCAACCGACCTGAGGTACATAATGCGTTTACCCCTAAAACGGTTGCTGAAATGATTGATGCGTTTGCTGACGCAAGAGACGACCAAAACGTTGGGGTTATCGTGCTTGCCGGTGCAGGGGACAAAGCATTTTGTTCTGGCGGAGACCAAAAAGTGCGCGGCCACGGTGGATATGTAGGAGACGACCAGATCCCTCGTCTTAACGTATTGGATCTTCAGCGTTTAATCCGCGTCATCCCGAAACCGGTTGTTGCGATGGTGTCCGGATATGCGATCGGCGGAGGCCATGTGCTTCACATCGTATGTGACTTGACAATTGCTGCGGACAACGCAATTTTTGGACAAACAGGCCCTAAAGTGGGAAGCTTCGATGCAGGTTACGGTTCTGGCTACCTGGCTCGAATTGTAGGACATAAAAAAGCACGTGAAATCTGGTACCTATGCCGTCAGTACAACGCACAGGAAGCACTGGACATGGGTCTTGTCAACACAGTCGTTCCTTTGGAACAGCTTGAAGAAGAAACGATTAAATGGTGTGAAGAAATGCTTGAAAAAAGCCCGACCGCACTGCGCTTTCTTAAAGCTGCGTTTAACGCGGACACAGACGGACTTGCTGGAATTCAGCAGTTTGCAGGGGATGCTACCCTTCTTTACTACACAACAGATGAAGCAAAAGAAGGCCGTGATTCCTTTAAGGAAAAACGCAAACCTGATTTCGGACAGTTCCCTCGTTTTCCGTGATCAGCAATATCTAGTAAACCAACAGCTTGAGACTTTGCGGTCCAAGCTGTTTTCTTTTCAATACAGACATTTTACCTCGGAGATGATGACATGCTGACAGAACAGCCCAACTGGCTCATGCAGCGGGCACAGCTGACACCTGAGAGAATCGCTCTCATCTATGAAGACCAAACCGTGACATTTGCAGAATTGTTTGCCGCGTCTAAACGAATGGCGGAACAGCTTGCCGCTCATTCGGTTCGGAAAGGGGATACTGCAGCTATTTTGCTCCAAAACCGTGCAGAAATGGTATACGCTGTTCACGCTTGTTTTTTGCTTGGTGTTAAGGCGGTGCTTTTGAATACGAAGCTGTCAACACATGAAAGGCTGTTTCAGCTGGAGGATTCGGGATCCGGCTTTTTATTGACAGATTCAAGCTTTGAGAAGAAAGAATATGAACACATCGTTCAAACGATTGATGTGGATGAACTGATGAAAGAAGCAGCAGAGGAAATTGAGATCGAGGCTTATATGCAAATGGATGCAACGGCAACGCTGATGTATACGTCGGGTACGACAGGAAAGCCCAAGGGAGTTCAGCAAACGTTCGGAAACCATTATTTCAGTGCGGTGTCGTCCGCTCTTAATTTGGGTATAACAGAACAAGACCGCTGGCTTATCGCATTGCCGCTCTTTCATATCAGCGGATTGTCCGCATTATTTAAATCTGTGATCTATGGAATGACTGTCGTGCTTCACCAGCGTTTTTCCGTAAGCGATGTGCTGCATTCTATCAACAGGCATGAAGTGACAATGATATCTGCGGTGCAGACTATGCTGGCCAGTCTTTTGGAAGAAACAAACCGCTGCCCTGAATCCATCAGATGCATTCTTCTCGGCGGCGGTCCTGCACCGCTGCCATTGCTTGAGGAATGCCGTGAGAAAGGATTCCCTGTCTTTCAGTCATATGGAATGACAGAAACATGCTCGCAAATTGTTACCCTGTCGCCGGAATTCAGCATGGAAAAGCTCGGATCTGCGGGGAAACCGCTGTTTTCGTGTGAAATCAAAATAGAGCGGGACGGACAGGTATGTGAACCGTATGAACACGGTGAAATCATGGTCAAAGGCCCGAATGTCATGAAAAGCTATTTTAACCGGGAGAGCGCAAACGAAGCCTCCTTTCAAAATGGCTGGCTGAAAACAGGTGATCTTGGTTATTTGGACAATGAAGGCTTTTTATATGTATTAGACAGACGTTCAGATCTGATCATATCCGGCGGAGAAAACATTTATCCGGCCGAAGTGGAGTCAGTGCTGCTTTCACACCCCGCTGTGGCCGAAGCCGGGGTTTCAGGGGCTGAGGACAAAAAATGGGGGAAAGTGCCTCACGCCTATCTTGTCCTTCACAAGCCTGTGAGCGCAGGAGAATTGACTGACTACTGCAAAGAACGCTTGGCGAAGTATAAAATTCCGGCAAAATTCTTTGTGCTTGACCGCCTGCCGCGCAATGCGTCTAATAAGCTCTTGCGAAATCAGCTGAAGGATGCGCGTAAAGGAGAACTGCTATGATCGAAATAGAAAAAATCACGCTTTACCATTTGAGCATGAACTTAAAGAAACCGTTTAAAAACAGTATCGAAACGCTTCAAGAGCGTAAATTTCTGATCGTGGAAGCCATTGATACATCAGGTGTCACAGGCTGGGGAGAAGTTTCCGCTTTCTCTTCGCCTTGGTACACCGAGGAAACCATTGGAACATGTTTGCATATGCTAAAAGATTTTTTTATCCCAAATGTCGTCGGCCGTGAATTCAATCACCCTTCAGAAGTGCCGGACAGCCTGGCGCGGTATAAAGGAAACCGGATGGCAAAAGCGGGACTTGAATCGGCTGTATGGGATATTTATGCCAAAAAGAAGGGCGTATCCCTTGCTGAGGCATTGGGCGGAACAAGAGATAAAGTCCCTGCCGGGGTGGTAGTCGGCCTGGCGCCTCTTGACGATATGCTGAAGGAAATTGAGAGCTATCAAAAAGAAGGTTATCAAAGAATAAAAATTAAAATTCAGCCTGGGCAGGATGTGGAATTGGTCAAGGCCATCCGCAGCCGATTCCCAACCATCCCGCTTATGGCCGATGCCAATTCCTCTTACGAACTGAAGGATATCAGCCGTTTAAAGGAGCTTGATGACTATCATTTAATGATGATTGAGCAGCCGCTCCAAGCTGACGATATCGTTGACCACCGCCACTTGCAGAAACATTTGAAAACGGCCATTTGCCTTGATGAGAGCATTTGTTCAGTTGATGATGCGAGACGGGCGATTGAGCTAGGAAGCTGCAAAATTATTAATATAAAACCTTCTCGTGTCGGCGGCTTAACAGAAGCCTTAAAAATTCATGATTTATGCAAAGAGCATCATATGCAGGTTTGGTGCGGAGGAATGCTGGAAACAGGCATATCAAGAGCGCAGAACGTGGCGCTTGCTTCACTGCCTCAATTCACAATACCTGGCGATATATCTTCATCCTCACGCTATTGGGATGAAGATATTGTAACTCCTGATATTCGTATTGATAATGGATTTATTTCTGTGTCAAAACAGCCTGGTTTAGGGGTTGAGGTAAACCAAGATATTATGCGAAAATATGTGACCAAAATGGATGTTTTCACACAGCATGGTTAAGAAAAAAGCATTTTGCTATTTTGAATAAATGACACTGTGCTGTTACAGTAAAAGTGTTCGTTGAATACATCCCTTCTCGTTTGGACCGGCTGCTGACCCAGCCGGTTTTTTTATGTAAATCAGCTTGACAAAAATGGCCAAACGCGATAATTTTGCATGAGGGAAACTTTTTGTCCTGTGTAAATAAAACATGCTTTTGGCTAATTTAATGTCACATGTCTAAGAACTGACAACATAAGATAAAACAATCGGACATTGATGGCAAAGAGGAGGAGAAATATGAGACAAGGGCTGATGGCAGCAGTACTTTTTGCGACCTTTGCTTTAACGGGATGCGGAACGGATTCAGCCGGAAAAAGCGCTGATCAGCAATTACAAGTGACAGCGACAACATCTCAAATTGCCGATGCAGCAGAAAACATCGGAGGTAAGCACGTAAAAGTCACCTCTTTAATGGGACCGGGGGTTGATCCGCACCTTTACAAAGCTTCCCAAGGTGACACGAAAAAATTAATGTCTGCCGATGTTGTTCTGTACAGCGGGTTGCATTTGGAAGGGAAAATGGAGGATGTCCTCCAAAAAATCGGCGAACAAAAACAATCGGCGGCAGTAGCTGAGGCCATTCCGAAAAATAAGCTTATTCCCGCGGGGGAAGGCAAGACGTTTGATCCCCACGTCTGGTTCAGCATTCCGTTATGGATCTATGCGGTGGATGAAATTGAAGCGCAATTCAGCAAAGCAATGCCTCAGCACGCAGATGCCTTTCGGAAAAATGCCAAAGAGTACAAAGAAGATTTGCAATATTTAGATAAGTGGTCGCGTAAGGAGATCGCACATATTCCGGAGAAAAGCCGTGTGCTTGTGACTGCTCATGATGCGTTTGCGTACTTTGGGAATGAGTATGGATTTAAGGTAAAAGGCCTGCAGGGACTCAGCACAGATTCGGACTATGGATTAAGGGATGTTCAGGAGCTGGTTGATCTTCTGACAGAAAAACAAATAAAAGCTGTGTTCGTAGAAAGCAGTGTATCTGAAAAATCAATCAATGCAGTGGTGGAAGGCGCTAAAGAAAAAGGCCATACAGTCACAATCGGCGGTCAGCTTTATTCGGATGCCATGGGTGAAAAGGGCACAAAAGAAGGCACATACGAAGGAATGTTCCGCCACAATATCAACACGATTACTAAAGCGCTTAAATAAAGAAAAGAGGTGGAGGATATGTTCCCTGTTGAGCTTGATAATGTGACGGTTGCTTATCATAAAAAGCCTGTACTGCAGGACATTTCGCTGCAGGTGCCTGAAGGAAAACTTATTGGCATTATCGGCCCAAACGGCGCGGGAAAATCAACCTTGATCAAAACGATTCTCGGTCTTGTGCCCAGAGCTTCCGGAGACATCTCTATTTACGGCAAAGACTATAAGGATCAGCGGACCAGAATCGGATATGTTCCGCAGCGCGGCTCGGTTGACTGGGATTTCCCCACAAGCCCGCTCGATGTCGTCCTAATGGGAAGATACGGGAGAATCGGTTTATTAAAGAGGCCAAAGAAAGCGGATGTGGAGATGGCGAAGGCCGCATTAACAAAAGTCGGGATGCATGATTATGCGAAAAGGCAAATCAGCCAGCTGTCAGGCGGACAGCAGCAGCGGGTGTTTCTTGCCCGGGCACTCTGCCAGAACGCTGACATTTATTTTATGGATGAACCGTTTGCAGGTGTTGATGCAGCGACGGAGCGCGCGATTATGACGCTGTTGGCAGAACTCAAAGAAAAAGGAAAAACCGTGCTTGTCGTCCATCATGATCTGCAGACCGCCGAGGATTATTTCGATTGGATCTTACTGCTTCATTTAAGGAAAATCGCTTTCGGACCGACGGAAAACGTTTTTACGATCGAAAACCTGCAAAAAACATATGGAGGAAGGCTTACGTTTTTAAAAGATAAAGTGCTGGCAGAAGGACATAAGGAGTGAGCGCAATGTTTGAAAGTTTGTGGCTGCAGCTTCAGCATCCGAATACACAGTGGGTGCTGGCCGGTACGCTTTTGCTCGGGACGGCAAGCGGTGTTTTGGGCAGCTTTGTGCTGCTGAGAAAGCAAAGTTTAATCGGCGATGCGATGGCCCATTCAGCTCTGCCGGGAGTGTGTCTCGCTTTTCTGTTCACCGGGCAAAAATCACTGCCTTTCTTTTTGCTGGGGGCAGCGCTCGCCGGACTGCTCGGAACGTTTTGTATTCAGCTGATTCCTCGGCTTTCAAAAACAAAGGAGGACTCGGCGATCGGGATTGTTCTTTCTGTGTTTTTTGGCGTCGGGATCATTCTGCTGACATATATTCAGCAACAGGGGGCGGGAAGCCAAAGCGGGCTTGATTCTTTTTTATTCGGCCAGGCTGCTTCATTGGTCAGGCAGGATATCATCCTTATTGCAGGGATATCCGCTGTTCTACTGCTCCTATGTATTGTTTTCTTTAAGGAATTTACATTGATTACTTTTGATCTCGCGTTTGCAAAGGGATTAGGAATCCCGGTGCGTTTTTTAAACGGGCTTTTGGCTTGTCTGATTGTCTGTGCTGTCGTCATTGGGCTTCAGACTGTTGGTGTGATATTAATGGCGGCTATGCTGATTACACCTGCCATAACCGCGAGATATTGGACCGAACGATTAACCGGGATGATCATCATTGCCGGGATTACAGGCGGGGTCAGCGGAGTGGCCGGAACCCTGCTTAGCACCACGATGAAGGGAATGGCGACAGGGCCATTAATGATCTTATCTGCAACGCTGCTCTTTCTTTTTTCAATGATTTGCGCGCCTAAGCGGGGATTGGCTGCTAAAGCCATAAGGCTGATGAGGCTGCGGCGCAGAACAAGCAGGGAGCAAGTGCTTTTGGCGATTTATGAACAGTATGAAAAGAATAATCTTTGTGTAACTGTTGAAAGTGTAAGAAAGAAAAGACGCCTATCCCCTTCATTATGCCTTAAGGCATTAAATGACTTGGAACAAGAGAGGTGCATTGAGCGTATCGAAAATGGGATTTGGCAAATCACAAGCAAAGGGATAGAAAAAGGCTATCACACAGCTTTGAAGCAGCGGATGTATGAAGTGTATCTCATGCATGAAATGGAACTTGCCAATATAGAATCCGATCAGGACTACTTTGACCCGGACCGTTTACCGAGAGAAACGAGAGAGCGGCTTTATTCACTCTTAAAGCTGTATGGACGGATGCCTGAGCGTCGAAAAGCGTCTCATGATGCCGAGAAGGGACAGATCGCAAATGAGTTTTGAAGCATGGATTATAGCTACCGGTGTATTAGTCGGTGTAAGCTGCGGATTGATCGGCACATTTCTTGTGCTGAGAAGCATGGCGATGCTGGCCGACGCAATCAGTCACACAGTGTTGCTTGGCATTGTCGGCGCTTTTCTAGTGACGGGAAGTCTCGATGGGATTTATATGTTTATTGGCGCAGCCGCAACCGGTCTGTTAACGGCTTTCTTGGTTCAGCTTCTTCATAGCAAGGGGGTTCAATCAGATGCTGCCATAGGAGTTGTGTTTACATCCTTATTTGCAATCGGGGTTATTTTGCTTTCTGTGTATGGAGCGAATGTCCATCTCGATATTGAGCACTCGTTAATGGGAGAAATCGCTTTTGTGCCGTGGAATACGGTGACGGTATTCGGGGTTGATATTGGGCCGAAAGCGTTTTGGATGCTGGCATCTGTTCTGGTTTTAAACGTAGTGTTGATCAGTGTGTGCTATAAGGAGTTTAAAATCGCTTCGTTTGATCCTCAAATGGCTTTAGCCTTGGGAATACCGGTTTTGCTCATTCATTACGTGCAAATGGGCATGCTGTCCTTGACGACTGTTGCTTCCTTTGATTCGGTGGGTGCCGTATTGGTTGTGGCCATGCTGATTGTTCCGCCGGCTGCGGCACATTTGCTGACAGACCGGCTTCTTTATATGCTGATTCTCAGCGCGTTGATTGGCGGGCTGTCGGCGGTCATGGGCTATTTCTTCGCAACGTGGCTTAATGTTTCGATTTCAGGAGCGATGGCGGCCATGACAGGTGTATGTTATGCAAGCGCCTTTTTGTTTTCACCTGCAAACGGGGTCATAACTAAAAAGCTGAGAACACTCAACATGCAAAAAGAAAGAGCTGGCTGATGCAGCTCTTTCTTTTAATTATAAATCATGCGGCTTAAACGTTTTGCAGTCTGTTTCCCGGCTGTTTTCAGCCGTTTCACCAGTATGGCTGACAACATAAATGGCATCAGCGGTGCATTTGTTACCTTTGCCCCAATAAGAACAGTTGTTGACCTCACATAGAATTTTCTGCTCCATGCCATCCCCTCCTTATAAAGGTTCTGGATTAGTATAGCCGGCTGGCTTGCCCTCTATTCCTCCTGGCGGATATAGCGTTTATCTCGCATAAACATTTTCCAGAAGAAAAAGAAGCCCGGAAATAGAATGATAAATGCAACGATATACGTTGCAAACAGCGCTCTGAACGTTGCTGGCTCTGTGAAGCCTGACATGACTGTCACATCGGGATAAATCATATACGGAAGATGCGCCCGCCCGTACGCGTAGCTTGCGAGAAAATACTGTATCCCAATCGCAACAAGTGCGAGACGCGGTTTTCCGATGTTTTGACCAAAGCTTTTGTTAGGCAGAAAAAGAGCGATTCCAGCAATGACAAATGTAATGAACGATGCAATAATCCAAGAAAAATCATTCATCATTCCGCTGTACAGCCAGTTTGCTTCATTCCGCATAGTTACCATAATGCATACAGCAAACAACAGTGAAATCGGGCCGGTAATCAGGGCGCTTTTTCTGTAGGCTCGGTACGCATCCTGTTCCTCTGCCACATTTGAAAAATCTGCAAGCAACAGCGAGGACAAAAATAAGGTGCTTAAAATCGCAAACCCGATAAATGAATAGGCGTTGGGGCTTGAAAAGATTTTAGACATATTTAAGTTATAGATTCCATCCGTTTTTTCTATAAACCCTCCGTGTGTCACAGGAAGCACCAAAATTAAAATAGCAGGAATGATAAAGCCGGAGATGCCGGAAATATATCTTAGCGTTTTCCGCTCCTTTGCTGTATTTGAAAACACGAGAAATCCGCTTCGAATTGCTAAAAGCAGCAAAATCATGCTTCCGGGAATTAATAAAACGGTGCCGAGCACAAATGTCGCGCCGGGGAAAAAACTGAAAAGCGCCACGACGATGGCCACAATAAAGACGTTTGTGACCTCCCAAGTCGGGGACAAAAAGCGATTCGCAATATCGGTGGCCTTCATATGCTCCTTGTTTAAATAGATCATAGACCAAAATCCCGCTCCAAAATCCATTGTCGCCATGACGGCGTAAATAAACACAAAGCCCCAGATAATTGAGATGGCGATCAGAGCGTCAGTTGAAATCTCCATTTGTACGATCTTCCTTCCATTTGGTTTCCTGTTTGCGGAGCCATTACGACTCCGCTGTATTTAAATCTTCGTCAACCGGGTGCTTGCGGAAATAATACAGCAGCACGTAGACGACAGCTGCGCCTAACACGGCATAAACAAATGTGAAAAATAAGAACAGCACCCCGATCGAGCCAGTCGTTGTTACGACATCTGACGTTTTCAGCAGATGATAGATGACCCAAGGCTGCCTCCCCGTACATGCGAAAATCCAGCCGAATTCAATGCCGATGAGACTAAAAGGGCCTGCTGTCATGAAAATGATCAAAAGCCACGTTGGGAAACGGTCTTTCTTGAGCACCTTTCTCCAGACCACACCGATAATGGAATAAAGAATTAGCAGCATGCCTACACCAACCATCGCATTAAACAGCGTGTGAATGAAAAGCGGCGGCCATTCATCTCTCGGAAATGCATTTAATCCTTTTACAACAGTGTCAAAACGGTTCGCTGCCAAAAAGCTTAAAGCCCATGGAATCTCGATTGCCCATTTTACTTTTTCTTCATTCGGGTCGGTAAAACCGCCGATAGCGAGCGGGGCGTGGGATCTTGTTTCAAATAGGCCTTCCGCACCGGCTAATTTTTCGGGCTGGTATTCGTACAGCATCTGTGCAGATTCGTGTCCGTTCAAAGCGGTCAGCAATGAAAAAATACCGCCGATCGTCAGTGCGAGCAAAAGGGCTTTCCGGTGAAAGCGATAGACCCTTTCCTTTTTCCTCGTTCGGATCATTTTATACGCCGCAACAGAAGCCACGATAAACGCACCAGTCATAAACGCGGACAGCACGACATGGCCGGCAGTGATAAAAAAGCTAGGATTAAAAAACGCAGCCCACGGGTCAACATCTGTAATTTTTCCGTTTAAAATTTTAAAACCGGCGGGCGTACCTTCAAAAGCGTGAACATTCGTGATCAGAACAGCGGATGCTGCTGCCCCGACTAACACAAAGAAAACAGCAACAATCCTCATTGCAGGTGACAAACGGTCTGCAGCGTATACATAAATCGACATGAATAGGGCTTCAACAAAAAAAGCATAGATTTCAATTTGAAATGGCAGGGACATCACCCGGCCGATGACTTCCATAAATCCCGGCCATAAAAGCGCGAGCTGAGTGCCCGCGATCGTTCCGGTCGGTATGGCGACCCCCAGCAAAACGGCTTGTGCTTTCGTCCATCTTTTCGCCATGATCGCATAATGGTCATCTTTCGTTTTTTGATAGATCAATTCCGCCACTAAAATCATGAGCGGCAGACCGACTCCAAGTGTTGCGAAAATGATATGAAAGCCCATCGTCGTGCCAAAAAGGCTTCTGGCCAAAACTAAATCATCCACAATCGTAAACCACCTTTCCAAAAAGACGTTCTGTATGTATTTTGGGTTTATTATTTGCTTCCTCGGTTAGATTATTCTTCCTATTCTTAAATGCCATGAGGTTTACGATGTGAAACAGAGGGAAGGATATAAGAAGATTGACAAAACGTTTGTAAGGTTATAAAATAAAACGTAATTATTACGATTTATTGAAAGGAGATACCCATGAAAGAAGGAATTCATCCAAAGAACCACAAAGTGATATTTCAGGATGTCAACAGCGGCTACCGTTTTCTAAGCACCTCTACGAAAACATCTAATGAAACAGCAGAGTGGGAGGACGGAAACACATATCCTGTCATTAAAGTAGAGGTAAGCTCTGACACGCATCCGTTTTATACAGGCCGCCAGAAATTCAATGAAAAAGGCGGACGAGTTGAGCAGTTCAAAAAACGCTATAACATGGGGAAATAAGGCAGGCCTGAGGGTTTGTCTTTTTTTATTATGACGAATAAACAAGGGTTGTGATATATTGAAGAGTAAAAAGAATAGAAAGGGACAACGAACATGAGTCTTCTAAATGATATTCTCGAATTTAACAAGACATTTACTGAACAAAGAGAGTATGAAAAGTATCAAACATCAAAATTTCCAGATAAAAAAATGGCGATTCTTTCTTGCATGGATACTCGTCTGGTTGAACTGCTGCCGCATGCGATGAATTTGCGAAACGGTGATGTGAAAATCATTAAAAGTGCCGGTGCGCTTGTGACACACCCATTCGGAAGCATCATGAGAAGTATACTCGTCGCAGTGTACGAGCTGAATGCAGATGAGGTGTGTGTGATCGGGCATCACGATTGCGGCATGAGCAAAATCAGCAGCAAAAGCATGCTTGAAAAAATCAAAGCAAGAGGGATTCCGGAAGAACGCATCGAAACAATAAAGTACTCCGGTGTAGACTTTGATCAATGGTTTAAAAGCTTTGATTCAGTGGAAGCGAGTGTGAAAGACAGCGTAGATGTTATTAAACATCACCCGCTGTTCCCTGAAAACGTTCCGGTCCATGGCTTAGTCATTGATCCTAAAACCGGAAAACTGGATCTTATCGTAAACGGTTATAACAATTAATGTTTTTGTTTCTTTTCAGGAACGGGATCGACTCCTCCCGGATGGAACGGGTGGCATTTCAAAATCCGTTTGATTGTCAGCCATCCGCCTTTTAAAGCGCCATGTGTTTTAATCGCTTCGATTCCATATTGGGAACAGGTCGGATAAAAGCGGCACGTTGGCGGTGTCAGGGGCGAGATGAATTTTTGATATCCTCTGATCAGAGCGATGAATAGGGTTTTCATGTTTCTTCAGCAACCTTTCTGATGCAAGTATAAGAAAAAAAACACAGATTGAAAAGTTAATCAATAATTCTTATCGGAAAAGTATGTTATAATGAAATTACATTTTTAAAAAAGGGGAGAGTGCCATTATGCCTTCAGTAGAAAGTTTTGAGCTTGATCATAATGCGGTTGTTGCTCCATATGTAAGACATTGCGGCGTGCATAAAGTGGGAACAGACGGCGTTGTAAATAAATTTGACATTCGTTTTTGCCAGCCAAATAAACAGGCGATGAAGCCTGACACCATTCACACACTCGAGCATTTGCTCGCGTTTACGATTCGTTCTCACGCTGAGAAATACGATCATTTTGATATCATTGATATTTCTCCAATGGGCTGCCAGACAGGCTATTATCTAGTTGTGAGCGGAGAGCCGACATCAGCGGAAATCGTTGATCTGCTTGAAGACACAATGAAGGAAGCGGTAGAGATTACAGAAATACCTGCTGCGAATGAAAAGCAGTGCGGCCAAGCGAAGCTTCATGATCTGGAAGGCGCTAAACGTTTAATGCGTTTCTGGCTTTCACAGGATAAAGAAGAATTGCTAAAAGTATTTGGCTAAAATAGAAAGGACCTTTTTGCGCTTAAGCAAAAAGGTCTTTTTTGTGACGTCTCATATTTTGTGTACCATTTGCTGTAAGCGTTTGCTACTATTTAGGTAAACGATGAAAGGGTGATGGCATGAAAAAGATGTTGGTTGTTCTGCTTTTTTCTGCTTTATTGCTTAATGGATGCGGATCTGGTGAAAGTAAAGCAAATACAGCTGAGACGCCCGAGGTTTTGGATGTCAAGCTGACCGGGCCTGAAAAAGTAAATCCCGGAGAAAGCGCTGCTTATGAAGCAGCTGTATCATATGGTGATGAAGCTGTGACGGATGCCGATGAAGTAGAGTTTGAAGTATGGAAAGAAGGGGAAAAAGACGCAAGCCAAATGTTTAAGGTGAAACAAGAAAAAGGCGTATACCGATTGGAAACGACGTTTAAGGAAGATGGTGTATACACTGTCCAATCTCATGTCACAGCAAAAAAACAGCATAGCATGCCGACCTTAAAAGTCCAAGTCGGAGACGCCGATGCTGCCAGCAATCAGTCAGAAGAGGAGCATTCACATCATCATTGATTGTGTGAATCAGAGTGATTTTCTTGTGGTGGATCAATGGTATGCTTTACATTATAGGCTTTTACAGTCGTCCAAATGGTTACAAGCAAAACAGCCAGCACAATCAAAATACTTATCGTAATGAGAAGCGTCATGACATTCCACCTCCCGTTTTTTAACAATTGTAGCATAATAGAAGAAATCGTGACAGATAAGGGTAAAAAAGAGGTTTTAGCGTACGATATTAAGGGTATACATAGTCATATAACAAGGAGGAGATACCATGTCAGAACAATTGATTCAAGCAGTGAACAAACAAGTAGCCAACTGGACGGTCATGTATGTGAAACTACATAATTATCACTGGTATGTGAAAGGGAAAGATTTCTTCACTCTTCATGAAAAGTTTGAGGAGCTGTACAACGAAACAGCAACTTATATTGATGACTTAGCAGAACGTCTTTTGGCGCTGAACGGAAAACCGATTGCAACAATGAAGGAATCCTTAGAAACGGCTTCTGTCAAAGAAGCTGCTGGAAATGAAACAGCTGAACAAATGGTTCAAAGCGTATATGATGATTTCACAGTCATCGCGGAAGAGCTGAAAAACGGCATGGATTTAGCTGATGAAGTCGGTGACGAAACAACAGGGGACATGCTTCTTGCGATCCATCAAAATATTGAAAAACATAACTGGATGCTAAAAGCTTACCTAGGTTAAGTTCAAAAATAGAACGGCCGGATGTCTTAAAAAAGACGTCCGGCTTTTCTTTTTGTATCTGAAAAATAGGCGACAACCAGTCCATTTTTCTGAAAAATCCAATCCGTTCGGCTTGTTTACCATAGAATATCGTAAGGCCGTTTCTGTGAAAGGATGTTGGGATAAATGGATAGAGACTTTGGCATCTTTTCGTTTTTAGCAGTCAGCGTTTCAGCAGCGGGTTTTTTCTTTGGAGGTTTTCAGTATTCATTTCTGATTTTGCTCTCTCTTATGGCAATTGAATTTATCAGTACGACTTTGAAGGAAACCATTATTCACAAACTGTCATTTAAAAAGGTATTTGCCCGGCTTGTCAAAAAATTAGTCACGCTGGCTCTGATCTCTGTATGCCACTTTTTTGATCAGCTGCTGAATACACAGGGATCAATTCGTGACTTGGCTATTATGTTTTATATTCTTTATGAATCTGTGCAAATTGTTGTGACAGCCAGCTCTCTTGGCATACCGGTTCCTCAGATGCTTGTCGATCTTTTAGAAACGTTAAAAAATAAATTTAAGCGCAAACCGTAACTTTTCCCTGTTCGCGGGTCATAATAAAGCCCAGAGCGTCGGTCGCACTTTCCGGCAAAAGTATCGCAAAAAAACTGTACGAGCTAGTCTGCATGCAGAACCTGACGGCGTGCTGGGTTTCCCTTATTTTTTGATAAAAGGCTTCCGAAGAAACGTAACTGTGGTATGATGTATGGAAGATAGCTAGGAACGGATTTGAGGGATAAACATGTACGAGTTTAAAGATTATTATCAGAATACTGTTCAGCTTTCCTTTGACGATCAGCCTTTCTCGGACAGCCCGAAGCATGTCTGGGTGATTTGCCGTTTTGGCGGCAAATGGCTTTTAACAGAACATGAGGACAGAGGCTATGAGTTTCCAGGCGGGAAAGTAGAGCCGATGGAGTGCGCAGAAGAGGCTGCGCTCCGGGAAGTAAAGGAAGAGACGGGCGCGAGAGTCAAAAGCCTCAAGTATCTCGGACAGTATAAAGTTCTCGGAAAAGAAAAAGTGATTGTAAAAAATATATATTTTGCAGATATAGAAAAGCTTGAAAAGCAGGCTGATTACTTTGAAACGAAAGGCCCGGTTTTGTTTCACGAGCTGCCGGAGAACCTTTCCCGCAATAAAAAATTCAGCTTTATTATGAAGGATTCCGTTCTTCCGATCAGCTTGAAAAAACTGAAAGAATCTGGATGGATTGAATAAAAAACCCGGCACATGTGCCGGGTTTTTTATGTCCTCCCCTTCGTCCATTTCTTTTCCAGCAGCTCGACGCCCTGATACATCAGAGTGGCGAAGATGGCGATGATCAGCAGGCTTAAGAAGACGAGTGTAAAATTGAAGACTTGGAATCCGTAAATAATCATATATCCTAATCCGACCTTCGAAACGAGGAATTCCCCTACAATAACGCCAACCCATGATAAACCGACGTTCACTTTTAGTGTTGAAATAATCGCGGGGGAGGATGCAGGCAGTATGACTTCTTTAAAAATAACCCACTTTTTTGCGCCGAATGTTTTCATGACTTTCGTATAGTTTTCGTCGACCTCTTGGAAGGCGGTGTAGACAACGATGGTTGTGATAATGACGCTGATGATGGCTCCCATCGCAATGATGCTGATAAAACTGGGACCGAGCGCGACAATCAGGATCGGGCCCAGGGCCACTTTCGGCATTGCGTTCAAAATCACAAGATACGGATCTAAAATTCTGGCAAGTCGGTTAGACCACCATAACAAAGCGGCTAGGCACGTGCCCATAAACGTCCCGAGCAAAAAGCCAAGCACCGTTTCAAATAAAGTGACGCCGATGTGTGACAGTAAAGAACCGTCACCAAGTTTCTCCAGCAATAATCGCCACACAGCTGATGGAGAGCTGAAGATCAGCGGATCGATCCAGCCCTGCCTGCTGGAGATTTCCCAGCCCGAGAAAAAGAGAATAAATATGGCAAGCTGAAAGGAATGGACCTTCCACTTTTCCTTTTTCTGTTTGAATTGATACTGCTCGTGAAGCAGATCAATGGTTTCTTTGCTGTTTCTCAAGAGAATTCAGCTCCTTCCATATCGTTTGAAACAGTGTCTGGAAGGAAGGTTCCTGACGGGCGTCAAAAGGCAACATCGCGGCCAATTCCTTAGGAATGGTAAAAATCTGATGGATGGTGCCCGGCTGATTTGAAAATAAAAAGATCGTATCGCTCATCGCTATCGCTTCCCCTATATCATGAGTGACAAGCACTGCTGTTTTTTGATATTCCTTTAATGTGCGGAATACCAGGTTTTCCAAAGACAGCTTTGTCTGAAAATCAAGCGCGGAAAATGGCTCATCCAGCAAAAGCAGACTAGGGTTAGGCGCAAGTGTTCTTGCAAGCGCAGCCCGCTGGCGCATCCCGCCTGACAGTTCTTTCGGATATTTTTTCTCCACATCTATGAGGCCGAACTCCGGCAATAGACCGAGTGCAGCGGCTTTGCTTTCTTCTGTCAGCGTGTCGGCGATTTTTAAACCGAGAAGCACATTTTCCTCGATAGATTTCCAGGGAAATAAGTAATCCTGCTGAAGCATATAGCCAATATTATGTTCTTTTTGATTCGGCTCACGGCCTTCAATCAGAACTCTGCCTTCTGATGGCTCAATCAAACCGGCAATAATGGAAAGCAATGTTGTTTTTCCGCAGCCGCTTGGGCCGAGAAATGAGATGAAATCGCCTTTTTCGGCATCGAAATGAATATCCCGCACAGCCGTTGTTTTTTCTTTAATAGAAAAATAAGTATGGGTTACATGGTCGACATGTAAGAAAGACATAGATGGCGCCTCCTATTTCTCCGAGGTGACTTTTTCAGCAATTTCTTTATTTACAAGCTGATTGTATGGAATGTGCTTCGGCAGTTCTCCCGATTTATCCATAATGGTTTGGAGAAGCTCCCATTCTTTTTCGTTAAGCAGAGGGTCTGGTGAATATGAATGCTGTTTTTTATAGCGTTCAATGGATGTTTCGATGACGTCTGGGTCGGTATCATCAAATTCATCTTTAATGGCATCTGTGATGTCCTTCGCAGAATGATTTTCAACCCACTGCTGCGCCTTATAAATGGCTTTTGTAAACTTGACGGCTGTGTCTTCATTTTTCTTCAAATAGCTTTGTTTCGCCATAAAAGTCGTATAAGGAACCTCTCCTGATTCTTCTCCGAATGAAGCCACGATATGGCCGATGCCTTTTTTCTCAAAGAGAGAAGCCTGCGGTTCAAAGAGCTGTACATACTCACCGGTTCCAGAAGCAAACGCATTGGCAATATTGGCGAAGTCTATGTTCTGGATGAGGTCTATATCCTTATGCGGGTCAATCTTATGTTTGTTCAGTACATACTCGCCGACCATTTGCGGCATGCCGCCTTTTCGCTGACCGAGAAACGTTTTTCCTTTCAGCTGATCCCAGTCGAAGTGTTCAACATCTTCTCTCGCGACAAGAAACGTTCCGTCTGTCTGAGTCAGCTGGGCGAAATTAATGACGGGATCTTTAGCCCCTTGCGCTTCGACATAAATAGATGTTTCTGACCCGACAAGCGCGATGTCGGAGCCGTTGGAAAGAAGCGATGTCATCGTTTTATCTCCGCCCCAGGTCGTATTCACATCGACATCAAGCCCTTCTTCCTTAAAAAAACCTTTAGACTCAGCAACATATAAAGGTGCGTAAAAAATTGAATGGGTCACTTCAGCTACTTTGACTTTGGTGAGCGTTTCTTCCTGCTTGCAAGCCGCCAGGGCGAACATCAGAAAGATACTGCCGACACAGGCGAAGCCCAGCCTTAACCATCTGTTCACATAGACAACCTCCTTATTTCGCATCAAGTTAATATCCTTTTTTGCTTTACATATCGTATGATGGGTATAAAAATGTGTGAATGCCTAACCAGGTTCTCCGGATGTAATTTTGGAGTAAGGAAAGCATATAGAAAAAAGGAGGCGGCTGTTTTGATTGTAGAGAAAAGAAGATTTCCGTCGCCAAGCCAGCATGTGCGTTTGTATACGATCTGCTATCTGTCAAATGGATTACGGGTTAAGGGGCTTCTGGCTGAGCCGGCGGAACCGGGACAATATGACGGATTTTTATATTTGCGCGGCGGGATTAAAAGCGTGGGCATGGTTCGGCCGGGCCGGATTATCCAGTTTGCATCCCAAGGGTTTGTGGTGTTTGCTCCTTTTTACAGAGGCAATCAAGGAGGAGAAGGCAATGAGGATTTTGCCGGAGAAGACAGGGAGGATGCATTTTCTGCTTTTCGCCTGCTTCAGCAGCACCCAAATGTCAAGAAGGATAGAATCCATATCTTCGGTTTTTCCCGCGGCGGAATTATGGGAATGCTCACTGCGATCGAAATGGGCGGGCAGGCAGCTTCATTTGTTTCCTGGGGAGGCGTCAGTGATATGATTCTTACATACGAGGAGCGGCAGGATTTGCGGCGAATGATGAAAAGAGTCATCGGCGGAACACCGAAAAAGGTGCCTGAGGAATATCAATGGAGGACACCGTTTGACCAAGTAAACAAAATTCAGGCTCCCGTGCTGTTAATCCATGGAGAAAAAGACCAAAATGTTTCGATTCAGCATTCCTATTTATTAGAAGAGAAGCTAAAACAACTGCATAAGCCGGTGGAAACATGGTACTACAGTACATTCACACATTATTTCCCGCCAAAAGAAAACCGGCGTATCGTGCGGCAGCTCACACAATGGATGAAAAACCGCTGACAGTGAAATATGTTATGATAAAGAAAAAAGAGAACGAAAGGGGATTTCACTTTGGGAATGCCTGTTGAATTTAATACACTGATTGTGACAAAAGGAAAAGAAGTTCGCATAGATGAAAATATATTCACGTTAGAGAAGGACGGATACCGAGTATATCCGATGGAGATTCCAATGGATGTACGCAAAACAAAGTTTGGCGAAAAGTCAGGCACAGCTGAAGTGCAGAAGCTTCAATGGGAAGAAGGCCGGACCATCATTACATACAAGCTGACTTCTTTGCATTCCGTCAATTAAAACAAGCCAAGAGCATAATTGCTCTTGGCTTTTGTTTTTTATACGAGAGGGCCGCCTGCCTGGGCGATGGCATCGGTATGTGCGAACTTTTTAAAGTTCTCTTTGAATTCATTTGCAAGGTAGACTGCTTTTTCTTTGTATTCTTCCTTGTTGGTCCACGTGTTTTCAGGCTGAAGGATATGATCAGGAACGCCAGGAACATGGGCCGGAATGTGCAGGCCGAAAATATCGTCAGTTATCATTTCAGCATCCTCTAATTTGCCTTCAATCGCTGCTTTGACCATTGCTCTAGTGTAAGAAAGCTTCATTCGTTCGCCTGTGCCGTAGCCGCCCCCGGTCCATCCGGTATTGACTAAGAAAACGTCTGCGCCGTGTTCATCGATCTTTTTGCCGAGCATTTCAGCATAGACGTGAGCAGGAAGCGGCAGGAACGGTGAGCCGAAGCATGTAGAAAACGTCGTTTCAGGAGACGTGACACCACGTTCGGTTCCGGCAAGCTTACTCGTGTAACCGCTCAAAAAATGGTACATCGCCTGCTCCTTCGTTAGTTTGCTGATCGGCGGCAGGACTCCGAAGGCATCAGCCGTCAAAAATACAATGGCTGACGGATGGCCGGCCATGCTTGGAGTCACGATGTTATTAATCATATGAATCGGGTAAGCTGCCCGCGTGTTTTCAGTATAGAAGGAATCATCATAATTGGCTTCGCGTGTATCTTCATCCACAACGACATTTTCGAGAACAGACCCGAAGCGGATCGCGTTAAAGATTTGCGGCTCCTTTTCCTCGCTTAAATGAATACACTTAGCGTAGCATCCGCCTTCAATATTAAAGACGCCTGTATCAGACCAGCCATGTTCATCGTCACCGATCAGCTTGCGGTCAGCATCTGCCGACAGGGTGGTCTTTCCTGTTCCTGACAGTCCGAAGAAAAGGGCGACATCGCCTTTTTCACCGACATTGGCGGAGCAGTGCATAGATAAAATATCTCTTTCAGGCAGCAGGAAATTCATAATGGAGAAAATGGACTTCTTCATTTCACCGGCATACTCAGTTCCGCCGATTAAAATTGTCCGCTTTTCGAAAGAGACAATAATAAACGTTTCGGAATGAGTGCCGTCTGTTTTTGGATCCGCTTTGAAATGCGGAGCAGAAAGAATGGTGAACGGCTGCTCAACTGTTTTCTTATCATTTCCTTCCGGACGGATAAACAGCTGCCGCGCAAATAAATTGTGCCATGCGAACTCATTTACGACAGTGATCGGCAGCCTGTATTTCTCGTCTGCTCCGGCAAATCCTTCGAAAACAAACAGTTCATCTCGCTCCTTTAAATAGCTGACAACTTTCGTGTACAGCCGCTCAAACGCTTCTTCTGAAATCGGCTGATTCACCGGGCCCCAATCGATCTTATTTTTCGTGCTTTCTTCCTCCACGATGAATTTATCTTTAGGTGAGCGTCCTGTGTAAGCGCCTGTTGTCGCGCGAACAGCACCTGTGGATGTTAAAATGCCTTCGTTTCGGGAGAGGACTTTTTCTGTTAGCTGTGCTGCTGATAAATTATGACGCACATTTGGACATGTTAATAAGGCTTGTAAATCAGCGGTCAAATCAACTGAGTTCATATGAAACCTTCCTTTATCGTTTTTTGTGTTTTGCTAATTGTGAATTAGTATAACATATATTTTCAAATAGTCTATACTATTTATTGTTTTTTGTGTGTGCATTTCCATTGTTTTCCCTCAATATAGGTGCCTATTTCTTCTGAATCATATTGACATTGCAAACCCTTTTACGATAAGATATTTCATTGAGCGGATACTCTTATCCCGAGCTGGCGGAGGGACAGGCCCTATGAAGCCCAGCAACCGGTTTCTCTGTTATTTATTATGTTCAACTGAGTGAGACAACCAAGGTGCTAACCTGTTGCAAGGTTGTATGATTCCTTGAGCGATAAGAGTGAAAGGCACAAAGACCAAACCCTTTCCTCGATGGAAAAGGTTTTTTTATTTCATAAATATGCCAATTAACATTCTCTAATATAACTGTACATTGTATAAGAGGGAGCGAGTTCCGTATCATATATACAAGGTCTTTCGGGAGGCCTTGTGCAGGAGGAAGCAAATCATGAGTAAAAATCGTCGTTTATTTACATCAGAATCTGTTACGGAGGGGCATCCGGATAAAATCTGTGACCAGATTTCTGACAGCATTTTAGATGAAATTTTAAAGAAAGACCCTAACGCGCGTGTTGCTTGTGAAACATCTGTGACAACAGGTTTGGTTCTTGTAAGCGGAGAGATCACAACTTCTACGTATGTTGACATTCCGAAAACGGTTCGCCAAACCATTAAAGAAATCGGATACACACGTGCAAAATACGGATTTGATGCGGAAACTTGTGCGGTTTTAACATCAATTGATGAGCAGTCTGCTGATATCGCGATGGGCGTAGACCAAGCGCTTGAAGCCCGTGAAGGCACAATGAGCGACGAAGAAATTGAAGCGATTGGTGCGGGTGACCAAGGATTAATGTTCGGTTATGCGTGCAACGAAACGAAAGAGCTTATGCCTCTTCCAATTTCACTTGCCCATAAATTAGCCCGCCGCCTAAGTGAAGTCCGTAAAGAAGATATTCTTCCGTACCTTCGCCCTGACGGCAAAACACAGGTAACGGTTGAGTACGATGAAAATAACAAACCAGTCCGCATTGACGCGATTGTTATTTCAACTCAGCATCACCCTGAAATTACACTTGAGCAAATTCAGCGCAACATTAAAGAACATGTAATCAATCCGGTTGTTCCTGAAGAGCTGATTGATGAAGAAACAAAATATTTCATCAACCCTACAGGACGTTTCGTAATCGGAGGCCCTCAAGGGGATGCGGGACTTACAGGACGCAAAATCATCGTTGATACGTACGGCGGCTATGCACGCCACGGCGGAGGCGCGTTCTCAGGTAAGGACGCGACGAAGGTAGACCGTTCTGCAGCTTATGCGGCAAGATACGTTGCGAAAAACATCGTTGCGGCTGAGCTTGCTGATTCTTGCGAAGTACAGCTTGCTTACGCGATCGGTGTTGCACAGCCTGTGTCAATCTCAATCAACACATTCGGTTCAGGAAAAGCTTCTGAGGAAAAACTGATTGAAGTTGTTCGCAATAACTTTGATTTACGACCTGCCGGCATTATCAAAATGCTTGATTTGCGCCGTCCGATCTATAAACAAACTGCTGCGTACGGCCACTTTGGACGTCACGATGTTGACCTTCCATGGGAGCGCACAGACAAAGCGGAGCAGCTGCGTAAAGAAGCGTTAGGAGAATAATTTTATAGCCGCTTACTGGTTAAGCGGCTTTCCCTTTTTTATCGTTGTATTCATGTTTATTTTTTTACATAACTGTGAAACCAAATACTATTCACAGCGTCTATAAATAGGGGTTCAATGATGACAATTTTAATTATGGAGGCAATACTATGTGTGGATTTGTCGGGGTTTTTAACAAGCATCCGTTAGCTCAAACCGCTGATCAAGAAGAACTAATCAAACAAATGAACCAAATGATCGTTCACCGCGGTCCTGACAGTGATGGATATTTCCATGATGAGCACGTCGGCTTCGGATTCAGACGGCTCAGCATTATTGATGTAGAAAATGGTGGACAGCCTTTATCATATGAAGATGAAACATATTGGATTATCTTTAACGGAGAAATCTATAACTATATCGAACTGAGAGAAGAACTTGAAGCAAAGGGGTACACATTCAACACGGATTCGGACACAGAGGTTCTTCTTGCGACTTACCGTCACTATAAAGAAGAAGCGGCGTCCAAACTGCGCGGTATGTTTGCCTTTCTGATTTGGAATAAAAACGATCATGTGCTTTATGGGGCAAGAGATCCATTCGGCATTAAACCGTTGTACTACACAACGATCAATGATCAGGTTTATTTTGCCTCAGAGAGAAAAAGTTTAATGGTTGCTCAGAATGATATTGAAATAGATAAAGAGGCATTGCAGCAGTACATGTCTTTCCAATTTGTTCCTGAACCAAGCACGCTTGATGCCCATGTGAAAAAAGTAGAGCCGGGTTCACAATTCACAATCCGCCCGGACGGCGATATCACATTCAAAACGTATTTCAAAGCGAACTTCAAGCCGGTTCAGACTGAAGAAGACAAGCTTGTGAAAGAAGTCCGAGACGCGATCTATGACTCTGTAAACGTTCATATGAGAAGTGACGTTCCTGTCGGTTCGTTCCTGTCTGGCGGGATTGATTCTTCCTTTATTGTGTCTGTTGCGAAGGAATTTCATCCAAGCTTAAAAACATTCTCTGTCGGCTTTGAACAGCAGGGCTTCAGTGAGGTTGATGTAGCGAAAGAAACGGCAGCGGCGCTGGGCATTGAAAATATCAGCAAAGTCATTTCGCCTGAGGAATACATGAATGAGCTTCCGAAGATCGTATGGCATTTTGATGACCCGCTTGCTGATCCGGCAGCGATTCCGTTGTACTTTGTTGCAAAAGAAGCAAAAAAACATGTTACGGTTGCTTTATCAGGTGAAGGAGCGGATGAGCTCTTCGGCGGATATAACATTTACCGTGAACCGCTTTCGCTTAAACCGTTTGAACGGATTCCGTCCGGCTTGAAAAAGATGCTTCTGCACGTTGCTGCCGTTATGCCTGAAGGTATGAGAGGGAAGAGCCTGCTTGAGCGCGGCTGCACTCCGCTTCAGGATCGTTATATCGGTAACGCGAAAATCTTTGAAGAGTCTGTCAAAAAGCAGCTGTTGAAGCATTATAATCCGAACCTTTCATATCGCGATGTGACGAAGACTTACTTTACAGAAAGCAGCTCGTACAGCGATATCAACAAAATGCAGTATGTCGATATCCACACTTGGATGCGCGGCGACATTTTGTTAAAGGCGGATAAAATGACGATGGCGAATTCTTTGGAACTGCGTGTGCCGTTCTTGGATAAAGTCGTATTCGACGTCGCTTCAAAAATTCCTGATGAGCTGAAAACGAAGAACGGCACGACGAAGTATCTTCTTCGCAAAGCCGCTGAAGGAATTGTGCCTGAGCACGTATTAAACCGCAAAAAGCTTGGTTTCCCTGTACCGATCCGTCATTGGCTGAAAAACGAAATGAACGAATGGGTGCGGAATATTATTCAAGAAAGCCAAACGGATGCTTATATCCATAAGGATTATGTCCTTCAGCTTCTTGAAGACCATTGTGCGGACAAGGCTGATAACAGCCGTAAAATTTGGACTGTGCTAATCTTTATGATCTGGCACAGCATCAATATTGAAAAACGGTATATGCCTGAAGAGCTGAGCCATCAGCCTAAAGAAGTCATCTTTGTGTAACAGACAACAAGGCTTTCGAGTAGTCGAAAGCCTTGTTGTTATCCTTTTATTTCTCCATCATCATTGATTTACCCAATCCGTACGGAATATTCAGAAAAATGATATAATGATATTTTTTTCTAGGGGAGAAGAAGCATGCAAAAACAAAAACAAGAGCTGCACCGCGGACTCGAAGAAAGGCATATTTCTTTAATGTCTTTAGGAGCTGCTATAGGAGTAGGGTTGTTCCTCGGCTCCGCATCAGCTATTCAATTAGCAGGGCCTGGTATTTTGGTAGCGTATGCCGCAAGCGGCCTGGTCATGTTTTTTATTATGAGAGCGCTTGGGGAAATGGCCATTCAAAAACCGGTCGCAGGCTCCTTCAGCAGGTATGCGCGTGATTATTTGGGACCGCTTGCAGGCTATTTAACAGGTTGGAACTACTGGTTTTTATGGGTTGTCACCTGTATGGCCGAAATCACTGCTGTCGGCATCTATATGGGGTTCTGGTTTCCGGACGTGCCAAACTGGATTTGGGCGTTATCGGCACTGGTCATTATGACGGGTGTTAATTTCCTGGCTGTCAAAGCTTACGGCGAGCTGGAATTTTGGTTCGCATTGATTAAAATTGTTGCAATCTTATCCATGATTGCTGTCGGTTTATTGATGATTATTGCAGGAGTCGGCAATGGGGGCATTGCAACCGGAATCAGCAATTTGTGGAACAACGGAGGATTTTTCCCTCATGGATTAAAAGGGGTTTTATTGTCTCTTCAAATGGTCATGTTCGCCTATTTAGGGATTGAAATGATCGGGGTGACGGCTGGCGAAGTAAAAAACCCGCAAAAATCGTTAGCCAAAGCAATCGATACAGTATTTTGGCGGATTTTGATTTTTTATGTAGGCGCTTTATTTGTCATTATGTCTATTTATCCGTGGCAGGAAATTGGCTCTCAAGGAAGTCCATTTGTTCTCACATTTCAAAAAGTGGGCATTCCATCGGCCGCAGGTATCATTAACTTTGTCGTGTTGACAGCCGCGCTGTCTTCATGCAACAGTGGTATTTTCAGCACAGGGCGGATGCTGTTTAACTTGGCGGAACAGAAAGAGGCGCCACAAGCATATGGTCAGCTGACGAAAGGCGGCATCCCGGGTAAAGCTGTTCTGGCTTCAGCGGGCGCTTTATTAGTCGGAGTGCTGTTAAACTATGTTGTCCCTGCGAAGGTATTTACTTGGGTTACAAGTATTGCGACGTTCGGAGCGATTTGGACGTGGGCAATCATTTTGCTTTCTCAAATAAAATACAGGAAAAGTTTGAAGCCGGAAGAAAAGAAACAATTAAAGTACAAAATGCCTTTATTTCCGTTTACGTCTTATGTGTCATTGGCATTTCTAGCATTCGTCGTCATTCTTATGGCTTACAGCCCTGATACAAGAGTAGCCGTGATTATCGGGCCGATATGGTTTCTCATCTTGCTGGCTGTGTACTATGGAAAAGGGTTTCATAAAAAAAATGCGGCTGCTGCCAGCGAACGAAATATCAGCTGACAAAAAGAGCTCCCAGTGGGCTCTTTTTGTGTGTGCTCATAGAAAATAGAGAACAGGAAAGAATAGGTATGTGTTTTTGCAGAGGCTGTTTATAGTTTTGTGATAAGATAAAAGTCATACGTTTCATGCTATATGTGAACGTTTTATGGAAAAATCGAAACCCGAACTGTATGACGTCCGGGTTAACGATGGTTATTGCTTTCAAATATAATTTGAAAAATGGTAAAGTAAGACGAAGCAGGTCTTATGTTTGTTGAAGAAATTTATAATATTGGCCCTTTTCTACATATTCTGACCGTATTCTTTGCATATCTTTTCGGTCTTCTTCCGTCAAAGGGCGGATGACTTTTGCAGGGCGGCCAAAGGCGAGATGGCCAGGCGGAATGATTTTTCCGGGCGGGACAAGACTGCCGGCACCAATAAAAGCGCCTTCGCCAATTTCGGCTCCGTCTAAAATGATTGAGCCCATCCCGATTAAGGCGTTCTTGCGGATAACAGCGCTATGAAGTGTAACCTGATGGCCTATCGTGGCGTCATCTTCAATGAGTAGCGTCTTGTTCGGGCTTTGATGGAGGCAGCTTAAATCTTGGATATTGACTCTGTTTCCGATTCTGGTCGGCGCAACATCTCCCCTTATGACAACAGAAAACCAAATGCTGGACTGTTCTCCGATCACGACATCACCGGTAATTGTTGCATTATCAGCTATAAAGGCTGTTGGGTGGATATCTGGCTTGTGTTCCTTATAAGGGTAGATCATAAGATTCATCCTTCTTTCTCTATTTAAATTTCGTATGAGGTGAAGATCATGTGGACCTGGAAAGCAGACAGACCTGTTGCCGTGATTGTAATCATTCACGGGGCAAGTGAATATCACGGACGATATAAATGGCTGATTGAAATGTGGCGGTCTTCGGGTTATCACGTTGTCATGGGCGATTTGCCTGGACAGGGAACAACGACAAGAGCGAGAGGGCATATTCGCTCGTTTCAAGAATACATTGATGAAGTAGATGCTTGGATAGATAAAGCGCGAACCTTTGATCTTCCGGTTTTTCTTCTAGGTCACAGCATGGGCGGTCTGGTCGCGATTGAATGGGTTAAACAGCAAAGAAATCCCCGGATTACGGGAATTATTTTATCATCACCGTGTCTCGGACTGCAAATTAAAGTGAATAAAGCGCTTGATCTTGCATCAAAAGGCCTGAATGTCATCGCTCCGTCACTTAAGGTTGATTCGGGATTATCAATTGATATGGCGACGCGCAATGAGGACGTCATCGAAGCTGACCAAAATGATTCGTTATACGTCAGGAAAGTTTCTGTCAGATGGTACAGAGAGCTTTTAAAGACAATTGAATCGGCAATGGTGCCGACAGAGGCATTTTTGAAAGTTCCGCTTCTTGTGATGCAAGCCGGTGATGACAAGCTTGTTGACAAAACGATGGTCATCAAGTGGTTTAATGGTGTTGCTTCTCATAATAAAGCATACAGAGAGTGGGAAGGGCTTTACCATGAGATCTTCAATGAACCCGAGAGAGAAGATGTTTTTAAAGCAGCAAGAGCGTTTACTGATCAATATATTTGAACTAGTAGGGGGTGCATGTGTTGACAGTACCGGAACATCCTTTTGGATTGATGGCAAAGGTATATCGAGATATTTTTCCGCTCGTTCATCAAGAGCTGGACATATGGAAGCAAAAATCAGAATCGATTCATAACAGTGAATTGAAAGCACAGGCAACCGCAAGTATTCGGGACAAAACGTTTCACTGTGAAGGCGGCGGCATACTGGCCTTATTGTCAGGCAGCCAAAAGCAGAAATGTGTCGAGTTTATCATCGCGTATCAAACGATTAGTGATTATTTGGACAATCTGTGTGACCGCAGCACCTCGCTGGACCCGCAGGATTTTCGGATGCTCCATGCCTCAATGCAGGACGCACTGACAGTTGGGGCGGAACTGCAAAACTATTATCAATTCAGGGAAGAACAGGATGACAGCGGATATTTGCATGAACTGGTTAAAACGTGCCAGCGTGTTCTCGGCTCCATTGAGCACTATGACATGATTAAACCTTATCTGCTTGAACTGTGCGGCTATTATTGCGATTTGCAGGTGCATAAGCACGTTATTGAGCATGAGCGTGTTCCGCGGCTTGAAAAGTGGTTTACTCAATATGAATCAGAGCTGCCTGAGATGGAATGGTATGAATTTTCAGCCTGTGCAGGCTCAACGTTAGGCATTTTCTGTCTGGTTGCGTATTCGTTCCAGCCTGATTTCACAGAAAGCACCGCTAAAAAAATCCGAGACAGTTATTTTCCTTACATACAGGGTCTTCATATTCTTCTTGATTATTTGATTGATCAAGAGGAGGACTTGCTGGAAGGAGACTTGAATTTCTGCTCGTATTATCAGTCTCATGAAGAGATGATGGACCGGCTTGAACACTTTATCCATAAAGCCGACGAGCATTTACAAGGCATTCCGCATGAAAACTTCCATCGTTTAATCAATCGCGGCTTGCTTGGCGTTTATTTGTCAGATGATAAAGTGGCAGGCCAAAAGGAAATGGGCCGGCTCGCAAAGAAGCTGATCAAAGCCAGCGGAAAAACCTCCCTTTTCTTTTATATCAACGGCAGAGCCTACCGGAAATTTCAAAAAATGTCCTGGATGAAAAATTCAAAGAAAAAAGCTCAAATCATTTGCTGATCTGAGCTTTTTTTTCGATGGCGACAATAAATGGCGGGTCATTTTGCTGATTGATAAACCCGTATGTTAATACACGGGCTGTTTGCTGGTCCAAGTCCCGGCAAAACTCGAGCACGTCGTTTTTTTCAGCTTTGCCTTCCGGGTGGCCATGATAGACGACGAGAACAATCAGACCTTCGTCTTTCATGATGCTGAGAAGCTGTTCAATGGCTTTGATCGTAGAACTGCCGTTTGTCGTAATTGATTTGTCCCCGCCCGGCAAATAGCCGAGGTTAAATACCGCGGCCGCCACTTTGCCATGTGTTTCAGGCGGGAGGGATTCAGCGATTTTATCATGGCTTTTGTGAAATAACGTTGTTCGCGCTTGATACATGTCACCGAGCCGTTCCTTTGTATTGGCCACGGCTGATTCTTGGATGTCGAATGCGTATACATGGCCGTTTTCACCGACAAGCTCCGCTAAAAACTGTGTATCATGTCCGTTGCCCATTGTCGCATCTACGACAATATCTCCCTCTCCCGCGGCCATTTTCAGCAGTTCTTTGCTGTAAGGAAGAATTTTCTTCAAAATCATAGCGCTGATTCCTCCTCAAGCCGTTGAAAGAACTTTCCTTGATAGCTGCCTCGATTTTCTAGCTCTTTATTAATGGCGCCAAGCACTTCCCATTTGTTGACGCTCCACATTGGCCCGATCATCAACTCAATCGGTCCGTCACCTGTAATGCGGTGGACGATCATTTCAGGCGGAATGATCTCAAGCTGATCGCAGACGAGCTGCACATAATCATCTTGAGAAAGAAATTCCAGCTTGCCCTTTTCATATTGTTTGACCATCGGCGTGCCTTTCAGTAGGTGAAGCAGATGGATTTTAATGCCCTGGACATCCAAATCTGCGACGGCCTTTGCCGTTTCCATCATCATGTCCCGGTCTTCCAAAGGCAGCCCGTTGATAATATGCGAGCAGACACGTATGCCGTGTTTTCTTAATTTATTGACGCCTTCCACATAGCAGTTAAAATCATGTGCGCGGTTGATCAAAAGTGCAGTCCGTTCATGAACTGTTTGAAGCCCAAGCTCCACCCACAAATACGTACGTTCATTCAGCTCTGCCAAGTAATCAACGACATCATCAGGCAGACAGTCCGGGCGTGTGGCGATCGAAATGCCGACCACATCATCTAAGGCGAGGACGGATTCGAATTTCTCACGAAGCACCTCAACCGGGGCGTGAGTGTTTGTGAAAGCCTGAAAATAAGCGATGTACTTGCCGTCCTTCCATTTTTCGTGCATGCGGTTTTTGATGTCATGGAATTGCGTAATTAAATCATCGGTCCGGTTTCCAGCAAAATCTCCGGAGCCTGCTGCGCTGCAAAACGTACAGCCTCCGTGGGCTACGGTGCCATCCCGATTTGGACAGTCAAAACCGCCGTCAAGCGCTACTTTAAACACCTTATGGCCGAAATGTTCTCTGAGATGATAATTCAATGTATGATAGCGTTTTTCCGTATTTGAATAAGGAAAAGGATTGTTCTGCATCACAATTCATGTGCCTCCTTGCGTACGATTGCATCCTAAAATTGTAGCACGCATTTCACAAGAGAACAAATGAATATCGACCATAAATTACTTTATTGAATAAAGTCAGATGAGGCTACAATATGAATGATGGATGATTTCCATTACCAAGAGGAGGGGTTACTGTGGCAACAAGACAATCAGTAGATGAACATCTCCAGCAATGTATGCAGGCCTATGATTATGCTGAAGAACAGCTGAAAATCGCTTCTAAACAAGAGCATTATAACGATCAAGAATATAGTGATGCACAAATGCAGCTAGAAGATGCGGTAAATGCCTTGAATAAACTATGGCTGTCGTCAAATGATCAGCAGAGAGAACAGCTGTACAGAATGAGACTTCAGCTTCAATCTTTGCAAAATAATATGATCCTGCAGCACCCTCTTGATGTGTAGGAAAACGGACCCTTTTAAAAGGGTCCGTTTTTTTGTAAAAAAAGGATTGACTTTGTGAGTCAAAGTATTTATTGTATTAAGTGTACTAATTGAAGTAATACACTATAGACACTAATATAAAATCATTTATATATTGACATTAAGGGAGGCAGTTATGAAACATAAAAAACGAAACAAACGTAACGTGCCAATGCTGATTGCGGCATCTGTGATCGCTTGTTCTTTTTTTCTTGTTCTTGTGATGATCGGTTTTGAATGGCAAAAAAGTATAATTGATCATTTTTATCTATAAAAGGTTCAGATCGTATAGAAAGTAGGGAAGTAAATGATTCAAATCGATCCAAGAAGCTCAACACCCATTTACGAACAAATTATTCAGCAAATGAAAGAGCTTTGTTTGAAAGGGATCATGAAGCCTGGTGATAAGCTTCCTTCTGTCAGAGAATTGGCAACGATCATTATTGCGAATCCGAACACTGTCAGCAAAGCGTATAAAGAACTTGAGCGAGAGGGGATTATTGAAACGCTGCGGGGCAGAGGGACCTATATATCGGAGAATGCAAAAACGACACTGGTTGAAGGGAAGATGACGATGATTAAAGAGCAACTCAAACAGCTCATCATCGATGCACACTATGCAGGGGTTGAGCTGGAAAAACTGCACGAATGGATAAAGGAAATCAGCGCTGATGTGAAGGGAGGCAAAAAAAATGATTGAACTGCGGCAGCTGTCAAAAGCGATTGACGGCAATCAAGTATTAAAAGATGTTTCATTAACAATCGAAAAAGGAGAAATCTTTGGATTGCTTGGACGCAATGGATCGGGCAAAACGACGATGCTTCGCTTAATCCAGCAAATCATTTTCGCTGACAGCGGAACGATTTTATTTGACGGCGTAGAAATCAAAAAGCACCCGAAAGTCAAACAAAATATCATCTACATGCCTGTTCAAAATCCGTTTTACGATAAGTATACATACAAGCAGTTAGTCGATATTTTGAGAAGAATATATCCGAAATTTGATGTCACGTACGCGAATGAGCTGATGAACAGATACGAAATTCCGGAAACGAAAAAATACCGTGAGCTGTCGACAGGCTTAAAAAAGCAGCTATCGCTCGTTCTGTCGTTTGCGGCGAGACCGGCGCTGATCCTCCTTGATGAGCCGACGGATGGTATTGATGCGGTGACAAGGCATGATGTGCTGCAGCTGATGGTCGATGAAGTGGCAGAGCGTGATACGAGCATCCTGATTACGTCCCACCGGCTTGAAGACATAGAGCGGATGTGCAACCGAATTGGTTTTCTTGAAGATAACAGCCTGACCAACGTCATGGATCTTGATGAGTTAAAAGAAGAATACATTAAAATTCAAATGGCCTTCGATACAGATGTCAATTTGGCCATCAGAGAGCAAAACATTCCGATGCTCGATCAGGCCGGCGTGTTTTACACAGTGCTGATTCCGAAAAGCGATGAGGAGAAAAAGAGCTTTTTGAGAGAGCTGAAGCCAAAAGTGTGGAATGAGCTTCCTGTCAACCTGGAAGAAGTGTTCATTGCGAAGTTTGGAGGGAAGCGGAGATGGTAGACCGAGGTCTCCTCTATCGAGAGTGGAAGCAGAATCAAGTGGTGATTTTGTTAAGTATCGCGTTTTTAGTATTGGCAAATCCGCTTTCTATCGTTAATACGTATTTGTCTTATCAAGGGTGTCTTGATCGCCAAGACCCGCAATATTGTGATTTTATTGTGAATTATTCCATAAGCAATCTGATAGATATCAACTGGGTGCCGGGTGTCATTTTGGCGGTCTGCTTCCTCGGAATGGAGCGTTCGAAAGGCACGATGGATTTTATATTAAGCCTCCCGTATAACAGAAGCCAAATTTTTCAGACAAAATTTTGGTTAGGCGGTTTTGTGATTGTGCTGTCACAATTGATTGGCTTTTTACTTGCATGGCTGCTGATTCTTGTCTATAACCCTGAACACGTCTACTTTTTTGAGCACAGCAGCATTGGAGTAATCGTGATAAGTTTTATGGCTTTTTCACTGGTGATGGCCGCCGGAGCGTTAACTGGAAATGCTTTTGCCCAACTGTTAACGGCGTTTTCAGCAGCTATATTGCCGTATTTAATTATTGCATTGCCGGTTGGAAACCTAGAAGTTGTTTTTGGTGCGAATATATGGGAAATATTCCCTTCCCCTGAGAGTTATTTCTCTCTGGCAAGCAATTTATCGAACCTAGTACCGATTAGTTACGTTGTAAATGAATGGCTGATTAACAGTAAATATCTTTTATTGATTCCAGCCGTAATGAGCATGCTATTTTACTTGATTGGCTTTATAAGCTTCAAGAAGCTTCCAAGTGAACGGAACGGACACTTTTTCTTATGGAACAGATTAGATCGCCCGGTGCAAATTCTGGTTATGGCTTTCGGCATCCTTGGATTTGGTTTATTTGGATACTATACCGGACATTCCATTATTGGTTATATTTTGGGTATGATCATTGGAGCAGTGGCTGGATTCTTTGTGAGCTACTTCTCTATTTATAAGAAAACAAAAGTGTAAGAAATGCCTTAGGTTTGGAGGGAAGTGAGTTGCCGGATTCCGGACTGCTTTACAAAGAGTGGCGGCAGAATAAAGTCGCCTTAGTTATCACCATTTTGGTTTTTATATTAGGTAATCCATTATCAATTTTAAATATGTATCTCATCTATCAAGGCTGTGTCACTGGAAAAGAAAATTGGGTCGGCCCCTGCGTATTCAGCGTTGATTATTTAAATAGCTCATTTATCTCATTGTTTTGGATTTGGGGAGTCGTTTTGGCGGTCAGCCAGCTTGGGATTGAACGTAGCAAGAGCTTCTTTGATTTTACATTAAGCCTTCCATATACACGAGGGCAGATATTTCATGCGAAGTTCCTTACCGGCGGAATGGTGATTGTGGTGCCGCAGCTCATAGGTTATGTTTTGTCTGTTTTGCTGATCATGCTTTTGAAGCCAGATCAGGCCGTTTATTTTCACAATTACAGCTTGGGAATGATTATTGTTAGCATGCTGGCTTATTCTTTGGTTATGGCCGGAGGAGCTTTGACAGGCAATAGTTTCGCACAGCTTCTAGTCTCATTTACCGTGGCCATTTCGCCGTTTTTACTCATCAGCCTGCCTGTGATCAACCTCGAGATCCTTTTTGGCGGATCAATAGATTTTATCCATGGTCCAGTACCTAAATGGGTGCAGTATTTCATTCCGATAATTTATGTAGACTCGAAATGGGCTGAGAATTCACCATATTATTTAGTCATTCCGGCTATCATGACTATCATTTTTTACATCATCGGCTATATTAGCTTTGTTAAAATGTCTAATGAAAGAAACGGATATTTCTTCTTATGGAAGCCGCTTAACCGCCCGGTGCAGATCATCGTTATTATCATAGGAATCATGGGCTTCGGCTATTTTGGATTTACTGCAAGCGAGAGCTTTGCCGGTTATCTCATTGGCATGGGTACAGGTGCGGTAATCGGTTTCTTGATTAGTTATTTTGCGATTTATAAAAAAATGAAACTTTTGTAAGGGAGAGAGAACATATGATTGATGTTCAGCATATCGACCATTCTTTCACGATCGGAAAAAAGGGCCGTGAGAATGAAGTTCCAGTATTGAAGGATGTTTCATTGAGCGTGGCGAAAGGGGAAATCGCCTGCATTGTCGGACGAAGCGGCTCAGGGAAATCAACGCTTTTGAATTTAATTTCCGGCTACATATCGCCGACAAAAGGGCGGATTGTCATTAATGGCACTGATGTTACGGGGTTTAATGAAAAGGAATGGGCGCAATTTCGGCTTGACCATTTCGGGTTTATTTTTCAGAGCTTTCAGCTCATCCCGGGTTTAACGACGTATGAGAATGTGGAAATGCCGCTGGCGTTAAAAGGAATCAAGCCATCTGAGCGGAAGCAAAAGGTGCAGGACATGCTGAAACGCGTCGGTCTGGAAAACCACGCCGCTCATTATCCGAATGAACTGTCAGGCGGCCAGCAGCAGCGTGTCAGTATTGCTCGAGCATTGATTTTAAATCCTTCGATTATCTTAGCGGATGAGCCGACGGGAAGCCTTGATTCAGAAACGGAACATGAAGTGCTGGAATTGATCCAGCAGCTGAATCGTGAGCGTGGCATTACATTTGTGATCATTACTCACGATGATGAAGTCGCTTCTATCGGACATTCAAAATTTCAGCTTCATGATGGTGTGCTAAAAGGAGGAATTACCGTTGAGGTTTAAGGATCAGGTTCATTTTATCAGAAGAAATATGAAGAAAAACAGGCTTCGCGTCTTTATGACGATTCTGGCGACAACAATGGCGTGTGCGTTTTTGGTTGTGTTGTCGTCCGTTGGATTTGGGATTCAAAAGACGATTACAGATATGACAATGAGCCAGCAGATTGTAACGAAAGTCAGCGTAATGGGCAAGGAAGGAGACAAGCCGATTAAAAAAGCTGATTTAGAGAAGTATGATCACGTAAGGTCAGTTGTAGAAAGAACGCAAGTGTATGAACCAAACAAAGCTACTTTAGGCAATCGTACAAATGAAAGCTCAAATCTCATTTTTACTAATATGAATGATGAATTAAAGGCCAATATGGAATTGGAAAAGGGAAGAGTCGCAAAGTCGGAAAATGAAATCGTAGTAGGATACGACTTCGCAAAGAGATTATTAACGAAAAAAGAATCGGAAGAATATAACAAAAAAATCGAGGAAGCAAAAGGAAATCCAGAAGATATAAAAGAACCAAAGGGCTATACGAAAGATATTCTAAATAAAACAATTGAACTAAGTGTATCGAAGACAGATTCTAAAACAGGGGATGTTACAAAAACAAAAACATATGACTTTAAAATTGTCGGTATTACAAAAAAACCATCTCAAGACTGGATGGAGGACTCAAATATTTTTATCAGTGATCAATTCAAAAAAGATTTTTCGGAATTCTTAGATTTCAAAGGCGGAAATGTTGAAACGAACATTGGTGTTTTTGCTGATAAGTTTGAGAATGTGGAACAGCTGACAAATGATCTAACAGATGACGGGTACTATGTCACATCAGTGACTACTGAACTTGAGGGAGCCAATACCTTCTTCATGGTCTTCAAAATCGGACTGATCTTTGTCGGATGTATCGCAGTTATCATTTCAGCGATCGGCATTTTTAACACGATGACGATGGCGGTGACAGAGAGAACGCAAGAGATCGGCATTATGAAAGCGATTGGGGCGAGCCCGTCAATCATTCGCCGAATGTTCTTGATGGAAAGCGCGTATATCGGAATTTTAGGCTGTGTGATTGGGATTATCATTTCTTACGGCGTGAGCTACCTTGTCAACCTGGCCGTTCCGATGATTCTTGCGGCCACAAGCGGTGGCGATGCGGGCGATTTGAATTACACATTCTCCTACATCCCGGCGAGCCTTGTGATCATTGCCGTTGTGATTTGCGGAGGGGTCGCAGTCATTTCCGGAATGAACCCGGCGAGAAAAGCTACCAAAACCAACGTGCTGACAGCGTTGAGAAGAGAATTATAATGCGAACGAGCCGGCTGAGACAGCCGGCTTTTTCTATAGCGCATGCTGGCGTTTTGCTATACACTTGATAAAAAAGGAAAAAGTGCGGTGAGTCGATTGTTTAAACTTTTGCTGATTGAAGATGATGAATCGCTGTTTCATGAAATCAAGGATCGTTTAACGGGATGGTCCTATGATGTATACGGCATTCAGGATTTCAGTCAGGTGCTGCAGGAATTTGCGGCGGTTAATCCTGATTGTGTCATTATTGATGTGCAGCTGCCTAAATTTGACGGCTTTCATTGGTGCCGTCTGATCCGCTCCCGGTCAAATGTTCCGATTCTCTTTTTATCCTCCCGGGATCATCCTGCTGATATGGTGATGTCCATGCAGCTCGGGGCAGATGACTTTATTCAAAAGCCATTTCATTTTGATGTGCTGATCGCGAAAATCCAAGCGATGTTCCGGCGTGTGCACCATTATAATACGGAGCCGAGTACGATTAAAACGTGGTGCGGCGCTGCTGTAGACGCGGAGCAGAACCTCGTCAGCAATGACAAAGGATCTGTTGAACTGACCAAAAATGAAATGTTCATTCTAAAACAATTAATAGAGCAAAAAAACAAGATCGTCAGCCGGGAAGAGCTGATCAGAAGCTTGTGGAACGATGAGCGTTTTGTTAGTGATAATACGCTGACCGTCAATGTCAATCGCCTGCGAAAAAAACTGGACGCCCTGCAGCTTGGTGCATATATCGAGACAAAGGTGGGCCAGGGCTACATCGCGAAGGAAGAGGACAAGTTCTATGATTAAAGCATTCCTTATCGAAAGGCGGAGCTGGATTGCCGCGTTTTTGTTTCAGCAGGCTTTGATGCTGTTCATTGCTTTTGTCGATCCTTCCATATCATTTGGGAATGTACTTTATATGGTGTATTTGTGCATCTTGTTTTTTATCATATTCCTTTGGTTCCGCTATCGGAAAGAAACAGCGTTTTATAAAAGCTTGAAAACATGGGAGAACAATCTCGATGTGACAGCCATAAATGAACCGGAAACGCCGTTTGAAGCAATGGTTGAAAGAAGCATTGCCGGGCAAACAGAACACTTGAAGCAGACCGCAGCACGGCATCGCTTAGCATTGGAAAATGAAAAAGATGAGCTGATGGCATGGATCCATGAGGTCAAAACTCCATTAACAGCGATGCATTTAATCATTGATAGAATGGAAGAAAAAGCACTGAAATCCCAGCTGTCATATGAATGGCTGCGTATTCACCTGCTTCTTGATCAGCAGCTTCATCAAAAACGCATTTCATTTATTGAAAACGACCTGTCAGTAGAATTCATTCAGCTTCAGCCTTTGATCTTTAAAGAAATCAAAGATTTACAATCGTGGTGTATCCAAAAAGGGATCGGTTTTGACATACAGCTCGAGGCCAAAGAAGTGCTGAGCGATGCAAAATGGCTGGCGTTTATCATCAGGCAGCTGCTGACAAACGCGGTGAAATACAGCGAAGCCTCTGAAATCGAGATCAAAAGCTTTCAAAAAGGGGAACAGACGCAGCTCCAAGTGAAAGATTGTGGCAGGGGCATTGATCCAAAAGATGTACCGCGTATTTTTGATAAAGGGTTTACATCCACAACGGATCACCATGATCAAGCGTCAACTGGCATGGGGCTGTACTTGGCAAAAAAAGCAGCGGCGCCGTTATTGATCCATATTGATGTTGAGTCGGAGTTTGGTGCGGGAACAGTTTTTACATTAACCTTTCCAATACGGAATCAATTTGAACATGTCATAAGCGTGTGACGAAAATGTCACATGCTTTTCTTTTTTGTTCGCCGTATCGAAGGAAAAGCCCGGCATTCCTTTTTATAATGAGATTATCCAATATAAAGGAGACTGCGTAAATGGTGATTTTAGAAGCGAATAAAATTCGAAAAAGTTATGGAAACAAGCTGAATAAACAGGAAGTGCTGAAGGGCATCGATATTCACATTGAAAAGGGCGAATTCGTCAGTATTATGGGTGCTTCCGGGTCGGGAAAAACCACTTTGCTCAACGTTCTGTCCTCAATCGATCAGGTCAGTCACGGAACCATTCATATTAATGGAAATGACATGACGGCTATGAAGGAAAAGCAGCTGGCTGAATTTAGAAAACAGCATTTAGGCTTTATCTTTCAGGATTACAATTTGTTAGACACATTGACAGTGAAAGAGAATATCCTTCTGCCTTTATCGATCACGAAACTATCAAAAAAGGAAGCCAATCGCAAGTTTGAGGAAGTTGCCAAGGAACTGGGAATATATGAATTGCGGGATAAATACCCGAATGAAATTTCCGGCGGCCAGAAGCAGAGAACATCCGCTGGAAGAGCGTTTATTCATGACCCGAGCATTATTTTCGCTGATGAACCGACCGGCGCGCTCGATTCGAAATCGGCCTCCGATCTATTAAATAAGCTGAGCCAGCTCAATCAAAAACGCAACGCGACGATTATTATGGTTACCCATGATCCCGTCGCTGCCAGCTACTGCGGCAGAGTCATTTTTATTAAGGACGGGCAAATGTATACACAGCTGAATAAAGGGGGCCAGGACAGGCAAACGTTTTTCCAGGATATTATGAAAACGCAAGGCGTGTTAGGCGGGGTGCAGCATGAACATTAATCAGCTCATCCTGCGAAATTTGAAAAAGAATCTCCGGAATTACTATTTGTATGTGTTTGCGCTCATCTTTAGCGTGGCGCTTTATTTCGCCTTTGTCACGCTGCAGTATGATCCAGCAATTAACGAAGTGAAGGCTTCAATCAAGGGAGCCGCGGCTATTAAAACCGCTTCGATTTTGCTTGTGGCTGTAGTGGCGATCTTCATTTTATATGCCAATACGATTTTTATTAAGAGACGGAGTAAAGAAATCGGGCTGTTTCAATTAATTGGAATGACGAAGCATAAAATTTTTCGCATCTTAAGTGCAGAAAATGTCATGCTGTATTTCGGTTCATTAGCGATCGGGGTAGCGGCCGGGTTTTCGATATCGAAGCTTGTCTTGATGATTCTGTTCAAAATTGTCGATGTCAAAGCGGATGCGAAACTGCATTTTTCTGAGCAGGCCTTGGTCCAAACGGTCATTGTGTTCTGCGGCATTTACCTTTTGATCATGATCATGAATTATACGTTTATCAAAAAACAGAGTATTTTATCTTTGTTTAAAGTAACGTCCTCCACTGAAGACAAAGTGAAGAAAATATCATTTTTCCAAATGCTGATCGGCGCTTTAGGCATCGTGTTGATTTTGACAGGATACTATGTGTCTTCTGAGCTGTTTGGCGGAAAATTTAAGACCATTAATGAACTGTTTGTTGCGATGAGCTTCATTCTGGGGAGCGTCATTATCGGGACGTTTTTGTTTTATAAAGGATCAGTTACGTTTATCTCGAATATCATTCGAAAAAGCAAGGGCGGCTACTTAAATATTTCTGAGGTTCTGTCACTGTCTTCGATCATGTTCAGAATGAAATCGAATGCGCTGCTGCTGACGATTATTACAACCGTTTCAGCGCTCGCCATCGGGCTGTTATCTCTTGCTTACATCTCGTATTACTCGTCGGAAAAGACCGCTGAACAAAATGTAGCGGCTGATTTTTCATTCATGAATGAGAAAGATGCCAAGTTATTTGAAAACAAATTGAGGGAAAGCAACATCTCGTTTGTAAAAAAGGCAACACCTGTCCTGCAAGCAAATGTTGACATTGCAAATATTATGGATGGAACTCCGAAAGAGATGCAGGGCGATCCCGGCAATATGCAGCTTGCTGTTGTTAGCGACAAAGATGTAAAAGGAGTCGATGTGGCGGCTGGAGAAGCCGTTTTCTCAGGATACACCGACTTGCTGCAAAAAATAATGGTTTTCAAGGACTCTGGTGTTATTAAAGTAAAAAGCAAGCACGAGACGCAGCCATTAAAATATAAAGGATTAAGAGAAGAGTTTCTTGTGTCCTACACGTTTACAAGCGGGGGCATGCCCGCTGTCATTGTGGATGACAGCCTGTTTAAACAGCTGGACAAGGATAAAGACCCCCGCATTCAGCTGGCGCAATCTACATTTATCGGCGTCAATGTGAAACATGACGATCAAATGGAAAAAGCAAATGAGCTTTTTCAACAGGTGAACAAGAAAAACGAGCATTTATCAAGACTAGATACAAGCGCTGCGCAAAAATCACTGTTTGGTATGGTGATGTTCATCGTCGGCTTCTTAGGGTTAACGTTCCTGATTACATCAGGTTGTATCCTTTATTTTAAACAAATGGGTGAAAGTGAAGATGAAAAACCGAGCTATACAATTTTAAGAAAACTCGGCTTTACGCAGGGCGACCTGATAAAGGGGATACGCATCAAACAAATGTACAACTTCGGCATTCCGCTCGTTGTCGGCCTCTTCCACAGTTACTTTGCCGTCCAATCCGGCTGGTTCTTATTCGGATCAGAGGTATGGGCGCCTATGATTATGGTGATGGTGTTATATACTGCGCTCTACTCCATTTTTGGTTTTCTGTCAGTTCTTTATTATAAGAAGGTCATTAAATCGTCGTTGTGAAACAGAAAAAGCTCCAGACATTCTGGAGCTTTTTGTTTATCGTTTTGGCGCCCGATAACCGGCGGCTTCAGCTTCTTCAACTGAGCAAAACATTTCAGCCGGATCGGTTGTCCGGTCGTAGTATGTACTGCCTGGCGTGTGGTAGATGCCGTTTCTGCTTCCTTTGATATTACAGCCTTCTGCTTTGTCAGCTGTTTTGGTTTCATCACTTTTACTCGTATTGTTTGAAGAACTTCCAGTGTCTTCATGAGAGCTGGCGGTTTGGCTTTCCGTCTCTTTTAATTGATTTTCAAGCTTTGTTTTATCTTGTCGAAGTGTTTCATTTTCAGCCTTTGCCGTTTTTGCATCTTCTTTGAGCTGCTTTTGATTTTCTTGAAGCTCTTTAATCTCAGCTTTTAATGATTTCTGAGTCTTTTTTAGATCGCTATTTTCGTTTTTAAGCTTCTCAAGCTTGTCTTGATCTTCTTTGTTGTCTTTTAATTTCTTTGCTTCAGAGCTGACAGATTTATATTCTTTCTCAAGTT
Organism: Bacillus subtilis subsp. subtilis str. 168; assembly: GCF_000009045.1. Lineage (GTDB taxonomy): Bacteria > Bacillota > Bacilli > Bacillales > Bacillaceae > Bacillus > Bacillus subtilis. The sequence continues at coordinate 3,108,872 of NC_000964.3, read as the reverse complement.
CTTCGTGCTCTTTTGTGAGGTTTTTATATTCGGCGTTTAGCGCTGAATATTTTTTCTCGGCATTTGCTGCGGCAGTGTCAGGTTCTGCCAATGCTGCCCCGGTAAAGAGCAGCACAAGGCCTCCAATGAAAAGCGGCCAAAAAAGTCTCTTTGAGAAACGTTTTTCCTTTTTCAGTACATATCTGACAAGGTGATATAATCCATAGCCCAGTGCAATGAGACATGCCAGAAAACCTAAGAATGCTAATACCATTTCCATAATATGACCCCTTTTTCTATTTATTTTACATTTTTCAAACAATATTTGTTAGATTTTTTCACGCTCATCAGTTGAAAAATGTGAGAGAGACAGATAGAATGAATGTGCTATGATAACTGGATTCGTACGGAGCCGTTTTAGGTTTCGTTTTTTTCATGAGCTTTTTTAGGTAAGAAAGGGGGATGAGTATGCCGCGTGCTCTTAAAATTTTAGTCATTGGAATGTTTATCAATGTGACGGGTGCTTCTTTTTTATGGCCGCTGAATACGATTTATATCCATAATCATTTAGGAAAGTCGTTAACAGTAGCCGGACTTGTCCTGATGCTGAATTCCGGCGCCAGTGTGGCTGGCAATTTATGCGGAGGTTTTTTGTTTGATAAAATCGGCGGTTTTAAATCGATTATGCTTGGGATAGCCATTACGTTAGCAAGCCTGATGGGTCTTGTCTTTTTTCATGATTGGCCAGCCTATATTGTGCTGCTGACGATTGTGGGCTTTGGCTCCGGTGTTGTTTTTCCGGCAAGCTACGCAATGGCGGGATCGGTATGGCCTGAAGGGGGAAGGAAGGCATTTAATGCGATATATGTCGCGCAAAACGCGGGCGTGGCCGTTGGTTCAGCGCTTGGCGGTGTCGTGGCATCTTTCTCGTTTTCATATGTATTTTTGGCAAATGCCGTATTGTATCTGATCTTTTTCTTTATTGTATATTTCGGATTTCGAAATATTCAAACGGGCGATGCATCCCAAACATCCGTGCTTGATTATGATGCTGTGAACAGCAAAGCAAAATTTGCCGCACTGATCATTTTAAGCGGAGGCTATGTACTCGGATGGCTGGCTTATTCTCAGTGGTCAACCACAATTGCTTCGTACACACAAAGCATTGGAATATCTCTTTCCTTATACAGCGTGCTGTGGACGGTTAACGGAATTCTCATTGTGCTCGGCCAGCCGCTCGTCAGTTTTGTGGTGAAAAAATGGGCCGAGTCGCTAAAAGCGCAAATGGTCATCGGCTTTATCATTTTTATTGTGTCTTTCAGCATGCTGCTGACTGCAAAGCAATTTCCGATGTTTCTCGCTGCGATGGTGATCCTGACTATCGGAGAAATGCTTGTTTGGCCTGCTGTGCCGACTATTGCCAATCAGCTTGCCCCTAAAGGGAAAGAAGGCTTTTATCAAGGCTTTGTCAACAGTGCGGCGACAGGCGGCAGAATGATTGGTCCCCTGTTCGGAGGAGTGCTTGTCGATCATTACGGCATTAGGGCTCTTGTTTTATCTCTGTTGGTATTGCTGCTGATCAGTATTGCCACAACGCTTCTATATGACAAACGGATAAAATCAGCTAAAGAAACAAATAAGCAGGCATCAATCTCTTCATAATAAAAGATCCCGCCGAATGAGCGGGATCTTTCAGCGTGTCGACAAACCCTCGCATTCGTTGTCAGGCCTGCGCTTCGGTGCTCACGAATTAGAACATTCGCTCCGCTCCTATGCTCGTCCTTCCTAGACTTCAAGGGTTTTCAATCACGCTGAAAAGATGACAAAATCCTAAAATGAAAACCATTTTAGGATTTTGTCAACAATCTGAAAGATCCAGCTGGGTGAGCGGGATCTTTTTACATAATCGGAAGCACTTTAACGGCATCCTTTACATTTGAATATGTTTTCAGCGACGAAAAATTGGCATCCAGTTTATTCATTTTCATAGCCAATTCAGGCTTAATGCCAGTAATGATTAACTCAGTTCCGGTCAATTTCAGCAAATGGCTCAGCTTGAAAATTTGGTCGGCCGTTTGTTCGTTCACTTGGGCCAATCCGGATAAATCAATGATCAAATAATCATCTTTGGATGTTGATAAGATATTCGTCAATGTGCAAACGATGGAATTAAATCGCTCCTCTGTCAGGTTTCCGACTAGCGGAAGAGCCGAAATGCCATTGCGAATCGGGACAATAGGAGTTGAAAGTGCAGTAATTTCCGTGAGGGAATCCTCGAGAAGCTTTTCATATTCTTTTTGCTTGGTGATATCATTCTGAATTCCGACAAAATACGTTTTATCCTCTATTTCCATTGGATCAATATTTAATTCATTCCAGAACATCGTTCCGTCTTTTTTGTAGTTTTGGATCTGAACGGTGACCGGTTCTTTATTTTGTAAAGCGGTTCTGATGTTGTCCACTTCTGCAGGATCTGTGTGTTTCCCCTGTAAGAAGCGACAGTTCTTTCCTAAAATTTCCTCGGTCTCGTAGCCGGTCATTTGAACAAAGCCTTGATTTACGTAGACAATAGGATTATCTTCAAGTGCGGGATCTGTAATTACCACACCGACTCGCACGTGATCAAGTGCTTTTTTGATGACTTCCAGCTGTCCTGGTATCCCAAATGATTGAAAACTAGCCATATAAATCCCCCTTAGGCCGTCAGCTTGCTATGCGAAAGCCTGATATTCCCCTTTTTAAAAATGAATTCTACAGTAACCGTAGCACAACACATGTTCTGATTCAAGCAAGTGCAGTTTGTTGTTTGTCATTAGGGCTTGTCCTCGTATACACTAAAAATAAGAACAGAATTTGAACATATGAACGGAAAGGTTTTCTACATGCTAAATAGGTGACTAGGTCAATGTCACTGGGTGAAAAATGAATCCAATGCATCAAGCTTACCGATCATGTGTTCACATATAATGGAAGAAACAAGCTTTTTACAGATTTGCCGGTATGTAGATATCGAAAATCATCGGAATCGTTTAAGGGGGCTGGATGGCCTGAAGTCGCTTTACGAAATAAGGGCTTTAGGAAGGTGATGATGAAGATGCTGCATCAGGTACTCATTGCTTGTGTAATTGGAGGAATCATGGGGATTCTCGGTCATGTGAAAAAGAGAGGCAGGCTGGAGAAGCCCAGAATGACGAAGCGGTTTATCTACCTTGGATTTTTGGAAGATTGGTTTATCGGCATGACGGCTTCCATTTTACTTGTATTATCCGCTGACCCCGATTCAGGAATTCAACTTGTCATCTTATCCATTATCTCAGGCTACGGCGGTGAAGCTGTTCTCAGAAGTTTTGACTTTGTGAGAGAACTGAACAGCGGCGGCGAACCGGCCGAGTCCAAACGTCAAACCAAAACTCCACCCGAATAATTGTCCTCAATCTCCGCCCGTTCAGGGTACATTCCCATTGTATACAAACCTGCTTGCACTTATGAACAGAATTCTATAAAATACAGTTAGATTACGGTTGCGATAAGAACAATGAAGAGGAGCAGTAAGAAACAGATATTGTTGCAGAGAGTTGACGGCTGGTGAAAGTCAATCAAGTTTGTTTCCGAACTCACCTCAGAGTTGCAGCGGTGAAAAGCCGCTGACGCATAACTGCGTTAAAAGTATCAAGTGAGTGCGGCGTATGCCGCGCTAACGAGGGTGGTACCGCGGGAAAACGAAAGTCTCTCGTCCCTTTTTGGGATGAGGGAGTTTTTTTTAGTTTGGGAATATTCTGAATATAATCCTCTCCTTCCCGTCAATACTTGAACCATACACGCCGTATTCAATCAGAAGGAGGTTTTTACTTTGAGTTTTCAGCACAAAGAGATAGAAAAGAAATGGCAGACATATTGGCTTGAAAACAAAACATTTGCCACTCTTGATAATAATGAAAAACAAAAATTTTACGCGCTGGACATGTTTCCTTATCCGTCTGGAGCTGGGTTGCACGTCGGCCATCCTGAAGGATACACAGCTACGGATATTCTGTCCCGCATGAAGCGCATGCAGGGCTATGATGTCCTTCATCCAATGGGCTGGGACGCATTCGGCCTGCCAGCTGAACAGTACGCGCTTGACACAGGGAACGACCCCGCTGTGTTTACGAAGCAGAATATTGATAACTTCCGCCGCCAAATTCAAGCGCTTGGCTTCTCATATGACTGGGATCGCGAAATCAATACGACTGACCCTGAATACTATAAATGGACGCAATGGATTTTCTTAAAGCTATACGAAAAAGGCCTTGCTTACGTTGACGAAGTGCCTGTAAACTGGTGCCCTGCGCTCGGTACTGTTCTTGCCAACGAAGAAGTCATTGACGGCAAGAGCGAACGCGGCGGCCATCCGGTAGAGAGACGCCCAATGAAGCAGTGGATGCTGAAAATCACCGCTTATGCGGACAGGCTCCTTGAGGACTTGGAAGAGCTTGATTGGCCGGAAAGCATTAAAGATATGCAGCGCAACTGGATCGGCCGTTCGGAAGGCGCTCACGTTCATTTTGCTATAGATGGACATGATGATTCCTTTACAGTGTTTACAACAAGACCAGATACGCTGTTTGGCGCTACATACACTGTCCTTGCCCCGGAACACGCATTGGTGGAAAACATCACAACGGCAGAGCAAAAAGAAGCTGTTGAAGCTTATATCAAAGAAATTCAATCAAAGAGTGACCTAGAACGCACAGATCTTGCGAAAACAAAGACAGGCGTATTTACAGGAGCGTATGCGATCAATCCTGTAAACGGAGAAAAACTGCCGATTTGGATTGCGGATTATGTTCTTGCATCATACGGAACAGGTGCTGTCATGGCAGTTCCAGGACACGATGAGCGTGATTTTGAATTCGCCAAAACATTCGGCCTTCCGGTGAAGGAAGTCGTAAAAGGCGGGAACGTTGAGGAAGCAGCCTATACTGGCGACGGCGAGCACGTGAACTCTGATTTCCTGAACGGCCTTCACAAACAGGAAGCGATTGAAAAAGTGATCGCTTGGCTGGAAGAAACGAAAAACGGTGAGAAGAAAGTGACGTACCGTCTTCGTGACTGGCTCTTCAGCCGCCAGCGTTATTGGGGCGAGCCGATTCCGGTCATTCATTGGGAAGACGGAACGTCAACAGCTGTCCCGGAAGAGGAGCTGCCGCTGATTTTGCCAAAAACGGATGAAATCAAACCGAGCGGAACGGGCGAATCACCGCTTGCGAACATTAAAGAGTGGGTGGAAGTCACAGACCCTGAGACAGGGAAAAAAGGAAGAAGAGAAACGAATACAATGCCGCAATGGGCGGGAAGCTGCTGGTATTTCTTGCGCTATATTGATCCGCACAATCCGGATCAGCTGGCATCACCAGAAAAATTGGAAAAATGGCTTCCGGTCGATATGTATATCGGCGGTGCAGAACATGCCGTGCTTCACCTTCTGTATGCCCGCTTCTGGCATAAGTTCCTTTATGATATCGGCGTAGTGCCGACGAAAGAACCGTTCCAAAAGCTGTACAACCAAGGAATGATTCTCGGCGAAAACAACGAAAAAATGAGTAAATCTAAAGGGAACGTTGTCAATCCTGACGAAATCGTGGCCTCTCACGGTGCTGATACGCTGAGATTGTACGAAATGTTCATGGGACCTCTTGATGCTTCAATCGCCTGGTCTGAATCAGGATTAGACGGTGCGCGCCGTTTCCTTGACCGTGTATGGCGCCTATTTATTGAAGACAGCGGTGAGCTTAATGGAAAAATCGTTGAAGGCGCGGGTGAAACATTGGAGCGCGTCTATCATGAAACGGTCATGAAAGTCACAGACCATTATGAAGGCCTTCGTTTCAACACGGGTATTTCCCAGCTGATGGTCTTTATTAATGAAGCTTATAAAGCAACAGAACTGCCGAAAGAATATATGGAAGGCTTCGTGAAGCTTCTTTCTCCTGTCGCGCCACACTTAGCGGAAGAGCTATGGGAGAAGCTTGGCCATTCCGGCACAATTGCCTACGAAGCTTGGCCTGTATATGATGAAACAAAACTTGTGGATGATGAAGTTGAAATCGTTGTTCAGCTGAACGGAAAAGTAAAAGCGAAATTACAGGTTCCTGCCGATGCAACGAAAGAACAGCTGGAACAGCTTGCTCAAGCAGATGAAAAGGTCAAAGAGCAGCTTGAAGGCAAAACGATTCGGAAAATCATCGCGGTGCCTGGGAAGCTTGTCAATATTGTGGCAAACTAAGCCTAGAAAAAATCCCCTTTGCCAAAAGGGGATTTTTTTTCATCAGTCTCAGAATAGCAATCGTTCGGCTGACTTTGATATACTGAACATGATCACTGTGAATAGGAGTGTTTTCTTTGGAAATAAAAGAAATCAGCACAGCCGCTTTGAAAGAAAAAATTGAGGCGGACGAAGAATTATATTTAATTGATGTCAGAGAAGATGAAGAGGTAGCGGAAGGCATGATCCCGCAAGCCGTTCATATTCGCATGGGGGATATTCCTGAAAAAATGGAAACCCTTGATAAAGACAAAGAGTACGTATTTATCTGCCGCTCAGGAATGCGCAGCATGAACGTCTGCAAGTACCTGGATGAGCAAGGCTTTAAAACAGTCAATGTTGAAGGCGGCATGATGGCCTGGGAAGGCGAAACAAAACCAAAAAACTAGGGGAGAGCGGTCCCCTAGTTTTTATTTGTATTCCGGAAGCCAATCGCCGTGTGCTGCAAATAAATCGTCGCACATGGAGATGATGTCCTTCATGGAAAGCTCCGCGCTTGTATGCGGATCAAGCATTGCAGCTTGGTAAACCGCTTCTTTTTTTCGTGTGACAGCCGCTTCGATTGTCATCAGCTGTGTATTAATATTCGTCCGGTTTAAGGCTGCAAGCTGCTCAGGCAGTTCTCCGGCGAAGCACGGTGTAATTTTTTTTCTGTCGGCGACGCATGTCACTTCCACAACCGCTTTTGAAGGAAGGTTGGTGATCAGCCCTGTATTCAAGACGTTTCCTCCGAAGGTGAATGGTTCGTTTGTTTCCATTGCTTCTATAATTCTTGAACCATATTCCTTTGAGCGTTCGTGCGTAAGGTTTTTATTATTGACGATATCATCCCGCATTTTCTCCCAATTTTCAATCTGCTTGACGCACCTTCTCGGATATTCGTCGAGCGGGATTTGCAGCTCGCTGATCAGTTCAGGGTAATTCCGTTTAATAAAGTACGGGTGATACTCTGCGTTATGTTCGGACGATTCCGTGACATAATAGCCGAACTTATCCATTAATTCAAACCGCACCATATCATGATGCTTTGTTTTTTGTTTTTCTTTCGCTCTCCTTTTGATTTCTGGATATAAATCTGTGCCGTCTTTTTTGACTTCCAAAAGCCAAGCCATATGATTAATGCCCGCAATGCGTTCCTCAATTCCGTCATGCTCCATTCCGAGAGCTTTAAATAAATCCTTCGTGCACACTTGAACACTGTGGCAGAGCCCGATTGTTTTGATATTGGTATAGCGGAGCATGGCGCCTGTAAGAGTGGCCATTGGATTTGTATAGTTTAAGAACCATGCGTCAGGGCACATTTCCTCCATATCTTTTGCGATATCAAATAAGACCGGGATTGTTCTGAGAGATCTGAATATCCCGCCGATGCCTACTGTATCGGCGATCGTCTGGCGCAGCCCATACCGTTTAGGAATCTCGAAATCGATGACTGTGCTCGGTTTGTATCCTCCAACCTGAATCGCATTGATGACATAGCCTGCGTTTTGCAAGGCGAGTTTTCTGTCATCATAGCTGTTGATGGCCACACTTGGGTTATAACGGTCTCTTAGATTTTCGAGCATGAGCTGGGATTCCTGCAGGCGTTTGGGATCAATGTCGTAAAGAGCGAACTCAAATCCATTCAGTGCCTCTGTTAACAGGCAGTCTCCCAAAACATTTTTGGCGAAAATCGTGCTCCCTGCACCGATAAATGTAATCTTTTTCATATTGCTTCCCCCTTTAATGTTAACCCTTTACCGCTCCGGAAGACAGGCCGGCAATAAAGTATTTTTGCAGCGCCAAAAACAGAACAACCATCGGCAGCATTGCCATAAGTGCCGCTGCGGCAACTAAATGAAGGTTGTTTGCGTTTTCTCCGAAAAAACCTGCCATGGCTACTGTTAATGTCTGAACCTTTTGATCTTGTAAAAAGAAAATGGCAAATTGATAGTCGTTCCAAATAAAGACACAAGAAATGATACAGATGGTCGCAGTGATCGGCTTCAGCAGAGGAAACACAATCGTAAAAAAGATTTTCAGCATGCCTGCACCGTCAATTCTTGCGGCTTCTACAAGCTCTTTTGGAATGGTCGATCGGATAAAGCCTGAATATAAGAATACGGTTAACGGCATGTAAGCCGCTGTATTGATGAAAATGGCGATTGCGTGTGTATTGACCATTCCGGCGTCCACGACCATTCGGTACAAAGGAACCATGGACGTTAACGGAGGGATGATCATAATGGAAATCAGCAAGGCAAAAACGGCTTTATTCAGTTTCGTTTCCCGCCGGGCAAGCGGGTAGGCGGCAAGTGAGCCGAATATAATTAATAACAAGGCAGAAAAACCTGTGATGATCATGGTGTTTATAAAAGAGTTTCCTAGCGAAGCGCGCTCCCACGCCTCTGAAAAATTATGAAAGGAGATGTCGGCTGGAAATATCCATTTCGAACTGTAGTCTCCTTTTGCTTTCAATGAAGTGGTCAGCAGGATATAAAAAGGAATAAAATGCGCACAGGCCACAATGGCTGCAAGAAGCGTAATGATCCGCATGCTTTTTGTACGGGCGGCTCTCATGACATTTCCGTCTCCTTTCTTTTAAAGTACGCAAGCGCGCAAAAGCTGATGATCAAAATGACAAATGCCATAAATATGCCTTGCGTTGCGGCATAGCCGGCATCCTGCCGTTTGAAATACAAATCATACATAAACGTGGACATGGATTGTGACGCATTTCCGGGGCCGCCTGCGGTGAGTGCAATGATGACGTCAAACAGCTTTAAGCCTCCGATAATGTTGATGACTATATTAATGGTAATGGAGGGCATTAACAGCGGCAGCGTGATGGTAAAAAACTGCTGGCCTTGTTTCGCGCCATCCATTTGCGCCGCTTCATAGTAGTCTTTCGGAATGCTTTGCAGACCGGCTAAGTAGACAACCATAGCGATCCCGACATATTGATAGGTGTTAATCATGACAATGATCCATGGATTGAGCGAGGGACTGGCGAGCGCATTAATAGGGCTGATGCCGAAGACCCCGAGCAAATCGTTGAGCGCGCCTCCGTCATAGGAGAAGAAAAAGTACCAAATGTAGCCCATAATGAGCGGGCTGATCATCACCGGCAAATACACAATTGTTCTTGTTACCGCTTTCGTTTTAATGCTTTGATTTAAGAGGAGAGCGTACAGAAGCCCGACCACATTTTGAAAAAAGGTGCTGCCAAGCCCGTAATGCAGCGTGTTTTTTAAGATATGCCAAGTATCAGGATCAGAAAACAGCCTTTCATATTGCGCGAATCCAACCCATTGGTAGACTTGTGAAAATCCGTTCCAGTTTGTAAAGGTAATCAATGTGCCTTTCACAAACGGGTAAATCATAAAGACCAGAACGGAGAGCAAAGCAGGAATGTACATCCACCAAAGTGAGGACTGCTTTTTTGGCTTAACCTGTTTCACATGAACGTCCCTTGCGATCTCACTCATTGTTTTCAGCTCCCTGTGTTTCGGATTGCTCCCGGAGTCGTTTATATTCTCTTCCCAGCTTCTGCGAAATGTCTTGAGGCGCCAAAATGTCAGCCGCGAGCTCCTGCCCAACCGTGCCCAGGACATCCCACATTCCGTTTGGCAAGTATAACCGGTCGAAGTAAGGCTCGACTTTGACATCTTGATAATACTCATAATCGTTTGCGTAGAAAATATCAGCTTTCACATTGGTCAGCCCTGAAGGAAGCGATGTGGCTTCAGCCATTTGTTTGGCATTGGCCGGGCGGGCCATAAATGCGATAAAATCTTTTGCCTCTTTTAATTGAGGCGAATCTTTCCATGCTGCAAGGGTGTAGCGTTCACCGCCGATCCATATCGGGTCATCACCGGGATGGATGGCAGGTGTCGGGATAATGCCGACCTTGACGTTCGGGTTGATCTGGGCAACGTCTTGGCCGAGTGTGCCGCCTTGCATTGTAAAGGCGATTTTGTTTTGGGCCATTAATTCAATGAGCTGTGATTTTTTTGCCGTGACGGCGTCGATATTGATCAATTTTTCTTTCTGCATTTGTTTGAGGATTTCTGATAAATAAGTGAATTTACTCCATTGAAAAGTGCCGTTGATGAGCTGTTTTTTTTCATTATGGGCAGGGTCTGTGATGAGAAGAGGTGTAGCGAATTGGTCGTAATATTGGGCGAATGAGCTTTTGTCATATCCGGCAAACCAGAAGGGAACAATGCTTCCCTTGCTCTTTTCTTTAATCGTTCTCAGTGCTTTGATAAAGTCATCCATGGTTTCCGGCGGAGCAATGCCGTAACGGTCTAAAATATTGCGATTATACGCCAGACCGTCTTTTGCCTGATTGATTGGATAGGCATACACCTTTCCGCTTTTATTTTTGAGGATGCTGTTTAAATTGGGATCAAGATCTTGAGTCCATTTCATATCCCGGAGATCCGCTGTATATTCTCCGTACCTGATTTTCCCCCAGCCATGTGTATCGAATAGATCTGGCAAATCATTGGCCGCCATTCTGACACGCATCATATTTTCATAGTCATTGCCTGGGAAATGAAGGCTGACATGAATGTCACTGTGTTCCTTTTCGAATGCTGCCGCTAGTTTTCTGAACGTATCTCTTTCACTGTCGGTTGACATTGTAGAATAAATGGTTAACGTCTTTTTTGCGGTATCTGCTGAGCTTTTCTCTGCTGAACACCCGGGCAGAACAAGCAGAATAAGAGAGAGAAATAAAACAAAAGTGTGTTTCATCTTTTCCTCCTTATCATCGTGATGAATCTTTGCTTATGTCACCTCCTTTGCTGTACATCCGCAGCTTTGTCTTACGATTAATGTTGTAGGCAGGGTGACATGTTGAGGAAGCGTTCGGCCATTGAGACGGTCAAGCAGCAGTTTTACGCCTGTCCGGCCCATTTCCTCTGTGTATACCTTCACCGTCGTTAAAGGCGTGCTGGCAAATTCAGCTTCCTCAATGCCGTTAAAGCTGACGATTGCGGTATCCCGCGGCACTTGCAGTCCGGCTTCCTGCAGCGCTTTTAATGCGCCGATCGCCATAGAATCGCTGGCAATAAAGAATGCTTCCGGCAGATGGCCTTGATCGATTGCTTTCTTCATCAGGCGATAGCCCTCACGCATGCTGTATTCTCCGATCAGCACATGCTCAGGCTGGGGGGCGGCTGACTCCAAAAAAGCGGTCAGGCGTTTATCTTCAATCGTTCTGCGAATGCTTTGGCCGTCCTTCAGCGTATGCTCTTTTTCTTGTCCGCCAATGTAGCCTAACCGTTTGTAGCCTAAGTCGAAAAGGTGATCAATCGCCTGGCGTGAAGCCGATTCAAAATCGATGCCAATCGAATCGTATGCTTGCGGATCTGGTGAATGATTGATAAATACGGCATGCTCCAGCCTCCCGCTGATATGCTTAACCGCTTCATCATGAACACGGCCGATGACAATGACACCATCCAATTCCCGAAAGATATGTTCCTGAAAGGAGCCGAGATGAATCGAATTTGTAATGAAAATTTCCTGTTCAAAGCATTCCTTTTCAATCCCTTTCCGAATGGAAGAAAAATAAGGGTCCTGCCTTTCCTGATCAGGGGACAGACAGCTCAGCACACCGATCAGCGGCTGAGCCCGCTGTTTTTGCCCGCGGGATTTTCGGCGTTTGGCAACGGTTTGATAACCAAGCTCTTCAGCGATGTTGATGACTCTTTGTCTCGTTTCGCCCGCAACAGAAAGCGACTCATCTTCATTTAAAATTCTGGACACAGTTGCGCTGGAAACTTTAGCTTTCAAGGCGATATCTTTAATACGAACCATGGGTATCCCTCTCATCTATTTAGTAAAATATTAACTCATCTGTTTTTGATAAATTGATATTATCATATAAAAGTAAGCGGTTACAATAATTGTTTTCGAAATATTCCATAATATTTACTAAATATTTAGTAAATGATGTGATTTATGTTGGAAAAATAAAGGGGAACCCAGATCTGTCTCGTAAATGTGAAGTAAGCGAATAAGGAAGGGTGATGGGATGAGAGCCGAAAGAAGAAAGCAACTGTTTCGATTGCTTGGTGATTTGCCTGATCGGAGGCCAATCAGTGTTGAGACATTACGTATTGAAGAAAGAGAAGAAAATATCGTTGAAACGCTCCTGCTCGATTTAAATGGACATGAAAAGGCGCCCGCTTATTTTGTGAAGCCGAAGAAAACAGAAGGACCGTGCCCAGCCGTATTGTTTCAGCATTCGCATGGAGGCCAGTATGATAGGGGAAAAAGTGAGCTGATTGAGGGAGCGGATTATTTGAAAACGCCTTCTTTTTCTGATGAGCTTACTTCACTCGGATACGGCGTTCTTGCGATTGATCATTGGGGGTTTGGAGATCGGCGGGGAAAAGCGGAAAGCGAGATATTTAAAGAAATGCTTCTCACCGGAAAAGTGATGTGGGGGATGATGATTTATGACAGTTTAAGTGCGTTAGACTATATGCAGTCACGCTCTGATGTTCAGCCTGACAGGATCGGAACCATCGGCATGTCTATGGGAGGTTTGATGGCGTGGTGGACAGCGGCGCTCGATGACCGGATTAAGGTGTGTGTGGATTTGTGCAGCCAGGTGGATCATCACGTGCTGATCAAAACACAGAATCTTGACAGGCACGGCTTTTATTATTACGTCCCATCGCTTGCAAAGCATTTTTCCGCATCGGAGATCCAAAGCCTGATCGCGCCGCGCCCGCACCTTAGTCTTGTTGGTGTACACGATCGGTTAACGCCGGCTGAGGGCGTGGACAAAATCGAAAAAGAATTGACAGCTGTCTATGCTGGACAGGGAGCTGCTGATTGCTACCGAGTGGTCCGTTCTGCTTCGGGACATTTCGAAACAGCAGTTATAAGGCATGAAGCTGTCCGGTTTTTGCAAAAGTGGCTGTGACTGTAAAAAGAAATCGAAAAAGACCGTTTTGTGTGAAAACGGTCTTTTTGTTTCCTTTTAACCAACTGCCATAAATCGATCCTTTCTTCTATTGACAGAAACAGGAGAGAATAATATATTCTAATTGTTAACCTTTGAATATAATTGGTTAACAATTTAGGTGAGAAGCGCTACACGTTCTTCAGTTATCAGTGAAAGGGCGAGAAATGATGCAAGAAGAAACTTTTTATAGTGTCAGAATGAGGGCTTCAATGAATGGATCTCATGAAGACGGCGGAAAGCATATATCCGGCGGAGAACGGCTTATTCCTTTCCATGAGATGAAGCATACAGTCAATGCTTTATTAGAAAAAGGGTTATCCCATTCAAGAGGAAAACCTGATTTTATGCAAATTCAATTTGAAGAGGTACATGAATCGATAAAAACCATTCAGCCATTGCCTGTGCATACGAATGAAGTGAGCTGCCCGGAAGAAGGACAAAAGCTTGCCCGATTGTTATTGGAAAAAGAAGGCGTTTCACGAGACGTGATTGAAAAAGCATATGAACAAATCCCTGAATGGTCAGATGTCAGGGGTGCGGTGTTGTTTGATATTCATACAGGCAAGCGAATGGATCAAACAAAAGAAAAAGGGGTGCGGGTCTCCAGAATGGATTGGCCGGACGCTAATTTTGAAAAATGGGCGCTTCACAGTCACGTGCCAGCTCATTCAAGAATAAAAGAGGCCCTTGCGCTCGCTTCAAAGGTAAGCCGGCACCCGGCAGTCGTTGCAGAATTATGCTGGTCGGACGATCCGGATTACATAACAGGCTATGTTGCGGGTAAGAAAATGGGCTATCAGCGTATTACAGCAATGAAAGAATACGGGACTGAAGAGGGCTGCCGAGTCTTTTTTATTGATGGATCCAATGATGTAAACACGTACATACATGACCTGGAGAAGCAGCCTATTTTAATAGAGTGGGAGGAAGATCATGACTCATGATTTGATAGAAAAAAGTAAAAAGCACCTCTGGCTGCCATTTACCCAAATGAAAGATTATGATGAAAACCCCTTAATCATCGAAAGCGGGACTGGAATCAAAGTCAAAGACATAAACGGCAAGGAATACTATGACGGTTTTTCATCGGTTTGGCTTAATGTCCACGGACACCGCAAAAAAGAACTAGATGACGCCATAAAAAAACAGCTCGGAAAAATTGCGCACTCCACGTTATTGGGCATGACCAATGTTCCAGCAACCCAGCTTGCCGAAACATTAATCGACATCAGCCCAAAAAAGCTCACGCGGGTCTTTTATTCAGACAGCGGCGCAGAGGCGATGGAAATAGCCCTAAAAATGGCGTTTCAGTATTGGAAGAACATCGGGAAGCCCGAGAAACAAAAATTCATCGCAATGAAAAACGGGTATCACGGTGATACGATTGGCGCCGTCAGTGTCGGTTCAATTGAGCTTTTTCACCACGTATACGGCCCGTTGATGTTCGAGAGTTACAAGGCCCCGATTCCTTATGTGTATCGTTCTGAAAGCGGTGATCCTGATGAGTGCCGTGATCAGTGCCTCCGAGAGCTTGCACAGCTGCTTGAGGAACATCATGAGGAAATTGCCGCGCTTTCCATTGAATCAATGGTACAAGGCGCGTCCGGTATGATCGTGATGCCGGAAGGATATTTGGCAGGCGTGCGCGAGCTATGTACAACATACGATGTCTTAATGATCGTTGATGAAGTCGCTACAGGCTTTGGCCGTACAGGAAAAATGTTTGCGTGCGAGCACGAGAATGTCCAGCCTGATCTGATGGCTGCCGGTAAAGGCATTACAGGAGGCTATTTGCCAATTGCCGTTACGTTTGCCACTGAAGACATCTATAAGGCATTCTATGATGATTATGAAAACCTAAAAACCTTTTTCCATGGCCATTCCTATACAGGCAATCAGCTTGGCTGTGCGGTTGCGCTTGAAAATCTGGCATTATTTGAATCTGAAAACATTGTGGAACAAGTAGCGGAAAAAAGTAAAAAGCTCCATTTTCTTCTTCAAGATCTGCACGCTCTTCCTCATGTTGGGGATATTCGGCAGCTTGGCTTTATGTGCGGTGCAGAGCTTGTACGATCAAAGGAAACTAAAGAACCTTACCCGGCTGATCGGCGGATTGGATACAAAGTTTCCTTAAAAATGAGAGAGTTAGGAATGCTGACAAGACCGCTTGGGGACGTGATTGCATTTCTTCCTCCTCTTGCCAGCACAGCTGAAGAGCTCTCGGAAATGGTTGCCATTATGAAACAAGCGATCCACGAGGTTACGAGCCTTGAAGATTGATTCCTGGTTAAACGAGCGGTTAGACAGAATGAAAGAAGCCGGCGTACATCGTAACCTGCGGTCAATGGATGGAGCGCCGGTTCCAGAGAGGAATATTGATGGCGAAAATCAAACGGTCTGGTCCTCAAACAATTATTTAGGGCTCGCAAGCGATAGACGTTTGATCGATGCAGCCCAAACAGCATTGCAGCAATTTGGGACAGGAAGCAGCGGTTCACGTTTAACGACAGGCAATTCGGTCTGGCATGAAAAGCTAGAAAAGAAGATTGCCAGCTTTAAACTGACAGAAGCGGCCCTGCTGTTTTCGAGCGGTTACTTGGCCAATGTCGGTGTCCTTTCATCCTTGCCAGAAAAGGAAGATGTCATTTTAAGTGACCAGCTCAATCATGCAAGTATGATCGACGGCTGCCGACTTTCTAAGGCTGATACAGTTGTTTATCGGCATATTGATATGAATGATCTTGAAAACAAGCTGAATGAAACACAGCGTTATCAGCGCCGTTTTATCGTAACAGACGGAGTATTCAGCATGGATGGCACAATCGCCCCTCTTGATCAGATCATCTCACTTGCGAAACGCTATCATGCCTTCGTGGTCGTTGATGATGCCCACGCAACAGGAGTTTTGGGCGATTCGGGACAAGGAACGAGTGAATACTTTGGTGTTTGTCCCGACATTGTTATCGGCACCTTAAGCAAAGCTGTTGGCGCGGAAGGAGGTTTTGCGGCAGGATCAGCGGTCTTCATCGACTTTTTGCTGAACCATGCCAGAACATTTATCTTTCAAACCGCTATTCCGCCAGCCAGCTGTGCGGCTGCTCACGAGGCTTTCAACATCATTGAAGCCAGCAGGGAAAAACGACAGCTTTTATTTTCTTATATCAGCATGATCAGAACCAGTCTGAAGAATATGGGTTATGTGGTGAAAGGAGATCACACACCGATTATTCCTGTAGTCATTGGCGATGCCCATAAAACGGTCCTATTTGCTGAAAAACTGCAGGGCAAGGGAATTTATGCTCCTGCCATTCGGCCGCCAACCGTTGCGCCGGGTGAAAGCCGGATTCGAATTACAATCACGTCTGACCACAGTATGGGTGATATTGATCATTTGCTGCAAACATTTCATTCAATCGGAAAGGAGCTGCACATCATTTGAGGGGTTTTTTTGTGACGGGAACTGATACAGAAGTAGGGAAAACGGTTATATCCAGCGGTCTTGCTGCCTTATTGAAAGACAATAATAGACATGTCGGGGTGTATAAACCATTTTTAAGCGGGATATCGCGCCATCATCCAGATAGTGATACAAGTTTGCTGAAAGATATGTCGCAGACCAGTCTTTCTCATGAAGACATTACGCCTTTTGCCTTCAAGGCGCCGCTTGCACCATACGTTGCAGGGAAACTTGAGGGAAAGACTGTCACCATGGAAGAGGTTTTAAGCCATTGGGGGCGGATTAGAGAAAAACATGAATGCTTCATCGTAGAAGGTGCAGGCGGTATTTCTGTGCCATTGGGAGAGGACTATTTGGTCAGTCATGTCATAAAAGCGTTGCAGCTTCCCATGATTATTGTGGCGCGTCCTCGCCTTGGAACCATTAATCATACCTTTTTAACTGTCAAATATGCAGAAAGCATGGGGCTTCCAATCGCCGGAATTATCATCAATGGAATCAGTGACTCTCCTGATGAAGATGAAAAAACCAATCCTGAGATGATTGAGCGCTTATGCGGTGTGCCGATTTTAGGGGTTACGCCAAAGCTTGCCAACGTGACGAAAGAAACGGTTCTACATATGGTAAAAGACCATATCAATCTATCATTACTGATGAATCAAGTGGGGGTATGAGAATGAATCAATGGATGGAACTCGCAGACCGGGTGCTGGCTGGAGCAGAAGTGACTGACGAAGAGGCGCTTTCAATATTACATTGTCCTGATGAAGATATTTTGCTATTAATGCACGGGGCTTTTCACATCAGAAAACACTTTTACGGAAAAAAAGTAAAGCTCAATATGATTATGAATGCGAAATCCGGGCTCTGCCCGGAAAACTGCGGCTATTGTTCACAGTCTGCGATTTCGAAAGCGCCGATTGAGTCTTACCGGATGGTGAATAAGGAAACGCTGCTTGAAGGCGCGAAGCGGGCGCACGATCTGAATATCGGCACATATTGTATCGTGGCAAGCGGCAGAGGTCCGTCTAACAGAGAAGTGGATCAGGTCGTAGATGCGGTTCAGGAAATTAAAGAGACGTATGGACTGAAGATTTGTGCATGTCTTGGACTGTTGAAGCCAGAGCAGGCGAAGCGGCTCAAAGATGCAGGAGTAGACCGCTATAATCATAATTTGAATACGTCACAGAGAAACCATTCAAACATCACAACCTCACATACATACGATGACAGAGTCAATACGGTTGAAATCGCAAAAGAATCGGGGCTGTCTCCGTGTTCAGGCGCCATTATCGGGATGAAGGAGACGAAACAGGATGTCATTGACATCGCCAAAAGCTTGAAGGCTCTTGACGCGGATTCCATTCCTGTGAATTTTTTGCATGCAATTGATGGCACGCCGTTAGAAGGCGTCAACGAATTAAACCCGCTGTATTGTTTAAAAGTGCTGGCGCTGTTCCGTTTTATCAATCCATCAAAAGAAATTCGCATTTCCGGAGGAAGAGAGGTCAATCTCCGCACATTGCAGCCATTAGGGCTTTACGCCGCAAACTCCATTTTTGTCGGAGACTACTTAACAACTGCCGGGCAAGAGGAGACGGAGGATCATAAAATGCTGAGTGATTTAGGCTTTGAAGTTGAATCAGTCGAAGAAATGAAGGCTAGTTTAAGTGCGAAAAGCTGAAAGAATCAATAAAAGCAATCGGTATGATGTCGATTGTTTTTATTTTTGAACAGAAAGGAGAAAATCACGTGACAATTGCATCGTCAACTGCATCTTCTGAGTTTTTGAAAAACCCATATTCTTTTTACGACACATTGCGAGCTGTTCATCCTATCTATAAAGGGAGTTTCTTAAAATACCCGGGCTGGTATGTCACAGGATATGAAGAAACGGCTGCTATTTTGAAAGATGCGAGATTCAAAGTCCGCACCCCGCTGCCTGAGAGCTCAACCAAATATCAGGACCTTTCACATGTGCAAAATCAAATGATGCTGTTTCAGAACCAGCCTGATCATAGACGATTGCGGACGCTTGCCAGCGGAGCGTTTACGCCGAGAACGACAGAGAGTTATCAGCCGTATATCATTGAAACTGTCCATCATTTGCTTGATCAAGTGCAAGGTAAAAAAAAGATGGAGGTCATTTCGGACTTTGCTTTTCCTTTAGCAAGTTTTGTCATAGCTAACATTATAGGTGTACCGGAGGAAGATAGGGAGCAATTAAAGGAGTGGGCTGCGAGTCTCATTCAAACGATTGATTTTACCCGCTCAAGAAAGGCATTAACAGAGGGCAATATTATGGCTGTGCAGGCTATGGCATATTTCAAAGAGCTGATTCAAAAGAGAAAACGCCACCCTCAACAGGATATGATCAGCATGCTCTTGAAGGGGAGAGAAAAGGATAAGCTGACGGAAGAGGAGGCGGCATCTACGTGCATATTGCTGGCGATCGCCGGACATGAGACAACGGTCAATCTCATCAGCAATTCAGTCCTTTGTCTGCTGCAGCATCCAGAACAGCTTTTGAAACTGAGAGAAAATCCAGATCTTATTGGTACCGCAGTCGAGGAATGTTTACGCTATGAAAGCCCCACGCAAATGACAGCCAGAGTTGCGTCAGAGGATATTGACATCTGCGGGGTGACGATCCGTCAAGGAGAACAAGTCTATCTTTTGTTAGGAGCGGCTAATCGAGACCCTAGCATATTCACGAACCCCGATGTCTTCGATATTACGAGAAGTCCTAATCCGCATCTTTCATTCGGGCATGGCCATCATGTTTGCTTAGGGTCCTCGCTGGCACGATTAGAAGCGCAAATTGCGATTAACACTCTTCTGCAGCGAATGCCCAGCCTTAATCTTGCGGATTTTGAATGGCGGTATCGGCCGCTTTTTGGATTTCGGGCGCTTGAGGAGCTGCCGGTGACTTTTGAATAAGCCTAAGAATGTGAGTGCCAAAAAAGTGTCAGCCCCGCCGAAAATGGGCAATCTATAAAAAAGGGGAGTGAACATCGTGAAAAAAGTGCTGATCGCCGGCGGAAATGGTGTGATTGGGAGACTGCTTGCTGAAGGGCTTATTTCAGACTATGAAGTGACTGTGCTTGATAAAGATCATTTCGATGGCAAAGCCTCTTCCATTCAGGCTGACGCGGCAAATTATGAGGAGCTGTTGAAGAAGATTCCAAAAGATACCGATGCCATCTTGAATTTACTCGCTGTGAAAATCAAATACGATATTATGGACATCGCTGAGTTTGAAAAAATGACGGATGTTTTCTATAGGGCAAGCTATTATCTGTGCCGTGCGGCAGCGGAGCTCGGCATTCAAAAGCTCGTGTTCGCCAGCAGCAATCATGTCACAGATGTATATGAAAAAGACGGGCGCTCGCTCTTAGGACGGGAAATCACAACAAGCGATTATCCGCTGTCAAAAAACTTGTACGGTGTATTAAAGCTGACCTCTGAACAGATCGGCCATTTGTTTTATTTGGAAAATAAGCTATCAGTAATCAACCTTCGAATCGGAACAGTCGTGACAGATGAAATGGATACGCTGCATGAAAAAGAACGGACGAAAAAGACACTGCTTTCTCACCCCGATCTGCTGTCGATTTTCAAAGCCGCCATTGAGACCAACATCCGGTATGGCACTTATTACGCCGTCTCTGATAATCCGGGCCGGCCATGGTCCATTGAATCTGCCGTGAATGAACTTGGGTTTTCGCCACAAATCAATACGGCTGAACTTCTGAACGAGGAGGAGAACGGAGCATAATCATTTTCTAAGATTATGCTCTTTTTCTTTTGTTATCGGTCTCAATTCGCGGCAGCCCCCGCCCGGCCGGGGACACTGTTCAAATGATTATAGACATGGCAATCACAGATTTGCTACATTTTAGACACGATATCGTCACATGCTGAGCTCGGTTTCCAAAAATATGATAACGCTTACAAAGGGAGGTGGGAGCTATCGCACATTCACTGAAAAACCGTCTGTTTGATATGTTGATTTATGGTTTCTTGCTGATGTTCGCTTTAATATGCGTACTTCCGTTCATTCATGTTATCGCAGCATCCTTTGCCACAGTAGAAGAAGTCGTGTCGAAAAAATTTATTTTAATACCGACCACTTTTTCGCTAGATGCTTATCGCTACATTTTTTCAACAGATATTATTTATAAGAGTTTGCTTGTTTCTGTGTTTGTGACAGTGATAGGCACTGCGGTCAGCATGTTTCTTTCGTCACTGATGGCTTACGGGTTATCCCGCCGTGATTTAATCGGCCGGCAGCCGCTCATGTTTCTCGTCGTATTTACGATGCTGTTTAGCGGCGGCATGATTCCGACTTTCCTTGTGGTCAAATCGCTTGGATTGCTCGATTCTTACTGGGCGCTTATTTTGCCGACAGCCATTAATGCCTTTAACCTGATCATTCTGAAAAACTTCTTTCAAAATATCCCGTCAAGCCTGGAAGAGTCCGCGAAAATTGACGGGTGCAATGATCTGGGCATATTCTTTAAAATTGTGCTGCCGCTGTCTCTTCCTGCGATCGCAACGATTTCACTATTTTATGCGGTCACGTATTGGAACACGTATATGACAGCGATCTTGTACTTAAATGATTCAGCAAAATGGCCAATTCAGGTGCTTCTGCGCCAAATCGTCATTGTATCAAGCGGTATGCAGGGGGATATGTCTGAAATGGGGTCGGGCAGCCCGCCGCCTGAGCAAACCATTAAAATGGCGGTCATAGTGGTGGCGACCATCCCTGTTCTGCTTGTCTATCCGTTTATACAAAAGCATTTTGCAAAAGGAGCTTTGCTGGGATCTGTCAAAGGATAAAGAAATATGAAACGGAGGGGTACGATGGGAAACAAATGGAGGGTGCTTTTGATTGTGCTTGTACTGGCACTCGGCGGAGTGCTGGCGGGCTGTAAAGGAACTGATCAGTCTTCGGCTGAAGGCAAAGCTGGCCCAGATTCAAAGGTAAAGCTGTCTTGGATGGCGATTTTGTATCACCAGCAGCCGCCGAAAGACAGGGCGATTAAAGAAATTGAAAAGCTGACAAATACAGAACTCGACATCACCTGGGTTCCAGACGCGGTGAAAGAAGACAGGCTGAATGCAGCGCTTGCAGCCGGCAATCTTCCGCAAATCGTGACCATCCAGGATATTAAAAATTCGTCAGTCATGAATGCCTTTCGGTCAGGAATGTTTTGGGAAATCGGCGATTATATCAAGGATTATCCCAACTTAAACAAAATGAACAAACTCATTAATAAAAATGTGACAATTGACGGCAAGCTCTACGGGATATACAGAGAGCGCCCGCTTTCCAGACAGGGGATCGTCATTCGGAAGGACTGGCTGGACAATTTAAATTTGAAAACCCCGAAAACGTTGGATGAGCTTTATGAAGTGGCCAAAGCATTTACGGAGGACGACCCGGACAAGGATGGGAAAGATGATACATTCGGGCTGGCAGACCGTAATGACTTGATTTACGGCGCGTTTAAAACGATTGGCTCGTATGAAGGCATGCCGACAGATTGGAAGGAATCGGGCGGCAAATTCACGCCTGATTTCATGACACAGGAATACAAAGACACGATGAACTATATGAAAAAGCTGCGTGATAACGGGTATATGAATAAGGATTTTCCCGTCACAAGCAAAACCCAGCAGCAAGAGCTGTTTTCTCAAGGAAAAGCCGGAATTTATATTGGCAATATGGTAGATGCGGTCAATCTGCGCGACCATGCCTCTGATAAATCGATGAAGCTCGAGATCATCAACCGCATAAAAGGCCCAGATGGGAAAGAGCGGGTATGGGCATCAGGAGGCCATAACGGCGTGTTTGCTTTCCCGAAAACGAGTGTGAAAACGGAAGCTGAGCTTAAACGGATCTTGGCGTTTTTTGACCGAATTGCCGAAGAAGATGTCTATAGCCTGATGACTTATGGCATTGACGGCGTTCATTACAACAAAGGTGAGGACAAAACGTTTACACGCAAAGAAAGCCAGGTAAAAGACTGGCAGACTGATATTCAGCCGCTGTCCGCTTTAATTGCCATTGATAAAGCCTACTTAAAAAACACTGGAGATCCGCTTCGGACGGCGTACGAGGAGCTGACCGAGGACAATGAAAAGATTATCGTCTCAAACCCGGCTGAAAGCCTGTATTCCGCATCGGAGTCGGAACGGGGTGACGAACTGAAGAAAATCATTGATGACGCGACCTACAAATATATGATTGGAGACATCACAGAAAGCCAGTTCGATAAAGAAGTGGAAAAATGGGAGTCAAGCGGAGGAAAACAAATTATTCAGGAATACGAAGAAGCGTTTAAACAAGCAAAATAACATTGGAAAAACCCAAAACGCGCAAGCGGTTTTGGGTTTTTTACATGCTTCTTTTTTGCTGGCGGTAGTTTCCCGGTGTAATCCCTTCCAGCTTCTTAAATGATCTGATGAAGTTTTGGGAGTTTTTATATTTCAGCTTTTCGGCAATGTCCTTGACCGCCATGTCGGTTTCGGCAAGCCAGCTTTTCGCCATATGGTGTCGGTAGCTTGAGACATACTCGCTGAATGAAATTCCCATTTCTTTTTTGAAAATACTGCTTAAATAATTTGGGTTGTAATGCAGCCTGCGTGCGATTTCGTCCAGTGTCAATTCGGATTCAAACTCATGATGGATGATATGAATGATGTTGTCGGAAATATTTTTGTACTGGGCATCCGCGCGGGCGTTCACTTTGTCTGTCATCGGATCAATAAACTCATTCTTTAGCCAGTTTTCGGTATCCTCGAACGTTTTCAGCTCAAAAATTTGGTCATACAGCATTTTGTTTTCTTCAAGCTCAAACAATTCGATCCCAAGCACATGCATCAGCTCAATCACATGGTTCAAAAAACGGGCGATGGCGATTTGAAATTGATACGGGTTGGTGTTCTGGGTGAAAATGGCTTGTAAAATCGCGTGCAGGCATTTATCCGCTTTCTCCTTGTCTCCTGCTTTGACAGCATCGAACAGCTCATGCTGAAGCTGCTTTGGAAAATGGGTTTTGAAGGTTTTTTTCTGGTCAAGGTCTTCGTAAAAGATGATCGACTTGTTTTCCGCTTTCAGCCGATATTTCAACGCTTCTGAGCCTTCCGCATAGGCTGTTTTCGCTTTTGTCAGCACATCAAACGGCTGGCTGATGCCGATGCTGACAGACAGCTGCAGCTCAGCTTCCGCTTTTTCCTGAATCATCCTTGCAGTCTCATTCAGCTCAGCCATGAATTCTTCCTTTGTCCCGCTTTGATTGATCAAAATCGTCGCCTGCTGTTTGTCAACTACGGCGGGGGCAAGATGTTTGTCCGTCGGGATGTTGCGCTCAATCAGGCTGTTGACGGCAAACAAAAGCAGATCCATATCTTTTTTCTCATAAGGCGTATGATTCAGTGTGTCAATTTGGAGCACAAGCAGGGCAAGGTGCCGCCAATTTTGCTTTAAGCCGAGGCTTTCAAAACGGTTATCAACCTCCTCATCCGTCAGTTTTCCAAGCATAAGCCTGACCATAAAATATTGCTGCAGATGAGTGGCCTGCTGCTTCATCGTTTCTTCAAGGTCGTCATTTCTGTCCTTCAGCTGCTTAAAGCTCTGTTCAATTAACTCAAATTCATTTTGAGGAGGCTGTTGTTTCTCTTGTATGGCTCCATGTCTTGCGAATGATTCGTAAAGCACCCTGATCGGCTTGTAAAAATGGCGGGAGCCAAGCCAAGAGAACAGCAATGAAAGCGTTAACAAAATGAGGCATACTGCAAAAGTGATCCAGCCGATTGATTTGGCTTCTTTTTTTAACTCAGGCAGGGAAACGAGAGAAAAATAAGTCCATGCATTATAGTCAGATTTTTGATAGGTGACTTTATAATGAATCCGGTCAATCACTGTTTCAAACTGTCCGCTATTGGCCGTTTGCGCCAGCACTTTTTGGACAAAGCCGTCGTTATGAAGAGATTCACCAACGTCAGACATATTGTTATGAAGGATGATGAGGCCTTTTTCATCGATGATAAACAGGTTGTTGGCGTTTGAATAGCCGGGCATATTTTTGACAAGCGAACAGCTCGGGATGCTTGCGGCGGCCAATCCCTTTGTATTTGTGCTGTTCAAAGGAAGCTGCTTAATTAAATTGATATTGTAGCGGCAGTTTTCTGCTGTGCCTTCTTTGGTTGAAATCAAATGATTGTTTTCCTCAAGCGTCCAATAGGAGCGGCTCGCTTTTTGTTTCGTGTACGCTGAGGCTGCTTCATGAAGAGTGTCTGTATTCAAACGGTACAAACCGGAATTGTTCATGTACCATTTTTTCGTATAACTGACTAACGTCATGTTGGACAGATCGGTATCAAAGCTTTGCAGATAATTGAGCTCTTGGTTCACTTGGTTATAGATTTGAAATTGGTCTGAGTGCAAAGGCTCGGACAATGTGCGAAGGAGAGGCGGCGAACTCACATAGTGGGTTAAAGAGTGATCGACGGTTTTCAATATATGCTCGATGCTTTGCTGGGTCTGCTGGAGTGTGTCGAATTTTTCCTCCGAAACGTTGGAAATAGCCGTTTTCTGAGAGTGCTCGTACGAAAATAATCCGACCAAAATAACCGGAATGGTGCTGAGCAGGCAGAAAAACGTGATCAGTTTGTAGTAAAACTTGTATTGGCTTCTTTTCATAAAACCCCCCATTTCATAACATCCACTTCACCTTAATACAATTAATCCAAAGATTGATAGATATTGTCAATAATCATTTTCTAATATCGGTGTCTTTTTTTCAGGTGGACCGGCTGAACCCTTGATTATAAAGGGATAAAACAGGATGTGATCATATGATTGTAGACGGACTTTTGCCTGCTGCGCTACAGTGAATGCAAGAATCCGTGAAAGGAGGCTAGGAAAAAATGAAAACAGCAGAAGCGCAAGCGCCGGCTGTTGATGCAGTCATTTTTAAAAAAGAAAAAAGAAAGCGCTTACTAATCAAGCTGATTCAACAAAAATATTTGTACTTGATGATTTTGCCGGGGTGTATTTATTTTTTGCTTTTTAAGTATGTCCCGATGTGGGGAATTGTGATTGCGTTTCAGGATTATCAGCCGTTCCTCGGCATTTTGGGCAGTGAGTGGGTGGGGCTGAAGCATTTTATCAGGCTGTTTACTGAGCCTACATTTTTTCTCTTGTTAAAAAACACGCTCGTGTTATTTGCTTTGAACCTGGCCATATTTTTCCCGGTGCCGATACTGCTGGCGCTTCTATTGAACGAAGTGCGGATTGCTCTCTTTAAAAAATTTGTTCAGACGCTGATTTATATCCCGCATTTTATGTCTTGGGTCATTGTTGTATCGCTTTCGTTTGTGCTTTTAACGGTAGACGGAGGCTTGATTAATGAACTGATTGTGTTTTTTGGCGGTGAAAAAATCAATTTTCTGCTGAACGAAGAATGGTTCCGGCCCCTGTATATTCTGCAGGTTATCTGGAGGGAAGCGGGCTGGTCGACGATCATTTATCTGGCGGCCATTACAGCGGTTGACCCCCAGCTGTATGAAGCGGCGAAAATGGACGGAGCGGGACGGCTGCGGCAAATGTGGCATATTACGCTGCCCGCCATTAAAAGCGTTATCGTCGTTTTGCTGATTTTGAAAATCGGAGACACGCTGGAGCTTGGCTTCGAGCATGTGTATTTGCTGTTAAATGCGACTAACAGGGAAGTGGCGGAAATTTTTGATACGTATGTTTATACTGCAGGGCTGAAACAGGGCCAATTCAGCTACAGTACAGCAGTCGGCGTATTTAAAGCGGCGGTCGGGCTGATTTTGGTCATGCTAGCGAATCGTTTGGCGAAGAAATTTGGCGAGGAAGGAATTTATTAGGAAAGGGATGGGATCAATGGATCAATCAATCGCTGTAAAATCGCCTCTTACGTACGCGGAGGCATTGGCAAACACCATTATGAACACGTACACAGTCGAGGAGCTGCCACCTGCAAACCGCTGGCACTACCATCAGGGTGTTTTCTTATGCGGTGTATTGCGGCTGTGGGAAGCAACCGGGGAAAAGCGGTATTTTGAGTATGCGAAGGCTTATGCAGATCTCTTAATCGATGATAATGGCAATCTATTATTTAGAAGAGATGAACTGGACGCCATTCAAGCAGGTCTCATTCTTTTTCCATTATACGAGCAGACGAAGGATGAACGGTATGTCAAAGCGGCAAAAAGGCTGCGCAGCTTATATGGAACACTGAACCGGACGTCTGAGGGCGGTTTTTGGCACAAAGACGGTTATCCTTACCAAATGTGGCTTGACGGCTTATACATGGGGGGGCCGTTTGCACTGAAATATGCCAATCTGAAGCAGGAGACGGAGCTGTTTGATCAGGTTGTGCTTCAGGAGTCATTGATGAGAAAGCATACGAAGGATGCAAAAACCGGACTTTTTTATCACGCCTGGGATGAAGCGAAAAAAATGCCTTGGGCCAATGAAGAGACAGGCTGTTCACCGGAATTTTGGGCACGTTCCATCGGCTGGTACGTCATGTCTCTTGCTGACATGATTGAAGAGCTGCCGAAGAAGCATCCGAACCGTCATGTGTGGAAAAACACGCTGCAGGACATGATTAAAAGCATCTGTCGCTATCAAGACAAAGAGACGGGGTTATGGTACCAGATCGTTGATAAGGGAGACAGGTCTGATAACTGGCTGGAAAGCTCAGGATCCTGTCTGTACATGTACGCAATCGCAAAAGGAATCAATAAAGGCTATCTAGACAGAGCTTACGAAACAACACTGCTAAAAGCGTATCAAGGCTTGATTCAGCATAAAACCGAAACATCAGAAGACGGAGCGTTTCTCGTCAAAGACATATGTGTCGGAACGTCAGCCGGTTTCTATGACTATTATGTCAGCCGCGAAAGAAGCACAAACGATCTGCACGGAGCCGGCGCGTTTATTTTAGCTATGACAGAGCTGGAGCCTCTTTTTAGGTCAGCGGGGAAATGACAAAAAGGATACGTACGGCTTTGTGTGTGATCGTCTCAGTGCTCTTTTTGGCATCATGCTCAAGCAGGCCGGACGGAATGCATGTCATTCTCTTTTCTGATATGCAGGCTGGCGTACAGGAAAAAATAAAAAAGGCCGCCGAGCAGAATGCCGGGAAGGTCGATATCTTTCCAGCTTTTCAGGAAAAACTGCTGACTGAAATTACCGCCCATGAGGGAGATGTTTTCATCGTGCCTGAAGACATGTTTCAAGCTTACGATGATCCGGAAAATTTTCAGCCGTTAAACGGATTGCCTCCTGAAAAAACATCTCCTTATACAACTGTTAATAAAAAAACAGGAGAAAAAACGATCTATGCCGTTCAGATCGAAAAAGGGAAAAAACAGCTGAACGGCTATTCTTTTCAATTGAATCGCGATATGGCGGCGTTTATCCCTGTGTATGCTGAAAAAACAGAGGAAGCGCTGCAGCTGATTTCTCAACTAACTGAAGCCCGATAGAGGTGAGGATATTGAAGAACATCGTCTTTTGCGGATTGAGCAGCAGAGCATTCAGTATGTTTATCAAACCACTGATGGAGCGGTTTTCAACTCATTATGAGATTACGGGATTGCTGGATGCCGATCCGAAACGTTTTGCCGTTTGCAAGAAGAAATTTCCCGAGCTGGCCCACGTGCCTGAGTTTAGCGAAGATGCTTTTGACGAGATGATGCGCGTCTCAAAGCCTGATATCGTCATTGTGGCAGGCAGGGACGATACGCATGTCGCATATATTGTAAAAAGCCTTCAGTGGAATACAGATGTGATTACTGAAAAACCAATGGTGACAACAGTGCAGGATGCGAATCGGGTGCTTGAAGCGGAGGCCAAAAGCGAAGGAAAAGTCACCGTCGCGTTTAACTATCGCTACAGCCCGTTTCATCGGAAAATAAAAGAAATGATTCTGGACGGAAAAATAGGCAGGGTCACTTCTGTTGATTTAAATTGGTATATTGATACGTATCATGGCGCCAGCTATTTTAAACGCTGGAACAGGTCGAGACAGTTTTCCGGCGGTCTTTCTGTCCATAAATCAACACATCACTTCGATCTCGTCAATTGGTGGCTCGGGCAAAATCCGGAAGAGGTATTTGCTTATGGCGCCTTGAATTACTATGGGCCGGACAGTGAGTGGAACCCCTTGCCGGAAGAAGACGGGCGTTTTTGCGGGACGTGCCGTGTTAAAGAAAAATGCCACTACTATTCAAGGTGGCATCCCCGTTCCTCTAAAGCTTCTATAAAGGATGATCATCTTGAAGCAGGAGACCAGTCCAGCTTATATACTGCATACAGGCCTGACGCGTGTATTTTTGACGAGGAAATTGACATCGAGGATACGTACGTGGCGGCAGTCAAATATGATGGCGGCGCACTGTTAAGCTACTCGATTATTTTTTCGGCCCCGTATGAAGGCTACCGGCTGACGATCAACGGCACAAAAGGACGTATTGAATCAAATGAATTTCACGAACCTTCCAGAATTCCGTTTGCTTTTCCTGAGCAGACAATCGAATACTATCCGCTTTTTGAATCAAAGCAGACGATACAAGTGGTCAAAAATGAAGGGGGGCATGGCGGAGGTGATCCGCTTTTGCTTGAGGATCTTTTTTTAGGGAAAGACCCGCTGCGCCGCTATGATATTTTAGCCGGGGCTGAAGCTGGAGCCTACTCCATCGCGGTTGGTGAGGGAATGTGGCGCTCGGTTGCCGAAAAGAAGCCGATCGGCATGAAAGAGCTTTTTCAGATGCAGAATGTATAATGCAAAAAAGGAGGGGGCGCCATGGAACATGATGGCTCACTGGGACGGATGCTGCGTTTTTGCGAATGGATTATGAGATTTGCGTATACAAACTTGCTGTGGCTGTTTTTTACGTTGCTCGGTCTCGGCGTGTTTGGCATCATGCCCGCGACCGCGGCTTTATTCGCTGTCATGCGGAAGTGGATCCAGGGGCAGGACAACGTTCCGGTGCTCAAAACGTTTTGGCAGGAATACAAGGGTGAATTTTTTCGTTCAAATCTGCTCGGCGCTGTACTGGCGCTCATCGGAGTGATCATTTATATTGATTTGGCCTTAATTTATCCAAGTCATTTCCTTCTGCACATCCTGCGCTTCGCCATTATGATATTTGGCTTTTTGTTCGTATCCATGCTTTTTTATGTGTTTCCGCTGCTTGTCCATTTTGACTGGAAAAAACGTCTGTATGTGAAATTTTCGCTCTTGCTCAGTGTGGCGTATTTGCAATATACGCTTACTATGCTTGCGCTGACTGTTGCTCTCTTTTTCTTGCTTGCGTACCTGCCGGGCATTGTCCCTTTTTTCAGCGTCAGCCTTATCAGCTACTGCCATATGCGCATTGTTTATGCCGTGCTGCTGAAAGTGGAGCAGCACGGCGGCGAGCCACAGAGGAAATCCCATATACGGAAAGCTTTTTATCCGGAAACGAGATAATCATCATTTCTCTATCATAACGCTGTTCCAAACGGAATAGATTGATAGAGAAAGGAGAGCGGATAAAATGCTGAAGGTAGCGGTATTTGATGAAGAGCATGAAAAAGACTTACAAACGGAAATCAATTCATTTTTAAAAGGGATATCGGAGGAGCAGCTGATAGATATCAAATATACGGTTTCGGCGGCGTGCGACCCAGACGGCGAGCAGCTTTACTGTTTTTCCGCCCTTATTTTATATCGCAAATAAAAAGATCTTTCCGCAGGCGCGGAAAGATCTTTTTTGTTAATATGCTTTTTTCACTCTTGGACTTCTTGGTTTATCGAGTTTCTCCGCTTTTTTGATCTCTCTTCTTTCTTTTGAGAGCGATTGATAGAGAGAGGCAATCATCAGCAGGATAACGATAGAAAACGGCAGCGCTGCCAGAATCGCTGTGTTCTGCAAAGCGGCAAGCCCTCCGGAATATAGGAGCACAGCCGCCATGGCGGACTGAATGATACCCCAGCTGAGTTTCACAGAATTCGCCGGATTTAAAGAACCGTACGACGTCTGCATGCCCAGCACGAATGTAGCTGAATCAGCTGACGTGATAAAGAATACTGCGATCAGAATCAATGCAAGGATCGATGTCACCATTGTCAGCGGATAGTGATCAAGTGTTCCGAACAGCATCGTTTCAGTGGACAGCTTTGCTACATTGAACGCGCCTTTTTGCTGGAGATCCATGGCTGATACGCCGAAAATGGAGAACCATAGAAATGTCAAAATACAAGGTGTCACCAAGACGCCGATTAAAAATTCGCGGATCGTCCGGCCTCTGGATACACGGGCGATGAAAATGCCGACAAATGGAGACCAGGAAATCCACCATGCCCAATAGAAAATCGTCCAGCTGTTAATCCATTCGCGTTTTTCAGGATCGTTCGGTGTCAGTCTGAAGCTCATTTGAACGATATTTTGAATGTATTGTCCGATAGAATCTGTAAATGAGTTCATTATCAGCACTGTAGGCCCGACAACGAGCATAAACAACATTAACAATCCGGCCAATACCATGTTTGTGTTGCTTAAATACTTAATTCCTTTTCCGAGTCCGCTCCACGCAGAAAGTAAAAAGAGCACTGTCACAATAATGATTAAAACCAATTGGACGATAAACGCATTCGGAATGCCGAACAGGTAATTCAAACCGCCGTTAATTTGGGTTGCGCCAAGACCAAGACTTGTTGACACCCCGACAACAGTGGCGAAAACTGCAATACAGTCAATGGCCTTTCCGATCGGTCCGTTTACTTTATCCCCGAGAATCGGTGACAGTGTGCTGCTGATTAACCCGGGTGCGCCTTTGCGGAATTGGAAATAGGCAATGCATAATGCCACAATGGCATAAATGGCCCAAGCGTGCAAACCCCAGTGGAAAAACGTATAGCGGAGTGCATCTCTGAAGGCTTGGGGGGTTTCTGTTTCACCTGATGGAGAGCTAATTGCGTAATGGCTGATCGGTTCAGCCGCACCGTAGAATACTAAGCCGATTCCCATGCCTGCGCTGAACAGCATGGCAAACCATGATAATAACCCGAATTCCGGTTTTTCATCAGGCTTTCCGAGTTTGATTTTTCCGATCGGGCTGAAAATCAAAAAGAGACAAAACCCGACAAACAAAGAGACAACTAAAAGATAATACCAACCAAATGAATCGGTAATAAATGCTTGTGCCGATTGAGACACATTTTGCAGGCTGTCAGGAGAAATAACACCCCATAATACAGCTGCAGCTGTGATTGCAATCACAATCCAAAATACACTAGATATATGTTTCAACATTTCTCACCCTCTAATTTTTTGTGTACGCCTATATCTTGCTCGCAGGCTTAGTATGGTCGTACGATGGCAGCTCATTCCTCTCTTAAAATTACCCCGCAATCAGGTGAAACAAAACAAGTCTCACCCTAACATGAATGCGGGGAATGTTCAAATGTGAGTTTGGCGGCAAGAGATTTAAAGAGTAATGATTAAGAACGGGCGTATTGCCCGGCATTTAGCCCTGCAAGCCTGCCTGTGACAAGGGCGGAGGTAATATTGTATCCGCCTGTGTAGCCGTGGATATCCAGAATTTCACCGCAAAAATAAAGCCCCTCCATTTTTTTAGAAGCCATCTTTTTCGGGTCAATTTCTTTTACAGATACCCCGCCTCCCGTGACAAATGCCTTATCAAGCGACAGTGTGCCATTTGCGAGGACAGTAAACTGCTTGCAGTCCCTTACAAATTGTCTGAAAGGATCCTTCGGCAGCTCAGAAAACGATACGTTCGGAGAGATGCCGTTTTTTTCGAGCAGGAATAGGAGATAGCGCTCCTGCATCCAAGGCTTCAGCACGTTTTTAATGGTTTTTTTCGGTGCTTCCTTCAGTTCTTTATACATCTTTTGGAAAAGCGTTTCTTCATTGATATCCGGATACAAGTCGATTCTGATCGGCACTTGAGGCTGTTTTTTCAGCTCTTTTACGACAAATTGGCTGCATCTGAGAATGGCAGGTCCTGAGAGGCCGAAATGGGTAAACAGCATGTCCATTTTATGTGTGATAATCGGTTTGCCTTTTTTATTTAACACACTGACGGCTACATCTCTTAGTGATAAGCCCTGAAGTGTTTTTTGCTTAATGAACGGTTCGCCAGAAGTGACGGGAACCTCTGTCGGAAACAGCTCTGTTATGGTATGGCCCGCGGCTTCAGCCCATTCATAGCCGTCTCCCGTGCTTCCGGTATGAGGCACGCTTTTACCGCCGACAGCAATAATGACTGCCTGGCTATGGATCATTTCGCCATTATTCGTCACAATCCCTGCTGCCTGTCCATCTTCATATAAAACAGATTTAATTTTCTCGTTCGTTCTGATTGTTACGCGGAGCTGCTTTAGCCTGTTTAACAGCGCGTCAACGACACTTTGGGCTTTGTCGGTCACAGGAAACATCCGGCCGTGATCCTCTTCCTTCAATTGAATGCCGAGGTTTTCAAAAAACTTGATAATGTCCTCATTATTAAATTCAGAAAACGCGCTGTATAAAAAACGCCCGTTGCCGGGGATGTGCTTGATAATTTCTTCCACAGGAAGGCGGTTCGTCACATTGCAGCGGCCGCCCCCGGAAATCGCGAGTTTCCGTCCTAATTTATTTCCTTTATCTATCAGCAACACGCCAGCGCCCTGTTCTCCTGCTGCAATCGCAGCCATCAAGCCTGAAGGGCCTCCGCCGATTACGATTACGTCATATTGTTTCATCTTTATCATCAACTTTCTTTTCATTTCGTGTGCGGACACCCGTCCGCAGTACTATTATAGCGAAAGAAAGCCGCTCCTTAAACGTCTTTTGCCGCGGACATGAATGTTCACAGGATTGCTTTTGTATTTATTACCGTCTAAATGCCCAGTTGTGGTAAAATAGAAAAGTTGAATCTTCGTAGAAAATGGTGATGAAGAAACATGTCAAGCAAACTGTTAAGAGGCACGTTTGTATTAACGCTCGGTACATATATATCGCGGATTCTGGGGATGGTCTATTTAATTCCCTTCAGCATTATGGTCGGGGCGACAGGCGGTGCATTATTTCAATACGGATACAACCAATACACTTTATTTTTGAATATTGCTACGATGGGCTTTCCGGCCGCTGTTTCTAAATTTGTTTCCAAATATAATTCAAAAGGGGATTATGAGACAAGCAGGAAAATGCTCAAGGCGGGCATGTCGGTTATGCTAGTCACAGGAATGATAGCCTTTTTCATTCTGTATCTATCGGCTCCGATGTTTGCGGAAATATCGCTGGGAGGCAAGGATAATAACGGCCTGACAATTGATCATGTCGTTTATGTCATCCGCATGGTCAGCTTAGCGCTTTTGGTCGTACCGATTATGAGCCTTGTCCGCGGATTCTTTCAAGGGCACCAAATGATGGGTCCGACAGCTGTTTCCCAAGTCGTTGAACAGATTGTCCGCATCATCTTTCTATTGAGTGCGACATTCTTGATTTTGAAGGTTTTCAACGGCGGCCTTGTCATCGCTGTGGGCTATGCAACCTTCGCAGCGCTGATCGGTGCCTTCGGAGGGCTGGTCGTGCTTTATATTTATTGGAACAAACGGAAGGGCAGCCTGCTGGCGATGATGCCGAATACGGGTCCGACAGCAAACCTAAGCTACAAGAAAATGTTTTTCGAGCTGTTCAGCTATGCTGCTCCGTACGTTTTTGTCGGACTAGCCATCCCTTTGTATAACTATATTGATACAAATACGTTTAACAAAGCGATGATTGAAGCCGGTCATCAAGCCATCAGCCAGGACATGCTTGCGATTCTAACCCTGTATGTTCAGAAGCTCGTGATGATCCCGGTTTCCCTAGCAACTGCTTTTGGACTGACATTAATTCCAACGATTACTGAATCGTTTACAAGCGGAAACTATAAGCTGTTAAATCAGCAGATTAATCAAACGATGCAGACGATCCTGTTTTTAATTATTCCGGCTGTTGTCGGGATCTCTCTATTGTCAGGACCGACGTATACGTTCTTTTACGGGTCAGAGAGCCTTCATCCTGAACTGGGGGCAAACATTTTGCTTTGGTATTCGCCTGTCGCAATTCTGTTCTCTTTGTTTACAGTCAACGCAGCTATTCTGCAGGGCATCAATAAGCAAAAATTTGCGGTTGTCAGCCTTGTGATCGGTGTCGTGATCAAGCTTGTGCTGAATGTTCCGCTGATCAAGCTGATGCAGGCTGACGGAGCGATTTTAGCGACGGCGCTTGGATATATCGCTTCCCTTTTATATGGGTTTATCATGATTAAGCGCCATGCAGGCTATTCGTATAAGATACTTGTTAAACGAACTGTTTTGATGCTGGTCTTATCAGCCATTATGGGTATTGCCGTGAAAATCGTGCAGTGGGTATTAGGCTTCTTTATTTCCTATCAGGATGGCCAGATGCAAGCTGCGATTGTTGTGGTGATCGCGGCCGCTGTTGGCGGAGCTGTCTACCTGTATTGCGGCTACCGATTAGGATTTTTGCAGAAAATTTTAGGCCGCCGTTTGCCAGGTTTCTTTAGGAAAGGCAGACATGCAGGCTGATGAACTAGATATGATGAAACTGAGGGCTCGCATGCTGCGGGCTTTCTTTTATAAAGGAGAGATTGGGAATGAGACTTGATAAGCTGCTTGCCAACAGCGGGTATGGTTCCAGAAAAGAAGTCAAAGCCGTTGTGAAGGCTGGAGCCGTGATGATCGACGGCAAACCTGCCAAAGATGTAAAGGAGCACGTTGATCCTGATACGCAGGAGGTGACCGTATACGGGGAACCGGTTGATTATCGAGAGTTCATTTATCTTATGATGAATAAACCGCAGGGCGTGCTGTCGGCGACTGAGGACAGCCGGCAGCAAACAGTGGTCGATCTGCTGACGCCGGAGGAGATGAGATTTGAGCCATTTCCAGCCGGCAGGCTTGATAAAGATACAGAGGGCTTTTTGCTGCTCACAAATGACGGCCAGCTCGCACATCGGCTCCTTTCTCCTAAAAAGCATGTTCCAAAAACGTATGAAGTCCATTTAAAATCACAGATTTCTCGGGAAGACATTTCCGATTTGGAAACGGGTGTCTACATAGAGGGCGGCTATAAAACAAAGCCGGCAAAAGCGGAAATCAAAACAAACGACAGTGGCAATACCGTTATATATCTGACAATTACAGAAGGAAAATACCATCAGGTCAAGCAAATGGCAAAGGCAGTCGGCAATGAAGTGGTTTATCTGAAGCGGCTTTCGATGGGACGCGTTTCCCTAGATCCCGCTCTGGCACCCGGAGAATACCGTGAGCTGACAGAGGAAGAGCTTCATTTGCTAAATGAGCCGCAAGCATGACAAAAACCCCGCATACCGAATGCGGGGTTTTATTTATAAGCACACAAAAACAAGGCTCAGTAGTTTCTTCGCCCTGTTATCTATCGGACCGCTCTCAGGCGGCCCTATGTAATTTTCAATTTATGAGGTAATCTTTACTTTCTTTCTCGTTGTCTCCCACTTGCCACGGCTTGGACTATGAACAAGATCATTATATGCCAACACATTTAAGTCTCTTTGAATCGTTCTAGGTGTAATGCCGAATTCGTCAACCAGTTCCTGTGTTGTCACAAGACCTTTTTCTTGAATAAACATGTAAACTGATTTGATTCGAGTTAGCATACGGTTTGTTGAAGGTTTCAAAAAACCACTCCCTATCATAAGATCGGATGGACTTGACTAACCACAACTCACGACTATCAACTGCGTACGAAATAGCAACAAAGGCAGACATCTGTAATTGTTAAAATAATTCGCCCTCATTATACACGATATTGCAGTGATGAATCTAGGGATAACTCCTATTAATTTTTTCCAATTTCGCGTTGGGCAGCCATCCTTGTTGGATTACTATGTATTTCGGCTCAATATTATTATGGTTAAAGAAACTTTTTTTATTCTATTTCGTAGTAAATTTTGGAGGTGAGTGAGTTTTGACAAATTTGCTTGAAGCTTCAATAGAACAGGCCGGGTATACAAGCCGAAAAAAAGTGCTCACCGATGTTTTTCTGGAAGTCAGAAAAGGGGAACTGGTTGGACTGATCGGAGCTAACGGCGCAGGAAAAAGCACCGCAATCAAGGCGATACTCGGCCTTTCAGAAGATTTTAAAGGGCATATTGCCTGGAACGACTGTTCATTTGCATATATTCCGGAGCATCCGTCCTTCTACGAAGAACTGACGCTGTGGGAGCATTTGGATCTGATCAGCACACTTCACGGCATTGAAGAGAGTGAATTTGCGCATCGGGCCCAAAGCCTGCTGCAGACGTTTTCGCTAGATCATGTCAAACATGAGCTGCCTGTCACCTTTTCGAAGGGCATGCAGCAAAAACTAATGCTTATCCAGGCCTTTCTCTCTAAGCCGGATATGTATGTGATTGATGAACCGTTTATCGGCCTTGATCCGATATCGACGAAACGCTTTGTGGACATGCTTAAGGCTGAAAAAGAACGTGGAGCCGGAATTCTTATGTGCACGCATGTACTCGATACCGCGGAAAAAATCTGTGACCGGTTTTATATGATTGAGAAAGGTTCATTATTTCTCCAAGGCACGTTAAAAGATGTTCAGGACAAGACCGGATTAGAGGGGCAGTCATTGCTTGACTGTTTTTATAAGGCAGTTCAAGGTGATCGGCTATGAACGGGCGTACGCTCTTTTTTCGAAGGCTGTTTGACTATTATAAGTATCAGTTTAAAGTGTTGCATGCGGTCATTGACTGGACAGTCGCTCTCTATATCGTTTTGCCGGCGATTGCTTTTGTCATCTATCAGTATATTGATTTGATGAACGGAAGAGGCCTTCTTTATGAGTGGTCTGAAGTGGCGGAATGGAGATGGCTGTATGCTGTGTGTGTGCTGATCATGTTTACAGGTTCGATTCGTACATTTTTAATGGAAGCGGACAAAGTGTTTTTGCTGCAAAAGAAGGAAATCATCTATCAGCTCAAACGGTATGCGCTTTTGTATTCTTTTCTGGCCACGCTGGCTAAATGGCTGCTTCTCTTTTTCATTGTCCTTCCCTTGATCAGTCATTCTGTTCTCATCACATTCGCAGAAAGCACTGCTCTATTGTGTTATTTGTTTGGCCTTCATATATTCTTTTTATCCTTAAAGCAAGACAGGATCAGAAAGCCGCGCTCCATTTCGAGATGGATTGGCGATACCCTTGTCAGAGCTATTCTTTTTGCTGGTTCTGCTATCCTGATTGTTTTTACTGAGCGGCACTTGCTTGCGCTTTTTGGCATTTTATTTTTGTTTTTCTCAGTTATCCGCAGTTTGAAAAAGACAGCCTCGTTCACGGCTTTTGAAGCTGAGGTGACTGAAGAGAAAAAAAGCAGGCTTGCCCTTGCAGGACTTGTGATGATGATGAGTCAGGAGGCGGGAATGCCAAAAGTAAAAGACAGGATGAGAAGAAAACCATTATTATACCGAAATTCAAAAAGGATATTTAAAAGACGAACGATCTGCACAGGCTATAAGGAGTTGTTTTTTAAAGTTATGCTGAGGAATGGCGAGTATGCAAGGCAGATGTACATGCTACTGTCAGCTTTCACTGTTCTCATATTTGTTTCCCCAATTTGGCTGAAGGTGATTGCGCTGCTGGTATACACAGGGGTTTGCCGTTATATCCTGACGCTTATTTTTGACAAGGTCATGGATGCCCCTTTTTTAATTGGCACCGATAAGGAAAGTGATGAATATTATCGGGCCAGAAAAAGCTGTATCAACATCCTGCACTATGCGTTTGCCGCCTGTTGTTTTTTAGCGGCCGCTGTCTCTTTATTGTTTACATAAAAAACCCAAACGGCGACGTTTGGGTTTTTTGGTCTATCCTTATAAAATAAACAGCTGGATGAAAAACAGAATGGCGAAAACGATGACGAGCGGATGAATCTCTCTCCATTTTCCCCGCGCCGCTTTTACAATTGGGTACGAAATAAAGCCAAGCGCGATTCCTGTAGAAATGCTCGAGGTCAAAGGCATGGCTAGAATGACGAGAAACGCAGGAAATGCCTCGTCCATCTCTTTCCAGTTCATATTGGAAACTGAGCCCATCATCAGGCTGCCGACGATAATCAAAGCAGGCGAGGTGATGGCGGCTATACCTGACAAGGCGCTGACAAGCGGACTGAAAAACATTGAAGCCGCAAACATCACCGCGACAGTCAAAGCCGTAAGCCCCGTTCTTCCCCCGGCTGCGACACCGGCGGAAGACTCGATAAATGCAGTCGTCGGACTTGTGCCGAAAACAGCTCCTACTGTCGTCGCGGTTGAATCAGCAAGCAGCGCTTTTCGCACGTTCGGCAGCTTGTTGTTTTTCATCAGCCCGGCTTGCTCGGCAACTCCGATCATCGTGCCTGTCGTATCAAAAATGGTGACTAATAGAAAAGAAAAGACGACAGCGTACAGGCCGTGATGAATGACATCGCCAAAAGCGGTAAATGGATTTGAGATCATCAATCCTTCCGGCAAATGAGGAAGCGACATAAATCCCTTTGAAAAATGGAGCTGACCGGTGAAAAAGGCGATCAAAGCGGTAGCTGCCATTCCGATAAATAAAGCGCCGCTTACATTCAGCACCATCAGGACCACGCTGATCAAAAGGCCGACCAGCGTTAAGATAACACCAGGTGAATGCAGATTGCCGAGAGTGACCAGGTTTGACTCATCAGCTGCCACAATTCCCGCTTGACGCAAACCGATAAAAGCAATAAACAGCCCGATCCCTGTTGTGATCCCGTATTTTAAATTGTTTGGAATCGCTTCTATAAGTTGTTTTCTTAAAGGCGTTAACGATAGAATAATGAAGAGAACCCCTGCTGTAAATACTGCGCTGAAAGCTGTTGCGTACGTGATGCCGCCATCGCTTGCGCTTACGACATGAAAGGCTAAATAAGCGTTCAAGCCCATGCCGGGCGCAATAGCAATCGGATAATTTGCTGCCAGGGCCATCCACAGCGTTCCGACAATGGAGGCAATAATCGTTGCGGTGAAAACCTGGTCGAAAGGAACCCCGGCGTTAGCCAGAATGACCGGATTGACCACGACGATATAGACCATTGTGAAAAAGGTCGTCAGCCCTGCTATGATTTCTTGCTTTATGGATGTTTGCTGCTCTTTTAGATGAAACATAGTATCCTCCAATTACGAACGTTTTAACAAAACACCATTAATATTATTCGTTTTATTTGGTTTTTGCAAGTCATTTCTTGCGGAAAGGGGATCATTATGAACTGGGAAGTTGAAGTGATCAGAAAAAAAGAGGATTTAATTCGTGATACACAGGAATTTTTGAGAATCAACAGTGTCATGGACGAAACAACCGCCGGACCCGGTAAACCGTTTGGAGAAGGGGTAAATGCCAGCCTGACTTCATTGCTGGAGCTTGGAGAAAAAGAAGGCTTTACAACAAAAAATCTTGACGGCTTCGCAGGTCATATTGAATGGGGGGAGGGCGATGACATTATCGGCGTACTTTGCCATGTTGACGTCGTGCCGCCGGGAGATGGGTGGACGAGTGATCCATTTTCAGCTGAAATCCGCAACGGACGGATTTATGCAAGGGGCGCCATTGATGACAAAGGCCCGACAATGGCGGCATTCTACGCGCTGAAAATCGTGAAAGACATGAATTTGCCCCTGTCCAAGCGAGTCAGAATGATTATCGGAACAGATGAAGAAAGTGATTGGAGATGCGTAGAGCATTATTTCAAGCATGAAGAAATGCCAACAATGGGCTTTGCGCCTGACGCCGATTTTCCGATCATTAATGCGGAAAAAGGGATCATCGATGCTTCTTTACTTATTCCGCACCGCCCAAATCAAGCTGAACCAAAGGCAGTGCTTGTCTCGTTTCAATCAGGCCTTCGCTTAAACATGGTGCCCGACGCTGCGGAAGCTGTCATTGAAGGGCCGAAAAATGAAGAGATTCTGTCTTCATTTAAAGACATGCTCCGCACGACGGACCAAAAAGGGGAAGCTGCAATAGAGAACGGACAGCTCATTTTGCGTATGTACGGTCTTTCCTGCCATGCGATGGAACCGAACAATGGGATCAATGCCGGCATTTTATTGTGCGAATTTCTCCAGCAGACTGAGCTTGACGATGCAGGAAAGCGGTTTGTGCAAGTTGTGACAGATAAGTTCTCAGGTGATACAAGAGGAAAAAAACTGGACATCGACTGTGAGGATGAAATCAGCGGAGAGCTGACATTAAATGTCGGAACACTGCGCTATAAAGAAGGGCAAGGAGGCGAGCTCGGGATCAATATCCGCTATCCTGTGACAGCAGAAAGCAAAGTGATCCGCGATACATTCGAAAGCGCATCTGAATTTGAGCTGGGAGAATTCAAAGACAGCAAGCCGCATCACGTGTCCGCAGATCATCCGTTAGTCAAAACCCTGCAAAAGGTTTATGAAGGCCAGCTGGGTAAAAAAGCTGATTTAATCTCAATCGGCGGGGGGACTTATGCGAGATCCTTAAAAGCCGGTGTCGCGTTCGGCCCGCTGTTCCCCGGACGCCCTGACAGCGCACACCAAAAGGATGAATATATCGAAATTGATGACCTGCTGAGATCGACAGCGTTATATGCTCAGGCCATTTACGAGCTTGCAAAATAAAAGGACCGGCTTCTGCTGAAGCCAGTCCTTTTTTTAAATAAATGACCATAAATCAGTTGATAAGTACCGTTCTCCTGTATCAGCTGTCATGCAGACCACAACTTTGTCAGGAGAGAGGCGTTTCGCTGTTTCGATTGCCGCGAAGCAGGCAGCGCCTGATGAAGGACCGACAAGAATTCCTTCTTCAGCAGCAAGCCGTCTTGTCGTCGTATACGCGTCTTCATCAGAGATTTTGATAATTTCATCATAAACGTCTTCATTTAAAATCGGCGGTATAAAGCCTGGGCTCGTTCCTACAAGTTTATGCGCGCCAGGTTTTCCGCCGGATAATACAGGCGAACCCGCTGGCTCAACAACATGAACCGTGATATCCGGAAAAAGCTCTTTGAGCGCCTCACCTGTTCCGGTAATGGTTCCGCCCGTTCCAGAGGAGGCTACAAAAGCGCCGAGCGGTTTTCCGATTTCCTCTATTGCCCGGGCGATTTCAGGCGCTGTTGTTTTTCGGTGCGCATCAGGATTAGCAGTGTTATCGAACTGCATTGGAATATAGCTGTTCGGAATTTGTTCGGCAAGCTCCTTCGCTTTTTTGATGCTGCCCGGCATTCTTTCCTCTCCGGGAGTTAATACAACCTCTGCACCGTAAGCTTTAAGTAGGTTGATCCGTTCCTTCGTCATCGTATCAGGCATAACTAAGATTGCTTTATATCCGCGTGCTGCCGCATTCATGGCGAGCCCGATGCCGGTATTTCCGCTTGTCGGCTCTATAATAACTGATCCCGGCTTGAGTAAACCGTTTTGTTCAGCTTCTATGATCATTTGATAAGCGGCTCTGTCTTTCACACTGCCGCTCGGATTGAAAAATTCAAGCTTTAAATAGACTTGTGCCGCATTTTCCGGCTGAAGCCGATTCAATCTCACTAGCGGTGTATCTCCTATCAGATCAGCTGTGTTTGCAACGATTTTCAACATTGTCATTCCTTTCTGAATAAAACAAGTGTCATATAATATCCTAACATAATAAACGTTTGTGCGAGAGTGTTTTCATACACTGTTCCTCTATCCGCACAGCCTCTTTATTGATAAAATAATAGCTGTCAAAGAAGGGAGTGTCAGACGGATGCCAGATATACGGCCTCATTATTTCATCGGCGTTCCCATACCTGAGGGAATTGCAAATCCGATCTACCAGGCTGCGAAAAACGAACCGATATTGACGTTTCAAAAATGGGTGCACCCGCTTGACTATCATATCACGTTAATTTTTCTCGGAGCGGCGGATGAGACACAAATAAAGAAGCTTGAAGGTTCGCTAGCAGAGATTGCTTCAGAAATTGATCCATTTTCAATTAAGTTTGGCAAGATAGATGTATTCGGCGACCGCAGAAAGCCGCGCGTTTTACATCTGGAGCCAAAGAAAAACAAAACGCTTGATAGACTGCGGGAACATACGAAGCAGGCTGTACTTCAGGCCGGCTTTCAAGTGGAAAAAAGACCGTATCATCCTCATATGACGCTGGCAAGAAAATGGACAGGCGAAGATGGATTTCCAGCTCATGTTCCGTTTGAAAGCGGCGAGGTTTCGATGATGGCTGAACGATTTTCGCTCTTTCAAATACACTTGAACCAATCACCAAAATACGAGGAAATATTCAAATTTCAATTATCTTAATTCATTGCGGAGTGGAGAAACAAACATGGCACAAATCATCAAAATTCATGATT
Source organism: Bacillus subtilis subsp. subtilis str. 168 (assembly GCF_000009045.1). Lineage (GTDB taxonomy): Bacteria > Bacillota > Bacilli > Bacillales > Bacillaceae > Bacillus > Bacillus subtilis. The sequence goes on along the minus strand of NC_000964.3, from coordinate 3,065,697 downwards.
ATATATCGAGATATGAGCTTGATCCGTACCATTATATCAACCAGTTTGTACGTTTGAAAAAAGAGCGCTGGCTTTCACTAGTAGAAGCAGCGGAGCGCCAGCATGAAGAAAGGCAAGCCAGTGCTGAAGAACCGGAACCGGTGCAGAAACGAAAAAAATTTTCATTGAAAAGAAGAAAAGAAGAGATAAAAGCCGATATACAAGAAGAGAGACACCAATGGTTTGAGGACGAAGAAGATATTCATGTAAGGCTCCCGAAGAGCAGGGTGGCGCTTGCTTCTTTTTATAAAAGGCATTTATATGATTTTCAGCTCAAATGGGCAAGCTCTACTCTTTCAGAAATATCTCAACTCTCAAACCAAGTGAAGCAGGACCGCATTTTGCGTTATCTGACCCAGCAGCTGCCTGATTCTTATTTTATTATGTATAAGCCTGTGCTGAAAATTCAGCAGGCGGCGGTTGAATTAAGCATTGTGATTATTTCTCCTCTGGAAATTTATTGCGTTTCTTTTTTAGAGGCTGAGGAAGACAGTGTCTACATAGGGTCTAAAAATCGTTTTTGGGACAAGAAAACAGCCTCTCAGACTGCATCAGTGTTAAATCCAGGGCTTAGCCTGTTTCGTACGGACTCGGTTGTGTCAAAGATCGTAAAGGAAAAACAGGCTGAGATTCCGGTTCGAAAATTGCTTCTGAGCAGAACGTCGTACATCGATTACCCGGAGCCGCCATACGGCTTAGAAATAGCGGATAAGCGGAGCGCGGAAGAATGGATTGAGCGGCAGAAGAAAAACACTGCTCCGATCAAACATCATCAGGTAAAGGCTGCAAAGGCTCTATTGTCTTACTGCATGTCTGACTCCTATCGCAGACAGGAGTGGCTGGAGTAAAAGAGAACGATTTGAGCGGTTTTCTCATAACATAAGCAGGTGAGAAAGATGAGCCATTGGTTTTTTATTATTAATCCGACAGCAGGACATCGAAACGGCCTGCGTGTTTGGAAGTCCATTCAAAAAGAATTGATCAAACGAAAGGTTGAGCACCGTTCATTTTTAACTGAACATCCGGGACACGCCGAGGTGCTCGCCAGACAGATTTCAACGATACAGGAATATAAGCTGAAGCGCCTGATCGTCATTGGCGGAGACGGAACCATGCATGAAGTTGTCAACGGGCTGAAAGATGTTGACGATATTGAGCTGAGCTTTGTGCCGGCGGGCGCGTATAATGATTTTTCGCGAGGGTTCTCTATTAAAAAAATCGATCTGATACAGGAAATCAAGAAGGTAAAGCGCCCGTTAACAAGAACCTTTCATTTAGGGAGCGTCAATTTCCTTCAGGATAAATCACAGATTCTTTATTTTATGAATCATATCGGGATCGGGTTTGACGCATATGTCAATAAAAAGGCGATGGAATTTCCGTTGAGACGGGTTTTTCTTTTTCTCCGCCTTCGATTTCTTGTGTATCCGCTTTCTCATTTGCACGCTTCGGCAACCTTTAAGCCGTTTACATTAGCTTGTACGACGGAAGACGAGACGCGCGAATTTCATGATGTCTGGTTTGCCGTTGTATCCAACCATCCGTTTTACGGGGGAGGCATGAAGGCGGCGCCCCTAGCAAATCCGCGCGAGAAGACATTTGATATCGTAATCGTTGAAAACCAGCCGTTTTTGAAAAAATATTGGCTTTTATGTCTCATGGCATTTGGAAAACATACAAAGATGGATGGCGTTACGATGTTTAAAGCGAAGGACATTACATTTTACACGAAGGACAAAATCCCGTTCCATGCTGACGGAGAAATCATGGGCACTACCCCGTTTCGTCTGGCATCTAGTCCTTCACCCCTAAGAATCAAAACATAAACGTGTTTGGAGGAGAGAGCTTCCGATGGTCAGCATCCGCCGCAGCTTCGAAGCGTATGTCGATGACATGAATATCATTACTGTTCTGATTCCTGCTGAACAAAAGGAAATCATGACACCGCCGTTTCGGCTTGAGACAGAAATAACAGATTTTCCTCTGGCTGTCAGGGAGGAATACTCCCTTGAAGCAAAATACAAGTACGTCTGCGTATCCGACCATCCTGTGACATTTGGAAAAATCCATTGCGTCAGAGCATCCAGCGGCCACAAAACGGATCTCCAAATTGGCGCGGTCATCCGGACGGCAGCGTTTGATGACGAATTTTATTATGACGGAGAGCTGGGCGCCGTTTATACCGCGGATCATACCGTATTTAAAGTATGGGCGCCTGCTGCAACCTCAGCTGCTGTCAAGCTTTCACACCCCAATAAAAGCGGGCGCACATTCCAAATGACTCGCTTGGAAAAAGGCGTCTATGCCGTTACGGTCACAGGTGACCTTCACGGATATGAGTATTTGTTTTGCATCTGCAACAATTCAGAATGGATGGAAACAGTTGACCAGTATGCCAAGGCTGTGACTGTAAATGGAGAGAAGGGCGTCGTCTTGCGCCCGGATCAAATGAAATGGACTGCTCCTCTTAAACCATTCTCACACCCTGTGGATGCCGTCATCTATGAGACGCATCTTCGCGACTTCTCCATCCATGAAAACAGCGGCATGATAAACAAGGGAAAATACTTAGCGCTGACGGAAACTGATACACAAACCGCAAATGGCAGTTCTTCGGGATTAGCGTATGTAAAAGAGCTTGGTGTGACACATGTGGAGCTTCTGCCGGTGAATGATTTTGCCGGAGTTGATGAAGAGAAGCCGCTTGATGCATACAATTGGGGATATAACCCGCTTCATTTCTTTGCCCCGGAGGGAAGCTATGCCTCAAATCCTCATGATCCTCAAACGAGAAAAACAGAGCTGAAACAAATGATCAATACCCTGCATCAGCACGGTCTGCGAGTCATTCTGGATGTTGTTTTTAACCATGTGTATAAGAGGGAGAATTCCCCCTTTGAAAAGACAGTGCCCGGTTATTTTTTCCGGCACGACGAATGTGGGATGCCATCAAACGGCACCGGCGTTGGCAATGATATTGCATCAGAAAGAAGGATGGCAAGAAAATTCATTGCGGATTGCGTGGTCTATTGGCTTGAAGAATACAATGTTGACGGCTTCCGCTTTGATCTCCTCGGGATTTTAGATATTGACACCGTGCTTTATATGAAAGAGAAAGCAACTAAGGCAAAGCCCGGAATCCTGCTTTTTGGAGAAGGGTGGGACCTGGCTACACCGCTGCCGCATGAACAGAAAGCTGCTTTGGCGAACGCGCCAAGAATGCCGGGCATCGGCTTTTTTAATGATATGTTTCGTGACGCTGTAAAAGGGAACACCTTTCACCTTAAGGCAACAGGGTTTGCGCTCGGCAACGGTGAATCAGCACAAGCTGTGATGCATGGAATTGCCGGGTCTTCCGGATGGAAGGCATTAGCACCGATTGTTCCGGAACCAAGCCAGTCCATCAATTATGTCGAATCACACGACAATCACACCTTTTGGGATAAAATGAGCTTTGCGCTTCCTCAAGAAAATGACAGCCGAAAGCGAAGCAGGCAAAGGCTTGCAGCCGCGATTATTTTGCTTGCCCAAGGGGTGCCGTTTATTCACAGCGGCCAGGAATTTTTCCGGACGAAGCAGGGAGTGGAAAACAGCTATCAATCCAGTGACAGCATCAACCAGCTCGACTGGGATCGCCGTGAAACATTCAAAGAAGATGTTCACTATATCCGCAGGCTGATCTCGCTGAGAAAAGCGCATCCTGCATTCCGTCTTAGGTCCGCTGCAGACATCCAGCGCCATCTTGAATGCTTGACGCTAAAAGAACACCTTATCGCATACAGGCTTTATGATCTTGACGAGGTTGACGAATGGAAAGATATCATTGTTATCCATCACGCGAGTCCAGACTCCGTCGAGTGGAGGCTGCCAAACGACATACCTTATCGGCTTTTATGTGATCCATCAGGATTTCAGGAAGACCCAACAGAAATCAAGAAAACGGTTGCAGTAAACGGCATCGGAACGGTTATCTTATATTTAGCATCAGATCTTAAGAGTTTTGCTTGACGAAGTTTGTGCTATAGCGCTAAAATTTAAAGGACGGCTATTGATTAGCATATGAGACTCTCAATAGCTGTCTTTTTTATTTTTATACGATTCGTACGAAAAAGGCATTCGCTGGATAGACTAGAAACGATTAGCCTTAATTCTAAAATATTTTAAGAAATGATGGGTTGAACATTGATATGAACTGGTTGGGACAATTACTAGGTAGCGATTGGGAGATCTTCCCCGCCGGAGGAGCTACAGGAGATGCATATTATGCGAAACATAACGGGCAGCAGCTTTTTTTAAAACGTAATAGCTCACCTTTTTTAGCTGTTTTATCCGCCGAAGGCATTGTTCCGAAGCTGGTTTGGACAAAACGGATGGAAAATGGGGACGTCATTACGGCCCAGCACTGGATGACCGGCAGAGAGCTGAAGCCTAAAGACATGAGCGGACGGCCCGTTGCTGAATTGCTTCGTAAAATACACACATCAAAAGCCTTGCTGGACATGCTGAAGAGACTTGGAAAAGAACCGCTGAACCCGGGGGCTCTTTTGTCTCAGCTGAAGCAGGCTGTATTTGCTGTGCAGCAATCTTCGCCGCTGATTCAAGAAGGGATCAAGTATTTGGAAGAACACCTGCATGAAGTGCATTTCGGTGAGAAAGTCGTTTGCCATTGTGATGTCAATCATAATAACTGGCTATTGTCTGAAGACAACCAGCTGTATTTAATTGACTGGGACGGCGCCATGATCGCTGATCCGGCGATGGACCTCGGGCCTTTGCTGTACCACTACGTCGAAAAGCCAGCTTGGGAGAGCTGGCTGAGCATGTACGGCATAGAGCTGACAGAAAGCCTTCGGTTGCGAATGGCTTGGTATGTGTTATCTGAAACAATTACTTTCATTGCCTGGCATAAAGCAAAAGGCAATGATAAGGAATTTCATGATGCAATGGAAGAGCTGCATATCCTCATGAAACGAATTGTTGATTAATCAGGAATACGAATCCATTTGCTCTACCCATTGAGACAGGCTGTTCTGATGCTCTTGTATGTGTGAGTCGATGGATTTGGACGATATTCCTGATTGGCTGTAGCGGTAAACATCTTCAAGCACGTTTTTGAAATTTGAATCAAGCTCGGTGTTTGCCATCAGTGATTTAATCACACGCTCAAGCTGCTCGTACTCTGCGACTGTTCCGCAGCAGTCCAATTGATGGTCAGTCAATATATCCTTCAATAAATGAACTTGATGCTCATAATGTAAACCCATAACGGTACACATCCCTTCAGTATCATACGGGTTAAATTGTTCAAAACAGAGCGTTTTTATACATGGGAAAGGAGTGTTCCAGCAGACGGGACCCTCTTTTTTTATGCGCTCGGCCTTAAGAGAGATACACTGGAAAAACGAGCTTGCGGGTCTTTTTAATTCATGGTATGTTGTTAGTCGAAATAATAGATAGAGGTGTCAATCATATGAGAATGCGCCACAAGCCTTGGGCTGATGACTTTTTGGCTGAAAACGCAGATATTGCCATCAGCAATCCTGCTGATTATAAAGGGAAATGGAACACAGTGTTTGGCAACGACAATCCGATCCATATCGAGGTTGGTACAGGAAAAGGCCAATTTATTTCTGGTATGGCCAAACAAAATCCCGACATCAATTATATTGGTATTGAGTTATTTAAAAGCGTCATCGTGACAGCCGTCCAAAAAGTAAAAGACAGCGAAGCGCAGAATGTAAAGCTTCTGAATATAGATGCGGACACGCTGACGGATGTGTTTGAGCCGGGGGAAGTGAAACGGGTCTACTTGAACTTTTCTGATCCTTGGCCGAAGAAACGGCATGAAAAACGCCGCCTGACATATTCCCACTTCCTCAAAAAATATGAAGAAGTAATGGGCAAAGGCGGATCGATTCATTTTAAAACGGACAACCGAGGTTTATTTGAGTACTCTTTGAAGAGCTTCTCTGAGTACGGCCTCCTGCTGACATACGTCAGTCTCGATTTGCATAACAGCAATCTGGAAGGCAATATTATGACAGAATATGAAGAAAAATTCTCTGCACTCGGCCAGCCGATCTATCGGGCTGAGGTTGAATGGAGAACGTAAAGACAGACTCTGACAGGAGTCTGTTTTTTTTATGGGCCGTTTGCTACCATGATGATAGGGGGGGGTGAAAATGGAAACAATGAAAATTGGAAACATCACGTTGACCTGGCTTGACGGAGGCGTGACGCATATGGACGGAGGCGCCATGTTCGGCGTTGTGCCAAAGCCGCTTTGGTCTAAAAAATATCCAGTCAATGAAAAAAACCAGATTGAACTAAGAACAGACCCTATTTTGATTCAAAAGGATGGGCTCAATATCATCATTGACGCCGGAATTGGGTACGGCAAGCTGACTGATAAACAAAAACGAAACTATGGCGTGACACAAGAGTCGAATGTGAAACCCTCATTAGCTGCACTCGGATTAACGGTTGCCGATATAGATGTGATCGCAATGACACACCTTCATTTTGATCATGCATGCGGTTTAACGGAATATGAAGGTGAACGGCTCGTCTCTGTCTTTCCGAATGCAGTGATTTATACATCAGCTGTTGAATGGGACGAAATGCGCCATCCGAATATCAGGTCGAAAAATACGTATTGGAAAGAAAATTGGGAGGCTGTAGCTGGCCAAGTCAAAACCTTTGAAGACACCTTAACGATCACAGAGGGTATTACAATGCATCACACCGGAGGCCATAGCGACGGACACAGTGTCCTGATATGCGAGGATGCGGGTGAAACTGCCGTACATATGGCAGATCTGATGCCGACACATGCCCACCGCAATCCGCTATGGGTGCTGGCTTACGATGATTATCCGATGACCTCTATCCCGCAAAAGCAGAAATGGCAGGCGTTCGCAGCAGAAAAAGATGCTTGGTTTATTTTTTACCATGATGCCGAGTATCGCGCCCTTCAATGGGAGGAGGACGGAAGCATCAAAAAGTCAGTTAAGCGAATGAAGCGATAGCATATTTTTATGTTTACCCTGCATGTTTTCCGGCTAATAATGCAAACCTAGTACTATTATGCTCAGAAAGGAAGAGGCAGGGTGAAACAATTCAGAGTAACAAACGAAGGAGACATTCAAACAACATTAAGAGGCCTTGAAGTGCTCTCTGTTCCTTTTTTGAACAAAGGTGTTGCTTTTACTGAGGAAGAAAGAAAAGAACTTGGTTTAAAAGGCTTTCTGCCGCCCAAGGTATTAACAATTGATGATCAGGCGAAAAGAGCGTATGAACAATATTCCGCACAGCCTGACGATTTGAGCAAAAATGTCTATTTAACGGCGCTGCACGATCGGAATGAAACGCTGTTTTACCGCCTGTTAAATGACCATTTAGGGGAAATGCTCCCGATTGTCTACACACCGACAGTCGGAACGGCAATTCAGAGATACAGCCATGAATACAGAAAACCACGAGGGCTCTATCTGTCAATCGATGACCCGGACGGTATGAAAGAAGCTTTTAAACAGTATAAAGATCAAAGCGATACGATCGATTTAATTGTTGCAACTGATGCGGAAGGAATTTTAGGAATCGGTGACTGGGGCGTCGGAGGAATCGCAATTTCTATTGGCAAGCTGGCGGTTTATACAGCGGCTGCGGGCATTGATCCGAGCAGAGTGCTGGCTGTTGTTTTAGATGCGGGGACAAATCAGGAGAGCCTCTTGAACGACCCGCTTTATGTCGGCAACCAGCATTCCAGAGTGCGCGGGGAACGTTATGACCAATTTATTGACGACTACGTTGCGCTGGCGAGAGAAACATTTCCGAATGCATTGCTGCATTGGGAGGATTTCGGGGCGAAAAACGCGCGAAGCATTTTGAAACGCTATAAAGATAAAGTGTGTACCTTCAATGATGATATCCAAGGAACTGGCGCTGTTTCTTTGGCCGCAGTCTTATCCTGTGCAAAAGCGTCTAAAGTTCCGCTGAGAGATCACAGAGTTGTTATATTCGGAGCGGGAACGGCAGGAATCGGAATTGCCGAACAGCTGCGGGAAGCATTGGTGCGCGAGGGACTGAGTGAAGAAGAATCATACAAGCGCTTCTGGTGCATAGACAGGAACGGGCTGTTAACAGATGATATGGATCAGCTTCTTGATTTCCAAAAGCCGTATGCCCGTTCGGCTGATGAAGTGAAGGATTATCAGCGGAACGGAGACGGCGGAGGCATTGATCTTCTTGAAGTGGTTCGGCAGGCGAAACCGACGATCCTGATCGGCACATCTACGGTTTCCGGCGCTTTCACTGAAGAAATTGTAAAAGAAATGGCGTCACATGTGAAACGGCCGGCGATTTTGCCAATGTCAAATCCGACAACTCTTTCTGAAGCAAAGCCGGAGGATTTAATCGAATGGACAGAAGGCCGTGCGCTGATCACGACAGGAAGCCCGTTCCCGCCAGTTGAATATAACGGAGTTACGTATCATATCGGGCAGGCAAACAACGCGCTTGTCTTCCCTGGTCTCGGTCTTGGAACGATTGTTACAAAATCAAAATTAATTACCGACGGCATGTTTGAAGCATGTGCCCGGGCAATCGCAGGTATGGTCAATGTCGGGGTGCCTGGGGCGCCGATGCTTCCAAAAGTTGAAGATTTGCGCACTGTTTCGGCAACCGTTGCTGTTGAAGTTGCAAAAACCGCAATGAAGGAAGGCGTCGCTACGGAAGAGCCTGAAGACATTATACAGGCAGTGCAGGATGCGATGTGGTATCCGGTATACAAACCGATTCGCGCGATATAATAAAAAAGAGCCGCTGCATAGGCAGCGGCTTCTATTTTTTGCTTGTCCGGTGTTAAGAGGCGATTGTATCAATGACATCAACAATTTCTCCCGTTTTCGCATCCACCATGACTTCATACTGTTCTAATTCTCCGAAAGCTGATCGTGTAATGCCGGTTTTGTATACCTGTACCGTTTCTCCGTTAATATTGTAGGGCTCCGGCTGGGTGTAAATCCATGATCCGTCAATCGGGCCCCGCTGCTTAAAAGCAGATTTTACAATTCGAAGCGCTTTTTCTGAAGAAATATAAGGCTTCATCACATATTGTCTCACAACGACAGCCGTACAAATTCCAAGTCCTGCTCCTAAAAGAAGATGACGCAATTTCAAAATAAAGCACCTCCTGGTTGATCGTACTTTTCATTATACAGAAACAGCCAAATCCTGTTAAGCAATACGCGGCTGATCGAGCAGATTGGGTCAGAGTGCTTGGAAAACTTCATTGTTTCTAATAAAATAAAAGGACTACATAGAAATGAGGGGAAAACATGAATCAAGAAACGAAAGCGCTTTTCCAAACACTGACGCAGCTTCCCGGCGCGCCGGGCAATGAGCATCAGGTTCGTGCTTTTATGAAGCAGGAGCTAGCCAAATATGCAGATGACATCGTTCAGGACAGACTGGGAAGTGTTTTCGGAGTCAGACGAGGCGCAGAGGACGCACCGAGAATTATGGTAGCCGGGCACATGGACGAAGTCGGCTTCATGGTGACATCCATTACAGACAACGGGCTGCTCAGATTCCAGACGCTCGGAGGCTGGTGGAGCCAAGTTTTGCTTGCGCAGCGGGTTGAAATTCAAACAGATAACGGGCCGGTTCCGGGTGTGATTTCAAGCATACCGCCGCATTTATTGACAGATGCGCAGCGAAACCGACCGATGGATATCAAAAACATGATGATCGACATTGGAGCGGATGATAAGGAAGACGCCATCAAAATCGGCATTAGACCGGGACAGCAGATCGTGCCTGTTTGTCCGTTTACGACGATGGCGAATGAAAAGAAAATTTTATCAAAAGCATGGGATAACAGATATGGATGCGGCTTAAGCATTGAACTTCTGAAGGAATTACACGGTAAAGAGCTTCCGAATACACTCTATGCGGGTGCAACGGTTCAGGAAGAAGTAGGGCTAAGGGGCGCGCAGACGGCTTCTCATATGATTAAACCGGACTTGTTTTTCGCCCTTGACGCCAGCCCGGCAAACGATATGAGCGGAGACAAAAATGAATTCGGCCAGCTTGGAAAAGGCTTTTTGCTGCGCATTCTTGACAGAACGACAGTCATGCATCGCGGAATGAGGGAATTCGTTCTTGATATGGCTGAAACGCATGATATTCCATATCAATATTTTGTATCCGGCGGGGGAACAGACGCAGGCAAGGTTCATATTTCGAACAGCGGTGTGCCGTCAGCGGTTATCGGAATATGTTCCCGCTATATTCATACAAACGCTACTATCATTCATATTGATGATTATGCTGCTGCTAAAGAAATGCTCATCAAACTTGTAACAGCCTGCGATAAGCAGACAGTGGATGCGATTAAAGAAAATATGTAGGTTTCATAAAAGCTTGTTGAACGAGCAGTAAGCCCGGATCGACAAGCTTTTTTCTTATTCTGTTTCAAATAGATAGGAAAGGGCCTTAATGGCTTGGTTAACGGTTTCAACCGTAATATTCGCTTTATTGGAAAGCTCTTTTAAAGGATGGTGGAGCGATTCCGGCCGGATGATAATCAGGGGTTTTCCTTTTGCGATCGCATATGATGCATCCATTGCCGTGTTCCACTGTTTGTACTTTTCGCCAAACAGGGCGATCACAAAGTCTGCTTTATTCATCAGGACGGCGGTTCTGAAGTTGTTGATGTCAGAGGCTTTGTCATCCTTTAAAACGGCATTTGGCTGTACGCCCATAATTTCTTCACCAATATTGTCTGAGCGGTCATGATTCTCCATCGGGCCAACAAACGTAATCGGGAGCTTCAGTGATTTTGTTTTTTCTTTAATTTCCTCGCGCCAATTGCTGTGGATTTCTCCTGCTAAATAGACGATAAACTCCATAATAAAAATCCCTCCTTATGTATATCCATCTGTAAATTTCACCCTCATGTACACGATGTTAAACGAAACGAGCTTGATAATGCAAATAAAATATGATAATGATAATGGGAAAGCCAATCTTACATATTCATTCGTTGCATATAAGTGGTTTTGCCTCAAGCAGTTTGGTATGATCCAAATGGACGAGTATCGATAAAAAACATGTAAGAACATAAACAACTGGAGGGATATGAAATGAAAAAAATTGAATCAACTCAAGAGCTGGAAAAAGCGGTAAAGGATGATTGGTCTGTATTTATGTTTTCGGCCGATTGGTGCCCGGATTGCCGTTTTGTAGAGCCTTTCCTGCCTGAACTGGAAGCGAATTTCCCTGAATTCACCTACTACTACGTAGACCGTGACAAATTCATTGATACATGTGCAGAGTGGGAAATTTACGGAATCCCAAGCTTTGTGGTGTTTAATGAAGGAAAAGAAGTAAATCGTTTTGTGAGCAAAGACCGCAAAACAAAAGAAGAAATTGAACAGTTTTTAACAGACTCTCTCGCTAAAGCGTAAAGGAGGACATCGGTTTGAAAATGACCTCAAGGAAGCTGTCAGATATACTGAAGCAGCGCCTTCAGCACGAGAATCGCTCCTTTCTGTTTGACAGAGAAAAAGACACCCTCCGTGTTGAGGATCAAACGACTAAAAAAGGGATTACACTCGATTTGCCGCCGATTATTGCAAAATGGGAACTGAAAAAAGACGAAGCCATTGATGAGATCGTGTACTATGTCTCCGAAGCGATGACGGCAATGGAAGGGAAGGCTCAGGAAATGACCGGGAAAGAAACTCGCATTTATCCGGTCATCCGCTCGACTTCCTTCCCGGACAAGTCCAGCGAAGATATCCCGCTCATTTATGACGATCATACCGCAGAGACAAGAATTTATTACGCGCTAGATCTCGGGAAAACCTACCGTTTAATTGACCAGCGCATGCTTGAGAAAGAAAACTGGACAAAAGAGCGGATCAGAGAGACGGCCGCATTTAATCTCCGTTCCCTGCCGACGGTTGTCAAAGAGGATACGGTTGCCGGCAATTACTTTTATTTCTTCAGGGCAAACGACGGATACGACGCAAGCCGGATTTTGAACGAAGCGATCTTAAATGAGTATAAGCAGCATGCAGAAGGTGAGCTGGCGATCTCTGTTCCTCATCAGGACGTTTTGATTCTTGCTGACATCCGGAATGAATCGGGGTATGATATTCTAGGACAAATGTCGATGAGCTTCTTTGCAGGCGGCACCGTCCCGATTACCGCCCTATCATTTTTGTACAATGAAGGAAAGCTGGAACCGGTGTTTATCCTGGCGAAAAGCCGTCCGAAAAAGGATTAGAAAGGATTTTTACTTATGAACGCTTTTTATAATAAAGAAGGTGTGGGAGACACGCTCCTGATCTCTCTTCAAGATGTGACACGCGAACAATTAGGCTATGAAAAACACGGCGACGTCGTCAAAATTTTCAATAACGAAACAAAAGAAACAACGGGCTTCAACATTTTCAATGCGTCTTCTTACTTGACCATTGATGAAAACGGCCCTGTTGCGCTCTCAGAAACATTCGTGCAAGATGTGAATGAGATTTTAAACAGAAACGGCGTTGAAGAAACATTAGTCGTTGATTTATCTCCGAAGTTTGTTGTGGGTTATGTAGAATCAAAAGAAAAACATCCGAATGCGGATAAATTAAGCGTATGTAAAGTCAACGTAGGAGAAGAAACGCTTCAGATCGTCTGCGGCGCGCCTAACGTTGACCAAGGCCAAAAAGTTGTCGTTGCCAAAGTCGGTGCTGTGATGCCTAGCGGACTTGTCATTAAGGATGCAGAGCTTCGTGGCGTTCCGTCAAGCGGGATGATCTGCTCAGCGAAAGAGCTTGATTTGCCGGATGCCCCTGCTGAAAAAGGAATCCTTGTGTTAGAAGGAGACTATGAGGCGGGAGACGCATTTCAGTTTTAGACTCCCATAAATCCGCCAAAAAAAACGAATCATGTGAAAAGCCGCTAAGCCCTTGTTTAGCGGCTTTGTTTCTGCTGATAGCTTAATCTTTTCTGGGCCGACCAGCAGTGGTATACTAAAAACCGTCCCAGAAAACTATAAGGGAGTTAGAGATAAATTATGAGTTGGCTTCATAAATTTTTTGATTTGTTTTTAGGCGAAAGCGAAGAGGATGCTGAACGGGAGACAAAACCCGCTCAAATTCCGCAGCAACAAGAAGTACATCATCCTGAAGGACAATTAAAAAGATTGGAAGATCCTAAAATATATTATGAATATCCAAAAGGCAAATTCCGTTTTCCAGTCGTGCCTGACGGATACAAAAATCATGACCTGAGAAGGCGCCGCACACCATCGGACGAACCGAAATCCGCGCCTCGTCCAAGTGCTGCACCTTACAGAGAGCGTCCCAGAAATGAAGAAGAGCAGCATACATATCAAGCAGCAGAGCCGGCGAAGAAACCGTTTAAACCGACAAATATCCCTTCGCCTGTCTATGGATTCAATCAAAAACCATCTGTTAAAAAGGATGTGCCGAAAAAGCCTTCTGAAACATTGAACGAACCGGATAAATCGGTAAAAGAGAAGGTAACACTGCTGTCAGAAGAGATCGAACGTGAACGCGGCTATCCTGCTTCAGACACACAGGCGCATTCCAAAATAGAAAGTCCTTTCTTCCCGGATACCCAATTTGAAAAACAGCCTTCTGGCGTTTTAAACAGAAAGGATACGGAGCATGATGAGGCGCTGGCGAAACGGCCAGCCGAGCCGTCAGGTAACAAAGTGCCATTTGAGTCAGGCGTTCAACAGCCGGAAAAAGAGGAGCCTTTCTTCCCAGCTGAACAAGCCGAAGAGCAAACACCGCCTGAGATGCTCACAGATACGGCGGCTGAAGGGCTTTCAGACAGTGAAGTAGGCCGCGAAGAGCCTGCAACGGCTGAGGAAGAACAAAGGGAGCAGCAGCCAGAGAAATTTGAAGAGCCTGTTTTCTCCGCTGAACTTGATGAAGAGCAAACAGCTCCTGAATCTCAGACAGAGGCAGTATCTGAGGATGAAAAAGCAAAAGAGCCGTCAGACAGCCCAGTATACAATCATCATGAAAACGCGGCAGAAGGTGCTGAGTCCCCGTTCGTTCAAGAAGAACAAATGGACATTCGTCAGGAAGAGCCTTTATTTACTGATCATGAGTATTCATCAGAGGCTCTGGCTCAAGCAGAAACTGTGGCAAAAGAATCAGAAGAGCCATCAGAAAGCATAATAAATAATCATTATGACACCCTGGGAGAGGCTCAGGAAACGAAGATAGATGTTCAGCCAGACAGCCATACAGAGCTTGAGAAAACTGAACACATGGAGCAGGGTTCCAAATCGTCTACTGCAACTCTTGAAAACCGGCAGGAAATTCGCGCAGACAAACCTCGCGAAGCTTCAGAAGAGCCGAAAAAAAGGCCTGGTGTACAGGAGAAAAGGACTGAACAAAGCGCATCTTCTCAAAAAGGGCCATCCGTTCCTTTTAATGTGATGATGCTGAAAAGAGATACGCATAAACAGCAAAAAGCAGAGGAGCGCCGCGGCAGCTATGTATTTCCGAATGTTGCACTGCTTGATGTCCCGCCAGCGCAGGTTCAAGATGATACTGCGTGGATCGAAGAACAGCGTCAGCTTCTTGATTTGACCTTGAAAAATTTCAATGTCCGCGCCAATGTGGTCCATGTAACCCAGGGTCCGTCTGTCACGAGATTTGAAGTGCATCCTGAACCGGGTGTAAAGGTGAATAAAATCACCAACTTGTCCGATGATATTAAACTCAGTCTCTCAGCTAAAGATATTCGGATTGAAGCGCCGATTCCGGGGAAAAACACGATCGGAATTGAAGTGCCGAACCGCACGAGCAAGGTGGTTGATTTGCGCCAAATGATTCGCAGCTCAGCTTTCAGGACAAGCAAGTCACCGCTCACAGCTGCGCTGGGATTAGATATTTCGGGAAATCCTGTTGTTATCGACTTGAAGAAAATGCCGCATGGCTTGATTGCCGGCGCTACAGGCTCCGGAAAAAGCGTATGCATCAATACAATATTAGTAAGCCTGCTTTATAAAGCTGACCCGAGTGAGGTAAAGGTGCTGCTGATTGATCCGAAAATGGTAGAGCTGGCCCCTTACAATAAAATTCCTCACCTCGTCAGCCCGGTCATTACTGATGCTAAAGCGGCTACGGCTGCTTTGAAATGGGTCGTTGAGGAAATGGAGCGCCGCTATGAGCTTTTTGCCCATTCAGGTGTCCGCGACATTGACCGCTTTAATCAATTAACCGCTGAACACCAAATGGGTGAAAAGCTGCCGTATTTAGTTGTCATTATTGATGAGCTTGCAGATTTGATGATGGTGGCTCCAAACGATGTGGAAGAAAGCATTGCGCGGATCGCCCAAAAAGCCAGAGCGTGCGGTATCCATCTTCTCGTCGCAACTCAGCGTCCGTCAGTCGATGTCATTACAGGTCTGATTAAGGCGAATATCCCAACGAGAATCGCCTTTTCTGTCTCAAGCCAGGTTGATTCCCGAACAATTATTGATATAGCCGGTGCAGAAAAGCTTCTCGGAAAAGGGGATATGCTCTTTTTGGAAAACGGCTCGGGAAAACCGGTTCGTCTGCAAGGTAACTTTGTGTCAGACCGGGAAATCGACCGCGTCGTTTCCCACGTCAGAAGCCAAATGCCGCCGACCTATTTATTTGAACAAGAAGAGCTCGTAAGACAAGGATCTGCCCTGAAAGAAGAGGACGAACTGTTTTACGAAGCGTGTGAGTTTGTTGTAGAGCAAAACAGTGCGAGCACTTCAAGCCTGCAAAGAAGATTCAGAATCGGTTACAATCGTGCGGCAAGGCTGATCGACATGATGGAAGCGGAAGGCATGATCTCTGAGGCAAAAGGAAGCAAGCCTCGAGAGGTGCTGATCACAGCAAGTGATTTAATAAACGAATAATATGGGTTCATTTTCACACCAAACATGGTATGATAGTGTTTAGAGCATTTAACAGCTATGCCGCTTTACAGCAGCTGTGCATAGACAAATCTTGATATCTGGGTTTAATCGGAAAGAAATAACCTGATACTAAACATAACAAAACATATAAAATACGCCGCTAAGGGAGGCTTTTCAGCCGCCGCGGTCGCAAATTGAAATGAGCGTCATATACTGGGGAACAGATAGACGTTTGTTGGAGGTACAATTATGACTGTTTATCATTTTGTTGGAATAAAAGGGACCGGTATGAGTCCGCTTGCCCAAATACTTCATGATAATGGATATACTGTCCAAGGATCGGATATCGAAAAATTTATTTTTACGCAAACAGCGCTTGAAAAAAGAAATATTACGATTCTTCCTTTTAGCGCGGAAAATATTAAACCCGGCATGACAGTCATCGCCGGAAACGCATTCCCAGACACGCATCCTGAAATAGAAAAAGCGATGTCTGAGGGAATTCCGGTGATACGTTATCATAAGTTTTTAGGCGACTACATGAAAAAATTCACGAGTGTTGCCGTTACGGGCGCACACGGCAAAACGTCGACTACGGGTCTGCTGGCTCACGTGATCCAAAACGCAAAACCGACGTCTTTCTTAATCGGAGACGGAACAGGCCAGGGAAATGAAAACAGCGAATACTTTGTGTTTGAAGCGTGCGAATACCGCCGCCATTTCTTAAGCTATCAGCCAGATTATGCGATTATGACGAATATTGATTTTGATCACCCTGATTACTTCTCAAGCATTGACGATGTATTTGACGCTTTCCAAGAGATGGCTCTTCAAGTCAACAAAGGCATTATTGCCTGCGGAGACGATGAGCATCTGCCGAAAATCCATGCGAACGTCCCGGTTGTGTATTATGGCACGGGGGAAGAAAATGATTTTCAAGCCAGAAACATCGTAAAAAGCACGGAAGGGACAACTTTTGATGTCTTTGTCCGCAATACGTTCTATGATACGTTTTATATTCCTGCGTACGGCCACCACAATGTATTAAACTCATTGGCGGTCATTGCGTTATGCCATTATGAAGAAATTGATTCCAGCATCATTAAGCATGCTCTCAAATCCTTTGGGGGCGTCAAACGCAGATTCAATGAGAAGCAGCTTGGGGATCAAGTGCTGATTGATGACTATGCCCATCATCCGACAGAAATAAAAGTGACAATCGAGGCGGCAAGACAGAAGTATCCTGATCGGGAAATTGTCGCGGTATTCCAGCCTCATACATTTACCCGGACGCAGCAGTTCCTTGACGAATTTGCAGAAAGCCTGAGCGGCGCCGACTGTGTGTATTTATGCGATATTTTCGGCTCAGCCCGTGAGAATGCCGGAAAGCTGACGATCGGTGATCTCCAGGGAAAAATTCATAATGCCAAGCTGATTGAAGAAGATGACACATCTGTTTTAAAAGCTCATGATAAAGCCGTTCTCATCTTCATGGGAGCAGGAGATATCCAAAAATATATGAGAGCCTACGAAAACGTCATGGCATAATAAAAAGCAGTGATCTCACTGCTTTTTATTTATCTGATGGGAAAGCTTATTAAAGGATTTTCTTACATAACGGAGAATAGTATGTATACAGCCCAGTACACATGTTTATGATTGAAGAAAACGGGTAAACAGCAGTATATCCTGCAGCAAGGAGGTTTGAGATGATTATTATTCTTTATTTGAGCGTTGCACTCATCGCAGTTGCATTTCTCGTATTAGTGATCTACTTGTCTAAAACATTGAAGTCACTGCAGCTGACACTAAAAAACGTCGCATCCACTCTTGAAGGGCTGGAGGGACAAATGAAGGGCATCACAACTGAAACAGCCGAGCTTTTACATAAGACCAACCGCCTGGCTGAAGATATTCAGGAAAAATCAGAAAAGCTGAACACGGTCGTTCATGCTGTTCAAGGAGTGGGAGCTTCTGTACAGCAGTTCAATACATCCATGAAACAAGCGGCAGGGTCTGTATCGGCATCAGTTAGAGAGAATCAAGATAAGATCAATCAAGTTGTCACTTGGAGTCAAGCAGCAATGGAAATTTGGGAGAAATGGAAGCAAAAGAAAAAATCAGCCCTGTAAGAGAAAAAAATACTAAGAGGAGGAATAATGATGAGCAAAGATGGAATTAATAGTAAAGATTTTTTAATCGGAACTTTAATCGGGGGAATCATCGGTGCCACTACAGCTCTTTTTCTAGCGCCTAAATCAGGCAAAGAACTTCGCGACGATCTCGGCAGCCAGGCTGTTGCCTTACGGGACAAAACTGATAAAATGACGGCAGATGCGAAGGAAAAAGGCACGCAATATGTCAGCATCGCAAAAGACAAAACTTCCAACATCACACAGCTTGTAGCGGATCAGTCTGGACAGATCATGAACAAGGTAAAGGATTTGAGAGACCGTTCCAAATCTGACAAAACGGATTCATCGACTGCAATGCAAGATATGAGGGAAGAAGCGATGCAGGCAGCTGATGAAACAAAAGATCAAGTCCTCCAGACGAAAGAAGATGTAAAAGACGAACTGAAAGATGCACAAAAACAGGCTGAGCAGTTGAATCGCTGAGCAGGGAAGGAAGAGCTTGAGTCATGGCTAAACAGCTTATTCAATCTGAGGAAGAATTTAAACGGATTGCAGAACAGGAAGGCGTTTTCGTCTTCTTGAAACACAGCACCACATGCCCGATCAGCCAGGCAGCATTTCATGAGTTTGATGCCTTTGCAAATCAGCATGAGGATGTGCCGGCTTACTATCTTCAAGTACAAGAAGCCCGGCCGCTGTCCAATTTCATTGCAGAAACATATGGGGTCAAGCATGAAAGCCCTCAGATATTCATCATCCAGAACGGTGAAGTGAAATGGCATACCTCACATTCACAAATTACAGAAGCCGCTATTGAGCAGCATTTGTCATAGAAAAAAGCGTCCAGATATCATCTGGCGCTTTTTTTTGTAAAAAACCCTTGAACATTGCCCTCACATCATGTAGGATAGCTTCATAGATTACTTTATCACTTAAAAGCGTTTGGGTAATAAAGTAGAGTTTTTATAAAATTTTTTGTATTTCAGTATTTCCATTTGGAATTACTTATAGTAAGATGCATGATAACTACAAAATAAAAAATGAATGTGCAGGGAAAGGATGAAAAAAATGAGCAACACAGAGTTAGAGCTTTTAAGGCAGAAAGCAGACGAATTAAACCTACAAATTTTAAAATTAATCAACGAACGCGGCAATGTTGTAAAAGAGATCGGTAAAGCGAAGGAAGCACAGGGTGTCAACCGATTTGACCCTGTCAGAGAACGCACAATGTTAAACAATATCATTGAAAACAATGACGGGCCGTTCGAAAATTCAACCATCCAGCACATTTTTAAAGAGATATTCAAAGCCGGTTTAGAGCTTCAGGAAGAAGATCACAGCAAAGCGCTGCTTGTCTCCCGCAAGAAAAAACCTGAAGATACAATTGTTGATATCAAAGGCGAAAAAATCGGAGACGGCCAGCAAAGATTCATTGTCGGCCCATGTGCGGTAGAGAGCTATGAGCAGGTAGCTGAAGTCGCTGCAGCTGCGAAAAAACAAGGGATTAAAATTTTGCGCGGTGGAGCCTTTAAGCCTCGTACGAGCCCATACGATTTCCAAGGGCTTGGTGTTGAAGGCCTTCAAATTTTAAAACGTGTAGCGGATGAATTTGATCTGGCGGTTATCAGTGAAATCGTAACTCCGGCTCATATCGAAGAAGCGCTGGACTACATTGATGTCATTCAAATCGGAGCGCGCAACATGCAAAACTTCGAATTGCTGAAAGCGGCCGGCGCCGTGAAAAAGCCAGTGCTTCTGAAGCGCGGTCTTGCTGCAACGATCTCTGAATTCATCAATGCTGCTGAATACATCATGTCACAAGGAAATGACCAAATTATCCTTTGTGAGCGCGGAATCAGAACATATGAAACAGCAACGAGAAACACGCTGGATATTTCAGCTGTGCCGATTTTGAAACAAGAAACGCATTTGCCAGTCTTTGTTGATGTTACGCATTCAACAGGCCGCCGTGACCTCTTGCTTCCGACAGCTAAAGCCGCTTTAGCGATCGGTGCTGATGGCGTAATGGCTGAGGTTCACCCTGATCCGTCAGTCGCACTTTCTGACTCTGCTCAGCAAATGGCGATTCCTGAATTCGAAAAATGGCTGAATGAACTGAAGCCAATGGTGAAAGTCAACGCTTAATTGAACAATCCAAAAGGCCGCGCCTGCGGCCTTTTTTTATGCTTTCTCGTTTATTTAGTTATAAAAACCAAGTATACGTTTTCATCATCTATAAAAACGTGTATAATTTCATGAGAAGTAATTAAATTTGATGAATAATGAAAAATAATGTACACTACTGACTTACGCTTACAAATCATAAACGACATAAATTCGGACATTATGACATTTCTCTACATAAAGTGTTTATGCTATAGATAAGGATAAGTGTATCCAGTAAAAGGAGTGGTTTTAGGATGAGCAATATTACGATCTACGATGTAGCGAGAGAAGCTAATGTAAGCATGGCAACCGTTTCCCGTGTCGTGAACGGCAACCCGAATGTAAAACCGACAACGAGGAAAAAAGTCTTGGAAGCCATTGAACGTCTCGGTTACCGTCCAAACGCGGTGGCAAGAGGGCTGGCAAGTAAAAAAACAACAACTGTAGGTGTCATCATTCCCGATATCTCAAGCATTTTCTATTCAGAGCTTGCGCGCGGAATTGAAGATATCGCGACAATGTATAAATACAATATTATTTTGAGCAACTCTGACCAAAACATGGAGAAAGAGCTGCACTTGTTAAACACAATGCTCGGCAAACAAGTGGACGGCATCGTGTTTATGGGCGGAAACATTACGGACGAGCATGTGGCGGAATTTAAGCGTTCTCCAGTGCCGATTGTACTTGCCGCTTCTGTAGAAGAGCAGGAGGAAACACCGTCAGTCGCTATCGATTACGAACAGGCGATTTATGATGCCGTGAAGCTTTTGGTTGATAAAGGACATACAGACATCGCGTTCGTTTCCGGACCAATGGCAGAACCGATCAACCGTTCGAAAAAACTCCAAGGCTACAAACGTGCGCTTGAAGAAGCGAACCTTCCGTTTAATGAACAATTTGTAGCTGAAGGGGATTACACATATGATTCCGGACTCGAAGCACTGCAGCATCTGATGAGCCTGGATAAAAAACCGACAGCCATTCTTTCTGCAACTGATGAAATGGCACTCGGCATTATCCATGCCGCTCAGGATCAGGGCTTATCCATTCCGGAGGATCTCGACATTATCGGTTTTGATAATACAAGATTAAGCCTCATGGTTCGTCCTCAGCTTTCAACAGTTGTTCAGCCGACATATGATATCGGCGCCGTTGCGATGAGACTGCTGACGAAGCTCATGAATAAAGAGCCGGTTGAAGAGCATATCGTCGAACTGCCGCACCGTATAGAGCTTAGAAAGTCAACCAAGTCATAAGAAAAACAAAGAGCAAGCTTCACCTTTATGGTGAATTCTTGCTTTTTTCATGGGGAGAAATGATGAAACGTTTTGATTATCTTACACCTGTTGGATTTGTGTTAGGAACGATTATTATTGTTATCGGGATTATTTCAGGATCGGGAGTAAGCGGTTTCCGCTCTTTTCTTGATCTGACCTCTTTCTTCATCGTAACAGGGGGACTTTGCGCCGCTGTTTTTATCAGTTTTCCGCCAAGTGAGCTGAAAAAAGCGCCCTCTGTGTTAAAGCAGGCATTCATCCGCCAGGAAGACAATGTGAAAGATCTTGTGAAAACCTTTGTTTCCCTTTCCGATCACGCGCGAAAACACGGGCTTTTATCATTGGATGATCAGGCTCGGGAAATCAAAGATCCATTCTTGAAAAAAGGGCTGCTTTTAGCGATTGACGGCTGGGATGAAGAAACGATTCGGCTCGTCATGGATTCAGAAATCGCAGCAATGGAGGAACGGCACCGAAAAGGGCGGCGAGTTTTTGAAAAAGCGGGAGAATTCGCTCCGGCATGGGGAATGATCGGAACACTCGTCGGGCTTGTGCTGATGCTCAAAAACTTAAACGACCCGCATATGCTCGGACCAAACATGGCCATTGCGCTTCTGACGACTTTATATGGTTCATTACTGGCAAATATGGTCTTCAACCCGATCGCGGCTAAGCTTGAAGAGAAAACAGAAAGTGAAATTTTCATCAAGCAGGTAATGGTGGAAGGGATTATCGGTGTTCAATCCGGAAAAAACCCGCGCAACCTTGAAAGCCAGCTGGTCGTTTTCAGCTCACGGGAAGAATGGCAGAAGCAGCCAAAACAAGTAAAAACAAAAAAGGGATCTGTACATGAAGCTTAGAAGAGAACGTTTTGAAAGAAGGAATGGAAGCGGAAAAAACAGTCAATCTTCATCCAGCTGGATGGTAACCTTTACAGATCTGATCACCTTGATCCTTGTGTTCTTTATTTTACTCTTTTCGATGTCCCAAATCGATCTGCAAAAATTCAAAGCGGCAGTGGACTCGATCCAGAAGGAAGGCAACGGGCTTCAGCCGGACCAAACATCCATAGAAAAAAAGAATACATCCCCATCTGATACGAAGAAGCAAGAGGATCAGCAGGATCAGCTTCTCAAGAAAGTAAATACATATATAAAAGACAATCATTTGAAGGCCCAAATGACAGCCAAACGGGATGAACGCGGTGTCGTGCTCGTTCTTCAGGAGGCTGTGCTGTTTGATACAGGTGAGGCAAAGGTGCTGAAAAATGCCGAAACACTTCTTCACCAAATTGCCGTTCTTCTTCAAACAATTCCAAATGACATTCAGGTTGAGGGACATACAGACAGCCGAAACATTTCGACATACCGATACCCGTCGAACTGGGAGCTATCAGCAGCACGGGCAAGTGGAGTGATTCAATACTTCACGTCTAAAGAGAAGCTTCCCTCCAAGCGCTTTATTGCTGTCGGTTATGCGGATACAAAGCCAGTAAAGGATAACAAGACAAATGAACACATGAAGGAAAATCGGCGTGTGGAAATAGTGATTAAAAAATCAAAAACGACCTCTTCGTAAAGGTCGTTTTTTACTTTGTTCTTTGCTGTTCAGAACGTATCGCATATAATGCTTTGCTGACAGTTTGGGCATTTTTTTCTGTAATTTCAGGCTTGCGGGGAATCGGAGGATATAAATCAGCCGGATCGCTCCAGCTCGACGGAAGGGCCACGGGGCATTGTTTTTGCCATTTAACAATCCATTCCGGCGGGATCTCGTGACCCGGGTCAATTCCCTTCATTTCAAGCCATATTCTGGCCCAGGCGCGGGGCACGACACGCCAAATATCATATCCGCCGCCTCCGACTGCAATCCATTTCCCTCCGCAATATTGATGAGCCAAAGTGTGTGCAAGACGGGGGATTTCTTCGTATATATTGATTGTTGCTGATAAATGCGTCAGCGGGTCGTAGTAATGGGCATCGGCGCCGTTTTGGCTGATAATGACATCGGGCTCGAAATACGCGGCGACTTCTGAAGCTGCTGTCCGGTAAGCCTCAAGAAAAGAATCATCCTCTGTAAAAGCGTCAAGCGGAATATTAAAGGAATAGCCATATCCTTTTCCGCTTCCTTTTTCTTGGATCTGACCGGTTCCAGGGAATAAATACCTTCCTGTTTCATGAATGGACAGCGTGCATACGTCAGGATTATCGTAAAATGTAAATTGCACACCGTCCCCGTGGTGGGCGTCCGTATCAATATAAAGCACTCTGGCGCTATATTTTTTCTGGATATATTGAATAGCCACAGCGCTGTCGTTGTATATGCAGAATCCTGATGCTCTCCCGCGAAAGCCGTGATGAAGCCCTCCGCCAAGGTTTGCCGCATGCAGGGCTTGTCCTGACATGACCCAGTCTGCGGCCGTTAAAGTGCCGCCGACCAAGAGTGATGCCGCTTCGTGCATGCCGGCAAAGACGGGTGTGTCTTCAGTGCCGAGCCCGTAGCTTTCTCCTTCTTCAGCGGGGAGCTTTCCGGCGCCCGCAAGCTTTACGGCCTGAATGTAATCGTCCGTGTGGACAAGGGAAAGCTCCTCTTCTGAAGCGAGTCTGGGGGTGACAATGTCTCCATCATCAAAGGCATTGATCGTCTTAAGCAAATCATATGTTAACAGAACCCGCTGCTGATTAAAGGGATGCTCCTGATGAAACATATAGGTTTGGTAGGATGGAGAATAGATAAATACACTGTCTCTCATAGCAGATCCCTTTGCTCTGACGGCCATACGACGTGGTGTCCATTTCTTTGTAATGCCTGCAAAAACGGCAGCGGATTCATCGTTTTTACACGGAAGACAAGCACTTTTACACCGGGATCGTCATGCGGATAAACAAGCACGCTTAATATTTTCACTTGAAGGTCTTGGCAAAGACTGCTGATCTCAGCGAGGCTTTTGGTGATGTCGTTTACTTTTATCTCAATTTGCGAGCCCGGCTGGTCAGCGCCTGTCAATTTGACAAACGTCCGCAGCAAATCGGTTTTTGTTAAAATGCCTATTAATTTTTGATGGTGTACCACTGGTAGGCAGCCGATGCCATGCTCGTAGAACACGGCTGATATTTCTTCGACAAAATCTAACGGGTGGGCGCAGACAACATCCTTTTTCATAATTGAATCTACGCTTCGTGTGAGAAATAGGCTTCGTTTGTTTTCTTCAAAAATACTCGGGCTGGCCTGTTTCATGTCCCTGTCTGTAATCATGCCGATCACGTGTCGTTCTTCATCTACAACAGGCAGATGCCTGATATGGAATTCCTTCAGTTTGCATATTGCTGTTTCAAGCGTATCCGTCTTCGTTAATGTAATGACATCTCTTTTCATGATTTGCTCAACAATCATTATTTTTTCCCCTTTGTCAGTGTCAGTTAATACATATAACGATGATAAAAACGGAGCCTGTCAAATTGCTCAATTGATTCTTGGCTGACGTTTTTTCCAATGCGGGCCATCAGACAGTTTGCAGGGTGGGAGCTGATCTCCGGCTCATCCGTTGCAAACCAGACCAATCCGCCTGCATTCATCATCTTTTCCATGATCTTTCTGTATTCCCACACATCTTTTTTCATCCCTTTTAAATCCCAATGCCAGTAATATTCTGTCGTCATCACAATGTAGTTTTCCATTTGTTCATCCATCATGCTGACGGTCAGGAGCGTCTTTCCGACAGCGCATCCCCGATAGTCCGGCGCTACTTCGATGGCTCCGAGCTCAATCAAATCCTCCATATTTCCTTCAGACCATCTTTCGAGCGGGTCAGGATATAAATACGTGACATAGCCGACAATGGTTCGGCCGTCTCTGGCAATAATAATGCGCCCTTCGGGAAGGCCTGCAATGTCGACTAGCGCTTCATGCTGCTCGCGAGGCGGGCGAAATGCGGTTAAATCTTTATGAAACTCATAACCTGCCAAATCCTCTGGAGAGACAGGCCCTTCTATCAGTAAAGAGCCGGTTGCTGTTTTGATGTTTGCTGAATGGTATGTTTTATGATGTTCCACTAATTCACCGTCCCATCAATTCTTATCAAAAATACATGCCTTCTTTAAGAATACCAAATTATAAAGCGTTTTCAACATGGTTTATATTTTAAAAATTGAGAAGAATATGAATATATACTATAATAATTGTGACAACTTCAGCAAAGGGGGATGTTTGGGCATGAACTTGAAAGCGTTACCAGCAATAGAGGGGGATCATAACTTAAAAAACTATGAAGAAACGTACCGGCATTTTGATTGGGCCGAGGCAGAGAAACATTTCTCTTGGCATGAGACAGGGAAACTGAATGCGGCGTATGAAGCGATTGACCGCCATGCCGAATCGTTTCGAAAAAACAAAGTAGCGCTTTATTATAAAGACGCAAAAAGGGATGAAAAATACACATTTAAAGAAATGAAGGAAGAATCAAACAGAGCCGGGAATGTGCTGAGACGGTATGGAAATGTGGAAAAAGGGGACCGCGTTTTTATTTTTATGCCGAGATCACCCGAGCTTTATTTTATTATGCTTGGCGCAATCAAAATTGGCGCCATCGCCGGGCCGCTGTTCGAAGCATTTATGGAGGGAGCGGTGAAAGACCGGCTTGAAAACAGTGAGGCAAAGGTTGTTGTCACAACGCCTGAGCTGCTGGAGAGAATACCGGTAGACAAACTGCCTCACTTGCAGCATGTCTTCGTAGTCGGGGGAGAGGCTGAGAGCGGCACGAATATCATCAATTATGATGAAGCAGCGAAACAGGAAAGCACAAGATTGGATATCGAATGGATGGATAAAAAAGACGGCTTTCTGCTTCACTATACATCAGGTTCCACTGGTACGCCAAAGGGCGTGTTGCATGTCCATGAAGCGATGATTCAGCAATATCAAACAGGAAAGTGGGTCCTTGATTTAAAGGAAGAAGACATTTATTGGTGCACGGCTGATCCAGGCTGGGTGACAGGTACGGTATACGGCATTTTTGCACCGTGGCTGAACGGAGCGACAAATGTCATCGTCGGCGGACGTTTCAGCCCGGAAAGCTGGTATGGAACGATTGAACAGCTTGGCGTCAATGTCTGGTACAGCGCGCCGACAGCTTTTCGGATGCTGATGGGAGCGGGAGATGAAATGGCTGCGAAATATGATCTAACTTCACTCCGGCATGTGCTCAGTGTCGGTGAGCCGCTAAATCCGGAAGTCATCAGATGGGGACATAAAGTTTTTAACAAACGAATCCATGATACCTGGTGGATGACCGAAACGGGCAGTCAGCTCATCTGCAACTATCCTTGCATGGATATTAAACCGGGTTCAATGGGTAAGCCGATTCCAGGAGTGGAGGCAGCGATCGTTGACAATCAAGGCAACGAGCTACCGCCGTACCGAATGGGCAATCTCGCCATCAAAAAGGGCTGGCCTTCCATGATGCATACCATTTGGAATAACCCTGAAAAGTATGAATCGTATTTCATGCCGGGCGGCTGGTATGTGTCTGGGGATTCTGCTTACATGGATGAAGAGGGATACTTTTGGTTCCAAGGCAGAGTTGATGACGTCATCATGACCTCCGGTGAGCGCGTCGGCCCATTTGAAGTGGAAAGCAAGCTTGTCGAACATCCGGCTATTGCAGAAGCAGGCGTTATCGGAAAGCCTGACCCGGTGCGTGGAGAAATCATTAAAGCCTTTATTGCACTCAGGGAAGGATTTGAGCCGTCTGATAAACTGAAAGAAGAGATCCGCCTATTTGTAAAGCAGGGTCTTGCAGCCCATGCGGCTCCGCGTGAGATCGAATTTAAAGATAAGCTTCCGAAAACCAGAAGCGGAAAGATCATGAGGCGCGTGCTGAAGGCATGGGAGCTTAATCTGCCGGCTGGAGATCTGTCAACAATGGAGGATTAAAAGGCGGCGTTGACACAGGATTTTATTTATGTTAAAAATGATATAGCTTCATATGAAAAGGTAAAGATTGAGACAAGTAGAATATCCTTACGTTCCAGAGAGCTGATGGCCGGTGAAAATCAGCACAGACGGATATATCGAATACACTCATGAACCGCTTTTGCAAACAAAGCCGGCCAGGCTTTCAGTAGTGAAAGAACGGACCTGATCCGTTATCAGGCAAAGTGATAAGACGAATGTTTGCATTCTCTTATTAGTAGGGTGGTACCGCGATAATCAATCGTCCCTTCGTGTAAACGAAGGGGCGTTTTTTATTTTAATTAAAAAAGGAGCTTTATCTTATGACTAACTTACTTGAAGACTTATCCTTCCGCGGATTGATTCAGCAAATGACAGATGAAGAAGGGTTAAATAAACAGCTGAATGAAGAAAAAATCCGCTTGTACTCAGGCTTTGACCCTACAGCAGACAGCTTGCATATCGGACACCTGCTGCCTATTTTAACACTTCGCCGTTTTCAGCTTGCAGGGCATCATCCGATTGCGCTTGTGGGCGGCGCGACGGGCCTCATCGGTGATCCAAGCGGAAAAAAAGCAGAGCGTACATTAAACACTGCTGACATCGTATCCGAATGGTCCCAAAAAATCAAAAACCAGCTGTCCAGATTTCTAGATTTTGAAGCAGCAGAAAACCCAGCTGTCATCGCGAACAACTTTGACTGGATCGGCAAAATGAATGTGATCGATTTCCTTCGTGACGTTGGTAAAAATTTCGGCATCAATTACATGCTGGCAAAAGATACGGTCAGCTCAAGAATTGAATCCGGCATCTCGTACACGGAATTCAGCTACATGATTCTTCAATCTTATGATTTCTTAAATCTTTACAGAGACAAAAACTGTAAACTGCAAATCGGCGGAAGCGATCAGTGGGGCAACATCACAGCGGGTCTTGAACTGATCAGAAAATCAGAAGAAGAAGGAGCAAAAGCGTTTGGCCTAACGATTCCGCTTGTCACAAAAGCAGACGGCACGAAGTTCGGAAAAACGGAAGGCGGCGCGATCTGGCTTGATAAAGAAAAAACATCGCCATATGAATTCTATCAATTCTGGATCAACACAGACGACCGTGACGTTGTCAAATACTTGAAATACTTCACGTTCCTTTCAAAAGAGGAAATTGAAGCATACGCTGAAAAAACAGAAACGGCGCCAGAAAAACGTGAAGCGCAAAAACGCCTGGCAGAAGAAGTGACATCACTTGTTCACGGACGCGAGGCGCTGGAGCAAGCCATCAACATCTCCCAAGCGCTGTTCAGCGGCAATATTAAAGAGCTTTCTGCTCAAGACGTAAAAGTAGGCTTTAAAGATGTTCCTTCTATGGAAGTTGACAGCACCCAAGAGCTTTCACTTGTAGATGTGTTGGTGCAATCTAAATTATCTCCTTCTAAACGCCAAGCGCGTGAAGACATCCAAAACGGAGCTGTTTACATTAACGGTGAACGCCAGACGGAAATAAATTATACCCTATCAGGTGAAGACCGCATCGAAAACCAATTTACTGTTCTGCGCCGCGGGAAGAAAAAATACTTCCTTGTGACGTATAAATAAGAAAAAGATCCTTTGCCACTGAAGGCAAAGGATCTTTTTGTTTACCGCATAGGAATGAAAGGAAAAGAGTATATTAGATAGGGCAAACACGACCAATCACCACCTTTTAAATGAAAGGAGCGCTAAAGCGTGAATCTCATGTGTACGATTGCAAAAGAACGGCTGCAGCGGGATCATTGGGAGCAGCAGGCGCAAGATAGTGTTGGCCAGCAAGAGGCGAAAGCCGATAAAAAAACCCCGACCGCATAGCGGCAGGGGTTTTTAAAACGATTAACGAGAGTAGAACTCAACGATAAGCGCTTCGTTAATTTCCGGAGCAAGTTCAGAACGCTCAGGAAGACGAGTGAAAGTACCTTCAAGCTTTTCAGCGTCGAAAGTAAGGTATTCAGGAACGAAGTTGTTCACTTCAACAGATTCTTTGATGATAGAAAGGTTTCTTGATTTTTCGCGAACACCGATTGTTTGACCAGGTTTCACTAGGTAAGACGGGATGTCAACGCGGCTTCCGTCTACAAGAATGTGACCGTGGTTAACCAATTGGCGAGCTTGACGGCGAGTACGTGCTAAACCTAGCTTGTACACAACGTTATCAAGACGAGAATCTAAAAGAATCATGAAGTTTTCACCGTGTTTACCAGCTAGTTTGCCAGCTTTGTCAAACAAAGTGCGGAATTGACGTTCGTTTACACCGTACATGTGACGAAGCTTTTGCTTTTCTTGCAATTGCAAACCGTATTCTGATAATTTTTTACGTTGTCCTGGGCCGTGTGGACCTGGAGCGTAAGGGCGTTTTTCTAATTCTTTTCCTGTACCGCTAAGAGAGATTCCTAGACGGCGGGACAGTTTCCAAGATGGACCTGTATAGCGAGCCATAATGTGACTCCTCCTTTGGTTTTATTTTTGTGGAAAATAAAAACCGTCTGCTCTATTCGACCATGCACATTTTGTTTTCATGTATCCTCGCTCCAGCAGCAGAGAGTTACACGATACACCTTATTGATAAGGAACAAAATGAAAACATAGAAGCTGAACAAAAAGGCTGCAATATTTCACACAAAGGTCATTATATAATTTATTTGTTTTGAAGTCAACCATTCCTCCATTATTGCTTCACCGTTTATGATATAATAAACAAAAATTAGTGGTAAACTTTTAGGTGATAAAAACATGGTAGAACAAACTAAAGATCAATTATCCGCCTTTCATTATCATATGCTCGATTTTTTATTAACCAAATCTGAAAAAGTCACATTCACCGACTCTTTCATATGGCTGACTTCGGCTATTCAAACCTATTTTTCAACCCTTTGTGTTTCGCTTACACCGTCACCATCAGACTTTGTGACAAAACTGGCAGATGGTGAAGCGCGTTTTTCCGCTTCAAAAATAAACGCTTCATGTTATCTGATTGAGGACGGCTCCGGCAGGCGTTTCCATCTTGCGTGCAGGCAGGATGAAGAGATTCCTGAAGGGCTTCCGGACGTGGTTGCTTCATTTTTAAACCAGTCGATGAAACAGGAAAGACTCTATAACAAAACGATCTACCAAAAAAAGATATACAAAATGACAGAGCTGTTCCATTCACTGCTTGATCAGACAGATGTGCTGAAGCAGCTTTTAGAAAGCTTGACAAGCACATTTTCTCTTTTTGAGTTTTCTTTATTTATATCGCACGATCAAGACCAATGTTTAGGGATTCCTGCAAAAGAGCTGTATATGGAAGGGGAAAAATCCGATTCCTTTGCGCTCAAAGTGTATTTGTCCGGAGACATTTTGCGGAAAAATGAATCTGTCGCCTATATTCCGATCAAAGGACAGCAGGGCACATACGGGGTGTTGAAGGCTGAAGGAACGGGTGACAGCTTTCTTACTGATGCCTGCCTTGATGAAATGTCGCTGTTAGCAAACGCCGCGGGAAAAGCGTTTGAAAATGCCCAGCTCTACGAACAATCCAAAGCAAGCATCGCAAATTTGGAATTGATTAATGAAACATCACGACGCCTGAATCAGCGGCTGACATTGACTGATACAATGAATGATCTGGCTGTGAGAATGGCAGAATCGTTTCAGGCAGAAGAAGTGGGATTTTTTCATATAGACCATTTTGAAAACCTAACATTGCTCCCAGGCAGCACAGCATTTTTTAAAGAAGCGAAGCCGTCAGATTTTTATAATGAGCTGAAAGAAAAGCTGTATGAAGGTGAAAAAGGGGTTTTCATCGGGAATGGCCAGTCTGTTTTTGGGAAGGCGGGGTACGGCTCGCTGATGGCTGCTCCGATGATTCAAAACGACCGGCTTTTAGGCTTTGCGGTTTTATTGAAACAGGAGCTGTACGCTTTTACATTTGAAATGTACAAGCTGTTTCAGGCGCTGATTCATCACGCGACACTGGCTGTAACCAATTCAATGCTTCGCGACCGCCTTGAGCATCTCGTGAAAACAGATCAGCTGACTGAACTGTATTCACGAGCGTATTTAGATGAAAAAATTCAATACAGCATGAAAATCCATCAAAAGGGTGTTTTTATTCTTGTTGATATTGATAATTTTAAAAATGTAAATGATACGTACGGCCATCAGACTGGGGACGAGATTTTAATTCAAGTCGCTTCAGTGATTAAAAGCAACATCCGAAAGCATGATGTCGGTGCCCGCTGGGGAGGAGAGGAGCTGGCGATTTATTTGCCAAATGTGCCGGTTGCAGTGGGGAAACGGATTACCGAGCGACTGGTTTACGCGGTCAGAAAAAATACGAAACCCGAGGTAACCATTTCCTGCGGTATCTCCTGCTGGACGACAGAAACAAAAAAGTCGCTGAAAGAGCTTGTGCATGAGGCAGATGAAGCGCTCTACAGCGCGAAACGGAGCGGGAAAAACCGCTTGATGATTCATGACTCAATAAAATAAAAAAAGCCCAAAACGATATCAGTTTTGGGCTTTTATATTACTGCGCTAACGCTTTTTCTAGCGTTTCGGCAAATTGAGTTAAGTATTTTTCATCAATTTCGTCGAAACGGTTTTTCACTGGGCTGTCGATGTCCAAGACGCCGACAATTTTTCCGTCTACACGAATCGGAAGCACAATTTCTGATTGAGACGCTGCATCGCAGGCGATATGTCCCGGAAACGCGTTTACATCCTCAATACGTTCCACTTTTCCGTTTGCGTACGCTGTGCCGCAAACCCCTCTGCCGAAAGGAATCCGAACACATGCCGGCAGGCCTTGGAACGGACCTAACACAAGCTGTCCATCCTCTTCTTTGGCAAAATAGAAACCCGCCCAGTTGACTTCAGGCAGCGAATGATACAGCAGTGCTGAGGCATTTGCATAGTTAGCTATTTGGTCTGTTTCGTCTTCGGTCATGGCTTCGAGCTGTTTTAGCAGAAGCTGATAGTCTTTTTCTTTATCTCCAGATTGTTTTTCGACATGGAACATGGAAAACCCTCACTTTTTCTATAATATAAAACAAAGTTCCGGCTTTTCTGCCGGCATTTGTCGATAAGTTCTTACAGGAACAGCGGCTTTCTGCTTGAATAGTATCAAGAGGAAGGAGTGAGCCGTATGAAAGTAAGCACCAAAGACAAAATTATTGAATCTGCTGTCATGCTTTTTAACCAAAAAGGATTTTCTGGCACGTCTGTCCGTGAAATCGCAAAGTCAGCTGATGTAAATGTTGCGCACATCTCCTACTATTTTAAAGGCAAAGGAGGCTTGATGGAACACTTAGTTTCAGAGTTTTACGAAGGCTACAGCAAAACGCTTGAAACAGCGGCAAGCAATATCTCTACTCAAAGCACGCAGGAACAGCTTCTTCAATTGGTTTTCGATATTTTATCCTATCAGCATAATCATCGTCAATTAACTCGTTTTGTCTACCGGGAAGTCACAATTGACTCCACATTAATCAGGGAAATTATGTCGACATATCTAATGAAGGAAAAGTATATCTTCCAGCTGATCATTGAGGAAGGAGAAAAACAGCGTGAATATTTAACGCTGCCGCTGCCTCATTTTATTCTCCAATTAAAATCTCTCTTGATGATGCCCTATCTCCAGCCTCAATATATTTCAGAAGTACTCTACATGCAGCCGCACGAGCCGTATTTTTATAAAATGTATTTTGAAGAAATCAAGATTTGGATCAGAAGCGTCTTCCGGACAGGAGACGTGGCGCTCACCAACTAGCACCGTTCCAAAAACGCCTCATACGCATATCCGACATCTCCCGCTTGATGGGCATCAGACCCAAACACAAGCGGGATCTTCTTTTGCTTCGCTTCATTCAGCATCCAATCCTCGATATAAATACCGCCAGCGTAAGTTTTTCTTAAGCCGGAAGTATTGAAGTCGAGCTCCATTCCGTTTTCTTCAATGGCATTCAGGCACAGAGAAACGAGGCCGCGAATATGCTCTGACATGCTGTATGGAAACAGCTTGATGAATTTTTGGACGAGTGTGATGTGACCGACTCTTTTTGGCTTATAAACGCCGAGAGATGCTACAATGGAAGAATAGATACTCCGGTAATATTGTTCATATACCGCTTCAATGCTTCCGCAGGCTGAAATCAGCTCTTTGAAGGTATGCTCGTCATAATCAAGGCATAGATAGGAAGAGTCTGTGCGCAAAAAATGAACGGATAAGATGCTGTCATCTAAATATGGCCCGTATGTGTCTAGGAATAATGTAATTTCGTCTTCAAATTCAGCGATATAATCGACTTCAAGCCCTGTCCGTATGCTAAGCTGTCCGCGATATTCTTTTTTTAATCCGGAAATTTCATGAATATAGCGTTCCAAAGAAGCTTGCGCCATCGCGCTGTCTTTCAGCGGCGTGGGATCGGTAAAAGATGGCGGCAATGGGGCGTGTTCGGTAAAAGTAATCGATTCGAACCCTTTTTTTAAGGCTTCTTCTGCATATTGTCTGAGTGTGTCATTGGAGCCGTGAGGGCAAAATGGTGTGTGAATATGTCCGTCTCGCTTTTGCATTGATGTCACCCCATGAAAAAATAGTCAAATCCTGCCGATTTTGCACAAAAAGTTTTTGATTTCTGGTCAAAAAATGTTTGTTACATGGTATCATAATAACAATGAAAACGACAGTTTTTCTCAATACATATCCTGAAATCTTTCTGAATAAATAAAACACCCTGACAGATTAAGGTAAACAGCAAGGGGGCTCATTATGGAGTTTGTCATTGGATTATTAATTGTACTGCTTGCGCTGTTTGCGGCAGGCTACTTTTTCAGGAAAAAAATCTACGCCGAAATCGACCGGCTGGAATCGTGGAAGATTGAAATTCTGAATCGGTCGATCGTGGAAGAAATGTCTAAAATAAAACATTTAAAAATGACGGGTCAGACAGAAGAGTTCTTTGAGAAGTGGCGTGAAGAATGGGATGAGATTGTCACAGCCCACATGCCGAAAGTTGAAGAGCTCCTTTATGATGCCGAGGAAAATGCAGACAAATACCGGTTTAAAAAGGCCAATCAAGTGCTCGTTCATATCGACGACCTGCTGACAGCGGCTGAATCAAGCATTGAAAAGATTCTTCGGGAAATCAGCGATCTTGTCACAAGTGAGGAAAAGAGCCGTGAAGAGATTGAACAGGTGAGGGAGCGCTATTCGAAATCTCGAAAAAACCTGCTGGCTTACAGCCACCTTTACGGGGAGCTTTATGACAGCCTTGAAAAGGATCTGGACGAAATTTGGAGCGGCATCAAACAATTTGAAGAAGAAACAGAAGGCGGAAACTATATTACTGCACGAAAAGTACTGCTTGAGCAGGACCGCAATCTTGAACGGCTTCAGTCATACATAGATGATGTGCCGAAGCTGTTAGCTGACTGTAAACAGACGGTGCCCGGACAGATTGCAAAGCTCAAGGATGGCTATGGCGAAATGAAAGAAAAAGGGTACAAGCTTGAGCATATCCAGCTTGATAAGGAATTAGAAAATCTGTCAAACCAGCTGAAACGAGCGGAACATGTCCTGATGACTGAACTGGATATTGATGAAGCGTCCGCAATCCTGCAGCTCATTGACGAAAATATTCAATCTGTTTATCAGCAGCTGGAGGGCGAAGTTGAAGCCGGTCAATCCGTACTAAGCAAAATGCCTGAATTGATTATTGCTTACGACAAGCTTAAAGAAGAGAAAGAGCATACGAAAGCGGAAACTGAGCTGGTGAAGGAAAGCTACAGGCTGACAGCCGGTGAGCTCGGCAAACAGCAGGCTTTTGAAAAGCGCCTTGATGAAATTGGAAAGCTGCTATCATCCGTTAAAGATAAGCTTGATGCAGAGCATGTCGCCTACTCACTTTTAGTAGAAGAAGTTGCTTCAATAGAGAAGCAAATTGAAGAAGTGAAAAAAGAGCATGCCGAGTATCGTGAAAATCTGCAAGCGCTGAGAAAAGAAGAGCTTCAGGCGAGGGAGACGCTCAGCAATTTGAAAAAAACAATTTCTGAGACAGCAAGACTGCTGAAGACTAGCAACATTCCAGGCATTCCGAGCCATATTCAAGAGATGCTGGAGAACGCGCATCATCATATTCAAGAAACGGTCAATCAACTAAACGAACTTCCATTAAATATGGAAGAAGCCGGAGCCCATTTGAAACAAGCAGAAGATATCGTCAACAGGGCAAGCCGGGAATCAGAGGAACTTGTCGAGCAGGTCATCCTCATTGAAAAAATCATTCAGTTCGGAAACCGGTTCAGAAGCCAGAATCATATTTTATCTGAACAGCTGAAAGAAGCGGAAAGACGTTTTTATGCTTTTGATTATGACGACTCTTATGAAATTGCCGCTGCCGCTGTAGAAAAGGCTGCGCCAGGTGCAGTTGAAAAAATCAAAGCTGACATATCCGCTTAGATAATCACGACCATGAAAAAGAGCCCGCAGTGTAATGAGCAGGCTCTTTTTTTATTACAAAACGCCTGCGCAATAACGCAGGCGTTCTGTGACATTAACTTATTTCATTAAGCTGTTTGGATGGTCCGATGAATAAGGTCAGCACATAGCCGATAACCGCTCCGACGATTCCTGGAAGCACCCAGCCGATGCCGAGGCTGTAAAGAGGAAGATTCGCATTTAGAAACACATCTAAAGATCCAAGTGAAAAACCGGCTGCTTTGATACCGTCTAAAATACTGAAAAGTCCTGTACCGATCAAGCATGCGATGTACACTTCGCGTCTTTCTTTAAAGATCTTATCGATGAAGGAAAGAACGATAATGACAATGGCAAGCGGATAGATAGCTGATAAAATAGGAACAGAAAACGCGATAATTTGCGCGAGTCCGAAATTCGCAATGATCAAGCTGAATAACGTGACAATCGTAACGACAATTTTATATGATAATGCCGGAATAAGTTTTGAAAAATATTGGCCGCAAGATGTGACAAGGCCGATGCTTGTTGTTAAACATGCGACTGTAATCGCTGCTCCGAGTACGATGTTGCCCAATGAACCGAATAAATAATGGGAAGACGCAGATAAAATTTTAGCTCCTTCACCAACAGGACCAATGGCATTTGTGCTTGTTGCACCTAAATAAGCAAGGGATACATAAATGAAAGTCAGGCCTAAAGCGGCAATCACACCTGCTTTAATGCAGGCTGCAGCAAGAGCTTTAGACTGTGTAACGCCTTTGCTTTTTACAGCATTTACAACGACAACGCCAAATACAATTGAAGCAAGTGCGTCCATTGTTTTATAGCCTTCTAAAAATCCTTTAAAAACCGGTGTTCCTTTATATG
The DNA here is from genome assembly GCF_000009045.1 of Bacillus subtilis subsp. subtilis str. 168. Lineage (GTDB taxonomy): Bacteria > Bacillota > Bacilli > Bacillales > Bacillaceae > Bacillus > Bacillus subtilis. The sequence goes on along the minus strand of NC_000964.3, from coordinate 3,028,840 downwards.
CTTCTGTCACGGCGCCCAATCCGCCCATCGGCGTGAAGATGGCTTTGAGAACAATGATTAAAATAATTGTGAATTTGATGGGAGTCAGAATTTTTCCGACTCGATCCACAACCTTAGATGGGTTTAACGCTAAATAGTACGTAACGCCGAAAAAGATAAGTGTAAATATTAATAAAGAAAGTCTTTCTGGTACACCAGTCAAAAACGGAACAGCGCCAATTTCATATGAAACAGTTCCTGTTCTCGGGATGGCGAATAATGGTCCGATTGATAAATAAAGCACGACAGTAAAGATTGTGCCGAAAACAGGGTGCGCTTTGTCAGCAAGGCCTTTAGCGTCCTTACCGGTTAATGCGATGGCGATAATGCCGAGAAGCGGCAGGCCTACCCCTGTCAGTAAAAATCCGCCGATGGCCTTCCAGACGTTGTGTCCGGCTGCTTGTCCAAGTTCCGGCGGATAAATCATATTTCCTGCTCCAAAGAATAACGCAAATAGCATGAAACCAATAATAATGGTATCTTTGACAGGCAGTGAGTGTTTCATGAAAAAAATCCTCCTAATAATTATGTTAAAATATTCTGTCAATTAATTGTCAGATAATATGACGAAACGAACAAATCTTATTATATGGTAAAAAAATTAGAAGTCAATACTAGTTTTTCGTAATTTTCTATTAAATTTTGTTATGGTAACATAAATATCATACCTTGTACCGCTTTCATAAAGGAGTAAAAAAGATGATATATTTAGATAATAGTTCAACGACGAAGCCTTACGATGAAGTCTTGAACGTATATGAACAGACGAGCAGCCGATACTTTGGCAATCCTTCATCTTTGCACCGATATGGAGCCGAAACGGAACAGCTGCTTCAAGCAGCCAAAAATCAAATCAAAAGGTCCTTAGGCCTAAAAAAATATGATATTGTATTTACGTCAGGCGCCACAGAAGCCAATAATGCGGCTTTAAAAGGAGCGGCTTTGTCAAAGATAAAAACAGGCAAACATATCATTGCCACTTCTATTGAACATCCATCCGTTACGGAATCGTTAGAACAGCTGAAAGAGTTGTTCGGGTTTGATATCACTTATCTTTCTGTGAATGAAGACGGATTTGTTTCTATTGAAGATCTAAAAGCAGCCATCCGTCCCGATACCGTGCTTGTCAGCATGATGCATGTGAACAATGAAGTCGGTTCCGTGCAGCCGATTGAAGCGGCAGGAGAAGTGCTGAAAGAGCATTCGAACATTTTGTTTCACGTCGATTATGTGCAGGGCATCTATAAAGTGCCCTTGGCAATTGAAAAGGCCGGCATTGATCTATGTTCAATTTCGGGGCATAAATTTCACGGCCTAAAGGGGACAGGCGCACTTATTGTAAAAGAAGGAACACGCCTTATTCCGCTCATAACGGGAGGCTCTCAGCAAAAAGGCATACGGGCCGGAACAGAACATACTGCTGGTGCGGTTTCGCTTGCCAAGGCCATTAATCTGGCCTCTGCTGATTTTGACACACGGCTTGACACGATGACTGCCGTAAAGGAATTGTTTATGAATAGGCTGAGTGAAATTGAGGGCGTCGTTATCAACACGCCTCAAATGAATAGCGCGCCGCACATTATTAATTTCTCTGTACCGGGGATTAAAGCGGAAGTGCTTTTACACATGCTTGAGGAACAGGATATATTCGTCTCCACAACATCGGCTTGCTCGGCAAAAGAACATAAGCCCAGCAAGGTTCTCTTAGAGATGGGCAAAGGAGAGCAGATTGCCGGAAGCAGCATCAGAATCAGTTTAAATTACAGCCAGACAAGCGATGTGGCAGAACCGTTTATGAACGCGCTTCGTCCTGGCATCAAAAAATTAAGGGAAATGATGAGGTAGAACATGAATTACGATCATATATTAATTCGTTTTGGGGAAATTTCGACCAAAGGCAAAAACAGAAAAAGCTTTATTGAGCGCTTAAAACAAAACATCAGACTCGTTTTGAAAGACTATCCGAATTTAAAATACTTTTCCAACAGGGATCGTATGACGATTACATTAAATGGAGAGGATCCTGAGGCTCTTTTTCCTCATTTAAAGCAAGTGTTTGGGATTCAAAGCTTCAGCCTGGCAATTAAGTGTGACAGCCGCCTTGATGATATTAAGGCAACCGCACTAAAGGCTATCAAAGATCAGTATAAACCAGGTGATACGTTTAAAGTCGCGACAAAGAGAGCGTATAAGCAATTTGAATTAGATACAAACCAGATGAACGCTGAAATCGGCGGCCATATTTTGCGAAATACAGAAGGATTGACGGTCGATGTTCGCAACCCAGACATCCCGCTCAGAATCGAAATCAGGGAAGAAGCAACATTTTTGACAATTCGTGATGAAAAAGGTGCAGGCGGGCTGCCAGTTGGTTCAGCAGGAAAAGCGATGCTGATGCTTTCTGGCGGTTTTGACAGCCCTGTGGCCGGTTTTTATGCGATGAAACGGGGATTGTCGGTAGAAGCTGTTCATTTCTTCAGCCCGCCATACACAAGCGAGCGCGCAAAGCAAAAGGTAATGGATCTGGCGAAATGTCTGTCCCGTTTTGGGGGAAGCATGACACTTCATATTGTTCCATTTACAAAAACGCAAGAGCTCATCCAAAAACAAATTCCTGAAAATTACACAATGACGGCAACCCGCCGCCTCATGCTTCAGATAGCCGACAGAATCAGAGAAAAGAGAAACGGGCTTGCCATTATTACGGGAGAAAGCCTCGGTCAGGTAGCGAGCCAAACGCTTGAAAGCATGTATGCAATTAATGCGGTGACGTCAACACCGATTTTGCGTCCGCTAATCGCCATGGACAAAACAGAAATCATCGAAAAATCACGGGAAATTGGCACATATGAGACAAGTATTCAGCCGTTTGAAGACTGCTGCACGATCTTTACACCGCCAAGCCCGAAAACACGCCCTAAAAAAGAGAAAATTGAACACTTTGAAAGCTTTGTTGATTTCGAGCCGTATATTCAAGAAGCGGTAGATAACATTGAGACAATGACCCTTTATAGCGAACAAGAAGCTAACGATAAATTCGCTGAACTCTTTTAAATCAATTTTCAGCTCCTGTATACAATTACCAAAGTTTTTCTGAATGAAGCCATGTGTTTTGACACATTCTATACTCACAAGGAGGTGAGACACATGGCTAACAATAACTCAGGTAACAGCAACAACCTTTTAGTACCAGGAGCTGCTCAAGCGATCGACCAAATGAAATTAGAAATCGCTTCTGAATTCGGTGTAAACCTTGGAGCAGACACAACTTCTCGCGCTAACGGTTCTGTTGGAGGAGAGATCACAAAACGTCTTGTATCTTTTGCTCAACAAAACATGGGCGGAGGACAATTCTAATTTACAATTTCACATAATGGCTTAGGAGTGGGGGTATCCCCACTCTTTTTCATTTTTTACATATAAAAAAGGACCAGCGGCCTATAAAATCTATGTTTACAGAGGTTGCTTTTAGGCATATCCTTACGGAAAGAGCCTGTATTTATGTATAATGGGTGGAGAAAGTGAGGAGTTGTTCGTGTTAAAACGTGAAGATTTAATTGCCCCTGTGCAATATAATTTAGTGAATGAAATGGAAAAGTTCAGTGCTGCTGGACAAAAAACCGCTCTTCTTTGGGAGGACGAGTCGGGCAAGCAAGAATCTTGGTCGTATGAAAAGCTGATGGAAGAAACAAATAAAATCGGAGCGGCCTTAGCTGATCTTGGATTTAAAAAGGGAGACAAGCTGATTGTAATGGTTCCGCGGGTGCTTGAAGCCTATGCTGTTTATTTGGCTATCCTGAAATCAGGAATGGTTGTCATTCCGTGCTCCGAAATGCTTCGCGCGAAAGATCTTGAATACCGGATTGAACATGCAGAGGTAAAAGGCGCTATCGTCTACTCCGAATTTATTGGCGCTTTCCGGGATGTCAGTACGGCTGACAAACTGATTACACTGTCTATTGGTGAAAATGATGCCGGCTGGAAAAACCTCTTATCAATTGAAGCGGACGGAAGCCAATTTAAAACAGCTGACACAACAAGAGATGATATGGCTTTCTTATCTTATACATCCGGGACAACAGGTCAGCCGAAAGGTGTTGTACATACACATGGATGGGCATTTGCTCATTTAAAAACTTCTGCCGGCGCTTGGCTTGACATTTCTGAAAAGGATATCGTCTGGGCAACTGCTGCCCCTGGCTGGCAAAAGTGGGTATGGAGTCCGTTTTTAGCGGTGCTTGGCAGCGGAGCAACCGGTTTTGTGTACCACGGCAGATTCAAAGCAGAAAAATATCTAGAGCTTTTAAATCGCTACAAAATCAATGTTTTCTGCTGCACTCCGACAGAATACCGCTTAATGGCGAAGGTTGAAGGCTTGAAACGCTTTGATCTTTCTGCCCTGCACAGCGCTGTTTCCGCAGGTGAGCCGCTCAACCGTGAAGTCATTGATGTTTTCCAAAAGCACTTTGGCATTAAGGTACGGGACGGATATGGCCAAACAGAAAGCACGCTTTTGGTTGGTGTTTTGAAAGATACGCCTATTAAACCGGGAAGCATGGGAAAACCGACACCGGGAAATCAGGTGGAGATCATAAATGAAGACGGTGAAATCTGCAAACCTGGTGAGGTTGGCGATATCGCTGTTCACCTCAGTACGCCTGCGCTCTTTAAAGAGTATTTTAAAGATCCGGAAAGAATGAAAACACAAATTCGCGGCGATTATTTCCTAACGGGAGACAGAGCAAGAAAAGATGAGGAAGGTTACTTCTGGTTTGAAAGCCGAAATGACGATATTATTATCAGCTCCGGCTATACGATCGGGCCTTTCGAGGTGGAAGACGCGCTTGTTAAGCACCCAGAAGTAAAAGAATGTGCTGTTGTCGCAAGCCCTGATGAAATCAGAGGCTCCATCGTAAAGGCATATGTTGTCCTGCAAAATCATGAAAAACGCAGTGATGAGCTTGTCAAAATGCTGCAAAACCATGTGAAGACGATTACCGCTCCATACAAATATCCTAGAGAAATTGAATTTGTGGAAAGCCTGCCGAAAACGGCTTCTGCAAAAATCAGACGAGTGGAATTAAGAAAACGTGAAGAACAGCTCAAAGCCAATAAAAAGGCGTAAAGAAAGAGAGTGAACGTGAATGAAGGCGATATGGCACGGCGGTTTCATTTATACGATGCTCGAAGAAGGCGATCGGACTGAGGCAGTTTATGTTGAGGATGGTGTTATAAAAGGCACCGGCAGCTATGAACGTTTGAAGGAAAAGTACGGGTCGCCGGAAACAGAAGAAATCAGCCTGAACGGAGCAGTGATGTTCCCCGGTTTTGTTGACAGCCATCTACATTTGATCGGCCACGGTGAGAAACAGCTTCAGCTCGATCTGTCCGCACTGACGTCGAAAGATTCAATTTTACAGGCTGCGAAGGAAAGAGAGCGGCAGCTTCCTAAAAACGATTGGCTCATTGGAGAAGGCTGGAATGAAAATCAGTTTGAGACACCTGACTACTTGACTAAGCATGATCTTGATCGCCTGTTTCCTGACAGGCCCGTCTTGCTCAAGCGTATATGCCGGCATGCAATAGCTGTCAATTCTGCGGCTCTTCAAGCAGCGGGAATTTCAAGAAATACTCCTGATCCTGACGGCGGAGTCATCGTAAAAGATGCAAATGGCGAGCCGACCGGACTCCTGTTTGATAAGGCGCAGGATTTGATTCTGAAGGCTGTCCCGCCAGTCTCCCAGCACTATGTTGATGAGGCATTAACGGCTGCAATAAAGGATTGCTGGACAAAAGGCCTGACGGGCGGTCATTCGGAAGACTTGTCCTATTATGGTGATGTTTCGGTGCCGATGAAAGCTTATGAGAAAGCTGCCGCTGGCGGAAAGTATCCGTTTCGCTGCCATTTGCTCGTTCATCATGAAGCTGTCGATCGATGGGAGCAGCTGGAGAAGCTGTCCGGCCCGTATGTGGAGTTCGGTGCTATGAAAATCTTTGCGGACGGGGCGCTTGGCGGGAGAACGGCTTTATTGAAAGAACCATATCAGGATGATCCATCAACAAATGGTGTTCAGGTTCACGATGACGAAACCCTTGGCCGGCTCATTCGCAAAGCGAGAGAAAAAGGGATGGAGGTTGCTGTTCATGCAATCGGCGATCTTGCTTTTGAAAAAGTGCTGAACGCAATAGAAAAGCATCCGCCCAAAAACGGCCGGCATGATCGGCTTATTCATGCTCAAGTGCTTGATAACGAATTAATCGAGAGAGCAGCACGCATGCCGATCGCACTTGACCTTCAGCCGCACTTCGTTGCAAGCGACTTTCCGTGGGTCATTGACCGTCTCGGAAAAGACCGGATGAAGACTGCATTTGCCTGGAAAACCCTCATATCTAAAGGCATTTTATGCGCGGGCGGTTCAGACGCCCCGATTGAGCCTGTTGACCCGCTTCTAGGGATCCAGTCCGCGGTCCTCCGGAAAAGCAGTCATGAGCAAAACGGGCCAAGCTATAATGAAAGTGAATGTTTACCTGTATATGAAGCGATAAAGCTTTATACAGAAGGTAGCGCCGGTATCATTTATAAAGAGAAGTCACGCGGAAAAATTGCGGAAGGCTATGACGCGGATTTTACAGTTCTCAGTGGTGATCCGTTTGCCATTGACCCCGCACAGCTTCATCTTTTAGAGATTAAAAAAACCGTGATTAACGGCCAGATTGTATATGAGAAATCATAAAAGGACAGGCAGCAGCCTGTCCTTTTATTTTCTATAAAAAAGTACGCTTCACTTTTTCCCAAAATGAATTGTCCTTTAGTTTGACTGTTTTGATTTTCTTATTAGACAGTTTGATTTCGATCGTTTTCACATTTCTCGTGCTGAGTGCTTCATTGTCCAAGCCGATGATTGGGTGTTCGTTGCCGTCCTGCACCACACGAAGGGTCAGCTTTCGGTCAGAGCTGAGGACAAATGGCGAGCCGAGTGTCCGGTAGGTATTATTGTTAAGGGATGCAAGCTCTGATACCTGCATGCATGGAAGCAATGGATCAACAACAGCTCCTGCAACAGACTTGTTATAGGCGGTGCTCCCTGTAGGCGTTGAGATAATCATTCCGTCACCTCTAAACGTTTCAAAGTGCAGATCGTCAATCAGCACGTCCATCACAAAGGTTTTGATGATGCTTGAGCGGATGGATACCTCGTTTAAGCAGTGAAAAGGACTGGCTTGATCCACTGTCACTTCAATCAGCGGGTATTTTCTCACTTCAATTTGTTCAAACGTCATTGCATCGACCATTTTTTCTCGCTCATCACTATGAAAGTCGCAATATAAATGAGCTTTCCCCTTTTTGGTAATGCCGACGTACAAGCAGTCGTCACGAAAATTCGTCTTTCTGACTGCCTGCAAAAATGTGCCGTCCCCGCCAATGCTAGCGATAATATTGGCGTCTGAGTGCTGGTTCACAACGGTAAATCCATGCTCTTCCGCTAATTGTGTTAACGAGCGGGCTTGTTCGTTCGTTTCCTGATCCTGTTTGTGAAAAAAATAAACATTACGGCGTTGATCGGTCATATCCCATTTCCCCTTTGCTGTCATATTTAAGTTTTTCTGCCATCCAGTATTTGTGATAAAATACCTTTGGCCATAAGTGTACCACGTTTGCCGGCAGCCCGTTAAGCCGGAGCTTTCTCATGAAGTGAAACATTTTTCATATTGAATCGTATAATGAGAGAGTTTAGGAAAAAGGAGGAGAAAAAATGAATGCAAAAAGATGGATTGCATTAGTGATTGCTCTGGGGATTTTCGGCGTGTCTATTATCGTCAGCATCTCTATGAGTTTCTTTGAAAGCGTCAAAGGCGCTCAAACGGATCTCACATCACTGACGGATGAATCGCAGGAGAAGACGCTGGAAAACGGCAGTCCCTCAAGTAAAATTGCCGTATTAGAGGTCAGCGGCACCATTCAGGATAATGGGGACTCAAGCAGTCTGCTTGGTGCAGACGGATATAACCACAGAACGTTCTTAAAAAACCTTGAGCGCGCAAAAGATGACAAGACGGTCAAAGGTATCGTTCTGAAGGTGAATTCTCCGGGTGGCGGAGTGTATGAAAGTGCTGAAATACATAAGAAACTGGAAGAAATCAAGAAAGAAACGAAAAAACCGATTTACGTGTCAATGGGTTCGATGGCAGCATCAGGAGGCTATTACATCTCAACAGCGGCTGATAAGATTTTTGCGACACCGGAAACCCTGACCGGGTCACTCGGCGTCATTATGGAAAGCGTCAATTATTCAAAGCTTGCCGACAAGCTTGGCATTTCTTTTGAAACGATTAAGAGCGGGGCCCATAAGGACATTATGTCTCCTTCCCGTGAGATGACGAAAGAAGAAAAAAACATCATGCAATCGATGGTTGATAATTCGTATGAAGGCTTTGTTGATGTCATTTCAAAAGGGCGCGGCATGCCGAAAGCAGAGGTAAAGAAAATTGCGGACGGCCGCGTGTATGACGGACGGCAGGCGAAAAAACTGAACCTCGTTGATGAGCTTGGTTTTTATGACGATACCATTACGGCCATGAAAAAGGATCACAAGGATTTGAAAAACGCCTCTGTCATTTCTTATGAGGAAAGCTTCGGATTAGGCTCACTGTTTTCCATGGGCGCGAACAAAATGTTTAAAAGTGAAATTGATTTTTTGAATATGAGAGAAATTCTATCGCAATCCGGTTCGCCGAGAATGATGTATCTCTATGCGAAGTAGGAGGGAACAATAATGGACGCGACATATGAAGAGTTAGAGCGCAATGACATCAAAGGCCCGCAAGAAGCGGAGCTGCTGACACATGCCTATGCTGGCTTTTGGGTTCGTTTCTGGGCTTTCCTGCTTGATTGGCTCGTGATATGGGGATTAAACCATTTGCTCGTTTCTCCCCTCTTTACCGTATTGGATCTGCCGAAAACATCCGGCATGTTTACCTTCTCGGCCTACAGTGTGACAACGCTTATTGTGTATCTTGCCTATTTCGCACTCATGACAAAATACTTCAGGCAGACGCTTGGTAAAATGGTGTTCGGCCTCAAAGTGGTTTCTGTGAAGCAAGATAGCAAGCTGACATGGAGTACAGTGATTTTTCGTGAAGTGGTTGGACGGTATATTGATAAGATTTGGATTTTATATATCGTTGTTGCCTTTTCACCTACAAAACAAGGGATTCATGATTACATCGCGGATACCACCGTGGTGCATGAAAAATTATACCGCAAATAACCGATAACCCGGACTTCCGTCCGGGTTTATTTTTTTAGGAATTGGCGATAATGCTCCTAGAGGAAGTGAAGAATATGGTGTATGTACTGACAGCCATTCTTATTCTCATAGGGATCGTACTGCTTCTCAGAATGAAAATCCATGTCGCGCTGGAGTATCTTCATGCCGATGATAATGACAAATTGACCTTGAAGATTACGGCGCTGTTTGGCCTTATAAGGATCAAAAAAACAATCCCGGCGATTAAGGTGAACAAAGAAGACGGAACAGTGGATATCAAACAAAAAACTGAATCCAAAATGAAAAAAAGCAGCGGAAAGAAAAAAATTACACAAAACGATGTGCAGCAAAGCATTAATAAAATCGAAATGCTTTTGCATCAGGTCACCAGACTGCGGAAAATCAGCGCGTCTTTTCTCGCGCATTTACATATCACAAAACTAGAATGGGTTACAGTAATCGGAATTCAGGACGCGGCAGTGACAGGTGTGTTAACCGGTGCTGTATGGGGCGTGAAGGGCGGTATCGCAGCAATGCTCTACGACCACCTGGACTTTGTGAATAAACCTGTCTATGAGGTGATCCCGTCGTTTCAAGTCCCTGTTTCCAAGACCCATTTTCAGTGTATATTCTTTTTTCGCTTTGGACATGCTATGCTTGCAGCTTTCAAATTCGTCAAATACGGACGGGAGCTATCCGTATTAAAGAAGAATCCGTCGGCTAGAATGACTTCAAAGAATGATTCATCAGTTTAAGGAGGAAGCGTATATGGCAGACCATCCCATCCAAGGTTTAATGAAAACCGCAATGGAAAACTTGAAGGAAATGATTGATGTTAACACCATCATCGGAGATCCAGTGGAAACGCCTGATGGAAGTGTGATTTTAACTGTTTCTAAAGTTGGATTCGGATTCGCCGCAGGCGGAAGCGAGTTTGGCGGAAAGCCGGCCGAAAAGAAATCGGAAGACGATGAGACAAGAGAACAGAAACTTCCTTTCGGAGGCGGAAGCGGGGGCGGTGTGTCCATTACGCCGATCGCGTTTTTAATTGTCGGATCGACAGGCATCAGAATGCTTCATTTAGATGAAAATACCCATTTAATAGAGAAAATTTTAGACGCAGCCCCTCAAACACTCGAGCGCATCCAGCAAATGTTCAAGAAAAATAACAAAAACCAAAGCCAAGGCCAAAATCAAAACCAAATGAACAATATGAATTATTAAAAAAAGGTTAACTGCGCTGGCCGCAGTTAACTTTTTTTTGGCATAAACTTTGCAGTTTGCAGGAAACTTTACTATGATAGAGACATACATACAAAAGGGAGGAATTATAATGGCTGAAATTACATTCAAAGGCGGTCCGGTTACACTTGTCGGACAAGAAGTGAAGGTAGGAGATCAAGCTCCTGATTTCACAGTGCTGACTAACAGCCTTGAAGAAAAATCGTTAGCTGACATGAAAGGAAAGGTAACGATTATTTCTGTTATCCCTTCAATTGATACAGGTGTTTGTGATGCACAAACACGCCGTTTTAACGAAGAAGCTGCAAAGCTTGGAGATGTCAACGTCTACACAATCAGTGCAGACCTTCCATTCGCGCAAGCGCGCTGGTGCGGCGCTAACGGAATTGACAAAGTGGAAACACTGTCTGACCACAGAGATATGTCATTTGGCGAAGCGTTCGGTGTGTATATTAAAGAACTTCGTCTGCTTGCGCGTTCCGTATTTGTCCTTGATGAGAACGGAAAAGTCGTTTACGCTGAATATGTAAGCGAAGCAACAAACCACCCGAACTATGAAAAGCCAATTGAGGCTGCTAAGGCATTAGTAAAGTAAGCAGGGAAAAAAGCTCCAGGCTGCCGCCGGAGCTTTTTTCATGGCAAGGAGGAACACAATATGCAAAAAGACCATGTAGGTGCGGTGTATGAGCTGTTAAACGAAGCCGCGATTATGATAAAGAATGAATTGCAGATTTCATATATAGAGGCGCTGGCCGAAGCAGGAGAAATGTATTTTCTTGAAAAAACGGATCAGCTGAAACTGCCTGCTGATCAGAAAACCAAACAACTTCAGGCTCTGCTTGAAAAAGCGGAATTCGGCACGTATGAGCATGAGTGGGTACGCAAGGCTTTTCAGCTTGCCGTCCTTAAAGGAATGAAAGATATCTCGCATCCAAACAGACAAATGACGCCGGATACGATCGGGCTTTTCATCAGCTATTTGGTGAATAAATTTATGGCGGACAAAAAGGAACTGACCATTCTTGATCCAGCCCTGGGAACTGGGAACCTTCTGTTTACCGTGCTGAACCAGCTGTCTGAAAAAACGGCAAACAGCTTTGGCATTGAAATTGATGATGTGCTCTTGAAGATCGCCTATGCCCAAGCGAACCTTCTGAAAAAAGAGCTTGAGCTTTTCCACCAGGACAGCCTTGAGCCGTTGTTTATCGATCCAGTTGACACGGTCATTTGTGATCTGCCAGTCGGCTATTATCCGAATGACGAAGGAGCAGAAGCGTTTGAGCTCAAAGCTGACGAAGGCCATTCCTTCGCTCATCATCTGTTTATTGAACAGAGCGTCAAGCATACCAAACCGGGCGGCTACTTATTTTTTATGATTCCGAATCATTTGTTTGAGAGCTCCCAAAGCGGCAAGCTGAAACAGTTTTTCAAAGATAAGGTTCATATCAACGCACTGTTGCAGCTGCCAAAATCTATTTTTAAAGACGAAGCTCATGCCAAAAGCATCCTTGTGCTTCAGAAACAAGGAGAGAATACGAAAGCGCCGGGGCAAATTCTGCTTGCGAATCTTCCGTCTTTCTCCAATCAAAAGGCGATGCTTGATATGATGGCTCAATTTGATGAATGGTTTAAAAAAGAAAAGTAAGTGTTTTAAAAGCAGCTTAGACAGCCGTATGAGGTCGATGCCTAAGCTGCTTTTATTTATGCTTTTGAAGACCGGACTTGACGAATTGAATCCAGCTTTGAAACACAAAATACAGAGGGAAAAACCGCAAATTGTAAGCGTTCATCAATACAAAACCTATAGTGAATGTGTCTGAAAATAACGACTTCTTATTGTAAGCGTTATCAATACGCAAGTTGACTTGAAAAGCCGACATGACAATGTTTAAATGGAAAAGTCAGATATTTTTCGGAGAAGATGTTGATATTCACCGGGAAAAAAGTACGAAAAACGAAGTTGTTGATACAGAGTATAAAGGAGCGTCAATCATGTCCAAAATTATTGCAATTAACGCAGGAAGCTCGTCTTTGAAATTTCAGCTTTTCGAAATGCCTTCAGAAACCGTTTTAACGAAGGGTTTAGTTGAACGAATCGGTATCGCCGACAGCGTATTCACAATTTCTGTGAACGGCGAAAAAAATACAGAAGTAACTGATATTCCAGATCATGCGGTAGCTGTTAAAATGCTGCTGAATAAGTTAACGGAATTCGGCATTATTAAAGACTTGAATGAAATTGACGGAATTGGCCATCGTGTCGTTCACGGCGGAGAAAAATTCAGCGATTCTGTTTTATTAACGGATGAAACCATTAAGGAAATCGAAGATATTTCTGAATTGGCACCGCTTCACAATCCGGCAAATATCGTTGGAATTAAAGCGTTCAAAGAAGTGCTTCCAAATGTTCCTGCGGTAGCTGTATTTGATACAGCATTCCACCAAACAATGCCTGAGCAGTCTTACCTTTACAGCTTGCCGTATGAATACTATGAAAAATTCGGCATCCGTAAATACGGCTTCCACGGCACTTCACATAAATATGTAACTGAGCGTGCGGCAGAGCTTCTCGGCCGTCCGTTAAAAGACTTGCGCCTGATTTCCTGCCACCTTGGAAACGGAGCAAGTATTGCCGCTGTTGAAGGCGGAAAATCTATTGACACATCCATGGGCTTTACGCCGCTTGCCGGTGTAGCAATGGGCACACGCTCTGGAAACATCGACCCTGCCCTGATCCCATACATCATGGAGAAAACAGGCCAAACGGCTGACGAAGTACTGAATACATTAAACAAAAAAAGCGGACTGCTCGGCATTTCCGGTTTCTCAAGCGATCTTCGTGACATCGTTGAAGCTACGAAAGAAGGAAATGAGCGCGCGGAAACGGCTCTTGAAGTATTCGCAAGCAGAATCCACAAATACATCGGTTCTTACGCTGCAAGAATGAGCGGTGTAGATGCGATCATCTTTACTGCCGGTATCGGTGAAAACAGTGTGGAAGTCAGAGAACGCGTTCTTCGCGGTTTAGAATTCATGGGCGTATACTGGGACCCTGCGCTTAATAACGTGCGCGGCGAGGAAGCTTTCATCAGCTATCCGCATTCTCCAGTAAAAGTCATGATCATCCCGACTGATGAAGAAGTCATGATTGCGCGCGACGTTGTTCGTTTAGCAAAATAAATCGCATGAAAGCACATTCTCTTGAATGTGCTTTTTTGTTGATGCATGATAGTGACAGACAGAAAACATAAAAGAGGTGGGCCAATGAGCGTTCAAGAGCATAAACAAGAAGCTCCCGATATCGTTCGGTGCAAAGTGATTACTGTCAGTGACACGAGGACAGATGAAACCGATAAAAGCGGCAAGCTGATGATCTCATTTTTAGAAGAAGCCGGTCATCATATTGCCGCATATGAAATTGTAAAAGACGAAAAGGATGCTTTGCAACGGTCAGTGCTTGCGGGCTGCATGGATGAACAGACAGACGCGGTACTCTTAAACGGAGGGACAGGCATAGCAGATCGGGATGTCACAATTGAAGCCATAACGCCGCTGTTTTCGAAAGAACTGCCCGGCTTTGGAGAAATATTCAGGATGCTGAGTTATACAGAGGATATCGGCTCTGCCGCAATCATGTCGAGAGCAACTGCCGGCGTCATTCAGCATACCGCTGTTTTCTCAACGCCAGGCTCAAGCGGCGCAGTAAAGCTGGCAATGAATAAGCTGATTATTCCCGAACTTGCGCATGTGGTCAGAGAAATCAGAAAAGACAAGTAAATGAATAAATACTATGAAACTTCACCTGAAATTTAGGTGAAGTTTTTTTTATAAAAGGCTTGAAAAAACGAAACGTACTTGTTAAAGTGTATACATACAAAATGTATTTTTATTAAATATAATTTATTTTTATACAAAATAGAAACACGGTTGAGAGGGGATTTTTATCATGTCAGAACAGAAAAAAGTCGTATTAGCATACTCAGGAGGTCTTGATACTTCCGTCGCAATAAAATGGCTTCAGGAGCAAGGATATAATGTAATCGCCTGCTGCCTGGATGTCGGTGAGGGCAAAGATTTGGCATTTGTTCAGCAGAAAGCGCTTGAAGTCGGCGCGACAAACTCCTACGTGATCGATGCAAAAGAAGAATTTGCACAGGATTACGCGCTTATCTCTTTGCAGGCCCACACAATGTATGAAGGAAAATACCCGCTTGTTTCGGCATTATCTCGACCGCTGATCGCGAAAAAACTGGTTGAAATTGCGGAAAAAGAAGATGCACAGGCGATTGCCCACGGATGCACAGGGAAAGGAAATGACCAGGTTCGTTTCGAAGTCTCCATTAAATCATTAAACCCTGACCTAGAAGTCATCGCGCCGGTTCGCGAATGGCAGTGGTCACGTGAAGAAGAAATTGAATATGCGGCTAGCCGCGGCATTCCGATTCCGATCAATCTTGACAGCCCGTATTCTATCGACCAAAACCTCTGGGGACGCGCCAATGAGTGCGGCATTTTAGAAGATCCATGGGCGGCGCCGCCAGAAGGTGCATACGATTTAACAGCTCCGCTGGAAAAAACGCCGGACACGCCGGAAGTGATTGAAATTGCATTTGAACAGGGCGTGCCTGTCTCCATTGACGGTGTTTCCTACTCGCTTTCTGAGCTGATCTTGAAGCTGAATGAAATGGCGGGCGCGCACGGTGTCGGACGTATCGACCACGTGGAAAACCGCCTCGTCGGCATTAAATCCCGGGAAGTATACGAATGCCCTGGTGCGATGACACTGATCAAAGCGCATAAAGAATTAGAAGATTTGACACTGGTGAAAGAGGTAGCCCACTTTAAACCGATCATCGAGCAAAAAATGTCAGAAATCATTTACAACGGCTTATGGTTCTCACCGTTAAAAGACGCGCTGCACGCTTTCTTAAAAGAAACGCAAAAGCATGTCACAGGCATTGTCCGCGTGAAGCTGTTTAAAGGCCATGCAATTGTAGAAGGACGTAAATCGGAATACTCTCTATATGATGAAAAACTTGCAACATATACAAAAGACGATGCATTTGATCACCATGCAGCAATCGGATTTATCGAGCTTTGGGGACTTCCGACAAAAGTGAACAGCATCGTGAAAAAGAAGGAGCAGATTAAAGCATGAAGAAGCTTTGGGGAGGCCGATTTCAAAAAACACCGGAAAAATGGGTCGACGAGTTCGGCGCGTCCATATCATTTGACCAAAATTTAGTTGCTGAAGACATTACAGGGTCTCTCGCACATGCTGCCATGCTGAAAAAATGCGGTATTCTGACAGCAGAAGAAGAGTTGAAAATCCGAGAGGGCCTGAATACCCTTTTGCAAAAAGCAGAGGAGGGAGCATTGGAATTCTCAGTCGATTATGAGGATATTCATTTGAACATTGAGAAAATGCTCATTGACGAAATCGGTCCTCTTGGCGGCAAGCTGCATACCGGCAGAAGCCGGAATGACCAGGTGGCGACTGACATGCATTTATACTTGAAGAATCATGTCGGCCACATCATCGAGCTGATTGAGGCATTCCAAAGTGCGCTGATTGAAAAGGCGGAAGCGAACGTTGAAACGATTCTGCCGGGCTACACACATTTGCAGCGCGCCCAGCCGATTTCATTCGCTCACCATCTGCTTGCGTATTTCTGGATGCTTGAGCGCGACAAGGAGCGTTTTCAGGATTCAATGAAGCGGATTAACAAATCTCCGCTCGGCTGCGGGGCGCTCGCGGGAACAACCTTCCCAATTGACCGTGATTATTCAGCGGAACTGCTCGGCTTTGATGCCATTTATGAAAACAGCTTGGACGGCGTCAGCGACAGAGACTTCATTTTGGAGTTTTTAAGCAACAGCAGTATGCTGATGATGCACCTATCCCGTTTCTCTGAAGAAATCATTTTATGGTGCTCGCAGGAGTTTAAATTCATCGAGCTTGACGATACGTACGCAACAGGAAGCAGCATGATGCCGCAAAAGAAAAACCCTGATATGGCGGAGCTGATCCGCGGCAAAACAGGACGCGTATACGGCGATATGATGGGGCTGTTTACGATCATGAAAGGACTTCCGCTCGCTTACAACAAAGATCTGCAGGAAGACAAAGAGGGCATGTTTGACACGGTGAAAACGGTGGAGGGCAGCCTGCAAATCTTCACAGGCATGATCCAAACAATGACTGTAAACAAAGACGTCATGAAGCAAGCAACAAAACAAGACTTTTCAAACGCGACGGAACTGGCCGATTATTTAGCTAAAAAAGGAATGCCGTTCAGAGAAGCGCATGAAGTGGTCGGGAAACTTGTGTACACATGCATCGAAAGAGGGATCTATTTAAGCGATATGCCGTTTGGCGAGTTTCAGCAGGCGAGCACACTATTTGAAGAAGATATTTACACTGTGTTAGACCCTTACTACGCAGTTGAAAAAAGAATGAGCGCCGGGGGCACCGGATTCAAACAGGTGGAACAGGCGCTTGAAAAAGCGAAAGCTTGCGTGGCAGCAGGAGTTTGTTAAAATTTCCTTCATAAAATCCCGTCATTATAGCCAACCTACCTCTATAATGATGGGAGGCAGAATGATGAAAAAAGAACCGGAACGCTATATTTATGATGAACAAGAAAGCCAGGAGACAACAAGGCTCATTTCAGAAGCATATCAAAGCGGTTATGTCGATATGCCTGATCAGGAGTCTTCATCTCCTGCAGAATAAGCTGTCTGTACAGGCAGCTTTTTTTGTATGCCAAAGTGTAAAAAGTGATATTGCAAGCCTTTTATAGTAAAGTAGAAGAAGAAACACTTTATTGAAAGCGGCGACGTTGCTTTGGGAGGTATTCATGTGCGACATGCTTTAATTACTGCCGGTTCGAAGGGTTTAGGCCGCAAAGTGACTGAAACGTTGCTTGCAAAGGGGTATTCAGTAACAGTCAATTACAGACAGGATGAGGAGGCAGTCAGCCGCCTGAAGGAAGCCTGTCCCGATTGTCTTGACCGGCTGCAATTTGTAAAAGGTGATGTCACCAAAAAAGAAGATCTGCTGCGTATTGCAGAGGCTGCCTTAAACCGCTTCGGAAGGATCGACTTTTTGATTAACAACGCTGGACCATACATATTTGAACGTAAAAAGTTAGCCGATTATACTGATGATGAATGGTATGGCATGCTGGAAGGAAATTTAAGCGCCGTCTTTCATTTATTCAAAGCGGTTATTCCTATTATGAGAAAACAGCAATTTGGACGCATTATTACGTACGGATTCCAAGGTGCGGCTCACGCGCCCGGCTGGCTTCACCGATCGGCATTTGGCGCTGCGAAAGTGGGCTTGGCTTCTTTGACGAAGACAATTGCCATTGAAGAAGCCGAATTCGGCATAACCGCCAACATGGTTTGCCCAGGAGACATTGTCGGCGACATGAAAGAAGCATCGATAGAGGAAGCCAGAATGCGAATCGGCAAAGAAAAAACGCCGATAGGAAGATCCGGTACAGGCGAGGATATTGCCAGGATTATCGCTTTCTTGTGTGAGGAGAACTCAGACCTTGTGACAGGGACTGTCATTGAAGCCACCGGAGGCCTCAATGTCATTAACAAGAATCAAACAACATAAGTTTTTCAGCTTTTTAAAAAGGGAAAATAAAAAAAACAAAATCATGTGACGAGGTGAAAGAAATGAAAGTGACATATCACGGACATTCTGTAATCACAGTGGAAACGAAGGACCATCATATTATTTTTGATCCGTTTTTAACAGGGAATTCATTAACGGATATAAAGCCGGAGGATGTAAAAGCGGATGTCATCTTACTAACGCACGGCCACAATGACCATGTCGGTGATACTGAACAAATCGCCAAGCAAAATAACGCGCTGGTTATAGCCCCGAACGAGCTCGCTGTGTACTTAGGCTGGAAAGGCTTGAATGTTCATCCAATGCATATTGGCGGCTCCCGCCAGTTCGATTTTGGAAAAGTGAAGCTCACACAGGCCTTTCATGGATCAGCCATCACAGATGAAGAAAACAAAACGATCACTTACACAGGCATGCCTGCCGGTATTTTGCTGACTGTAGAAGATAAAACGATTTTCCACGCGGGCGATACGGCACTTTTCTCTGATATGAAACTCATTGGCGAATTGAATCATATCGACCTTGCTTTCCTTCCGATTGGCGATAACTTTACAATGGGGCCTGAAGACGCCAAGCTTGCTGCTGAATGGCTGCGCGCAAAACAGGTCGTGCCGGTGCATTACAATACATTCCCGGTCATCGAACAAGACCCAGAAGCATTCGCTGACAGCCTGCCGGGCGGAGTCGGCAAAGTCATGTCGGTCGGTGAGACGATCGAGCTTTAAACCGTGAAACCATCTCCTGATGAATCAGGAGGTGGTTTTTATTTTTTCAGTTATCCTGTAATGGTCTTATCAGAGGTTCCTTCCAATTCTTTGCTGCGCTGCTGAAAACGTTTGGTTATCCGGGCGATCAAGTCCTTCGTGGCGCGGTCAAAATGAACTTCTTTTTGATTTGTCAACAGCCCTATGGGCGGGGTGATATCCAGGTTCAGAATTGGAATGACTTTAGTGCCGTTGAACGGTTTAGAATGTGCGGTGCTGGTAAAGATTGAAATTCCGATGTTTTCACGTACGTAATATTCATGTGACATGCTGCTTGTGAGCTCCATTTTTTTGTAGCGATTCCCGAGTTCTCTATGTAAATGCTGTTCAATTTGTAAGCGAATGGGGCAATTGGCGGGCGTAAATATGAAGCGCTCTTCTGCTAAATCAGACAAATGGACAGCCTTCTTCTCAGCGAGCGGATGTTGATCAGATACAATCACATTTAATGTGTCATAAAAAAATGGATGGTAGTAATTTTCAAGAATCAGCTCCGGCTCGCCGCAGACTGCAAAATCAATCGTCCCGTCTAAGAGCTTTTGACTGCAGGTATTGGCGTCATCAACCTTGATATTAACCGTTATCTTTGGGTAATCCATTAAGAAATCCTTTAAAATCTCGGGGAATATCAGACTGGCGGTTGGCTCTGAAACCCCTATGTTGATAATGCCTGCCTCTTCTTCCTTTAAGTCGGAGAGGTTGTGTTTAAGCGCCTCGTATTGCATCAAAAGATCTCCTGTTCGTTCATAAAAAAGCTTCCCTGCTTTTGTCAACTGCAGGCTTTTTCCTCTTTCAAACAGCAGTACGCCTAAATCCTGCTCCAATTGCTTCATACGCATCGATATCGTCGGCTGCGAGTAGTTGAGTATTTCTGCAGCTTTATAGAAGCTTCCAAATTTTACAATCGTATGAAACGTTTTGATTGAGCGTAACTCCAATGTGCTCCCTCCTGTTTTTCATCATTAAAATTACTGAAGTGAAGGTTTACTTTTTTTGATTAGTCAAAGATCAGAGTATGCTTTATAGTATAAACAATAAAAGCTTAGTAAACAAATAGGAATTATATATTTTGTGAAGAGGAGTGACAAAAATGAGTGATGATATTTTTCGACTGGCAACTGTTGAAGATGCATCGGAGCTGTTGAAACTGGTTAACAGCGCATTTCAGCCCATTCGGCAGCTGGATATTGATTGGCCATCCACGAGAGCTGATATCCAAATGGTATCAGAAAATATTGAACATCATTCAGCGATTGTGCTGGAGCGGGATGGGAAGCTGATTTCAACGATTACAATCAGGTTCCCGTGGGAGAGTGAGACGCCTCCTTCAAAATATCCATTTGTGTGGTGGTTTGCGACACTGCCGGAATATAAAGGGCAAGGCGCCGGAAGTAAGCTGCTTACGTATGTTGAAGAAAAAGTGCTTCGAGATATGCTGAAGGCTCCTGCGCTGACACTCGGCACATCGGCGCGCAAGCATCCTTGGCTTGCTGACATGTACAGAAGGAGAGGGTATGAAGTGTATTTTGAGCAGGAAAAAGACGGGGACATAGGTGTGATGATGCACAAGGTTCTGATTCCGGAACGATTTAACCCAACGCTTTTAGGTGCGCCCAGCTGGGCATGATGTGAGGCAGCCTATGAATAAGCGTAAAGGATTGGTTTTGCTGCTGTCAGTGTTTGCATTACTTGGCGGGGGATGTTCGCAAACAAATAACAAAACAGATCGTCAGGCTCAAACGGTCATAGTCGGCACTGGAACAGATTTTCCGAATATTGCGTTTTTAAATGAAAAAGGTGAATTGACCGGGTATGACATTGAAGTGATGAAAGCCATCGATAAGGAGTTGCCTCAATATACATTTGAATTTAAAACGATGGATTTCTCAAATTTGC
This sequence comes from Bacillus subtilis subsp. subtilis str. 168, assembly GCF_000009045.1. Taxonomy (GTDB): domain Bacteria; phylum Bacillota; class Bacilli; order Bacillales; family Bacillaceae; genus Bacillus; species Bacillus subtilis. The sequence continues at coordinate 3,007,979 of NC_000964.3, read as the reverse complement.
TGACGAGTCTCGGAAATAAAAAAATTGATGTGATTGCGCACAATATGGCCAAAAATAAAGAACGAGAAAAGCGTTTTTTGTATCATAAAGTCCCATATAACTACTCGCCGATGTACATCACGGTGAAAGAGGATAATCACAAGATTCATACATTAAAAGACTTACACGGAAAAACAGTCATAGTTGGCGCCACGTCAAATGCGGCAGATTATATTACAAAGTACAACAAAACGCACGGCAGCCCAATTCATTTGAAATATGCGGGACAGGGAAGCAATGATACCGCCAATCAAATTGAAACCGGGCGCGCAGATGCAACGATAGCTACACCGTTTGCCGTCGATTTTCAGAATAAAACGCACGCCTTCCGCCAAAAGACAGTCGGTGACGTGTTATTAGATACCGAGGTGTACTTTATGTTTAATAAAGGCAGCCAAACCTTGGCGGATGACACGGATCAAGCGATTAAAAAGCTGGAGAAAAACGGAACGCTAAAAAAACTAAGCCGAAAATGGCTCGGGGCAGATTATTCAAAATCAAGTTTTGAAAAATAAATGGGGCGATGAGATGAAAACGAAAACAGCATTCATGGCAATATTATTTTCGCTTATAACAGTTCTGTCAGCTTGCGGTGCAGGCAGTCAAACGACGGGAGCCGGGCAAAAGAAGGTACAGACGATCACGGTCGGAACTGGAACCCAATTTCCGAATATTTGCTTTATCGATGAAAAAGGCGATTTAACCGGTTATGATGTCGAACTGATCAAAGAGCTTGATAAGCGCCTGCCACATTATAAATTCACATTTAAAACGATGGAATTTTCCAACCTGCTTGTCAGCCTCGGACAGCATAAAGTCGATATCGTGGCACATCAAATGGAGAAAAGCAAAGAGCGTGAGAAAAAATTTCTGTTTAACAAGGTTGCTTACAACCATTTTCCTTTAAAAATTACTGTGCTTCAAAATAACGATACGATCCGTGGAATTGAAGACTTAAAAGGAAAACGGGTGATTACGAGTGCAACCTCCAACGGAGCGCTTGTACTGAAAAAATGGAATGAGGATAATGGACGGCCGTTTGAGATTGCCTATGAGGGCCAAGGCGCAAATGAGACTGCGAATCAGCTGAAATCGGGGCGTGCGGACGCAACGATCTCAACGCCTTTTGCAGTAGACTTTCAAAACAAGACGAGCACTATTAAAGAAAAAACCGTCGGTAATGTGCTTTCAAATGCCAAAGTGTATTTTATGTTTAACAAAAATGAACAAACGTTAAGTGACGATATTGATAAAGCCTTACAGGAAATCATTGATGACGGAACGTTGAAAAGGCTCAGTTTGAAATGGCTTGGTGACGACTATTCCAAAGAGCAGTATTAGGTAAAAAGAGAGGGAGCAGTGATGGAAAAAGCGTTTGATATGAACATGATTGGAGATTTTGTGCCGACGTTAACCGCTTATTTACCGGTTACATTATACATTTTAACACTGTCCTTGCTTTTCGGTTTTGTATTAGGACTCTTTCTGGCACTGCCCCGCATCTATAATATTCCAATTGTAAATCAATTGGCAAAAGTGTATATCTCGTTTTTCAGGGGAACGCCTATCATGGTGCAGCTTTTCATCGTGTTTTACGGGATCCCGGCGCTTACGGGGCTTATCGGGATTGATACATCAAAAATGGACCCGTTTTATGCTGCTGTCGCAACCTACGCGTTAAGCAATGCAGCGGCAGCCGCAGAAATCATTCGAGCGGGGGTGGGCAGTGTAGATAAAGGCCAAACGGAAGCGGCGTACAGTATTGGCTTAAGCGGTAGTCAGGCCTTCAGGCGAATCGTTCTGCCCCAGGCACTTGTCCAGGCGTTTCCGAATATGGGAAACATGGTGATCAGTTCTTTAAAAGATACGTCTCTAGCCTTTTCAATAGGTGTTATGGATATGTCCGGAAGGGGCCAAACACTGATTACCTCAAGCAACCATTCTCTTGAAGTTTACATTGCGCTATCGATTGTTTATTATGCTGTAGCGGTTTTATTCGAATGGTTCTTTCGAGTGGCAGAAAAACGAATCAAGAAGAATCAAACAAGGATTGTTACTGTTTTTGACATGAACATACATTGATATATTTCTTCGGATGAGGGGGGAGAAGATTGCAATTTGACTTTCCATTTATCGTTTCCGCCATGAAAGAAATGGTAAAGACCATTCCTCTGACATTGATGATGGCTGTTTTGCCGATTGTGTTTGGATTTCTCGTGGCTCTTGGAAATATAATTGTTAGAATTTTTAGAATTAAGGGCTTGGTGGCTTGCTCAAGGTTTTATGTGTCTTTCTTTCGAAGTACACCTGCAATTCTTCACATTATGTTGATTTATTTAGGGATACCGCCTGTTGCAGATCAAGTCAGCAGTTTTTTTCATCTCGGCTGGTCCGCTAATGAGATACCGGTCTCCATGTTTGTCATCATGGCCTTGTCTTTAACTGCCGGAGCTTATCTCACAGAAATCATCCGGTCGGGCATTCTGGCGATGGATACCGGACAGGTCGAAGCGGCTTATTCAATCGGCTTGACATACAGCCAAACCTTTCGGCGTGTAATATTGCCGCAGGCGCTGAAGGTTTCCATCCCAAACTTCACAAATTTGGGTATCGGCTTTTTGCATACCACCTCTATCGCGGCTATAGTGGCTGTCCCAGAGATTACAGGGACGGCGACTATCGTTGCTTCTGATAATTATGCATTTTTAGAAGCGTTTATCGGAGCAGCGATTATCTATTGGGTGCTGACTCTAATCCTAGAATCCGCAAATGGAGTATTAGAGAGAAAGGCAGCCAGATTTCAAGGAGGCACTTTATGATTGAGATTAAAAATATCCATAAACAGTTTGGCATCCACCATGTATTAAAAGGGATAAATCTCACGGTACGCAAGGGAGAAGTTGTGACGATTATCGGGCCGAGCGGATCAGGGAAAACCACCTTTTTACGGTGCCTGAATTTATTAGAACGTCCAGACGAAGGGATCATTTCTATACATGACAAAGTGATTAATTGCCGCTTTCCGTCCAAAAAAGAGGTTCACTGGCTCAGAAAACAGACGGCAATGGTATTTCAGCAATACCACCTGTTTGCTCACAAAACGGTGATTGAAAATGTCATGGAGGGCTTGACGATTGCCCGGAAAATGAGAAAACAAGACGCGTATGCCGTAGCGGAAAATGAACTGAGAAAGGTCGGGCTTCAAGATAAATTGAACGCTTATCCGAGTCAGTTATCGGGAGGACAAAAGCAGAGGGTAGGGATAGCAAGGGCGCTTGCCATTCATCCTGATGTGCTGCTGTTCGATGAGCCGACGGCAGCGCTTGACCCGGAGCTGGTCGGTGAAGTGCTTGAGGTAATGCTGGAAATCGTGAAAACCGGAGCCACCATGATTGTTGTTACACATGAAATGGAGTTTGCAAGAAGGGTCTCTGATCAAGTTGTTTTTATGGATGAAGGAGTCATTGTTGAACAAGGAACCCCGGAGGAAGTCTTCCGCCATACCAAAAAAGACAGAACGAGGCAGTTTCTCCGCCGTGTTTCGCCGGAATATTTATTTGAACCAAAAGAACACATAAAGGAGCCGGTGATATGATCCGCTTAAGTATTTTAGACCAAAGCTTGATTGGTGAAGGGGAGACAGCAGCTGATACATTACAGCATACAGTGAAATTGGCACAAATGGCTGAAGAATGTGGATATCACCGATTTTGGGTGGCCGAACATCACAACAATGATGAGATTGCAGGGTCTGCACCCGAGGTTCTTTTAGGCTATCTTGCTGCAAGCACAAGAAAAATTCGTTTAGCATCAGGCGGAGTGATGCTGCAGCATTACAGCTCTTATAAAGTAGCGGAGCAATTCCATCTTCTATCAGCGTTAGCTCCCGGCCGTATAGATCTTGGAGTGGGCAAAGCGCCCGGCGGGTTTCAGCTGTCCACAGACGCGCTGCAGGCCGAATATAAAAAACCGGTGCGTCAGTTTGATGAAAAACTGGAGGAGCTTACTCATTTCGTTCGGGATGATTTTCCTGATACCCACCGCTATGCCGCATTGCGTCCTAGGCCGCAGGTTGATCGGAAGCCGGGTATTTTTCTATTGGGAGGAAGCACAGAGAGTGCCATTTCTGCTGCAAAACTGGGAATCTCTTTTGTCTTTGCTTACTTTATTAACGGTGAAGAGGAAGTGCTGAAGGAAGCCCGCCGAGCATTTGACGCGCATCTCCCGCCAGGATCTGAGGCTGAATTTCATCTTGCCCCCGCTGTTTTTGCGGCACATACAAAAGAAGAAGCGGAAAAACATATTGTGTCGCGTGAATCGATAAAAGTGGTTTTGAAAGACGGGCGTAAGGTCAACGTCGGTTCCCGCGAACAGGCTGAGGCCTATCTGGAAAACGTCACAGAGCCCTATGACATCATCGTGCAAAAAACCGGGATTATTGCCGGAACAAAGGAAGAAGTGGCAGAAGAATTAACACGTTTATCAGGCACATACAAAATCAATGATTTTGTTATTTTTACACCGATCAAAAATGCTGTAGAAAAACAGCTGTCTTATCAGCTGCTGAGCGATGCAGTTTTAGCTGCAAAACGTTAAGGAGGGACAGAAGAATGAGTGATGTTGTGAACATTGTGGTTTGGAGTAAAAAAGGCTGTTCGTATTGTGAGGAAGTCAAGAATTATTTGAATGAAAAAGGGTTCCCGTTCCAAAATATCGATGTTTCAGAGAAAGAAAAGCTTCGGGATATTTTACAGGTGAAATATGGGGTGCGCCATGTGCCTGTGGTCGAAATCGGGCGCGGCAATCAGTATCAAGGGATAACTGAAATCGGCATTGAACACCTTGATCTTGCACTTGCTAATCATGCACAGATAAAGGAGGCAAAAAGATGACACGTGCAGATTTTATTCAGTTTGGAGCCATGATTCACGGTGTCGGGGGAACAACTGACGGCTGGCGTCATCCCGATGTTGATCCCTCGGCCAGCACGAATATTGAATTTTACATGAAAAAGGCGCAAACAGCTGAAAAAGGTTTGTTTAGTTTTATTTTCATTGCAGACGGCTTATTTATTTCTGAAAAATCGATTCCTCATTTTTTAAACCGTTTTGAACCGATCACCATTTTATCTGCGCTGGCATCGGTTACCAAAAATATTGGTTTAGTAGGGACGTTCTCTACATCTTTTACTGAGCCATTCACTATCTCCAGACAATTGATGTCGCTGGACCATATCAGCGGGGGCAGGGCCGGCTGGAATCTGGTTACTTCGCCGCAGGAAGGAGCGGCGCGCAACCATAGTAAGTCTAATTTGCCAGAACACACTGAACGTTACGAGATCGCACAAGAGCATTTGGATGTTGTGCGCGGGCTGTGGAATTCCTGGGAGCATGACGCATTTATACACAATAAGAAAACAGGGCAGTTTTTCGATCAGGCGAAGCTTCATCGCCTGAATCATAAAGGAAAGTATTTTCAAGTAGAGGGGCCCTTGAATATCGGGCGCTCTAAGCAGGGAGAGCCTGTAGTGTTTCAAGCGGGTTCATCAGAAACAGGCCGGCAGTTTGCTGCTAAAAATGCGGATGCGATTTTTACCCATTCCAATTCATTAGAAGAGACAAAAGCGTTTTATGCGGATGTGAAAAGCCGAGCTGCTGATGAAGGGCGTGATCCTTCAAGTGTGCGGATTTTTCCAGGGATCAGCCCGATTGTGGCAGATACGGAAGAAGAGGCGGAAAAGAAGTATCGTGAATTTGCAGAATTGATACCGATTGAAAATGCTGTTACTTATTTGGCCCGTTTTTTTGATGATTATGATCTGAGTGTTTACCCGTTGGATGAGCCATTTCCCGATATTGGCGATGTGGGAAAGAATGCGTTTCAAAGCACAACAGACCGGATTAAGAGAGAAGCAAAAGCCAGAAATCTGACATTGCGGGAGGTAGCACAGGAAATGGCTTTTCCACGGACTCTATTCATCGGAACACCAGAGCGTGTCGCATCCTTAATTGAAACTTGGTTCAACGCTGAGGCGGCGGATGGGTTTATCGTTGGGTCGGATATACCGGGAACACTTGATGCTTTTGTAGAAAAGGTGATTCCGATTCTTCAAGAAAGAGGGCTTTATCGTCAAGATTATCGCGGCGGGACATTGCGGGAAAATCTCGGTCTTGGCATTCCGCAGCATCAATCCGTTTTACATTCATCACATCATTAGGTTTCGTCTGATCGAATGCGGAAGCTGAGAGAGGAGGCTGACTTTTTTGACGATCATTGCCGGTACGGTTGTGAAAGGAAAACAATTAGGCAGAAAGCTTGGATTCCCCACGGCAAATGTAGATGCAAAAATACATGGGCTGCGTAATGGAGTTTATGGGGTTCTGGCGACAGTCAATCATCAATTTCATTTAGGGGTTATGAATATCGGTGTGAAACCGACGGTGGGCTCTAACCTTGAAAAGACATTGGAGATTTTTTTGTTTGACTTTCATAGAGACATTTATGGAGAAAAAATCGAATGCAGCATTCTCTTTAAAATTAGAGAAGAAAGAAGGTTTGATTCTTTGGAGTCTTTAACAAAGCAAATTAAAAAGGATATTTCGTGCGTTGCAAAACGCTTTGAGCTGATTGGGATTATGGCACCAAACAAAAAAGAAAGCCTTCTTTCCCATCAGGAGTTAAATCTTCCGGATCTCTGCTTTTACAAGAAATGTAATAACCTATATGGCGTCAACCGAGGCGTATACAATGTCATTGATAACTGGTTTTTTGAGTACGGAATTACACAAGTAGCTTACAGGCGCATTTATATTTTATCTTTTTTAAGCTTTTTGAAAGAAGATAATCCGAAAGTTTCCAGCAAGTATATAAGATTTGGGGCGGGCGGTCTTGCTGATAAATTGAACCGATTTATTTCATCTTATGTTGAAGAGTCTGAAGAAAATATATTGGGATAGGGAAAGGAGCGGAACATATGTCTTTGGATTATTGGAGAAATATAGAAGGCTCCTATCCATATCAGACTACAGGAAATGACATCCTGACGTTGAAAGAGGAGTCTAATCCCGTAAATCTCTCAACGCTAGAAAAGCAGCTCATCGGCATTCGCCGGCACCTGCACCAATATCCTGAACTGTCAAAAGAAGAATTTGAAACAACTGCTTTTATAAAAAAATGCCTTAAAGAAAAGGGGATACAGATTCGCCCTACTGCTCTAAAAACGGGTGTGTTCGCAGACATAGCAGGGGAGTCAGAAGGTCCGGCGATTGCTTTGAGGGCTGATATTGACGCCTTGCCAATTGAAGAAAAAACAGGATTGCCTTATGCGTCTAAACATAAAGGGATCATGCATGCGTGCGGTCATGATTTTCATACGGCAGCGCTTCTTGGTGCGGCCTTTTTATTGAAGGAAAATCAAGACAGTCTGAAAGGAAAGATTCGTTTATTATTTCAGCCAGCAGAGGAAGCGGGTGCAGGCGCTACAAAAGTGATAGAGGACGGCCAACTGGATGGCATTGATGCGGTTATTGGCCTTCACAATAAACCGGATATCGCGGTTGGGACTGTAGGGTTAAAAACAGGCCCGCTTATGGCTGCTGTTGACCGATTTAAAGTAGAGATAGAAGGGAAAGGTGCTCATGCAGCATTGCCGCATAATGGTTTTGATCCAATTATCGGCGCCTCTCAGCTTATTGTCGCCCTGCAAACGATTGTAAGCAGAAATGTAAACCCGCTGCAAAGCGCGATTTTAACCGTAGGGAAAATCAACGGCGGCAGCACTTGGAATGTCATTCCGGATACAGTGGTCATTGAGGGCACTGTTCGTACATTTGATTCAGAGGTTCGTAATCAAGTGAAACAGCGTTTTTTTGCAGTCACAGAGCAGATTTCTGCCGCTTTCTCGTTAAAGGCAAATGTGAAGTGGCATTCCGGACCGCCGCCGCTTTGTAATGATGAGGCAATTACGGGGCTGGTGCGAGACGCTGCACATAAAGCGAAACTTCAAGTCATTGATCCCGCCCCATCAACCGCGGGGGAAGATTTTGCTTATTATCTTGAGCATATTCCGGGATCCTTTGCGTTTTTTGGAACAGACGGTGATCATGATTGGCACCACCCTGCATTTACAATAGATGAAACTGCAATTATCAAAGCCTCTTATTTTTTATATGAAAGCGCCAAGAGATTGTTAGATTCGAATGAAGAGTCAAAAATATCTGATTGATATAGATGGGGTGTTCTGATGAAGAAATTAATCGTTTTTGCATTTATTGGTTTATTGTCGCAGTTAATAGACGGTTCGTTAGGTATGGCTTATGGGGTTACCTCAACTTCTTTGTTATTGGCGTTTGGCATCACACCTGCTGTGGCTTCGGCTTCTGTCCATTTAGCGGAAGTCGTAACGACTGCCGCATCGGGAGTGTCGCATATTAAATTTGGCAATGTTGACAAACAAACCGTTTATCAGCTTGTCATTCCCGGCTCTATAGGCGCTTTTTTAGGCGCGGCATTCCTCAGCCAATTACCTGGAGATGTGGCGAAACCCTATATTTCTTTGTTTTTGCTCCTTCTGGGCGGATATGTATTGATCAGGTTTTTATTTCAATATAAGCCGGCTCTTGAGAAGAAGCATGTGCCGTTAAACCGAAAACAATCCATCCCATTGGGAGTGATCGCTGGTTTTGCAGATGCCACAGGCGGAGGCGGCTGGGGACCGGTGACCACTCCGATTTTATTATCCCGCAAAGGCTTGAGCCCGAGGAAAGTTGTCGGGACTGTAGACACAAGTGAATTTGCCATCGCCGTATCTGCAACCGCCGGTTTTCTTATTTCATTAGGATGGGAGGACGTCAATTGGTTATGGGTGTTTTCACTAATGGCCGGCGGAATTATCGCTGCCCCTATCGCAGCATGGCTGGTGCAGAAGTTTCATCCGCAATTGATGGGTGTGCTTGTAGGAGGATTTATTATTCTGGTAAATGCCAGAACATTAATAAATGAATGGATCGCAAACACAGCTGTTCATCCATTGATCTATACGGCCATAGGGGCGATATGGCTATCCGCAGTTTTATTTGTTTTATCTAAAATAGGGAATCGAAATATTGTTAAGACAGCGGTTGATGTCCATTTAAAAGAAAAATAAAGGTTTTTCCGCTTTACGATGTAAAAGGAATCACGTGGTCCTTGCGTTTGACTGGAACGAAATCAACGCTGTAAGAAGCCGGTCGGGCTTCTTTTTTATTTTCCAGCCTCATTGCGTATAAATCCTTTGAAACCTTATAATAAAAACAAGAAGACTGTCCTTAGAGGTGAAAGGCTTGGCAACGAAGCATGAACAAATTTTAACGTATATCGATTCACTGCCTGTCGGTGAAAAAATTTCTGTCCGAAGAATTGCAAAGGAAATGAAAGTAAGCGAAGGAACCGCGTACAGAGCGATCAAGGAAGCAGAGAATAAAGGGTTTGTCAGCACGATTGAACGTGTGGGCACAATCAGAATTGAACAAAAGAAAAAAGAGAACATTGAAAAGCTTACCTATGCAGAGGTTGTAAATGTTATAGACGGACAAGTGCTCGGAGGCAGGGCAGGGCTCCATAAGACATTGAATAAATTCGTCATCGGCGCGATGGAGCTTGACGCGATGATGCGTTACACCGCAGCGGGGAATCTTTTGATTGTCGGAAACAGAATCAATGCACACAGGCAGGCGCTTGAAGCGGGCGCGGCCGTATTGGTGACCGGGGGCTTTAACACGGATGACAGCATTGTGCAGCTGGCAGATGAGCTTGAACTGCCGATTTTATCCACGAGCTATGACACCTTTACAGTTGCCGCGATGATTAACCGGGCAATATATGACCAGCTGATCAAAAAAGAAATTGTTTTGGTGGAGGACATCCTAACACCTGCTGACCGCACGGTATATCTTTCGCCTAAGGATAAACTTGAAAAATGGTATGAGAAAAATTTTGAAACGGGGCACGGCCGCTTCCCGGTTGTCGACGATCAAATGAAAATCCATGGCATTCTGACATCAAAAGATATTGCTGGCCATGACCGAAATGCATCTATAGAAAAAGTCATGACCAAAAATCCCGTCACGGTTATTGGGAAAACATCTGTCGCTTCAGCTGCGCAAATGATGGTATGGGAAGGGATCGAAGTGCTTCCCGTCACTGACGGCCACCAAAAACTCATCGGCATGATCAGCCGCCAAGACGTATTGAAAGCTCTTCAAATGATTCAAAAGCAGCCGCAGGTCGGGGAGAAGCTTGATGATATCGTTTCAAGGGGGTTTAAAGATGAGGGTGATGATAAAGAAGATCAAACGGTTTACGAGTATGAAGTCACGCCGCAAATGACAAATCAGCTTGGAACCATTTCTTATGGCGTATTTACGACCATTTTGACGCAAGCGGCAAACCGATTTTTGCGCTCGAAAAAACGCGGCGAACTCGTCATAGAGAGCATCACCATCTTCTTTTTGAAGCCTGTGCAGATGGAATCAGTCATCGAAGTCAAACCTCGCATCTTGGAGGCCGGCAGAAAGTTTGGGAAAATGGAAGTGGAAGTGCACAGCCAAGGTCATATCGTGTCTAAAGCGATGCTGATGGTTCAGCTGATGGAAAGAAGCTAAGGGACGTTCAGGCGCCCCTTACGCGTGATCTCTTTCAGCTTCTTTGGCGTGAAGGGGATTGTAATGCCTGAAGGCTTTATAACCTGCCCAAGCGCTTCCTGCTCCTATGACGATAAAGATACCGCCGATTACTAACGTTAATACTGAATGGAATAATATCATTTGGTTAAGCCCGTAGAACAGGACTAGTGACCCTAAGGCCATGCTTGATTTTGCTGAACATATTTCTTTTGCCAAAGATGGCTTTGCCCGTACGCCTTTTACTTTATAGTACACATAAAAGCAGGCTGAAAGCCCAATCAAAAAAACAAGAACCAGCATAAATGAAATCCTCCATCGTAAAAGTTTACAACCCCATTTTATACAAAAACGGGCTTGGTTTTGACGTTATTTTTCTTTTCCGTCGGCAGAGAATGTGATTTAATGAATAAAAACAATAAAGGAGTATCAAATGAAAACAGAATTGATCAGAACCATATCATTATATGACACGATTATCTTACATAGACATGTGCGTCCTGATCCGGATGCCTACGGATCACAGTGTGGGCTTACGGAAATCCTGCGTGAAACATATCCTGAAAAAAATATTTTTGCGGTCGGCACGCCTGAACCGTCCCTCTCTTTCTTATATTCCCTTGATGAGGTGGACAATGAAACATATGAAGGCGCACTTGTCATTGTCTGCGATACGGCAAATCAGGAAAGAATCGACGATCAGCGTTATCCTTCAGGCGCCAAACTAATGAAAATCGACCACCATCCGAACGAAGATCCATACGGTGACCTTCTCTGGGTCGATACAAGCGCCAGCTCAGTAAGTGAAATGATTTACGAGCTGTATTTAGAAGGAAAAGAGCACGGCTGGAAGCTGAATACGAAAGCGGCAGAGCTGATCTACGCCGGCATTGTTGGAGATACCGGACGCTTTTTATTTCCGAATACCACGGAAAAAACACTAAAATATGCAGGCGAGCTCATTCAGTATCCATTCTCTTCCTCAGAGTTATTTAATCAATTGTATGAAACAAAACTGAATGTGGTGAAGCTTAACGGCTTTATCTTTCAAAATGTGTCTTTGTCCGAAAACGGGGCGGCTTCTGTTTTCATCAAAAAGGATACGCTTGAAAAATTCGGCACAACGGCTTCTGAAGCGTCGCAGCTTGTCGGGACGCTTGGCAATATCTCAGGTATTCGCGCCTGGGTGTTTTTCGTAGAAGAAGACGATCAAATCAGAGTCAGATTCCGTTCGAAGGGGCCTGTCATTAACGGACTTGCCCGGAAATATAACGGCGGAGGGCATCCGTTAGCTTCAGGCGCCTCTATTTACAGCTGGGATGAAGCTGATCGTATTTTAGCTGATCTGGAAACATTATGTAAAGAACACGAGTAGAGGGGAGACCCTCTCTCTTAGTGTTCATCTGTGACGGGGATGAACCAGCAGCCGAAATCAGTAAGGTCCTCGTAGACTTGGAGATTGTGTGATTGAAGTTCTTTTTTGATGAGGGAAGCGAGTGAGTTTGTTTCGGCATATGCAGAAAAACCTTGTCTGAGACGGGCTGCTTGATCTTTTGCTAACTGACGGTCACTGTAAACCTCCATTTCCCTTCCTCCTTCCTTTCGCCATTAAGCCTCACATATAGTTTATAAAAAAGAATGGGAAAAAGCGACAGAAGTTTGGAGAATTTAAAAAAAATCCATAATTATGTGGCGAAAGAAATTTCAAGTTCCACTGTCAGCCTCGTATAAATAATCAATTCTCTGACGGTTGCCTCGTATTTTTTTTCATTGATCATATAGACTTTATTTTCAATTGTCCGCTTCAAGAGATCCTTTGTTTGATAGACGCTCTCTATGTCTTTTGTAATCACCTCTGAAATATCATCCTTTACATGCTCCTCGAATTTCGTTTTATCCGGCTGTGATATTTTATATTTATCCCCATTCAGCAATTTGACGCTGACGCTTTGAATCAGCAGTTTTCTTTTATTATCTTCATTCAGTTTATGGAGGTCTTCCTGATAGATCGAAATTTGATTGTTCAAGTCTTTTACATGCTCTTTTTGCTTTTCGATGAGGCTGACCTGCTCCTCTTGGAATGTTCCGTAAGTAAACAGGAAAAAGAACCAGCTGATTACGGCTCCGCACATCATTCCCGCGAAAAAACGCTGCCATCCCGGTTTTTTGTAATGCTGGGGGACCCTCATGAAGAAAGATGCTCCTGGGTCAGCCATGATATAATAAGCCAGCCGCTTTGCGCGCCCCCCATGGCCGAAATAATTAAAAGAAGCTGTTTAAAGATATCTCTCGTATTGCCTTCGAGTATGCCGCGTTCAAAGCTGTATACCGCATCAAAGGTGCCTCCGATAGCTGCGACAAGCGCCCATATTTTTAACCGGTTGGCAAGCTTTGTAATGGCTGTAAGCGGGGGTTCGCCTGCCAAGTATGCTCCGAGCCCTCCGATGAGTGCGCCCCCGATCAGCACCCCTAACGCAATGAAGTAGCTATTGATAAAATTCACCATAAATCCTGCTTCCTGATCCATCTTTATCACCTCACCTTTTATATCATATTGAGCTTTCAGGACAAGTATGATGATGAGTCAAAAAAGAACATTTGTTTCTTTTGGAAACCGGCCTTATAATGAAGGAAGAAATGGATCGTAATGAGAAAGAGGTGATAGCATGTCTTTTGTTCACCTGCAAGTGCATAGCGGGTATAGCCTGCTAAACAGCGCCGCGGCTGTGGAAGAACTCGTCAGTGAAGCTGACAGGCTCGGATATGCGTCTTTGGCGCTGACAGATGATCATGTCATGTACGGAGCTATTCAATTTTATAAAGCTTGCAAGGCGAGAGGGATCAACCCAATAATCGGTTTGACGGCTTCTGTTTTTACAGATGACAGCGAGCTTGAAGCATACCCGCTCGTCCTGCTGGCAAAATCGAATACAGGCTATCAAAACCTGCTGAAAATCAGCAGCGTTCTGCAATCTAAATCAAAAGGCGGACTGAAGCCGAAATGGCTTCACAGTTATCGAGAAGGGATTATCGCAATAACGCCCGGCGAAAAAGGATATATTGAAACGCTTCTTGAAGGAGGGCTGTTCGAACAGGCTGCTCAAGCCTCGCTGGAATTTCAGTCTATATTCGGAAAGGGAGCTTTTTATTTCTCCTATCAGCCTTTTAAAGGGAATCAAGTCTTGTCTGAGCAGATTCTAAAGCTGTCAGAAGAAACGGGTATCCCTGTTACGGCCACAGGCGATGTGCATTACATAAGGAAGGAAGATAAGGCTGCCTACCGTTGTTTGAAAGCGATTAAAGCGGGGGAAAAACTGACGGATGCACCCGCTGAAGATTTGCCTGATCTCGATTTGAAACCACTCGAAGAAATGCAAAACATTTATCGAGAGCATCCCGAGGCACTGCAAGCTTCTGTAGAGATCGCGGAACAATGCCGGGTTGACGTCAGTCTCGGGCAGACCCGTCTACCGTCTTTTCCGACCCCAGACGGAACGTCCGCTGATGATTATTTAACGGATATCTGTATGGAGGGACTCCGCAGCCGTTTCGGCAAGCCTGATGAACGATACCTTCGCCGTCTTCAATATGAGCTTGATGTCATCAAGCGGATGAAGTTCAGCGATTACTTTCTGATCGTGTGGGATTTTATGAAGCACGCCCATGAAAAAGGGATTGTTACAGGACCGGGAAGGGGTTCTGCGGCGGGTTCTCTTGTGGCATATGTGCTGTATATCACAGATGTTGACCCGATTAAGCATCACCTTCTGTTTGAAAGATTTTTAAATCCCGAACGCGTCAGCATGCCGGATATTGATATTGACTTTCCCGATACTAGAAGGGATGAAGTCATTCAATATGTTCAGCAGAAATACGGTGCAATGCACGTCGCACAGATTATCACCTTTGGAACACTTGCGGCAAAGGCGGCGCTCCGGGACGTCGGCAGAGTATTCGGCGTCAGCCCGAAGGAGGCAGATCAGCTTGCAAAACTCATTCCTTCAAGACCGGGAATGACGCTGGATGAAGCGAGACAGCAGTCACCGCAGCTGGATAAGCGGCTTCGGGAGTCAAGCCTGCTTCAGCAAGTCTATTCAATTGCCCGGAAAATAGAAGGGCTGCCAAGGCATGCATCAACCCACGCAGCGGGCGTTGTCCTGAGTGAAGAACCGTTAACAGATGTTGTTCCGCTTCAAGAAGGGCATGAAGGGATCTATTTAACGCAATACGCGATGGACCATCTTGAAGACTTGGGCCTTTTAAAAATGGATTTCTTAGGTTTGAGGAATCTGACACTTATTGAATCCATCACTTCAATGATTGAAAAAGAAGAAAATATTAAAATAGACCTTTCAAGTATTTCCTACAGCGATGACAAAACGTTCTCCTTGCTGTCAAAAGGGGATACGACAGGCATTTTCCAGCTTGAATCTGCAGGGATGAGAAGCGTCTTGAAACGGCTGAAACCTTCGGGCCTAGAAGATATTGTGGCGGTCAATGCACTGTACCGGCCGGGTCCGATGGAAAATATTCCGTTATTTATCGACCGTAAACACGGTCGGGCGCCTGTTCACTATCCTCATGAAGATTTAAGGAGCATTTTGGAAGATACATATGGCGTCATTGTGTATCAGGAACAAATTATGATGATTGCTTCCCGTATGGCGGGGTTTTCTTTAGGCGAAGCGGACCTATTGAGAAGGGCGGTCAGCAAAAAGAAAAAAGAAATCCTGGACAGAGAGCGAAGCCATTTTGTTGAAGGGTGCTTAAAAAAGGAGTATTCTGTAGACACTGCAAATGAGGTCTACGATTTAATCGTCAAATTCGCAAACTATGGCTTTAACAGAAGCCATGCGGTGGCATACAGCATGATCGGGTGCCAGCTTGCGTATTTGAAAGCTCATTATCCGTTATATTTTATGTGCGGATTGCTGACAAGCGTCATTGGCAATGAGGATAAAATCTCTCAATATCTTTACGAAGCAAAGGGGAGCGGGATTCGTATCCTTCCTCCGTCAGTGAATAAAAGCAGTTTTCCGTTTACAGTTGAAAACGGATCTGTCAGATACAGCCTCCGCGCGATAAAAAGTGTAGGCGTCTCAGCAGTCAAAGATATATATAAAGCAAGAAAAGAGAAACCATTTGAAGATCTTTTCGATTTCTGCTTTCGCGTGCCGTCAAAAAGCGTAAATCGCAAAATGCTTGAAGCACTTATCTTTTCTGGTGCGATGGACGAATTCGGCCAAAACCGGGCCACGCTGCTCGCATCCATTGATGTTGCTTTGGAACATGCTGAGCTATTCGCCGCGGACGATGACCAAATGGGATTGTTTTTAGATGAATCGTTTTCAATTAAGCCGAAGTATGTGGAGACGGAGGAGCTTCCTCTGGTGGATTTACTTGCGTTTGAAAAGGAAACGCTTGGCATTTATTTTTCAAATCATCCCCTCTCCGCCTTCCGAAAACAGCTCACTGCGCAAGGAGCAGTCTCCATTCTGCAGGCTCAGCGGGCAGTCAAAAGGCAGCTTTCACTAGGCGTTCTGCTGTCGAAGATCAAAACGATTCGGACGAAAACAGGTCAAAACATGGCGTTTTTAACGCTCAGTGATGAAACCGGCGAGATGGAAGCCGTAGTCTTCCCTGAACAATTCAGACAGCTTTCTCCCGTTTTAAGAGAAGGCGCTCTTTTGTTCACTGCGGGGAAATGTGAAGTTAGACAAGATAAGATCCAATTCATCATGTCCCGGGCAGAATTATTAGAAGATATGGATGCAGAAAAAGCGCCATCGGTTTATATAAAAATAGAAAGCAGTCAGCACAGCCAGGAGATCCTGGCAAAGATTAAGCGCATTTTGCTGGAGCATAAAGGGGAAACAGGCGTTTATCTCTATTATGAAAGGCAAAAACAGACGATTAAGCTACCTGAGTCGTTCCATATCAATGCAGATCACCAGGTGTTATATCGCTTAAAAGAGCTGTTGGGTCAAAAAAACGTCGTTTTAAAACAGTGGTAACGATTCGCTTTTTGTTATACAATTGGAGCAATTATGTGATCCTGTTTAAATATTCAGATAGATTTACTCCGCAGAATGCAGCAATCAACGCAGCAGTATACGAATCAAAAAATATCCATAAGGAGTGTTTAGGAGAATGTCATTAAGAGAAGAAGCATTACACCTGCATAAAGTCAACCAGGGGAAACTGGAGTCTAAATCAAAAGTAGAGGTCAGAAATGCGAAAGATTTAAGCCTCGCGTATTCTCCGGGTGTTGCAGAACCGTGTAAGGATATTCATGAAGACATTAACAAAGTATATGATTATACAATGAAGGGGAACATGGTAGCAGTTGTAACTGACGGTACAGCTGTGCTTGGCCTTGGAAACATCGGCCCTGAAGCGGCGCTTCCTGTTATGGAAGGGAAAGCAGTTCTTTTCAAAAGCTTTGCGGGCGTAGATGCGTTCCCGATTGCTTTAAACACAAACGATGTTGATAAAATCGTTGAAACTGTAAAATTGCTGGAACCGACATTTGGCGGCGTCAACCTTGAAGATATTGCAGCGCCAAACTGCTTTATCATTGAAGAGCGCCTCAAAAAAGAAACAAACATCCCGGTTTTCCATGATGATCAGCACGGTACTGCCATTGTAACCGTAGCAGGTCTTGTGAACGCGCTGAAACTGTCTGGAAAATCCATGTCATCCATTAAAGTTGTCGCAAACGGCGCGGGTGCGGCTGGCATTGCGATTATCAAGCTTCTTCATCATTATGGCGTTCGCGACATTGTGATGTGCGATTCCAAAGGGGCCATTTATGAAGGGCGCCCGAACGGCATGAACGATGTCAAAAATGAAGTGGCGAAGTTCACGAACCAAGATCGCAAAGACGGTTCTCTGAAAGATGTTATCGTTGATGCTGACGTATTTATCGGTGTCTCTGTAGCAGGCGCGTTAACAAAAGAAATGGTTCAAAGCATGGCAAAAGATCCGATTATCTTTGCAATGGCAAATCCAAATCCGGAAATCATGCCGGAAGATGCGCGTGAAGCCGGAGCAAGCGTTGTCGGAACTGGCCGTTCTGACTTCCCGAACCAAGTAAACAATGTTCTTGCATTCCCTGGTATTTTCCGCGGAGCGCTTGATGTGCGTGCCACTCATATTAACGAGGAAATGAAAATCGCAGCGGTTGAAGCCATTGCTTCACTGGTTTCAGAAGATGAGCTTAGCGCAGACTATGTCATCCCTGCACCGTTTGATAAACGTGTTGCGCCTGCTGTTGCGAAGGCTGTGGCAAAAGCTGCGATGGAAACAGGTGTTGCAAGAATCACTGTTGACCCTGAGGAAGTCGCAGAAAAAACAAGAAAACTTACGATTATTGGTGAATAATTTTAATTCATTCCAAAAATGGCAGCGCGTTGGCGGAGACCGGCGCGCTGTTCTCAAGTTAAACTGACGGCTGAAATTTTTTTAGGGGGTTAGCCTTAAAAAAATTTCAGCCGGGTTTAACATTATTTTTGAATGCGCTGTCAACCTTGTCGTTTCAACACCTTATCTGATTTCATACAAGCCTTTCCGAGCACGTCATCGAATAAAAAGTTGTCGAATTGAGGATGACAGCGTTTGACAAAAAAAGTACAATAGTTTCGGTAAAGTTATTAGCAAGTCTATCTGTTTGATGACATGCGGTGAAGAGAACCCTTCACAAAAGGGAGGTAATCATTTGTTAAAGGATATATTCACGAAAAAGAAAAAGTATGCTTCCGTACCGTCTGATCAAGCGAAGCACGATGTTCCGGAAGGCATTATGACAAAATGTCCTAAGTGTAAAAAAATCATGCTCACTAAAGAGTTGGATAAAAATATGCGGGTATGCATGAACTGCGATTATCATTTCCCAATGAACGCAAAACAGCGTATCGAAAGCTTGATGGATGAACAATCCTTTGAGGAATTTAATCAGGGAATGCTCTCGGAAAATCCGCTTGGTTTCCCGGGATATCTGGAAAAGCTTGAAAAAGATCGCGAGAAAACATCCTTAAACGAGGCTGTTGTGACAGGCAAGGGCACCATCGGCGGACACCCGGCTGTTGTCGCCGTCATGGACTCTTCATTCAGAATGGGCAGCATGGGTTCAGTCGTCGGTGAAAAAATCACGCTTGCGATTGAAAAAGCAAAAGCTGATAAAGTTCCGTTTATTATTTTTACGGCTTCAGGCGGTGCTAGAATGCAGGAAGGCGTATTAAGTTTGATGCAGATGGCAAAGACAAGCTCTGCGTTAAAACTGTTCAGTGAAGAACAGGGTCTTATTATTTCAGTAATGACGCATCCGACTACCGGGGGCGTATCAGCAAGCTTTGCATCCCTTGGCGATTACAATTTCGCTGAGCCTGGCGCGCTGATCGGTTTTGCCGGAAGACGGATTATTGAACAGACAATAGGAGAAAAACTGCCTGAGGACTTCCAAACGGCTGAGTTTTTATTAAAACATGGACAGCTTGATGCGGTTATTCATCGCGACGATATGAAAAAAACGTTAGAAAATCTGCTGGATATGCATCAAACAGGAGGTGACATTGAGTGGCTCCAAGATTAGAATTTGAAAAACCGGTGATTGAACTGCAAACCAAAATCGCCGAACTAAAAAAATTCACCCAAGATTCCGATATGGATCTAAGTGCGGAAATCGAACGGCTCGAAGACCGTCTCGCTAAGCTTCAGGATGATATTTACAAAAATTTGAAGCCGTGGGACCGGGTTCAAATCGCGCGTCTGGCGGACCGTCCGACAACTCTTGATTATATCGAACACCTGTTTACCGACTTTTTTGAATGTCACGGAGACAGAGCGTACGGGGACGATGAAGCCATTGTCGGCGGGATTGCGAAGTTCCACGGCCTCCCTGTAACGGTAATCGGGCATCAGCGCGGCAAAGACACGAAGGAAAACCTAGTCCGCAATTTTGGGATGCCGCATCCAGAAGGCTACAGAAAAGCGCTTCGTCTGATGAAACAGGCTGACAAATTTAACAGACCAATTATCTGTTTTATTGATACGAAGGGGGCATACCCTGGACGAGCAGCTGAAGAAAGAGGACAAAGTGAAGCTATTGCCAAAAACCTGTTTGAGATGGCCGGCCTTCGAGTGCCTGTTATCTGCATCGTCATTGGTGAAGGCGGAAGCGGCGGAGCCCTTGGTCTGGGTGTAGGCAATCACTTGCATATGCTGGAAAACTCTACTTATTCTGTTATTTCTCCGGAAGGTGCCGCGGCACTTTTATGGAAGGACTCCAGTCTTGCTAAAAAAGCAGCAGAAACAATGAAAATCACTGCGCCGGATTTAAAAGAATTAGGTATTATAGATCATATGATTAAAGAAGTAAAAGGCGGAGCGCACCATGATGTGAAGCTGCAGGCAAGCTATATGGACGAAACCCTTAAACAATCGTTAAAAACTTTACTGAAGCTGAGCGAAGAAGAATTAGTTCAGCAGCGTTATGAAAAATATAAAGCAATTGGCAAAGTCTCGGTTGAAGATCAATATATCGGGGTAAACTAAATAAACGTGAAGCCTTTGGCTCACGTTTATTTTTTGTGACATTCCTTAAATTTTATTTAAAAACAATTTATTTAATTGTATAATAGGTAAGGTTTCATAGGGAGGATGGAGATCCCTTTTCATTGTTTTTAGGGCAATGATCATGTTATGTTTAATCATATATGTTGCTGAGGTGAATGGAGAATGAAACGAATAGGGGTATTAACGAGCGGCGGGGATTCCCCGGGAATGAACGCAGCAGTTCGCGCAGTAGTCAGAAAAGCGATCTATCATGACGTTGAAGTTTACGGTATTTACAACGGATACGCGGGATTGATCAGCGGAAAGATTGAAAAGCTTGAACTCGGATCAGTAGGCGATATTATACATCGTGGAGGGACTAAGCTTTATACGGCGAGATGTCCTGAATTCAAAACAGTTGAAGGCCGTGAAAAAGGGATAGCAAACTTGAAGAAGCTTGGTATTGAAGGCCTTGTTGTTATCGGTGGAGACGGTTCCTATATGGGTGCGAAAAAATTAACGGAACACGGGTTTCCATGTGTAGGTGTACCGGGTACAATTGATAATGACATTCCGGGCACTGATTTTACAATCGGTTTCGATACAGCTTTAAATACAGTAATTGACGCAATTGATAAGATTCGCGATACAGCGACTTCTCATGAACGTACATATGTAATCGAAGTAATGGGCCGTCATGCCGGCGATATCGCATTGTGGGCCGGTCTTGCAGGGGGCGCAGAATCGATCTTAATCCCTGAGGCAGACTATGACATGCACGAA
Organism: Bacillus subtilis subsp. subtilis str. 168; assembly: GCF_000009045.1. GTDB lineage: Bacteria > Bacillota > Bacilli > Bacillales > Bacillaceae > Bacillus > Bacillus subtilis. Next base: position 2,986,947 of record NC_000964.3, on the reverse strand, counting down.
ATCATTGCCCGCTTAAAACGCGGCCACGAACGCGGCAAGAAGCACAGTATTATTATTGTTGCCGAAGGTGTAGGCAGCGGTGTTGAATTCGGGAAACGCATTGAAGAAGAAACAAATCTTGAAACTAGGGTATCTGTATTGGGCCATATCCAGCGCGGAGGTTCTCCGAGTGCTGCTGACCGTGTGTTGGCAAGCCGTCTCGGCGCATATGCAGTTGAACTGCTGCTTGAAGGAAAAGGCGGACGCTGTGTAGGTATACAAAACAATAAGCTTGTAGACCATGATATTATAGAAATACTTGAGACAAAACACACAGTTGAGCAAAACATGTATCAGCTTTCAAAAGAACTGTCTATCTAATGTACAGCTGAAGGCTGAAGATTTCAGAAGGAAGTGAACCAAATGAGAAAAACTAAAATTGTTTGTACCATCGGTCCGGCAAGTGAAAGTATTGAAATGCTTACGAAATTAATGGAGTCAGGAATGAACGTGGCTCGATTAAACTTTTCTCACGGAGATTTTGAGGAGCACGGTGCAAGAATTAAAAATATCCGCGAAGCAAGTAAAAAACTTGGCAAGAACGTTGGAATTCTGCTTGATACAAAAGGTCCTGAAATCCGCACACATACAATGGAAAACGGCGGTATTGAGCTTGAAACAGGCAAAGAGCTCATTATTTCAATGGACGAGGTTGTAGGAACAACAGATAAAATTTCAGTGACATATGAAGGTTTAGTCCATGACGTTGAACAAGGTTCAACGATTCTGTTAGATGACGGCCTTATCGGTCTTGAGGTACTTGATGTAGATGCCGCTAAACGCGAAATCAAAACAAAAGTATTAAACAACGGAACACTCAAAAATAAAAAAGGTGTTAACGTACCGGGCGTAAGTGTCAATCTTCCGGGGATTACTGAAAAGGATGCGCGAGACATCGTTTTCGGTATTGAGCAAGGAGTAGACTTCATCGCACCATCTTTCATTCGACGTTCTACGGATGTGCTCGAAATCCGTGAGCTTCTTGAAGAGCACAACGCTCAGGATATTCAAATCATCCCTAAAATCGAAAACCAAGAGGGCGTTGACAACATCGATGCGATTCTCGAAGTGTCTGACGGCTTAATGGTTGCACGCGGAGACTTAGGTGTGGAAATTCCAGCTGAAGAAGTGCCGCTTGTGCAAAAAGAACTGATCAAAAAATGCAACGCGCTGGGCAAACCTGTTATTACAGCGACACAAATGCTTGACAGCATGCAGCGCAACCCGCGTCCGACTCGTGCGGAAGCAAGTGACGTTGCAAACGCGATCTTCGACGGAACAGATGCGATCATGCTTTCTGGTGAAACTGCTGCCGGAAGTTACCCGGTTGAAGCAGTTCAAACAATGCATAACATCGCGTCCCGTTCTGAAGAAGCATTAAATTATAAAGAAATTCTCTCAAAACGCAGAGACCAAGTGGGCATGACAATTACAGACGCAATTGGACAATCTGTCGCACATACGGCGATTAACCTGAATGCTGCTGCGATCGTAACGCCGACAGAAAGCGGCCATACAGCACGTATGATTGCAAAATACCGTCCGCAGGCTCCGATTGTTGCGGTTACTGTAAATGACTCTATTTCCAGAAAGCTTGCCCTCGTATCTGGCGTATTCGCGGAAAGCGGCCAAAATGCGAGCTCAACAGATGAGATGCTTGAGGATGCTGTCCAAAAATCATTGAACAGCGGAATTGTAAAACACGGCGATCTTATCGTTATTACAGCTGGCACTGTCGGTGAGTCCGGCACTACGAACTTAATGAAGGTTCATACTGTCGGCGATATCATCGCTAAAGGCCAAGGCATTGGACGCAAATCAGCTTACGGTCCGGTTGTCGTTGCACAAAATGCAAAAGAAGCTGAGCAAAAAATGACTGACGGTGCGGTACTTGTTACCAAAAGCACTGACCGTGATATGATTGCATCCCTTGAAAAAGCGTCTGCTCTTATTACAGAAGAAGGCGGTTTGACTAGCCATGCTGCGGTAGTCGGATTAAGCCTTGGCATCCCGGTTATCGTGGGTCTGGAAAATGCGACATCTATTTTGACAGATGGCCAGGATATTACAGTTGACGCTTCCAGAGGCGCAGTCTATCAAGGCCGTGCGAGCGTTCTTTAATTACAGGTGAAAATGGAAGGGGAATCCCTTCCTTTTCTCTTTATCATGCCTTTTGTTGAACAGAACGTGTTACACGTGTGGGGGGCTTGGATATGAGATTTTTGTTTTTGCTTTTTATTGTGTTTCCGGCAATAGAAATCGGTATATTCCTATTTTTAGGAAATCTGATTGGTATTTTGCCGACAGTTCTATTCATGATTCTGACTGGCATTATCGGCGCAGCAGCTGCAAAAAAACAAGGAACCGAAGTGTATTATAAGGTTCAGCGTGATCTTCAATATGGCAAAATGCCGGGAGAAGCGATTGCTGACGGTCTGTGCATTTTCATTGGCGGTCTATTGCTGATGCTTCCGGGCTTTTTATCAGATTTGGCCGGCGCCTGTCTTCTTATCCCGTTTACCCGCGGCTGGTGTAAGCCGATTCTGTTCAAATGGCTGAGAGGAATGTCGAAGAATAAGCGGATCATCATCAAATAAAAAACGGCAGCCATGAAAAAACGGCTGCCGTTTTATTTTTGCTGAACGGTGATATAGGACCATATTTCTTTTAATGCGCCTGTTGTGATGAAAGCTTGGATGATGACGAGTACAGCCGGTCCCGCAATCAGTCCTAAAAACCCGAATAATTTAAAGCCGGCAAACAGGGCGATGAGTGTTGCCAGCGGATCGATCCCGATAGATTTACTTAGTATCTTGGGCTCTGTCAGCTGCCGCTGAATAAGAACGACGAGGTACAGGATACCAATTCCGATTGCTTGGGGCAGCTGGCCCGTAATCGATAAATACAAAATCCAGGGCACAAATACGGAGCCGGCACCTAAGTAAGGGAGAAGATCTACAAGCCCGATTAAAAAAGCAATTGTTGCGGCGTGTTCAACCTTTAAGAGAGAAAGGCCGATAAATACAATCACCATCGTGATGAAAACGAGGACGGCTTGTGCTTTGATAAAACCAGTCATTGCTTTTTTTAATTCGCTGCTGATTGCTTTGCTGTTAGCTGTCACACGATCCGGCAGAATTAAAACAAGCATGGCTTTCAGCTTATGCCAATCCTTTGTCATAAAAAAGGTTGCCAGAAGAGAAAAAATCAGAACCGCCGCCGTATTGGGAAGAAGAGCGAAAAATCTCGGGATCATCTCTAGAATGTGGGACAGCAGGAGCCCGGCATTTTTAGCGGCAGAATCACCGAGTGTCTGGATATGAGTGACGATGGAAGCCTGCTGGTTCGTTTCCAATTCTTGAAACAAAAGAGTTAACTCGTTATAGAGCGGCTGAATATGAGTGGTAAACAATTTTTCGCAATATGAAATAAACGTGCTGATATGCGGAGGCAGCGTTTTTGCTAGATAGGCTGTTCCCGTTACGATTTCGGCTACCAGAATGGTGAGCACGCCGAAGGCTGCGAGCAGAAAAAAAGCAAGAACGCCCAGAACATTTATCGTTCGGGGGAATCCTGTCACTTTGTCCAAATAATCGACAACAGGATGAATCACTGAAGATAGAATAAGGGCGATCAGGAACGGATAAGTTAACGGAAACGAATAATAGGCCGCAGCTATCGACCCTGCGGTCATTGATATGACAAAGAGGGTTCTGAAAAAAATAGTGATATAAGATTGATTCACAAAAACGGTCCTCCTCTCGTCAGCATGTCCTATTTTTTATATGTATTCACGCTGCGGCTGAATATGAATACATTCATCTTAAAGGAGGGATGGCATGTGTTTACACAAGCGAATTTATTTTTAATTTTACTCTTGGCTATCGCACTTATCGCAAAAAACCAATCATTGCTCTTTGCTGTATCCGTCCTTTTGATCATCAAAATCGTTGGGCTTGATCAGAAATTATTTCCGACCATCCAGTCAAAAGGCATTAACTGGGGTGTGACCATTATTACCATCGCCGTTCTTGTCCCGATTGCCACGGGAGAAATCGGATTTAAGCAGCTTGGAGAAGCAATGCGGTCTTCCTACGCATGGATCGCCCTTGGAGCGGGGATCGCAGTGGCGCTGATTGCAAAAAACGGCCTGACCCTGCTTGAAAATGATCCGCATATTACAACTGCTCTCGTGATCGGGACCATTCTTGCAGTCGCGCTTTTTGGAGGAGTTGCGGTGGGGCCGCTGATCGGAGCGGGGATTGCTTATTTAGCCATGCAGATCGTAAAACTGTTCACTTCATAAAAAAAAGCGGCCTTAAAGCCGCTTTTTTTTATGCAAAAACCCGCAAATAAAGGCGTTTTTTCGGGGAAATCACAGAATGGAAAAAAAAAATTATAGGTAAACATTTAACAAATGTCTGATTATTGTTTATAATGAGAATAGGCTTAAACTTAAATAAGCTTATAAAAATTTGTTATGTTCTTTCAAAAGCAAAGGGTTTTAGTTCCAGCAGCCAGTAAAATGTAAGCATTTTCTTTTTGGGGGAGAGAAATACTTGCATCGTGCTTTTTAAGTAAGCCTCATGTTTTTACAACACTCTTAAAGGGGAAATTTATTGAAAAGGAGATGTTATATATGACAGCGACACGCGGTCTTGAAGGGGTTGTAGCAACAACATCATCTGTTAGTTCTATTATTGATGATACCCTTACATATGTGGGGTATGATATCGATGATTTGACAGAGAATGCAAGTTTTGAAGAAATCATCTACTTGCTTTGGCATCTAAGGCTGCCAAACAAAAAAGAGCTTGAAGAGTTAAAGCAGCAGCTTGCAAAGGAAGCTGCCGTTCCGCAAGAAATTATTGAGCACTTCAAATCTTATTCCCTCGAAAATGTTCATCCCATGGCTGCTCTTCGGACAGCAATTTCATTACTAGGCCTGCTTGACAGCGAGGCTGATACCATGAACCCGGAAGCCAACTACAGAAAGGCGATCCGCCTTCAGGCAAAGGTGCCTGGCCTGGTTGCAGCGTTTTCCAGAATTCGCAAGGGTCTTGAGCCTGTTGAACCGAGAGAAGATTACGGTATTGCGGAGAATTTTCTTTACACATTAAACGGTGAAGAGCCTTCACCAATTGAAGTTGAAGCCTTCAACAAAGCATTGATTTTACATGCTGACCATGAGCTGAACGCGTCAACGTTCACAGCGAGGGTCTGCGTCGCAACACTTTCTGACATCTATTCAGGCATTACTGCAGCAATCGGCGCGCTGAAAGGGCCTCTTCACGGCGGAGCGAATGAAGGCGTTATGAAAATGCTGACAGAAATCGGTGAAGTGGAAAACGCTGAGCCGTACATCCGCGCTAAACTTGAAAAGAAAGAAAAAATCATGGGATTCGGCCACCGTGTGTATAAGCATGGTGATCCGCGCGCGAAGCATCTGAAAGAAATGAGCAAGCGCCTGACCAACCTGACAGGCGAAAGCAAATGGTATGAGATGTCGATTCGTATAGAAGACATCGTCACATCAGAGAAAAAGCTTCCGCCTAACGTTGATTTCTATTCGGCTTCTGTATATCACAGCCTCGGTATTGACCATGATTTGTTTACACCGATTTTTGCTGTAAGCAGAATGTCCGGCTGGCTCGCTCATATTCTTGAGCAGTATGACAACAACCGTCTGATCCGCCCGCGGGCAGATTACACAGGCCCTGACAAACAAAAATTCGTTCCGATTGAAGAAAGAGCCTAAAGAACCATTGGAGGCTGGCTTGCGTCAATGAGGTTAGCCTCTTGTTCAGACATCAAAATTGGGTTACACTTTAAATTGAATGTTAGGAAAAATCATTTTATTTTCTATATAAGAAAAATAAAATGTTTTCTAAATATGAATTACATACTGGGAGGTTTTTATTGTGGCACAAGGTGAAAAAATTACAGTCTCTAACGGAGTATTAAACGTACCAAACAACCCGATTATCCCATTTATCGAAGGAGACGGAACCGGTCCTGATATTTGGAACGCGGCTTCGAAGGTTTTGGAAGCAGCAGTAGAAAAAGCATACAAAGGCGAAAAGAAAATTACATGGAAAGAAGTTTACGCCGGAGAAAAGGCTTATAATAAAACAGGTGAGTGGCTCCCTGCTGAAACATTAGATGTGATCCGCGAATATTTCATCGCGATTAAAGGCCCGTTAACGACACCTGTCGGCGGCGGTATCCGTTCTTTGAACGTAGCGCTCAGACAAGAGCTTGACCTATTCGTCTGCTTAAGACCTGTAAGATACTTTACTGGAGTGCCGTCACCGGTAAAACGCCCTGAAGATACTGATATGGTCATCTTCCGTGAAAATACAGAAGATATTTACGCAGGCATCGAGTATGCAAAAGGCTCTGAAGAAGTGCAAAAGCTTATCAGCTTCCTTCAAAATGAGTTAAACGTCAATAAAATCCGTTTCCCTGAGACATCAGGTATCGGCATTAAGCCTGTTTCAGAAGAAGGAACAAGCCGCTTGGTCAGAGCTGCCATTGATTATGCGATCGAGCATGGCCGCAAATCTGTAACACTTGTTCACAAAGGAAACATCATGAAGTTCACAGAAGGCGCCTTCAAAAACTGGGGCTATGAACTTGCTGAAAAAGAATACGGAGATAAAGTCTTCACATGGGCTCAATATGACCGCATTGCTGAAGAACAAGGAAAAGACGCTGCCAACAAAGCGCAAAGCGAAGCGGAAGCAGCAGGAAAAATCATTATCAAAGACAGCATTGCTGACATTTTCCTTCAGCAGATCTTAACGCGTCCAAACGAGTTTGATGTCGTTGCGACAATGAACTTGAACGGAGATTACATTTCTGATGCTCTTGCTGCGCAAGTCGGCGGAATCGGCATTGCTCCTGGAGCGAACATCAACTACGAAACAGGACATGCGATTTTCGAGGCGACGCACGGAACGGCTCCTAAATATGCAGGCCTTGATAAAGTAAACCCATCTTCAGTTATTCTTTCAGGCGTTCTGCTTCTTGAGCATTTAGGATGGAACGAAGCGGCTGATTTGGTTATCAAATCTATGGAAAAAACAATCGCTTCTAAAGTCGTAACTTACGATTTTGCCAGATTAATGGACGGGGCGACTGAAGTGAAATGTTCAGAGTTCGGAGAAGAACTGATCAAAAACATGGACTAAGCAAGGAAAAAGCCTAAAACTAGCCATAAAGGAGAAGAGAGACATGGGAAATACTCGTAAAAAAGTTTCTGTTATCGGAGCAGGTTTTACCGGAGCTACAACTGCATTTTTAATCGCTCAAAAAGAGCTGGCAGACGTTGTTCTTGTTGACATTCCGCAATTGGAGAACCCGACAAAGGGAAAAGCGCTTGATATGCTTGAAGCAAGCCCGGTTCAAGGCTTTGACGCAAAAATTACGGGAACATCCAATTACGAGGATACAGCCGGCTCTGACATTGTTGTCATTACAGCCGGTATCGCAAGAAAACCTGGTATGAGCAGAGATGATCTGGTCTCTACAAACGAAAAGATTATGAGAAGCGTTACGCAGGAAATCGTGAAATATTCTCCTGACTCTATTATTGTGGTGCTGACAAATCCTGTTGATGCAATGACATACGCGGTGTACAAAGAATCAGGCTTCCCTAAAGAGCGTGTAATCGGCCAGTCAGGTGTGCTTGATACGGCAAGATTCAGAACATTTGTGGCAGAGGAATTAAACCTGTCAGTGAAAGATGTGACTGGTTTCGTACTCGGCGGACACGGTGACGATATGGTTCCGCTTGTGCGTTATTCTTATGCTGGCGGTATCCCGCTTGAAACTCTTATTCCGAAAGAACGGATTGACGCAATTGTGGAGCGCACTAGAAAAGGCGGAGGCGAAATCGTGAATCTTCTTGGAAACGGAAGCGCGTATTATGCGCCTGCGGCTTCTCTGACAGAAATGGTCGAAGCGATCTTGAAAGATCAGCGCCGCGTCCTTCCTACAATTGCTTATCTTGAAGGGGAATACGGCTATGAAGGCATCTACCTTGGTGTTCCTACAATTGTAGGCGGCAACGGTCTTGAGCAAATCATTGAACTTGAACTGACAGACTATGAAAGAGCGCAGCTGAATAAATCAGTTGAATCTGTCAAAAATGTCATGAAAGTATTATCCTAATAAAAAGAGAGAAAGGCTTGCTTAATACAGCCTTTCTCTTTTTACTATAAATGAAAGCGCTATCATAAACGTCTTTATTTCTTTTAAAAATGATGTAAAAGGCGAATTGTCGGAATGTCCTGCTTTCGCTAAAATAAAATCATGAAACATGTTAAGATGACATAAAATAGAGAAATAGGATGTCGGGGAATTATAATACTGGAGGCACAGCATGAACAAGAAAATTTTAGTTGTGGATGATGAAGAATCTATTGTTACTCTTTTACAGTACAATTTGGAACGGTCAGGCTATGATGTCATTACCGCCTCGGATGGGGAAGAAGCACTCAAAAAAGCGGAAACAGAGAAACCTGATTTGATTGTGCTTGATGTGATGCTTCCAAAATTGGACGGAATCGAAGTATGCAAGCAGCTGAGACAGCAAAAACTGATGTTTCCCATTTTAATGCTGACAGCGAAGGATGAGGAATTCGACAAAGTATTAGGGCTGGAGCTCGGTGCTGATGATTATATGACCAAGCCGTTCAGTCCAAGGGAAGTAAATGCGAGAGTCAAAGCGATTTTAAGGCGTTCGGAAATAGCTGCGCCCTCTAGTGAGATGAAGAACGATGAAATGGAAGGCCAGATCGTAATCGGCGATCTGAAAATCCTGCCTGATCATTATGAAGCGTACTTTAAAGAAAGTCAGCTTGAACTGACACCGAAAGAATTCGAACTGCTGCTCTATTTAGGCAGACATAAAGGCAGAGTTCTGACAAGAGACCTGCTGCTGAGCGCAGTCTGGAATTATGATTTTGCCGGAGATACGAGAATTGTTGATGTGCACATCAGCCATCTTCGCGACAAAATTGAAAACAATACCAAAAAACCGATCTACATTAAAACGATTAGGGGATTGGGGTATAAACTGGAGGAGCCAAAAATGAATGAATAAATACCGTGTGCGCCTTTTTTCTGTATTCGTTGTCTGTATGATTCTGGTGTTTTGTGTCCTCGGGCTGTTTTTACAGCAGCTTTTTGAAACATCTGATCAAAGGAAAGCAGAGGAACACATTGAAAAAGAAGCAAAATACTTGGCTTCGCTTCTTGATGCCGGCAATCTGAATAATCAAGCAAATGAGAAAATCATTAAAGATGCAGGCGGCGCGCTTGATGTGAGCGCATCCGTTATCGATACAGACGGTAAGGTGCTGTATGGGTCAAACGGTAGATCGGCTGATTCCCAAAAGGTGCAGGCGCTTGTTTCTGGCCATGAGGGTATTCTGTCAACAACAGATAACAAGCTTTATTACGGACTTTCACTTAGAAGCGAAGGTGAAAAAACAGGATATGTGCTGCTTTCCGCCTCTGAAAAAAGCGACGGCTTAAAAGGCGAATTGTGGGGGATGCTGACGGCCAGTCTTTGTACCGCATTTATCGTCATTGTTTATTTTTATTCCAGCATGACCTCACGTTATAAAAGGTCAATTGAGTCAGCGACAAATGTAGCCACAGAACTCTCTAAGGGCAACTACGATGCACGGACGTACGGCGGCTATATTAGGCGTTCTGATAAGCTAGGACATGCGATGAACAGCCTTGCCATTGATCTGATGGAAATGACGCGAACGCAGGAAATGCAGCGGGATCGGCTGCTGACAGTCATTGAAAACATTGGCTCCGGGCTGATTATGATCGACGGAAGAGGCTTTATTAATCTCGTAAACAGGTCTTACGCCAAGCAGTTTCATATCAATCCGAATCATATGCTGCGCCGTCTTTATCACGATGCATTTGAACATGAAGAAGTGATCCAGCTTGTCGAAGACATTTTTATGACGGAGACAAAGAAATGCAAGCTGTTAAGACTGCCGATCAAAATAGAACGGCGTTATTTTGAAGTGGACGGCGTTCCGATTATGGGGCCGGACGATGAATGGAAAGGAATTGTGCTCGTTTTCCATGACATGACGGAAACGAAGAAATTAGAGCAGATGAGGAAGGATTTTGTGGCCAATGTTTCTCATGAGCTGAAAACACCGATTACGTCCATAAAAGGGTTTACGGAGACGTTATTGGACGGGGCGATGGAAGACAAAGAGGCGCTTTCTGAATTTCTCTCTATTATTCTTAAGGAAAGCGAAAGGCTTCAGTCTTTGGTTCAGGATTTGCTCGATCTCTCAAAAATCGAGCAGCAAAATTTCACGCTCAGTATCGAAACGTTTGAGCCGGCCAAAATGCTTGGTGAGATTGAAACGCTTCTGAAGCATAAGGCGGATGAGAAAGGCATCTCCTTGCACCTGAATGTCCCGAAAGACCCTCAATATGTATCTGGTGACCCGTACAGGCTGAAACAGGTATTTCTTAATCTCGTAAACAATGCATTAACCTACACGCCTGAGGGGGGCTCCGTGGCTATCAATGTAAAGCCCAGAGAAAAAGACATTCAGATTGAGGTTGCCGATTCTGGAATCGGAATTCAGAAAGAAGAAATTCCGCGCATCTTTGAACGCTTTTACCGTGTAGATAAAGACAGAAGCAGAAATTCGGGCGGAACCGGGCTGGGCCTAGCGATTGTCAAGCATTTAATAGAGGCTCATGAAGGGAAAATTGATGTCACAAGCGAGCTTGGACGGGGAACTGTCTTTACCGTGACGCTGAAACGGGCCGCTGAAAAGTCCGCCTAATGTTTACAAAGGTTTAACAATATCTTCATGCACTGTTAAACCTATGCTGGTAGGATGTAGTAGAACCCCTTCATCCAAGGAGCCAATTTTGACGGCGGGAACCTATTTGTGTTCCCGTCCTTTTTTGTGTCTTCTCTTATAGTTCACGTATTTTCCTTTCAAATTGAACTTTGTTAAAATAAGAGGAGCTAATGACTATGTAAGAGATGAATGGAAGCCTGAGGCTTCTTAGGAGGAAATTGAATGACGGAACGAAAAAAATTAGTGCTTGTAGACGGAAACAGTCTGGCTTACCGGGCGTTTTTTGCATTGCCGCTGTTAAGCAATGATAAAGGTGTTCATACGAATGCTGTATACGGCTTTGCGATGATTTTGATGAAAATGCTTGAGGATGAAAAACCGACGCACATGCTGGTTGCGTTTGATGCCGGGAAAACAACATTTCGTCACGGCACATTTAAAGAATATAAAGGCGGCAGACAGAAAACCCCGCCTGAGCTTTCCGAACAAATGCCGTTTATCCGCGAGCTGCTGGATGCCTACCAGATCAGCCGCTATGAACTGGAACAATATGAAGCGGATGATATTATCGGCACACTGGCCAAATCGGCTGAAAAAGACGGATTTGAAGTTAAGGTTTTCTCAGGAGATAAGGATTTAACCCAGCTGGCAACGGACAAAACGACAGTTGCCATTACGAGAAAGGGAATTACCGATGTTGAATTTTACACACCGGAGCATGTCAAAGAGAAATATGGGCTTACGCCTGAACAAATCATTGACATGAAGGGTCTGATGGGCGATTCCTCAGATAATATTCCGGGTGTGCCCGGCGTCGGAGAAAAGACTGCGATTAAGCTTTTAAAACAATTTGATTCCGTTGAAAAGCTGCTGGAGTCCATTGACGAGGTGAGCGGAAAGAAATTGAAGGAAAAGCTTGAGGAGTTTAAGGATCAGGCATTGATGAGCAAGGAGCTTGCGACAATTATGACGGATGCTCCGATTGAGGTATCTGTTTCCGGCCTGGAATATCAAGGCTTTAATCGTGAACAGGTCATTGCCATCTTTAAAGATCTTGGCTTCAACACGCTTCTTGAACGGCTTGGAGAAGACAGTGCAGAAGCAGAACAGGATCAATCGTTGGAAGACATTAATGTCAAAACAGTCACAGACGTGACAAGCGATATATTGGTTTCTCCATCCGCATTTGTCGTTGAACAGATTGGCGATAATTATCATGAAGAGCCGATCCTCGGATTTTCGATCGTAAATGAAACGGGAGCTTATTTCATTCCGAAAGACATTGCCGTTGAGTCTGAGGTGTTTAAAGAATGGGTGGAAAATGACGAGCAGAAGAAATGGGTCTTCGACAGCAAGCGGGCCGTTGTCGCTTTGCGCTGGCAGGGCATTGAGCTGAAAGGAGCCGAGTTTGATACGCTCCTTGCGGCTTATATCATCAACCCGGGCAATTCATATGACGACGTTGCGAGTGTGGCTAAGGATTACGGCCTGCATATCGTTTCAAGTGATGAATCAGTTTATGGAAAAGGAGCAAAACGGGCAGTGCCGTCAGAAGACGTACTGTCTGAGCACCTTGGCCGAAAAGCGTTAGCGATTCAAAGCCTTCGGGAAAAGCTCGTTCAAGAGCTGGAAAACAACGACCAGCTTGAACTGTTTGAAGAGCTGGAAATGCCTCTTGCGCTTATTCTTGGCGAAATGGAATCAACTGGCGTCAAGGTCGATGTTGACCGTTTAAAACGGATGGGTGAAGAACTGGGTGCGAAGCTGAAGGAATATGAAGAAAAAATCCATGAGATTGCGGGAGAGCCGTTTAACATCAATTCTCCGAAACAGCTAGGCGTCATCTTATTTGAAAAGATCGGCCTTCCTGTCGTAAAGAAAACGAAAACAGGCTATTCTACGTCTGCCGATGTGCTTGAAAAGCTGGCTGACAAGCATGATATTGTCGACTATATTTTACAGTACAGACAAATTGGCAAGCTTCAATCAACATATATCGAAGGGCTTTTAAAGGTGACGAGACCGGATTCGCATAAAGTGCACACGCGATTTAACCAGGCCTTAACGCAAACTGGCCGTCTCAGCTCGACTGATCCGAACCTGCAAAACATTCCGATCAGGCTTGAGGAAGGGCGGAAAATTCGCCAAGCTTTTGTGCCGTCTGAAAAAGACTGGCTCATTTTTGCAGCCGATTATTCACAAATCGAGCTGCGGGTGCTTGCCCATATTTCAAAGGATGAAAATCTGATCGAAGCTTTTACTAATGATATGGATATTCACACGAAAACGGCAATGGATGTGTTCCATGTCGCTAAGGATGAAGTGACATCTGCGATGAGACGCCAGGCGAAAGCGGTCAACTTTGGCATTGTTTACGGGATCAGCGATTACGGTCTGTCACAGAACCTCGGCATTACCCGGAAGGAAGCGGGAGCATTTATCGACCGCTATCTGGAAAGCTTCCAAGGCGTAAAAGCGTACATGGAAGATTCAGTACAGGAAGCGAAACAAAAAGGATACGTAACAACGCTTATGCATCGCCGCCGCTACATCCCTGAGCTGACGAGCCGGAACTTTAATATCCGAAGTTTTGCGGAGCGGACGGCCATGAATACGCCGATTCAAGGAAGCGCCGCTGATATTATCAAAAAAGCCATGATTGACATGGCTGCCAAGCTGAAAGAAAAACAGTTGAAAGCAAGGCTTCTGCTTCAAGTACACGATGAATTGATTTTTGAGGCGCCAAAGGAAGAAATTGAAATTCTTGAAAAGCTTGTTCCTGAAGTGATGGAGCATGCGCTTGCATTAGATGTGCCGTTAAAGGTGGACTTTGCATCAGGCCCATCTTGGTACGATGCGAAATAAACAGAGATAGGAAGTGATGGATGTGCCGGAATTACCAGAGGTTGAGACGGTCCGGCGCACTCTGACCGGGCTTGTAAAGGGAAAAACAATCAAATCGGTAGAGATCAGATGGCCGAATATCATCAAACGGCCTGCCGAACCGGAGGAATTTGCGCGAAAACTAGCAGGAGAAACGATACAGTCCATCGGAAGACGGGGAAAGTTTTTACTGTTTCATTTAGATCATTATGTTATGGTTTCTCACCTTCGAATGGAAGGAAAATACGGTCTTCATCAAGCCGAGGAGCCTGACGATAAACACGTGCATGTCATATTCACGATGACGGATGGAACCCAGCTCCGGTACAGGGATGTGCGGAAATTTGGAACCATGCACTTATTTAAACCGGGAGAAGAAGCGGGCGAGCTCCCGCTTTCTCAGTTAGGGCCGGAGCCGGATGCAGAAGAATTTACAAGTGCGTATTTAAAAGACCGGCTTGCGAAAACAAACCGCGCTGTCAAAACTGCCCTACTGGATCAAAAAACGGTAGTTGGACTCGGGAACATTTATGTGGATGAGGCTCTTTTCAGAGCGGGTGTCCATCCCGAGACAAAAGCAAATCAATTATCAGATAAAACAATCAAAACCCTTCACGCTGAAATCAAAAACACTCTGCAGGAGGCGATTGATGCGGGCGGAAGCACAGTCCGTTCATATATCAACTCCCAAGGGGAAATCGGAATGTTCCAGCTGCAGCATTTTGTGTACGGAAAAAAAGACGAGCCATGCAAAAATTGCGGAACGATGATTTCGAAAATTGTCGTTGGAGGAAGAGGCACGCATTTTTGCGCAAAGTGCCAGACAAAAAAGTAGCATAATGCTTCATTGTCCAAGCTGTCGGTGCATATATCAGTAACTCTGGATTAAGGATGCCATTTTCGAAACACGGATTTTTCACTTTCCCATATATATGATTGTGATGAATCCCGGGCATTTCACATCTGATACAAGAGCACCAACAGAAAGGAAGAAACGGATATGCAAATGGTTTCTATACTGCTGCTGGCGTTGGCTGTCAGCTTGGACAGTTTTTCAGTCGGATTTACGTACGGATTGAGAAAAATGAAAATACCGTTTAAAGCGATTTTGGTTATCGCCTGCTGTTCCGGTGCTGTCATGTTTATATCCATGCTGATCGGAAGCTTTCTCACGAAGTTTTTTCCTGTATATGTGACGGAGAAGCTTGGCGGTTTGATATTGGTTGGAATCGGTGCGTGGGTTCTGTATCAATTTTTCAAACCGGCAAAAGATAAAGAATACCTATTGCATGAAAAAACACTGCTTAATCTAGAGGTTCGGTCATTAGGAATTGTGATTCATATTTTGAGAAAACCCATGAGTGCGGATATCGACAAATCGGGTGTGATCAACGGAATTGAGGCGGTCTTATTGGGATTTGCCTTATCGATTGATGCCTTTGGAGCAGGTATAGGCGCAGCCATTCTCGGTTTTTCGCCGATTGTGATGAGCATCGCCGTGGCAATCATGAGCTCGCTGTTTGTATCAATTGGAATCAATGCCGGCCATTTTCTGTCTAAGTGGAAATGGATCGATAAAATGGCGTTTTTGCCGGGGCTTCTATTAATCACGATTGGGCTCTGGAAATTGTAAAAAGGAGTGGATCTCTTGACCTTAGTCATTGGTTTAACGGGAGGAATAGCTAGCGGCAAAAGCACGGTAGCCAATATGCTGATTGAAAAAGGAATAACAGTTATAGATGCAGATATCATTGCAAAACAAGCGGTAGAAAAAGGGATGCCGGCCTACCGGCAAATCATTGACGAATTCGGTGAAGACATACTGCTCTCAAATGGCGATATAGATAGAAAAAAGCTTGGAGCGCTGGTATTTACAAATGAACAAAAACGTCTCGCTTTAAATGCAATTGTTCATCCCGCAGTCAGGCAGGAAATGCTCAATCGCCGTGATGAAGCCGTTGCAAATCGGGAGGCATTTGTTGTATTGGATATCCCGCTATTGTTCGAAAGCAAATTGGAATCATTGGTTGATAAAATTATTGTGGTCAGTGTGACAAAAGAGCTTCAACTGGAACGTCTGATGAAGCGCAATCAGCTGACAGAAGAAGAAGCAGTCAGCCGTATCCGCTCTCAAATGCCCTTAGAGGAAAAAACAGCAAGAGCAGATCAAGTCATTGATAACAGCGGCACGCTTGAAGAGACCAAAAGGCAGCTTGATGAAATCATGAACAGCTGGGCATAATACAAAAAACACCGTTCATATTGAACGGTGTTTTTTGGCCATTAAAAATCAAAGTTGTCCGGATCAGGACCGACGCGCAAGTTTTCATTCAGTGCATCGATTCGGTTCATGTCATCCTGCGTTAATTCAAAGTCAAATACGCTTGCATTTTCTTTAATGCGGTGTTCCTTCGTTGATTTAGGAATCGTTATAATGCCATGCTGCAGATCCCAGCGCAAAATAATTTGTGCGACAGATTTATTATATGTTTGAGCGATGTCAGCCAATACAGGGTGATCCAGCAGCTGTCCCTGCATTAAAGGTGACCAAGCCTCCATCTGGATGCCCTGATTTTGGCAGTATCTTATCAACTCTTTTTGTGTGAGGCGCGGGTGAAATTCCACTTGGTTAATCATAGGCTTAATTTCAGCTGCCGTCATCAGATCTTCAAGATGGTGAATTTGGAAGTTGCTTACGCCAATCGCTTTGATACGGCCTTCTTTATACAGCGTTTCAAGCGCTCTCCAAGCTTCTTTATACTTTCCTTCTACAGGCCAGTGGATGAGGTATAGATCCAAATAATCCAGACCGAGTTTGGACAGACTTGTTTCAAACGCGGCGAGTGTTTCTTCGTAGCCTAAATCCGCATTCCATACTTTCGATGTGATAAACAGATCCTCTCTTGAAATGCCTGCTTCTTCAATGCCTTCCCGAATCCCTTCTCCGACTCCAGCTTCATTTCCATAGATTGCTGCAGTATCAATACTGCGGTACCCGTGAACAATGGCAGTTTTAACTGCGTTTACCAGTTCAGATCCTTCTTCCACTTGGAACACGCCGAGGCCGAACCAAGGCATTTCTACCCCATTATGAAGTGTTGCTTTTGCTTGTAAATGTGTTGTCATGTTTATTTCCTCCTTTAAAATTGTCAGGCTTCCTGCCGATCTCGTTTTTCCATCAAGCGGCTCCAGCCTGTTAAAATGACTGCACCGACCACCATTAATCCGCCTATCCAAGCGGTATGAATCAATCCGATTGAATCGGTGATCACACCGCCAAGGTATGACCCAAGCGCGATCCCTGCATTAAAGGCAGCGATATTCATCGCGGATGCGACGTCAACTGCACTCGGGACAAAACGCTCAGCCAGCATGACGACATACACCTGAAGGCCGGGCACGTTCATAAAGGCCAGCAATCCCATACAGAGAATGGTAATGAGCCCTGCTGCTTGATACGGGGCTGTAAATGTCAGTACGAATAGAACGATTGCCTGTACGATAAACATATAGAATAAAGCGGCAATCGGATTTCGGTTTGACAGCTTTCCGCCAATCATATTGCCGATAGCAATAGCTATTCCGTATCCGAGCAGAATCACTGCAACAGTCCCGGCTTTGAAGCCTGTTACTTCCTGAAGCAGGGGAGACAGATACGTGAACACAACGAATGTTCCTCCGTATCCAAGCGCTGTAATGACAAATAAAAGCAATAACCGGCTGTTTGTCACAAGCTTCAATTGATCCCGCATCGTTGTTTTCGTCCCTTTTCGTAATTTGGACGGTACAAGAATGCCATTTGTAATGAAAGCAATGATTCCGACGGCGATAATGACCATAAAGGCGAAACGCCAGCCGAACTGCTGGCCGATAAATGTCCCAAAAGGAACTCCGGTTACAGTTGCCACAGTGAGGCCAGTAAACATAATTGAAATCGCGCTAGCCCTTTTATCCTCCGGGACAATATCCGCTGCGATTGTCGAACCGATCGACATAAACACACCGTGCGAAAATGCCGATATCACACGTGCTGCTAGTAAAATCCCGATGCTTGAAGCGGTTGCTGCCATCGTATTACCGGCAATAAAAATAAACATGATCCAAAGCAATAGTGTCTTACGTGACATGCTTGAGGTCAATGAAGTTAATATAGGTGCCCCAAATGTAACGCCGAGCGCATAAAGGGAAACGGTCAATCCTGCTGTCGTGACGGGAATATCCAGGTCATCAGCAATGAGCGGCAAAAGGCCGACACTGATAAATTCAGTTGTCCCTATTGCGAATGCACTTACGGCCAAAGCCAGTAGTGCAGGAATATTGCTTTTATTGGCTGAAGTCATGATGTTCCTCCTTTGTAAGATGTGTTGTATGATTGAAATTCTGCCGAGTAAGCTATATAAATAAAAAAGAGCAGATTCAAATCAGCCGGCAAATGTGATTATGAAACATATCGTTAAGAAATAAAAGTACGTACTTTGAAGTGCTATAGTCACTTTTTGGTGCCTGTGAGGAGAATGGATTGTATGGAGAAGAAAAAATATAACATTTCTGTTGAAGCGACTCTTGAAGTGATCGGTGGGAAATGGAAATGCGTCATTTTATGCCATCTGACGCACGGAAAAAAACGCACAAGTGAATTAAAACGCCTAATGCCCAATATCACGCAAAAAATGCTGACTCAGCAGCTGCGCGAGCTGGAAGCGGACGGTGTCATTAACCGAATCGTATATAATCAAGTTCCTCCCAAAGTGGAATACGAGCTCAGCGAATACGGCCGCAGCTTAGAAGGGATTTTAGATATGCTGTGTGCTTGGGGAGCGAATCATATTAACAGAGTGTACGGGGATACATTTTCTGTGCTAGAAGAAAGTGTGCTCAATGATAAGTTAAAACAGGAATCATAAAGCATGAGGGCAGTCAGTGCGGAGCGCTGGCTGCTTTTTGGTTCTTACGCCTGATATTCTGTGCAAGAAAACATAAGATGCATCATAAATTAGCGTTATAATCGTTGATTTTTATCAATATGTACTGGCGAATTTGTTTTAATGTGTTATACTAATTTTAGATAGTAACAAATTAGGATGGCATAATTGATAAGGGGTGTCCAACATGAAGGTAAAAGTAGCGATCAACGGGTTTGGAAGAATCGGAAGAATGGTTTTTAGAAAAGCGATGTTAGACGATCAAATTCAAGTAGTGGCCATTAACGCCAGCTATTCCGCAGAAACGCTGGCTCATTTAATAAAGTATGACACAATTCACGGCAGATACGACAAAGAGGTTGTGGCTGGTGAAGATAGCCTGATCGTAAATGGAAAGAAAGTGCTTTTGTTAAACAGCCGTGATCCAAAACAGCTGCCTTGGCGGGAATATGATATTGACATAGTCGTCGAAGCAACAGGGAAGTTTAATGCTAAAGATAAAGCGATGGGCCATATAGAAGCAGGTGCAAAAAAAGTGATTTTGACCGCTCCGGGAAAAAATGAAGACGTTACCATTGTGATGGGCGTAAATGAGGACCAATTCGACGCTGAGCGCCATGTCATTATTTCAAATGCGTCATGCACGACAAATTGCCTTGCGCCTGTTGTAAAAGTGCTGGATGAAGAGTTTGGCATTGAGAGCGGTCTGATGACTACAGTTCATGCGTATACGAATGACCAAAAAAATATTGATAACCCGCACAAAGATTTGCGCCGGGCGCGGGCTTGCGGTGAATCCATCATTCCAACAACAACAGGAGCGGCAAAGGCGCTTTCGCTTGTGCTGCCGCATCTGAAAGGAAAACTTCACGGCCTCGCCTTGCGTGTCCCTGTTCCGAACGTCTCATTGGTTGATCTCGTTGTTGATCTGAAAACGGATGTTACGGCTGAAGAAGTAAACGAGGCATTTAAACGCGCTGCCAAAACGTCGATGTACGGTGTACTTGATTACTCAGATGAACCGCTCGTTTCGACTGATTATAATACGAATCCGCATTCAGCGGTCATTGACGGGCTTACAACAATGGTAATGGAAGACAGGAAAGTAAAGGTGCTGGCGTGGTATGACAACGAATGGGGCTACTCCTGCAGAGTTGTTGATCTAATCCGCCATGTAGCGGCACGAATGAAACATCCGTCTGCTGTATAAAATAAGGTCATGGACACATTTTAAAGAAAAAACCCTTAACAGCATATTTCTGAAAAAACGCACCTTGCAAATTAGACTTAAACACAGTATACTATTTTTCGTGAACTTCTTGCTTGAGACTGTTTCGGAATTACTTAAAGGGTTAGGACCTCTCCGGACTAACTTTCCCCCGTGGTAAATGGCCGACCCAGTTGTTGGAATTTCACTTTTTAATTCTTGTTAAGGGGGGTCCATGACTATGGAAACAATGGGGCGTCACGTTATCTCCGAGCTATGGGGATGCGATTTTGATAAGCTGAATGACATGGATTTTATTGAAAAAACGTTTGTAAATGCTGCTCTAAAATCAGGTGCTGAGGTGCGCGAGGTTGCATTTCACAAATTTGCACCGCAAGGCGTAAGCGGAGTTGTGATTATTTCTGAATCACACTTAACGATTCACAGTTTTCCTGAGCACGGATATGCGAGCATTGATGTTTATACTTGTGGAGACTTAGATCCTAATGTCGCTGCTGATTACATTGCAGAGGCATTACATGCTGATACAAGAGAAAACATTGAAATACCAAGAGGAATGGGGCCTGTGCAAATTAAACAGGCGCAAGCGAAAGTACTATAAAGTAAATTGCGAACACAAAGGGAGCTGAAGCTAGAAAGCCATTATGCGCTTTTTAGCTTATGCTCCTTTTATTTTTATAAAGAAACGAGAGTGTCAGCTTTTTCTTTTTTCATTTTTTTTGTAAAATAAGAAGGAGATTTTCACAAACCACCTAATGCTATAGAAACAAATTTAACAACGGCTCTCCCGACAGATGCTGTCACATCTATTTTTAAAAGGCGGAGGCTGCCGAAAATACATTGCAGGGAACGATATAGTTGGGAGCTGATTTTATTGAAATGTCCTTCATGCCAGCATAACGGAACACGAGTCCTTGATTCACGGCCTGTGGATGACGGAAAGTCGATTCGCCGAAGACGCGAGTGCGAATCCTGCCACTACCGGTTTACGACCTTTGAGAAAGTGGAGGAAACCCCGCTCATCGTTGTGAAAAAAGAAGGTGTGCGTGAGGAATTCAGCAGAGAAAAAATGCTGCGCGGCCTCATAAAAGCATGTGAAAAAAGGCCTGTTTCACTCAAAACGCTTGAAGACATGTGCTTTGATATTGAAAAAGAACTTCGCAATCAAGGCTGCTCCGAGGTGAAGAGTGAGCTCGTCGGAGAAATGGTCATGGACCGGCTGGCTAAGATTGACGAAGTCGCATATGTGCGGTTCGCGTCCGTCTATCGGCAGTTTAAAGATATAAACGTCTTTATCGATGAATTAAAAGACTTAATAAAGAAAGAGCGTTAAAAGAGCTAAGAGGATTCTTCTAGCTCTTTTCTCATGTGCAAAATTGGCATTTGATAGATATAAGAAACGGTGTAAAATGAAAGGTAGAAACAAATTCGGAAGGTTTGAGAATGTATGGCTGACTATTGGAAAGATGTACTGCCTGTAGACCCGTATGTGGTTAAAAGCAGATCGATGCTGCAGGATATTGACAGACAAATTATTACACAACTGTACCAGCCCTTAATCGGCCCTGTTGCATTCTCTCTTTATATGACATTGTGGGGAGAGCTTGAACAAAACCGTCTGTGGGGCGGAGAGTCCACACATAGACAGCTGATGGGGATGACACAGTCCAACTTAAAAACGATCCATCAGGAACAGGGGAAGCTCGAGGGCATCGGATTGCTGAAAGTATATATGAAAGAATCCGAGCGGCAGGAGCGCCTCTTTATATATGAACTCCTTCCGCCGCTCAGACCAAATGAATTTTTTGAAGACGGAATGCTGAATGTTTTTCTGTATAATAGGGTCGGAAAAACGAAATATCAGCAATTAAAACAATTTTTTACGCACCCGGCCATTTCAGAAGATGCGAAGGACATTACGCGTCCGTTTAATCATGCGTTTGAATCGCTGCAGCCGAGTGAATGGAAGCTCACATCCGATATGGAGGAAACGGTAAGGCTTGCCGAGGGGTCCGAGTATACTTCTGTCGGACAGTCTCCGTCCTACACCATAACGGAGGATGTGTTTGATTTTGATTTGTTTTTAGCGGGACTTTCTGAGACGATGATACCGAGAAAAGCGATGACCCAGCAGGTGCGGGACACAATCAAAAAGCTTTCTTATCTGTACGGAATTGACCCTTTGCAAATGCAAAATGTTGTGATGAGCGCAATTGATGAGCGTGACGTCATTACGACGGAGGCATTAAGAAAAGCGGCGAGCGACTGGTATCAAATTGAAAGAAACGGACAGCTGCCCGATTTGGTGGAAAAAACACAGCCGGTGCATCTGCGTGAAGGCGAACAACCGGCAGAAGAGGATTCTCTGGATGGGAAGCTGATTGCATTGCTGGAGGCGATTTCCCCGAAGAAGCTTCTGCAGGACATTGCTGACGGAACAGAGCCGTCAAAAGCTGATCTGAAGATCATAGAAGAAATTATGTTCGAACAGAAGCTCGAGCCAGGCGTCACAAATGTGTTAATTTATTATGTCATGCTGAAAACCGACATGAAGCTGTCGAAAAACTATATCCAAAAAATCGCTTCGCATTGGGCACGCAAAAAGGTGAAAACGGTCAGGGAAGCGATGAAGCTCGCAATAGAAGAAAACCGCCAGTATCTTGAATGGGCTGAGGGAAAAACAAAGTCTTCGAAACGAAACCAAAAAGTGATTCGTGAAGAAAAGCTTCCTGATTGGATGACAGAAAAGGAAACAGCGTCCGATTCAGAATCCGGACAGCAGAAGCTGCATCCGCAGGATTTGGAAGAACAGAAGAAAAAGATGATGGAAGAAATGCAAAAACTGAAAAAATACTCTGCCTATTAAAGACAGAGATGCGGGGTGAAGGAATAGATGGAACCAATCGGCCGTTCCCTGCAGGGCGTAACCGGCAGGCCGGATTTCCAAAAACGTCTTGAACAAATGAAGGAAAAAGTCATGAAAGATCAAGATGTTCAAGCATTTTTGAAGGAAAACGAAGAAGTGATTGACCAAAAAATGATCGAAAAGAGCTTAAATAAGCTTTATGAATATATCGAACAAAGCAAGAATTGCTCCTATTGTTCGGAAGATGAAAACTGCAACAATTTGTTGGAGGGCTACCATCCGAAGCTTGTTGTCAATGGGAGGTCTATTGATATCGAGTATTACGAATGTCCAGTCAAACGGAAGCTCGACCAGCAGAAGAAACAACAGTCTCTTATGAAAAGCATGTATATCCAGCAGGATCTTCTTGGAGCGACGTTCCAGCAAGTTGATATCAGTGACCCAAGCAGACTCGCGATGTTTCAGCATGTTACAGACTTCCTGAAAAGCTATAATGAGACGGGAAAAGGGAAAGGATTATATTTATACGGGAAATTTGGGGTAGGAAAAACGTTTATGCTCGCTGCAATTGCCAATGAGCTGGCGGAAAAAGAGTATTCCTCCATGATTGTTTATGTGCCTGAATTTGTGAGAGAGCTTAAGAATTCGCTGCAAGACCAGACATTGGAAGAGAAGCTCAATATGGTAAAGACCACACCCGTATTAATGCTTGATGACATCGGAGCAGAATCAATGACAAGCTGGGTAAGGGATGAGGTCATCGGAACGGTGCTTCAGCACAGAATGTCCCAGCAGCTGCCAACGTTCTTTTCTTCTAATTTCTCACCTGACGAGCTGAAGCATCATTTTACGTATTCGCAGAGGGGAGAAAAAGAAGAAGTAAAAGCTGCAAGATTAATGGAGCGGATATTATATTTGGCTGCTCCGATCCGCCTTGACGGAGAAAACCGCCGACATCCATAATTGCTGTGGTTCAAAGGGGAAGGAACTGAGGGTATGAAACGAAAAACGGCTGTCAAATGGCTGGCAGTGCTTGCAGGTGCTGGTTTACTCTATTGGGGAAATAAAACGTATTTGAATGTATCGCCGAAAGAAATCAGGGTATGGGTATTGTCGTTCGGAGTCTTTGCACCTCTGATGTTTATCGGGATATCCATCGTCAGGCCACTTGTTTTATTTCCGGTGTCTGTTATTTCAATAGCTGGCGGACTTGCGTTTGGCCCGCTTCTCGGCACGCTTTATACGTTATTCGGTTCGATGTGCGCTTCAGCTGTTTCGTTTTTTGCGGCTGGTTTGTTTTCGGCGAAAAAGAACGGGCATTACGAAAGGCTTGAAGCCATACAGAAGCAAATGGAGGATAACGGATTTTTCTATATCTTTCTTTTGAGAATCCTGCCGATCAATTTTGATTTCGTCAGCTATGCGGCAGGCCTTTCCAATGTCAAAGCGCTGCCGTATTTTGCCGCAACGGCTGTGGGAATCATCCCTGGGACGATTGCGCTTAATGTGCTGGGTGCGAGCTTTTTGGCTGGCAATCTGCCCGCTTTCTTTATGGTGCTCGCTTTGTATATCGTGTTTATCTCATTGCCGTTCATCTTCAGAAAGAAAATGCAAAACTTGTTCCAAGAATCAAATTAAGATTTGCCAATGACCTTTACGTCTATTTTAAAAACATCCCCCATATACTTGTAACAGATGCCGTAAGGGGGGACAAACATGCTTGAAATAATCTTTGAAGATGACCATGATGCAGCCGCTTTTTTACATCTCATTCAGCATTCGGACGATCGGAACAATATCATTGTCCGTGAAGGCATACGAAAAATCGGGATTGAAAAAGCGAATCCGGCTTTTCCTATTCAGCGTTTTATGGAGCCGATTCTGGTCAAATTTTTTTTGGAATGCAAAGAAGACGAGCATATGCTGTCATTGATTGAGGAAACGTATTGTTTCACGGACCAGGATGAACAGCAGCAAATCCTTCAGCTCGCACACAGTATTATTGAAGGTGAAGCAGACGATCTTCCGTTTGAGCCGCTGAAGCTTTCACGGAAACAATCAATTTTGGATGAACTCCAAACGATCTGTTTAGAGGAAGGAGTATTTTACATTCGCTCCTTTCAGACCTTCCGACTTGGATCATACTATAAGCAGCTGAGAGATATTACAGAAGCAGCGATTGATGAATATAAGATGGAACAGGAATATCAAAACTTTATTCAAACACTCAGAGACTATGTGGACGCCAAACAGCCGCGAATCAAAAAAGTGCATATTGTCCATGATGGTTCCTTTACATTATGGGAGCTGCGCTATGTGCCGGAACGGGAAAAAATGAAATACATAGACAGAAGATTTGTCCGGGATCATCCTATGTATATTGATTCTCATTTGCTCGCGCCGCTGATTTCCATTGCGCCTGATGAAGTCGTGCTTTATACCGACCAGCCCGAGCACATGATGGCAAGGACCATTCAAAACGTATTTCAAGAGAGAGTGGAAATGCTCCCGCTGCATGCTTTTACAGATGCAGAAATACCGGTGAAGCACTCGGAAGGATGAGGGCCGGCAGCCTGTCTATTTAAGGCTGTCGGTTTAAAAAAAAGGAAACGCGATCGTGTTGATTTTTTGGATTGAACAATTTATAATACATAGGAGATTAAGAAAGACACACGTATTGATAAGGACACGAAGGAATGATACCGGCTCAAAGAGAGGGAAGCCCTGGCTGCAAGCTTCCCAGCTAAGGACCATTCGCTTTACCGCCTTTGAACTTCAGCTGTGAACCTCTTGAAAAGGAACAGTAATGGCTGACGGGAACTCCCGTTACAGAGCTTAGAGCCGCAGGTGCCGTGTATTGGCTTTGCGGAAAAAAGGGTGGAACCACGATTCCGTTTATTCAACCTCGTCCCTTTCATAGGGGGCGGGGTTTTTATATGCAAAAAAAGGAGTGACAAAGATGTCAGATATGGTAAAAATCACATTTCCTGATGGAGCAGTCAAGGAGTTTGCGAAAGGAACAACAACAGAAGATATCGCGGCATCCATCAGTCCGGGATTAAAGAAAAAGTCATTAGCCGGAAAACTGAACGGAAAAGAAATCGATTTGAGAACGCCGATCAATGAAGACGGTACAGTGGAAATCATTACAGAAGGCTCAGAAGAAGGTCTTCAAATTATGCGCCACAGTGCGGCTCACTTGCTGGCTCAAGCGATTAAACGCATCTACAAGGATGTTAAATTCGGCGTCGGTCCGGTTATCGAAAACGGTTTTTACTACGATGTAGAAATGGACGAAGCGATTACACCGGAGGATCTGCCGAAAATCGAGAAAGAAATGAAAAAAATCGTTAATGCGAACCTTCCGATCGTTCGAAAAGAAGTCAGCCGTGAAGAAGCGAAAGCCCGTTTTGCGGAAATCGGCGACGACCTGAAGCTTGAACTATTGGATGCGATTCCTGAAGGAGAAACCGTTTCGATCTATGAGCAAGGCGAATTCTTTGACCTGTGCCGCGGCGTCCATGTTCCTTCAACCGGAAAAATCAAAGAATTTAAGCTGTTAAGCCTTGCAGGCGCATACTGGCGCGGTGACAGCAAAAACCAAATGCTTCAGCGCGTATATGGTACAGCTTTCTTCAAAAAAGCTGATCTTGAAGAGCATCTTCGTATGCTAGAAGAAGCGAAAGAACGCGACCACAGAAAGCTTGGCAAAGAATTAAAGCTGTTCGCGAACTCTCAAAAAGTCGGACAAGGCCTGCCGCTTTGGCTGCCAAAAGGCGCAACAATCCGCCGCGTCATCGAGCGCTACATTGTCGATAAAGAAATCAGCCTCGGCTATGAGCACGTATACACACCTGTGCTAGGCAGCAAAGAGCTGTATGAAACATCAGGACACTGGGATCATTATCAGGAAGGCATGTTCCCTCCGATGGAAATGGACAATGAAACACTTGTATTGCGTCCGATGAACTGTCCGCACCATATGATGATTTACAAACAAGACATTCACAGTTACCGCGAGCTTCCGATTCGTATTGCAGAGCTTGGAACGATGCACCGCTATGAAATGTCAGGTGCGCTGTCAGGACTTCAACGGGTACGCGGAATGACGTTAAATGATGCACACATCTTTGTGCGCCCGGATCAAATTAAGGATGAGTTTATCCGTACAGTCCGTTTAATCCAGGATGTTTATGAAGACTTCGGTTTAAGTGATTACACATTCCGTCTGTCTTACCGCGATCCGGAAGATACAGAGAAATATTTTGATGACGATGAAATGTGGAACAAAGCGCAATCCATGCTGAAAGAGGCAATGGATGAAATCGGCCACGACTATTACGAAGCAGAAGGTGAAGCGGCATTCTACGGACCTAAACTTGATGTTCAGGTGAAAACTGCGATCGGAAAAGAAGAAACACTGTCTACGGTTCAGCTTGATTTCTTATTGCCGGAACGTTTCGACCTGACATACATCGGTGAGGACGGCAAGCAGCACCGTCCGGTTGTCATTCACAGAGGTGTCGTTTCAACAATGGAACGCTTTGTTGCTTTCTTAATCGAAGAACACAAAGGCGCGCTGCCGACATGGCTTGCACCGGTTCAGTTCCAAGTCATCCCGGTTTCTCCGGCTGTGCATTTAGACTACGCGAAAAAAGTGCAGGAACGCCTGCAATGTGAAGGCCTGCGTGTTGAAGTCGACAGCCGCGATGAAAAAATCGGCTACAAAATCCGTGAAGCGCAAATGCAAAAAATCCCGTACATGCTGGTGGTCGGTGACCAAGAAGCAGAAAACGGAGCGGTAAACGTGCGTAAATACGGAGAACAGAACTCTGAAACCATTTCACTTGATGAGTTTGTGAAAAAGGCAGTAGCTGAAGCGAAAAAATAAAATAAAAAAGCATGATCTCATTGAAGAGATCATGCTTTTTTTATTTCTCTAATATAGGAAACAAATCATGAAGGCTGCTGATGATGTAATCAGGCTTTACGTCAGTTTCGTTTTTCTTATCAGTCCGGTTGATCCAAACGGTTTTGATTCCGGCTCTTGAAGCGCCTAAAATATCAGTATTCAAATTATCGCCGACCATGATGGCATCGTCTTTTTCAATATTCATCAGCTTAAGGCAGTGTTCAAAAATTGAAACATCCGGCTTGCCCTTGCCGAATGCGCCCGAGATGACGATTTCATTGAAGTAAGGAGCGAGCTCAGGCACGCCGGCAAGCTTCTCCTTTTGCAGACTAGGATCGCCATTTGTCAAAAGCAATAATTCATACTTGCCTTTTAATTGATCGAGTACAGCAAAAGTTTCATCATATACAAACGGGCGCTTTCTGCGCTCTGCCGCAAAAAACTCTCCCAAGTATTCGCCATATGCAGGATCATCGATCCCAAGCGCTTTCAGTCCGTTGGTCCATGCATTTCTTCTGTACTCCGGCACAATCTTGTTCAGCTTTTGAAAGCCTTCACTGATTGGCTCTGAGAAATTGGACCACAGTCCTTCAAACGGGTTAATGCCGATCATCACTGTATATGGATACGTCTCATATGACATGTACAATTCTCTCGCCGCTTCGCGAACAGCTGCTTCGAATTCCTCAGGGGCAAGGCCATATTTTTTCTCCGCCTGTAAGCAAGTTTCTGCAAATGTTGTTCTGACGCTTTTTTCGTCCCAAAGTAGTGTATCATCTAAATCAAAAAATACGGCTTTCATGATCTTCTCCTCTGCTTCAGATTCAAATCTTTCTGCCAAAAGGCTCATGTTTTATTTTACAATAGATAAAAGCCTTGTGAAATATGTTTTCAGACGATTTTAAAAAAACAGTCAGCCGCAAAACGAAAACATGCTAGAATGAAAACGGAAAGAACAGGTGACATGAATGATTCATTTAATGATTATGATGCTGGAGAGAGTGGGGATTATTGTTATATTAGGGTTCATTCTCGCCCATACGAAACTTTTCAGACAAGCTCTTCAGAATCAGGACGGCTATAAAGGAAAAGCGATTTTAATTTCTATTTTTTCTCTTTTCAGCATCATCAGCAATTATACAGGCATCGAAATTCAAAGAAATATGATTGTAAACAATGACTGGGTGTTTACGATAGATCCATCGGGCTCTATCGCGAATACCCGTATTTTGGGCGTGGAAATCGGGGGCCTTCTCGGAGGTCCTTTTGTAGGGGCTGGGATCGGCATACTTGCGGGCCTGCATCGTTTTTCACTCGGTGGCAGCACGGCCTTAAGCTGTGCCGTCTCATCTATTTTAGCGGGTGTTCTTGCAGGCTTGATCGGCAGGTATTTTACGAAGCGATATCGAATGCCGACACCGCGCATCGCCGCTCTTGTGGGAATCGGCATGGAGTCACTGCAAATGATCATTATTTTGCTGATGGCAAAGCCGTTCAGTGACGCTTGGGAGCTTGTCAGCATGATCGGAATTCCGATGATACTCATCAATGGAACAGGCAGTTTTATTTTTCTGTCTATTATTCAAGCGATCATTCGCAAGGAAGAACAGGCAAGGGCTCTCGAAACGCATCGAGTGCTTACGATTGCTGATCAGACACTTCCATTTTTCCGCCAAGGATTAAATGAAAACTCCTGTAAAAGTGTAGCGGCTATTATCCATAAGCTGACAGGAACAGATGCGGTGTCTCTCACTGACAAAGAAAAGATCCTTGCGCATGTCGGTGCGGGAATGGATCACCACATCCCATCGAAAAGCTTGATCACCGGCCTGTCCAAAAAGGTGATTAAAACAGGGCATATTATGAAGGCGATTTCGCAGGAAGAGATTGAATGCACGCATGCTGAATGCCCTTTGCACGCTGCAATTGTCCTACCGCTGACATCGAACGGCAATACAATCGGCACCTTAAAAATGTACTTTAAAAGCCCGGCAGGCCTGAGTCAGGTAGAGGAGGAACTTGCCGAGGGGCTGGCCATGCTGTTTTCGACACAGCTTGAGCTTGGGGAAGCAGAGCTGCAAAGCAAACTTCTCAAGGATGCTGAAATTAAAGCGCTTCAAGCACAGGTGAATCCGCATTTTTTATTTAATGCGATCAACACGATTTCTGCGTTATGCCGTACAGATGTTGAAAAAACCCGTAAGCTCCTATTGCAGCTCAGTGTTTATTTTCGTTCAAACCTTCAAGGAGCGAGACAGCTGCTGATTCCGCTCTCAAAGGAGCTGAACCATCTTAACGCCTATTTGTCATTAGAACAGGCGCGTTTTCCCGGGAAATATAAAATTGAGCTTAATATCGACAGCAGACTGGAGCAGATTGAAATCCCTCCGTTTGTTTTGCAGGTGCTTGTCGAGAACGCGCTTCGGCACGCGTTTCCGAAAAAACAAGACATATGCAAGGTTACAGTCTGTGTCTTATCTGATGATGCATCCGTCTATATGAAGGTGGCGGATAACGGACGCGGAATTCCGCCGGACGTCTTGCCGGAACTGGGGAAGAAACCGTTTCCGTCTAAGGAGGGAACCGGTACAGCGCTTTATAACCTAAATCAGCGGCTGATCGGTTTATTCGGACAGCAGGCTGCACTGCATATCAGCAGTGAGGTTCATAAAGGGACAGAGGTTTCCTTTCAAGTGCCAATGCAACAGATGAAAGAGGGAGAAGAACATGCTCAGGGTGTTAATAGTTGATGATGAGATGCTGGCAAGGGATGAACTGGCTTACTTGCTTAAGCGGACCAATGATGAAATGGAAATCAATGAAGCGGAAAATATCGAATCCGCTTTTGACCAAATGATGGATCAAAAACCTGATTTGCTGTTTTTAGACGTTGATTTATCCGGAGAAAACGGTTTTGATATCGCAAAGCGATTGAAGAAAATGAAGCATCCTCCTGCTATTGTGTTTGCGACAGCGTATGACCAGTATGCGCTCAAAGCGTTTGAGGTGGACGCTCTTGATTATTTAACCAAGCCTTTCGATGAAGAAAGAATTCAGCAAACGCTGAAAAAATATAAAAAAGTCAATCGGGATATTGTAGAAACAGAGCAAAACAGCCATGCCGGCCAGCACAAGCTCGCGCTATCTGTGGGGGAATCGATTGTGATTGTGGATACGAAGGACATTATCTATGCCGGAACAGAAGATGGTCATGTCAATGTAAAAACCTTCGATCATTCTTATACGGTCAGCGATACACTCGTTGTGATTGAGAAAAAGCTGCCGGATTCTGATTTTATCCGCGTCCATCGGAGCTTTGTCGTGAATACTGAATATATTAAAGAAATTCAGCCATGGTTTAATTCAACGTATAATCTGATCATGAAAGACGGATCGAAAATACCGGTCAGCCGGACATATGCGAAGGAATTGAAAAAGCTGCTCCATATTTGATGGGCGGCTTTTTGCATTTCAGCCATTTGATTCTGCAACTCAGACCCGCTATACGGCATGTTATCTTGTAAGCGCTTTATAACAGGGAATTCTTATTTATAATGAGGGTACCAAAGAGAAAGAGGTGAAGAAAATGAGTGCTAAAAAAGTGTACGGGTTTTTAACACAAGCATTTATTTTTGCCGTCATTATGCTGGTTTCAAATATGATTGCCGCTATTGTCCCAATACCTATCCCGGCATCGGTTGTAGGGTTGGTCTTATTATTTCTCCTATTATGTTTGAAAGTCATTAAACTGGAACAAGTGGAGACGCTCGGAACGTCTTTAACCTCTCTGATCGGATTTTTATTTGTTCCATCAGGTATATCTGTTATGAATTCGCTTGGTGTGATGCAGCAATACGGCCTGCAAATTGTTCTTGTCATTCTGCTCGCAACGATTATTTTGCTGGGGGCTACGGGATTGTTTTCTCAGCTGATTCTGTCGCTGAGCGGAAAACGCAAAACCGAAGCGGACATGAAAACAAAAACAGTGCAAAGCCCGCAGAACAATAACGAACTCGTTCACCATTAAGGGAAACAGGAGGTTCTTCACATGGAAAGCACAATGAGTCCTTATTTTGGGATTGTCGTATCACTTGCTGCATTCGGCATCGGCACCTTTTTATTTAAGAAAACGAAAGGCTTCTTCCTTTTCACTCCTTTGTTTGTTGCCATGGTGCTGGGGATCGCATTTTTAAAAATCGGCGGTTTTTCCTACGCGGATTATAATAACGGGGGAGAGATCATTAAGTTTTTTCTTGAACCGGCAACGATCGCATTTGCAATTCCTTTGTACAAACAAAGAGATAAGCTTAAAAAGTACTGGTGGCAAATCATGGCCTCCATTATTGCCGGCTCTATCTGCTCTGTCACGATTGTTTATCTGCTCGCTAAAGGCATTCATCTCGATTCGGCCGTAATGAAAAGCATGCTTCCGCAGGCGGCTACAACGGCAATTGCGCTTCCTTTATCAAAAGGCATCGGGGGCATCAGCGACATCACAGCCTTTGCGGTCATCTTTAACGCTGTCATCGTATATGCGCTCGGAGCATTGTTCTTGAAGGTGTTTAAAGTGAAAAATCCGATTTCTAAAGGATTGGCTCTTGGAACATCCGGACATGCACTTGGTGTAGCGGTCGGGATTGAGATGGGAGAAGTTGAAGCTGCGATGGCAAGTATTGCTGTTGTCGTAGTAGGAGTGGTAACGGTTCTGGTCATCCCTGTGTTCGTGCAGCTGATCGGAGGATAAGCCAAGGCTGAATGCCTTGGCTTTTTTTATTTTATGGTGCGTCTTCGGGATCGATATACCCTTGTTTAATGCCCCATTCTACTTGATCGTCATGCCACTTTTTTCGTTCTTCATAACCATAACCATCGTCATCAGGAAGCTCTGAAGCTGGCTGTTGAATGGTTTTATCTGTCTGACTCGAGGAAGATGGTGGATCTTGACTATTAGATGAGGGTGCCTCAGTCTGCTGCCGTTGTGCCTGCGATTGCCGCTTTTTCTCAGCGTTCGCTTTCTGCTCTTTTTGGATTGCTGCCTGCCGCTGTCTTTCAAGTTCAGCTTGTCTTTCCGCTTCGGCTAATCGCTGTCTCTCTGCAGCCTGCTGCTCTGCTAATCGCTGTCTCTCCGCTTTTTCCTCCTGCTGTTTCTTTCGTTTCGCCTCCCGCTCTTTTTCAAGCTTTTTCTCAGCGGCGATTTGTCTTTGCTTTTCAGCTTCCTCTTTTGCCTTCCGCTTTCCTAACTCGGTAGCGAGTGGACTCTCGAACTTCATGTCCAATGAAACGGGTTTTAGTTTTTTTAGCTCTTTCTCCAGCTCCTTTTGAGGAAATGCTGCCGTTGTCTTAACAGTGGTTTCGACTTTTGATTCGGAAGATGTGCTGCTATTCGAGCAACCGGTTAACATCAATGTGAAAAATAAAGCAAGCTGTATCAGTTTGTTCATGTGTCAGGCTCCCTTCTGCTCCTTATATCGGTCAGAGATTAACTTTGTTTTACATTTCTTCCTGTCGGTGGTTTTGTTGTAAATTGCGTAATAAGGGGGAATTGTTGGTTCTTTGTATTCTGGGTGGGGATGAAAGATTTTCTTTTTCTCTCTTGCGCTCATAGAAAACCCATGTTACAATGTAAAAGTTGTTCCGGATAAGTCGTCCTTGACTAAAGATCCGGTATTGTGTAGAATAGTTATTGAATTGAATATAAATCACAAGCAGAAGCACCCGCTTCTCACCTGATTGACACATGCATGTAGTTGGCAGGTTGACCGTACATTTTTATTGATACAGATGTTCGTAGTGTGGGTGTTTTATAATGCCCACACTTTTTGTTTGCCTGCAAAATGCATTCAAAATGAGTTGTGAATCAATTCGAAGAAACTATGGAGGTGGCTCATTATTAGCAAAGATCAATTGGTTAATGAGGGTATCCGTGCACGTGAGGTCCGTTTAATCGGACAAAATGGCGACCAGCTTGGAATCAAGTCCCGTCAGGAAGCACTTGAAATCGCCGGCCGCGCAAATCTTGACCTTGTGTTAGTTGCAGCGAATGCAAAACCGCCTGTCTGCCGAATCATGGACTACGGTAAGTTCCGATTTGAGCAGCAGAAAAAGGAAAAAGAAGCACGCAAGAATCAAAAAATCATTAACTTAAAAGAAGTTCGGTTAAGTCCGACAATCGATGAGCATGACTTTAACACGAAATTGCGCAATGCGATTAAATTCCTTGAAAAAGGCGATAAAGTGAAAGCTTCTATCCGCTTTAAAGGACGCGCAATCACTCATAAAGAAATCGGTCAGCGTGTATTAGACCGTTTCTCCGAAGCATGTGCTGAGGTTGCGACAGTCGAAACAAAACCAAAAATGGACGGCCGCAGCATGTTCTTAATGCTCGCACCGAAAAACGAAAAGCAATAAGGAGGAAATCCCATGCCAAAAATGAAAACTCACCGCGGATCTGCTAAACGTTTTAAAAAGACAGGTTCTGGGAAGTTAAAACGTTCTCACGCGTACACAAGTCACTTATTCGCCAACAAATCTCAAAAGCAAAAGCGTAAGCTTCGCAAGAGTGCTGTTGTAAGCGCAGGAGACTTCAAACGTATCAAACAAATGCTTGCTAACATCAAGTAATCGGATAAGGAACAATTAGGAGGGAAATTCAATGCCAAGAGTAAAAGGCGGAACTGTTACACGTAAGCGTCGTAAAAAGGTTCTTAAATTAGCAAAAGGTTATTTCGGTTCAAAACATACATTATACAAAGTAGCTAACCAGCAGGTCATGAAATCTGGAAACTATGCTTTCCGTGACCGTCGTCAGAAAAAACGTGATTTCCGTAAACTTTGGATCACTCGTATCAACGCAGCTGCTCGCATGAACGGCCTTTCTTACAGCCGTTTAATGCACGGTCTTAAGCTTTCTGGTATCGAAGTAAACCGTAAAATGCTTGCTGATCTTGCTGTAAACGATCTTACTGCATTCAATCAGCTTGCTGATGCTGCTAAAGCTCAATTAAACAAGTAATCATATAGAGCCGCTCTCCAGCAGAGCGGCTTTTTCTATATAAAGGATGAGGCAACATGATTATTGCTGCTTATTTGGTGTTGATTAATCTGTGCGGTTTTTGGGTGATGGGCATTGACAAACGCAAAGCGCAGCAGCACAAGTGGAGAATTTCTGAAGACCGGCTGTGGCTGATAGCCATCGTGTTTGGAGCGCTCGGTGTCTGGCTTGGCATGCAAACCTTCAGACATAAAACGAAACACGCTTCTTTTAAGTACGGAGTACCGCTTCTTCTGGTAATAGAAGCGATTCTCATCGCTATTTACTACAGCCCGTTTGATTTATAAAAAGCAGAAAAGCGTTTAACGCTCTTCTGCTTTTTTTGCGAGTTTAATGGGCTGGTCCCAGTCAATCTTACAATTTGGATATCGTTCCAGCACTTTTTCTTCAATGTTCTCAAAATCTTTTGCAGAGAAATGTTTCAGCTTCTCAGGAGATTCTGTCCAGACAAAGATCGTGTGAATAAACAGCGGATGATCCTTGGAAGGAATATGCTTTTCTCCCTCAAAAAGCACGCCTTTATACGTCAGCTGAAAATTCTTCCGGGTATTGTTTTGTTCATCAATAATATAAAAATGTTCTTTTGATTGGGCCAGCTTAAGCCTTCTCTTAGGATTCGCGACATATTTGACCACGGCATAAATACAATAAGCAAAAAGTGCAAGCAAAATAATCCTTAGAACCATGACAAACATTGTGTGAAGGCACCTCCCTTATGGTGATGATCTGATGTAATACGAAAAGCATAGAAAAAGGTTTCACTTTTTCTAAAAGAAAGCTGTAAAAACATATACCCGATTTTCAAGTGAAATAGTCGTATGGTTAGCGCCATGTTTTGTATAATAAGAATGCAGGACTGATGAAGGAGGGTTTGGAACATGGCAAAATTAGATGAAACATTG
The DNA here is from genome assembly GCF_000009045.1 of Bacillus subtilis subsp. subtilis str. 168. Taxonomy (GTDB): domain Bacteria; phylum Bacillota; class Bacilli; order Bacillales; family Bacillaceae; genus Bacillus; species Bacillus subtilis. Next base: position 2,951,282 of record NC_000964.3, on the reverse strand, counting down.
ACCATGCTGAAAGATTTAACAGATGCAAAAGGCATACCGGGCAATGAAAGAGAAGTAAGGCAAGTGATGAAATCATACATAGAACCATTTGCTGATGAGGTGACAACAGATCGCCTGGGCAGTTTAATTGCAAAAAAAACTGGTGCAGAAAACGGCCCGAAAATTATGATCGCCGGACATTTGGATGAAGTCGGCTTTATGGTGACACAAATCACAGATAAAGGCTTTATCCGTTTTCAAACCGTTGGCGGCTGGTGGGCTCAGGTTATGCTTGCTCAGCGCGTCACCATTGTCACAAAAAAAGGAGAAATCACAGGGGTTATCGGATCTAAGCCGCCTCATATTTTGTCTCCTGAAGCAAGAAAAAAATCAGTGGAAATAAAAGACATGTTTATTGATATTGGAGCTTCAAGCCGGGAAGAAGCCTTGGAGTGGGGTGTACTTCCGGGAGATATGATCGTTCCGCATTTTGAATTTACGGTCATGAACAATGAAAAATTCCTACTCGCAAAGGCCTGGGACAACCGCATCGGCTGTGCGATTGCTATTGATGTGTTAAGAAACTTACAAAACACAGATCATCCAAATATAGTGTATGGCGTCGGAACCGTGCAGGAGGAAGTCGGGCTGAGGGGAGCGAAAACGGCTGCACACACCATTCAGCCTGATATTGCGTTTGGTGTTGATGTAGGGATAGCAGGAGACACGCCTGGCATTTCCGAGAAGGAAGCGCAGAGCAAAATGGGCAAAGGCCCGCAGATTATCGTTTACGATGCATCCATGGTCTCTCACAAAGGTTTGCGCGATGCAGTTGTAGCCACTGCGGAGGAAGCCGGCATTCCGTACCAATTTGATGCCATTGCCGGCGGCGGAACTGATTCGGGTGCCATCCATTTGACGGCAAATGGCGTTCCTGCGCTGTCCATTACCATTGCAACCCGCTACATTCATACGCACGCGGCCATGCTGCATCGTGATGATTATGAAAACGCGGTAAAGTTAATTACAGAAGTCATTAAGAAGTTAGACCGAAAAACGGTTGACGAAATTACGTACCAATAAAGATACGGAAGAATCCGCCTATTGAGGTGGATTCTATTTTTTTGTCTGTACAAATTACAGCATAGTGACTACAATAAAGGGGATACCGAAAATTTCCTGAACATGACGATATACGATACGCAGTCGATTTGACAGGAAGGGAGGATAAATAATCTAATTTGTAAGCGCTTTCTAAAATAAAGGAGGTTGAACAAAATTGAAAAAGAAAAAAACATGGAAACGCTTCTTACACTTTTCGAGTGCAGCTCTGGCTGCAGGTTTGATATTCACTTCTGCTGCTCCCGCAGAGGCAGCGTTTTGGGGTGCATCCAATGAGCTGCTTCATGACCCGACTATGATTAAAGAGGGGAGCTCATGGTATGCGCTCGGAACAGGGCTTACTGAAGAACGGGGACTGCGGGTTTTGAAGTCTTCAGACGCTAAAAATTGGACCGTACAAAAATCCATTTTCACTACACCGCTATCGTGGTGGTCCAATTATGTGCCGAATTATGGCCAAAACCAGTGGGCGCCGGACATCCAATACTATAACGGCAAGTACTGGCTATATTATTCCGTTTCTTCTTTTGGAAGCAATACATCTGCCATTGGCCTGGCATCTTCAACAAGCATCAGTTCGGGGGGCTGGAAGGACGAGGGCTTGGTGATCCGTTCGACAAGCTCAAATAATTATAACGCCATTGATCCGGAGCTGACATTCGATAAGGATGGCAACCCGTGGCTTGCATTCGGCTCGTTTTGGAGCGGCATTAAGCTGACTAAGCTCGATAAGAGTACAATGAAGCCTACAGGCTCGCTCTATTCGATTGCAGCTAGACCGAATAATGGAGGTGCCTTAGAAGCTCCTACTCTTACGTATCAAAATGGATATTACTATTTAATGGTTTCATTTGATAAATGCTGTGACGGGGTAAACAGTACGTACAAAATTGCTTACGGAAGATCCAAAAGCATTACAGGCCCTTATCTTGATAAAAGCGGAAAAAGCATGCTTGAAGGCGGAGGCACCATTTTGGATTCGGGCAATGACCAATGGAAAGGACCTGGAGGCCAGGATATTGTGAACGGAAACATTCTTGTTCGCCATGCCTATGATGCCAATGACAACGGCATTCCAAAGCTTCTCATCAATGATTTGAATTGGAGCTCGGGCTGGCCGTCCTATTGAATTAAAAAGCCGGGCTCTGCCCCCGGCTTTTTTTAAAAGAAAAGATTGACAGTATAATAGTCAATTACTATAATAAAATTGTTCGTACAAATATTTATTTATAGGTTTATTTTCTATCATTAGTACGTATCTTTTGTATTTGAAAGCGTTTTATTTTATGAGAAAGGGGCAGTTTACATGCTTCAGACAAAGGATTATGAATTCTGGTTTGTGACAGGAAGCCAGCACCTATACGGGGAAGAGACGCTGGAACTCGTAGATCAGCATGCTAAAAGCATTTGTGAGGGGCTCAGCGGGATTTCTTCCAGATATAAAATCACTCATAAGCCCGTCGTCACTTCACCGGAAACCATTAGAGAGCTGTTAAGAGAAGCGGAGTACAGTGAGACATGTGCTGGCATCATTACATGGATGCACACATTTTCCCCTGCAAAAATGTGGATAGAAGGCCTTTCCTCTTATCAAAAACCGCTTATGCATTTGCATACCCAATATAATCGCGATATCCCGTGGGGTACGATTGACATGGATTTTATGAACAGCAACCAATCCGCGCATGGCGATCGAGAGTACGGTTACATCAACTCGAGAATGGGGCTTAGCCGAAAAGTCATTGCCGGCTATTGGGATGATGAAGAAGTGAAAAAAGAAATGTCCCAGTGGATGGATACGGCGGCTGCATTAAATGAAAGCAGACATATTAAGGTTGCCAGATTTGGAGATAACATGCGTCATGTCGCGGTAACGGACGGAGACAAGGTGGGAGCGCATATTCAATTTGGCTGGCAGGTTGACGGATATGGCATCGGGGATCTCGTTGAAGTGATGGATCGCATTACGGACGACGAGGTTGACACGCTTTATGCCGAGTATGACAGACTATATGTGATCAGTGAGGAAACAAAACGTGACGAAGCAAAGGTAGCGTCCATTAAAGAACAGGCGAAAATTGAACTTGGATTAACCGCTTTTCTTGAGCAAGGCGGATACACAGCGTTTACGACATCGTTTGAAGTGCTGCACGGAATGAAACAGCTGCCGGGACTTGCCGTTCAGCGCCTGATGGAGAAAGGCTATGGGTTTGCCGGTGAAGGAGATTGGAAGACAGCGGCCCTTGTACGGATGATGAAAATCATGGCTAAAGGAAAAAGAACTTCCTTCATGGAAGATTACACGTACCATTTTGAACCGGGAAATGAAATGATTCTGGGCTCTCACATGCTTGAAGTGTGTCCGACTGTCGCTTTGGATCAGCCGAAAATCGAGGTTCATTCGCTTTCGATTGGCGGCAAAGAGGACCCTGCGCGTTTGGTATTTAACGGCATCAGCGGTTCTGCCATTCAAGCTAGCATTGTTGATATTGGCGGGCGTTTCCGCCTTGTGCTGAATGAAGTCAACGGCCAGGAAATTGAAAAAGACATGCCGAATTTACCGGTTGCCCGTGTTCTCTGGAAGCCGGAGCCGTCATTGAAAACAGCAGCGGAGGCATGGATTTTAGCCGGCGGTGCACACCATACCTGCCTGTCTTATGAACTGACAGCGGAGCAAATGCTTGATTGGGCGGAAATGGCGGGAATCGAAAGTGTTCTCATTTCCCGTGATACGACAATTCATAAACTGAAACACGAGTTAAAATGGAACGAGGCGCTTTACCGGCTTCAAAAGTAGAGGGGGATGTCACATGGCTTACACAATAGGGGTTGATTTTGGAACTTTATCAGGAAGAGCAGTGCTCGTTCATGTCCAAACAGGGGAGGAACTTGCGGCTGCTGTAAAAGAATACAGGCATGCTGTCATTGATACCGTCCTTCCAAAAACGGGTCAAAAGCTGCCGCGTGACTGGGCGCTGCAGCACCCTGCTGATTACCTCGAAGTCTTGGAAACAACCATTCCGTCTTTACTCGAACAGACGGGCGTTGACCCGAAAGACATTATCGGGATTGGAATTGATTTCACGGCATGTACGATCCTTCCTATTGACAGCAGCGGGCAGCCGTTATGCATGCTGCCTGAATATGAAGAGGAGCCGCACAGCTATGTGAAGCTCTGGAAGCATCATGCGGCCCAAAAACATGCTGATCGGCTCAATCAAATCGCGGAAGAAGAAGGAGAGGCTTTTTTACAGCGGTACGGAGGAAAAATTTCATCAGAATGGATGATTCCAAAGGTCATGCAAATTGCCGAGGAAGCGCCTCACATTTATGAAGCGGCTGACCGGATCATCGAGGCTGCGGACTGGATCGTGTACCAGCTGTGCGGCTCGCTCAAGCGAAGCAATTGTACCGCAGGGTATAAAGCGATGTGGAGTGAAAAAGCGGGGTATCCGTCAGATGATTTCTTTGAGAAATTAAATCCTTCAATGAAAACGATTACAAAGGACAAATTGTCAGGTTCTATTCATTCAGTAGGAGAAAAAGCCGGCAGTCTGACTGAAAAAATGGCAAAGCTGACAGGGCTTCTCCCGGGAACGGCTGTTGCGGTTGCCAATGTGGACGCTCATGTTTCGGTACCGGCGGTCGGCATTACAGAGCCAGGGAAAATGCTGATGATTATGGGAACCTCGACGTGCCATGTTCTACTTGGTGAAGAGGTGCATATCGTTCCAGGAATGTGCGGCGTTGTGGACAACGGAATTCTCCCGGGCTATGCGGGATATGAAGCCGGGCAGTCCTGTGTCGGCGATCATTTTGACTGGTTTGTGAAAACATGTGTCCCGCCAGCTTATCAAGAGGAAGCAAAGGAAAAAAACATTGGCGTTCATGAGCTGCTGAGTGAGAAAGCAAACCATCAAGCGCCTGGTGAAAGCGGCTTGCTTGCTTTAGATTGGTGGAATGGAAACCGTTCAACTCTTGTTGATGCAGATTTAACAGGGATGCTGCTTGGCATGACACTGCTGACGAAGCCTGAAGAGATTTATAGAGCGTTAGTTGAAGCGACAGCTTACGGAACCCGGATGATTATCGAAACATTCAAAGAAAGCGGTGTTCCGATTGAGGAACTGTTCGCAGCCGGCGGAATAGCTGAGAAAAACCCGTTTGTCATGCAGATTTATGCGGATGTGACAAACATGGACATTAAAATCTCTGGTTCACCGCAAGCCCCAGCCTTAGGATCTGCCATTTTCGGCGCGCTTGCAGCAGGCAAAGAAAAAGGCGGCTACGATGATATCAAAAAGGCAGCGGCGAACATGGGAAAACTGAAAGATATAACTTATACGCCAAATGCCGAAAACGCCGCGGTTTATGAAAAATTGTACGCTGAATATAAAGAGCTGGTTCATTATTTCGGAAAAGAAAACCATGTCATGAAGCGTCTGAAAACGATCAAAAATCTTCAATTTTCATCTGCCGCCAAAAAGAATTGATAAAGGGTGATGGAGCATGCTTGAAACATTAAAAAAAGAAGTGCTGGCTGCCAACCTGAAGCTTCAAGAGCATCAGCTGGTAACCTTTACGTGGGGAAATGTCAGCGGCATTGACCGTGAAAAAGAAAGAATTGTCATCAAACCTAGCGGAGTCGAATACAGCGACCTGACAGCCGATGACTTGGTTGTTTTGAACCTTGATGGAGAGGTCGTCGAAGGCTCGCTTAAACCTTCTTCAGATACACCTACCCATGTTTATCTATATAAAGCCTTTCCGAATATCGGGGGAATTGTCCATACCCATTCTCAATGGGCGACAAGCTGGGCGCAATCGGGCAGAGACATCCCTCCGTTAGGCACGACCCATGCTGATTATTTTGACAGTGCGATTCCATGTACTCGAGAAATGTACGATGAAGAAATCATTCATGACTACGAACTGAATACAGGAAAAGTCATAGCGGAAACCTTTCAGCATCATAATTACGAACAGGTGCCGGGTGTGCTCGTGAATAATCACGGACCGTTCTGCTGGGGCACTGACGCCTTAAATGCCATTCATAACGCAGTTGTATTAGAAACGGTTGCCGAAATGGCCTATCACTCCATTATGCTGAACAAGGATGTAACCCCAATCAATACAGTCCTGCATGAAAAGCATTTTTATCGAAAACACGGAGCAAATGCGTATTATGGCCAGTCATGATACGCCTGTGTCACCGGCTGGCATTCTGATTGACTTGGACGGTACTGTATTCAGAGGAAATGAGTTGATCGAAGGAGCAAGAGAAGCGATCAAAACGCTTAGGAGAATGGGAAAGAAAATCGTCTTTTTAAGCAACCGGGGGAATATCTCCCGTGCCATGTGCAGAAAAAAACTTCTTGGCGCGGGGATTGAAACGGACGTAAACGACATTGTTCTGTCATCAAGCGTGACAGCGGCTTTTCTGAAAAAACATTATCGTTTTTCAAAGGTATGGGTGCTTGGGGAGCAAGGCTTGGTTGACGAGCTGAGGCTGGCCGGTGTGCAGAACGCGAGCGAACCGAAGGAAGCGGATTGGCTCGTGATCTCCCTTCATGAAACGCTCACGTACGACGATTTAAATCAAGCCTTTCAAGCGGCTGCCGGCGGCGCTCGTATTATCGCTACAAACAAAGACCGCTCTTTTCCGAACGAAGACGGAAATGCCATTGATGTGGCCGGAATGATCGGGGCAATTGAGACTTCTGCACAAGCGAAGACTGAACTTGTTGTCGGAAAACCGTCATGGCTGATGGCGGAGGCTGCCTGTACAGCAATGGGGCTGTCCGCACATGAATGCATGATTATAGGAGACAGCATTGAATCTGACATTGCGATGGGGAAGCTTTATGGCATGAAAAGCGCCTTAGTGCTAACTGGTTCTGCGAAACAGGGTGAACAGCGTTTGTACACGCCGGATTATGTGCTGGATTCTATTAAGGATGTAACCAAATTGGCTGAGGAGGGGATTCTGATATGAATCGTATCGCAGCTGACGTTCAGCGTGCTTTTGAAAACGCCGGAGAAAAGACGTTGCCTATAAAAGTTGAAGAAATTGTTCTCGGTAAGCAAGCAGCTGATTCGCTTTTGGATTATGTAAAACGAAAAAACAATCAACATATTGTCCTTGTCTGCGACGCGAATACACACCGCATTGCAGGAATTGATTTAGAAAACCGACTGAATCAAGAAGGATTTCAGGCCGAGTGCCTGATCATTCCAGAAAATGAAGCCGGAGATGTGACAGCTGATGAACGATCGCTCATTCATGTGCTGATCCATACGAAACAACCAACGGATGTCATGATCGCAGTCGGTTCGGGCACGATTCATGATATCGTCCGCTTTGCGGCGTTTCAAAGAGATTTGCCGTTTATTTCTTATCCGACTGCTCCATCTGTAGACGGTTTTACATCAGCCGGTGCGCCGATTATTTTATACGGCACGAAAACAACCATTCAAACGAAGGCCCCATCTGCGCTGTTCGCTGATCTGGATCTATTAAAAGCGGCACCGCAGTCAATGGTGGCGGCTGGCTTTGGTGACATGCTCGGTAAAATCACGTCTTTAGCAGATTGGGAAATATCCCGGCATCTTGCCGGTGAGCCTTATTCGCCTGCAGGAGCTAAGATCGTTCAGGAGGCGCTTGCTGCCTGCATTGAACACACAGAAGACATTGCGATGAAAACGGAAACTGGCATACGGGTTTTGATGGAGTCTTTACTTGTATCGGGGCTTGTCATGCTGGCATTAGATCATTCCCGACCGGCATCAGGCGGCGAGCATCATATTTCACATTGGATTGAAATGGAGTTAATGGAGAAAAAACGGCCTCAGATTCTTCATGGGGCAAAGGTGGGCTGTGCCGCTGTTTTATTAACTGACACATACAGAAAGCTCGCTCAGGATGACGGGCTGAACGAATTTTCACCAAGCCGCCGGGAAGCCATCCAATCGGCTTATCAAACACTCCCGAGAGGAGAAGTGCTGGCTGATTGGCTGAGATCAGCCGGAGGCCCTGCGTATTTTGACGAAATCGGTGTCGGGCAGGATTCCGTCAAAAATGCCTTCAGACACGCGCACACCTTAAGAGACCGATGCACCGGATTAAGAATCATCAATGAAAACAAAACGCTGATCAACCATGGTCTATATGAATAGCCCGCACCTCGAATGGAAGGGGTAACGCAGATGAAAAAAATGACTGTCTGTTTTCTTGTGCTCATGATGTTGCTGACATTAGTCATTGCCGGGTGTTCAGCAGAAAAATCATCCGGCAAATCGGGTGAAACTGAGCTGACCTTTTGGACATTTAACGGGCTTCATGAGCAGTTCTATGTGGAAATGGTGAAGGAATGGAACAAAAAATATCCTGACCGCAAAATTAAGCTGAATACGGTCGTTTATCCATATGGACAAATGCACGATAACTTATCTATCTCCCTAATAGCGGGAGAAGGCGTTCCTGATATTGCAGATGTCGAATTGGCCCGTTTTTCAAACTTTTTGAAGGGCTCTGACATACCGCTTGCCGACTTGACTCCGCTGATTGAAAAGGATCGCGATAAATTCGTTGAGGCGCGGCTGACATTGTACAGCAAAAACGGAAAGCTTTACGGACTCGATACACATGTAGGGACAACGGTCATGTTTTATAACATGGATGTGATGAAAAAAGCCGGCGTCAATCCTGACGATATTAAAACATGGGATGATTACCATAAAGCCGGACAGAAAGTGCGCAAAGTGACCGGGAAGCCGATGGGAACGGTGGAAACAAATGATTCCGCAACGTTCTTATCTATGATTTCACAGCAAAACTCAGGCTATTTTGATAAAAACGGCAAGCTGATCCTCAATAATGACACCAACGTAAAAACACTTCAATATTTAAAAGACATGATCAATGATAAAACGATGATTCCTGCGCCGGGCGGCGGGCATCACAGTGAAGAATACTACGGCTTTATGAACCAAGGAGGAGCTGCTTCAGTTCTCATGCCGATTTGGTATATGGGAAGATTTATCGATTATATGCCTGATCTGAAAGGGAAGATTGCCATCAGACCGCTCCCGGCATGGAAAGAGGGGGGCGACCGCTCGGCAGGTTTGGGCGGTACGGCAACTGTTGTACCGAAGCAATCCAAGCATGTTGAGTTAGCAAAAGAGTTTTTGGCCTTTGCGAAGGGCTCTGAAGAAGGAAATAAAAAACTCTGGAGCGTACTCGGCTTTGACCCGCTTCGCTGGGATGTTTGGAGCTCCAAGGAATTGAAAGAGAAAAACAAATACACGGATTACTTCCAAAACGGAACAGGCATTTTTTCTGTGCTGCTCGATATCAAGGATGAAATCAATCCAATTTATTTACATGAGGATTTTGCCAAGGCTTCAGACCTTGTCAACAGAAGCGTATTGTTCGACGCGCTTAAATCTCAGCAAAAAACGCCTAAACAAGCCTTGGACAGAGCGGCAGGTGAACTGAAACAGAAATAGAATCCCATTCAAAAAGTGAAAGCGGGGAGGTTCTCATGAAACCTGTGAAAACGGGAACGGTTCATCCCGTTCCTTCAGCTGCGAAACAATCAGGCTGGCGAGATCTGTTTTATTCAAAAAAAGCGGCGCCCTATCTGTTTACAGCGCCATTCGTTTTATCCTTTCTCGTATTTTTTCTATACCCCATCATTAGTGTCTTCATCATGAGCTTCCAAAGAATTTTGCCGGGAGAGGTGTCCTTTGTCGGATTGTCTAATTATACAGCGCTAAACAACCCGACGTTCTATACCGCCCTTTGGAATACGCTGGAATACACCTTTTGGACGCTGATCGTGCTGATTCCTGTTCCATTGCTTCTGGCCATATTCCTGAATTCAAAGCTGGTCAAATTTAGAAATATATTTAAATCAGCATTATTTATCCCGGCATTGACCTCAACCATTGTCGCGGGGATCATTTTTCGGCTGATCTTCGGAGAAATGGAAACGTCTCTGGCCAATTCCATCCTACTTAAACTCGGCTTTTCACCTCAGAACTGGATGAACAATGAACATACCGGCATGTTTTTGATGGTGCTGCTTGCTTCATGGAGATGGATGGGAATCAACATCCTTTACTTTTTAGCAGGTTTGCAAAATGTGCCGAAAGAGCTGTACGAAGCCGCTGATATAGACGGCGCGAATACAATGAAAAAATTTCTGCACATCACGCTGCCGTTTCTCAAGCCTGTAACCGTATATGTGCTGACCATCAGCATCATCGGCGGCTTCAGGATGTTTGAGGAAAGCTACGTCCTTTGGCAGAATAATTCCCCGGGTAATATTGGTCTGACGCTTGTCGGATATTTGTATCAGCAGGGACTTGCCTACAATGAAATGGGATACGGAGCGGCCATCGGCATTGTGCTTTTGATTGTGATCCTTGTTGTCAGCCTGATTTCATTAAAGCTGTCAGGCTCGTTTAAGGGGGAGGGATAAATGTTGCGGCACAGTCCTCAGTTTAGCGTTTATAGAATTGCGCTGACCCTGTTTTTTATGATGCTGAGCCTATTGTATCTTTTTCCGATTTTCTGTTTGCTTTTAGGATCATTAAAGCCGTCATCTGAGCTTTTGCGTGTGGGGCTGAATCTTGATATTGATCCAAAAGTGATGAGTTTTGATAACTACACATTTCTGTTTAATGGCGGCAGCATTTATTTCAAATGGTTTTTTAACAGTCTTGTACTCGGACTTTTTACGACTGTGCTCACTCTGTTTTTTTCTTCGATGATCGGGTACGGGCTTGCGGTTTATGATTTTAAGGGCAGAAATATCATCTTTGTTCTTGTGCTGATTATTATGATGGTTCCGCTGGAAGTGATGATGCTTCCTCTGTTTAAACTTACTGTCGGACTGCACTTGATCGATTCATATACGGGTGTCATATTGCCGTTTATCGTTTCACCTGTTGCTGTTTTCTTTTTCAGGCAATATGCTCTTGGCCTTCCAAGAGATCTGCTGGACTCTGCAAGGATGGACGGCTGTACGGAATTCGGCATCTTTTTCAGGATTATGGCACCGCTGATGAAACCGGCTTTCGGTGCGATGATTATCCTTCAGTCCTTAAACAGCTGGAACAACTTCTTGTGGCCGCTGATTGTGCTTCGGTCGAAAGAAATGTTTACGCTTCCAATAGGGCTGTCCAGCTTGCTGAGCCCTTATGGAAATAATTACGACATGCTTATATCCGGCTCAGTATTTGCGATTTTGCCGGTGATTATCATTTTCTTGTTTTTCCAAAAGTACTTTATCTCCGGCCTGACGGTAGGGGGAGTCAAAGGTTAATGAAGGAGGAAACGTGTGATGAAAAAAGCGCGAATGATTGTAGACAAAGAATATAAAATCGGTGAAGTAGATAAACGGATTTATGGCTCGTTTATCGAACATATGGGTCGTGCGGTATATGAAGGCATATACGAGCCTGATCACCCTGAAGCGGATGAAGATGGATTTAGAAAAGATGTCCAGTCGCTGATCAAAGAATTACAGGTTCCCATCATCCGCTATCCGGGCGGAAACTTTTTATCCGGATACAACTGGGAGGACGGTGTCGGACCAGTCGAAAACCGCCCGAGACGGCTTGACTTGGCATGGCAAACGACAGAAACCAATGAAGTGGGAACAAATGAATTTTTATCTTGGGCAAAAAAGGTGAACACTGAGGTCAATATGGCCGTCAACCTTGGCACAAGAGGCATAGATGCCGCCCGTAATCTCGTTGAATATTGCAACCATCCGAAAGGCTCTTACTGGAGTGATTTAAGAAGATCGCATGGCTATGAACAGCCGTATGGCATCAAAACATGGTGCTTAGGAAACGAAATGGATGGACCATGGCAGATCGGCCACAAAACAGCTGATGAATACGGACGGCTTGCCGCAGAGACAGCAAAGGTCATGAAGTGGGTTGACCCATCAATTGAACTCGTTGCCTGCGGCAGCTCAAACAGCGGTATGCCGACCTTTATCGATTGGGAAGCGAAGGTGCTTGAGCATACGTATGAGCATGTCGACTATATCTCTCTTCACACTTACTACGGAAACCGGGATAACAATCTGCCAAACTACTTGGCACGTTCTATGGATTTGGATCATTTTATCAAATCAGTCGCTGCGACCTGTGACTATGTAAAAGCAAAAACACGCAGCAAGAAAACTATCAATCTCTCTCTGGATGAATGGAACGTCTGGTACCACTCAAATGAGGCTGATAAAAAAGTCGAGCCGTGGATCACTGCGCGTCCGATTTTAGAGGATATTTACAATTTTGAAGATGCCTTATTAGTCGGCTCTCTGCTCATTACGATGCTGCAGCACGCAGACCGTGTGAAAATTGCGTGTCTTGCACAGCTTGTTAATGTCATCGCGCCGATCATGACGGAAAAAGGCGGAGAAGCATGGAGACAGCCGATTTTCTATCCATACATGCATGCTTCTGTTTACGGAAGGGGCGAGTCACTGAAACCGCTTATTTCTTCTCCTAAGTACGATTGTTCTGATTTCACTGATGTGCCATATGTTGATGCTGCTGTTGTGTACTCTGAAGAGGAAGAAACACTCACTATTTTTGCGGTAAACAAGGCTGAGGATCAGATGGAGACGGAGATTTCGCTCAGAGGCTTTGAATCCTACCAAATCGCAGAGCACATCGTACTTGAGCATCAGGATATCAAAGCAACAAACCAGCATAACAGAAAAAATGTCGTTCCGCATTCCAACGGATCATCGTCTGTCAGCGAAAACGGCTTAACTGCTCATTTCACGCCGCTTTCCTGGAATGTGATCCGCCTGAAAAAACAGTCATAAGAATAGCAAAGCCGGAGATTTCTCTCCGGCTTGTCTTTCAACTGCCACGAGCCGGCCCATTCCAGCCGGCTTTTTGTATAGGAAAAAATGACCGCTTTTCACCATGAAATTATGATATATTTATGAAAAACAGAAAAGGGGATGGGAGAAAATGAATGCGGTTACAATTGTGATAGCATCAATGTGTATTTTGGCTATTGCCTATCGTTTATACGGAACATTTATGATGGTGAAGGTTCTCAAAGTGAATGATGACAAGCCAACACCTGCTCATGCGCTTGAGGATGGGAAAGACTATGTGCCTACAAATAAATGGGTTTCGTTCGGCCACCACTTTGCCGCGATCGCAGCGGCCGGGCCGCTGGTCGGACCAATTCTGGCGGCGCAGTTTGGCTATTTGCCGGGATTATTGTGGCTGTTAATCGGGGCGGTAATTGGGGGAGCCGTCCATGATATTGTGGTGTTGTTTGCATCGATGCGCAAAAACGGAAAATCGCTGTCGGAAGTGGCGAAGGATGAGCTTGGCCCTGTTGCAGGATTTTGTACAGGACTGTCCATGCTGTTTATCATCACGATCACAATGGCGGGCCTGTCGATGGTTGTCTTGCATGCGCTTGAACGTAATCCATGGGGAACATTTGCGGTGGGGATTACGATTCCGATTGCGATGGGTGTGGGCTTATTTTATAAGAAAACGGGAAATTTAAAGCTCGCTTCAACGGTCGGCTTTCTCTTTTTAATGGCAGGAGTCTTTATCGGTCCATGGGTACAGACTACCGCGCTCGGTGACTTTTTAACGCTAGATACGAAAACGCTTGCAATCGCGCTTCCTGTTTATGCGTTTTTTGCGGCTGCGCTTCCCGTTTGGCTGCTTCTGGCTCCGCGTGATTATTTAAGCAGCTTTATGAAAATCGGTGTTTTTATCGCTTTGATTGTTGGTGTGTTTGTCGTCAATCCGTCCATTCCGTTCCCTGCGTTTACAGAATTCGTAAAAGGCGGAGGGCCGGTGCTGGCAGGACCTGTCTGGCCGTTCATCTCAATAACCATCGCCTGCGGGGCGATCTCTGGGTTCCATGCCTTTGTCGGCTCAGGAACGACACCGAAAATGCTGAATAAATGGAGTGATATGAAGCCGGTTGCGTTTGGCGCAATGCTTGTTGAGTGTCTTGTCGGTATCATGGCGCTGATTGCAGCGACCGCTTTACAGCCTGCTGATTACTTTGCGATTAACAGCACGCCTGAGGTTTTCCGTACGCTTGGCATGAATGTCGTACATTTGCCTGAATTGAGCGGGGAAATCGGTTTGGACTTAGAAGGAAGAACAGGGGGAGCCGTCACGCTTGCGGTAGGGATGACTTATATTTTTACCGGAATGCCGTTTTTCAGCCATTTGGCCTCATACTTTTTCCAATTTGTCATTATGTTTGAAGCGGTCTTTATTTTAACAGCGATTGACGCCGGCACACGTGTCGCCCGTTATTTGATCCAGGACTTCTTCGGGGAGGTGTATAAGCCGCTGAAGAAAACAGACTGGATTCCGGGCTCTGTATTTGCCAGCGCGCTTGCCTGTTTGATGTGGGGGTACTTGCTGTATTCAGGAGATATCGGTTCCATTTGGGCGCTCTTCGGCGTTTCTAATCAGCTGATGGCTTCAGTGGGGCTGATTATCGGAGCGACGATCGTGCTGAAAATCGCCGATAAACGCCGGTACATTCTGACTTGCCTTATCCCGCTTGCCTATTTATATGTCACTGTCAATTATGCGGGCTATTGGATGGTGCGCAATGTGTATCTCAATCCTGAAGCAGCAGGATATAGTGTATTGAATGGCGTATTATCTATCATCATGCTGGTGTTAGGCTTCATCATTATCGTGGCGGCTGTGAAAAAATGGGCGCAGATGTGGAAAGATCCGAGCTTAAGGATGGAAGCATCTATACCGGGCTAGAAGGACTATTGAAAATGCTGAGAGGGGTTGGCAATGAATCTATCAATGAAATATCTTATTCTATACGTATCGGACAGCAAGCGGGCTATTCATTTTTTACCGGGATATTTTAGGACTGCCGATTCGTGCTGAACACGGCACGTATGTCGAATTTGATACAGGGTCTACGATATTGGCGCTTAATACCCGGGAAAGCGCCAGAGACATCACGGCGCTGGACATTCCGGATACATCTGCTTCAAACACATTTGAAATCGGGTTTGTTACTGAAAATGTAGAAGCGGTCATCAAAAGGATGAGAGAACAAGGCGTATCGATTATCGGGGAGCCGAAAGTGAAACCATGGGGGCAGACGGTCGCCTATATCGCTGATCCGGATGGACATTATATCGAAATTTGCAGTCCGATGGAATAACGCACAAAAGCCCAAAACAATGTCTGTTTTGGGCTTTCTCATGATGTTTTGTGCCCGGCTGCTTCTAATAGCAAATCAGCCAGGTGAACGGCTCTGACTTTACCGCTTAGTCCTTCGCGTTCAATGCCGAGCTTCATCTGCAGCAGGCAGCCAGGATTTGCTGTTACAATGAGGATCGCTTCGGTTGCTTTGACGGCAGCCATTTTGCTGTCCAGTATTTTCATAGACATTTCAACTTCGACGATGTTGTAAATTCCCGCTGACCCGCAGCAGCTGTCTGCTTTCTCCATTTCTTTGAATTCCGCCCCTTTGATGCTTTTAAGAAGCTGGCGGGGCTCGAGTGACGTATGCATCACATTTCTTAGATGACATGAATCTTGGTAGGTAACGACCTGAGGCGTCTCGAGTGCTAGATCCATTTGATGGAAATCGAGTTCAACCAAAACAGAAGAAAAATCCTTCAGCTTTTGAACAAAAGCGGCAGCCCGTTCCGACCACTCAGGGTCATCCTTCAGCAAATGATCATATTCAGTGAGAAAGGCTCCGCATCCTCCTGCGTTTGTAATGACTGCATCCACGTCTAATGCTTCGAAAGCAGCGATATTTTGTTTCGCGAGCTCTTTCCCTGTGTTTTTTTCACCGCTGTGTCCATGAAGCGCCCCGCAGCAAGCCTGTTCAGGCGGAATGACAATGTCGCAGCCTGCCAGCTGTAAAAGCTTCAATGTGGCGTTATTGGTCGGTAAAAACATTGTATCCATTAAGCAGCCCGAAAAAAAGGCGACCCGTTTTTTCATGGGGCCAATGGAAGGCAGGAAACGCGGCCGATGTTTCATGTCTTTGCTTTTTGGAACATCAGGAAGAACAGCTTCCATCGTCCGCAAATGCTCAGGCAGGACCCGAAGCATGCCTGATTTTCGCACAGCGGTTTGCAGTCCTGAACGCTGATACAAACCGATAAGGCTTACAGCTGAGCGCATGCGGTTTTGATGCGGAAACAGCTCGTGAAAAGCCGTCTTTCGCATGACACGTTCACCAAGAGAGTGTTTTTTATTTTGGTGGATAATATCTCTGGCTTCCTCAAGCAGCTGCCCGTATTTCACGCCAGACGGGCATACAGGCTCACAGGCGCGGCAGCCGAGGCAAAGTGACAGCGACCGTTCGACATCTTCATCCGGTTCAATCATACCGTCGGCTACGGCTTTCATTAAGGCGATGCGCCCACGCGGAGAGTGTGTTTCCTGAAATCCCGATTCGATATAGGTCGGACAGGAAGGAAGACAGAAGCCGCAGCGCATACAATTTAATAACTCTCCTTCATCCATACGCTCTTTAAATTCATTTTGGATCTGTTTCATTTCTTTTTCTGTTGTCATCTTTCCGCCACCACACGTTTTCTGGCATCTTTCGCAAACATTTTGCCGGGATTTAATATGTTCCGGGGGTCAAATGCCGCTTTCAACGCTTTCATCGCATCAATGCCTTCTTTTTTCAGCTTCATTTCCAAGTAAGGCGCTTTCATTTCCCCGACTCCGTGCTCTCCGGTTATCGTCCCGCCAAGTTCAATCGCTTTCTCAAAAATCTCGGCAAAAGCCTGTTCGACACGTTCCATTTCATCCTTATTTCTTATGTCTGTCGTGCATGTCGGGTGAAGGTTCCCGTCTCCCGCATGACCAAAGGTGCAGATGGAAATATCATATTTAGCAGCAATATCATTAATCGCTTTAACCATATTGGCGATTTCTGAGCGAGGAACGGTCGCATCCTCTAAAATCGTCGTCGGTTTGAGGCGGGCTAGGGCAGAAAGTGCAGAACGCCGGGCTTCAGTCAGGGCAAACGCTTCCTCCTCTGTTTGTGCGGTCTGAACGGATACGGCGTCGCCTTTTTTGCAGATCGCCTCAATCTTTTCCATATCCCGTTCAACAGTTTCAAATGGCCCGTCTTGTTCAATTAACAGAACTGCTTTTGCGCTTGTCGGAAGTCCGATTTTGGCATAATCCTCAATCACCAATAGTGTAGGCTGATCGAGAAATTCAAGCGTAGCGGGTATAATTTTTGCGGCAATAATGTCCGATACCGTTTGAGCAGCGGCATCGATGTTTTCATAAAGGGCAAGCAGCGTCTTCTTTGTTTCCGGCTTTGGAACGAGTTTGACGATTGCCTCTGTCACAATGCCGAGTGTTCCTTCTGAGCCGACAAAAAGACGTGTGAGATCGTATCCGGCCACATCCTTTGCGAGTTTTCCGCCGGTGCGGATGATGTCACCATTTGCGAGAACAACCTCCAGTCCAATAACATAGTCGCGGGTGACACCGTATTTTAATCCGCGTAGCCCGCCGGAATTTTCATTGATGTTGCCCCCGATAGTTGATATTTTCATAGAACTCGGGTCAGGCGGATAAAATAAACCTTTGCTTTCAACTGCCCGGATCATATCCAACGTAATGACGCCCGGCTGAACTGTGGCAGTTAAATTTTCTTCATCAATTTCAAGAATCTGGTTCATGTGCTTAAAGAGAAGCACAAGTCCGCCTTCAGTCGGGCACGTGCCGCCGCACAGGTTTGTCCCTGATCCTCTTGGAACGATCGGCACTCGATGTTCGCTGCAAATTGTTAAAATGCGTGATATTTCATCAGTATTCCTCGGAGCAATCACGGCATCAGGCATAGACTGATACTGAGGCGTCGCATCATATGAATAGACGAGACGGCCGGCATTCGAGTCATCAAAGTTTTCTGGTCCGGAGACCTGAATCAGCTGCTCCTTTACATCCTTGGTGATCATTTCACCCATCCCCCTGTCAAAAAACGCTTTCAATCTATTGTAAAAGAAAAAAAGCAAAGCCTTCCATGGAGAAACATACAAAAAATGAAACTGAAACTCTCTCTATTTTGTATCTTGATCTAAAAAATAGAGTGCGACGTACATCGTGACGACGTCCTCGGTACGGTCAAAACGTAATCCCGTCAGCTGTTCAGCCTTAGCCAGACGATAACGCAATGTATTGATGTGTATATGCATGTCTTCAGCGGTTTGTTTCAAAGACAAATCGTGATGAAAGAAAGTCCGTATCGTATTCATAAGTTCCTGATGCTCTAGCGCCTTTCCTAATACTCTTTGCGGAAATTCGTTTCGGGTTCCCGGGCTGATCTCCGTCAGACACATATCAAGCTTCAGATCCTCTTCAAATATGGGCGTTTTTCGCTTAAGGCTGACAGCCAGCGCTTTTTCCGCTTGCTCGTATGAATCTGTCAGGCTGGAGCTTGCGACAGCCCTTCCGGCGCCAGCTGCTGTATATTGGCTGCTTGCGGTATTGGCAAACGAACAAATGTGAAGGATTTTCCGCAAAAGCCGATCCCTTTGTTCATGCTGCGGCACTTCATGATTAATCAAAATCCGTTCATTTCCCCACCTGATGAACAAATCCGCAGGGTACGAGGATTTCCAGCTGCGTGCCATTTGTTCAATATCATGAGGTGACCACTCATACCCCTGAATAAGAATCATTTGGCGCCGGGAAGAAAGGTCAACACCAAGAAGCTGAGCTTTCTCAAGAAAACTGGGAGACCACTCCTTTAATTGCAGCCAATCGATCATAAAGGACTCCAGCATTCTCTCACGCCACTGGGATTGCTCTAAGTGCCGCGATTCCTTAATGAACAGTTCTGTCATTTTTCGAAGCAGTTCTCCGAATGGCTGAATCTCTGCAGGCTCACCTGTCAGCCCGAAGACGGCAATCACATCATGGTCAAAAAATACAGGGAGGTTTATGCCTGCTTTCACTCCTTTTAACCTTGTTTCATCTTCTTTTGTAATAATCACGCTGCGTCTTTCTTTTGCGCAGATAAGCGCTCCCTCATGAAATTGTCCGACACGCTCATCGTTTGTGCCTGCCATAATAAGACCGTCCGTGTTTACAATAATGACTTCACGTTCGTACATTTTTTTAACTTCAGCAATAATTTTTTTCGCTAATAACGGCTGTAAAAACATGGCGTTCCCCCTCATCATGTTTTTATTATATAAGAAAAAAACCGGGCGCTGTCACCCGGTTTCATGTCTTATTCGGCGGGTTTTAATCCGCCTTCAAGCGTTTTCAGCATTTCGTTTTTCTCACTTTCGGATGCGTGCTGCCAAATGACTTCGAATAAAACGCCGAGCCCTGGAAGCATTTTTTCTTCACCGCTTTGAATCGCATCTACGATTGTATGCTCAAGCTGCTCCTGATTATTGCCGGTGACATTGGCAATGACGGCATGACGTAAATTAAGATCCATGTAAAACGCTCCTTTTTCTAAAATGTAATACGTATATTCTAACCCTGCACCTGGTTTATTATGTGCTGTTCTTGCGATATAATAACATCATGTTAAAAAAAGGAGCGCCACATAGACAGTGAAACAAATAGAATCGGCAAAAAACCAAAAAGTGAAGGATTGGAAAAAGCTTCACACAAAAAAAGAACGAACAAAAACAAATACATTTCTGATAGAGGGAGAACACCTCGTTGAAGAGGCGTTGAAAAGCCCGGGCATTGTGAAAGAAATCCTTGTAAAGGATGAAACGAGGATTCCTTCAGATCTTGAGACTGGTATCCAGTGCTATATGCTGAGTGAAGATGCGTTTTCAGCTGTGACTGAAACCGAAACGCCGCAGCAGATTGCCGCTGTGTGCCATATGCCTGAAGAAAAGCTGGCAACGGCACGCAAGGTGCTGCTGATTGACGCTGTTCAAGATCCGGGAAACCTTGGCACAATGATTCGAACGGCTGATGCGGCCGGTTTGGATGCGGTTGTACTCGGTGACGGCACGGCGGACGCCTTTAACGGAAAAACACTGCGATCTGCTCAAGGATCTCACTTCCATATTCCTGTTGTGAGAAGAAACCTGCCTTCATATGTGGACGAATTGAAGGCAGAGGGCGTAAAAGTATACGGCACGGCGCTGCAAAACGGAGCGCCTTACCAGGAGATTCCTCAGTCTGAATCCTTTGCGCTCATTGTAGGAAATGAAGGTGCAGGGGTAGATGCTGCATTGCTGGAAAAAACGGATTTGAACCTGTACGTGCCGCTTTACGGACAGGCTGAATCACTAAACGTTGCGGTTGCGGCTGCCATCCTCGTGTATCACTTGCGAGGATAGTGTTGCGCCAAGCGTTGGATTTCTCTATAATAGAACATAATATTTCAAAAACCGTGACAGAGGACCTCAATTTCTGATCAACTGCTTTCCAGGGAGAAAATGCCGCTGACTGAGAGCATTTTTAACGCAGCCGGAAATTGGCTTCACCTCTTGAGTTGTCGCCGGGACCGCGTACACTGCGCGTAAAGGTGAACCGGAATCTGATTCCGTTATGTCAATGAAGCTGACGACAGCATCAGTCTGTCTGAAATAAGGGTGGTACCGCGGCCACAACTCGTCCCTTGTACAAGGGACGGGTTTTTTTTATTTTCCAAAGACATATGACGGTTTGTTTACATAAAAGGAGGATGCAAAATGGAAGAAAAGCTAAAACAGCTGGAACAAGAAGCTTTAGAACAAGTAGAAGCGGCAAGCTCATTGAAGGTTGTCAATGATATTCGGGTGCAATATCTCGGAAAAAAAGGGCCGATTACAGAAGTGCTGCGCGGAATGGGCAAGCTTTCTGCTGAGGAACGTCCAAAAATGGGGGCGCTCGCGAACGAAGTAAGGGAGCGTATTGCCAATGCGATTGCTGACAAAAACGAGAAGCTTGAAGAAGAGGAAATGAAACAGAAGCTTGCAGGACAGACAATTGACGTCACGCTGCCGGGGAACCCTGTTGCAGTCGGCGGCCGCCATCCGCTCACTGTTGTCATTGAAGAAATTGAAGATTTATTTATCGGTATGGGCTACACAGTCGAGGAAGGGCCAGAGGTTGAAACGGATTACTACAACTTCGAATCGCTCAATCTTCCGAAAGAACACCCAGCGCGCGATATGCAGGACAGCTTTTACATCACAGAGGAAACTTTGATGAGAACGCAAACTTCTCCTGTCCAAACACGTACGATGGAAAAGCATGAAGGCAAAGGTCCCGTTAAAATCATTTGCCCGGGTAAAGTATATCGCCGTGATAACGATGATGCGACGCACTCTCACCAATTTATGCAAATTGAAGGGCTTGTCGTTGACAAAAACATCAGCATGAGTGATTTAAAAGGAACGCTTGAACTTGTTGCGAAAAAAATGTTCGGGCAAGACCGTGAAATCAGACTCCGCCCAAGCTTCTTCCCGTTTACTGAGCCTTCAGTAGAAGTGGATGTGACATGCTTTAAATGCGGTGGGAACGGCTGCTCAGTATGTAAAGGAACAGGCTGGATTGAAATCCTCGGTGCCGGAATGGTTCACCCGAACGTGCTTAAAATGGCTGGCTTTGATCCGAAGGAATATCAGGGCTTCGCATTCGGAATGGGTGTTGAGCGCATCGCGATGCTGAAATATGGCATTGATGATATCCGCCACTTCTATACAAACGATGTCAGATTTATTTCGCAGTTTAAACAGGCGTAAGAGGAGGATGCAAGGATGTTTGTTTCTTATAAATGGTTAGAGGATTATGTTGATTTAAAAGGCATGGACCCGGCTGTTCTTGCTGAAAAAATTACAAGAGCCGGTATTGAGGTTGAAGGAATTGAATACAAAGGAGAAGGCATCAAAGGCGTTGTCATCGGCCATGTGCTGGAGCGCGAGCAGCACCCGAATGCTGATAAGCTGAATAAGTGCCTTGTGGATATCGGAGCTGAAGCCCCTGTACAAATCATTTGCGGCGCGCCGAATGTGGATAAGGGACAAAAAGTCGCAGTTGCAACAGTCGGAGCGGTGCTGCCGGGCAATTTCAAAATCAAAAAAGCCAAGCTTCGCGGTGAAGAATCAAACGGCATGATCTGTTCCTTACAGGAGCTTGGTATCGAAAGCAAACTTGTGGCGAAGGAGTATGCAGAAGGCATTTTCGTATTCCCGAATGACGCTGAAACAGGAAGCGATGCCTTAGCGGCTTTACAGCTTGACGATGCGATTCTTGAGCTGGGTTTAACGCCAAACCGCGCGGATGCCATGAACATGCTTGGTGTTGCTTACGAGGTTGCGGCGATTTTAGACACTGAGGTAAAGCTTCCGCAAACGGATTACCCGGCTGCTTCAGAACAAGCGTCTGATTACATTTCAGTCAAAATTGAAGATCAAGAAGCGAACCCGCTGTACACTGCAAAAATCATTAAAAATGTCACGATTGCTCCGTCACCGCTTTGGATGCAGACAAAGCTGATGAATGCAGGCATTCGTCCGCACAACAACGTCGTTGACATCACAAATTTTGTCCTGTTGGAATACGGACAGCCGCTTCATGCGTTTGATTATGACAGATTTGGCTCTAAGGAAGTCGTAGTAAGAAAAGCAGCTGAGAATGAAATGATCGTAACACTTGATGATCAAGAACGTAAGCTGTCTGCCGATCACCTTGTCATTACAAACGGAACGAAAGCGCAGGCCGTTGCCGGTGTCATGGGAGGAGCAGAGTCAGAGGTTCAGGAAGATACGAAAACCATTTTGCTTGAGGCTGCGTATTTCAACGGGCAGAAGGTTCGCAAGGCTTCCAAAGACCTTGGTTTGAGAAGTGAATCAAGCGTAAGATTTGAAAAAGGAATTGATCCGGCACGCGTACGTCTTGCAGCAGAACGGGCTGCGCAGCTGATCCATCTGTATGCCGGCGGTGAGGTGCTTGCTGGAACGGTTGAGGAAGATCACCTGACAATCGAAGCAAATAACATTCACGTATCTGCTGACAAAGTGAGCAGCGTTCTAGGCCTGACGATCAGTAAAGAAGAACTGATCAGCATTTATAAACGTCTCGGTTTTACGGTCGGTGAAGCGGATGATCTTCTCGTTGTGACTGTCCCATCACGGCGCGGTGACATTACAATAGAAGAGGATTTAATCGAAGAAGCGGCAAGACTGTACGGCTACGATAACATTCCGTCTACGCTTCCTGAGACAGCGGGAACTACAGGCGGATTAACGCCATATCAGGCAAAACGCCGTAAAGTCAGACGCTTCCTTGAAGGCGCAGGCTTATCACAAGCCATCACTTACTCACTGACAAACGAGAAGAAAGCGACAGCGTTTGCGATTGAAAAATCACTGAATACTGTGCTTGCGCTTCCAATGAGTGAAGAAAGAAGCATTCTCAGACACAGTCTTGTTCCAAATCTGCTTGATTCTGTTTCTTACAATCTTGCGAGGCAGACTGACTCAGTTGCACTGTACGAAGTTGGCTCCGTTTTCCTAACGAAGGAAGAGGACACAAAACCTGTTGAAACAGAACGCGTAGCAGGAGCTGTTACCGGATTATGGCGCAAGCAGCTATGGCAGGGTGAAAAGAAACCAGTTGATTTCTTTGTTGTCAAAGGAATTGTGGAAGGGCTGTTAGACAAACTCAACGTCCTAGACAGCATTGAATTTGTACAGTCTGAACGCAAACAGCTGCATCCGGGCAGAACAGCGAACATTTTATTGAATGGTTCTCTGATCGGCTTCATCGGCCAAGTCCATCCTTCATTGGAAAAAGAACTGGATATAAAGGAAACATACGTATTTGAGCTCGATCTTCATGCGTTGCTCGCAGCAGAAACAGCACCGCTTGTTTACACGGCGATTCCAAAATATCCGTCTGTGACACGTGATATCGCTCTTGTAACAGATAAAACCGTCACAAGCGGACAGCTCGAGAGCGTCATTAAAGAGGCCGGGGGCAAGCTTCTGAAAGAGGTAACCGTATTTGACGTATACGAAGGAGAGCATATGGAGGAAGGCAAGAAGTCAGTCGCTTTCTCACTCCAGTATGTCAATCCTGAACAAACACTGACTGAAGAAGAAGTGACAAAGGCGCACAGCAAAGTGCTGAAAGCGTTAGAAGACACATATCAAGCTGTTTTAAGAGGCTGATAAAAAAGCTTGCAGAGAAATCTGCAAGCTTTTTTCTATGAACGTTTTTTATCAGCAAGGCGCTGCGCTTTTTGCGTATTGGCGAAATGGAGTTTTGTAAAGGTTCTGAGTGCAGATGCCCCTTTTTTGAGGATCAGCTTGGCGGCCGCTTCATCGACGTGCGGACCGGCCCCTTTTGGAAGCGTCATTCCTGCCGCGCGTGATAGTTTATCCATTTCCATTAAAAATGAATATCTTGCAATGATTGAAGCAGCGGCGACAGCCAGGTGAATACCTTCAGCTTTTGTGCTAAAATAGGTCCGCTCCTTCACAATGTCTCTGCCCTTTAAATGATTGAAGTAGACGCCTGGCTCAGCGAATTGGTCAATCAAAATGGCTTCAGGCTTTACTCCATCCAATTTTCTTAATAAATGTGTGATCGCCTGATTGTGCAGCAAAGCTTTCATTTTCCCTTGGCTCATGCCTTTTTCCTGCATGCTGTTATACTTTTCATTCTTTAACACCAGCAGGCTGTACGGAATGGTTTTAATCAGGTTTCGGGCAATCTCGATGATTTGCGGATCTTTTAAATCTTTAGAATCCTTAACACCGAGTTCCTTCATTAAAGGAAGCATGGTTTTGTCGACGTACGCGCATACAACCGTCATTGGGCCAAAGTAATCTCCGGTTCCGACTTCGTCAGAACCGATAACAGACATTCCGGCGATATCTGCCGGAGGGGCATAGCGGGGATCAGCCGGCTTTTTGGCCGTTTTCTTCTTTTCCTGAGGCTCTGCTGTTCCCCAGCGCGCGGATTCTGCCGCAGCGTTTTTTCCTTGAAACAAGACCTTACCTGATTGATATGCTGTAATGGTACAGCCGGGCGGTTTTGCCTGAAAAACGGCTCCCTGCGGAACAGAGGCTGTAAGTGAACCGCTGTACGTCATTTTCATTTGGTCAATAGCAGACAACGATACTTTTATCACTGAATGGGACACGTAATAATCTCCTTTTTTTACACTTTTCGCTGTATATACCAGTGTATCATAACAGCGGGAGGCTCGTCTTTCCATTCATTTAATAAACGTGTTATGATAAGAACTAGGATTCTCGCGGAATGGAGGAGAAACGTTGTCTGACGGCAAAAAAACAAAAACAACCGTTGACATTTACGGCCAGCACTTCACGATTGTCGGTGAAGAAAGCAGAGCCCATATGAGGTATGTCGCCGGAATTGTTGATGATAAAATGAGAGAAATCAATGAAAAAAATCCATACCTTGATATAAATAAACTTGCAGTGCTGACAGCGGTAAATGTGGTGCACGATTATGTCAAATTACAAGAGAAATGTGAAAAACTGGAGCGTCAGCTTAAAGAAAAGGATTGAACAACTATGCTAGATATCATCATCTTAATCTTGCTCCTGATGGGGACTTTACTGGGGTTAAAACGCGGTTTTATCCTGCAGTTTATCCGCTTGACGAGCTTTATTTTATCAATTGCCTTTGCGGCTTTATTCTATAAAAACGTGGCACCGCATTTACATTGGATTCCCGCACCCGATTTTTCAGCGGGACAGCCGGCTCTTTCTTTTTTTACGGGGAATTTGGAAGCAGCGTACTATAATGCGATTGCGTTTATCGTTTTATTTATCATTGCTAAAATCTTACTGAGAATCATCGGCTCGTTCCTGAGTATTGTAGCCGGCATTCCGGTGATTAAACAAATCAACCAGATGCTGGGAGCCGTTCTCGGTTTTCTAGAAGTCTATTTATTTACATTTGTGCTGCTGTATGTCGCATCCGTTCTGCCGGTAGACGCGTTGCAGCAAATGATGGGGCAATCGTCTCTCGCAAATGTGATCATTAACCATACACCGTACTTGTCAGGGCTTTTACAAGAGCTGTGGACACAGTACGGGGCATAAAAAAACTTCTCTTGTCCGGAGAAGTTTTTTTCAAGTATGATGGAAACATATGTGAACGTCTGGGGGTTATGATATGCATAAAAAAGATATTATCCGGCTGCTTGAAACCATTGCAGTCTATATGGAACTCAAAGGGGACAACCCGTTTAAAGTATCCGCCTTCCGAAAAGCGGCGGCAGCTCTGGAACAGGACGACCGAAGCTTATCAGAAATGGACGATATGATGTCGCTGTCCGGCATTGGAAAAGGAACGTACAGCGTCATTAAAGAGTATATAGATGAAGGAAAGTCAAGCACGCTCGAATCGCTTCAGAAAGAAGTGCCGGAAGGACTCGTGCCTTTATTGAAGCTGCCGGGGCTCGGCGGCAAAAAAATCGCAAAGCTGTATAAAGAGCTCGGCGTACACGATGCAGAATCTCTGAAGGAAGCCTGTGAGCAGCAAAAGGTCCAGGGTCTTGCGGGCTTCGGCAAAAAATCGGAAGAAAAAATATTACAGGCGCTCGGGGAAGCCGGAAAACAGCCTGAACGGTTCCCGATCGGCTACGCCCTCCGGATCGCGCGGGAAATTGAGGAGCATCTTTCTCAATTTACGCATATCATCAAATTTTCTCGTGCCGGAAGTCTCCGCAGAGCGCGGGAAACGGTGAAGGATCTGGATTATATCATTGCTACAGATCATCCGGCTGAAGTAAGAGAGCAGCTTCTTGAGCTGCCAAACATCAAAAGCGTGATCGCAAGCGGAGATACGAAGGTGTCCGTCATCCTTTCCTTTGAATATGAAACAAGCGTCGATTTCCGTCTTGTGACGGAAGAGCAGTTTCCGACAACACTCCATCATTTTACGGGATCAAAGGATCACAATATTAAGATGCGCCAAATCGCCAAAGAACGCGGCGAGCGGATCAGTGAATACGGCGTTGAGACAGTTGAAACCGGAGAGATCAAAACATTTCCGAGTGAACGTGAATTTTATGCGCACTTCGGCCTGCCGCTGATTCCGCCGGAAATTCGTGAAAGCGGACAGGAAGTGGAAACCTACAGCGACAGCATTGAACTGATAGAGCTCGGGCAAATCAAAGGTGATCTCCACATGCACTCAACGTGGAGCGATGGCGCATTTTCGATCAGAGAGATGGCTGAAGCCTGCATCAAAAAAGGCTATCAATACATGGCGATCACCGATCACTCACAATATTTAAAGGTCGCCAACGGGCTTACTGCAGAAAGACTTAAGCAGCAGGCAAAAGAAATTGACGCGCTGAATGCAGAGTTTGAAAACTTCCGTATTTTGAAAGGCGTTGAGATGGATATCCTGCCTGACGGTACGCTCGATTATGATGACGATGTGCTTGCGGAAATGGATATCGTTATTGCATCGATTCATTCCAGTTTTAATCAGCCGGAACACGTGATTATGAAACGGCTTGAGACGGCACTGACAAACAAGCATGTTGACATTATCGCACACCCGACCGGGCGCCTTATCGGCAGACGGGCCGGTTACGAAATCGATATTGATCAGCTGATTGAGCTTGCGAGGAAAACAAATACGGCGCTTGAACTCAATGCCAACCCTGCGCGCCTTGATCTGCGCACAGAGCATTTAATGAAAGCAAACGAACAAGGGGTTACATTGGTGATTAATACTGATGCCCATAATATTGAGATGTTAGACGATATGAAAACTGGCGTTACTGCCGCGCGCAAAGGATGGACGGAAACGAAAAACGTTCTGAATGCCCGGTCGCTTAAAGACGTAGAGGCATTTCTGAAGCGCAACGATTAAGTAAGGAGGCTCACACAATCGTGCAGCAAAAAGTATTATCAGCTCTTGAATTTCATAAAGTGAAAGAACAGGTTATTGGGCATGCCGCTTCATCGCTCGGAAAAGAAATGCTTCTCGAGCTTAAGCCTTCTGCTTCTATAGACGAAATCAAAAAACAGCTGGATGAAGTAGACGAAGCTTCTGACATTATCCGGCTGAGAGGCCAAGCGCCATTTGGCGGCCTTGTAGATATCAGAGGAGCGTTAAGACGGGCGGAAATCGGCAGCGTTCTCAGTCCTTCTGAATTCACTGAAATCTCAGGCCTGCTTTATGCAGTTAAACAAATGAAACATTTTATCACGCAAATGGCTGAAGACGGTGTCGACATTCCGCTGATCCATCAGCATGCTGAACAGCTTATCACGCTGTCCGATTTAGAGCGGGACATTAATTCCTGCATTGATGATCACGGAGAAGTGCTTGATCATGCATCGGAAACATTAAGAGGAATCCGCACACAGCTCAGAACACTCGAATCAAGAGTCAGAGACCGGTTAGAGTCGATGCTGCGTTCCTCTTCCGCATCGAAAATGCTGTCTGATACGATTGTTACGATTCGGAATGACCGCTTTGTGATCCCGGTCAAACAGGAGTACAGATCCAGCTATGGAGGAATTGTGCACGACACCTCATCCTCTGGTGCGACACTATTCATTGAACCGCAGGCGATTGTAGATATGAACAATTCCCTTCAGCAGGCGAAAGTGAAAGAAAAGCAAGAAATTGAACGGATTTTGCGTGTGCTGACAGAGAAAACGGCAGAGTATACAGAGGAGCTATTTCTAGATTTGCAAGTGCTGCAGACGCTTGACTTTATTTTTGCAAAAGCTAGATATGCAAAAGCGGTTAAAGCGACAAAACCGATTATGAACGACACCGGCTTTATCCGTTTGAAAAAAGCCCGCCATCCATTGCTTCCGCCTGATCAGGTTGTTGCCAATGACATCGAGCTTGGCCGCGATTTTTCAACCATTGTCATCACAGGGCCAAACACCGGGGGGAAAACAGTCACCCTTAAAACGTTAGGCCTGCTAACCTTAATGGCGCAGTCAGGTCTTCATATCCCGGCAGATGAAGGGTCAGAAGCGGCAGTATTTGAGCACGTATTCGCTGATATCGGTGATGAACAGTCGATTGAGCAAAGTTTAAGTACGTTCTCATCCCATATGGTGAATATTGTCGGCATTTTAGAACAGGTCAATGAAAACAGCCTTGTGCTTTTCGATGAACTTGGTGCAGGGACAGATCCGCAGGAGGGGGCGGCCCTCGCCATGAGCATCTTGGATGACGTGCATCGCACCAATGCACGAGTGTTAGCTACGACGCATTATCCGGAATTGAAGGCGTACGGCTATAACAGAGAAGGCGTCATGAATGCCAGCGTTGAATTTGACATCGAAACGCTGTCACCGACCTATAAACTTTTAATTGGTGTGCCGGGTCGAAGCAATGCTTTCGAAATTTCAAAACGCCTCGGGCTCCCGGACCATATCATCGGGCAGGCGAAGTCAGAAATGACGGCCGAGCATAACGAAGTCGATACGATGATTGCGTCGCTGGAACAAAGCAAAAAACGTGCGGAAGAAGAGCTTTCTGAGACAGAATCAATCAGAAAAGAAGCGGAAAAACTGCATAAAGAGCTGCAGCAGCAAATCATCGAGCTTAACAGCAAAAAAGACAAAATGCTTGAAGAGGCAGAACAGCAGGCTGCTGAAAAAGTAAAAGCGGCAATGAAAGAAGCCGAGGACATTATTCATGAATTGCGCACCATAAAAGAAGAACACAAATCCTTCAAGGATCACGAGCTGATTAACGCGAAGAAACGGTTAGAAGGCGCTATGCCTGCTTTTGAAAAGTCCAAGAAACCGGAAAAGCCGAAAACGCAAAAACGCGACTTTAAGCCTGGCGACGAGGTGAAAGTCCTCACTTTCGGGCAAAAAGGAACATTGCTCGAAAAAACAGGCGGCAATGAATGGAACGTTCAAATCGGTATTTTAAAGATGAAAGTAAAAGAAAAAGATCTGGAGTTTATCAAATCAGCTCCGGAGCCAAAAAAAGAAAAAATGATTACAGCGGTCAAAGGAAAGGACTATCACGTATCGCTTGAACTTGATCTTCGCGGCGAACGCTATGAAAATGCCCTCAGCCGGGTTGAAAAATACTTGGATGATGCGGTGTTAGCCGGATATCCAAGAGTGTCAATCATCCACGGAAAAGGAACCGGCGCTTTAAGAAAAGGCGTACAGGATCTTCTGAAAAACCACCGCAGCGTCAAAAGTTCCCGTTTCGGTGAAGCAGGTGAGGGAGGATCAGGCGTTACGGTTGTTGAACTAAAATAAAAGGGAGTATGGCCATGAGTGATTTTTGGGAAAACGAGCTTGTGGAAATCGCGGCATATTACAGTGTCGCGGTTCTCTGCCTCGTCCTCTTTTTGACTGTGTTTGAGCTGGTGACGGCTTATAAAAACTGGGAAGAGATTCAAAAAGGAAATCTTGCGGTGGCAATGGCGACCGGCGGAAAAATTTTGGGAATCGCAAACGTATTTCAGCATTCCATCTCCCAGCATAATTCGCTGCTGCAAATGATCGGCTGGGGCGTTTACGGGTTTGTTATGCTTCTGATCAGCTACTTTATTTTTGAGTTTTTGACTCCGCGGTTTAAAATTGATCAGGAAATCGAAAATGATAACCGGGCTGTCGGCTTTATTTCATTTGTCATTTCTGTCGGGCTTTCTTTTGTGGTGGCAGCCGGAATATAAGGGGACGGAGAATAGATGGAAAAGCTTGCGAAAATACTGCTCGCCGCAGCGGGAATCTTTTTGTTAATTGGTCTTATATATCTGTTCATATTATGAGAAAAAGAAAGATTTACCTTTCTTTTTCTTTTTTTTGCCGTCCATCTGCTATAATGATAAGGTGGATCTCTAAAATCGAAAGGGGAGGTTTTATGCAGTCTCAAAAGCCGTGGCTTGCCGAGTATCCCAACGATATCCCGCATGAGCTTCCGTTGCCGAATAAAACCCTGCAATCCATCCTGACAGACTCCGCCGCACGATTCCCTGATAAAACCGCAATATCGTTTTATGGAAAAAAACTCACCTTTCATGACATTCTGACGGATGCTCTTAAACTTGCAGCTTTTTTGCAGTGCAATGGCCTGCAAAAAGGAGACAGAGTGGCTGTTATGCTGCCCAATTGCCCGCAAACAGTGATTTCTTATTATGGCGTCTTGTTTGCCGGTGGCATCGTGGTGCAGACGAATCCGCTTTATACCGAGCATGAGCTTGAATACCAGCTTAGAGATGCTCAGGTAAGTGTAATCATCACCTTAGATTTGCTTTTCCCGAAGGCAATAAAAATGAAAACGTTATCAATAGTCGACCAGATTTTGATAACCAGTGTAAAAGACTATTTGCCTTTTCCGAAAAATATTCTTTACCCGCTGACGCAAAAACAAAAAGTGCATATCGACTTTGACAAAACAGCTAACATTCACACGTTCGCTTCCTGTATGAAGCAGGAAAAAACTGAACTCCTGACAATCCCGAAGATCGATCCTGAGCATGATATCGCTGTCCTCCAGTATACCGGAGGAACAACCGGAGCTCCAAAAGGGGTCATGCTCACGCACCAAAATATTTTGGCAAATACTGAAATGTGCGCCGCTTGGATGTATGACGTGAAAGAAGGCGCTGAAAAAGTGCTGGGCATCGTTCCATTTTTTCATGTCTACGGACTGACGGCAGTCATGAACTATTCGATTAAACTAGGCTTCGAAATGATTCTTCTTCCTAAGTTTGATCCGCTCGAAACACTTAAAATCATCGACAAACACAAACCGACGCTCTTTCCTGGCGCACCGACAATTTACATTGGCCTTTTGCATCACCCTGAATTGCAGCATTATGATCTGTCATCCATTAAAAGCTGTCTTAGCGGATCAGCCGCGCTCCCCGTGGAGGTAAAGCAGAAATTTGAAAAGGTGACTGGTGGAAAGCTTGTGGAAGGCTATGGTTTGTCTGAGGCATCCCCAGTGACGCACGCCAACTTTATCTGGGGAAAAAACAAGCCGGGCAGTATCGGCTGTCCTTGGCCGAGTACGGACGCTGCGATCTATTCTGAAGAGACGGGTGAGCTTGCCGCTCCGTATGAGCATGGAGAAATCATTGTAAAAGGTCCGCAAGTCATGAAAGGATACTGGAATAAACCAGAGGAAACCGCCGCAGTGCTGAGAGATGGCTGGCTGTTCACCGGGGACATGGGCTATATGGATGAAGAAGGCTTTTTCTATATTGCTGACAGGAAGAAGGATATCATCATTGCCGGCGGTTACAATATTTACCCGCGTGAGGTAGAAGAAGCGCTTTATGAACATGAAGCCATCCAGGAAATTGTTGTCGCAGGCGTTCCCGATTCCTACAGGGGAGAAACAGTAAAAGCATTTGTCGTATTAAAGAAAGGCGCAAAAGCCGATACAGAAGAACTGGACGCTTTTGCGAGATCACGTCTAGCTCCCTATAAGGTGCCCAAAGCCTATGAGTTCAGAAAGGAGCTGCCGAAAACGGCGGTGGGAAAAATTTTAAGAAGGCGTTTACTTGAAGAAGAAACCGAAAATCATCATATCAAATAAAAAAAGAGAACGCCTATGAATAAACTTGACAAACCTGAAAATCCTTCTTATCATGAAATTATGAATGAATAGTCATTCATTTCTATAGGAAGGAACGATGAACATTGAAGCAAAAACGGCCAAAGTATATGCAGATTATTGATGCAGCAGTAGAAGTCATTGCAGAAAACGGCTACCACCAGTCACAGGTATCCAAAATTGCCAAACAAGCCGGGGTAGCGGACGGCACCATCTATCTCTATTTTAAAAACAAAGAAGATATTTTAATTTCTCTTTTCAAAGAAAAAATGGGTCAATTTATTGAGCGGATGGAAGAGGACATTAAAGAAAAAGCAACAGCGAAAGAGAAATTGGCGCTTGTGATTTCAAAGCATTTTTCCCTTTTAGCGGGTGACCATAATCTCGCCATTGTCACGCAGCTTGAGCTCCGCCAATCCAACTTGGAGCTGCGCCAAAAAATCAACGAAATATTAAAAGGCTACTTAAATATTTTGGATGGCATTTTGACGGAAGGTATACAATCAGGCGAAATAAAAGAAGGCCTCGATGTCCGCCTCGCCCGGCAGATGATTTTTGGAACGATTGACGAAACTGTGACAACTTGGGTGATGAATGACCAAAAGTACGATCTCGTTGCGCTTTCAAACAGCGTTTTAGAATTATTGGTATCCGGAATTCACAATAAGTAAAGGAGTTCTGTCCTATGAATGCAATTTCACTTGCGGTTGATCAATTTGTGGCAGTCTTGACGATTCACAATCCGCCGGCAAACGCGCTTTCAAGCCGGATATTAGAAGAGCTGTCTTCCTGTCTTGATCAATGTGAGACAGATGCAGGCGTACGAAGCATTATCATTCACGGCGAGGGAAGATTTTTCTCAGCCGGCGCTGATATTAAAGAATTTACATCGCTTAAAGGCAATGAGGATTCCTCATTGCTCGCTGAGCGCGGCCAGCAGTTAATGGAGAGAATCGAAAGTTTTCCAAAACCGATTATCGCAGCGATTCACGGCGCTGCTCTCGGAGGCGGGCTGGAGCTTGCAATGGCCTGTCACATCAGAATCGCGGCAGAAGATGCTAAGCTGGGGCTCCCGGAGCTTAATCTCGGTATCATTCCAGGTTTTGCGGGGACACAGCGCCTTCCGAGATATGTCGGTACAGCCAAAGCACTGGAGCTCATCGGATCAGGAGAACCGATATCCGGAAAAGAAGCGCTTGATCTCGGACTTGTCTCAATTGGAGCGAAAGATGAGGCAGAAGTGATTGAAAAAGCAAAAGCACTTGCCGCTAAGTTTGCAGAGAAAAGCCCGCAAACGCTGGCATCTTTGCTTGAACTTCTTTATTCCAACAAGGTGTATTCCTATGAAGGCAGCTTAAAGCTTGAAGCAAAGCGATTTGGGGAAGCATTTGAGTCAGAGGACGCCAAGGAAGGCATCCAGGCATTTCTCGAAAAAAGAAAGCCTCAGTTCAAAGGCGAATAAAAGGGGATATGATCATGAATCTATTTGTACTGATGAAACGGACGTTTGACACAGAAGAAAAAATCGTCATTGAAACAGGAAAGATTCAGGATGACGGAGCGGAATGGATCATTAATCCATATGATGAGTACGCGATAGAAGAAGCCATCCAGCTGAAGGAAAAGCATGGCGGCACGATCACCGCTGTCACGGTCGGCGGTGAAGAAGCGGAGAAAGAATTGCGTACGGCGCTTGCCATGGGTTGTGACCAAGCTGTTTTAATCAACATAGAAGATGATCTTGATGAACCCGACCAATATTCCATTTCTCAAGTTTTATACCACTATATGAAGGATCAGGAGTTTGATTTGATTCTCGGCGGAAATGTTGCCATTGACGGAGGATCAGGACAAGTGGCGCCTCGGCTTGCCGAGCTACTGGACATTCCGTGTATCACTACGATCACCAAACTCGAAATCAACGGCACTGATGCAGAAGCAGAAAGGGACGTCGAAGGGGATGTTGAAAAAATCAAAACGACGCTCCCATTGCTTGTCACAGCTCAGCAGGGCTTAAACGAGCCGCGCTATCCATCGCTTCCGGGAATTATGAAGGCTAAGAAAAAGCCGCTTGAAGAGCTTGAACTTGATGATCTTGATCTGGACGAAGAGGATGCTGAACCAAAGCTGAAAACCATTGAACGTTTTCTGCCGCCGAAAAAAGAAGCCGGGAAGCTTCTCCAAGGTGAGCCTGCTGAACAGGCAAAAGAGCTTGTTTCATTGCTCCGCAGCGAAGCTAAAGTCATTTAAAACTTGGACATTCAAAGAAACAGGGGGATGTTAGAATGGGAAAAAAAGTGATCGTGCTTGGAGAAATACGCGATGGGGAATTGCGAAATGTCACCTTTGAAGCAATAGCTGCAGGAAGAACCATTTCAGGAGATGGGGAAGTCATCGGTGTTCTCATCGGTGAAAATGTACAAAGCATTGCACAAGAGCTTATTCATTACGGAGCAGATAAAGTTCTTACCGCTGAGGACCCGAAGCTGAAAACATACACGGCAGACGGGTACAGCCAGGTCATGAGAGGTGTTATCGAGCAAGAAAATCCTGATTCAGTCATCTTCGGGCATACGGCAATGGGCAAGGATCTTTCACCGAAGCTTGCTGCCCGTCTGCAAACAGGCTTAATTTCTGATGCTATAGATGTAAGCGTTACCGGAGGGAATGTTGTGTTCACACGGCCGATTTACTCGGGGAAAGC
This sequence comes from Bacillus subtilis subsp. subtilis str. 168, assembly GCF_000009045.1. Taxonomy (GTDB): domain Bacteria; phylum Bacillota; class Bacilli; order Bacillales; family Bacillaceae; genus Bacillus; species Bacillus subtilis. Next base: position 2,915,923 of record NC_000964.3, on the reverse strand, counting down.
TTTTGAACGCGTCATTTCAACCGATCCGATGATCTTTGCAACAATTCGCCCCAATAACATTCAAGCTTCAGAAAAAGACACCAGCAGATCGGGGAGCATCGAAAGCATTGATGTTTCTCTTACTGACCTCCGCACTGTTATCCAAGAGGTCGTGAAAAAAACGGCGGACGGTGTTGATCTCTCCGAAGCGAAAATTATCGTTGCGGGCGGCCGAGGAGTCAAAAGCAAGGAAGGATTTCAGCCGCTGCAGGAGCTTGCAGAGGTGCTAGGGGCCGCAGTCGGGGCTTCTCGCGGGGCATGTGACGCTGATTATTGCGATTATGCTCTCCAAATCGGGCAGACCGGGAAAGTCGTTACTCCGGATTTGTACATTGCATGCGGCATTTCCGGCGCCATCCAGCATTTGGCCGGCATGTCAAACAGCAAGGTGATCGTCGCCATCAATAAAGACCCCGAAGCCGATATCTTTAAAATAGCGGATTACGGCATCGTCGGTGATTTATTTGAAGTTGTCCCGTTATTAACTGAGGAATTCAAACAGCTGAATATACACTCATAAAGGAAATCCCGGACTTTAAAAGTCCGGGTTTTTTCATATTTATAAATACATACGTACAAATATAAAAACAATAGAAAATGTCGTTGACATGTACGAACATATATAATATGGTTACTTTAAAAGCGCTTACATTCATGCTGACTCCTCAGGCAAACGACAGATCACATATTTGACTGTGGTGCTTTTCATATCCGTATGAAAGGAATGATCAGAGGCATGTCTGAACATCAAGCAGTGATTCAAACAGATATCGCAAAAGGAACCATTAACAAAAATATATACGGTCATTTTGCTGAGCATTTAGGAAGAGGGATTTATGAGGGGATCTGGGTCGGAACGGACTCAGACATCCCCAATATCAACGGGATACGAAAGGACGTGCTGGAGGCGCTCAAACAGCTGCACATTCCTGTCCTTAGGTGGCCGGGCGGGTGTTTTGCGGACGAATACCATTGGGCAAACGGTGTCGGTGACCGTAAGACAATGCTGAACACTCACTGGGGCGGTACAATTGAATCAAATGAATTCGGAACGCATGAATTTATGATGCTTTGCGAGCTGCTTGAATGCGAGCCATATATTTGCGGCAATGTCGGAAGCGGAACCGTTCAGGAAATGTCGGAGTGGATTGAGTATATGACATTTGAAGAAGGCACGCCGATGTCAGACTGGAGAAAGCAAAATGGAAGAGAAGAGCCTTGGAAGCTGAAATATTTCGGCGTGGGCAATGAAAACTGGGGCTGCGGCGGCAACATGCATCCCGAATACTACGCAGATCTGTACCGGCGTTTTCAGACTTATGTCCGCAATTACAGCGGGAATGACATTTATAAAATTGCAGGCGGCGCAAATGTGGATGATTTTAATTGGACGGACGTGCTTATGAAAAAAGCCGCTGGCCTGATGGACGGGTTGAGTCTTCATTATTACACGATTCCGGGGGATTTCTGGAAGGGCAAAGGATCAGCCACAGAATTCACGGAAGATGAATGGTTTATTACGATGAAAAAAGCCAAATACATCGATGAATTGATTCAAAAACACGGCACGATTATGGACCGGTACGATCCGGAGCAGCGGGTCGGGCTGATTATTGATGAATGGGGCACGTGGTTTGATCCCGAGCCAGGCACGAATCCCGGTTTCTTATATCAGCAAAACACCATTCGTGATGCACTGGTGGCGGCTTCTCATTTCCACATTTTCCATCAGCATTGCCGCCGGGTGCAAATGGCCAACATCGCCCAAACAGTAAATGTTCTTCAAGCGATGATTTTGACTGAGGGAGAGCGGATGCTTTTGACACCGACGTACCATGTATTCAATATGTTTAAGGTGCACCAGGACGCTTCTCTTTTAGCCACAGAGACAATGTCTGCCGACTATGAATGGAACGGTGAAACGCTTCCGCAAATCAGCATTTCAGCGTCGAAACAAGCTGAAGGCGATATCAATATCACAATTTGCAACATCGATCACCAAAACAAAGCAGAGGCGGAAATCGAGCTGAGGGGCCTACACAAGGCAGCGGACCATTCCGGAGTCATTCTTACGGCAGAAAAAATGAATGCGCATAACACGTTTGACGATCCTCATCATGTCAAACCGGAATCCTTCAGACAATACACGCTCAGCAAAAACAAACTGAAAGTAAAACTCCCGCCAATGTCAGTCGTCTTACTTACGCTGCGTGCTGATTCTTAATCGCGCAAGAGCGCCGGAGCTTCATGCCGGCGCTCTTTTTCAGGTTTTAAAACAGCTCCGGCAGGGCATGGTAAAGTACATGACAGTGAAGAGGAGATGTGATCTTATGCTTCGTACCATTTTAATGATTATTGGGGCAATTGTAGTGATCGGGGCCATTATCAGATTTGTGTTTTAAAAAAAGAGCATATCCCATTCAACCATATAAAAATGAGTAAACCGGCTGTGATCAGGAAAAAATAATTTGTAAGCATTAAAATAGCGTGAACGAATGGGAGATGCTATACTAAAAATCATCATTTCACATTGGAGGAATTCAATAATGGCTATCGTAAAAGCAACTGATCAATCTTTCTCAGCTGAAACAAGCGAAGGCGTCGTACTGGCAGACTTCTGGGCTCCTTGGTGCGGACCTTGTAAAATGATTGCACCTGTTCTTGAAGAATTGGATCAAGAAATGGGAGACAAACTGAAAATCGTAAAAATCGATGTAGACGAAAACCAAGAAACTGCCGGAAAATACGGCGTTATGAGCATCCCGACTCTTCTTGTGTTAAAAGACGGCGAAGTAGTTGAAACTTCAGTCGGCTTCAAACCAAAAGAAGCGCTTCAAGAGCTTGTAAACAAACATCTTTAATTTTCCGCTGCTTACATGCCAGAGCGATTCCGATTGAGGGATCGCTTTTTTTATTCGCCAATTGTGAACCATAGAGAAAAACAAACGTTCGTGTTAAACTGGAAATAAAGGATTAAACATAAGGAAGGGTAACATATGAACAAACAACTGAAAGAAAAACTCGCCCTCCTTCCTGATCAACCGGGTTGTTATCTCATGAAGGACCGGCAGCAGACTGTGATCTACGTAGGGAAAGCAAAAGTGCTGAAAAACAGAGTGCGCTCCTACTTCACCGGTTCTCACGACGCGAAAACCCAAAGGCTTGTGACGGAAATCGAGGATTTTGAATATATTGTGACGTCCTCCAATCTTGAAGCGCTTATTTTAGAAATGAATCTGATCAAAAAGCATGATCCGAAATACAACGTCATGCTCAAAGACGACAAAACCTATCCTTTCATAAAACTCACCCATGAACGCCACCCAAGGCTGATTGTCACCCGCAATGTCAAAAAAGACAAAGGGCGCTATTTCGGGCCGTATCCGAATGTACAGGCAGCAAGGGAAACAAAAAAACTGCTCGACCGTCTGTATCCTCTCAGAAAATGCTCCAAGCTCCCGGACAGAGTGTGCCTTTACTATCATCTGGGCCAATGCCTTGCTCCGTGTGTAAAGGATATTTCCGAAGAGACGAACAGAGAGCTGGTTGAAAGCATTACACGTTTCTTAAGGGGCGGCTATAATGAGGTCAAAAAAGAGCTTGAAGAGAAAATGCATGAAGCTGCTGAGAATCTTGAGTTTGAACGAGCAAAAGAGCTTCGTGACCAAATTGCCCATATTGAATCAACGATGGAAAAACAAAAAATGACGATGAACGATCTAGTCGACCGTGATGTGTTCGCGTACGCGTACGATAAGGGCTGGATGTGCGTGCAGGTCTTTTTCATCCGCCAAGGAAAGCTCATTGAACGCGATGTCAGCATGTTCCCGCTTTATCAGGAAGCAGATGAAGAGTTCCTCACGTTCATCGGGCAGTTCTATTCAAAAAACAACCACTTCCTTCCGAAGGAGATTTTAGTTCCGGACAGCATAGATCAATCTATGATCGAGCAGCTACTGGAAACAAACGTTCACCAGCCGAAAAAAGGCCCGAAAAAAGAACTGCTCATGCTTGCCCATAAAAATGCGAAAATCGCATTGAAAGAAAAATTCTCTTTAATCGAACGGGACGAGGAGCGTTCAATCGGGGCAGTGCAGAAACTAGGTGAGGCATTAAATATTTATACGCCGCACAGAATTGAAGCGTTTGATAACTCAAATATACAGGGGACAAACCCGGTTTCCGCGATGATTGTGTTTATCGATGGCAAACCATACAAAAAGGAATACCGCAAATATAAAATCAAAACTGTTACAGGGCCGGATGATTACGGTTCTATGAGAGAGGTTGTCAGAAGACGCTATACGAGAGTGCTTCGTGAGAATCTGCCGCTGCCCGATCTGATTATCATTGACGGAGGAAAAGGGCAGATCAACGCAGCAAGGGATGTCATTGAAAATGAACTCGGCTTGGATATCCCGATCGCCGGTTTAGCGAAAGATGAAAAACACAGAACCTCAAATTTACTGATCGGTGATCCGCTGGAGGTGGCGTATCTGGAACGAAACAGCCAGGAATTTTACCTCCTGCAGCGCATTCAGGACGAGGTGCACCGTTTTGCAATCAGTTTTCACAGGCAAATCCGGGGAAAAAGCGCGTTTCAATCCGTTTTGGACGACATCCCGGGTATCGGAGAGAAAAGAAAGAAAATGCTGTTAAAGCATTTCGGTTCCGTTAAAAAAATGAAGGAAGCAAGCCTTGAGGACATCAAAAAAGCCGGTGTTCCCGCAGCGGCGGCTCAGCTCCTTTACGACAAATTGCAAAAATAATGTTGTCCTTTTAAATAAGATCTGATAAAATGTGAACTAATTTCATAGTTAGATCGTGTTATATGGTGAAGATAGAGGTGCGAACTTCAAGAGTATGCCTTTGGAGAAAGATGGATTCTGTGAAAAAGGCTGAAAGGGGAGCGTCGCCGAAGCAAATAAAACCCCATCGGTATTATTTGCTGGCCGTGCATTGAATAAATGTAAGGCTGTCAAGAAATCATTTTCTTGGAGGGCTATCTCGTTGTTCATAATCATTTATGATGATTAATTGATAAGCAATGAGAGTATTCCTCTCATTGCTTTTTTTATTGTGGACAAAGCGCTCTTTCTCCTCACCCGCACGAACCAAAATGTAAAGGGTGGTAATACATGGGTCTTATTGTACAAAAATTCGGAGGCACTTCCGTCGGCTCAGTCGAAAAAATTCAAAATGCGGCAAACCGCGCAATTGCAGAAAAACAGAAAGGCCATCAAGTCGTTGTCGTCGTTTCAGCAATGGGAAAATCCACTGACGAATTGGTCAGCCTTGCAAAAGCTATTTCTGACCAGCCGAGCAAACGCGAAATGGATATGCTGCTGGCGACAGGCGAGCAGGTCACGATTTCACTCCTTTCAATGGCATTGCAGGAAAAAGGCTATGACGCTGTGTCTTATACTGGCTGGCAGGCGGGAATCCGTACGGAGGCCATTCACGGAAACGCCAGAATTACAGATATCGACACTTCGGTTTTAGCAGACCAGCTTGAAAAAGGAAAAATTGTCATTGTTGCAGGATTCCAAGGCATGACAGAGGATTGTGAAATTACGACATTGGGCCGGGGCGGTTCAGATACAACAGCAGTTGCTTTGGCTGCCGCTTTAAAAGCTGATAAATGTGACATATACACAGACGTGCCAGGCGTGTTTACAACCGATCCGCGCTATGTGAAATCAGCGAGAAAACTTGAGGGCATCTCATACGATGAAATGCTTGAGCTTGCCAATTTAGGCGCCGGTGTTCTTCATCCGAGAGCAGTTGAGTTCGCGAAAAATTACCAAGTGCCGTTAGAAGTGCGTTCAAGTACAGAAACCGAAGCGGGAACATTAATTGAGGAGGAATCATCCATGGAACAGAATTTAATTGTCAGAGGCATTGCATTTGAAGATCAAATCACAAGAGTAACCATTTACGGGCTGACTAGCGGCCTGACAACTTTGTCTACTATTTTTACAACACTTGCCAAAAGAAACATAAACGTGGATATCATTATCCAAACGCAGGCCGAGGACAAGACTGGAATTTCCTTCTCTGTCAAAACAGAAGATGCAGACCAAACCGTTGCGGTGCTTGAAGAGTATAAAGACGCGCTGGAATTTGAGAAAATCGAGACAGAAAGCAAATTGGCTAAAGTATCTATTGTTGGATCCGGCATGGTCTCAAATCCCGGTGTAGCGGCTGAAATGTTTGCTGTACTGGCGCAAAAAAACATTTTAATCAAAATGGTCAGCACATCTGAAATCAAAGTGTCAACAGTCGTAAGCGAAAATGACATGGTGAAAGCAGTCGAGTCGCTTCACGATGCATTTGAGCTTTCAAAACACCCTTCAGCTGTGTAATGACAATCAAAAAGGCGGGACTATGCAGTCACCGCCTTTTTGATTACACTGGGTCTTTCATATCCCATTTCACAGTCAGAACCACTTTATCGGCTCTCTTTTTCACTTGTTCATATGATTCGGCAATCTGATCATTCATCAATTGAATTTGTTCAGCGATAAAACCAGCCTCCAGCTGAAAGCAAGGTTCTTTCTGATGCTTAAGCCGGTTGGAAATGATCGGCCCTTCAAGTTCAAATTCAAGCTCCTGTTTTTTAGCGCTTACGTTGGTGAGGGTTCCCCAGCCCGCTTCTTCAAAGAAGGCCGGAAATTCCTCCCATGATTCAAGAGGAAACTTACGGGCGAGATGTTTTCCTGCCCAATACATCATGGAAGAGTAATCTTGGCCAAGCATATCTGGGAGAACGATCTCTCGTATTAGTTCGTAGGCATAAGCGTTCATTTCAATTTCTTTTAGGTTGTCAATAGATGCTTCAAATTTAGACTTCATATCTGTCTCCCCTCTCTCCTGCGTATATTATAGCTCAAACAGGGGGGAGGATTACAGAATGATCCTGTAATTCTTATGAAAAATTAAGCAAGAAATATATATTGATAAAATAAAATTTTTCAATCAACTAATCAATTCGGAAAATTATAATTTATGTACGCGTTTTCTTGACGCCCTTTTGAGGGAGGAGTAAAATGAAATTGTCAATAAATCTTAATAAAGTGCTTACAATTGAAAGAAGTGGGGGAAGAGATTTAGCACATTTCGCACTTATCAAACAGGGGGTAAAGTAATGTCTGGGAACAGAGAGTTTTATTTTCGAAGATTGCATTCCTTGCTTGGCGTCATACCGGTCGGCATCTTTCTTATTCAGCATTTAGTCGTCAACCAGTTTGCCGCAAGGGGCGCTGAAGCATTCAATAGCGCTGCTCATTTTATGGATAGCCTGCCTTTCAGGTATGCCTTGGAAATTTTTATTATCTTCTTACCATTAATTTATCATGCAGTTTATGGTGTGTACATAGCGTTTACTGCGAAAAATAACGCCGGTCAATACAGCTACATGAGAAACTGGCTATTCGTCCTGCAGCGTGTAACCGGTATCATCACCCTCATTTTCGTCAGCTGGCACGTGTGGGAAACCCGCATTGCCGCACAAATGGGTGCTGAGGTCAATTTCGACATGATGGCGAATATTTTGAGCTCTCCGGCTATGCTTGGTTTTTACATTGTCGGTGTTTTATCAACAATTTTCCACTTCTCGAACGGTTTATGGTCTTTCGCTGTTACATGGGGCATCACGGTAACGCCTCGTTCTCAAAGAATTTCGACATACGTTACGCTGATTATTTTTGTTGCACTGTCATACGTAGGCTTAAAAGCGATTTTTGCATTTGTTTAAGAGTACTAGATTACTAGAGGGAGAGGGGCTATCATGAGTCAATCAAGCATTATCGTAGTCGGCGGGGGTCTTGCCGGCCTCATGGCGACAATTAAAGCAGCGGAATCAGGAATGGCGGTTAAATTGTTTTCCATCGTTCCTGTCAAACGTTCTCATTCAGTTTGTGCGCAAGGCGGCATAAACGGAGCGGTCAATACAAAAGGGGAAGGTGACTCTCCGTGGGAACATTTTGATGACACGGTATACGGGGGAGACTTTCTTGCCAACCAGCCGCCGGTCAAGGCGATGTGTGAAGCGGCGCCTTCGATCATCCACTTATTAGACCGGATGGGCGTCATGTTTAACCGGACGCCTGAAGGCCTGCTTGATTTCCGCCGATTCGGGGGTACACAGCACCACAGAACTGCTTATGCTGGTGCGACGACGGGACAGCAGCTGCTTTACGCACTGGACGAGCAAGTGCGCAGATACGAAGTTGCGGGTCTGGTCACAAAATACGAAGGCTGGGAATTCCTTGGCGCTGTTTTAGATGATGACAGAACCTGCCGCGGAATTGTTGCACAAAACCTGACAAACATGCAAATTGAATCCTTCCGTTCAGACGCTGTCATTATGGCGACGGGCGGACCGGGAATCATCTTTGGAAAATCAACGAACTCCATGATTAATACAGGATCTGCTGCGTCAATCGTTTATCAGCAGGGAGCGTATTATGCAAACGGAGAATTCATTCAAATCCACCCGACAGCCATACCGGGCGATGACAAACTAAGACTGATGAGTGAATCAGCGCGTGGTGAAGGCGGGCGCGTGTGGACATATAAAGACGGCAAACCATGGTATTTCCTGGAGGAAAAATATCCGGCATACGGAAACCTGGTGCCGCGTGATATTGCGACACGCGAAATATTTGATGTGTGTGTGAACCAGAAGCTCGGTATTAACGGTGAAAACATGGTATATCTCGATCTGTCTCATAAAGATCCGAAAGAGCTTGATATTAAGCTTGGCGGCATCATTGAGATTTATGAGAAATTCATGGGAGACGACCCGCGTAAGCTTCCAATGAAAATCTTCCCGGCGGTCCATTATTCTATGGGCGGTTTATGGGTGGATTACGATCAAATGACAAATATCCCTGGACTGTTTGCGGCTGGGGAATGTGATTATTCTATGCACGGCGGCAACCGCTTGGGAGCGAACTCCCTGCTGTCTGCGATTTACGGAGGCATGGTGGCCGGTCCGAATGCGGTGAAATATGTAAACGGCTTAGAATCTTCAGCGGAAGACATGTCTTCATCTTTATTCGACGCTCACGTTAAGAAAGAAGAAGAAAAATGGGCTGATATTATGAGTATGGACGGAACCGAAAATGCCTATGTTCTTCACAAAGAGCTCGGTGAGTGGATGACGGCGAACGTAACGGTTGTCCGCCATAATGACAAGCTTTTGAAAACGGATGACAAAATTCAGGAGTTAATGGAGCGCTTCAAAAAGATCAACATCAATGACACGACAAAATGGAGCAACCAGGGAGCGATGTTCACACGCCAGTTCTCGAACATGCTTCAGCTTGCGAGGGTGATTACCCTTGGCGCATACAACCGTAATGAAAGCCGGGGCGCCCATTATAAACCGGATTATCCTGAACGTAATGATGATGAATGGCTCAAAACAACAATGGCTAAACATGTAAGCCCGTATGAAGCGCCGGAATTTGAGTATCAGGATGTCGATGTATCACTGATAACGCCTCGGAAACGGGATTACTCGAAGAAGAAGGTGGCGAAATAATCATGAGTGAACAAAAAACCATACGATTTATTATCACACGTCAAGATACAGCTGACAGCACGCCTTATGATGAAGAATTTGAGATTCCATACCGCCCGAATCTGAACGTCATTTCCGCTCTGATGGAAATCCGCCGGAATCCGGTTAATGTCAAAGGTGAGAAGACAACCCCTGTCACATGGGATATGAACTGTCTTGAGGAAGTATGCGGCGCATGTTCAATGGTTATAAACGGAAAACCCCGCCAGTCTTGTACGGCGCTTATTGACCAGCTTGAACAGCCAATCCGTTTAAAACCAATGAAAACATTCCCAGTCGTTCGTGATTTGCAGGTTGATCGCAGCAGAATGTTTGATTCATTGAAAAAAGTAAAAGCGTGGATACCGATTGACGGTACGTACGATTTAGGACCGGGGCCGAGAATGCCGGAAAAACGTCGTCAATGGGCATATGAATTATCAAAATGCATGACATGCGGCGTCTGCCTCGAAGCTTGCCCGAATGTGAACAGCAAATCGAAGTTCATGGGGCCTGCACCGATGTCGCAAGTCCGCCTGTTTAACGCGCATCCGACAGGCGCCATGAATAAATCTGAACGATTAGAAGCATTAATGGATGAAGGCGGCCTTGCAGATTGCGGCAACTCGCAAAACTGTGTTCAATCCTGTCCGAAGGGGATTCCGCTTACCACTTCGATTGCAGCCTTGAATAGAGATACAAACTTACAAGCGTTCCGCAATTTCTTCGGAAGCGACAGAGTATAAGAAGAAAAAACCTCTTCCGCATGGGAGAGGTTTTTTTAAACAATAAGGAGATGAAAAAAGATGAAGCTTCCCGCTTATATTGATATGCCGTTTCAAGAATGGAAAACATCCTTTTCTTTTTTCAATAAGGTATCCGTAAGATTTTCCGAGACAGACATGTTTGGGCATATGAATAATGTAACCCCTTTTATATATTTTGAGGAGGTGCGGATTTCTTATTTTAAAAAGCTGAATATGATGAGTGAAAACAAACAGACCATGACAGTCGTGGCAAGCCAGCAATGCGATTATTTGCGCCAAGTCATGCCTTATGAAGAGTTGCGCATCTATGTGAAAACAAGCGCAGTCGGCAGTTCATCTCTTACCTTGCACTATCTCGGAGAGAACCTCGAAGGCGAACCCTGCTTCACCGGGGCAGTCGTGATGGTTCAAGTCTCAAAGGAAAGCGGCAAGGCTGTCAGCTGGACGGATGAGGAGAAAGAAACGCTTCTTCATACACGATAAACTAATTATCTTGTAAACGTCACCTCCTGCGCCCTTCTTACATATGATATCTCGACTATATCAAAACCCATTCGTTTCTGATTCGCTCTCACCTTAGCAAGGAGGGTTACAATACTTGAAGGAGAAAGAATTTCAATCGAAGCCGCTGCTAACGAAAAGAGAAAGAGAAGTGTTCGAATTGCTCGTTCAAGATAAGACAACAAAGGAGATTGCAAGCGAGCTATTTATCAGTGAGAAAACCGTTCGAAACCATATTTCAAATGCCATGCAGAAATTGGGTGTGAAAGGGCGTTCGCAAGCCGTTGTTGAGCTTCTTAGAATGGGTGAGCTAGAGCTTTAATCCTTGCCGGTATTCCTTCTTTTGGAAGGAGCCGGTTATTGCTGTTTGTTTGGAACATTCGAAACCATATTTGGAATGCTGTGCAAAACGTAGGCAAGTCATAAATTAAATTTTATTTCTTGATGTTGTTTGACTAAAGTCCTCTATTTCTCTCCTGCGAGTCTTGCATTTTCTTCAAAAAAGAAGGAAAATAGACACGGAACGCTTTTGTGCGTAAGAGATCCTTGAGTGAGGGATGGACAAATGACATCAAAACCTTTGGAGCATGTTGCGGATATTGAAAAGTCACTCCGCCACATTGCCGCGATCATTAAGCAAAAAGGACGAGAAATCCTTAACCAATATGCGATTACGCCGCCGCAATTTGTCGGCTTGCAATGGCTTTATGAATTAGGAGATATGACAATCGGTGAATTATCGGGCAAAATGTATCTGGCATGCAGCACGACAACGGACTTAATCGACCGCATGCAAAAAAATGAGCTTGTTGAGCGGGTCAAGGACCCGGCGGACAGACGTGTTGTCAGGATACATCTGCTGCCTGAAGGAGAACGGATTATCCAAGAGGTCATTACAAAAAGACAGGAATATCTGCGTGATATGTTCGAATCGTTTACAGATGAAGAAATAGCCATCTTCGAAAAATCTTTGATGAAACTGCAGCATGAAATGAAGAGAAAATGAGGCGATTTTGTTGGAACAACCAATAGGAGTCATTGATTCCGGGGTTGGCGGTTTAACCGTTGCGAAGGAAATCATGAGACAGCTACCTAAAGAAAATATTATCTACGTCGGGGATACGAAACGGTGTCCTTACGGGCCGCGCCCTGAAGAAGAGGTGCTTCAATATACGTGGGAGCTGACGAATTATTTACTCGAAAACCACCACATCAAAATGCTCGTGATCGCCTGTAATACAGCAACAGCGATCGCTTTGGATGACATCCAGCGCAGCGTCGGTATACCGGTGGTCGGAGTCATCCAGCCTGGTGCGAGAGCAGCGATAAAAGTGACGGATAATCAGCATATCGGTGTCATCGGCACAGAGAATACGATTAAGAGCAATGCATACGAAGAAGCGCTTTTGGCATTAAACCCTGATTTGAAGGTTGAAAACCTTGCCTGCCCGCTGCTTGTGCCTTTTGTGGAAAGCGGGAAGTTTCTCGACAAAACAGCAGACGAGATTGTTAAAACCTCGCTGTATCCGTTAAAAGACACATCAATTGATTCGCTGATTTTAGGCTGCACCCATTACCCTATTTTAAAAGAAGCCATTCAAAGATATATGGGAGAGCACGTAAACATTATTTCGTCCGGCGATGAAACAGCCCGGGAAGTCAGCACAATTCTCTCTTATAAAGGGCTGCTGAACCAGTCTCCGATTGCCCCGGATCATCAGTTCCTGACAACAGGGGCGCGTGATCAGTTTGCAAAAATCGCAGACGATTGGTTTGGCCATGAAGTCGGGCATGTGGAATGTATCTCACTGCAAGAACCGATTAAAAGATAGTTTTCCCCGCAACGGTATGTTGCGGGTTTTTTTCTGTTTTGCCGGAATTCTTCGGTCTATTTCCTAAAGAGGCTCGTATACATAATAGTACAAACATCCTTAGGAGGGAAAAGTATGCTGAAAAAAGGACCTGCAGTCATTGGTGCCACTTGTCTCACCTCTGCCTTGCTTTTATCCGGATGCGGTTTGTTTCAATCTGATAAGGCAGCCGAGGAAATTGATCCGCCTCAAGACGTTACATTCGTGAACGATGAAGCGGGTGCCAATTCAAATACAACAGCAGCCAAAAAAACAGAAAGTGAAAAAAGCGATACCGCAAAAGCGGATCAAGCCTCATCTACTGTTATGAGGGAGCTTTATCTCATTGATAAAAACGGGTATGTTGTTGCGCAAACGCTGCCTCTTCCTAAAAGTGAGAGCACGGCTAAGCAGGCGCTTGAATACCTCGTACAGGGCGGGCCTGTGTCTGAAATTCTTCCGAATGGCTTCAGAGCTGTATTGCCGGCTGACACCACCGTTAACGTTGACATCAAAAAAGATGGAACGGCGATAGCTGATTTCTCTAATGAGTTCAAAAATTATAAGAAAGAAGACGAACAGAAAATCGTTCAATCTGTGACGTGGACGCTGACGCAATTTAGTTCGATAGATAAAGTGAAGCTGAGAATAAACGGGCATGAACTGAAGGAGATGCCTGTAGGAGGGACGCCGATCTCAGATGATTTAAGCCGCAAAGACGGCATTAATTTGGAAACAGCCGGTGTAAATGATCTCACTGCTACCCATCCGCTGACAGTCTACTATTTGGCGGAAAATGAAGACAGTGAATACTACGTGCCGGTGACCAAACGAATCGACAATTCGGAAAAAGACGACATCACAGCAGCCATTAATGAATTGGCTAAAGGGCCGAGCAAGGTGAGCGGGCTGTTAACAGACTTCAGTGAAGATGTAAAGCTGGTCAGCAAACCGAAAATCAAAGACGGGCGCGTGACGTTGGATTTCAATCAATCTATATTCGGCAGCGCCGATGAGAAGACGAAAATGATTTCTTCAGAAGTGCTGAACAGCATTGTGCTGACGTTAACGGAGCAGCCGGATGTAAAAAGCGTCTCTGTTAAAGTGAACGGAAAATCAGAGCTGGTAAATGAAAAAGGCGAAAAGCTCACAGAACCGGTCTCCAGACCATCTCAAGTGAATACGGGTAGTTTTTAAATTGGGATTTTTGATATACTAGGAAGAAAGAGGTTAGCGTTCCGGCTGCCTCTTTCTTTATTCAATTCCGGGACAAAAATGGTTTATGTACATACAATCGGAGGTAAAACATGAGACATGACGGAAGACAACACGATGAGCTGCGTCCAATCACATTCGATTTGGATTTTATCAGCCATCCGGAAGGTTCTGTTCTAATAACAGCGGGAAATACAAAGGTAATCTGCAACGCGTCTGTTGAGGACCGCGTACCGCCGTTTTTGCGGGGCGGAGGGAAAGGCTGGATTACAGCAGAGTACAGCATGCTGCCGCGGGCAACAAACCAAAGAACAATCAGAGAATCTTCTAAGGGGAAAATTTCCGGCAGAACAATGGAGATCCAACGCCTGATCGGCCGCGCGCTTCGAGCTGTTGTAGATCTGGAAAAGCTCGGTGAACGGACGATTTGGATTGACTGTGATGTCATTCAAGCTGATGGAGGAACTAGAACAGCTTCCATTACAGGCGCATTTCTTGCTATGGCGATTGCGATTGGCAAGCTGATCAAAGCAGGAACAATCAAGACAAATCCGATCACTGATTTTCTTGCTGCAATCTCTGTTGGAATTGATAAGGAACAGGGAATTTTGTTAGATTTAAATTATGAAGAAGATTCCTCTGCTGAAGTTGACATGAATGTCATCATGACAGGCAGCGGCCGTTTTGTGGAATTGCAGGGAACCGGGGAAGAGGCAACTTTTTCTAGAGAGGATCTGAACGGTCTTCTGGGTCTTGCGGAAAAAGGAATCCAAGAGCTGATTGACAAGCAAAAAGAAGTGCTGGGTGATTCTCTGCCAGAACTGAAATAAAGACAGAAAGGCTTGATCATCATGAAAGAAGCAATTATTGCAACACATAATCCGGGAAAAGTGAAGGAATTCAAAGAAATTCTTGAGCCAAGAGGCTATGATGTCAAATCTTTAGCTGAAATTGGATTCACAGAGGAAATTGAAGAAACAGGCCATACATTTGAAGAAAATGCCATTATGAAAGCGGAAGCTGTTGCCAAAGCAGTGAACAAAATGGTGATTGCGGATGACTCCGGACTATCCATCGATAATCTTGGCGGCAGACCCGGGGTTTATTCAGCCCGCTATGCAGGGGAACAGAAAGACGACCAGGCAAATATCGAAAAAGTGCTCAGCGAGCTGAAAGGTATCGAAAAAGAACAGCGCACCGCCCGTTTCCGCTGCGCACTGGCCGTGAGTATTCCCGGAGAGGAAACAAAAACAGTCGAAGGCCATGTTGAAGGGTATATTGCTGAAGAACCGAGAGGAGAATATGGCTTTGGCTATGACCCAATTTTTATCGTGAAAGATAAAGATAAGACGATGGCTGAACTGACAAGTGATGAAAAAAATAAAATCAGCCATAGGGCTGACGCGCTTAAAAAGCTGTCTAAGCTTTTGGAGGCATAAGGAGGAAGCTTGTACATGAACGTGCTGATTATCAGTGACAGCCATGGGCTTGAAGAAGAACTCCAAACCATTGCGAAACGGCATGAGGCAGAAGTTGATCTCATGATTCATTGCGGGGACTCTGAGCTTGAGACGAGGCATCCTGCATTGGAGCCTTATGCGGTTGTAAAAGGCAATTGCGATTTTGCCGGCGATTTTAAGGACGAGCTTCTTCTGACTGCCGGCTCAAGAAAAATACTAGTCACACACGGCCACCTTCACGGTATAAAACAGACCTTGTTAAACGTATACTATCGTGCAGAGGAGCTCGGGGCGGATGTTATCTGCTTCGGGCATTCGCACATCGCGGGAAGCGAAGTGCTGCGCGGAAAACTGATGATTAACCCAGGCAGCATCCGGCTTCCGAGGGTGCGCAGGACAGAAAGCTATGCTATACTGACATTAGAAAATGATGCTGCGACAGTCCGTTTTTACGACCAAGCAGGCAATGAAATTGAGGATCTGCAAAATCGAGTCACACTATGAAAATGTCATGAGGAAGAAAATTTTCTTCCTCATGAAAAAAATTCTAAAAAACCGTTGACTTATTATTGCATCCCATATATAATAAATCTTGTCGCTGATAGTTAAAGCGAAAAACAAAAAAACAAAACGTGTCCCAGTAGCTCAGCTGGATAGAGCAACGGCCTTCTAAGCCGTCGGTCGGGAGTTCGAATCTCTCCTGGGACGTACCAAAAGAAAAACCTCAAATCCATTTAGGATTTGAGGTTTTTTGTTGTCGGTCTATGATTTTCATTTGTTATTTAACGGATCATCATCCAAGCCGTCAACTTTTCCTTCTTTATTCAGACGAGGTTCTTCTTTTTTCACAGTTTCAGAAATATGTTCATTTTCTTCAACAGTGCGTTTGCCGACAACCACTTCATCAGTGACAACCGGTTTTTTAGTCACTTCCAGCTTTTCCTCAACGATTGGAACTCTGATCTCTTCCGAATCGTTGACGGGAGCAGCGTCCGTTTTATTTTCATCCACTGGACGGCGTTCGACATAAATTTCATCATGTCTCACCGGAATGTCCATATCTCTTTTTTCTGTTTTCACTTCTTTTCCTATTTCTACTTCGCCGGTTTGAACGTCTTCCTTATCGACCTTCAGCTGTTCTTCCCGGAGCGGCATCGTTTTTTCTTCTTTCGTTGTATAATCCAATTCATTTGTGCTTGAAAAGCCGCCTGAAAGGGCATTGCCGTTATCAATAGGAGCAATTACATCTGCATCTGTATCGACGGCTACCAGAAGTTTTCCGTCATCCAAATCTTCTTGATACTTGTCTATTTCATCAGTTTTAATATCCAAGTCGGATAATGCTTTGCTGTGTGTAGCAGTATCATCCATTGTGAAATAATCTTTCAGTTTATCGAAAAAAGATTCAGATTCGTCCTGATGTGCATCGATAGCTTGATTGACTTCTGTTCCTGTACGTGACTCCAAATAATCTGTATCTCGCCGGCTTGTCACAACAGAAATGTCATCAGAATCATAGCCTTTTGTAAGTAAGCCTTCAATCGCTGCGATGGTTTCCTGCGGAGTTTCATATACACCAACTATGCTTTTCATATCAATCTCCTCCTTTATGAATTTGCATGATATCGTTCATGTCGTTTGTAATTCCCGCTGTTCTTTGAATTAAACAAAATTGAAAACATTGGCGTGTATCATAAAGGTGAAAAATGTGTGAATATAAAAAAAGATAGATAAGACAGACCTTCCCCTGCACTTATCTATCCTTATAAAGCCGTCTCACAATTTCTTCGTCATAAACACACTGTTTGGATCTTCACCGTAGTCTGCAAACGGTTCACAATACTGGAAACCGAAGCTTTCATACAATTTTCTTGCCGGCTCAAATGAAGCCATTGAACCCGTTTCTAAGCTTAACCGCTCATAGCCTCGCTTCTCGGCTTCTTCAATGATGTGCTGGAGAACTTGTTTGGCAACGCCTTTTCTTAAATGTGATGCAGATGTTCGCATTGATTTGATTTCTCCATGCCGGGTGTCCAGTTCTTTTAGCGCTCCGCAGCCAGCTAGTTCATCACCTTCCCATGCGCTCCAAAATGTTATTTCAGGCCCTCTTAGTTTTTCTAGACCTAAGGCATGAATGCTTTCTGGCGGGGACATAAGCGTCATGCTATGTAAATGCTCATTCACCAGTGAAACCACCTGACGTCCAGTTAAATCGTCTATTTTTATATGCAATTTTATTCCTCCTCGAAAACTTACGGATTGTGCAGAATATCGTTCAATTCATCTTAATCATATTCCATCCTGTTTCCAAATATAAAGACAGAAAATGTGACTGTACTTGTGAAGTCGTTTTAAAACAATAAAAGGACCGCAATAGATGTTCGGCCCTTGTGGTATTCTTTAATATCTAAAGCCTCCGTGTACGCCTGGCGCCCCGCTGAATCCGCCGGCATGTATCGCTGGAGCACTTAAGCTGCCGCCATGGCCGCTAAAGCCTGCACCTGAAAATTGCTGTCCGTAAAATCCTGAAGCGTATGGGAATGAGGAGTACATTCCAGAGGGAGTGGTTAACGGGCTGTATGCCTGACTGAACGGCTGTCCGTATCCGTAGCCTCCAAATGGCTGCTGGCTTTGCTGGTAAAAGGGAGGGACAGCAGGATAGTACTGCTGCGGAAAGTTGGGGAAGCTTGGAAAGCCCGCAGGAAATCCTTGCATGTCTGCAAATGATTTATTCATCGTATCACCTTTTCTTTGCAAGATATCATTAATGTATGCCGAGGGAACAAGAGAAGTGCCTATCCGAAATTGAAATGGATTGCAAGATGATCTGTCAGACTCAATCCATATACGAACCATATCGTGTTATAAAATCTTCCATGTTTATATAAAATTAAATAATTCTGGTGTATTCTTGATAGATTAATAAAAAAATTATAAAAACTTTTAACATTTGCAATTCCTTTTGTACCAATAATGAAAGCGTATACAATATAGATTGATTAATCAAAATTGTCTAATAATTTTAAAAAATGCTGTTGACACTGCGTCCAAAGCGGCGTAATATGAGTTCAACAAAAGATAAATGCAAGCTTCACAAGCGAAAATCATCGCAGTATGATTCTAAAAAAATGAAAAACAAACGACCTTCTTGAACAGCTGGAAAGCCGTTCCGAAGGCTGAATATGAAAAGCGCAGATGAGGATAAGTAGCCTTGATAAAGTTTTCCACAGAGAACCGGGTTAGCTGAGAACCGGCGAAGCTTTACAAGGTGAACTCGCCTCAGAGTGCCAGTCTGAAATGACAGTAGGACTTGGCCGGGTGAACTTGATTCACTCGTTACTAAAGCGGATAGAAATATCCATGAGACGGCCGATTAACAGGCCGTAAACAAGGGTGGTACCGCGGAAAGAAAAGCCTTTTCGCCCCTTTTAGCTATCGCAGTTACTGCGCGGCTGATTGTGGGCGGAAGGGCTTTTTTTATTGAATAATCAGCTATCTAGCTAATGAAAAGATGATCTTTAAAGGATGAAAATCCAAAAGGAGGAACTAAAATGGGGACTAATGTACAGGTGGATTCAGCATCTGCCGAATGTACACAGACGATGAGCGGAGCATTAATGCTGATTGAATCATTAAAAAAAGAGAAAGTAGAAATGATCTTCGGTTATCCGGGCGGGGCTGTGCTTCCGATTTACGATAAGCTATACAATTCAGGGTTGGTACATATCCTTCCCCGTCACGAACAAGGAGCAATTCATGCAGCGGAGGGATACGCAAGGGTCTCCGGAAAACCGGGTGTCGTCATTGCCACGTCAGGGCCGGGAGCGACAAACCTTGTTACAGGCCTTGCTGATGCCATGATTGATTCATTGCCGTTAGTCGTCTTTACAGGGCAGGTAGCAACCTCTGTAATCGGGAGCGATGCATTTCAGGAAGCAGACATTTTAGGGATTACGATGCCAGTAACAAAACACAGCTACCAGGTTCGCCAGCCGGAAGATCTGCCGCGCATCATTAAAGAAGCGTTCCATATTGCAACAACTGGAAGACCCGGACCTGTATTGATTGATATTCCGAAAGATGTAGCAACAATTGAAGGAGAATTCAGCTACGATCATGAGATGAATCTCCCGGGATACCAGCCGACAACAGAGCCGAATTATTTGCAGATCCGCAAGCTTGTGGAAGCCGTGAGCAGTGCGAAAAAACCGGTGATCCTGGCGGGTGCGGGCGTACTGCACGGAAAAGCGTCAGAAGAATTAAAAAATTATGCTGAACAGCAGCAAATCCCTGTGGCACACACCCTTTTGGGGCTCGGAGGCTTCCCGGCTGACCATCCGCTTTTCCTAGGGATGGCGGGAATGCACGGTACTTATACAGCCAATATGGCCCTTCATGAATGTGATCTATTAATCAGTATCGGCGCCCGTTTTGATGACCGTGTCACAGGAAACCTGAAACACTTTGCCAGAAACGCAAAGATAGCCCACATCGATATTGATCCAGCTGAAATCGGAAAAATCATGAAAACACAGATTCCTGTAGTCGGAGACAGCAAAATTGTCCTGCAGGAGCTGATCAAACAAGACGGCAAACAAAGCGATTCAAGCGAATGGAAAAAACAGCTCGCAGAATGGAAAGAAGAGTATCCGCTCTGGTATGTAGATAATGAAGAAGAAGGTTTTAAACCTCAGAAATTGATTGAATATATTCATCAATTTACAAAAGGAGAGGCCATTGTCGCAACGGATGTAGGCCAGCATCAAATGTGGTCAGCGCAATTTTATCCGTTCCAAAAAGCAGATAAATGGGTCACGTCAGGCGGACTTGGAACGATGGGATTCGGTCTTCCGGCGGCGATCGGCGCACAGCTGGCCGAAAAAGATGCTACTGTTGTCGCGGTTGTCGGAGACGGCGGATTCCAAATGACGCTTCAAGAACTCGATGTTATTCGCGAATTAAATCTTCCGGTCAAGGTAGTGATTTTAAATAACGCTTGTCTCGGAATGGTCAGACAGTGGCAGGAAATTTTCTATGAAGAACGTTATTCAGAATCTAAATTCGCTTCTCAGCCTGACTTCGTCAAATTGTCCGAAGCATACGGCATTAAAGGCATCAGAATTTCATCAGAAGCGGAAGCAAAGGAAAAGCTGGAAGAGGCATTAACATCAAGAGAACCTGTTGTCATTGACGTGCGGGTTGCCAGCGAAGAAAAAGTATTCCCGATGGTGGCTCCGGGGAAAGGGCTGCATGAAATGGTGGGGGTGAAACCTTGAAAAGAATTATCACATTGACTGTGGTGAACCGCTCCGGGGTGTTAAACCGGATCACCGGTCTATTCACAAAAAGGCATTACAACATTGAAAGCATTACAGTTGGACACACAGAAACAGCCGGCGTTTCCAGAATCACCTTCGTCGTTCATGTTGAAGGTGAAAATGATGTTGAACAGTTAACGAAACAGCTCAACAAACAGATTGATGTGCTGAAAGTCACAGACATCACAAATCAATCGATTGTCCAGAGGGAGCTGGCCTTAATCAAGGTTGTCTCCGCACCTTCAACAAGAACAGAGATTAATGGAATCATAGAACCGTTTAGAGCCTCTGTCGTTGATGTCAGCAGAGACAGCATCGTTGTTCAGGTGACAGGTGAATCTAACAAAATTGAAGCGCTTATTGAGTTATTAAAACCTTATGGCATTAAAGAAATCGCGAGAACAGGTACAACGGCTTTTGCGAGGGGAACCCAGCAAAAGGCGTCATCCAATAAAACAATATCTATTGTATAAAACATAACAAGGGAGAGATTGAAATGGTAAAAGTATATTATAACGGTGATATCAAAGAGAACGTATTGGCTGGAAAAACAGTAGCGGTTATCGGGTACGGTTCGCAAGGCCACGCACATGCCCTGAACCTTAAAGAAAGCGGAGTAGACGTGATCGTCGGTGTTAGACAAGGAAAATCTTTCACTCAAGCCCAAGAAGACGGACATAAAGTATTTTCAGTAAAAGAAGCGGCAGCCCAAGCCGAAATCATCATGGTTCTGCTTCCGGATGAGCAGCAGCAAAAAGTATACGAAGCTGAAATCAAAGATGAATTGACAGCAGGAAAATCATTAGTATTCGCTCATGGATTTAACGTGCATTTCCATCAAATTGTTCCTCCGGCGGATGTAGATGTATTCTTAGTGGCCCCTAAAGGCCCGGGACACTTGGTAAGAAGAACATATGAGCAAGGAGCTGGCGTACCTGCATTGTTCGCAATCTATCAAGATGTGACTGGAGAAGCAAGAGACAAAGCCCTCGCTTATGCTAAAGGAATCGGCGGCGCAAGAGCGGGCGTATTAGAAACGACATTTAAAGAAGAAACAGAAACAGATTTGTTCGGTGAGCAAGCAGTTCTTTGCGGCGGATTAAGCGCGCTTGTCAAAGCCGGATTTGAAACCTTAACTGAAGCAGGTTATCAGCCTGAACTTGCATACTTCGAGTGTCTTCATGAGCTGAAATTAATCGTAGACCTTATGTACGAAGAAGGACTTGCAGGAATGAGATATTCAATCTCTGACACAGCACAGTGGGGAGATTTCGTATCAGGCCCTCGCGTTGTGGACGCCAAAGTAAAAGAATCTATGAAAGAAGTATTAAAAGATATCCAAAACGGTACATTCGCAAAAGAGTGGATCGTCGAAAACCAAGTAAACCGTCCTCGTTTCAACGCTATCAATGCAAGCGAGAACGAACATCAAATCGAAGTAGTGGGAAGAAAGCTTCGTGAAATGATGCCGTTTGTGAAACAAGGCAAGAAGAAGGAAGCGGTGGTCTCCGTTGCGCAAAATTAATTTTTTCGATACGACGCTTCGTGATGGTGAACAGTCCCCTGGAGTGAACTTGAATACACAGGAGAAACTTGCCATAGCTAAGCAGCTCGAAAGACTCGGGGCAGACATCATTGAAGCGGGATTTCCCGCTTCGTCCCGAGGTGACTTTTTAGCTGTTCAGGAAATCGCAAGAACCATTAAAAATTGTTCAGTAACTGGTCTGGCCCGTTGTGTAAAAGGTGATATTGATGCTGCTTGGGAAGCGTTAAAGGATGGCGCTCAACCAAGAATTCATGTATTTATCGCGACATCGGACATTCATTTGAAGCACAAGCTGAAAATGACACGTGAACAAGTCATTGAAAGAGCAGTTGGAATGGTGAAATACGCAAAAGAACGTTTTCCGATTGTGCAATGGTCAGCTGAAGATGCCTGCCGCACTGAACTGCCGTTTCTAGCAGAAATCGTCGAGAAAGTGATTGACGCAGGCGCCAGTGTTATCAATCTTCCGGACACTGTCGGCTACCTGGCCCCGGCGGAATACGGAAATATCTTTAAATATATGAAAGAAAACGTTCCGAACATTCACAAAGCAAAGCTTTCAGCCCACTGTCATGATGATTTGGGAATGGCAGTCGCAAACTCTCTTGCTGCGATTGAAAATGGCGCTGATCAAATCGAATGCGCTGTGAACGGGATCGGTGAAAGAGCCGGAAACGCGGCATTAGAGGAAATTGCCGTAGCCCTCCATACCAGAAAAGATTTCTACCAAGTCGAAACAGGTATTACGCTGAACGAGATTAAGAGAACAAGTGATTTAGTAAGCAAACTGACAGGCATGGCTGTCCCGCGCAACAAAGCGGTTGTTGGAGATAATGCATTTGCTCATGAATCAGGCATCCATCAGGACGGCTTTTTAAAGGAAAAATCGACTTATGAAATTATTTCACCGGAGCTTGTCGGCGTAACCGCAGATGCGCTTGTCCTAGGTAAACATTCCGGACGCCACGCATTTAAAGACCGGCTGACTGCTTTAGGATTCCAATTTGACAGTGAAGAGATTAATAAATTCTTTACGATGTTCAAAGAGTTGACTGAGAAGAAAAAAGAAATCACTGATGAGGATCTTGTTTCTCTTATTTTAGAAGAAAAAGTAACAGATCGCAAGATTGGGTATGAATTTCTTTCTCTGCAAGTACATTACGGAACAAGTCAGGTCCCTACGGCTACTCTATCTTTGAAAAATCAAGAAAACGCACAGCTTATTCAGGAAGCTGCAACTGGAGCTGGAAGCGTGGAAGCAATCTACAATACGCTTGAGCGCTGCATCGATAAGGATGTGGAGCTCTTAGACTACCGCATTCAGTCTAATAGAAAAGGCGAAGATGCATTTGCCCAGGTGTATGTAAGAGTTTTGGTGAACGGAAAAGAATCAGCAGGGCGGGGCATAGCGCAAGACGTATTAGAAGCATCAGCGAAAGCCTATTTGAACGCAGTAAACCGTCAATTGGTTTTCCAGTCGAATATGAGCGGATTGAAAAACCACACAGCTGTCGGATCATAAAAGAAAGGAGAACGGTTAACTTGAAGAAACGTATTGCTCTATTGCCCGGAGACGGGATCGGCCCTGAAGTATTAGAATCAGCGACAGACGTACTGAAAAGTGTTGCCGAACGCTTTAACCATGAATTTGAATTTGAATATGGCCTGATTGGAGGGGCGGCTATTGATGAACATCATAACCCCCTCCCGGAGGAAACCGTTGCTGCTTGTAAAAATGCAGACGCGATATTGCTTGGTGCTGTCGGCGGACCGAAATGGGATCAAAATCCTTCGGAACTGAGACCGGAAAAAGGGCTGCTCAGCATCAGAAAACAGCTTGATTTGTTTGCGAATTTGCGGCCTGTGAAGGTATTTGAAAGCCTTTCTGACGCTTCGCCTTTGAAAAAAGAATATATAGATAATGTTGATTTCGTTATCGTTCGTGAGCTCACAGGCGGCTTGTATTTCGGCCAGCCGAGCAAACGTTATGTAAACACTGAAGGTGAGCAGGAAGCAGTAGATACACTGTTTTATAAGCGAACGGAAATTGAACGAGTGATCAGAGAGGGCTTCAAAATGGCGGCAGCCAGAAAAGGCAAAGTGACCTCTGTAGATAAAGCGAATGTTCTTGAATCAAGCCGGCTGTGGCGTGAAGTGGCTGAGGACGTTGCACAAGAATTTCCTGATGTGAAGCTTGAGCACATGCTTGTGGATAACGCGGCCATGCAGCTAATTTATGCACCGAATCAATTTGATGTCGTGGTGACTGAAAATATGTTCGGTGATATTTTAAGCGATGAAGCGTCCATGCTTACAGGCTCGCTCGGAATGCTCCCGTCAGCCAGCCTATCAAGCTCTGGCCTTCATCTGTTTGAACCTGTTCATGGCTCCGCGCCTGATATTGCCGGTAAAGGGATGGCAAATCCGTTCGCAGCCATATTGTCAGCGGCAATGCTTTTGAGAACATCTTTCGGGCTTGAAGAGGAAGCGAAAGCTGTAGAAGATGCGGTAAACAAAGTCTTGGCTTCTGGAAAAAGAACAAGAGACTTGGCACGGAGTGAAGAGTTCAGCAGCACTCAGGCCATTACAGAGGAAGTTAAGGCAGCAATCATGAGTGAAAATACAATTTCTAATGTGTGACAGCTTACGTTAAGCGGTCTTAGCTCTAGGTAGAGGGAGGAAATAAAAGATGATGCCTCGAACAATCATCGAAAAGATTTGGGATCAGCATATTGTAAAACATGGTGAGGGAAAGCCGGATCTTCTCTATATTGATTTGCACCTCATTCATGAGGTGACGTCTCCTCAGGCATTTGAAGGCTTGAGACAAAAGGGAAGAAAGGTCAGAAGACCCCAAAACACATTTGCGACAATGGACCACAACATCCCGACTGTCAATCGTTTTGAGATAAAGGATGAAGTTGCGAAACGCCAGGTAACGGCGCTTGAAAGAAACTGTGAGGAATTTGGCGTGCGCCTTGCCGATCTTCACAGTGTGGATCAAGGGATTGTCCATGTCGTCGGACCTGAACTAGGCTTAACGCTTCCAGGGAAAACGATTGTGTGCGGTGACAGTCATACATCAACACATGGCGCTTTCGGCGCTCTTGCATTTGGAATCGGGACGAGTGAAGTTGAACATGTCCTTTCCACACAGACACTTTGGCAGCAGCGTCCAAAAACACTTGAAGTGCGCGTAGATGGAACGCTTCAAAAAGGGGTAACGGCAAAGGATGTCATCCTTGCTGTCATCGGCAAATACGGTGTGAAATTCGGCACAGGCTACGTCATTGAATACACTGGGGAAGTATTCAGAAATATGACGATGGATGAACGAATGACTGTTTGTAACATGTCAATTGAAGCAGGAGCAAGAGCAGGTTTGATTGCACCTGACGAGGTGACGTTTGAATATTGCAAAAATCGCAAGTACACGCCAAAAGGCGAAGAATTTGACAAGGCCGTAGAGGAATGGAAGGCGCTGCGCACAGACCCGGGCGCTGTTTACGATAAATCTATCGTCCTTGACGGCAACAAAATTTCCCCTATGGTGACATGGGGCATTAACCCGGGAATGGTTCTTCCTGTCGATTCTGAAGTTCCTGCGCCGGAAAGCTTTTCTGCAGAAGACGATAAAAAAGAAGCGATTCGTGCTTATGAATATATGGGATTGACTCCTCACCAAAAAATTGAAGACATTAAAGTGGAGCACGTATTTATCGGTTCCTGCACAAATTCCCGCATGACTGACCTTCGACAGGCTGCTGACATGATCAAAGGGAAGAAGGTAGCTGACAGCGTAAGGGCCATCGTCGTGCCCGGATCCCAAAGCGTGAAGCTTCAGGCTGAAAAAGAAGGGCTTGACCAGATTTTCTTGGAAGCTGGATTTGAATGGAGAGAGTCAGGCTGCAGCATGTGTTTGAGTATGAATAATGATGTTGTTCCTGAGGGAGAGCGCTGTGCATCAACCTCTAACCGCAACTTCGAGGGCAGACAAGGAAAAGGTGCAAGAACACATCTCGTCAGCCCGGCAATGGCTGCGATGGCTGCCATTCACGGACACTTCGTTGATGTCAGAAAGTTTTATCAGGAAAAAACAGTTGTGTAAGGAGTGCGCGAGATGGAACCTTTGAAATCACATACGGGGAAAGCAGCCGTATTAAATCGGATCAATGTGGATACAGACCAGATTATTCCTAAGCAATTTTTGAAGAGGATTGAAAGAACAGGCTACGGACGTTTTGCATTCTTTGACTGGAGATATGATGCGAATGGTGAACCGAACCCTGAATTTGAATTAAACCAGCCTGTTTATCAAGGAGCTTCCATTTTAATAGCAGGAGAAAACTTCGGCTGCGGGTCATCGCGTGAACACGCTCCGTGGGCACTTGATGATTATGGGTTTAAAATTATCATTGCGCCGTCATTCGCTGATATTTTCCATCAGAACTGCTTTAAAAACGGCATGCTTCCGATCCGCATGCCATATGACAATTGGAAACAGCTTGTCGGCCAGTATGAAAACCAGTCATTGCAAATGACTGTTGACCTTGAAAATCAGCTGATTCATGACAGTGAAGGCAATCAAATTTCATTTGAAGTTGATCCGCATTGGAAAGAGATGCTGATCAACGGATATGATGAAATTTCATTAACGCTGCTGCTGGAAGATGAAATCAAGCAATTTGAATCACAAAGAAGCTCTTGGCTTCAAGCCTGAAAAAGCGGCCGGTATTTGTCCGGCGGCTTTTTTTGCCTGGTGAAACCTTTCATTTCTTGTTTTTGTTCACAGGTGTTGATACACTTGAACAAAATAAATGCCTGAAAGGAATATAGGTATGACGCATGACAAGAAAAACGCAAAAATTATTCCTTTTCCTCATCTGAAAGACCGCCTTGTGGAAAAAGGGATGTCATCACTCAAGGAAAAAAAGTATCAAGAAGCGCTTGAACTGTTTTCAGAAGCGATGAAATATGATGATACTGAATCCGATCTTCACTTAGGGATGGCCATCTGCTTTTTAGAGCTGGGCGAGCTGGAAGAGGCAGAAAGCGTGTGCGAGAAGATGCTCAAAGAAGGTTATGGCCATTATTTTACGGTTTTGCAGGTGTACATGACCATCTTAATTCAGCTCAAAAAGTACGAAGAAGTCAAAAGCACCATTGAAGCCGTTTTGGAAGAAAATCAGCTGCCGGCAGAAAGTGCCGAGCAATTTTATAAGCTGCTGGATTTCAGCCGGAAAATGACCGATCCGGATCGTGAGGACGAGGCTTGGGCCGAAGAATATGAGGATACAATTGACACCGAGAAAGTGCTGGCAAGCCCTGAGGAGCAAATGAATCTCATTCATTCCTTAAAAGACCGTAACGTAGCAAAGTATACAGGATTGCTCAAAACAATCCTCCAAGACCCCTCAGCCCATCCGATTATCAAAACGATGATTGTCATGCTGTTGGCTGAGCATGAGTACAGTAAACCTGTACACATTAGTAAATTTGGCGAGTCGTTGACAATTGAACCGTCAGAGATTGTTCCGCCTGATGCCGCGCCGATTCTTCACCGTGTTCTCAGGGTGCTAGATGAGACACTTGGAAATGAAAATCCAACCTTATATGCAGCAGTAGAAGAATTGTGGAGAAGACATTTGTACGTTTTATATCCGTTCCAGCCGAAATTGCTGTCGGCTGACCTTTGGGCGGCTGCCCTTCATAAAGTCGGTTACGAGATGCACGGGATTGAAATTGAAAGCGAAGAACTTCATATGATGTATGAATTTACAGACAGAGAACTCGATGAAGCTTGCACAATGTTAAAAGATATTGAAGAAATTTCTTATTTGTAAATCGCGCCATATAGTTGAAAGCGCTATGTGTTATGTTATAATATAGTGGTTGTATTTGTGTATAACGGGTTATAAGAAATACGGTTGGACAGGCTTTGCAGTTCATTATTAACATCTATACATAATGATTCTGATCTTTGGCAGCTTTGTTTTTGTTGGACGAAGCCGAATGATTGCTTTAGAATGGAAGACCGACACAACCTGAATAGATTTTTGGAGGGAAACACATGTCTGTAAAATGGGAAAAACAAGAAGGCAACGAAGGCGTTTTAACGGTTGAAGTTGATGCTGAAACGTTTAAAACAGCACTTGATGATGCATTTAAAAAAGTAGTAAAACAAGTTTCAATTCCTGGATTCCGTAAAGGTAAAATTCCTCGCGGATTATTCGAACAGCGCTTTGGCGTAGAAGCTCTTTACCAAGATGCTTTGGATATTCTTCTTCCTGTAGAATACCCTAAAGCGGTTGAAGAAGCTGGAATCGAGCCTGTAGACCGTCCTGAAATCGATGTTGAAAAAATCGAAAAAGGCGAAAGCTTAATCTTCACTGCGAAAGTAACAGTAAAACCTGAAGTGAAGCTTGGCGAATACAAAGGCCTGGGCATTGAAAAAGACGACACAACTGTAACTGACGAAGATGTTCAAAACGAACTAAAAGCCCTTCAAGAGCGTCAAGCTGAGCTTGTTGTAAAAGAAGAAGGCGCCGTTGAAGAAGGAAACACAGTTGTTCTTGATTTCGAAGGATTCGTTGACGGCGAAGCTTTCGAAGGCGGAAAAGCTGAAAACTACTCTCTAGAAGTAGGTTCTGGTTCATTCATCCCTGGCTTCGAAGATCAATTAGTTGGCCTTGAAGCAGGTGCTGAGAAGGATGTTGAAGTGACATTCCCTGAGGAGTACCACGCTGAAGATCTTGCAGGCAAACCAGCTGTGTTTAAAGTGAAAATTCACGAAATCAAAGCGAAAGAGCTTCCTGAGCTTGACGATGAATTCGCAAAAGATATCGATGAAGAAGTGGAAACACTTGCTGAATTAACTGAAAAAACAAAGAAACGTTTAGAAGAAGCAAAAGAAAACGAAGCTGACGCTAAATTGCGTGAAGAGCTTGTTCTGAAAGCTTCTGAAAATGCTGAAATCGATGTGCCTCAAGCAATGGTCGACACTGAGCTTGACCGCATGCTGAAAGAATTCGAACAGCGTCTGCAAATGCAAGGCATGAACCTTGAGCTTTACACTCAATTCTCAGGCCAAGATGAAGCTGCGCTTAAAGAGCAAATGAAAGAAGATGCTGAAAAACGCGTAAAATCTAACCTGACTCTTGAGGCGATTGCGAAAGCGGAAAACCTTGAAGTATCAGATGAGGAAGTTGATGCTGAGCTTACAAAAATGGCTGAAGCATACAACATGCCTGTTGAAAATATTAAACAAGCCATCGGTTCTACTGACGCGATGAAAGAAGATTTAAAAGTTCGCAAAGCAATTGATTTTCTTGTAGAAAACCGTTAATATGGTGCATAATAATAGTACTAATAAAACAGGGCGCGAATCATTCGTGCCTTGTTTTGTACAATTATGAGTTATCTCTTTTTCTTGGGGCAATATAGTTAATGCAGGGCTGTTTTTTGTCATACATATAGAATGTGCAAGTCAGAAACACATTGTTACCGTCTTTTTGGAAAGTATGGTAAAATGCAATACATACTCGTTCGTTTCAAGAATCATTTTCTTTTGCTCTGCCGGTAAAAGAAAAAGTGAGACAAGATTAAGGGGTGAAAGAATGTTTAAATTTAACGAGGAAAAAGGACAATTAAAATGCTCGTTCTGTGGAAAAACACAAGATCAGGTTCGTAAGCTTGTAGCTGGACCTGGTGTATATATATGTGACGAATGTATCGAACTCTGCACTGAAATTGTAGAGGAAGAACTCGGAACAGAAGAAGAAGTAGAATTTAAAGACGTACCAAAGCCTCAGGAAATTCGCGAAATTTTGAATGAATATGTCATCGGCCAAGATCAAGCGAAGAAATCACTTGCTGTTGCTGTGTATAACCACTATAAGCGCATTAACTCCAACAGCAAAGTTGATGATGTTGAGCTTTCAAAAAGTAATATTTCATTAATCGGCCCTACGGGAAGCGGTAAAACCCTTCTGGCGCAAACATTGGCTCGCATTTTAAATGTGCCGTTTGCGATTGCGGACGCTACATCTTTGACTGAAGCTGGATACGTGGGTGAAGATGTAGAGAATATTCTCTTGAAGCTCATCCAAGCTGCTGATTATGATGTGGAAAAAGCCGAAAAAGGCATTATCTATATTGATGAAATCGATAAAGTGGCTAGAAAATCTGAAAACCCGTCTATCACACGTGATGTGTCAGGTGAGGGTGTACAGCAGGCATTGCTTAAAATTCTTGAGGGTACAGTGGCAAGCGTACCGCCTCAAGGTGGACGTAAGCATCCTCATCAAGAATTCATTCAAATTGACACAACAAATATTTTGTTCATTTGCGGCGGAGCTTTCGATGGTATCGAACAAATCATCAAACGCCGTTTAGGCCAAAAAGTGATTGGATTCGGTGCCGACAATAAAGCTGCTGATCTTGAGAAAGAAGATCTTCTTTCAAAAGTGCTTCCAGAAGATTTGCTCCGTTTCGGGTTAATTCCTGAATTTATCGGACGTCTTCCGGTTATTGCAAGCCTTGAAAAGCTTGACGAAGAAGCATTGGTTGCGATCTTAACAAAACCGAAAAACGCTCTTGTTAAGCAATTCAAGAAAATGCTTGAGCTTGACAACGTTGAGCTTGAGTTTGAAGAAGAAGCGCTTTCTGAAATTGCTAAAAAAGCAATTGAACGCAAGACTGGAGCACGCGGACTCCGTTCTATCATTGAAGGCATCATGCTTGATGTGATGTTTGAGCTGCCTTCTCGTGATGACATTGAAAAATGTGTAATCACCGGGGCAACTGTGACACACGGAGAGCCTCCTCGCCTCTTATTAAAAGACGGCACTGAGGTAAGCCAAGATAAAACATCTGCATAAAGATAAGCACAAACCTCCTGAGTGGTAACACTCAGGAGGTTTTTTTGCATGCAACTCTTCCGGAAAAACGTTTATTCCCGTCTTCTATGGGAGATACTAGCAATCAGAGGAATGAATTGGATACATAAATTGTTTTTCAGGAGGGACCACCATGAGTTGGACAGGGATCGCGTTATTTATTCAGCTGTTTTTTGGGATCATCATCGGTTTGTATTTTTGGAATTTGCTTAAAAATCAAAGGACACAAAAGGTCACGATAGATAAAGAATCAAAGAAGGAAATGGAGCAGCTTCGGAAAATGCGCGCTATCAGCTTGTCCGAGCCATTATCTGAGAAGGTCCGCCCCAAAAGCTTTAAAGATATCGTCGGACAGGAAGACGGCATTAAAGCATTAAAGGCGGCTTTATGCGGGCCAAATCCTCAGCATGTGATTGTCTATGGGCCACCGGGAGTTGGGAAAACGGCTGCTGCGCGGCTTGTGTTGGAAGAAGCAAAAAAACATAAACAATCACCGTTTAAAGAGCAGGCTGTCTTTGTGGAACTCGATGCGACAACAGCCCGTTTTGATGAAAGAGGAATTGCCGATCCGCTCATCGGCTCTGTCCATGACCCGATATACCAAGGGGCCGGAGCGATGGGACAGGCTGGGATTCCGCAGCCGAAGCAGGGAGCTGTCACCCATGCCCATGGCGGTGTGCTGTTTATTGATGAAATAGGGGAGCTGCATCCTATTCAAATGAATAAAATGCTGAAGGTGCTTGAGGACAGAAAAGTCTTTTTAGACAGTGCGTATTACAGTGAGGAAAATACACAAATTCCGAATCATATTCATGATATTTTTCAAAATGGGCTGCCGGCTGATTTTCGCTTGATTGGCGCGACCACGAGAATGCCAAACGAAATTCCGCCAGCTATCCGGTCCCGCTGTTTGGAGGTTTTTTTCCGCGAGCTTGAAAAGGACGAGCTGAAAACGGTTGCCAAAACAGCAGCGGATAAAATTGAAAAAAATATCTCCGAAGAAGGACTGGATCTTTTGACCAGCTACACGCGGAACGGGCGGGAAGCCGTCAATATGATTCAAATCGCAGCGGGGATGGCTGTAACGGAGAATCGAAAGGACATTACGATTGAGGATATTGAATGGGTCATTCACTCCAGTCAGCTTACTCCAAAGCACGAGCAAAAAATCGGTGTTGAACCACAGGTTGGCATTGTAAATGGGCTTGCAGTCTATGGGCCTAACAGCGGATCGCTTCTGGAAATCGAAGTAAGTGTAACCGCGGCTCAAGATAAAGGATCAATTAACATCACAGGAATAGCTGAAGAAGAAAGCATCGGCAGCCAATCAAAATCGATCAGGCGAAAAAGCATGGCGAAGGGTTCGGTTGAAAATGTATTAACCGTGCTCCGGACAATGGGAATGAAGCCTTCTGATTATGATATTCACATCAATTTCCCAGGAGGGATTCCGATTGATGGGCCGTCAGCAGGCATTGCGATGGCGGCGGGGATTTTCTCGGCGATACACAAAATTCCTATTGACAATACCGTTGCGATGACGGGCGAAATCAGCCTGAACGGTCTTGTGAAACCCATCGGAGGCGTCATTCCGAAAATAAAAGCGGCCAAGCAGTCCGGTGCGAAAAAGGTGATTATCCCATATGAAAATCAGCAGGCCATCTTAAAGCAGATTGACGGGATCGAGATTATTGCAGTGAAGACGTTCCAAGAAGTGCTTGATGAAATTTTGGTGAATCCGCCAACGGAACAAAAACCGTTTCATATCGAAATCAATAAAGAATCCGTTTAAACCCTATTTTGATAATAGGGTTTTTTTCATGAAGGACATCTTTTCCTTTTTCATATCAGAAAGAAAGGGTATACTACGAGGAGACTGTTTTATAGAAAATGGAACCATGCCGTTTATTGTACAAGGATGAAAAAGTTGTATTATAATGGTTCATACTAAAGTCACGGAGGTGTCAGTCACATGGCAGAAGAATTAAAACGCAGCATCCCGCTCCTCCCTTTAAGAGGTTTATTAGTGTACCCGACGATGGTTTTGCATTTAGATGTAGGACGTGACAAGTCGGTTCAGGCTCTTGAACAGGCAATGATGCATGATCATATGATATTTTTAGCCACTCAGCAGGATATTTCGATAGACGAACCTGGTGAAGACGAGATTTTCACTGTCGGCACCTATACAAAAATTAAGCAAATGCTGAAGCTTCCGAACGGTACGATTCGTGTGTTGGTGGAGGGCCTCAAGCGCGCCCATATCGTCAAATACAATGAACACGAGGATTACACGTCGGTTGACATTCAACTTATTCATGAAGATGATTCAAAAGATACAGAAGACGAAGCATTGATGCGGACTTTGCTAGACCACTTTGATCAGTACATAAAAATTTCTAAAAAAATCTCGGCCGAAACGTACGCTGCGGTTACTGATATCGAAGAGCCGGGGAGAATGGCAGACATCGTTGCTTCTCATCTGCCCCTTAAACTAAAGGATAAGCAGGATATTTTAGAAACGGCTGATGTCAAAGACAGGCTGAACAAGGTCATTGATTTTATTAATAATGAAAAAGAAGTGCTGGAGATTGAGAAAAAAATCGGCCAGCGCGTCAAACGTTCGATGGAGCGTACGCAGAAGGAATACTACTTGCGTGAACAAATGAAGGCGATCCAAAAAGAGCTTGGCGATAAAGAAGGCAAAACTGGCGAAGTTCAGACGCTGACGGAAAAAATCGAAGAAGCAGGCATGCCTGATCATGTGAAAGAAACAGCGCTTAAAGAATTGAACAGATATGAAAAAATTCCGTCAAGTTCTGCGGAAAGCTCTGTGATCCGCAACTATATCGACTGGCTGGTTGCTCTTCCGTGGACGGATGAAACAGATGATAAGCTTGATTTGAAAGAAGCAGGACGTCTCTTGGACGAAGAGCACCACGGGCTTGAAAAAGTAAAAGAACGTATTTTAGAATATTTGGCTGTCCAGAAGCTGACAAAATCCCTGAAAGGCCCGATTCTCTGTTTGGCAGGACCTCCAGGTGTCGGAAAAACGTCTTTAGCCAAATCAATTGCAAAAAGCTTGGGACGCAAATTCGTCAGAATCTCACTCGGAGGAGTTCGGGATGAATCAGAGATACGCGGACACAGACGGACCTATGTCGGAGCAATGCCTGGACGTATTATTCAAGGGATGAAAAAAGCGGGCAAGCTGAATCCGGTCTTCTTATTAGACGAAATTGACAAAATGTCATCTGATTTTAGAGGAGACCCATCATCCGCTATGCTTGAAGTGCTTGATCCAGAGCAAAACAGCAGCTTCAGTGATCACTATATTGAAGAAACCTTTGATTTATCCAAAGTGCTGTTTATCGCAACGGCGAACAATTTGGCCACAATCCCGGGCCCGCTCAGAGACAGAATGGAAATTATTAATATCGCAGGCTACACAGAAATAGAAAAACTTGAAATTGTAAAGGATCACTTGCTTCCAAAGCAAATCAAAGAACACGGGCTGAAGAAAAGCAATCTTCAGCTGCGTGATCAGGCGATTCTTGATATTATTCGTTACTATACGAGAGAAGCGGGTGTAAGAAGCCTTGAACGCCAGCTTGCCGCAATTTGCCGTAAAGCTGCAAAAGCCATTGTTGCTGAAGAGCGAAAACGAATTACGGTTACTGAGAAGAACCTTCAAGATTTTATCGGAAAACGCATTTTCAGATATGGACAAGCTGAAACAGAGGATCAAGTTGGTGTAGTGACAGGGCTTGCGTATACAACCGTTGGCGGAGATACGCTTTCGATTGAAGTATCGCTTTCACCGGGAAAAGGGAAATTAATCCTGACAGGAAAGCTCGGAGATGTTATGAGAGAGTCTGCTCAGGCTGCATTCAGCTATGTGCGATCCAAAACAGAAGAACTTGGCATTGAACCTGACTTTCATGAGAAGTATGATATTCATATACATGTACCAGAGGGTGCGGTGCCAAAAGATGGTCCGTCAGCCGGTATTACGATGGCAACAGCGCTTGTTTCTGCTTTAACGGGACGGGCGGTTTCGCGTGAAGTCGGCATGACTGGGGAAATCACGCTTCGCGGGCGCGTGCTGCCGATCGGCGGCTTAAAGGAAAAAGCGCTTGGCGCACATAGAGCGGGATTAACGACCATTATTGCGCCTAAAGATAATGAAAAAGATATAGAGGATATTCCGGAAAGCGTCAGGGAGGGGCTGACATTTATATTGGCGTCCCACTTAGACGAGGTTTTGGAACATGCCTTAGTAGGAGAGAAGAAATGAAAGTCACAAAGTCAGAAATCGTGATCAGTGCAGTAAAACCGGAACAGTACCCTGAAGGGGGGCTTCCGGAAATCGCATTGGCCGGAAGATCGAACGTAGGAAAATCGTCTTTTATCAATTCATTAATCAATCGCAAAAATCTTGCGAGAACGTCATCAAAGCCGGGAAAAACACAAACGCTTAATTTCTACATTATCAATGATGAGCTGCATTTTGTGGATGTGCCGGGCTACGGTTTTGCCAAAGTGTCAAAGTCTGAGCGTGAAGCATGGGGCAGAATGATTGAAACCTATATCACGACACGCGAGGAATTAAAAGCTGTGGTGCAGATCGTTGATTTGCGGCATGCGCCATCTAATGATGATGTACAGATGTATGAATTTTTAAAGTATTACGGCATTCCTGTTATTGTTATCGCTACAAAGGCGGATAAGATCCCGAAAGGTAAATGGGACAAACACGCGAAGGTTGTCCGACAAACATTAAATATTGATCCGGAAGACGAGCTGATCCTCTTTTCTTCAGAAACGAAAAAGGGAAAAGACGAAGCTTGGGGAGCGATCAAAAAAATGATAAACCGGTAGAGGATCCTCTACCGGTTTTATTTATCGTATAGATTTTTTTCGTTTTATCAATAATAACAATAAACTGATTCCAATAAAGACAAACGGCCAATACTCCTTCAGAAGCGCTGTTGGAATATGCGCAGACTCAAGCCATGCCATAATTTGTTTGAAAAAGTACAAAAACAGGGAAAAACAAATCATCGACACAGCTTCATATACATATTCTTTTTTTTGAACGGTTGAAACGAG
Organism: Bacillus subtilis subsp. subtilis str. 168; assembly: GCF_000009045.1. Taxonomy (GTDB): domain Bacteria; phylum Bacillota; class Bacilli; order Bacillales; family Bacillaceae; genus Bacillus; species Bacillus subtilis. The sequence goes on along the minus strand of NC_000964.3, from coordinate 2,879,650 downwards.
AAGTGAGAAGCCGATCATAAAGAGGAGCATTTCAAAATCATCCGGCCACCATACCCATTTCGGCTTGGCAAAAAAGTGTAAACCGATCCCGAAGAGAAGCAAACCGATAAAAAAATGGGGTGTGACGGCTTCTTTTTTTCCTTGATATACAAAGGCTGCGCCTAACAGCATGAGGAGAACAGGCCATTGATCCTGCCCTGAAAACAGTTCGGCTTGGCCGCTTTCTAGCCATGCATATACAGAAGCGGCAAGCAGCAGACAAGGGAATAAAATTGATTTTTGTTTCATGCATATCACCTTCTTGTTTTTTAGAGCTGATGTGTAGTAAATTTCTGCTGTTTTTGGTATTGTCAATAGGAATGCTTCTTTTCCCTGAAGCTTTTTCTAATATAGCATAAGAATTTTAAAATCTGTTCACATTTTGTGAAAGAAACTATGTTATAATTATTATAAATAATGAGTTCTATGTTAGAATGATTATAAATTAAGATTGGGTGTTGGGGGTGTAATTAGAGCGATGCATATACTTGTTGTGGGAGTAGATTATAAATCCGCCCCTATTGAGATACGTGAAAAAGTAAGTTTTCAGCCGAATGAGCTGGCAGAAGCAATGGTGCAGCTGAAAGAAGAGAAAAGCATTCTTGAAAACATCATTGTCTCAACCTGCAACCGCACTGAAATTTATGCGGTAGTCGACCAGCTTCATACCGGCCGTTATTATATAAAAAAGTTTTTAGCTGATTGGTTTCAATTAAGCAAAGAAGAGCTGTCACCGTTCTTAACGTTTTATGAGAGCGATGCCGCTGTTGAGCATTTATTCCGTGTAGCCTGCGGACTTGATTCTATGGTGATTGGCGAAACGCAGATTCTCGGACAGGTACGCGACAGCTTTAAAACAGCTCAGCAAGAAAAAACGATCGGGACTATTTTTAATGAGCTGTTTAAGCAGGCAGTTACAGTGGGCAAACGGACTCACGCCGAAACAGACATTGGCTCAAATGCGGTGTCAGTAAGCTATGCTGCAGTTGAACTTGCCAAAAAAATCTTCGGAAATCTTTCAAGCAAGCACATATTGATTCTCGGTGCGGGAAAAATGGGCGAGCTTGCTGCGGAAAACCTGCACGGACAGGGAATCGGCAAGGTCACTGTCATTAACCGAACATACTTGAAAGCGAAGGAGCTTGCAGACCGTTTTTCAGGTGAAGCGAGAAGCTTGAATCAGCTTGAAAGCGCGCTTGCGGAGGCTGATATTTTAATCAGTTCAACCGGTGCAAGTGAATTTGTCGTGTCCAAAGAGATGATGGAAAACGCGAATAAGCTTCGCAAGGGACGTCCGCTGTTTATGGTCGACATTGCCGTGCCTAGAGATCTTGATCCGGCGCTGAATGATCTTGAAGGTGTTTTTCTTTATGATATCGACGATCTGGAAGGCATTGTAGAAGCGAACATGAAAGAGCGGAGAGAAACAGCTGAAAAAGTTGAACTGTTAATTGAAGAAACCATTGTGGAATTTAAACAATGGATGAATACACTTGGTGTTGTGCCTGTTATTTCTGCATTGCGCGAAAAGGCGCTTGCCATCCAGTCAGAAACGATGGACAGCATTGAGCGTAAGCTGCCTCACTTAAGCACAAGAGAGAAAAAACTGTTGAACAAACACACCAAAAGTATTATTAACCAAATGCTTCGTGATCCGATTTTAAAGGTGAAAGAGCTTGCGGCAGATGCTGATTCTGAAGAAAAGCTCGCGTTGTTTATGCAGATTTTTGATATTGAAGAAGCTGCGGGCCGTCAAATGATGAAAACCGTTGAAAGCAGCCAGAAGGTCCACTCTTTTAAGAAGGCTGAATCAAAAGCGGGCTTTAGCCCACTTGTAAGTGAGTGAAAGCTGAATGATTGATACTGCAATGGCAAGACTTAATGAGGGGACAATCGTCATTTACGCGTTAAGTGTACTCTTTTATTTTATAGATTTTCTTCAACACAACCGGAAGGCTGGAAAAATGGCCTTCTGGTTGCTTTCTATTGTCTGGACTCTGCAAACCGTGTATTTGGCCTATTTTATGTGGGTGACGGGGCGGTTTCCGGTATTAAATGTGACAGAGGCACTTTATTTTTATGCCTGGGTGCTTGTCACGCTGTCACTTGTACTGACAAAGCTTTTACGTGTTGACTTTATCGTGTTTTTTACAAATGTTATAGGATTTTCTATGATCGCCATTCACACATTTTCACCGACAGAGCAGCAGTCAGCTGCTTTTTCCGGGCAGCTTGTATCCGAGCTTTTGGTGATTCATATTACAATGGCGATTCTTTCATACGGCGCTTTTTCCCTTTCTTTCGTTTTTTCTGTGCTATATATGTTTCAATATCATCTGCTGAAAAAGAAAAAGTGGGGAAAATGGCTGTTGAGAATAGAAGATTTATCTAAGCTTGATTATATGGCGTATGTTTTAAATGTCATTGGGGTTCCGATGCTGCTGCTGAGTTTGATTCTCGGCGTCATTTGGGCGTATGTCTCACTAGAAACGCTGTATTGGTTTGACGCCAAAGTGCTTGGTTCGTTTGTCGTCCTGCTGCTGTACAGCTATTATCTTTATATCAGGCTGATTAAGGAGCTGCAAGGAAAGGTCGCTGCACTGTGGAATACGGCTTGTTTTCTGGTGCTGATGATCAATTATTTCCTGCTTGGAAGCCTGTCGCAATTCCATTGGTTCAGTTAAACGATGTCCCAAGCAGATTCGGGAGGAAAGAAATGATGAGAACGATTAAAGTAGGTTCCAGACGGAGCAAACTCGCTATGACTCAAACAAAATGGGTTATTCAAAAACTGAAGGAAATCAATCCTTCGTTTGCTTTTGAAATTAAAGAGATCGTGACAAAGGGCGACCGGATTGTCGATGTTACACTCTCAAAAGTGGGTGGAAAAGGGCTTTTTGTCAAAGAAATTGAACAGGCGCTTTTAAACGAAGAGATTGATATGGCAGTGCACAGCATGAAGGACATGCCTGCTGTTTTGCCTGAAGGCCTTGTGATCGGCTGTATTCCTGAACGGGAGGACCCGCGTGATGCCCTTATTTCAAAGAATCGCGTAAAGCTTTCAGAAATGAAGAAAGGTGCTGTCATTGGCACAAGCAGTTTAAGAAGAAGCGCGCAGCTTTTGATTGAGCGCCCTGACCTTACAATTAAATGGATTAGAGGTAATATAGATACAAGACTTCAAAAGCTGGAAACAGAGGATTATGACGCAATTATTTTAGCGGCTGCCGGCCTTTCCAGAATGGGTTGGAAGCAAGATGTCGTAACCGAATTCCTTGAGCCTGAGCGCTGTTTGCCTGCTGTGGGGCAGGGAGCCCTGGCGATTGAGTGCCGAGAATCGGATGAAGAGCTGTTGGCGTTGTTTTCTCAGTTTACAGATGAATATACAAAACGGACTGTCTTAGCGGAACGTGCTTTTTTAAACGCGATGGAGGGCGGCTGCCAGGTTCCGATCGCGGGCTACTCCGTGTTAAATGGACAGGATGAAATTGAAATGACAGGTCTTGTCGCTTCACCTGACGGCAAAATCATTTTTAAAGAAACCGTCACCGGAAACGATCCGGAGGAAGTAGGAAAGCGCTGTGCCGCTCTTATGGCTGACAAAGGAGCAAAAGATTTAATTGATCGTGTAAAACGGGAGCTTGACGAGGATGGAAAATGATTTTCCGTTGAAAGGAAAAACAGTGCTTGTCACCCGGAATAAGGCACAGGCAGCATCATTTCAGCAAAAAGTGGAGGCGCTTGGCGGTAAAGCGGTTTTAACCTCTTTGATTACGTTTCGCCGCGCTTTGCCGAATGATGTTGCGGAACAGGTAAGAGAGGATCTTGCCGCGCCAGGCTGGCTTGTTTTTACAAGTGTGAACGGGGCAGACTTCTTTTTTTCTTATCTGAAGGAAAATCAGCTTATTCTCCCTGCGCATAAAAAAATTGCAGCCGTCGGTGAAAAAACCGCGCGCCGTTTAAAAATGCATAACGTATCGGTTGATGTGATGCCACAGGAGTATATTGCTGAACAATTGGCTGACGCTCTTAAGCAGCATGCTGAACCGGGGGAGACCATTACCGTGATGAAAGGGAATTTGTCACGTGATGTGATAAAACAAGAGCTTGTCCCGCTCGGTTTTGAAGTAAAGGAATGGGTTCTCTACGAAACGATTCCGGATGAAGAAGGCATTGAGGCATTGAAAGACGCTGCGGGTCAATATTCCTTTGACTATGTAACATTTACGAGTTCATCAACCGTACATACGTTTATGCATGTCTTGGGAGAAGAATTAAAAAAGTGGAAGGCGAATGGGACGGCCTGTATCAGCATTGGGCCTTTAACAAATGATGCCCTTCTGACGTACGGCATCACATCGCATACGCCTGATACATTTACAATAGATGGCATGCTTGAGTTAATGTGCAGCATGTCAAGAGAGGAAGAGAGAATATGAGTCAATCATTTAATAGACACCGCCGCCTGCGGACATCAAAAGCAATGAGAGAAATGGTAAAGGAAACACGTTTGCATCCATCAGATTTTATATATCCGATTTTTGTCGTTGAAGGGCTGGAAGGCAAAAAAGCTGTTCCGTCAATGCCTGATGTTCACCATGTATCATTAGATTTATTGAAGGATGAAGTAGCGGAGCTGGTCAAACTGGGCATTCAATCTGTTATCGTGTTCGGCATCCCGGAAGAAAAAGATGATTGCGGAACACAAGCGTACCATGATCACGGAATTGTCCAAAAAGCCATCACAGAAATTAAAGAACACTTCCCTGAAATGGTTGTTGTCGCTGACACGTGCCTGTGCGAATATACAGACCACGGCCATTGCGGACTTGTCAAAGACGGAGTCATTCTCAATGATGAATCGCTGGAGCTTTTGGCGCAGACAGCTGTCAGCCAAGCGAAAGCAGGTGCGGATATCATTGCGCCATCAAACATGATGGACGGATTTGTTACAGTGATCAGAGAAGCACTTGATAAAGAAGGATTCGTCAATATTCCCATCATGTCTTACGCTGTTAAATATTCAAGTGAGTTTTACGGTCCGTTCCGTGATGCAGCAAACAGCACACCGCAATTCGGAGACCGCAAAACATATCAGATGGACCCTGCCAACCGTATGGAGGCACTCCGCGAAGCACAATCAGATGTTGAGGAAGGCGCGGACTTTTTGATTGTCAAACCTTCGCTTTCTTATATGGATATCATGCGTGACGTAAAAAATGAGTTTACTTTGCCGCTCGTCGCTTATAATGTAAGCGGAGAGTATTCAATGGTGAAGGCTGCAGCGCAGAACGGCTGGATCAAAGAAAAAGAAATTGTGTTGGAAATTTTGACAAGCATGAAGCGCGCGGGTGCCGACCTGATTATTACGTATCATGCGAAAGACGCAGCGAAATGGCTTGCGGAGTAATTTTATTCAGTTGACAGGAGTTGAGGCAGATGAGAAGCTATGAAAAATCAAAAACGGCTTTTAAAGAAGCGCAAAAACTCATGCCGGGCGGTGTGAACAGTCCCGTTCGCGCATTTAAATCGGTAGACATGGACCCGATTTTTATGGAGCGCGGAAAAGGCTCGAAAATCTTTGATATTGACGGGAATGAATATATTGACTACGTCTTGTCATGGGGGCCTTTAATTTTAGGGCATACAAATGACCGCGTCGTAGAAAGCCTCAAAAAAGTGGCTGAATACGGGACAAGCTTTGGTGCTCCGACTGAAGTAGAAAATGAACTGGCTAAGCTCGTCATTGATCGTGTGCCATCTGTAGAAATTGTACGAATGGTAAGCTCCGGAACAGAGGCTACAATGAGTGCCCTCCGTTTGGCAAGGGGCTATACGGGCCGCAACAAGATTTTAAAATTTGAGGGCTGCTACCACGGACACGGCGATTCTCTCTTGATTAAAGCTGGTTCAGGTGTTGCCACTCTCGGTCTGCCTGACAGCCCGGGGGTGCCTGAAGGCATTGCGAAAAACACCATCACCGTTCCGTACAATGATTTAGAAAGTGTAAAGCTTGCTTTCCAGCAATTCGGTGAAGACATTGCGGGAGTCATTGTAGAGCCAGTTGCCGGAAATATGGGTGTTGTTCCGCCGCAAGAAGGTTTCCTTCAGGGTCTGCGTGATATCACTGAGCAGTACGGCTCCCTGCTGATTTTTGATGAAGTGATGACTGGCTTCCGGGTCGATTATAACTGCGCTCAAGGCTACTTCGGCGTAACGCCTGATCTGACTTGTTTAGGAAAAGTAATCGGGGGCGGACTTCCTGTCGGCGCTTATGGCGGAAAGGCAGAAATCATGGAGCAGATCGCTCCAAGCGGTCCGATCTATCAAGCTGGTACATTGTCAGGCAACCCGCTTGCGATGACGGCTGGCTTAGAGACATTGAAACAGCTGACACCTGAATCCTACAAGAATTTCATCAAAAAAGGCGACAGACTGGAAGAAGGAATTTCAAAAACCGCCGGGGCTCATGGCATTCCGCATACCTTTAACCGTGCAGGTTCGATGATCGGTTTCTTCTTTACAAACGAACCAGTCATCAATTATGAAACAGCGAAATCATCTGATTTGAAGCTGTTCGCAAGCTATTATAAAGGGATGGCAAATGAAGGGGTATTCCTTCCGCCATCACAATTCGAAGGTCTTTTCCTCTCAACGGCCCATACTGATGAAGATATTGAAAACACAATCCAGGCAGCTGAGAAAGTATTTGCTGAGATCAGCCGCAGATAAGAGTGAAAACCGGTATCAAGGACTCCTTGTGCCGGTTTTTTCGTGCTCTCCCACTCATATTTTCTCCAGTTCATACATACACCTTTAGTGACATCTAATTTTAAGGATTAGATGAAAGGAGGATATGAACTTGCCGCAAAATCATCGATTGCAATTTTCTGTAGAAGAATCGATCTGTTTCCAAAAAGGACAGGAAGTTTCTGAACTGCTTTCTATTTCATTAGATCCTGATATTAGGGTTCAGGAAGTAAATGATTATGTATCAATCATAGGATCGCTTGAACTTACAGGTGAGTACAACATAGATCAAAACAAACATACCGAAGAGATTTATACAGATAAGCGGTTTGTTGAACAAGTCAGAAAGAGAGAGGATGGAAGTGCGGAACTGACTCACTGTTTTCCTGTGGATATTACCATTCCGAAAAATAAAGTGAGCCATTTACAGGATGTCTTCGTCTTTATTGACGCATTTGACTATCAATTGACGGATTCGCGCATTTTAACAATTCAAGCTGATTTAGCGATCGAAGGGCTTTTGGACGATACGCAAGACAAAGAGCCGGAGATACCTTTATATGAAGCTCCTGCGGCATTCAGGGAGGAAGAGCTTTCAGAGCCGCCGGCACATAGTGTAGTAGAAGAACCGGGTGCATCATCGGCAGAGGAAGCAGTTCTTCAGCATGAACCGCCAGCCGAACCGCCAGAACTTTTTATCTCGAAAGCGGGGCTCCGTGAAGAACTGGAGACAGAAAAAGCAGAATCTGAGCCGCCTGAATCGGTTGCTTCAGAACCAGAGGCCAGAGAAGATGTGAAAGAGGAAGAAGAGTCAGAAGAGCTTGCTGTGCCGGAAACGGAGGTTCGTGCTGAATCGGAAACAGAAGAATCTGAGCCAGAACCTGATCCTTCAGAAATAGAGATTCAAGAGATCGTTAAAGCAAAAAAAGAAACGGCAGAGCCGGCAGCTGCAATAGCGGATGTTCGTGAAGAAGCAGACTCTCCAGCGGAGACTGAGCTTCGTGAACACGTTGGAGCAGAAGAATCGCCTGCTTTGGAAGCTGAGCTTCATTCAGAGACTGTGATTGCAAAGGAAAAAGAGGAAACAACAGTGTCTCCTAATCATGAATATGCGCTGCGCCAAGAGGCTCAAAATGAAGAAGCAGCTCAATCGGATCAGGCTGATCCTGCGCTTTGCCAAGAAGAGGCGGAACCGGATGAAGCTTTGGAGAGTGTATCAGAGGCCGCTCTCTCCATAGAAGATAGCAGAGAAACAGCTTCAGCTGTATATATGGAGAATGACAATGCCGATTTACATTTCCATTTCAATCAAAAAACAAGCTCGGAGGAGGCATCTCAAGAAGAATTGCCTGAACCGGCATACCGTACCTTCCTGCCTGAACAAGAAGAGGAGGATTCTTTTTATTCAGCGCCTAAGCTGCTGGAGGAGGAAGAACAAGAGGAAGAGAGCTTCGAAATTGAAGTGAGAAAAACACCATCAGCTGAAGAGCCTAAGGAAGAAACACCTTTTCAATCCTTCCAGCTGCCTGAATCTTCTGAGACTGAAAGGAAGGAAACGGATGCTGTTCCTAGGGTTGCTCCTGCTGCTGAAACGAAGGAACCTCAAACAAAGGAAAGTGATAATTCTCTTTATTTAACAAAACTCTTTACAAAAGAAGCGGATGAGTTTTCGAGAATGAAAATTTGTATTGTGCAGCAGGAAGATACGATCGAGCGTTTATGCGAACGGTATGAAATTACATCCCAGCAGCTGATCAGGATGAATTCTTTAGCCTTGGATGATGAATTAAAAGCAGGACAGATTCTCTATATTCCTCAATATAAAAATAGCCATGCGTAAACCGTAAGTGATCGGAAAATGTGGTGAATGAAATGGAAGATACCCAATCGGTTCTTCAGGAATACGGACTGACTGCTCAATTTATTGAGCCTGTCAGTCCTCTTGTTTGGAAAGTGTATACAGACTACGGCATATTTGCCCTGAAAAAATTGAAAGAAGGTCGCGGCAAGCATTTTACAGATCATATGGTGGCGATTGAGGAAAAAGGCTTTCGTTCATTCGTTCCCGTTTACAGAACAAATAGCGGTGAGTTTTTCTCAGCAGGCATACAATACGGAGATATCTACTATTTAATGCCTTGGCTCCAATTTGACCAAGAGGAAGAACGGGATCAAAAACATGCTTATTTATTTAGAGAAACAGCCCGTCTTCACGAGAGAACCGCGCAGGAACTAAAGGTTAGACGTGATGAGATTGAACGTTATTACGGGCAAACGAAAAAAAAGTGGGAACAAGATAAAATTTTCTATGAGCAGTTTGTGGATAGAGCGGAGAAGGAATGGTACCTTTCTCCCTTTGAACTCCAGGCCATAACCTATTTTTCTGAAACCATTTCCGCGGTGAACTTTGCGCTGGAACGGCTGGAGGACTGGTATGAGTCCGCAAAGGAAAAGGACGTTTCAAGGGTTGTAATGAACCACGGCAGCCTGTCTATACACCATTTTCTGTATAATGATGCCGGGACCGGATATTTTACAAACTTCGAAAGAGCATCTGTCGGTCCGCCGCAAAACGACCTGCTCGGCTTTTATACAAAAATGTTCAGAGGCTTTCCGAAAGCTTGTCCGGAATGCGTCGAATGGTTTTATGGATATACGAAATCATTCCCTTTGCGTGAAGCGGAAGTCAGCCTTTTTCTCAGCTATATGGCATATCCGGCAGCCATGTACAAGGTGCTGAACGGTTATCAAACTGGGAAAAGACAGCATGAAAAAGAGGAATGTACACAATTATTAAAGGCTTATTGGCAAATGAAAAACATAGAGCCGTTTGTGATGAAAATTCATCAGATTGAACAAGAGAAAAAATTTCAGGCTGAAAACGAGTCCACGTCTTAATGGCGCGGACTTGTTTGTTTATATCCATTCTAAATGAAGGGCGCAAGCTAAAAAGATTAGGATTGCGAGCAGCAAAACATCAAAGGTTGTCGGAAAGAAAATGGTTCTGATTCCTTGAAAAATCGTAATGGGAATAATCACTTGTGCGGATACAAGCCGAATTTGCCTTACCCATGGCGGCAGCGAATAAGAGCTGAAACGTTTCTTCACGGTGCATCCTCCTCTACGCATTTACAAGCATCATATGTAAACTTGGGCAATAGGTGCCTGCCCATCTGTATAGAAAGCGGTGTTTTTGGAAAAGATGATTGACGAATCAAAAACACTTTTACTATAATAAAGAACATAAATAATGTATACAATGAGCTGATAAATACACCTGCTTAGAACGGGAAGAGTACAAAAAAGGCGCATGCAGAGAGAGAAGCCGTTTGCTGAAAGGCTTCTTATGTTGTCTGATTGGAAGGTCGCCCGGGAGCATAATTTCTTGAAAGAAGAGTAGAGAAATTCGGGAAACACCCGTTATCCGTTATAAGTGCATGAACTGATTGAGTTCATGAAAAAAGGTGGTACCGCGAAAGAGCTTTTCGTCCTTTTACAGGGATGAAGAGCTCTTTTTTCGTTCTCAGCCATTTTTAAACATGCTGGAGGGTTATGATGGAAACGAATGAACAAACAATGCCGACGAAATATGATCCGGCAGCGGTTGAAAAAGACCGATATGATTTTTGGCTAAAAGGCAAATTTTTTGAAGCGGGCAGTGACCAGACAAAAGAGCCATACTCTGTTGTCATCCCGCCGCCAAACGTAACAGGGAGACTTCACCTTGGCCACGCATGGGACACAACGCTGCAAGACATTGTAACAAGAATGAAACGCATGCAGGGCTATGATGTGCTGTGGCTTCCTGGCATGGACCACGCCGGCATCGCGACACAGGCTAAAGTGGAGGCGAAACTTCGTGAAGAAGGCAAATCCCGCTACGATTTAGGCCGTGAAAAATTCCTCGAAGAAACGTGGAAGTGGAAGGAAGAATATGCTGACTTTATTCGCAGCCAGTGGGCGAAATTAGGTCTTGGCCTAGATTATTCCCGTGAACGTTTTACGCTGGATGAAGGCTTGAGCAAAGCGGTAAGGGAAGTATTCGTTAAGCTTTATGAAAAAGGCCTGATCTACAGAGGCGAATATATTATTAACTGGGACCCAGCGACAAAAACAGCCCTATCCGACATTGAGGTGATTTACAAGGATGTTCAAGGCGCATTCTATCATATGAGCTATCCGCTTGCTGACGGTTCAGGCTCAATTGAAATTGCGACGACACGTCCTGAAACAATGCTCGGTGATACAGCTGTTGCCGTTCACCCTGAAGACGAGCGCTATAAACACCTTATCGGAAAAACGGTGATCCTGCCGATTGTAAATCGTGAAATTCCGATTGTCGGTGATGACTATGTTGATATGGAATTTGGTTCAGGTGCCGTGAAAATTACGCCTGCTCATGATCCGAACGACTTCGAGCTTGGCAACCGCCACAATTTAGAACGCATCCTTGTCATGAATGAAGATGGCACGATGAATGAAAATGCGCTCCAATATCAAGGTATGGATCGTTTTGAATGCCGCAAAAAGCTCGTGAAAGATTTACAGGAGGCGGGAGTTCTCTTCAAGATCGAGGATCATATGCACTCTGTCGGCCATAGTGAACGAAGCGGGGCTGTTGTGGAGCCTTATCTTTCTACACAATGGTTTGTGCGCATGCAGCCGCTTGCTGATGCAGCGATTGAGCTGCAAAAAAAAGAAGAAAAGGTCAACTTTGTGCCTGACCGTTTCGAAAAAACGTATTTACACTGGATGGAAAATATCCGCGACTGGTGTATCTCCCGTCAATTGTGGTGGGGCCATCGTATTCCTGCCTGGTATCATAAAGAAACAGGCGAGCTATATGTCGGACTTGAAGCGCCGGAAGACAGCGAAAATTGGGAACAGGATACAGACGTACTGGATACATGGTTCAGTTCTGCGCTATGGCCTTTCTCCACAATGGGCTGGCCTGATGTAACGGCTGAAGACTTTAAACGCTACTATCCGACAGATGTTCTCGTGACAGGGTACGATATCATTTTCTTCTGGGTATCACGCATGATTTTCCAAGGCATTGAATTTACAGGCGAGCGCCCGTTCAAAGATGTTTTAATCCACGGCTTAATCCGTGACGAGCAAGGCCGGAAAATGAGTAAATCTCTTGGCAACGGTGTCGACCCGATGGATGTGATTGACAAGTACGGAGCCGATTCTCTGCGTTATTTCCTTGCGACTGGAAGCTCTCCTGGCCAGGATCTGCGCTTCAGCTATGAAAAAGTGGAATCGACCTGGAATTTTGCCAATAAAATTTGGAACGCCTCCCGTTTTGCATTAATGAATATGGATGGCATGACGTACGATGAGCTTGATCTGTCAGGTGAAAAGTCAGTCGCTGACAAGTGGATTTTAACGCGATTAAATGAAACGATCGAGCACGTGACCCAGCTTGCTGACCGATATGAATTTGGTGAAGTAGGACGCCATTTATATAACTTTATTTGGGATGATTTCTGTGATTGGTATATTGAAATGGCGAAGCTTCCGCTTTATGGAGAAGACGAAGCGGCTAAGAAAACTACCCGTTCCATCCTTGCTTACGTACTTGATCAAACGATGCGTCTGCTCCATCCGTTTATGCCATTCTTAACGGAGGAAATTTGGCAGCACCTTCCTCACCAAGGGGAATCGATTACAGTAAGTCAATGGCCTGCAGTAGTGCCGGAGCATACCGATACTGAAGCGGCAGCTGACATGAAGCTTCTTGTTGAGCTGATCCGTTCTGTGCGCAATATCCGCAGTGAAGTCAATACGCCAATGAGCAAGCAGGTTGAACTGTACATTAAAACAAGCACAGACGAAATAGCGTCCCGCCTCGAAGCGAACCGTTCATATGTTGAACGCTTTACGAATCCGAGCGTGCTTAAAATCGGCACCGATATTGAGGCTGTTGATAAGGCGATGACGGCCGTTGTCTCAGGAGCAGAGGTTATTCTTCCGCTTGAAGGCTTAATCAATATTGATGAAGAAATTGCCCGTCTGCAAAAAGAATTTGATAAACTGACAAAAGAAGTTGAGCGTGTCCAAAAGAAACTTGGAAATGAAGGATTTATGAAAAAAGCGCCTGCACACGTAATTGATGAAGAACGTGAAAAAGAAAAAGATTATGTGGCGAAGCGTGACGCTGTTCAAAAACGAATGGCTGAGCTGAAGGGTTAATGAAAAGCCGGGGCGGTTTCTAGAGAAACCGCCTTGTCTTATAAAAGAGGGGATTATCATTGTTTACTGCATATCAAGATGCGCGCAGCTGGATTCACGGGAGGCTGAAATTCGGGGTGAAGCCCGGACTTGGTCGAATGAAACAGCTGATGGCGCGGTTAGGACATCCTGAAAAAAAAATCCGAGCGTTCCACGTCGCAGGAACAAACGGTAAAGGATCAACTGTCGCTTTTATCCGTTCTATGCTGCAGGAAGCCGGATATACGGTTGGAACATTTACATCGCCTTATATTATTACGTTTAATGAACGGATCAGCGTAAACGGGATACCGATTTCAGATGAGGAATGGACAGCACTCGTCAATCAAATGAAACCGCACGTTGAAGCCCTTGATCAAACGGAATACGGACAGCCGACAGAATTTGAAATTATGACAGCTTGTGCATTTTTATATTTTGCAGAGTTTCATAAGGTCGATTTTGTTATTTTTGAAACAGGTCTGGGCGGTAGATTCGATTCTACTAATGTGGTTGAACCGCTCTTAACTGTGATTACAAGCATCGGACACGATCATATGAACATTTTGGGAAACACCATTGAAGAAATTGCAGGAGAAAAGGCCGGCATTATTAAAGAAGGTATTCCAATCGTTACAGCAGTTACCCAGCCGGAAGCTTTACAGGTCATCCGCCATGAAGCCGAACGGCATGCTGCGCCGTTCCAGTCATTGCATGATGCATGTGTTATTTTCAATGAAGAGGCTCTGCCTGCAGGAGAACAGTTTTCATTCAAAACGGAAGAGAAATGCTATGAAGATATTCGGACATCTCTGATTGGCACCCATCAAAGACAAAATGCTGCTTTGTCCATTTTGGCTGCGGAGTGGCTCAATAAGGAGAATATCGCCCATATCAGTGACGAAGCGTTAAGGAGCGGGCTTGTGAAGGCTGCTTGGCCGGGACGGTTAGAGCTTGTTCAGGAACATCCTCCGGTATATTTAGACGGTGCGCATAACGAAGAAGGTGTTGAAAAGCTGGCGGAAACGATGAAGCAGCGTTTCGCCAATTCACGCATTTCTGTGGTGTTTAGCGCGTTAAAGGACAAACCGTATCAGAACATGATTAAAAGACTGGAAACCATTGCTCATGCGATTCATTTTGCTTCTTTTGATTTCCCGCGTGCTTCCCTTGCAAAAGATCTCTATGATGCAAGTGAAATCAGCAATAAAAGCTGGAGTGAAGATCCAGACGATGTAATCAAATTCATAGAAAGTAAAAAGGGCTCAAATGAAATTGTGCTGATTACCGGATCTCTTTACTTTATTTCTGACATTCGAAAAAGGTTGAAATAAAAGCATCCGGCTCCGGCAGAATCAAAAAAAGATTCTGCCGTTTTTTTCATGTGTAAAATTGAATATTCCCAATTGGAGCTCAGGATGTCCATTTTGCTACAATCCATACCAGAACTCAATGAGTAAAGGTGTGTTGTCTATGCTATCCATTCTTTTTATCTTCGGGCTTATCCTTGGTTCTTTTTACTATACGGCCGGGTGCCGTATCCCCTTACATCTATCTATTATTGCGCCCCGTTCATCATGCCCGTTTTGCCGGCGAACATTAACTCCTGCAGAATTAATTCCCATCCTGTCATTCCTATTTCAAAAAGGTAAATGTAAAAGCTGCGGGCATAGGATTTCTTTTATGTATCCCGCAGCAGAGCTTGTGACAGCGTGTTTATTTGCCGCCGCAGGAATACGCTTTGGCATATCGCTGGAACTGTTTCCCGCTGTGGTGTTTATCTCTCTTCTCATTATTGTTGCAGTGACAGATATTCATTTTATGCTGATTCCAAATCGAATATTGATTTTCTTTCTTCCCTTTTTGGCGGCCGCGAGATTGATTTCTCCGCTTGATTCCTGGTATGCAGGCCTGTTAGGTGCGGCAGCCGGATTTTTGTTTCTGGCTGTAATTGCCGCAATCACCCATGGGGGAGTAGGGGGAGGAGATATTAAATTATTTGCGGTGATTGGCTTTGTGCTTGGTGTGAAAATGCTGGCAGCTGCCTTTTTCTTTTCAGTTTTGATAGGTGCATTATATGGAGCGGCAGCTGTTCTGACTGGTAGACTCGCTAAAAGGCAGCCGCTTCCCTTCGCCCCCGCTATAGCCGCAGGGAGCATTTTAGCCTATTTATACGGTGACTCTATCATTTCTTTTTATATCAAAATGGCATTGGGCTGACTGCTGAAAAATTTGACGAACGTTTTTTGGACAAGGCGACAAAAGTCTTGTTCTTTTTTTCTTTGCCTGTGCTAAAGTGTGTAGCATGAAAAGCCGACAAGAACGGTCAAGCAAATGAAGGGAGGAAGCGGAATTGAAAAAAAGAAAGAATAAAAAAAACAGTAAAGCCGCAGAAAAAGCCCTCAAGGTGACGATTAATGGAAAAGAAGAGACGGTTTACGAACAAGAGACGCCTGAGACAGAGGCGAATAAAAGCATGACATTTTCAAATTGGGAGGAAAAAAGACAGGCAGAACAAGAGGTTGCGGCATCCCAGGAACACCCTGATGAAGATGAATTCAATTGGGATTCCGAGGAGGACAAGGTGTTTAAAGAGGACCCTAAAGTTGTTCCTCCTTTTCAAAAGAAAAAAACAAAGCTTTACGCAAAAGGAAAGACCGGGGCTGCCAAACCGGTAAAAAGAGTGGCCGCGACGATTGCCTTCGCGGCTGTCATTGGCACTGGATTAGGGTTATTCGCGTTAAACATATCGGGGAATAAAGAAGCGTCAGCACCGGCCTCTTTAGAGGATTCTTTAGGCAGCCAAACGGCAAAAGCAGGGGATACTTCTGCTGATAAACAAACCTCAGGCGCAGAAAAACAAGCGGCACAAACTGAAGGTACATACAAAACATACGCTGTGCAAGCCGGAAAATTTTCAAATGAAAAGGGCGCCGAAACGTTAACAGAACAATTGACCGAAAAAGGATATTCCGCCGTGTCACTGTCAAAGGATGACGGGTATACGTATGTTATTGCAGGCTTAGCAAGTGAAAAGGAGGTCTCACAGCAGTTAGGACAGGTTTTAATCGACAGTGATTTTGAAGCCTGGGGAGGCAAGGAGCTTTCCTTATCAATAGAGTCAGATATGACAGATTCTTTTAAGGAAACAGCGGAGCTTGCAGCAAAGGCGATTCTCGACGAAGACATTACAAAAGCGAGTGTAGAGAAAATAGAAAAGTCGCTTGGTGAAACAAAAGCGTCAGAAACAGGAGAGAAAAAAGCGATTTTGCAGGCTTTAAAGGAATTAGAGGATCCAAGTGCTGAAGCCGGGTGGAAGGCTCAGCAGGAGCTGTTAGCCGTCGTAAAATAAGAGATAGTGCCCTGAGCCTTCGTCCTTTAGTGACAGGCTTTTTTTATTTTGTCATGAAAAAGTTATTTTTCTGAAATTGTGACAAGCCTCGTGATTTGGTAGGATAAACGAGTATCTTTTTTTCTTAAGCAAACCCTGAAAGGATGACGAACATGACAAAACCGCTAATACTTGCATCACAATCTCCGCGCAGGAAAGAACTCCTCGATCTTCTCCAGCTGCCCTACTCCATTATTGTCAGTGAAGTAGAAGAAAAATTAAATCGAAACTTTTCACCAGAAGAAAACGTCCAATGGTTGGCAAAACAAAAAGCTAAGGCTGTAGCTGATCTCCACCCGCATGCAATCGTTATCGGTGCTGATACAATGGTATGCCTTGACGGCGAATGTCTTGGCAAACCGCAGGATCAAGAAGAAGCTGCTTCTATGCTGCGGAGGCTTTCAGGCCGAAGTCACTCAGTAATAACCGCGGTCAGCATTCAAGCTGAAAATCACAGCGAGACTTTTTATGATAAGACAGAAGTTGCGTTTTGGTCCCTCAGTGAAGAAGAGATTTGGACATATATTGAAACAAAAGAGCCGATGGATAAAGCAGGTGCATACGGCATCCAAGGAAGAGGCGCGCTTTTTGTAAAGAAAATAGACGGAGATTATTATTCAGTCATGGGCCTTCCTATATCAAAAACAATGAGAGCTCTTCGCCATTTTGATATAAGGGCATGACGGTTCTATAAACGGGAAGGGAAAGAAAAGGAGTGCTTGGTCATACACGATCTGCCATTAAAACTCAAAGATTTCCCAATGAAAGAAAAGCCAAGGGAACGGCTCCTGAAAGTCGGAGCCGAGAACTTAGCGAATCATGAACTTTTGGCTATATTATTGCGGACAGGGACTAAACACGAATCTGTTTTGGACCTGTCAAACCGGCTGCTGCGCTCATTTGACGGGCTGCGCCTGCTCAAGGAAGCATCGGTTGAAGAGCTGTCAAGCATCCCGGGAATCGGTATGGTAAAAGCGATTCAAATACTGGCAGCAGTTGAGCTTGGAAGCCGGATTCATAAATTAGCCAACGAAGAACATTTCGTTATTCGCTCCCCGGAAGACGGCGCTAATCTTGTCATGGAGGATATGCGCTTTTTAACCCAGGAGCATTTTGTCTGTTTATACTTAAATACAAAAAATCAAGTCATCCATAAACGCACCGTATTTATCGGAAGCCTGAATTCATCTATTGTCCACCCGCGAGAGGTGTTTAAAGAAGCGTTTAAACGATCTGCCGCTTCCTTTATCTGTGTTCATAATCATCCTTCTGGAGATCCGACGCCGAGCAGGGAAGATATTGAAGTGACAAGACGGCTGTTTGAATGCGGAAACCTGATTGGCATCGAGCTGCTTGACCATTTGGTGATCGGGGATAAAAAATTTGTGAGTTTAAAGGAAAAAGGATATTTGTAACACTTTTTTTTTCGTCGAATTAAGCTATAATAGAGTTTATGAGTTTTTCCCTTTAGGGTATTTTTGCTTTAAGAAAGGAAGATACATACATATGTTTGGAATTGGTGCTAGAGACCTTGGTATAGATCTTGGAACTGCGAATACGCTTGTTTTTGTAAAAGGAAAAGGAATTGTTGTGAGAGAGCCGTCAGTTGTCGCTTTGCAGACGGATACGAAATCGATTGTCGCTGTCGGAAATGATGCGAAAAATATGATTGGACGGACACCGGGCAACGTGGTGGCTCTTCGCCCGATGAAAGACGGCGTTATCGCTGATTATGAAACAACGGCGACGATGATGAAATATTACATCAATCAGGCCATAAAAAATAAAGGCATGTTTGCCAGAAAACCATATGTAATGGTATGTGTCCCATCAGGCATTACAGCTGTTGAAGAACGCGCTGTTATCGATGCGACAAGACAGGCGGGAGCGCGTGACGCGTATCCGATTGAAGAGCCTTTTGCCGCAGCAATCGGAGCCAATCTGCCAGTTTGGGAACCGACTGGAAGCATGGTTGTTGATATCGGGGGCGGTACGACAGAAGTTGCGATTATTTCCCTCGGAGGCATCGTAACGTCTCAGTCAATCCGTGTAGCCGGTGATGAGATGGATGACGCGATTATCAACTACATCAGAAAAACGTACAATCTGATGATCGGTGACCGTACGGCTGAAGCGATTAAAATGGAAATCGGATCTGCAGAAGCTCCTGAAGAATCCGACAACATGGAAATCCGCGGCCGCGATTTGCTCACAGGTTTGCCGAAAACAATTGAAATTACAGGAAAAGAGATTTCTAACGCTCTACGCGACACTGTATCTACAATTGTCGAAGCAGTGAAGAGCACACTCGAAAAAACACCGCCTGAGCTTGCAGCAGATATCATGGACAGAGGTATAGTGTTAACCGGCGGCGGAGCGCTTTTGCGCAATTTGGACAAAGTCATCAGCGAAGAAACAAAAATGCCGGTCCTTATCGCCGAAGATCCGCTTGATTGTGTAGCGATCGGAACAGGGAAAGCACTGGAGCACATCCATCTTTTCAAAGGGAAAACTAGATAATCGGGAGTTCAATAGAAGAGGTGTAACACGATGCCGAATAAGCGGTTAATGCTATTACTTCTGTGTATTATCATATTGGTGGCTATGATTGGATTTTCGCTGAAGGGCGGCCGCAATACCACCTGGCCTGAGAAAGTGATCGGCGATACGACGGGAGTATTTCAAAATATTTTTCATACGCCTGCCGAATTTTTTGCAGGAATATTTGAGAACATCAATGATTTAAAAAACACATACAAAGAAAACGAGCGTCTAAGAGAAAAACTTGACGGACAGACACAATATGAAGCCAAGCTTCAAGAGCTTGAAGAAGAAAACAAATCCTTGCGTGACGAGCTTGGCCATGTCAAATCGATTAAAGATTACAAGCCGATTTTAGCAACGGTCATCGCCAGAAGCCCTGATAATTGGGCGAAACAGGTCACCATTAACAAGGGGACTCAGCAAAACGTAGCGAAAGATATGGCCGTTACAAACGAAAAAGGCGCATTAATCGGCAAGATCAAAAGCTCCGGACTTAACAATTTTACGTCTGCTGTTCAGCTTTTAAGCGATACTGACCGCAATAACAGAGTCGCGACAAAAATTTCCGGAAAAAAAGGCAGCAAAGGCTACGGCTTGATCGAAGGATATGACAAAGAGAAAAAACGTCTTAAGATGACAATTATTGAGCGTAAGGATAAACAAGACGTGAAAAAAGGCGATCTTATTGAAACATCAGGGACAGGCGGTGTTTTCCCAGAAGGGCTGACAATCGGTGAAGTGACTGATATCGAGTCAGATTCCTATGGATTAACGAAGGTTGCTTATGTAAAACCTGCGGCTGACCTTACAGATTTAAATAATGTGATCGTTGTTAACCGTGACGTGCCGACTGTCGATACAGAGGAGGAAGGATCGTGAAACGTTTCCTTCTCCCTTTCGTTATGATGCTTGTTTTTTCTGCGGAAAGCATTTTTACAGATTTGGTGCATTTTCCTTTCGTTACAGATGACCAAGTGCTCGCCCCGCGTTTTTTGATGCTTGTATTGATATTCATGTCGGCTTTTATCAACCAAAAACACGCGATGATTTACGGATTTATTTTTGGCTTTCTATATGACATGAACTATACAAGTCTATTAGGCGTTTACATGTTTGGTTTTGCAGGGCTATGCTATTTGGCTTCAAAAGCGTTTAAAGTGTTGCATACAAACGCATTTGTAGTGATATTGATAGCAGTTCTGGCTGTCTGTCTGCTCGAATTTTACGTATTCGGCATTCAGTCTTTGATTCATAAAGACATTATGACGTTTAACGGATTTGTGCTTGACCGGTTTATACCGACAATTTTATTAAATATTGCAGCAGCTCTTATTCTTGTTCTGCCATTTAGATTGTTTTTTATGAGTCTAAAGAAAGAATTGAGAGATGAGTAAAAAGGATTTTATCTTTTTTTGACGAAATGAGTATGTTGTTGAGGTGAATATTGTGAAGACCAAAAAGCAGCAATATGTAACAATAAAAGGAACAAAGAATGGACTAACATTGCATCTGGATGATGCGTGTTCTTTTGATGAGCTTCTCGATGGTCTTCAGAATATGCTGTCAATTGAACAATATACCGATGGAAAAGGCCAGAAAATCAGCGTTCATGTTAAGCTGGGAAATCGCTTTTTATATAAGGAGCAAGAGGAACAGCTAACCGAATTGATTGCGTCAAAGAAAGATTTGTTTGTTCATTCTATTGACAGTGAAGTCATTACTAAAAAAGAAGCACAGCAGATAAGAGAGGAAGCCGAAATTATTTCTGTTTCAAAAATTGTCCGTTCAGGCCAAGTGCTGCAGGTAAAAGGCGACTTGCTCCTGATCGGTGACGTGAATCCCGGCGGAACAGTCAGGGCCGGAGGGAACATTTTTGTTCTGGGCTCACTGAAAGGAATTGCGCATGCTGGATTCAATGGAAATAATCAAGCGGTCATCGCCGCCTCTGAAATGCTTCCGACACAATTAAGAATCAATCATGTGTTAAATCGCTCCCCAGACCACATTCAAAAAGGGAACG
This sequence comes from Bacillus subtilis subsp. subtilis str. 168, assembly GCF_000009045.1. GTDB lineage: Bacteria > Bacillota > Bacilli > Bacillales > Bacillaceae > Bacillus > Bacillus subtilis. The sequence goes on along the minus strand of NC_000964.3, from coordinate 2,858,690 downwards.
AAATGGAATGTGCTTATTTAGATACAGACGGAAATATGGTCATTGAACGCCTTCAACATTTGGCTCATTTAAGACCTGATCTAACAAGGCTTGAGGGAGGAATGTGAATTGGGTGAGGCTATCGTAATAACTTCGGGAAAAGGCGGAGTAGGTAAGACAACAACATCTGCGAACCTCGGTACCGCCTTAGCCATTTTAGGGAAGCGCGTATGCTTAGTAGATACTGATATAGGACTGCGCAACCTTGATGTTGTAATGGGTCTTGAAAATAGAATTATTTACGATCTGGTAGACGTTGTAGAGGGCAGATGCAAAATGCATCAGGCGCTCGTAAAAGACAAACGTTTCGATGATCTGCTCTATTTAATGCCCGCTGCTCAAACGAGCGATAAGACAGCTGTTGCTCCTGAACAAATTAAAAACATGGTCCAAGAGCTCAAACAGGAATTTGACTATGTCATCATAGACTGTCCTGCCGGAATCGAGCAAGGGTACAAAAATGCCGTTTCCGGAGCTGATAAAGCGATTGTGGTCACTACGCCTGAAATCTCAGCTGTTCGTGATGCTGACCGTATTATAGGACTGCTGGAGCAAGAGGAAAATATTGAACCGCCGCGGCTCGTTGTTAACAGAATCAGAAATCACCTGATGAAAAACGGTGACACGATGGATATCGACGAAATCGTACAGCATCTGTCGATCGATTTGCTCGGAATCGTGGCTGATGATGATGAAGTCATTAAAGCTTCCAATCATGGCGAACCGATTGCGATGGACCCTAAAAACCGCGCTTCCATTGCATATCGCAATATTGCCCGCCGCATCTTAGGTGAATCTGTTCCTTTACAGGTGCTTGAAGAGCAAAACAAAGGAATGATGGCTAAGATTAAGTCATTTTTCGGAGTAAGATCTTAATGTGATAGAATCAAAGAGAAGAATCTGACAAAGCATATGCTGTGTCAGGTTTTTTTTGTTTTTGCCTGCTTTGTTCTTGACTAAACCGAATATTTGCCATGGACAAGACATATGATGTACAAACCCAACGAATGCAAAGGATGATGGCAATGAGTCACAGAGCAGATGAAATCAGAAAACGATTAGAGAAAAGAAGAAAGCAGCTTTCCGGCTCAAAACGTTTCTCTACTCAGACAGTTTCTGAAAAGCAGAAACCCCCGTCCTGGGTGATGGTAACGGATCAGGAAAAGCATGGAACACTTCCGGTCTACGAAGATAACATGCCAACATTCAACGGAAAACACCCATTGGTGAAAACAGATTCAATTATCCTGAAATGTCTTCTGTCGGCCTGCCTTGTTCTCGTTTCAGCTATAGCCTATAAAACAAACATTGGACCCGTCAGTCAGATTAAACCCGCCGTAGCCAAAACCTTTGAAACTGAATTTCAATTTGCTTCAGCAAGCCATTGGTTCGAAACCAAATTCGGAAATCCGCTTGCTTTCCTGGCTCCTGAACACAAAAATAAGGAACAGCAGATTGAAGTAGGCAAAGATCTGATCGCGCCTGCATCCGGGAAAGTACAGCAGGATTTTCAGGACAATGGGGAAGGAATTAAAGTCGAAACAAGCAGTGATAAGATTGATAGCGTAAAAGAAGGCTATGTGGTTGAAGTCAGCAAAGACAGCCAAACGGGACTGACGGTTAAGGTGCAGCATGCTGACAACACCTATAGTATCTATGGCGAGCTCAAAGATGTGGATGTTGCTTTATATGATTTTGTGGATAAAGGCAAAAAGCTCGGTTCGATTAAGCTTGATGATCATAATAAAGGGGTCTATTATTTTGCCATGAAAGACGGCGATAAATTTATTGATCCGATTCAGGTGATTTCATTTGAATAAATGGCTCGACCTTATCTTAAAGATCCATGTGCATCCTTTTCTTTGGATTATTGCGGCGCTGGGCTTGCTCACAGGCCATATGAAAGCATTATTATGTCTGCTCCTGATTGTATTGATTCATGAGCTGGGGCATGCTGCTCTGGCTGTGTTTTTTTCTTGGAGAATCAAGCGTGTTTTTTTGCTGCCGTTTGGCGGAACGGTCGAAGTGGAAGAGCACGGGAATCGGCCGTTAAAGGAAGAGTTTGCGGTCATTATTGCCGGACCTCTTCAGCACATCTGGCTTCAGTTTGCCGCCTGGATGCTTGCAGAAGTCTCAGTGATTCATCAGCATACCTTTGAACTCTTCACCTTTTATAATCTTTCTATCTTATTTGTCAATTTACTGCCGATCTGGCCGCTGGATGGAGGAAAACTGTTATTTTTGTTGTTTTCCAAACAGCTGCCTTTTCAAAAGGCTCACCGGCTTAATCTAAAAACGTCGCTCTGCTTCTGCCTGCTGCTCGGGTGCTGGGTTTTATTCGTGATTCCTCTGCAAATCAGCGCATGGGTTTTGTTTGTCTTTCTGGCTGTTTCCTTGTTTGAGGAATATCGGCAAAGGCACTATATCCATGTGAGATTTCTCCTCGAAAGGTATTACGGAAAAAACAGGGAGCTTGAGAAACTTCTGCCGCTGACAGTAAAGGCGGAGGATAAAGTCTATCATGTGATGGCCGAGTTCAAACGTGGCTGTAAGCATCCGATTATTATAGAAAAATCAGGCCAAAAGCTCAGCCAGCTTGACGAGAATGAAGTGCTGCACGCTTACTTTGCCGATAAGCGGACGAATTCTTCCATGGAGGAACTGCTTCTGCCCTACTAAAACTGATTGACAAACGCCTTGTATTTTGGTATATTTTTTAATGTTATGGATGTAGCACCATTGCTACAACCGCTCAGTACAGGTGTTAAGAGCTTTTACAGCCCCCTGGTATCTGGCGAGTCTTAGTCTAATAGGAGGTGCAGAGAATGTACGCAATCATTAAAACAGGCGGTAAACAAATCAAAGTTGAAGAAGGCCAAACTGTTTACATCGAAAAACTTGCTGCTGAAGCAGGTGAAACAGTTACTTTTGAAGACGTTTTGTTTGTTGGCGGAGACAACGTGAAAGTCGGCAACCCTACAGTTGAAGGCGCAACAGTAACGGCTAAAGTTGAAAAACAAGGCCGCGCGAAAAAAATCACTGTTTTCAGATACAAACCAAAGAAAAACGTTCATAAAAAACAAGGTCATCGTCAGCCTTACACTAAAGTGACGATCGAAAAAATCAACGCGTAAGCATGATTCAGGCAACAATCAGAAGGTCTCATGATAAAGGCATATTGTCTTTTGAAATGACGGGCCATGCGAATTTTGCTGAACATGGACAAGATCTTGTTTGTGCCGGAGTGACAGCCGTTGTGTTTGGGGCCGTTAACGCGGTCATTGTGCTCGCGGGCTTCGAGCCGCTTCTTGATATAGGAGAGGACGGGGGTTATTTTTATTTTGAATTCCCTGAATCTCTTGATCCAGAGGCACGCCAAAAAGCTCAGCTGCTGATTGAAGGCATGATTGTTTCGCTGGAGACAATCGAACGGGATTACAAAGACAACTTGCGTGTGACCACAAACATAATATAGGAGGTGAGCTACATGCTTAGATTAGATCTTCAGTTTTTCGCTTCTAAAAAAGGAGTAGGTTCTACAAAGAACGGACGTGACTCTGAGGCTAAACGTTTAGGTGCTAAACGTGCTGACGGTCAATTCGTAACAGGCGGTTCTATCCTTTACCGTCAACGCGGAACAAAAATTTACCCAGGTGAAAACGTGGGCCGCGGCGGAGATGACACTCTATTTGCGAAAATCGACGGAACTGTTAAATTCGAACGTTTCGGCCGTGACCGCAAAAAAGTGAGCGTATATCCTGTAGCTCAATAATGATTCAAAAAACTCCGGTCGATGATGACTGGAGTTTTTTTTGCAATATGCGGAGTAAACACCTAGAATGAAATGCAGAGTATGTGCGAGCAGACCCCGCCAAGAATGAGAATAAACATCTCAAACCCACTGGATATGTTCCCCAAGCAGTAATACATAAAATGTTCTGCCTGGCTGCAAATCAACCAAAGCCAGAAAAAAGGAACATGATATTTCTGGGAAAAACAATTGTTTTTCTAACAAAGCCTTCTCTGTTATAATTCATAATACACACTTATACAGACTCCTAAATAAGAAATTAAATGATTGGGAGTGCGAAAATGAAGGATGTTTCAAAAAATCAAGAAGAAAATATAAGCGACACGGCATTAACAAACGAACTGATTCATCTGCTTGGCCATTCCCGGCATGATTGGATGAATAAGCTGCAGCTGATTAAAGGAAACTTAAGCTTACAGAAGTATGACCGTGTCTTTGAAATGATTGAAGAAATGGTTATAGACGCAAAGCACGAATCAAAGCTCTCAAACCTGAAAACACCGCATTTGGCGTTTGATTTTCTTACGTTTAATTGGAAAACCCATTATATGACGCTTGAATATGAAGTTCTCGGAGAAATTAAGGATTTGTCGGCTTATGATCAAAAGCTGGCGAAACTGATGAGAAAGCTGTTTCATCTGTTTGATCAAGCAGTCAGCAGAGAGAGTGAAAATCATTTAACGGTTTCGCTTCAAACGGATCATCCTGACAGACAGCTGATTCTGTACCTTGATTTTCACGGCGCCTTTGCCGATCCATCTGCTTTTGATGATATTCGGCAGAATGGATATGAGGACGTTGATATCATGCGTTTTGAAATCACGAGTCACGAATGTCTGATTGAAATTGGGTTGGACTAGCGGAGTTTTTAACGGTTTAGAACGGAGGACATTATGTTTGTAGATCAGGTCAAAGTATATGTAAAAGGCGGCGACGGCGGCAACGGTATGGTTGCGTTTCGCCGTGAAAAATATGTGCCGAAAGGCGGCCCTGCCGGCGGTGACGGAGGAAAGGGAGGAGACGTCGTTTTTGAAGTAGATGAAGGTCTCCGCACCCTGATGGATTTTAGATACAAAAAACACTTTAAAGCGATTCGCGGCGAGCATGGCATGTCCAAAAACCAGCACGGGCGAAATGCTGATGATATGGTCATTAAAGTTCCGCCGGGCACCGTTGTGACAGACGATGATACAAAACAGGTCATCGCTGATTTAACAGAGCACGGACAGCGGGCTGTCATTGCAAGAGGCGGAAGAGGCGGAAGAGGAAATAGCCGCTTTGCTACACCGGCTAATCCCGCGCCTCAGCTTTCAGAAAACGGCGAGCCGGGAAAAGAACGCTACATTGTTCTTGAATTAAAAGTGCTTGCAGATGTCGGACTTGTCGGGTTCCCGAGTGTGGGAAAATCTACTTTGCTGTCTGTTGTCTCATCTGCAAAACCGAAAATTGCGGACTATCACTTTACAACGCTTGTCCCGAATCTCGGCATGGTTGAAACGGATGACGGACGCAGCTTTGTCATGGCTGATTTGCCAGGGCTGATTGAAGGCGCACACCAAGGCGTCGGACTGGGCCACCAGTTTTTGCGCCATATTGAACGGACGAGGGTTATTGTTCATGTCATTGACATGTCAGGCTTAGAAGGCCGTGATCCATATGATGATTATCTTACGATTAACCAGGAGCTGAGCGAGTACAATCTGCGTCTCACTGAGCGTCCGCAAATTATCGTTGCAAATAAAATGGACATGCCGGAGGCTGCGGAAAATCTCGAAGCCTTTAAAGAAAAGCTGACGGATGATTATCCGGTATTCCCGATCAGTGCGGTGACAAGAGAAGGTCTGCGTGAGCTTCTGTTTGAGGTTGCCAATCAGCTTGAGAACACACCGGAATTCCCGCTGTATGACGAGGAAGAGCTTACACAAAACCGTGTCATGTACACGATGGAAAATGAAGAAGTGCCATTTAACATTACACGCGATCCAGACGGTGTATTTGTGCTTTCAGGAGACAGCCTTGAGCGGTTATTCAAGATGACTGATTTCTCACGTGATGAATCGGTTAAACGGTTTGCAAGACAGATGCGCGGAATGGGTGTTGATGAAGCACTCAGAGAACGCGGAGCCAAGGATGGAGATATAATCAGGCTTCTGGAATTTGAATTTGAATTTATTGATTAATCAATGTTGGCTGAAAAGAGAGCCTGGTGCCAGGCTCTCTATTTTAAAGGGGGGATGCAAATGAAAGAGGAGACATTTTATCTTGTCCGTGAAGATGTATTGCCCGATGCAATGAGAAAAACATTAGAAGTCAAAAAGCTGCTTGATCGAAAAAAAGCAGATTCAGTAGCAGATGCCGTTCAAAAGGTCGATTTAAGTAGAAGTGCGTTTTATAAATACAGGGATGCTGTTTTTCCATTCTACACCATGGTAAAAGAACAAATTATCACACTTTTCTTTCATTTGGAGGATAGGTCAGGTGCGTTATCTCAGCTTCTTCAGGCGGTAGCTGATTCTGGAAGCAACGTTCTTTCCATTCACCAGACCATTCCGCTTCAAGGCAGAGCAAATGTGACACTGTCTATCAGTACGTCGGCAATGGAAGAAGACATTCATACATTAATGAATAAGCTCAGGAAGTTTGATTTTGTAGAAAAGGTTGAAATATTAGGTTCAGGTGCATAAGGGAGAGAAAATCGTCATGAAAGTCGGTTATTTAGGTCCAGCAGCTACATTTACACATCTAGCAGTCAGTTCTTGTTTTCAAAACGGCGCCGAACATGTTGCTTACCGCACCATTCCGGAGTGTATAGATGCAGCCGTTGCAGGCGAAGTTGATTTTGCTTTTGTTCCTTTGGAAAATGCTTTAGAAGGATCTGTTAATCTAACAATAGACTATTTAATACATGAACAGCCTTTGCCAATCGTGGGTGAAATGACGTTGCCGATTCACCAGCACTTGCTCGTCCATCCCTCAAGAGAGAATGCATGGAAAGAGCTCGACAAAATTTACTCACATTCACACGCGATTGCGCAATGCCATAAATTTCTTCATCGACATTTTCCTTCCGTTCCATATGAATACGCCAATTCTACCGGGGCGGCAGCAAAGTTTGTCAGTGACCATCCCGAGCTGAATATCGGGGTCATTGCCAATGATATGGCAGCTTCTACATACGAATTAAAAATCGTGAAACGGGATATACAGGATTATAGGGACAATCATACAAGATTTGTTATCCTGTCTCCCGATGAAAACATATCTTTTGAAGTGAATTCAAAATTGAGCTCTAGGCCCAAAACGACCTTAATGGTCATGCTGCCGCAGGATGATCAGTCCGGGGCGCTGCATAGAGTGCTGTCTGCATTTTCTTGGAGAAATTTAAACCTGTCAAAAATTGAGTCACGTCCGACTAAAACCGGATTAGGCCATTATTTCTTTATTATTGATATTGAGAAAGCGTTTGATGATGTATTGATTCCAGGGGCCATGCAGGAGCTTGAAGCACTCGGCTGCAAAGTGAGGCTTCTGGGTGCATACCAGTCTTACCAATTATAAAAAAAGCCCACTAGAGGGCTTTTTTTAGTCTTTAATTAAAATGCCGGCTTCTTCGAGGGCTTGGCAGGCTTGATCGATGCGATGTTCATCAGGTGCTGTCAGTGTATGCAGGTGCACGCCGTCGGTCAGCTGTGATAAGTAGGCAGCATTCGTAGAATTGATTTTTTTGATGAAATGGCTAACTTCTTTCCGGGTGCCTACTTGGATGGCTGCAGTTAAATCTCCGTATACGGGATGCTCGATTTTTACGTCTTTTACTGTAACGCCTTCGTCGACGATGAGCTGCAGTTCCTCTTCTGTCCGTTCAGGACCGTGCAGACATGCTATGATTCTTTCTGCCTGCTGGTGCTGCTGAGCGGCTGCATCCATGTATACATATCCTTGGCTTGTGGCGATAATCGGTACATTTTTCGCTTTCAAGAGCGATATATCCTGTACAATAACCTGTCTTGAGACGTTCGCTTTTTTTGCGAGTTCTCCTCCTGTCAGCGGTGATTTAGATTCCTTCAGCCACAGAAGAAGCTGGTCACGCCTGTTGGCGCCCATTAGCTTTAATTCTTCGGTCAATATCAAATTCTCCTTTCTTTTGTTCCCAAAGCACTGTAAACGTATGTAATAACTGTTCCAGCTGTTCAGCTGTTGTATGCCTGCCAAAAGAGATGCGGATAAATTGCAGAGCTTCTTGTTCGGTTTTTCTTAATGCTTTCATTGTTTCAGACGGACCGTGGTAACCTGCAGAACAAGCGCTGCCGGTTGAAATGCAAATATTACTCCGATTACATTCTAACATAACATATTGTCCTTCAAATGAGTGAAAAAAACACCCTATAATATGCGGAAGACATTCTGCTTTCGAAGTGTCTGCTGCAAGGGTTACAGGGAGAGACCGAATACGGATTTGGTCTAGAAAGTATGTTCTTAATGCCTCATTGCGGGATATCTGTTTTTCCATTTCGCTTACGATCAATTCTGCAGCGGCAGTGAAGGCACCGATCCCGGGAACATTTACGGTGCCGGCTCTGAATCCGTATTCGTGAGTAGTCAGAGGATAAACGGGTTTCCAAGGGACATCCGGCCGGATATAGACCGCCCCTACTCCTTTAGGACCGTGGATTTTATGGCTGGACATTGAGAGTGCATCTACTCCCAGATTTTTTGTATTGATCGGGATCTTTCCAAACGTTTGAACAGCGTCGCAATGAAGAAGAATCCCCTTATTGTGCAGGTATGAAGACAGGTGTTGAATGGGCTGAATGATCCCGGTTTCAGAATTTGCATGCTGAATAGATACAAGGCCTGTTTCCGGCCGGATATGGGTTAGTAATATTTCCTCGGTAATAAGCCCGTATTCATTCGGTTCAATGACTGTTACATCATATCCCTGCTGTTCCAAAAAAGCAGCGCAATTATGAATGGACTGATGCTCCATGGCAGTCGTAATAAAATGTCTTTTCGTTTTTGGCAGGCCGTTTAACAATGATTGAATGGCCAGAAAATTGGATTCAGTGCCGCCGCTTGTAAAATAGATGCCGCTTGCTTCTCCGCCAATGATGTTGGCGATTTTTTCACGGCAGTACTCCAGTATGTGCTTTGCTTTTCCTCCTGCATCATGCAGGCTGCTGGCATTTCCGTACATATCCATACTAAGCTTCTGATATACAGTAAGGGCTTCCTCACAAATAGGCGTTGTCGCTGCATAATCTAAATAAATCATCCGGTCTTCCTCCATCCGTTCTCCATAAAAAACTCTTGAGTTTATTTTATCCTTGTGTAAATATAGGTGTCAAGACAGGTGTAAACAACAGGAGGATGGCATATGTCTAAAAAGACGATTGCAGTCATCGGTTCAGGGGCGGCGGCACTTTCCTTAGCTGCAGCTTTCCCGCCCTCATACGAAGTGACTGTTATCACAAAAAAAAGCGTCAAAAACAGCAATTCTGTCTATGCACAAGGCGGGATTGCTGCGGCCTATGCAAAAGATGACTCGATTGAAGCCCATCTGGAGGATACGTTATACGCAGGGTGCGGCCATAATAATCTAGCTATTGTAGCAGACGTATTACATGATGGAAAAATGATGGTTCAAAGCCTATTGGAGCGTGGATTTCCATTCGACCGCAATGAACGAGGCGGTGTTTGTCTTGGAAGAGAAGGGGCCCACTCATACAACCGCATATTTCATGCAGGCGGAGACGCAACAGGCAGGCTGCTTATCGATTATTTGCTCAAACGGATCAACAGCAAAATCAAGTTAATCGAGAATGAAACGGCAGCAGATTTGCTTATAGAGGACGGACGATGTATCGGCGTCATGACAAAAGACAGCAAAGGGCGGCTCAAGGTAAGGCACGCAGACGAAGTTGTGCTGGCTGCCGGCGGCTGTGGAAACCTGTTTCTTCACCATACGAATGATCTCACTGTCACAGGTGACGGTCTTTCTCTGGCTTACCGGGCCGGGGCGGAATTAACGGATTTGGAGTTTACTCAGTTTCACCCGACACTGCTTGTGAAAAATGGTGTTTCCTACGGGCTTGTTTCAGAAGCTGTCAGAGGGGAAGGCGGATGTTTAGTAGACGAAAACGGCCGCAGGATTATGGCTGAACGGCATCCTTTAGGTGACCTGGCTCCAAGAGATATTGTCTCACGGGTTATTCACGAAGAAATGGCAAAAGGAAATCGCGTTTATATAGACTTCAGTGCGATTTCTGATTTTGAAACGCGTTTCCCTACCATCACCGCTATTTGTGAAAAAGCAGGGATTGATATCCACAGCGGAAAAATTCCTGTTGCTCCGGGAATGCATTTCTTAATGGGAGGTGTTTCAGTTAATCGCTGGGGAGAAACGACAGTGCCGGGGCTTTATGCGATTGGCGAGACAGCATGCTCCGGTTTACATGGAGCAAACCGGCTTGCAAGCAATTCTTTATTGGAAGCGCTGGTATTTGGAAAAAGGGCAGCAGAGCATATTATCCAAAAACCGGTTTATAACAGGCAATATCAATCAGGGCTAGAAACCAGTGTCTTCTACGAGGTGCCGGATATAGAGGGGCATGAACTGCAAAGCAAAATGACAAGCCACATGTCTATTCTGCGGGAACAAAGCAGTTTGATTGAGCTTAGCATCTGGCTTCATACGCTGCCTTTTCAGGAAGTAAATGTGAAGGATATCACAATTCGGCAGATGGAACTTTCTCATCTATGGCAAACTGCAAAGCTGATGACGTTTTCTGCGCTTTTGCGGGAGGAAAGCAGAGGGGCTCACTTCCGCACCGATTTTCCTCATGCTGAGGTGAGCTGGCAAGGAAGACAAATTGTCCATACAAAAAAAGGAACGAAGATCAGAAAAAACGAGGGGATTTGGAACAATGAATCATTTACAGCTGAAAAAATTACTGAATCACTTTTTTCTTGAGGATATTGGGACAGGGGATCTTACATCGCAGTCTATTTTTGGAGAACAGAGCTGTGAAGCGGAGATTGTTGCAAAGTCAGAGGGTATTTTTGCAGGAGCAGCGATCATAAAAGAAGGCTTTTCGTTATTGGACGAAAATGTTCAAAGCATTTTACACAAAAAAGATGGGGACATGTTGCATAAAGGTGAAGTGATTGCCGAGTTACACGGTCCCGCAGCTGCGCTCCTTTCAGGAGAGCGGGTCGTATTAAATCTTATTCAGAGGCTGTCAGGAATTGCGACAATGACAAGAGAGGCTGTTCGGTGTCTGGATGATGAACAGATTAAAATTTGTGACACGAGAAAAACAACACCGGGGCTCAGAATGCTGGAGAAATATGCTGTCAGAGCCGGCGGCGGGTATAATCATCGATTCGGTTTGTATGACGGCATCATGATTAAAGATAATCATATCGCAGCATGCGGCTCTATTTTAGAGGCGTGCAAAAAAGCCCGTCAGGCCGCAGGGCACATGGTAAATATCGAGGTGGAAATTGAAACGGAGGAACAGCTGCGGGAAGCAATTGCAGCTGGAGCGGATGTTATTATGTTTGACAACTGTCCGCCTGATACGGTCCGTCATTTTGCAAAGCTCACACCGGCTAATATAAAAACTGAAGCCTCTGGCGGGATTACGTTAGAATCTTTGCCTGCTTTTAAAGGGACGGGTGTGAATTATATTTCATTAGGATTTCTGACTCATTCCGTCAAAAGTTTAGATATCAGCATGGATGTTACGTTATCAAATGAATCTGTGGAGGAATGCTGTTATGTCAATTCTTGATGTGATCAAACAATCGAATGATATGATGCCCGAAAGTTATAAAGAACTATCGAGAAAGGATATGGAAACGCGCGTTGCCGCCATTAAGAAAAAGTTCGGCAGCAGGCTCTTTATACCAGGCCATCATTATCAAAAGGATGAAGTGATACAATTTGCTGACCAAACAGGCGACTCCCTGCAATTGGCCCAAGTAGCGGAAAAAAACAAAGAAGCGGATTATATCGTATTTTGCGGCGTTCACTTTATGGCAGAAACCGCCGATATGCTGACAAGCGAGCAGCAAACGGTCGTCCTGCCAGATATGAGAGCTGGATGTTCTATGGCTGACATGGCTGACATGCAGCAGACCAATAGGGCATGGAAGAAGCTTCAGCATATATTTGGAGATACGATCATACCTTTAACTTATGTGAACTCCACTGCGGAGATCAAGGCATTCGTCGGAAAGCATGGCGGAGCAACTGTAACTTCTTCGAATGCGAAAAAAGTGCTTGAATGGGCGTTTACACAGAAAAAAAGAATTTTATTTTTGCCTGATCAGCATTTAGGGAGAAATACGGCTTATGATCTGGGCATTGCGCTTGAAGATATGGCTGTGTGGGATCCGATGAAAGATGAATTAGTAGCTGAATCCGGGCATACGAATGTGAAAGTGATTTTGTGGAAAGGGCATTGCTCTGTTCACGAGAAATTCACCACTAAAAATATCCATGATATGAGAGAGCGAGACCCCGACATTCAGATCATTGTGCACCCGGAATGTTCACACGAAGTCGTGACACTAAGCGATGATAACGGATCAACGAAATATATTATCGACACAATCAACCAGGCTCCGGCGGGAAGCAAGTGGGCAATCGGGACAGAAATGAATCTTGTTCAGCGGATCATTCACGAGCATCCAGATAAACAAATCGAATCACTCAACCCTGACATGTGCCCTTGCCTGACAATGAACCGAATTGATTTGCCGCATTTGTTGTGGTCGCTGGAACAAATTGAAAAAGGAGAACCTTCAGGCGTCATCAAGGTGCCAAAAGCCATTCAGGAAGATGCACTCCTTGCCCTGAATCGAATGCTTTCGATCACGTAGATCAGAAATATTTTCCCTTCCTTTACTCATAACTTCTTTTGTTCAGGCATATGTTGTGAAGAAACATATTGTAATCACAGCTGAACTGTTCACGTTTTGCATAGGAGGGGAAAACGTTGAAAATCCATATCGTTCAAAAAGGCGATTCGCTCTGGAAAATAGCTGAAAAGTACGGAGTCGATGTTGAGGAAGTGAAAAAACTCAATACACAGCTTAGCAATCCAGACTTAATCATGCCTGGAATGAAAATAAAAGTGCCGTCAGAAGGAGTCCCGGTCAGAAAAGAGCCAAAAGCGGGCAAAAGTCCTGCGGCCGGGAGTGTGAAGCAAGAACATCCATATGCGAAAGAGAAGCCTAAATCCGTTGTCGATGTAGAAGACACAAAGCCGAAAGAAAAGAAGTCCATGCCGTATGTCCCGCCGATGCCTAATTTGCAGGAAAATGTGTACCCTGAAGCTGATGTGAACGATTATTATGATATGAAACAGCTTTTCCAGCCTTGGTCGCCTCCTAAACCGGAGGAGCCGAAAAAACATCATGACGGAAATATGGATCATATGTATCATATGCAAGACCAATTTCCACAACAGGAGGCTATGAGTAATATGGAAAATGCAAATTATCCGAATATGCCTAATATGCCAAAGGCGCCAGAGGTAGGCGGTATAGAAGAGGAAAACGTTCATCACACAGTTCCGAATATGCCGATGCCGGCTGTTCAGCCTTATTATCATTATCCGGCTCATTTCGTACCGTGTCCGGTGCCTGTTTCGCCAATTCTTCCAGGATCAGGATTATGCTATCCGTACTATCCGGCACAAGCTTATCCAATGCATCCGATGCATGGATACCAGCCAGGCTTTGTATCGCCTCAGTATGACCCGGGTTATGAAAACCAGCATCATGAAAACAGCCATCACGGACATTACGGTTCATACGGTGCGCCGCAATACGCATCTCCGGCTTATGGATCTCCGTATGGACATATGCCGTATGGCCCTTATTACGGCACTCCCCAAGTAATGGGAGCATACCAGCCTGCTGCGGCTCATGGTTACATGCCATACAAAGATCATGACGACTGCGGCTGTGACGGTGATCATCAGCCATATTTCTCTGCACCTGGCCATTCGGGAATGGGAGCTTATGGAAGCCCTAATATGCCATATGGCACAGCTAACCCAAATCCAAACCCATATTCGGCAGGAGTTTCTATGCCAATGACGAACCAGCCTTCTGTAAACCAAATGTTTGGCCGTCCGGAAGAAGAAAATGAGTGATCGTTCGGAACGATGTAAATCGTTCCTTTTTTTGTTTTCAAGCAGATCACTGCCAAATGGAGAGAACTGACACGCTTAACATGCCCCCCATACGCACATGATAAAAGCGAGCAAACATGCTCAATTCGTCCACGGGGGGTTTTTCCATTGGGTAAAAAAATGACGATCGCTAGCCTGATTCTAATGACAGCCGGCTTAACAGCATGCGGAGCAAACGATAATGCTATGAATGATACGCGCAATAACGGCAATACCCGTCCAATCGGATATTATACAAATGAAAATGACGCCGATAGACAGGGAGACGGAATCGACCACGATGGTCCTGTTTCTGAATTAATGGAGGATCAGAACGACGGTAACCGAAACACCACGAATGTAAATAACCGTGACCGTGTTACTGCTGACGATCGTGTTCCTTTGGCAACTGACGGAACATATAACAACACGAATAACCGAAACATGAATCGGAATGCAGCGAACAACGGGTATGACAACCAAGAAAACAGAAGACTGGCTGCAAAAATTGCCAACCGTGTGAAACAAGTGAAAAACGTCAATGACACACAAGTTATGGTATCGGATGACCGAGTAGTTATCGCAGTCAAAAGCCACAGAGAGTTCACAAAGTCTGACAGAGATAATGTTGTAAAAGCAGCGCGCAACTATGCAAATGGCCGTGACGTCCAAGTATCAACAGATAAAGGGCTGTTCAGAAAACTTCATAAAATGAACAACCGCTAGGAAGGAAGGGCTGCCGGAAGTGATATTCGGCAGCCTTTTTCTTTGCATCAGCGAACATTTCCCATTAAAGTGTACATAGAAAATGTAAAAGAAGGTGAAAACATGGCAGGCCATTCCAAGTGGAAAAACATTCAAAAAAGAAAAAATGCACAGGATGCAAAGCGCGGGAAAATATTTATGAAGCTGGCAAAAGAAATCTATGTGGCAGCGAAAGAAGGCGGAGCGGATCCAGAAGCAAATTCAGCATTGCGTCTTGTCATCGAAAAAGCAAAAGGCGCCAATATGCCGAATGAAAATATAGATCGGGCCATTAAAAAAGCTGCGGGAGGCCAAGACGGAAGCAGCTATGAAGAAATCACCTATGAAGGCTACGGCCCTTCAGGGATTGCCGTCATGGTTGAATGCGTAACAGATAATAAAAACCGAACGGCGTCAAATGTGCGGACAGCCTTTAATAAAAATGGCGGAAGTCTGGGAGAAAGCGGATGTGTAGCCTTTTTATTTGAACGAAAGGGGTTCATTACGATAGACCGTACTGAACGGCAAATAGAAGAAGATGAGCTCATGCTTGATGTGCTTGAAGCAGGAGGAGAAGAGCTGCGAATTGAAGAAGACCTATATGAGGTTTTCACAGAGCCTGAGCATTTTGAAGAGGTGAAAACAGCCCTCGAATCGAAATATCTAATTTCTTCGGCGGAGGTGACCATGCTTCCCAATACCTATGCAGAAGCCGATGATCAGGCTGTTGAGAAGCTGGAAACATTAATAGACGTCCTTGAAGATGACGATGATGTTCAAGAAGTGTATACAAACTATCGTTCATAAAAAACCGGCACGAGGTCATATCGGGCCGGTTTTAGTATGTTCAGGAGACACGTTCACTTTCATGAGTGTATTCTTTCTCCCAGAAATCAGCGTTTTTGATACCCAGCGCTTTTGGATCAAAGATCGGGTCTAAGCCCTGCTTCTTTTGGCGCTCATAATCCTTTAAAGCAAGGAGCGCCGGCTTGGCAAGCAGCACAATGGCAATGACGTTCAGCCATACCATAATGCCAAGCCCTGCATCCCCTAATGCCCAAGCAAGTGAAGCTGTTTTCACAGTACCATAGAACGTGGCGGCTAAAATAATCAGTTTTAAGCCAAGCATCGCCCATTTGCTTTCTCTGCCTCGTGCTAAATAGGCGATATTTGTTTCTGCGATGTAGTAATACGCCATAATTGTTGTAAAAGCGAAGAAGAATAAAGCGATGGCAACAAAGCCTGCACCGAATCCGGGAAGAACACTGTCAATTGCCGCTTGTGTGAAACCAGGTCCTGCTTCTACGCCTTTAAGCTGGTGAACGATAAAGGAACCATCTGCAGCCTGGGTATTGTACATGCCGGTAAACAAGATCATGAAAGCTGTAGCGGAACATACAAACAAGGTGTCAATATAAACAGAAAATGCCTGAACCAGTCCCTGCTTGACCGGATGAGAAACCTCTGCAGCAGCTGCCGGATGCGGGCCTGTTCCCTGGCCGGCTTCGTTTGAGTAAATGCCACGTTTAACGCCCCAGGAAATCGCCATACCGATCAAGCCGCCAAAAGCGGAATCCAATGCGAAGGCGCTTTTGAATATTAATGAGATCACAGCAGGCAATTCAGACACATTCATGACAATAATAATCAAAGACAGCAGGATATATCCAATGGCCATAAATGGAACAATCATTTGCGCCGCATTGGCAATTCGTTTGACGCCGCCAAAAATAATGAACCCTAATAATAAAACCAGACCGCACCCTGTGACGAAAGGAGAGATGCCGAATGCATTTTGGATCCCAGCCGCAATGGAGTTGGACTGTACGCCCGGCATTAGAAAGGCCATTGCAATAAGGGCAGCAGCGGCAAATAAGACGGCAAACCACTTAATGCCTAAGCCTTTTTCTATATAATAAGCAGGGCCGCCCCGATATTGACCGTCTTGTTTCACTTTGTAAATTTGAGCAAGCGTTGATTCTACAAAGGCACTCGCCGCCCCGATAAAGGCAATCGCCCACATCCAGAACACTGCACCGGGTCCGCCGAATGCAATTGCTGTCGCCACTCCCGCGATGTTTCCTGTGCCCACACGGCCGGACAGCGCAATCGATAACGCTTGGAAAGATGAAACGCCGGCTTCAGAGCTCTTGCCTTTGAACATCTGAACAATCATTTCTTTTAAATGTCGGACTTGTAAAAAACGGGTCATAATTGAAAAGGCGAATCCAATTCCCAATAAAATATAAATGACGGGCGTACTCCATAAGACCGCATTCAAACTAGCAACAAAATCTGCCATCAAGCTTCCCCCTCACTTCAAATTCGAATACATGTATAAAAAGGATTTTGGTCTAATCGAACTATTTCTACAATCGATTTGTCACATTATATGACCTGTAATTATCAATAAGAAGAGGAAGGGAAAAAGAAAAAACGCGGCGTATCGACTACGCTGCGTTTTTCTACAGAGGCAAACTTATGGCAATTGTTATAAAATCCTTCAGCAACAAATAGCCTAGTTCAGTCAAACCGTATATAAAGGATAAAGCAATCACAAAATGATTGAAATGCTTTTCATCATTTGTTCCGTTCATCTTATTCATGTTTCATCACCTCACTGACGCCTGCGGCGGTTCTTCACGGATCCAATGATCATCTTTTCGCCAATCATACGTTTCATCAGTATCAAGATGTAAAGTCTGATTGCCGATTTTCACTGTATTGTGATTGATCCACGTCACTGCTGGGCGGCTGTCCGGGTAATTCCAGTAGATTGTTCTCTTGACAAGTGTTTTTTCATTTACAAGTTCACCTCTGGCTGCATCTAAGCTCAAGGTGTTTTCGGTCTTAATGTGACTCTCTCCCTTTTTTTCTCTCATTTTACTATATATCGGATTCATATAATCTTTACATTTCTTTAAAATTACCTCAATAAAGCAATGATAAGATGAAATAAAGCCAATAAAGGGTGAGGGGAGACAGAAATGGAAAAAACGTATTGTCATTCCGGCGAGAAGGACCCAGAAGCGGTCTACTTAACTGTGAGAGGCTATCGAATTAAGCTGTCGCCTGAACAAATGAAACTGATTTCTGCCGTCAGAAAGTAAAAAATACATGATAAAGGCAGCCGCTTGTGCGGCTGCCTTTTTGATTTAAGAATATTTTCTTTTCCGCTGTGCGAAATGCTTTTGAAACCAATCTTTCTTATATAAAAATGCGATGATCTCCAGCCAAAAACCCGGAATCTTTTTGGGGAATATCGGTTTTTTGTAGAGTGCATGATATGCGGATTTTAAGTCGTCCCACTGCGTGCATGTTTTTGTCTGCTCAAATCTCGCAACATCAATCACCCGCACCGCCCCGGTTTCTGTCAATATCAGATTCCGCAAATGAATATCTGACGGGTTCAGTCCGGCTGCCCGGGCGTCAGAAAGCGCTTCTTCAACCTGCTGAATCATGTCATCACTGATTGCAATGCCTTTCTTCAGACAGTTATAAAAGGTTTCACCTTTAATATATTCCATGAGAATAAATGAATCGCCAGTTTCGTAAATGTCAGGATAGAATGCGGACCCGGCTAATTTTTCATAGATCGCTGCTTCTTTGACTGCTGTCGCTTGATATTCCGGAAAAAATACTTTCAGCGCCATTTTTCGACCGCCTTCTGTTAAGGCAAACACATAGGCGCTTCTTCCCTTGCCGATTAGTGTTAATTCCTCGGATTTCTCTTTGACTTTATCAAATCTGCTGTTCTTGCGGTATATGACGGTATGGGCCAGTGCCTCTGCTTTTGTCAGCATTTCATTCACCTTCTTTGCTCTATTTTATGCAGCTGTTTATAGGAAAATCATAAACTGTTCAGGAAAAAGAGCCTAATTCTAGTGTATCTGGTCTTGAAGAAGAAGGCTACTTATAAGCATGAATTGTGATAAAAGAGACATAGAACGTTTAATTTCCATTCTTGAAAAGCGCTTACAAATGGGATAGTATTAATTTTAAATAAAGCGCTTTCGTGAATGATCAAGGGGGAAGAAGCCATGACAAAACAGATTGTGACAGGGATTATCGGTGCAGGCCGCATCGGCAAACTTCATGTTCAAAATATAAGCCGGATTCCTCACATGAAAATAAAAGCAATCTCTGACATTCAGGCGAGCCGTATAAAAAGCTGGGCCGACAGTCATCAGATTGAATACATAACCTCTGATTATCGTGATTTATTACATGATCCTGATATTGATGCTATTTTTATTTGCTCTCCTACAGCCGTACATGCACAGATGATCAAAGAAGCAGCCGAGGCGAAAAAGCATATATTTTGTGAGAAGCCCGTTAGTTTCTCTCTGGACGAAACGAGTGAAGCGCTTGCGGCTGTCCGGAAACACGGGGTAACACTTCAAGTCGGATTTAACCGCCGCTTTGATCCTCATTTTAAGAAAATCAAAACGATTGTTGAAAATGGTGAAATCGGTACACCTCATTTATTAAAAATCACGTCCCGGGACCCAGAACCCCCGAATATAGATTATGTCCGTACGTCAGGCGGATTGTTTATGGATATGTCGATCCATGATTTTGATATGGCCAGATATATTATGGGAAGCGAAGTGACGGAAGTGTATGCCAAAGGGGCGGCTTTGGTGAATCCTTCTTTTGCGGAGCTGGGTGATATTGATACAGCTGTTATTACACTGACTTTTGAAAACGGTGCCATGGCTGTGATTGATAACAGCCGCCAAGCTGTGTACGGATATGACCAGCGGGTTGAGGTTTTCGGGACGAAAGGCTCTGCAGCGGCTGACAATAGCAGGCCGACAACGGTTGAGGTGTCAACAGCTGATTTTGTGATGAAGGATAAACCGCATTTCTTTTTCCTTGAACGCTATAAGGATTCATATGAGGAGGAGATTCTCCGTTTTGCAGAAGCGATCGGCACAAACCAGGAGACTCCCTGCACCGGCAATGACGGTTTACAGGCCGGGAGGATCGCCAGAGCAGCACAGCAATCGCTTGCTTTTGGCATGCCTGTTAGCATTGAGCACACTGAAAAAATCGCTTTTTAATCTAACAGGATTACAATTCAGCAAGCTTGGGTATATACTCCATTGATACTTTAAGTAGGCGGTGGAGAAAATGAATACAGTACATGCTAAAGGAAATGTTTTGAACAAAATCGGAATTCCTTCTCACATGGTTTGGGGTTATATTGGCGTTGTCATCTTTATGGTTGGAGACGGCCTCGAACAAGGCTGGCTGTCTCCTTTTCTCGTTGATCATGGTCTCAGTATGCAGCAATCCGCATCGTTATTTACCATGTACGGCATTGCTGTCACCATCTCAGCTTGGCTTTCAGGAACGTTTGTCCAAACTTGGGGGCCGAGAAAAACGATGACTGTCGGATTGCTTGCATTTATCCTCGGTTCGGCCGCTTTTATCGGCTGGGCGATTCCTCATATGTATTATCCGGCTCTCTTGGGCAGCTATGCTCTTAGAGGCTTGGGATATCCGCTGTTTGCATACTCTTTTCTCGTATGGGTGTCATACAGCACCTCTCAAAATATTCTTGGAAAAGCCGTCGGCTGGTTTTGGTTTATGTTTACGTGCGGCCTTAACGTGCTCGGTCCGTTCTATTCCAGCTATGCAGTTCCGGCCTTTGGAGAAATCAATACGCTTTGGAGCGCTTTACTGTTTGTGGCGGCAGGCGGAATTCTTGCCTTATTTTTTAACAAAGATAAATTTACTCCGATACAAAAACAAGATCAGCCGAAATGGAAAGAACTGTCGAAGGCATTTACGATTATGTTTGAAAACCCTAAGGTAGGCATCGGCGGAGTGGTCAAGACGATTAATGCGATAGGACAATTTGGATTTGCCATCTTTCTTCCTACTTATTTAGCACGATACGGGTATTCGGTTTCGGAATGGCTGCAAATATGGGGGACGCTGTTTTTTGTGAATATTGTGTTTAATATCATTTTCGGTGCAGTCGGAGATAAACTAGGCTGGCGCAATACGGTCATGTGGTTTGGCGGTGTCGGATGCGGTATTTTTACGCTGGCGCTGTATTACACGCCTCAGCTGATCGGGCATCAGTATTGGGTGCTCATGATTATCGCCTGCTGCTACGGCGCGGCTTTAGCAGGGTACGTCCCATTAAGCGCGCTTTTGCCGACGCTTGCACCTGATAATAAAGGTGCTGCCATGTCAGTGTTGAATTTGGGATCTGGTTTATGTGCGTTTATCGCGCCGGGCATCGTGAGTCTTTTCATTGGGCCGCTCGGTGCAGGTGGCGTGATTTGGATCTTTGCGGCATTGTATTTTTTCAGTGCCTTTCTGACGCGATTCTTGACAATTTCTGAGCAAAGCACAGATGTGTATACGGAGGAACGGTTTGTCAGGGAAAATGTGCAGACAAATTTTGATAAAACGGTTAAGCAGTAGCCTCTTTGGTCAAACTAATCATAAACGTGTGCAAAGAGGTGTAGAGGGTGAAACGATTCAGCACGGCGTATCTTTTGCTGGGCATTCTTTGCTCAGCGGCAGTATTTTTAATAGGAGCTCCTTCCCGCGCACTTGGCGCGGAAGTGGAGCACTATGAGCCGCTGCAGGTGCATGTGCAGCTTGAAAAGGTGTATTTGGACGGCGATGTCAGCATTGAGCATAAGCATGAAAAAGTGTTTTCTATGGATGATTTTTGGGCAGCTTATGCCGGATGGACGCTAGTGGAACAAAAAAAGGGATATGTGCTCTTCCGGAAGCAAATGGACGATATTTCTCCGCTCAGCAAGGTCAACGGGTATATCGGTGTATCGGATAATGGAGTGATTTCCACTTTTCATGGGCGGCCTGAGCCAGCTTCCGAACCAATTCAGTCTTTTTTTCAAATTGATTTAGAAAGGCTGGAAAGCCATATGCAAAAAAATCTGCTGAAAGGCATTCCATTTCGGACAAAAGCGGAGTTTGAGGATGTCATCGAACATATGAAGACATACAGCGGGTAGCGTCCGCTGATTGAAGACATGTATTCATGTCTTTTTTTTCGTGAAAGAATGAGAGAGAAGCGAACATATGTTAACTTTTCTATAAGACTTTGGCTGTTTTTATGGTACAATGAAGAACAGTCAAAGAGGTGAATTTGCGTGATTGAATTTGTTAAAGGGACGATTGATTATGTATCTCCCCAATATATTGTCATAGAGAACGGCGGCATCGGCTATCAGATTTTCACGCCGAATCCGTTTATATATAAGGAGAGAAGCCAAGAAACGATTTTTACATACCATCATATCAGAGAGGATGCTTTTTCGCTTTATGGTTTTTCAACAAGAGAGGAGAAGGCGCTCTTTACAAAGCTGTTAAACGTGACCGGAATTGGCCCGAAAGGAGCACTTGCCATCTTGGGCTCGGGTGATCCCGGAGCGGTCATCCAAGCAATTGAAAATGAAGATGAAGCTTTTTTGGTCAAGTTTCCTGGAGTAGGAAAGAAAACCGCACGCCAGATTATTCTAGATTTAAAAGGAAAGCTGGCAGATGTTGTGCCTGAAATGATTGAAAATCTGTTTAATCATGAAGAAAGGCTTGAAAAGCAAACAGCGGAAACGGCTCTTGAAGAAGCACTTGAAGCCCTCAGGGTTCTCGGATATGCTGAAAAAGAAATCAAAAAGGTGCTTCCTCACCTTAAAGAAGAAATTGGGCTGACAACAGACCAATATGTGAAAAAAGCATTACAAAAACTATTAAAGTAAGGTGATGTTCATGGATGAACGGCTCGTCTCAAGTGAAGCAGACAACCATGAATCAGTGATAGAGCAAAGCCTGAGGCCGCAAAATCTGGCACAGTATATCGGGCAGCATAAGGTAAAAGAAAATTTGCGCGTGTTTATAGATGCGGCGAAAATGAGACAGGAGACGCTGGATCATGTTCTTCTGTACGGGCCGCCCGGACTCGGAAAAACAACGCTTGCTTCGATTGTTGCTAATGAAATGGGAGTGGAATTGCGGACGACATCAGGGCCTGCGATTGAAAGGCCTGGTGATTTGGCTGCTATATTAACGGCGCTGGAACCGGGAGATGTATTATTTATTGATGAAATACATAGGCTGCACAGATCGATCGAAGAGGTGCTTTATCCTGCAATGGAAGACTTTTGCCTGGACATTGTGATTGGCAAAGGCCCATCTGCCCGCTCGGTTCGCCTCGACCTTCCGCCTTTTACGCTGGTGGGAGCCACGACGAGGGTGGGGCTTTTGACGGCTCCTTTAAGAGACAGATTCGGCGTAATGTCTCGCCTTGAGTACTATACACAAGAAGAACTGGCGGATATTGTCACAAGAACCGCTGATGTATTCGAGGTTGAGATTGATAAACCGTCGGCTCTTGAAATTGCAAGAAGATCGAGAGGGACGCCCCGCGTGGCGAACCGCCTGCTGAGAAGGGTGCGCGATTTCGCCCAAGTGCTGGGTGACAGCAGGATTACGGAAGACATTTCTCAGAATGCGCTGGAGCGGCTTCAGGTTGACCGCCTCGGTTTGGATCATATTGATCATAAGCTGCTGATGGGCATGATCGAAAAATTCAACGGCGGCCCAGTAGGCCTTGATACGATTTCAGCTACCATCGGCGAGGAATCGCATACGATTGAAGACGTATATGAACCATATCTGCTGCAAATTGGATTTATACAAAGAACGCCGCGTGGAAGGATCGTGACACCGGCCGTTTATCATCATTTCCAAATGGAGGCTCCCCGATATGACTGAATTTCCTAAGATCATTATGATTCTTGGTGCTGTTTTGCTTATTATCGGAGCAGTTTTGCATTTTGTCGGCAAGATGCCGGGAGATATTTTTGTAAAAAAAGGAAATGTTACGTTTTTCTTCCCGGTTGTCACTTGTATTATTATAAGTGTGGTATTATCAATTTTGCTTAATCTTTTTGGCAGAATGAAATAACAAAAGACTAGAATAAAGGTGAAATCATCATGAAAGTCGATTTATTTGATTTTGAACTACCAGAACGTTTAATTGCACAAGTACCGTTGGAGCAGCGTGATGCTTCAAGGCTGATGGTGCTCGATAAACATACAGGAGAGCTTACTGACAGCTCGTTTAAACACATTATCAGCTTCTTTAACGAAGGCGATTGTCTAGTCCTGAACAATACCCGGGTACTGCCTGCGCGGTTATTCGGCACAAAAGAGGATACCGGCGCGAAAGTGGAACTTCTTTTGTTGAAACAGGAAACCGGTGATAAATGGGAAACACTTGCCAAACCGGCGAAACGGGTGAAAAAAGGAACTGTTGTCACATTTGGAGACGGAAGATTGAAGGCAATCTGCACGGAAGAGCTTGAGCACGGCGGCAGAAAGATGGAATTTCAATATGACGGTATTTTCTACGAGGTGCTTGAATCCCTTGGAGAGATGCCGCTCCCTCCATATATCAAAGAACAGCTTGATGACAAAGAGCGCTACCAGACAGTGTATTCAAAAGAAATTGGCTCTGCTGCTGCGCCTACAGCTGGCCTTCACTTCACGGAAGAAATCTTACAGCAGCTGAAAGACAAAGGCGTGCAAATTGAGTTCATCACACTGCACGTAGGCCTTGGAACGTTTCGCCCTGTGAGTGCCGATGAAGTGGAAGAGCATAATATGCATGCAGAGTTTTATCAAATGTCAGAAGAAACGGCTGCAGCCTTAAACAAAGTAAGAGAAAATGGCGGTCGGATCATTTCTGTCGGCACGACCTCGACACGCACGCTTGAGACGATTGCCGGAGAACATGACGGGCAATTTAAAGCATCAAGCGGCTGGACATCTATTTTTATTTATCCGGGCTATGAATTTAAAGCCATTGACGGAATGATTACAAACTTCCATTTGCCGAAATCGTCATTGATTATGCTGGTCAGCGCGCTTGCTGGAAGAGAAAACATTCTGCGTGCCTATAACCATGCAGTGGAAGAGGAATACCGTTTCTTCAGCTTCGGAGACGCGATGCTGATTATATAATTTGAGAACAGGAGGCCTCATCAAAAGTGGCTGAACAACCAATACGCTATGAATTTATAAAAGAATGCAAACAAACAGGAGCGCGGCTGGGCAAAGTGCATACGCCTCACGGCTCCTTCGAAACGCCGGTTTTTATGCCGGTCGGCACACTGGCGACAGTCAAAACAATGTCGCCTGAAGAGCTGAAAGCAATGGATGCAGGCATCATTTTGAGCAACACTTATCATCTATGGCTTCGTCCGGGCCAAGACATTGTCAAAGAAGCGGGCGGGCTCCATAAATTTATGAACTGGGACCGCGCAATTTTAACAGATTCAGGCGGTTTTCAGGTCTTTTCTTTAAGCAAGTTTCGTAATATAGAGGAAGAGGGTGTCCATTTCCGCAATCATCTAAATGGAGACAAGCTGTTTTTATCTCCGGAAAAAGCGATGGAGATCCAAAACGCACTCGGCTCTGATATTATGATGGCGTTTGACGAATGCCCGCCATACCCGGCGGAGTACGACTACATGAAGAGGTCAGTTGAACGGACAAGCCGCTGGGCGGAACGCTGCCTGAATGCCCACAATCGTCAGGATGAACAAGGGCTGTTTGGTATTGTACAAGGCGGAGAATATGAAGATCTGCGGACACAAAGTGCGAAGGACTTGATTTCGCTTGATTTTCCGGGATATGCTATAGGCGGATTGTCTGTAGGTGAACCGAAGGATGTCATGAACCGTGTACTCGAATTCACAACACCGCTCTTGCCGAAGGATAAACCGAGATATCTGATGGGAGTAGGTTCTCCGGACGCACTGATCGACGGAGCGATCCGCGGGGTCGATATGTTTGACTGTGTGCTGCCTACACGGATTGCAAGAAACGGCACAGTGTTTACTGCTGAAGGACGACTCAATATGAAAAATGCGAAATTTGAAAGAGACTTCCGTCCGATTGATGAAGAGTGTGATTGCTATACATGTAAAAACTACACTCGCGCGTACATTAGGCACTTGATTCGCTGCAATGAAACATTCGGCCTTCGATTAACAACTTACCATAACCTTCATTTTCTGTTACACTTAATGGAGCAGGTAAGACAGGCTATTCGCGAGGATCGTCTGGGTGATTTCAGAGAAGAGTTCTTTGAGCGTTACGGCTATAACAAGCCAAATGCGAAAAGCTTCTAAATAAACATAACAGGCTTACAGAAAGGGGTGAAAATGATGACTGGCACTTTAGGTACATTGGTTCCTATTATTTTAATGTTTGCGGTCCTTTACTTCTTGCTGATTCGTCCTCAGCAAAAGCAGCAAAAGGCTGTACGCCAAATGCAAGAGGAACTGAAAAAAGGCGATTCAGTAGTGACAATCGGGGGATTGCACGGTACTGTTGACTCTATCGACGAAAGCAAAGTCGTAATTAAGACTGGTGATAACACACGTCTTACGTTCGACCGCCGCGCGATCAGAGAAGTTTCTGCTGCTGAATAACAGCAGGAGCTATACATAGCAAACAAAAAAGAGCGGGCAAGTGAGCCCGCTCTTTTTTATGTGGAAGACCTGTTTCCCCTCATGTTCACGCCGAAAATCCCGCCCAGCATGCACACCCCTAAAAATCCCAGATGGAAGATCAGCTGTTCTGCTGTAAATGTCTTTCCGAATCCTAAATACTGAAACAATAAGATAATCAGAGAAAAACTTAAGGCGGTCAATGCGCCAATCATCCAGCCTCTTTCCTTGCCTTTCCCGCCTGAAATGAACCCGCCGATAAATAAAGAGAGAAATGAGATAGCGGTGATCAGCCAGTTAAATGATGATTCTTCCAGCGAGGTTGCGGTCAATAAAAGTGAAACCGCTAAACTTGTCAGGAGCATGGCTGAAAATATGGCGATTAAGCCGTAAAGAATGCCTTTTCCAACTTGTTTCGTTTCCTCCATGATTGTCTCCTCTCTGCCTGTATTAAAAGGCTTCTGTTCTTTTTGTTCAAAACCGTCAGACATGCTGATGGCTCGTCTTTGTAAAAATGTATTCCCTTATCCCATGAATTAGACGTAAAAGCTTTGTGAAATGCAATCGGTTTTTCTTACATAAATTGATCATTTTGTTGCAACCTATAATGAGTTGGAGGTGCATAATGGAAGAGCTTCTCACTATTGCGTTTCGCACAGTCGTATTGTATTTTGTGATATTGGTCATTTTTCGTTTCATGGGCAAACGGGAGATCGGAGAGCTTAGTATTTTAGATCTCGTTGTCTTTATCATGATGGCTGAAATTGCCGTTTTAGCCATAGAAAACGTAGACGATCATCTATTTCATACCATTTTGCCAATGCTTGTATTAATGATCATTCAAGTGACTTTGGCATACTTTTCTTTAAAAAACCGAAAAGTCCGCCAGCTTCTTGACGGTAAGCCGACCATAATTATCAAATATGGAAAAATTGACGAAGAAGCCATGAAATCACAGCGTTATAATTTTGATGATTTAATGGTTCAGCTCAGAGAAAATAGCATCGACAGAGTAGCTGACGTATCATTTGCTATTTTAGAGCCGTCGGGCAAACTGACTATTGTTAAGAAAGAAAACAGCGGAGAGCATCGGCAGCTCGAAATGCCGCTCATTATAGACGGCTTCATTCAAACAGAAAACCTGTCCAGAATCAGTAAAGATAGAAAATGGCTGCTTGAAAGTTTGCAAAAACACGGATACACAAACCCTTCAGATATTTCATTTTGCTCGTTTACAGACGGAGAAATATATATTGATGAAAAAGATGGGCACCGCACGTGACCATTATCGGATGATCAACCGTCCGATAATGGGAATGCGGCGAAGCTCATCTTTTTTAATTAAACGGAAAACGAGCAGGAGGATCATATAAATGGCGGCGCTCGCCGCAATCCATCCGGCTAGATTGACAGCCTCAGATGCTCCAAAGCTTATATATTGTTTGATGGCGGAGCTGATGAATCCGCAAATTACAATAACAGCGAAGCTGAGCGCGTACTCCTTGATTTTGATGCTGATCGGCAGCACTTTGCTTACGGTTGCTGCGTGCAATAGCGTGACGAGCACCATGCCTGTCACAATGGCTAATGCCGCGCCCATAATGCCAAGAGAAGGCCTTGTGGCAAGGACAAAAATAAGGCCTGTTTTGACAAGCGCTCCGATTAAGCTGTTCATCATCGCAGCTCCTGCCAAATTAAGCGCCTGCAGCACAGCTTGAAGCGGGCCTTGGAAATAATAAAGCAGAAAAAACGGGGCCATCACTTTTATAAATACAGCTGCGCCTGAGGAACCGTACATCACTCTCATCAGCTCATCCGCAAATACAAATAAAATAACAACTGAAATGCCTCCGCTGAGCAGACAGAGACGCATCGCCTGTTCTAAGCGGTATTCCACCACCTGCAATTTTTTCTGCTCCATTCCTTCACTGATCGCAGGAACAAGCGCGGTCGACAAAGAATATGTAATAAAGCTGGGCAGAGTCAGCAGCGTCATGGCAAAGCCGGTTAGTTCCCCGTATTGCTTTGTTGCGGCAACTGTTGCCACACCGGCGATGGCAAGGCTTTGAGCGACGACGATTGGCTCGAAAAACCAAGAGAGGTTTCCGATAAAGCGGCTCCCGGTTGTTGGAAGGGACACGCTCATTAATTGGGTAAAGGTTTGTTTTCCGTTTTTAATTGACTGTAAAAAATGCTTTCTGATTTTAATTGTCTTTTTATACTTAAAGCAAACGAATAAATAAAGAAGTGATGCCAGCTCCCCTGCCACTGAGGATAGCATTGCCCCCGCTGCAGCATATTCAATTCCGTAAGGGAGAAAAATCGTTGTGCAGACAGCCACGAGTGAAATGCGGACAACCTGTTCAAGGACTTGTGACATAGCAAGCGGGTTCATATTCTGTTTTCCTTGAAAGTATCCCCTCAGCACACTCGATATAGCAATAATCGGCACAACAGGCGTAATGGCCAAGAGCGGATACAGTGTTCGCTTATCTGTCAGCATCGTTTCAGCCATAACAGGGGCGAAAAACAGAAACAGCGGTGTAAAGATGAGGCTGAGCACTCCCGTAATGGTCAGAGACATGACTAAAATATTTTTCGTTTTTTGATGATCTCCGCGCGCACTGGCTTCAGCGACTAGCTTGCTGATCGCGACCGGCAGACCGAATTGAGTTAATGTAGTGGCCAAGAAGAAAGTAGGCGCTGCCATCATGTAAAGCCCGACTCCTTCTTCACCGATAAAACGGGCGATAACCACCCGGTTGACAAACCCGAGCATTCTTGTAACCATTCCTGCTGCGATAAGGATAAGAGTGCCCTTTAAAAACGTCTGTTTCGCCATTTTTACCCCCTGCCTTCTCAAACTACCTGGAATCATATACAATAAAGATATGCGTATATGTCGTCCAAGCATGACAAGTCTTCTTGAAAAACAATAAAAAAGGAGCGTGGAATTCGTGGAGAAGCATCCAGCCGATCTATATAAAGACCACGTCAGGCCGTTTCTTTACAGCAAACTGGAAGAGTTTAAGATTCTCGGGTATGATGATGTTGAACTCGAAAGTTTGTGGTCATACTTAACAGATAAGAAGTGGAAAAAGAAAACGGAACTGAGCATTTATGAACTGGCGAGTGATATTTTATCAGTGAAAATTGGCGAATTTATGAACTATGCAACCGTTGAGTCATTTAAAACGTCTAATTGGCTGGGCAGTGAAGAGGGCCAGGAAGCATTGGAAGAACTGCTGAGATAGCAGGTTGATTCGCACAGGTTTAAGGGAGGATATACATAATGAAAAAAGGACGCTTGATTGCGTTTTTCCTTTTCGTTCTATTGATCGGCACGGGCTTGGGCTACTTTACGAAGCCTGCCGCTAACAATATTACGTTAGGATTGGATTTGCAAGGCGGATTTGAGGTGCTGTATGATGTACAGCCTGTAAAAAAAGGTGACAAAATCACAAAAGACGTTCTGGTCAGCACAGTAGAGGCACTGAACCGCCGGGCCAATGTTCTCGGTGTCAGCGAACCGAACATCCAAATTGAAGGGAATAACCGGATTCGCGTTCAGCTCGCTGGCGTGACAAACCAAAACAGAGCGCGTGAAATTTTGGCGACTGAAGCGCAGCTTTCTTTCAGAGATGCAAATGATAAGGAACTGTTAAACGGTGCTGATCTAGTCGAAAACGGCGCTAAACAAACTTATGATAGCACAACAAATGAGCCAATTGTCACGATTAAGCTGAAAGACGCTGATAAATTTGGTGAAGTGACCAAGAAGGTCATGAAAATGGCGCCAAACAACCAGCTTGTCATTTGGTTGGATTATGATAAAGGTGATTCCTTTAAGAAAGAAGTTCAAAAAGAGCATCCTAAATTTGTATCCGCTCCAAATGTAAGTCAGGAACTAAATACAACTGATGTAAAAATTGAAGGTCATTTCACAGCTCAAGAAGCGAAAGATTTAGCCAGCATTTTAAACGCAGGCGCACTTCCTGTGAAACTGACTGAAAAGTATTCGACATCAGTAGGCGCGCAATTCGGCCAGCAGGCTCTCCATGATACGGTGTTTGCCGGTATTGTCGGTATCGCAATTATTTTCTTATTTATGCTTTTCTATTACCGTCTGCCGGGATTAATCGCGGTGATTACGCTGTCTGTTTATATCTACATTACACTCCAGATCTTTGACTGGATGAATGCCGTACTCACGCTTCCGGGAATTGCCGCTCTCATTTTAGGTGTCGGGATGGCTGTTGACGCCAACATTATTACCTATGAGCGGATTAAAGAAGAGCTCAAGCTAGGAAAGTCAGTCCGCTCTGCCTTCCGTTCAGGAAACAGACGGTCATTTGCGACGATTTTTGACGCGAATATTACAACCATTATTGCAGCGGTTGTGCTCTTTATCTTTGGGACAAGCTCTGTTAAAGGGTTTGCGACAATGCTGATCCTATCGATTTTGACAAGCTTTATCACTGCCGTTTTCTTATCGAGATTTCTCCTCGCTCTCCTTGTGGAAAGCAGATGGCTTGATCGGAAAAAAGGCTGGTTTGGTGTCAATAAGAAACATATCATGGATATTCAGGATACGGATGAAAATACAGAGCCGCATACGCCATTCCAAAAATGGGATTTCACGAGCAAACGCAAATACTTCTTTATTTTCTCCAGTGCGGTCACGGTTGCCGGGATTATTATCCTGCTTGTGTTCAGGCTGAATCTTGGCATTGACTTTGCAAGCGGTGCACGGATTGAAGTGCAAAGCGACCATAAGCTGACGACAGAGCAAGTTGAGAAGGATTTTGAATCTCTGGGTATGGACCCTGATACTGTAGTTCTGTCAGGCGAAAAGAGCAATATCGGTGTTGCCCGTTTTGTCGGGGTGCCAGATAAAGAAACCATTGCAAAAGTAAAAACGTATTTTAAAGACAAATACGGATCTGATCCAAATGTCAGCACAGTTTCACCGACAGTCGGTAAGGAGCTGGCGAGAAATGCGCTGTACGCAGTTGCTATAGCTTCTATTGGCATCATTATTTACGTTTCAATCCGATTCGAATACAAAATGGCGATTGCTGCCATCGCCTCATTGCTATATGACGCATTCTTTATCGTCACGTTCTTCAGTATTACAAGGCTTGAGGTAGATGTTACATTCATCGCGGCCATCTTGACGATAATCGGGTATTCCATTAACGATACAATCGTTACATTTGACAGGGTCCGCGAGCATATGAAAAAGCGTAAGCCGAAAACCTTTGCCGATCTGAACCATATTGTAAACCTGAGCCTGCAGCAAACCTTTACACGTTCAATTAACACTGTATTAACCGTTGTGATTGTTGTTGTGACATTGCTGATCTTTGGAGCATCTTCTATTACTAACTTCTCAATTGCTTTATTGGTCGGGCTGTTAACAGGCGTTTATTCTTCTCTATACATTGCCGCACAAATTTGGCTTGCATGGAAAGGAAGAGAACTGAAAAAAGATTCGGCGCAATAAAAAATATCAGGCTGTCCTCTGCAGGGCAGCCTGTTTTTTGAAGTTTCATTGAACTTAAAATAGACATTTGCTATAATGACATACGCTTACATTTAAACATATATATGGTGTTAAAAGTGTTTATGGCTGGTTTTCAGATATGTAGGAGGGTTTATATATGAGGGTTCGCGAATCAGAGCTGCCGGGCATAGGACAAAAAGTTGAAATGATTACTAGAAACCGTGATAAAATTTCAATTATCATTCATCATGACGGACGGAGAGAGCTTTACTATTTTGACGAAAACGACCATGAGGAATGTGTTGCCTCCGTGCAGTTTGATGACGCTGAAGCAAGGCAAATGTCTGCAATTCTTGGCGGAATGGCATATAAACCGAAAGCATTAGAACAGGTCGAGTCAGCCCTTGATGATTTGATTATAGAGTGGTGTAAAGCAGAGGCGGGAGCGCCTGCCATTCATCAGACGATTGGTGATTTGAATGTGGGTCAGGAATATCATGTGACGGTCATTGCAATTGTTAAAAAGAATCAGGATAAACAACTGAATCCGAGCTCTGAAACAGTCATTGACGAAGGCGATACACTTGTGATTTCCGGTGAGGGAACCGGACTGAAGAGGCTGATCCGGGAAAAATTAACAGCAAAGGGAGCTTAACCTAGTGTTAAGCCATGTTTAAAACCAGTCTTGATTGGGAAAGTTACCTCAATAAGAAGTTTGGGGGAAAAGAGAATGAATAAACAATGGACCATTATTTTCGCACTTATTTTCACCTTAATTGTCGCTATTTTCGCAGTCATTAATGTTCGATCCGTAGAAGTTGATTACCTGTTTGGAAGATCAGAATGGCCGCTCATTCTTGTTATTTTGGGCTCAGTTTTAATGGGAGCACTGATCGTATTTTCTGTCGGCATTTTTCAGGTAATGAAATTGAAGCGGGAAATAAAAACCTTGCGGAAAGAAAATAGAACAGCAATACATAAACAAGAGGATACTCATCTTGCTGATCAGACTGACACACAGGATGCATCAGCCATGATTGAGAAAAAAGACTAGTTTTCGAATATTATTTGAAACCCCTCAGCCTGCTCTAGTATAATAGGGTGGTTGAGGGGTGAATTTATGTTAGCGTCAAAAATGCGATGGGAAATCCAGCGACCAGATCAGGATAAGGTCAAATCACTCACAGAACAATTGCATATAACACCTCTTGTTGCGTCCCTGCTTGTAAAAAGAGGCTTTGATACGGCAGAAAGCGCTAGGCTGTTTTTACATACAAAGGATGCCGATTTTTATGATCCTTTTGAAATGAAAGGCATGAAAGAAGCGGCAGATCGAATAAAACAGGCGATTTCACAACAAGAAAAGATTATGATATATGGCGATTATGACGCCGATGGGGTTACAAGTACGTCAGTGATGCTTCACACGCTGCAAAAACTGTCGGCTCAAGTTGATTTTTATATACCTGACCGTTTTAAAGAAGGATATGGACCTAATGAACAGGCGTTTCGTTCGATTAAAGAACGGGGCTTCTCTTTGATCATTACGGTTGATACAGGAATTGCCGCTGTGCATGAAGCGAAGGTGGCAAAGGAACTCGGACTGGATGTCATCATTACCGATCATCATGAACCGGGACCGGAGCTTCCGGATGTCCGTGCGATCGTCCACCCGAAGCAGCCTGGCTGCACTTACCCGTTTAAAGAGCTTGCCGGGGTTGGAGTCGCGTTTAAGCTTGCCCACGCTTTATTGGGTGAACTTCCTGATGAACTGCTTGACCTGGCGGCTATCGGCACCATTGCCGATCTAGTCCCGCTGCATGACGAAAACAGATTAATAGCAACACTAGGACTTGAAAGGCTTCGACGGACAAATCGGCTCGGCTTAAAAGAGCTGATTAAGCTGTCAGGCGGAGACATCGGAGAAGCGAACGAAGAAACAGTCGGATTTCAGCTCGCACCAAGGCTGAATGCCGTCGGAAGAATCGAACAGGCGGATCCCGCTGTTCATTTGCTTATGTCAGAGGATTCGTTTGAAGCGGAAGAGCTTGCCGCAGAAATTGACCAGCTGAACAAAGAGCGCCAAAAAATGGTCAGCAAAATGACGGATGAAGCGATTGAAATGGTTGAACAGCAAGGGCTCGATCAAACTGCAATTGTCGTGGCCAAAGCCGGATGGAACCCGGGAGTCGTCGGGATTGTGGCTTCAAAGCTTGTGGACCGTTTCTACCGACCGGCCATTGTTCTTGGTATTGATGAAGAAAAGGGAATCGCTAAAGGTTCGGCCCGAAGCATCAGAGGATTTAATTTATTTGAGAGCCTTTCTGAATGCAGAGATATTCTTCCTCATTTCGGCGGCCATCCAATGGCTGCGGGGATGACGCTGAAAGCCGAAGATGTGCCGGATTTGCGAAGCAGGCTGAATGAAATAGCGGACAATACGCTTACGGAAGAGGATTTTATTCCCGTACAGGAAGTCGACCTTGTCTGCGGCGTCGAAGACATTACAGTTGAAAGCATCGCAGAAATGAACATGCTGTCTCCTTTTGGCATGCTGAACCCGAAACCGCACGTTCTCGTAGAAAATGCAGTACTGGAAGATGTCCGCAAGATAGGGGCAAATAAAACTCATGTCAAAATGACGATCAGAAACGAGTCGTCCCAGCTTGATTGCGTCGGTTTTAATAAAGGCGAGCTTCAAGAAGGCATCGTACCGGGTTCAAGAATTTCCATTGTCGGTGAGATGTCAATCAACGAATGGAACAATCGAAAAAAGCCGCAGCTTATGATAAAGGATGCCGCTGTTTCTGAATGGCAGCTGTTTGATTTAAGGGGAAAACGGACGTGGGAAGACACAGTTTCCGCCCTTCCATCTGCTAAACGGGCCATTGTCTCTTTCAAAGAAGACTCAACAACATTACTTCAAACTGAAGACCTTCGCCGAGAAGTGCACGTCATCAGTTCTAAAGATCAAGCAAAGGCGTTTGACCTCGATGGTGCATATATTGTATTACTGGATCCGCCGCCTTCGCTGGACATGCTCGCACGTTTGCTGGAAGGAAAGGCGCCCGAGCGGATATATTTTATTTTTCTCAATCATGAGGACCACTTTTTATCAACTTTTCCCGCAAGAGACCACTTTAAATGGTATTATGCGTTCTTGCTGAAAAGAGGCGCTTTTGACGTGAAAAAACACGGTTCAGAGCTTGCAAAACATAAAGGCTGGTCCGTTGAAACAATCAATTTCATGACAAAGGTGTTTTTTGATCTCGGTTTTGTTAAAATAGAGAATGGTGTGCTGTCTGTTGTGAGCGGAGCAAAGAAACGCGACTTAACAGACTCACAAACATATCAGGCGAAACAGCAGCTGATGGAACTGGATCAAAAGCTGAATTATTCTTCTGCTGAAGAGCTGAAGGAATGGCTGAATAAGCTGATGAAACAAGATTCAGAGGCTTATGAAAGTACGAGGAGGACATAAAACAGATGGATTTAAAACAATACGTAACAATTGTACCGGATTACCCGAAAGAGGGCGTGCAATTTAAAGATATTACGACACTGATGGATAAAGGCGATGTATACCGCTATGCCACAGATCAAATTGTTGAATATGCGAAAGAAAAGCAAATTGATTTGGTCGTTGGCCCTGAAGCGCGCGGCTTTATTATCGGCTGTCCCGTTGCTTACGCGCTTGGCGTAGGTTTTGCGCCGGTCCGCAAAGAAGGCAAGTTGCCTCGTGAAGTAATCAAAGTGGATTATGGCTTGGAATACGGAAAAGACGTATTAACGATCCACAAAGATGCGATTAAGCCTGGTCAGCGTGTGCTTATTACAGATGACCTGCTTGCGACAGGCGGCACAATTGAAGCGACAATCAAACTTGTTGAAGAACTTGGCGGCGTTGTTGCTGGTATCGCTTTCTTAATCGAGCTTTCTTACCTTGACGGCAGAAATAAGCTCGAAGATTACGACATCTTAACATTGATGAAATACTAAGGATAACCGCATAACGAAAAAGCACTCCATGTCAGGGTGCTTTTTTCCTATTGTTTTGCATTTATTTTATATAATATTTGGCTATTTGAACTTCTGCTCTTTACATCTTTCGTTTTTTTCTTGATAATAAACTACAATACAGTTTACATTTTAAAAAAGGTGATTCCATGGCGAACGAACAAGTATTGACTGCCGAGCAAGTTATAGATAAAGCACGCAGCTATCTATCTGATGAGCATATCGCATTTGTCGAAAAAGCATATCTGTACGCTGAAGATGCTCATCGCGAGCAATACCGCAAATCGGGCGAGCCATATATTATTCATCCGATTCAGGTTGCGGGGATACTCGTTGATCTTGAAATGGACCCTTCCACAATCGCGGGCGGATTTTTGCACGATGTCGTGGAAGATACAGATGTGACGCTCGATGACCTGAAAGAAGCATTTTCCGAAGAAGTGGCAATGCTTGTAGACGGCGTAACGAAACTCGGCAAAATTAAATATAAATCTCAAGAGGAACAGCAGGCGGAAAATCATCGCAAAATGTTTGTCGCTATGGCTCAAGATATCAGGGTCATATTGATCAAGCTGGCGGATCGTCTTCACAATATGCGGACACTGAAACATCTGCCTCAGGAAAAACAGCGGAGAATCTCCAATGAAACGCTGGAAATTTTTGCTCCTTTGGCGCATCGTCTCGGGATTTCAAAAATTAAGTGGGAATTGGAAGATACGGCGCTCCGTTATTTGAACCCTCAGCAATATTACAGAATTGTCAACCTCATGAAGAAGAAACGTGCAGAACGAGAGCTTTATGTCGATGAGGTTGTCAATGAAGTGAAGAAACGTGTCGAAGAAGTAAATATCAAGGCTGACTTCTCGGGACGCCCGAAACATATTTACAGCATTTATCGAAAAATGGTGCTGCAAAATAAGCAATTCAATGAAATTTACGATTTGTTGGCTGTCCGTATTCTTGTGAATAGCATAAAGGACTGCTACGCGGTGCTTGGCATCATTCACACATGCTGGAAACCGATGCCAGGCAGATTCAAAGATTATATCGCAATGCCGAAGCCGAATATGTATCAATCGCTTCATACAACGGTTATTGGGCCTAAAGGCGATCCGCTTGAAGTGCAGATCCGCACCTTTGAAATGCATGAAATAGCGGAATACGGGGTTGCGGCTCACTGGGCTTATAAAGAAGGGAAAGCAGCCAATGAAGGTGCAACCTTTGAGAAAAAGCTTTCTTGGTTCCGTGAAATTTTAGAATTTCAAAATGAATCGACAGATGCAGAAGAATTTATGGAATCGCTCAAAATTGATTTGTTCTCTGACATGGTGTATGTCTTTACGCCAAAAGGAGATGTAATCGAGCTTCCGTCCGGTTCTGTTCCGATTGACTTTTCTTACCGGATTCACTCTGAAATCGGCAATAAAACAATCGGTGCCAAAGTAAACGGAAAAATGGTTACGCTTGACCATAAGCTTCGGACAGGTGATATCGTTGAAATTCTCACCTCTAAGCATTCCTACGGTCCGAGCCAGGATTGGGTGAAGCTTGCCCAAACATCCCAAGCGAAGCATAAAATCCGTCAATTCTTTAAGAAACAGCGGCGTGAAGAAAATGTCGAAAAAGGCCGTGAGCTGGTCGAAAAAGAAATTAAAAACTTGGATTTTGAATTGAAGGATGTTTTAACGCCGGAGAATATTCAAAAGGTTGCTGACAAATTTAATTTCTCAAATGAAGAGGATATGTACGCGGCGG
This sequence comes from Bacillus subtilis subsp. subtilis str. 168, assembly GCF_000009045.1. GTDB lineage: Bacteria > Bacillota > Bacilli > Bacillales > Bacillaceae > Bacillus > Bacillus subtilis. Next base: position 2,821,127 of record NC_000964.3, on the reverse strand, counting down.
TCGGTTACAACGGCATCACAGCTCTGCAGGTGGCGAACCGCCTAACAGAAAAAGAGAGAAAGCAGCGCGACCAGGAAGAACAGGAAAAGATCGTTCAGGAAGTCACTGGGGAACCTAAGCCATACCCGCAAGGAAGAAAACGGGAAGCTGGCGTTCGTGTCAAGGGCATTGACAACCTCCTTGTCCGTTTATCAAAATGCTGCAATCCTGTGCCAGGTGATGATATTGTCGGCTTTATCACAAAAGGCAGAGGGGTTTCGGTCCATCGCGAAGACTGTCCGAATGTCAAAACGAATGAAGCCCAAGAGCGGCTGATCCCGGTAGAGTGGGAACATGAGTCACAAGTTCAAAAGCGCAAGGAATACAATGTTGAGATAGAGATTCTTGGGTATGACCGCCGCGGATTGCTGAACGAGGTACTCCAGGCAGTGAATGAAACGAAAACCAATATTTCATCTGTCTCTGGCAAATCGGATCGCAATAAAGTGGCAACCATCCATATGGCGATTTTTATCCAGAATATCAATCACTTGCATAAAGTCGTCGAGCGTATTAAACAGATTAGAGATATCTATTCTGTGCGCCGCGTCATGAACTAAAGGGGTTAGAAAAGAGATTAGTTGTTCAGCGAGTAACAGAAGCAAGCGTTACAGTGGACGAAGAGGTCGTCGGCCAAATTGGACAAGGCCTTATGGTGCTGGTCGGCATCACTCACGATGATACAGAAGATGATGCAGCTTATTTAGCCGATAAAGTTGTCAATCTCCGTATTTTCGATGACAGTGAAGGGAAAATGAATCTGTCTCTTGTAGATATAGGAGGAGAGATTTTATCCGTCTCACAGTTTACGCTTTATGGAGATACGAAAAAAGGGCGCCGGCCGAACTACATGAACGCGGCCAAACCTGATAAAGCTTTAGGTCTTTATGAAAAATGGAATGACCTGCTTCGTGAAAAAGGAATCAAAGTGGAGACCGGAACGTTTGGAGCAATGATGGATGTTCAGCTTACAAACTCCGGACCGGTCACGCTCATTATGGATTCAAAATAAAAAAAGCTGCCAAAAGGCAGCTTTTTTTATTGGAAGTATTTCTCTAATCCGCTTTCGATCCCATCTGTTACTTTTTCTTGGTATGAATTGCTATGTACAATGGCTTCTTCCTGCGGATGGCTTACATATCCCAGCTCGTACAGCATAGCGGGCTGTCTGTTTTCCCGGAGCACATAATAATCTCCGAATAATACGCCGCGGTCTGGAATGGAAGAACGCTTCACCACTTCTGAGTGGACATCTGATGCGAGTTCCTGATCTTTGGCAGGACTGTAGTAATATGCTGTACTGCCTCTTGTAGAGGTATCCGCATAGCTGTCATAATGAATGCTGATAAAGGCGTCAGCGTTACGGTAGTGAGAGGTAGAGACCCGTGACTGCAGGCTGACAAAGGTATCATCCTGGCGTGTCACATATACATCCGCTCCAGCCGATCTAAGTTTGCTGGCGAGCAGTTTTGCCGTTTTGATCGTCAGGTTTTTCTCGAATTTCCCCGAATACCCGATCGTTCCGCTGTCTTTTCCTCCATGTCCCGGGTCAACAATAATCGTTTTATTGTTTAGAGAGCCGTTTCCAGACGGGGAATCAGAGACTGGCGGTTCACCTGCTTCTTCTGCGCTTTTAGACGTTTGGACCACCCAATTGGCTACATAAGCAGTCTGCCCGTTATCAAGCTTTATTTCATACCAGCTTCCCTTTGAACCGGTAATGGTGTATGAATCTCCTTTGGCAGCGCGCTCAACGATCGAAGCTGATGTTGACGCATCACTTCTTAGATTCGTTCCTCCGTACATGATATAGGCTTTTTTAGCGGAGGATGAACTGCCGGCATTTGCTGAATCATCAGCTGGAACAGAACTAGTCAAAAGGTAATGGCTTGCAACCCAGCCTTTTAGCCCGTTCACCTCAATGTGAGCCCAGCCATTTTTCTCGTTGAGAACCGTCAGTTTCGTTCCGCGATCAAGTTTTGTTATAATTGCCGCGTCATGTGAGGCGGAGGCTCTTACATTTAGCGAAGAAACACCGACTGTGCCCGTCGTTGACGCACCGGAATCCTCGGTTTGGTCACTCTCATCAGACGCTGAACTGCTGCCTCCTGATGTGACATATTCAGATGATACCCATCCGGTGGCACTGTGATAGGATATCTTGATCCAGCCCGAATCTTTATCAATGACAGATGCTTGGCTGCCTTGCGGGAATTTGCCGATGACTTCGTAGGAAGTGCCCGGGCCGCTTCTCATCCGCAGATCGGGGTCTGTTGATGTCACAGTGTCACTGCTTCCTGAGGAGCTTGTGCTGGCCTGGTCTTCCTTTGTAATAAGCCAGGAGACTACCCAGCCCTTTTCTCCAGAACCAAGCTGTATCTGCACCCAGTCTCCATCTTCCTTTAAAATTGGATAGCGTTCTCCCTTTTTTACTTCCGCTGTAATGCCGTAGCTAAGCCCTGGGCCGCTTCTGACGTTCATTTCATCTGTTGCGATGACCGCTTCTCCTTGAGCAGCTGTAACGGATGAAAAGGTCGGGAATAGCGCTGAGGTGAAAATAATACATACAATAAGGACAAAGTATTTCTTGTTCATTGTGTCCTCCTTTCTGATGATCATTAAAAAAGCATTCTTGTTTAATATCGTAAAGTCCTTTCTGATTTTTAAATAAAAATAAAATGATTTGTTTATACTAAGCGTAAATACAATCAAAAAGGTGTGCAAATCATGAAATATCATCCAAAAATGGGACGTGCATTTCACGACGGTGAAGCGAATCTGCATTACAGCGATCACGCAGATCCCGATACGACTGGTTATCTTACGGAAACAGCATCTGAATTTGGTCTTATGTCCAAAGAAGCAGCGCTGAGGAAAAACAACCGGAATAAAGCTTGACAGAGAACCCCAATCCCATTATTATAATAGAAATTGAGTACATAGCAAATGATGAAAGATTTGAACCAATAATGGAGAAGAGTAGGTCAGATTGCATGATTAGAGAGGAACCCGCCCCAGGCTGAAAGCGGATCCCATTGCGTCTTTCTCGAAACAACACTCCGGAGGTTTCCTGCTGAACGCGTGAATAACGCCATTAGGCAGTGAACGTGAACCTGCGTTAAAGGATCGAGCGGGAATATGAACGTATTCCAACTAGGGTGGCACCACGGGTATAACTCTCGTCCCTACTATCATGTATAGTAGGGGCGGGAGTTTTTTTCATTTTCATCATTAACGATCATTGGATATTTTATAAGGAATACATAAGGAGGTCTACCTATGGGATATAACATTCCGAGAGGAACACAGGATATTCTGCCTGGAGAATCAGATCGCTGGCAGTTTGTTGAACAAATTATGAGAGACACTTGCCGCACTTATCAATATAAAGAAATCCGCACACCGATTTTTGAGCATACAGAACTGTTTGCCAGAGGCGTCGGAGAATCAACGGATATCGTACAAAAAGAAATGTATACCTTCGAGGACCGCAAAGGCAGAAGCCTGACGCTTCGTCCGGAGGGAACAGCTGCTGCGGTTCGCGCTTTTAATGAAAACAAGCTGTTCGCAAATCCTGTACAGCCGACAAAGCTTTATTATGTCGGGCCGATGTTCCGTTATGAACGTCCTCAGACGGGCCGTTACCGCCAGTTTTATCAGTTTGGAATTGAAGCGATTGGTTCGAAAGACCCTGCAATCGACGCTGAAGTAATGGCGCTTGCGATGAGTATTTATGAAAAAGCAGGTTTAGAAAACGTTAAGCTTGTCATAAACAGTCTCGGCGATCAAGATAGCCGCAAAAGCTACAGAGAAGCGCTCGTGAAACACTTCGAGCCTCGCATCGAAGAATTTTGTTCAGACTGCCAGTCCCGGCTGCACACGAACCCGCTTAGAATTTTGGACTGCAAAAAAGACCGTGATCATGAGCTGATGAAATCGGCACCTTCGATTTTGACATATTTAAATGAAGAATCAGCCGCTTATTTTGAAAAAGTGAAACAATACTTAAATGATCTTGGCATTTCGTATGAAATCGATCCGAACCTTGTGAGAGGGCTGGATTATTACAACCACACCGCATTTGAAATTATGAGCAATGCGGAGGGCTTTGGCGCGATTACGACACTTGCCGGCGGCGGACGCTACGACGGGCTTGTCGAACAGATCGGCGGACCTGAAGCACCGGGCATCGGATTTGCGATGAGCATCGAACGCTTGCTTGCCGCAATTGATGCTGAAAAAAGAGAGCTGCCTGTTGATAAGGGAATCGACTGCTATATCGTCACACTCGGCGAAAAAGCAAAGGATTATTCTGTTTCATTGGTGTACAAACTGAGAGAAGCAGGCATTTCCAGTGAAATCGATTATGAAAATAAGAAAATGAAAGGCCAGTTTAAAACAGCTGATCGCTTAAAGGCCAGATTTATTGCGATTTTGGGTGAAGATGAGCTTGCCCAAAACAAAATCAATGTAAAGGATGCACAGACGGGCGAACAGATTGAAGTGGCACTTGATGAATTTATACATGTGATGAAGGCAAACCAAAAGGGATAAGGAGTGAAACGCATTGTTTGGAAGAACATATTATTGCGGTGATATAACTGAAAAAGCAATTGGCGAATCTGTAACGCTGAAAGGCTGGGTCCAAAAAAGACGAGACCTCGGCGGATTGATTTTTATTGACTTGCGTGACCGTACGGGCATTGTTCAAGTCGTTTTTAACCCTGATGTGTCAAAAGAAGCGCTTGCTATTGCGGAAGGCATCAGAAATGAATACGTGCTTGATATTCAAGGAAAAGTGGTGGCGCGTGAAGAGGGAACAGTTAATCCGAATTTGAAAACAGGCGCGATCGAAATACATGCTGATGGAGTGAACGTATTAAATGCTGCAAAGACACCTCCATTTGCGATTTCTGATCAAGCTGAAGAAGTGTCAGAGGACGTTCGTTTAAAACACCGTTACTTAGATTTGCGCAGACCGGCTATGTTCCAGACGATGCAGCTGCGCCATAACGTGACGAAAGCTGTTCGCAGCTTTTTAGATGAAAATGGGTTTCTTGATATTGAAACGCCGATTTTAACAGGAAGCACGCCTGAAGGCGCACGTGACTACTTGGTGCCGAGCCGTGTGCACGAAGGTGAGTTCTACGCGCTGCCGCAGTCTCCGCAGCTATTTAAACAGCTTCTGATGGTATCAGGCATTGAACGATATTATCAAATTGCCCGCTGTTTCCGCGATGAAGACTTGCGTGCGGACCGTCAGCCTGAGTTTACGCAAATTGATATTGAAATGTCCTTTATGAGCCAGGAAGACATTATGTCATTGGCTGAGGAGATGATGGCAAAGGTTATGCGTGAAACAAAAGGTGAGGAACTTCAGCTTCCTCTTCCTCGAATGACGTATGACGAAGCAATGAACAAGTACGGGTCTGATAAACCGGATACGCGTTTTGACATGCTTTTGACGGATGTGTCTGACATTGTAAAGGATACGGAATTTAAAGTGTTCTCATCAGCTGTAGCAAACGGCGGCGTGGTCAAAGCCATCAATGTAAAAGGCGGTGCCGGCGATTACTCCAGAAAAGACATCGACGCTCTTGGCGCTTTTGCTGCAAACTACGGGGCAAAAGGGCTTGCCTGGGTGAAGGTTGAGGCAGACGGAGTGAAAGGCCCGATCGCTAAATTCTTTGATGAAGAAAAGCAGTCTAAGCTGATTGAAGCACTTGATGCTGCTGAAGGTGATTTGCTGCTGTTCGGAGCGGATCAATTCGAAGTTGTGGCCGCATCACTCGGCGCCCTGCGCTTAAAGCTTGGGAAAGAACGCGGACTGATTGACGAAAAATTGTTCAATTTCTTATGGGTCATCGACTGGCCGCTATTAGAGCATGATCCGGAAGAAGGCCGTTTTTACGCAGCGCACCATCCGTTCACAATGCCTGTCCGAGAAGACCTTGAGCTGATTGAAACAGCGCCTGAAGACATGAAAGCGCAAGCTTATGACCTCGTCTTAAACGGCTATGAGCTTGGCGGCGGTTCAATCCGTATTTTCGAAAAGGATATTCAGGAAAAAATGTTTGCGCTTCTCGGCTTCTCACCAGAAGAAGCGGCTGAACAGTTCGGATTCCTGCTGGAAGCATTTGAATACGGCGCTCCTCCGCACGGCGGAATCGCACTCGGCTTAGACCGTCTCGTTATGCTTCTCGCTGGACGTACGAACCTGAGAGATACGATTGCATTCCCGAAAACGGCAAGTGCAAGCTGCCTGATGACAGAAGCGCCAGGCGAAGTAAGCGACGCCCAGCTTGACGAGCTTCATCTTTCTATCAAGAAAAAAGTTAAGAACTGAATTTGCAGTTCGATTCTTGAAAATCAAAATCGTCTGTGATATGATTTTGACAAGTTAAATAAAGTCCTGATGTGTTAGTTGTACACCTAGTTTTGACCGAACATTTTTTTGATTTGGGAGCCCGCATTTTTAAATGGCGTACATGCCTCTTTTCATTCGGTAAAGAGGACTTACAAGATTTAAAAGAGGGCACCCACCTGCTGAGAGCGGGTTCAAAACAAAGGAAAGCTGCAACGGCACTATTGGGACTTTATTTTTTGTGCGCAGAAAAAACGGCTGCTCATGGATCAGCCATTTTATAGATGAAACCAGAATACGAATGTGGAGTGAGGTTCTTGTTACACCAGTTTTCACGCAATGAATTAGCTATCGGAAAAGAAGGCCTTGAAACGCTGAAAAACAGCACAGTTGCTGTGCTTGGAGTCGGGGGAGTCGGGTCGTTCGCGGCGGAAGCTCTCGCGCGGTCAGGCGTCGGCCGCATTCTGCTTGTCGACAAAGATGATGTCGACATTACAAATGTAAATCGTCAGCTTCACGCGCTGCTTTCAACTGTCGGACAGCCGAAAGTTGATTTAATGAAGGCGCGGATCGCAGACATTAACCCGGAGTGTGAAGTGATCGCGTTAAAAATGTTCTATACGGAGGAAACGTATGAGCAGTTTTTTGACTATGGTCTTGACTATGTCATTGATGCGTCAGACACCATTTGTTATAAAATTCATTTAATGAAAGAATGTCTAAAACGGGATATTCCGCTCATCTCCAGCATGGGTGCTGCAAATAAAACGGATCCGACACGCTTCCAAATCGCTGATATCTCAAAAACGCACACTGATCCAATTGCGAAGGTCGTTCGTACGAAATTACGCAAGGAGGGTATCAAAAAAGGCGTTCAAGTGATTTTCTCTGATGAAAGCCCGATTGTTATTCGGGAAGATGTCAGAAAAGAAGTGGGGAATGACGAAGCGAAAATACGTAAAGCAAAAATGCCGCCTTCCTCTAATGCTTTTGTGCCGTCAGTTGCAGGTTTGATTATGGGCGGACATGTTGTCATGGATCTTTTGAAAGACATTGAAATCAAACGTGTGAAGGATAAATAATGCATAAAAACAGCCTTGATGATCAAGGCTGTTTTTTTGTTTTATTTTCTTTTCATTAATTTATCGTACACCTGCTTTAAGGCAGATTCGAACTTTCCAGTCTGTTTCGGCTTATAGTATTGCTTATTTTTCAGAGGATCAGGGAGGTATTGTTGTTCGACCCAACCGTTGTCGTAATTGTGCGGGTATTTATAGTCGATTCCTCTTCCTAATTCCTGAGCTCCTTTATAATGCGCGTCTTTTAAATGCTTCGGGACATCCCCAATTTTTCCGGCTCTGATATCTGCCAGGGCCTCATCGATTGCCAGAATGGCAGAGTTTGATTTCGGTGAGAGGCAAAGCTCAATAACTGCGTTGGCCAGCGGGATTCGCGCTTCAGGAAACCCGACTCGCTCAGCGGTCTGAATAGCGTTCAGCACTCTAGGGCCGGCTTGCGGGCTTGCTAAACCGATATCCTCATAGGCGATAACAAGCAATCGTCTTGCGATGCTCTCCAGATCACCGGCTTCAATTAATCTAGCCAAATAGTGAAGAGCAGCGTTGGCATCAGAGCCGCGGATTGATTTTTGAAAAGCGGACAGTACATCATAATGCGCGTCACCATCTTTATCGTGAGAAAAGCTTTTTTTCTGCAAGCATTCTTCCGCGGTTTCTAATGTAATGTGAATTTCACCGTCTGCTGACTCCTTCGTTGACAACACGGCAAGCTCAAGCGCATTTAAAGCGGAGCGGACATCTCCTCCGCATCCGTGGGCAAAATGCTCCATCGCCTGATCATCAATGGATACAGAATAGGTGCCAAGGCCCCGATGCTCATCATGGAGCGCACGTTCCAGTGCCTGTTTAATCAGTTCAGGTGTTAACGGTTCAAGCTCAAAAATCTGGGTCCGGCTTCTGATCGCCGGATTAATGGCATGATACGGGTTAGCCGTCGTTGCTCCGATCAAAATGATCATTCCGTTTTCTAAATAGGGTAATAGAAAATCCTGTTTTCCTTTATCCAGCCTGTGGACTTCATCCAGAATCAAAATCACTTGGCCGGACATCTTGGCTTCCTGAGCTACGATTTCCATATCTTTTTTATTGTTAATGACAGCATTCAGCTTTCGAAAAGCAATACTTGTTGAACCGGCGATTGCTGTTGCGATTGATGTTTTTCCAATTCCGGGCGGCCCGTACAAAATCATGGATGACAAATGTTTTGCCTGGACCATTCTGCCAATAATTTTATCTTCAGCCACCAGATGCTGCTGGCCGATAATATCCTCTATTTTTGTCGGACGCATCCGATATGCCAATGGCTTCATCTATCATCTCTCCTTACTTAATTACAGGGTAACGGAAAACCGTACATTAGAAAAGGGTAAAGGCCCCTTTCCTTCTGCCTCAATGAAAATTCGCTGAAGGTATGTTATAATAACAGTTGGTCTATAAGATAATAAACGGACGAAACATATAGAAATTACCATTATAAATGTGGAAAATCATGAAATAACAGAGGTGTTCATGTTGAAAATATCAACTAAGGGAAGATACGGGCTCACCATTATGATCGAGCTTGCAAAAAAGCACGGTGAAGGCCCGACTTCATTAAAAAGCATCGCACAGACGAATAATTTGTCCGAGCATTATTTGGAGCAGCTGGTATCGCCGCTCAGAAATGCCGGTTTAGTGAAAAGCATCAGAGGCGCATATGGCGGATATGTATTAGGCAGTGAGCCGGATGCCATTACTGCGGGAGATATTATCCGTGTGCTTGAGGGGCCGATCAGCCCTGTTGAAGTGCTGGAAGATGAGGAGCCTGCCAAGCGTGAGCTCTGGATTCGCATCCGGGATGCTGTAAAAGAGGTTTTAGACAGTACAACATTAGAGGATCTTGCCAGCTATACAGACGGAGAGCAAGAAGCTTATATGTTCTATATTTAGATCAGAGGTGTAAACATAATGGAACGGATTTATTTAGATCATGCCGCAACGTCTCCGATGGATGAGCGCGTGCTGGAACAAATGATACCGCACTTCTCCGGCAGTTTCGGTAATCCCTCCAGTATTCATTCATTTGGCAGAGAATCTCGAAAATGGGTGGATGAAGCAAGAGCGCAGATCGCAGCAGAAATCGGAGCGGCAGAGCAGGAGATCATTTTTACAAGCGGGGGAACGGAAGCTGATAACTTGGCGATCATGGGAACCGCACTTGCAAGAAAAGATCTTGGCAGACATATCATCACAACAAAAATTGAGCATCACGCCGTGCTTCACACATGTGAAAAACTTGAGGGAGACGGATTTGACATAACGTATCTGGACGTTGACCAAAATGGAAGAGTCAGTGCAAAACAGGTGAAAGAAGCACTGCGTGATGATACAATCCTTGTGACAGTGATGTATGGAAATAATGAAGTCGGAACAGTGCAGCCGATCGAAGAAATCGGTGAGCTGTTAAAGGAACACAAAGCTTATTTTCATACCGATGCTGTTCAGGCATTCGGGTTGCTGCCAATTGATGTGAAAAACAGCCATATTGACCTTCTGTCTGTTTCCGGGCACAAGCTCAACGGGCCAAAAGGGACAGGCTTTTTATATGCTAGTAAAGATGTGAAGCTTTCACCCCTTTTATTCGGAGGAGAGCAAGAAAGAAAACGCCGTGCCGGAACGGAAAATGTTCCAGGCATTGTCGGGCTGAAAGAAGCGATCAAGCTGTCAAGTGAAGAACGTGACGAAAAAAACGAGAAGTATCAATCGTTTAAAGCAATCTTTGCCGACACGCTTAGAGATGCAGGTGTGGCATTCGAGGTCAACGGGGACAAAGAGCATAGTCTGCCGCATGTTCTGAATCTTTATTTCCCCGGTGTGTCAGTGGAAGCGCTGCTGGTTAATCTTGATATGGCTGGTGTCGCTGTCTCCAGCGGTTCAGCGTGCACGGCCGGTTCAGTCCTGCCGTCACATGTTCTGACTGCTATGTTCGGCGAAGAGAGTGACCGGCTGACGTCCTCTATTCGAATCAGCTTCGGCCTCGGCAATACGGCTGAGCAAGTGAAAACTGCTGCCAAACATGTGGCCGACGTTGTCAAACGGCTGACATAATAAGGCGGCGTAGTAATTGGAGTGAATGAAATGGAAAAACGGCCGGAGGATACAAGAGTCGTCGTCGGCATGTCCGGCGGAGTAGACTCATCTGTGGCGGCCCTGCTGTTAAAAGAACAGGGCTATGATGTAATCGGAATCTTTATGAAAAACTGGGATGATACGGACGAAAACGGTTTTTGCACGGCGACAGAGGATTATGAAGATGTGATCCGCGTCTGCAACCAAATCGGAATTCCGTATTATGCCGTAAACTTTGAAAAGCAATATTATGAGAAGGTATTTCAATACTTCCTTGATGAATATAAAGCAGGCAGAACACCAAACCCGGATGTATTGTGCAACAAAGAAATTAAATTCAAGGCCTTTTTGGAGCATGCATTGTCACTTGGCGCCGACTATTTAGCGACTGGCCACTATGCAAGAGTAGACAGAAGCGGCGGAAAAGTCAGAATGCTGCGCGGCATTGATGAAAACAAGGATCAAACGTACTTCCTGAATCAGCTGACAGAAGATACGCTGAGCAAAGTCATGTTCCCGATCGGCGAACTTCAAAAAAGCCGTGTGCGTGAAATTGCCAAAGAAGCAGAACTTGCAACAGCGACGAAAAAAGACAGTACAGGCATCTGCTTTATCGGCGAACGCAACTTCAAAACGTTTCTCAGCCAATATCTCCCTGCACAGCCGGGCGATATGATGACGATGGACGGCGAAGTAAAAGGCCGCCACGACGGGTTGATGTACTATACGATCGGACAGCGTCACGGCCTTGGCATCGGCGGAAGCGGCGAGCCGTGGTTTGCGGTAGGCAAAGATCTTGAAAAGAACATCCTCTACGTAGATCAAGGGTTCCATAACCCGCTTTTATATTCCGACAAAATCACAGCAACAAATATCAGCTGGGTACGTTCGGATATCATGAAGGGCGAAGAGATTTCCTGCACGGCTAAATTCCGTTACCGCCAAGAGGATCATAAAGTAACAGTGCGCATGACTGGCGAAGGTGAAGCGGAAGTCATCTTTGATGAACAAGTCCGCGCTGTAACGCCGGGACAAGCCGTTGTCTTCTATGACGGCGAAGAATGCCTTGGCGGCGGGACAATTGATGATGTGTACAAAGACGGAACAAAATTGTGGTACGTATAAAAGATGAAAAACCTCAACACTGAGTTGGGGTTTTTTAATGAAAGGAAGATGATCGGTGGATTATAATCAACTCGGTATAGAGGCGATGCAGGAAGGCGATTACGAGAAAGCGGCAGAGGCATTTACAAAAGCGATTGAAGAAAATAAAGAAGACGCGATTCCGTATATCAATTTTGCCAACCTTCTTTCATCCGTAAACGAGCTGGAACGTGCGCTTGCGTTTTATGATAAAGCGCTTGAATTAGACAGTAGCGCAGCCACTGCTTATTATGGAGCAGGAAATGTCTATGTTGTAAAAGAAATGTACAAAGAAGCGAAAGACATGTTTGAAAAAGCGCTACGTGCGGGGATGGAAAACGGCGACCTGTTTTACATGCTCGGAACGGTACTTGTCAAGCTCGAACAGCCTAAGCTTGCACTGCCATATTTACAAAGAGCAGTCGAACTGAATGAAAACGATACGGAAGCGCGTTTTCAATTCGGGATGTGCTTAGCCAACGAGGGCATGCTGGACGAAGCGCTCAGCCAATTCGCAGCTGTGACAGAGCAAGACCCGGGGCATGCAGATGCATTTTATAATGCCGGTGTCACTTATGCTTATAAAGAAAACCGAGAAAAAGCGCTGGAAATGCTGGACAAGGCAATCGATATCCAGCCAGATCATATGCTTGCGCTTCATGCTAAAAAACTGATTGATCCATCATAACAGGCACAGGAGGAGGGACAGCTCGTGCAGCAGCATCCGGATCAGCTTAAACTGGAGGAAGAGCCCTATTTAAAAGGGACAGTCAACACAGTCATCTATCATAATGACACCAATTTATATACGGTTCTGAAAGTGAAAGTCACAGAGACCTCCGAAGCCATTGAAGATAAAGCCGTATCCGTGACGGGCTACTTCCCTGCGCTTCAAGAAGAAGAGACCTACACGTTTTACGGAAAGATCGTAACCCATCCAAAATTCGGGCTCCAATTTCAGGCGGAGCATTTCAAAAAGGAGATTCCAACGACTAAGGAAGGCATCATTCAATATTTATCGAGTGATTTATTCGAGGGGATCGGCAAAAAAACAGCTGAAGAAATTGTGAAAAAGCTGGGCGACAGCGCCATTAATAAAATATTGGCTGATGCTTCAGTGCTTTATGATGTTCCCAGACTCTCAAAAAAGAAAGCAGACACGCTGGCTGGCGCATTGCAGCGGCATCAGGGACTGGAGCAAATCATGATTTCCTTGAATCAGTTTGGCTTTGGCCCGCAGCTGTCTATGAAAATCTATCAAGCCTATGAATCCGAGACGCTTGAAAAGATTCAGGAAAATCCTTATCAGCTTGTGAAGGATGTAGAAGGCATCGGGTTTGGAAAAGCGGATGAGCTGGGCAGCAGAATGGGTCTTTCGGGTAATCATCCTGAGCGGGTAAAAGCTGCTATTTTGTACACGCTTGAAACGACTTGTCTGTCAGAGGGGCACACGTACATAGAAACGGAACAGCTGATCATCGACACTCAATCACTGTTAAACCAGTCAGCAAGGGAAGGGCAGCGCATTACAGAAATGGATGCCGCTAACGCAATTATTGCCCTTGGAGAAAATAAAGACATTGTCATAGAAGATGGCCGCTGTTATTTTCCTTCGCTGTTTTACGCAGAACAAAACGTTGCAAAGCGTGTGAAACATATCGCTAGCCAAACCGAATATGAGAACCAGTTTCCCGAATCAGAGTTTTTGCTCGCGTTGGGAGAACTGGAAGAACGGATGGACGTTCAGTATGCCCCCAGCCAGAAGGAAGCGATTCAAAAAGCCCTTTCCTCGCCGATGCTTCTTTTAACAGGCGGCCCGGGAACAGGAAAAACGACGGTAATCAGAGGGATTGTCGAGCTCTACGGAGAGCTTCACGGTGTGTCACTAGACCCGTCAGCTTATAAAAAGGATGAAGCTTTTCCGATTGTTTTGGCCGCTCCGACAGGGAGAGCAGCAAAACGGATGAGTGAATCAACGGGACTCCCTGCAGTTACGATACACAGGCTGCTTGGCTGGAACGGCGCTGAAGGCTTTACTCATACAGAGGATCAGCCGATCGAAGGGAAGCTGTTAATTATCGATGAAGCCAGTATGCTTGATATATGGCTGGCGAATCATTTGTTCAAGGCGATCCCTGATCATATACAAATCATCATTGTCGGAGACGAAGACCAGCTGCCTTCCGTCGGTCCGGGACAAGTGCTCAGAGACCTGCTGGCATCCCAGGTGATTCCGACTGTGAGACTGACAGACATCTATCGCCAGGCAGAAGGGTCATCAATCGTCGAGCTTGCCCACCAGATGAAAAATGGATTGCTGCCGAACAATTTGACTGCCCCGACAAAGGACCGTTCCTTTATTCGCTGCGGCGGGTCGCAAATCAAAGAAGTAGTTGAGAAGGTTGTCGCCAATGCATTGAAAAAAGGCTATACAGCAAAGGACATTCAGGTCCTCGCTCCGATGTACAGAGGAAAAGCCGGCATTAATGAATTGAATGTGATGCTGCAGGACATTTTAAATCCTCCTAAAGAAAAACGGAGAGAATTGAAGTTCGGGGATGTTGTCTACAGAACCGGAGATAAAATTTTGCAGCTTGTCAATCAGCCGGAAAACAATGTGTTCAACGGAGATATTGGCGAAATCACGTCGATATTTTATGCAAAGGAAAATACAGAAAAAGAAGACATGGCCGTCGTTTCTTTTGACGGCAATGAAATGACATTTACGAAAAAAGATTTTAATCAATTTACCCATGCGTATTGCTGTTCTATTCATAAATCGCAGGGAAGTGAATTTCCGATTGTGGTTTTGCCTGTTGTGAAAGGCTATTATAGAATGCTCAGAAGAAACCTTCTTTATACCGCGATTACAAGAGCGAAGAAATTTCTCATTTTATGCGGGGAAGAGGAGGCGCTGGAGTGGGGCGTGAAAAATAATGATGCAACTGTCAGACAGACCTCCTTGAAAAACAGGCTGTCCGTACAGGTTGAGGAAATGGATGCCGAGCTTGAAGCTTTGCAAAAAGAGCTCCCGTTCAGCGTACACGACGCCAACATTGGCATGGAAGGCATTACACCATTCGATTTTATGAAAGAAGAACAGCAATAAAATGCTCCCGTGCAAGCGGGAGTTTTTTTTCATTTGCAGTGGAATTGATTTCATCGTATGAGTCTAAGGCGCAAAGCAAAACCTAAGCCTGTTCAACAAAAGGTGGTTGATCACACTTTGAGAACATGCCATGAAGTAGAAGGATTCCCAGTATACTCAGAACGAACTTCTAGTTATCTCGGGACAATTTCCGATATTTGTTTTTCTCTGAAAGGAGATTGTCTTGGGTTTATTCTTGCACAAAAACGCTTTTTGCATCATCATCATGCGCTATTACGGGCGTGTGATATCTCTTCCATTTTTGATGACCGCATATTGGCTTCGGTCAGTTCAGAACAGCTTTTGCCTCTTCCGAAATCATGCTTCACATACGAGCAGATGAAGATGAAGCTTGTGAAATCGCAAGAGGGGGATATATTGGGGATGCTGGAAGATGTATACTTTTGTTTGGACAGGGGCATAATCGTAGCATATGAACTCTCGGACGGTTTCTTTTCTGACCTGGCGGGAAGCAAGCGCCAGATCCAAAGAGCGGATTCGCTTGTCGAGGTGCGGAAAGACGAGATCGTTCTGAACGGATAGAGGTGTGAGGTATGCTTATATGCCCGAATTGCAAAAGTAAGGATATCGGCAAAATCGGCGTGAACCAATATTATTGCTGGGGCTGTTTTATTGAACTGACAGTGGCGAAAGGGAAGATTGCAACTCATCAGGTGGAAGAAGACGGAACGTTAAGCAGCTTGGATGATTTGTTTTCTGAGGATGAACGCAGCATCAATTTTTAATCATGAAAGGAGATGCGCAGGATGAATCGGACGATGACTTCTCTTTTGGCAATGGGAGCCGGAGCTCTCGTGTACCGAATGGCGACTCAATCTGACATGCTGAATAATCGAAGCATGAAGCGGATGAGAAGAAGAATTACGAAAATGTTTTAATGCAAAAAGGATACTCTCCAAAGAGTATCCTTTTCTATGTTTGCCGGACCTCGAGGCGTCTTGCTGCGAGTGAAAGGCTGTAGTTGACTGCGAAATACATAAGGGCCGCAAGTAAAAAGATCGGGAAAAAATAACTGCCGTCAGCGCTTTGGCCGTTAATAATTTGCGCGTTGTGAATCAGTTCAGGCAGGGCGATCACAACAGCGAGCGATGTATCTTTTAATAAAGAAATAAACTGGCTTACGATGGGCGGAACCATGCGGCGAAGCGCTTGCGGCATAACGATAAAGAACAGGGTCTGTGTATAGCTCAGCCCGGAGGAGCGCGCCGCTTCAATTTGTCCTTTGTCAATTGATTTCAGTCCGCTTCGGATAATTTCAGATAGCATAGCGGATTCAAAAATCGTTAGTGCTGTAATTGCAGCAGCTGTAATTTCAAGCTTAATCCCAATTTCCGGAAGGGCAAAAAACGTAAAGAAAATAATTAACAGCAAGGGGAGGTTTCTGATCGTTTCAACGAGAACTGCAATCAATTGAGAAAGAACGGGAACTTTCGCATAACGCAGGGTGCCTGCGATTAAACCGAAGAAAAAGCTCAGAATGATGGAGATGAAAGCAACGTACAAGGTGACGAGAAAGCCATCCCATAAAAACGCTAAATGCTCCTGTGAATAAGCACCGATGAAATCCAATGTAACTCACTCCTTATCAATAGCTTTTTTCCAGCCGTTTTTCCAGATAGTTAACACCGATGCTAAGCGGAATCGTCAGCACTAAGTAAAAAAGCGCCACAAAAATATAAACATCAAATACAACGAGTGTGCTCGACGAAACTAAATCGGCTTGGTACATAAGATCCAATCCGGCCACAACCCCAAGAATCGAAGAGTTTTTGACTAAGTTTAAAAATTGATTGCCTAAAGGCGGAATGACGATTTTGATTGCCTGCGGCAAAATGATATGGAGCATGGCTTGGCTGTAGGTAAAGCCTGACGAGCGTGCCGCTTCCATCTGCCCTTTTGAAACAGACTGGATGCCTGCTCTGATGGCTTCAGCGATAAACGCAGAGGTATAAATGGTGAGAGCAACCGTTCCCGCTTGAAAACCGTCAAGCCTCAGGCCTGCGTTTGGAAGTCCGAAATAGAAAACAAAGGTAATTAAAAGAAGAGGGATGTTGCGGATGAATTCTACATATGCGGTCCCGAGCCATTGCAGCGGCTTAAAGACTGTTATTCTCATAACCGCTACAGCAACGCCGAGGACAAAACTGCCGGCCAGCGCGATAACACTTGCGAGCAAGGTATGGTAAAAACCGTCCATATACATGCTGAAGTTATCGAAAAGAATTGACACATTCATCTGCCTATTCACTCCTTATCAAATTGGGATGAGCATCGCCTGCTCATCCCGGGATGGTTGTTATTCAGCTGGGTCTTCTTTGATCCATTTTTTATAAATTTCATCGTATCTGCCATCCGACTTCATCTTTTTAAGTGAAGCGTTGATTTCTTTCGCGAGAGCAGATTGCCCTTTTTTCACGGCGATCCCGTAAGGCTCATCTGTAAAAGGCTTTCCTGTTAATTGATAATTTTTATTTTCATCAGCCATTCCATATAAAATTGCATTATCTGTGGTGAGGGCATCGCCTTGCCCCGATTTAAGGGCTGTAAAGGCTTCTGCGTAGTTTTCAAATTCTAAAACAGATGCTTCAGGCGCCTTTTCACGAATGTTTTGAGAGGAGGTGGAGCCTTTTACTGCAAGAACTTTTGAGCCTTTGCCAAGATTCTCGACACTCTTGATTTTGCTGCCTTTTTTCACGAGAAGCGATTGCCCGGCCTCGAAATAGACATCAGAAAAGTCAACTTCCTTTTTTCGTTCTTCAGTGATCGTCATTGTGGCGACAATGGCGTCGATATCCCCGTTTTGCAGCATAGGAATCCTTGTTTTTGAGGTGACCTCTTTAAATTGAGCTTTTTTCTCATCACCTAAAATGTCTTTAGCGATTTGTTTAGCAATATCAATATCAAAACCCTCAATCTCACCTGAGCTTGGATTTTTAAGACCGAACAGTCGAGTGTCCGTTTTTACGCCGAAGACAATTTTGTCATTGTCTTTAATGGCGGCTAGCGTATCTTTTTTGCTCTCCTTTGAGGCTTCTCCGTTTGATCCCTTGCTGCCGCAAGCGGCAAGCAAGATGACAGCGAATAAAGAAATCAATGCTAAAGAAAAAATCTTTTTCATACAAGCTCCCCCATTTCTGTTTTAATGATTTAAAATACGGCTTAAGAATAAGCGGGCCCGTTCTTCCTTCGGGTTCGCGTAAAATTCAGCCGGCACTGCTTCTTCTAAAATTTTTCCTTCGTCAATGAAGACAATCCGGTCGGCAACTTCTTTGGCAAACCCCATTTCGTGTGTCACGACAACCATTGTCATGCCTTCTTTGGCGAGTGTTTTCATGACATCTAGCACCTCACCGATCATTTCAGGATCAAGTGCTGATGTCGGCTCGTCAAACAGCATGACCTCCGGCTTCATCGCCAGTCCTCTTGCGATGGCAACACGCTGCTGCTGCCCGCCGGAAAGCTGGGAAGGATAGGCGTCAGCCTTGTCTGGGATGCCGACTTTTTCAAGATAGTACCGCGCCGTTTCCTTTGCTTGTTCAGGTGATTGTCTAAGCACTTTTACCGGAGCCAGCATGATGTTCTGCAGCACTGTTTTATGCGGATATAAATGAAAGTGCTGAAACACCATCCCGATATTTTGCCGCACTTGATTGATATCAGTTTTTCTGTCGTTAATGGCGGTGCCGTTTACTGTAAGCACTCCCTCATTGATCGACTCAAGTCTGTTGATGCATCTGAGCAATGTGCTTTTACCGGAACCGGATGGGCCGATGATAACAACGACTTCACCTTTTTCGATTTGAAGATTAATTTGTTTTAACACGTGAAAATCTCCGTAATGCTTGTTTACATTTTGAAATGTGATCATCGCAATCCTCCTATCAGAAAATTTGACCAAAAAGTAAATGATCAAACTTTTCTGAAAATTAAAAGTGAAAAAATGTCCATGACTTCTGACTGACTAAAGAAACATAAAGAATAATTCCTTGTAAACCTCAAAAGATATAGGTGAGGTGAAAGCAGATGCTCCAAAAACCGGTGCAGCTTTTGTTGTGGGTGGCTATTTGTTTGCTGGTTCTGTTAACAGTCTATGTCTTTTTTATGCTTGATATGTTATGGTCACCCTTTTGGCTCGTCATAAAAACGATCTTTATTCCCTTGATCATTTCTATTTTTATATCTTATTTATTGCTTCCGGTCACAGAATGGCTGCATGGCAAAGGATTGCCTAGGACTTTGAGCATCTTGGTCATTTATGTTCTTTTTTTTGGCGGGATTGGCTGGGCGTTGTATAAAGGGGTGCCTGTTTTAATCGTGCAGCTGACGGATTTGTCAGAAAATATACCCATGTTTGCCGAAACGTATAACGGGCTTCTTCTTCATGTGCATAACCATACGGATGACTGGCCTGATGGTATGCATCACCGTATAGATAAAATGATCCGCCAGACGGAGGCGTTTTTTGCGGGAACGATCGAGGGTGCGATCAGCGGGATCCGCAATGTGCTTGATTACTTCTTAATTGCTGCAACAATCCCTTTTCTCGTGTTTTATATGGTGAAGGACATTGAGTTAATGAAAAAGACAGTATGGTACTTGACTCCGAAGTCGTGGAGAAAGCGGGGCAGCGCCTTTTTGCGGGATGTGGATGATTCGCTTGGCGATTATATCCGCGGCCAGCTTTTGGTCTGCTTGATTCTTGGCGTGATTGCAGGCATTTCGTTCTGGGTATTTGGGCTTCCGTATCCGCTGATACTTGGCCTTATCTCTGGGGTAACGAATGTCATCCCGTATTTTGGCCCTTTCATCGGAGCTGTTCCTGCGTTGTTAATTGCGATGACGATCTCAGTCAAGGCGGTTCTTGTTGTGGTGATTACGGTGTTTATTCTGCAGTTTATGGAAGGAAATATCCTCAGTCCGTTCATTGTCGGCAGAAGCCTTAAAATGCATCCGGTCGTTATCATGCTTGCACTCCTTGCCGGAGGGGAGCTTGCGGGTATCGTCGGGATGATTCTGGCTGTTCCTGCGACGGCTGTTTTAAAAGTAATGATGATCCATTTTTTGCGGATGAGGACGGAGCATTGACATCGGCGTGCCGCTTGTCTATAATTTCTCGTAGAATACATACGAATCTCGAGTGACGGATCTGAGTACGCCGAAGCCCTGTTAAAGAGAGAAGCTCCATAAGCTGAAAGGAGCTTTATCAGAAGATCGGAGGAAGCTAATCCTGAGTGCAGTTAATCACTGCCGCTTATCCTGCGTTACAGGGTTAAAGGTGACGGGCGCATGAATGCCCGTAATCAGGGTGGTACCGCGAGACAGCTCTCGTCCCTGTGTAAACGTTGGTTTGCATAGGGGGAGGGCTTTTTTGCTGTCACTGAAGAGAATTTCGATTTTTATAGAGGAGGAAATACAATGAAACACTTAACTTCTGCGGAAGTGCGTCAAATGTTTTTGGATTTCTTTAAAGAAAAAGGACATGCGGTAGAGCCAAGCGCGTCATTAGTGCCTCATGAGGATCCTTCACTGCTTTGGATCAACAGCGGTGTTGCGACGCTGAAAAAATATTTTGACGGCCGTGTCGTGCCGGAAAATCCAAGAATCGTAAACGCTCAAAAAGCGATCAGAACAAACGATATAGAAAATGTAGGTAAAACTGCGCGCCATCACACTTTCTTTGAAATGCTCGGAAACTTTTCCATCGGCGATTATTTCAAAGAAGAAGCCATTACATGGGCTTGGGAGTTTTTAACGAGCGACAAGTGGATTGGCTTCGACAAAGAGCTTCTCTCTGTTACGGTTCATCCTGAAGATGAAGAGGCATATGAGTTTTGGGCGAAAAAAATCGGTATTCCTGAAGAAAGAATTATCCGTCTGGAAGGGAACTTCTGGGATATCGGTGAAGGGCCGAGCGGACCGAATACGGAAATCTTTTACGACCGCGGTGAAGCATACGGTAATGATCCAGAAGATCCGGAGCTTTACCCAGGCGGGGAAAACGACCGTTACCTGGAAGTATGGAACCTTGTGTTCTCAGAGTTCAACCATAACCCTGACGGCACGTACACACCGCTTCCAAAGAAAAATATTGATACAGGCATGGGTCTTGAAAGAATGGTGTCTGTCATCCAGAATGTTCCGACAAACTTTGACACCGATTTGTTTGTTCCGATCATTAAAGCAACAGAATCGATTTCTGGTGAAACATATGGCAAAGACAATGTGAAAGACACTGCGTTTAAAGTGATTGCTGACCATATCAGAACGGTTGCCTTTGCTGTCAGTGACGGTGCGCTGCCGTCAAATGAAGGCCGCGGCTATGTATTAAGACGCTTATTACGCCGTGCCGTGCGTTATGCCAAAACGATCAACATCCATCGTCCGTTCATGTTTGATTTAGTGCCGGTTGTCGCAGAAATCATGGCTGATTTCTATCCTGAAGTGAAAGAGAAAGCGGATTTCATCGCAAAAGTCATTAAAACCGAGGAAGAACGCTTCCATGAGACCCTTAATGAAGGGCTTGCGATCCTGTCAGAAATGATCAAAAAAGAAAAAGACAAGGGCAGCAGCGTTATCTCAGGTGCTGATGTGTTTAAACTGTATGATACGTATGGATTCCCGGTTGAATTGACTGAAGAATACGCAGAAGACGAGAACATGACGGTTGACCATGAGGGCTTTGAGGAGGAAATGAACCAGCAGCGTGAACGGGCAAGAAACGCCCGCCAGGATGTCGGCAGCATGCAGGTGCAGGGCGGCGCACTGCGCGACGTGACAGTTGAAAGCACATTTGTCGGCTACTCTCAAACCAAAGCTGATGCCAATATCATTGTGCTTCTTCAGGACGGCCAATTAATCGAAGAGGCTCATGAAGGAGAAAGCGTTCAAATCATTCTTGATGAAACACCGTTCTATGCAGAAAGCGGCGGCCAAATCGGCGACAAAGGCTATCTCCGAAGCGAGCAGGCAGTTGTAAGAATTAAAGATGTTCAAAAAGCGCCGAACGGCCAGCATGTGCATGAAGGTGTTGTGGAGAGCGGTACTGTTCAAAAAGGCCTGCATGTTACGGCTGAAGTTGAAGACCATATGAGAAGCGGCGTCATTAAAAACCACACGGCAACGCATTTATTGCATCAGGCTCTAAAAGATGTTCTTGGAACTCATGTCAATCAGGCGGGCTCTCTTGTAACGGAAAACCGCCTTCGTTTTGACTTCTCGCACTTTGGCCAAGTGACAAAAGAAGAGCTCGAACAAATTGAAAGAATCGTAAACGAAAAGATCTGGGCGAGCATCCCGGTCAGCATTGATTTGAAACCGATCGCTGAAGCAAAAGAAATGGGTGCGATGGCACTGTTCGGCGAAAAATATGGCGATATTGTCCGTGTCGTTCAAGTTGGAGATTACAGCTTAGAGCTGTGCGGCGGCTGCCACGTCAGAAATACAGCAGAAATCGGCTTGTTTAAAATCGTTTCTGAATCCGGAATCGGAGCAGGCACAAGACGGATTGAAGCTGTAACGGGACAAGGCGCTTACGTCGAAATGAACAGCCAGATTTCTGTATTGAAGCAGACCGCTGACGAGCTGAAAACAAATATCAAAGAAGTGCCGAAACGGGTCGCGGCTCTGCAGGCTGAACTGAAGGATGCACAAAGAGAAAATGAATCTCTTCTTGCAAAACTAGGCAACGTGGAAGCAGGAGCAATCCTGTCGAAAGTAAAAGAAGTTGACGGCGTAAACGTGCTTGCGGCAAAAGTAAATGCAAAAGACATGAATCATCTCCGCACTATGGTCGATGAACTCAAAGCAAAGCTTGGCTCTGCGGTGATCGTGCTTGGTGCGGTACAAAACGATAAAGTTAATATCTCTGCCGGAGTCACAAAGGACCTCATTGAGAAAGGACTTCACGCCGGCAAGCTGGTTAAACAAGCTGCGGAAGTTTGCGGCGGAGGCGGCGGAGGCCGTCCGGACATGGCGCAGGCAGGCGGTAAACAGCCGGAAAAATTAGAAGAAGCTTTGGCTTCTGTAGAAGATTGGGTGAAATCCGTTTTATAATTCGCCCATGTAGTGTAGAATGATGGTAAGATTAGGACCCCAGGCTGAACTTTGCCTGCGAATTTGGGAAAGAGGTGCAAAACGGTGAGCTCGTTTGATAAAACGATGAAATTTAATTTCTCCGATGATTCTGCTGAGACTAACGTAAATGAGGTGCTGATTACAGTGTATGACGCGCTTCAGGAAAAGGGCTACAATCCAATCAACCAGATTGTCGGATACTTGCTGTCAGGTGATCCCGCTTATATTCCTAGGCATCGTGACGCTCGCAATTTAATTCGCAAACTTGAAAGAGACGAATTAATCGAGGAATTGGTAAAGTCTTATTTAGAACAGCATAAAGAGGCGTAAATAAAGAATGAGAATATTAGGACTCGATTTAGGAACCAAAACACTCGGTGTAGCTCTGAGCGATGAAATGGGCTGGACTGCTCAAGGCATTGAGACCATAAAGATAAATGAAGCAGAAGGCGATTATGGTTTATCCCGTTTATCTGAACTGATAAAGGACTATACTATAGATAAAATCGTGCTCGGCTTTCCTAAGAACATGAACGGAACAGTCGGCCCGAGAGGCGAAGCCAGCCAAACATTTGCGAAAGTGCTTGAAACAACGTACAATGTTCCTGTTGTGCTGTGGGACGAGCGTCTTACCACAATGGCGGCTGAAAAAATGCTGATTGCAGCTGACGTCAGCAGGCAAAAACGAAAAAAAGTCATTGATAAAATGGCGGCTGTTATGATTTTACAAGGATATCTTGACAGCTTAAATTAAAGCCAGAGGTGAAGAAAATGGAACACGGCGAAAAAAATATTACAATTGTTGACGATCAAGGAAATGAACAGCTTTGTGAAGTGCTGTTTACATTTGAAAATGAAGAGTTTGGCAAATCTTATGTCTTGTACTATCCAATCGAATCAAAAGATGACGAAGAAGTAGAAATTCTTGCTTCCAGCTTCACGCCAAACGAAGACGGTGAAAACGGTGAGCTATTCCCGATTGAAACTGACGAAGAATGGGATATGATCGAAGAAACACTAAACACATTCTTAGCGGACGAAGACGAAGAGTAAAACATCGCGCCAAACCAAAGCCGGAGCTATACTGCTCCGGCTTTTTTCTGCTTTATGCAGGCCTCTTTTTGTAATAAATTGCCGAAATACAATGAATCATGTAGTATAAGAGCTGATGGGAGGAGACCTAATGTATATCAATCAGCAAAAAAAATCGTTTTTTAATAAAAAAAGAATCATACTGTCTTCCATTGTTGTGCTGTTTCTCATCATTGGCGGGGCATTTTTATATGGGAAATCATTGCTTGAACCTGTTGAAAAAGACAGTAAAACGACAGTTAATATTAACATTCCGAGCGGTTCGTCTGTTTCAGCCATCGCATCGATATTAAAGAAAAATGATGTCATAAAAAGCGAGAAGGCGTTTCAGTACTATGTGAAATATAAAGGTGCTTCCGGGTTTCAGGCCGGATTCTACCATCTGAATAAAGGTATGGATTTAGATGCCATTATTCAGAAGCTGACAAGCGGGGCTACAGGTTACGCTTTTCAAATCACAGTGACTGAGGGAGCACAGCTGACCCAAATCGCGGCTGCTATTGCTGATGAAACAAAATACTCTAAAAAACAAGTCATAGCGAAGCTGGACGATGAAACATTTATCAATCAGCTGAAGAAAGAATTCCCGGACACTGTGACAAATGATGTTTTCAATAAAAACATTAAGCACCCGCTTGAAGGGTACCTATTCCCGGCTACATACCCTTTTAACGATCCGGACACATCACTTGAAGACATTATCAAGGCAATGATTAAGCAGACAAATTCTTATGTGGAAACATATAAATCAGAAATGAAGAAAAACAAAGTTTCTGTGCATAAGCTGCTGACAATGGCTTCTTTGATAGAAGAAGAAGCGACTGAAAAAGCCGACCGCCATAAAATTGCGAGCGTCTTTTATAACCGCCTGAAAAAGAAAATGCCGCTCCAAACAGATCCGACCGTCCTGTACGCGGCAGGCAAGCATAAAGATCGGGTTCTTTATAAGGATCTGGAAATCGATTCACCATACAATACGTATAAAAACACAGGGCTGACGCCAGGGCCGATTGCCAATGCCGGCATGTCATCATGGGAAGCAGCGCTGCATCCGGATAAAACGGACTATCTGTATTTCTTGGCCAAATCAAATGGTGAGGTCGTATTTACAAAAACGCTAAAAGAGCATAATAAAGCAAAAGAAAAATACATTTCCTCAAAAAATGAGAAATAAAAGGAGAGCAAAAAGCTCTCCTTTTGTTCGCTTTCCGCAAGGTTTTATGATAAAATATATCGGGTTGTTTACCGATGTATCATGATGTATTCAGAGAGTGTCCTGCGCATAAGACTGGGGCACTCCTTTTTAGAACGGGAGGCTGTTTGTAGTGACTGACCGGTATGAACAAATAAATGACTATATAGAAGCATTATTAAAGCCTCGGCCGGATAACGTGAAGAGACTTGAAGCATATGCAGAAGAACATCATGTCCCGATTATGGAAAAAGCGGGCATGGAGGTGCTGCTTCAAATTTTGTCTGTGAAACAGCCGAAAAAAATACTAGAAATCGGAACGGCCATTGGTTATTCAGCCATTCGAATGGCTCTGGAACTGCCGTCTGCTGAAATATATACAATTGAACGCAATGAGAAACGGCATGAAGAAGCGGTAAACAATATCAAGGAATTTCAGCTTGATGACCGGATTCATGTTTTTTACGGAGATGCGCTTGAATTAGCCGACGCCGTTCATGTAACCGCGCCTTACGATGTCATTTTTATTGACGCTGCAAAAGGTCAGTATCAAAACTTTTTTCATTTATATGAACCGATGCTTTCACCGGACGGGGTGATTATAACAGACAACGTGCTGTTTAAAGGTCTGGTGGCAGAGGATTACAGCAAAATAGAACCGAAGAGAAGGCGCAGGCTTGTAGCCAAAATTGATGAATATAATCATTGGCTGATGAATCATCCGGATTATCAAACTGCGATTATTCCTGTCGGGGACGGACTTGCGATTAGTAAAAAGAAGAGGTGAACGTCATGAAAAAACCAGAGCTCTTAGTGACGCCGACGAGTACAGCGGACATTTTGCCGCTCATACAGGCTGGGGCAACTGCGTTTTTAGTTGGGGAACAGAGATACGGCTTGAGATTAGCCGGAGAATTTTCTCGTGAAGATGTAACAAAAGCCGTAGAGATTGCTCACAAAGAAGGGGCAAAAGTATACGTTGCTGTAAATGCAATTTTCCATAATGATAAAGTGGGTGAGCTTGGCGAATATCTGGCTTTCTTAGCAGAAGCCGGTGTCGATGCAGCGGTATTCGGCGATCCTGCCGTGCTGATGGCTGCCCGTGAATCTGCGCCTGATCTGAAGCTTCATTGGAGCACAGAAACGACAGGCACCAACTATTATACATGCAACTACTGGGGACGCAAGGGTGCGGCGCGTTCTGTGCTTGCCAGAGAATTAAACATGGACAGCATTGTTGAGATTAAAGAAAATGCTGAAGTCGAAATTGAAATCCAGGTGCATGGAATGACGTGCATGTTCCAATCGAAGCGTTCTTTGATTGGAAACTATTTTGAATATCAGGGCAAAGTCATGGACATTGAAAGAAAGAAAAAAGAATCAGGCATGTTTTTACACGATAAAGAACGCGATAATAAATATCCGATTTTCGAAGATGAAAACGGCACTCACATCATGAGCCCGAACGATGTGTGCATCATTGATGAGCTCGAGGAATTGATAGATGCCGGAATTGATTCTTTCAAAATCGATGGTGTTTTGAAAATGCCTGAATACCTAATAGAAGTCACCAAAATGTACAGAGAAGCAATTGATTTGTGCGTGGAAAACCGTGACGAATACGAAGCGAAAAAAGAAGACTGGATCGAACGCATTGAAAGCATCCAGCCAGTAAACAGAAAAATTGATACCGGATTCTTCTTCAAGGAAACGGTTTATTAATCAAAAGGAGGTTAAGCTATGACTGCCGTAAATGATAAAATATCCACAATCGTTAATGGAAAGCGTGTGATTACGAAAAAGCCGGAGCTTCTCGCACCTGCGGGTAATCTTGAAAAGCTGAAAATCGCTGTTCATTACGGAGCGGACGCGGTCTTTATCGGGGGACAGGAATACGGGCTTCGCTCGAATGCCGATAACTTTACGATCGAAGAAATTGCAGAAGGCGTTGAATTCGCAAAGAAATATGGCGCGAAGATCTACGTAACAACGAATATTTTCGCTCATAATGAAAACATGGACGGGCTTGAAGACTATTTAAAAGCGCTTGGAGACGCCAACGTTGCCGGTATTATTGTGGCAGATCCGCTTATTATTGAAACATGCCGCAGAGTGGCGCCGAATGTTGAGGTTCACTTGAGCACACAGCAGTCTCTTTCAAACTGGAAGGCTGTCCAGTTCTGGAAGGAAGAAGGTCTCGACCGCGTCGTGCTGGCACGTGAAACTAGCGCTCTTGAAATCAGAGAAATGAAAGAAAAGGTAGATATCGAAATCGAATCCTTCATTCATGGCGCAATGTGTATTGCATATTCCGGCCGCTGCGTGCTGAGCAATCACATGACAGCGCGGGATTCCAACCGCGGAGGCTGCTGCCAGTCATGCCGCTGGGATTATGATCTCTACCAAACAGACGGTGCCAACGCCGTTGCTTTGTATGGTGAAGAAGATGCACCATTTGCGATGAGCCCGAAAGATTTGAAGCTGATTGAATCCATTCCAAAAATGATTGAAATGGGGATCGACAGCTTAAAGATTGAAGGCCGCATGAAATCCATTCACTATGTAGCAACTGTTGTCAGCGTATACCGCAAAGTAATCGATGCTTATTGCGCTGATCCAGAAAACTTTGTGATTCAAAAAGAATGGCTTGAAGAGCTTGATAAGTGCGCCAACAGGGACACTGCGACAGCTTTCTTTGAAGGAACGCCAGGCTATGAAGAGCAAATGTTCGGCGAACACGCCAAGAAAACGACATATGATTTTGTCGGCTTAGTGCTGAATTATGATGAAGATACACAAATGGTCACGCTTCAGCAGCGCAATTTCTTCAAAAAAGGCGACGAAGTGGAATTTTTCGGTCCAGAAATCGAAAACTTTACACATACGATTGAAACCATTTGGGACGAAGACGGAAATGAGCTAGATGCTGCCCGCCATCCCCTGCAAATTGTCAAATTCAAACTAGACAAAAAGATTTATCCGAGCAACATGATGAGAAAGGGGAAGTAACAGCCCATGGGTAAGAATCCAGTAGTCATTGGAATCGCAGGAGGTTCCGGTTCAGGAAAAACGAGTGTCACACGGTCCATTTATGAACAGTTTAAAGGACACTCAATTTTAATGATCCAGCAGGACCTTTATTATAAAGACCAAAGCCATCTTCCGTTTGAAGAAAGGCTGAACACAAACTATGATCATCCGCTTGCGTTTGATAATGACTATTTAATCGAGCATATTCAAGATCTATTGAATTACCGCCCGATTGAAAAGCCGATTTATGACTATAAGCTTCACACACGTTCAGAAGAAACGGTTCACGTAGAGCCAAAGGATGTTATTATCCTTGAAGGCATTCTTGTTCTTGAAGACAAAAGGCTTCGTGATCTGATGGATATCAAGCTTTATGTTGATACGGACGCTGACTTGCGTATCATCAGACGGATTATGAGAGATATTAATGAGCGCGGACGCTCTATTGATTCTGTCATTGAACAATATGTGTCAGTGGTCCGTCCGATGCATAACCAATTCGTCGAGCCGACGAAACGATACGCTGATATTATTATCCCGGAAGGCGGTCAGAATCACGTCGCAATTGATCTGATGGTCACAAAAATTCAAACCATTCTTGAACAAAACGCGATTTTGTAATACCATAGCATAGACATAAATAACTCTGACCATATTATGTATAGGCAGGAAGGGAATGTGCGAATTCCCTTCTTTCCCTGTTTATAAACGCGAAATATTTGCAGAACGACACGATTCAGTTTAAGATAAACAGTACCTATATGGGAGAGAAGAACGAGGACTGCCCTGTGTTCTCATTCTTGTATTTTTTAGTTTATGCTCTCATACATAATCGAAGATGTTGAGGGACAACCAGAAGGAGTGAAGGGACATGGCACAAGAGAAAGTTTTTCCTATGACTGCAGAAGGAAAACAAAAACTTGAACAAGAATTAGAATATTTGAAAACGGTTAAACGAAAAGAAGTAGTAGAGCGAATCAAAATTGCGAGAAGCTTCGGAGACCTTTCCGAGAACTCTGAATACGATTCAGCGAAAGAAGAGCAGGCATTTGTAGAGGGCCGCGTGACGACTCTTGAAAATATGATTCGCAATGCGAAAATCATTGAAGATGACGGCGGCTCTAACGTTGTCGGTTTGGGTAAAACCGTCACTTTCGTCGAACTGCCTGACGGTGATGAAGAATCATATACGATCGTCGGAAGCGCGGAAGCTGACCCGTTTGAAGGGAAAATCTCAAACGATTCACCGATCGCAAAAAGCCTCTTGGGCAAAAAAGTAGATGAAGAAGTCACAGTACAAACACCGGGCGGAGAAATGCTCGTGAAAATTGTGAAAATTTCATAATATCTGTTTAGCAGCGAAACACCTCGTCCACAATGTGGGTGAGGTGTTTTTTTATGAAGATATCGAAACGAATGAAGCTGGCAGTCATCGCTTTTTTGATTGTATTTTTTCTGCTTCTGCTGAGACTTGCAGAAATCCAGCTGTTTTTCACAGAATCATTTTCTAAAAAGAAAATTAATTTGATTCAAGAAAGTGTGAAACAGCGGACGGAGGAAGTGCTCATTTCAGATGGAAGAGGCTCTTTTTTAGATCGAAACGGGCGGGCGCTGACA
This sequence comes from Bacillus subtilis subsp. subtilis str. 168, assembly GCF_000009045.1. GTDB lineage: Bacteria > Bacillota > Bacilli > Bacillales > Bacillaceae > Bacillus > Bacillus subtilis. Next base: position 2,791,221 of record NC_000964.3, on the reverse strand, counting down.
GGACAAAGCGAGCCTGCGGTTGTTTTGTTCCCTTTTCTGCTGACGCAGGATTGGCCGATCAAAAAAGTTGCGGACATCCTCGGCATGTCTGAAGATGATTTGCGCCAGACACTAGGTCAGGCAAAAAAACCGGTCATTTTGCAGCAAAAGAAAATCAAAACACTTTCAAAACAATCTATCACAAAAATCAATTCTTTGAAATATCCCGGCATTTACGGCGTATATATGGAGAATGAAGACAAGCCCAGCCTTGCTTCACATACGATAGGGAGCACGAACCAAGATCCGGCGCTGCTTCGCAAGAAATATCCTGACAAGGAGAGCCTTCCGATTACAACAGAAATCGGAACAACCGGTTTAGAACGGACATTTGACGAGTTTTTGCTTCCGGAACAAGACACAAAGCTTTTATATCATGTGGACGGAAAAGGAAACCCTTTGTTTGGCATGGACGTCAAATATACAGCTGAAGCCAATACATTTTATCCGCTCCAGATCAAAACAACGATCGATCAAAGCATTCAAAAAGCGATGGAGGAGGTATTGGATGAACAGGGGCTGAAAAAGGGAGGAGCTGTGCTGCTGGACATCGAAAATAGCAGTGTTCTGGGAATTGTAAGCAAACCAGATGCAGACGTGTCCCGGCAAAACACACTTCAAAATTATATGCTGACGCCAATCTATCCCGGATCAGTTTTTAAAACAGTCATTGCCGCAGCTGCAATCGAAAATAATATGGTGAAGCCTAGTCAAACCTTTAATTGCAATTTAAACCTGTACGGGGAACCGGGGGACGACAAAGGCACCTTGTCTTTTGATGAAAGTTTTGCCCAAAGCTGTAATTACACATTTACGAGTCTTGCAGAACAATTAATGAAAAAAGACAGCTCGGTTATTGAAGATATGTCCGAGAAGCTGGCTCTCACTGATCGGGCAGGCTGGGAGGGAAAACTGTACCACGAAACCGATTTCCGCCAGCTGTATAACGAAAAAAGCGGCGTGATTTGGGGGGATGAAAAAGACAAATCAGTCAAAAAAGCCATTGCGCAAACAGCAATCGGGCAGAAAAATGTAAAGGTAACGCCGCTGGAGGTAGCCAATATGATGGCGACAATCGCCCGCGGCGGAGAAAAACGGCAGGTGAAAATTGCCGAACAAATTGAGTATAAGAACGGCACAACGCTCGTTACGTTTAAAGATCAGAAGCTCAAAGGGGAAACGATAGACAAATATACGTCACAGCAGCTTCAAAAAATACTGCGGCGGGTAGTAGAATCTCCTTCCGGAACGGGCAGAAGGTTTCAAGATCTTCCGTATACTGTAGCAGGGAAGTCGGGCACAGCCCAGACAGGCAAGCTTTCAAAAGAGAAGGAAACGCTCTACGAAAAATGGTTTGCCGGATATTTTCCCGCGGATAAGCCGAAATACGCTCTAGTTGTTTTACACATGGATACACCGGGAGATAAGGCTCTGACAAATTCGGTGTTTTATGATATTGTTAAAAAAGTACACGAAATTGAAATCAATCAGAAATAGAACAACTTCTCAGCACATGTTAAAATATATGCTGAGCCAAGAGGGATAAAGGAGTGCAGAATTATTGAGCAATAATCAATCTCGTTATGAAAATCGTGATAAACGCAGAAAAGCCAATTTAGTGCTTAACATTTTAATCGCAATCGTATCCATACTAATTGTCGTAGTAGCAGCGAATCTCTTCATTAACAGTCCTTCTAGCAAAGATGTCAGCAAGGATTCTGAAACGGCGCAAAAACAGGAATCTCCGGCTTCAGGAAAGACGGAAAAGAAATCGGATGAGGATATAAAAGACAGCAAGAAAGATACATCTGACAGCGAAAAGGATTCTGAGAAGTCTTCTGACTCTGATTCCAAAAAAGATGATTCTTCTTCTAAAAAAGATGACTCTGATTCAGATTCAAGCTCAGATTCAGCCGGTGACGGGCTTAAAGATGCAAAAGTAACAGAAGGCGGCTCATCGAGCGATGTGGAAAAAACGTATGAAAATCCTGACTGGAAAGCAGTCGGAACTGAGCAGACTGGCGAGCATGCCGCTACTTATGATTCAAGCTCACAAGACTGGGCTGAGATGCTGAAAGCCATTTCGTACGCAACTGGTGTCTCAACAGATAACATGACGGTGCTCTGGCTTGGAAATAACGGCAGCCCTCAGGATGCCAAAGGCAAGATTTTGGACAAGGCGACTGGGAATAAATATCAAGTCACGATTACATGGGTCGATGAAAAAGGCTGGAAGCCGACAAAAGTAGAAAAGCTAAAATAAACAAAAGCAGCCGGGTTAAAACCGGCTGCTTTTGTTTTAGGCTTCAGCTGAGAAATGAACCACCGCGCTGTACAATATTCTTCCTTCTGCCACAAGAGTTTGGTGTGAAACAGATTTCACCCGGAGCATGATGGCTTTATTGTTTTCAATTTGTGTATTGATTTTCTTTTCAAGCTCCTGCAATGAAGCCGCTTCAAAAAATTCCACTTTGTCTTTAATCAGATCTAATTGAAAATTCATGTCTTGACCCTCCAGCTTTCACAAGTCATATGAAGTATAAGCTTTTTTGCGGTCAATGCGCAATATGAGATGGCATAAAATACACAAAGTGTTTTAGTACCTGCTTTTCAGAATATGTGGTATTATAGGAACTGTTCCATCATTAATCCATAGTATACTTATAGGAATTATTAAATATGGAGTGTGACAAATATGGGCCGTGAATTTATCCCTCTCTTTGAAGATTGGGCAGCAACTTATGATCAAACAGTACAAGGTTTAGATATTCAGTATAAAGAAGCGTTCAGAGGCTACGATCATATCCTTGATGCCATCGTCAGAAAATCTGGAACGCATGTGTTAGAATTTGGCCCGGGGACCGGGAATTTGACAGCTAAGCTGCTCGATGCAGGCAAAACTGTATTTGGAATCGAACCTTCTCCAGCAATGCGTAAACTGGCTTCTGACAAGCTCTCAGGCAGGACGGAAATCGTTGATGGAGACTTCCTGACATTCCCTGAGCCGCCATTTCAGGCTGATACGATTGTCAGTTCATATGCTTTTCATCATTTGACTGACGAAGAAAAGCGGGCTGCCATAAAGCAATATGGCAAATACCTTCACTTGCATGATAAAATAGTGTTTGCCGATACCGTCTTTGAAAATGCGCAAGCGTATCAACAGGCTATCGATAAAGCCCGTTCTCAAGGCTTTTATCAGCTTGCAAATGATTTAGAGACAGAGCATTATCCTACATTGGATGCGTTGAAAGAAATGTTTACAGCTGAAGGTTTTGCAGTCCGATTCACTCAGCAAAACGACTTCGTGTGGATAATGGAGGCGATCAAACGGTAAAGTGAAGGGAATGTGAATAGATGAGACTAGCAGTCATCGGAGCAATGGAAGAGGAAGTTACCATCTTAAGAAACAAACTTGAAAATGCAAAAACAGAAACGATCGCACACTGTGAATTTACAACAGGCGAATATGAAGGAACTGAAGTGATTCTTTTAAAATCAGGAATTGGAAAAGTAAATGCTGCTATCAGCACGACGCTTCTGCTTGACCGTTACAAGCCTGATTATGTCATTAACACAGGCTCAGCCGGCGGATTTCATCATACATTGAATGTAGGGGATGTCGTCATTTCCACTGACGTTCGCCACCATGATGTAGACGTAACGGCTTTTGACTATGAATACGGCCAAGTGCCGGGTCTTCCGGCTGCTTATGCGGCGGATGAAAAGCTGATCAGCATCACTGAAGAAGCGGTATCTGAACTCGACGGCATTCAGGTTGCAAAAGGAACGATTGCAACAGGCGATTCTTTCATGAACGATCCGAAGCGGGTTGAAGAGGTGCGTGCGAGATTTTCTGATCTGTACGCGGTTGAAATGGAGGCTGCGGCAGTGGCTCAAGTATGCCATCAATTTAAAACGCCGTTTGTCGTCATCAGAGCGTTATCAGATATCGCAGGCAAAGAATCACATGTTTCATTTGACCAATTTTTAGAGCAGGCGGCTGTTCATTCAACAGAGCTTGTGTTAAAGGTGATCAAACGAATTCATTAAAACGGGGAGAACGTTCTCCTCCGTTTTTCTCTAAAAACAACCTCTATTAAGGAGGAGGACATATATGACAGTGATTACGGACATTACCGAGCTGATTGGGAATACACCGCTTCTCCGCTTGAAGAACTTTGATGTTCCAGAAGGAGTCGCGGTGTATGCCAAGCTTGAAATGATGAATCCAGGGGGAAGCATCAAAGACAGACTGGGAGATATGCTGATTCGTGACGCGCTCGATTCAGGCAAAGTGAAACCCGGCGGAGTGATTATAGAAGCTACGGCAGGCAATACAGGGATCGGCCTTGCGTTAAGTGCCAGAAAATATGGGCTGAAAGCGATTTTCTGTGTCCCTGAACATTTCAGCAGAGAGAAACAGCAAATTATGCAAGCGCTTGGCGCATCAATCATTCATACACCGCGTCAAGACGGAATGCAGGGAGCCATTCAAAAAGCCATTCAGCTGGAGACTGAAATTGAAAATTCTTATTGCGTTTTGCAATTTAAAAACCGAGTAAATCCATCGACTTACTATAAGACGCTTGGACCTGAAATGTGGGAAGCGCTTGACGGGAATATTCATACATTTGTCGCAGGGGCAGGATCAGGAGGCACATTCGCAGGGACAGCTTCCTTCTTAAAAGAAAAAAATCCAGCAGTCAAAACGGTGATTGTTGAACCGGTGGGCTCGATTTTAAACGGAGGAGAGCCCCACGCTCATAAAACAGAGGGCATCGGCATGGAGTTTATCCCCGATTATATGGATAAGAGCCATTTTGACGAGATCTACACCGTAACAGATGAGAATGCGTTTAGACTTGTGAAAGAAGCGGCAGAAAAAGAAGGCCTGCTGATCGGAAGCTCTTCAGGTGCAGCGCTTTATGCGGCATTGGAGGAAGCGAAAAAAGCATCCGCTGGAACTAACATTGTCACAGTATTTCCTGACAGCAGCGATCGATATATCAGCAAACAAATATACGAAGGAGGCATCTGATATGAAGAAAAAAACATTGATGATACATGGCGGAATCACAGGTGATGAGAAAACAGGCGCAGTTTCCGTGCCGATTTATCAAGTAAGCACGTACAAGCAGCCGAAAGCAGGGCAGCATACAGGCTACGAGTATTCAAGAACGGCCAATCCGACTCGAACCGCTCTCGAAGCACTTGTGACAGAACTGGAAAGCGGGGAAGCAGGCTATGCGTTCAGCTCAGGAATGGCTGCCATTACAGCGGTTATGATGCTGTTTAACAGCGGAGATCATGTCGTGTTGACTGATGATGTGTACGGCGGAACATATCGCGTGATGACAAAGGTGCTTAACCGTCTTGGCATTGAATCAACATTTGTTGATACGAGCAGCAGGGAAGAAGTTGAAAAAGCGATTCGCCCTAATACAAAAGCAATTTATATTGAAACACCGACAAACCCGTTGCTCAAAATCACCGACCTGACGCTCATGGCTGATATCGCAAAAAAAGCGGGTGTTCTGCTTATCGTAGACAATACCTTTAATACTCCTTATTTTCAACAGCCGCTTACTTTAGGCGCTGATATCGTACTGCACAGTGCGACAAAATATCTTGGCGGACACAGTGATGTCGTCGGAGGTTTAGTTGTGACAGCTTCGAAAGAGCTTGGAGAAGAGCTGCATTTTGTGCAAAACTCCACAGGCGGCGTGCTCGGCCCTCAAGATTCCTGGCTGTTAATGAGAGGAATCAAAACGTTGGGACTCAGAATGGAAGCGATCGATCAAAATGCGCGGAAAATCGCAAGCTTTCTTGAGAATCACCCTGCTGTCCAAACGTTATATTACCCTGGTTCTTCAAATCATCCCGGACATGAGCTTGCAAAAACGCAAGGAGCGGGCTTCGGCGGCATGATCTCCTTTGATATTGGCAGTGAAGAACGGGTTGATGCGTTTTTAGGAAATCTGAAACTGTTTACCATTGCTGAAAGCCTGGGGGCGGTTGAAAGCTTAATTTCTGTTCCTGCAAGAATGACACATGCCTCTATTCCGAGAGAACGCCGGCTTGAGCTCGGCATTACGGACGGCTTGATCAGAATTTCTGTAGGAATTGAAGATGCGGAAGACTTGTTGGAAGATATCGGCCAAGCGCTTGAAAATATATAACAAATGGATAGAATTACTTTCTCTGTAAGCCGCCGGATTATATTATAATAGTCGTATACTATGAATCTGGCAGGTGATTCTTTTGAACAAAAATAGAATGAAATCTTTAAAAGAAGACTACAAGCATTTTGCTTTTACATTGCTTGCAGTCAGCACTTTTTTATATATAGGCGCAGTTCTCCCTGATCAAGGCTTAACATTAGGCCAGAAATCGACGATGTTTTTAGCGGATTGCGTATTTTTAGCCGGTGCCTTCTTTTGCGCTGACCGTTCACTTATTTACAAGAAGCGTCTGGAAGAAGCCGACGAATAAAAAAACAGCCATCATCAGAGATGGCTGTTTTTCTGTTATTGTTCTCGAAGTTCTTTTCCCATGCCTTTTAAAAACTGAAGGCCGAACCCGACGGCTCTGTTGATGTCAGGATCGTTCATTGCTTTTAACAGGTCGAGAATCCCGACTTTCTTGTCTTCTTTTAAAAAGCTTTGTGCCTGTTCAGTCCCAGCCATTACGCTTTCTAAAAGCTTTGCTGTAAACTCAGGATCGGCTTTTGTCAATGCGCCTCCGGCGGCCATCATCGTGTTGATGAGGTTGGTGACAGGCTCGCGGGAAACTTGGCCAAGCGCAATCTTGGCAATGTCTTCCTTCGCTCTGAGCATGCTTGTTGCCGCATCAAAAATTCCAAGATCATTGAGTTCATTCATTAACGTCATCGTTTTAGAGACGGCGTCCTCATTTTCCGCCAGCAGCTCTTTCAGTTCTTCTATTTTTTCAAGCTTAATTTGCTCAGCTGTTTTTGTTTCTTTTTTGATCGTCGTAATCGGAGTGGCCATTCGTTTTCCTCCTATCGTTTAATCAGTCAGATGTACATAGCCAGGGCGGTTCCATTTTCTTTCTGCTTCGACTCCGTTTTGCGGATGCCGTTTTTTGTTGCGCGGATTTGTTTTTGGAAGCGGCGCTGTTTCACAGCCGCCAAGCACTTCCATGCGGACCTTTGTCTGTTTATAAGCAGGCGTGTTCGTCCGTTTATCAGCTGCAGGGCCCGTCAAGAAGTTAATCGCTGACTCCTTGTCTGTCGAGTTCATTGGCAAATAGAGTTCATTTTTCCGTACCCGGTCTGTGATCAGCGCGTTCAATTTGACTGCTCCGAACGGAGAAACGAGCCGTACAAGCGAACCGTCACAAACACCTCGCTCTTGTGCAAGCTCAGGTGAGATCTCAACGAATACATTCGGCACTTTCGCTTGGATGCCTTTCGATTTATTTGTCATGTTTCCTTCGTGGAAATGCTCCAGCATCCGGCCGTTATTGATATGAAGGTCATATTCCTCCGGAAATGCCGCTGGCTCGGTCCAATCAGAAAGGGCAAAGCGGGCTTTTTTGTCAGGGAAATTAAATCCGTCTTCATACAGAAGCGGTGTGCTTTCACCTGTGAAGCTGCCCCATAGGAAGCTGTTCCAGCCTTCAAGCACCTCATAGCTTGCTTTGGCAAACAGAGGAGAAAGACTCGCCATTTCAGAGAAAATGTCACTTGGATGGCTGTAATTCCAATTCGCTCCTAAACGGTTTGCCACCTCTTGAATAATCCACCAGTCCGGTTTTGCGTCACCAAGCGTCGGAAGCGCCTGATACAATCGCTGGACACGGCGTTCTGTGTTGGTAAATGTTCCGTCTTTTTCAAGTGAAGGAGTGGCCGGCAAGACGACATCAGCATATTGAGCTGTTCTTGACAGGAAGATGTCCTGTACCACGAAGAAATCAAGGCTTGATAAAATATCATGCACATGGTTCGCGTTTGAATCGACCAGTGCCATATCCTCACCGACAAGATACATAGCTTTCATTTTTCCTTCTTCAATGGCATGAAGCATTTGAATATTATCTAAACCAGGCTTTCCATCAATCTCGACACCATATGCCTCTTCAAATTTAGCGCGTGCTTTGTCATCTGTAATATGCTGATATCCCGGCAGCCAGCCAGGCAATGTTCCCATATCACATGCGCCTTGCACGTTATTGTGTCCGCGCAGAGGATAAGCGCCGGCACCTGGACGGCGATAGTTGCCCGTAGCGAGAAGCAGGTTTGAAATGGCTGCTGATGTATCAGAACCGCCTGTATTTTGTGTGACACCCATTCCCCAAAGGACACAAGTGCCGTCAGCATCACGAATCATTTCAGCAATTTGAATGATGTTTTCTTTTGAAAGGCCTGTGATGCGTTCTGCATAATCAAGCGTATACGTTTTAAGGGTTTCTTTATAATCTTCAAAGTAATTGACGTTCTCATCAATAAACGCCTGATCGTGCCAGCCTTGGTCGATCATATATTTCGTAACAGCCATCAGCCAAACTTGGTCTGTGCCTTGTTTAGGGCTGATGAACAGATCAGATCGCTCAGCCATCTCATTTTTACGCAGGTCAGCAACAATCAGTTTTTGACCGTGGAGCTTGTGTGCCCGTTTGACGCGTGTTGCGAGCACTGGGTGTCCTTCCGCCGGATTGGCACCGACAATGATGACCAGGCCTGCTTTGGCAATATCTTTAATCGTGCCGGCGTCACCGCCCATGCCGACAGTGCGGAACAATCCGTCTGTAGCAGGAGACTGGCAGTAGCGTGAGCAGTTATCGACGTTGTTTGTTTCAAATACCTGACGCGCTAGTTTTTGAATGACGTAGTTTTCTTCATTCGTAATTTTAGAAGAAGAAATAAACCCTACAGAGCCTTTACCGTACTGCTCTTTAATTGATCCTAATCTGCTTGCGACAAGATCGAGGGCTTCTTCCCAAGAAGATTCCACAAAGGCTCCGTTTTTACGGATTAAAGGCTTTGTGATCCGCTCTTTTGAATTGACAAAATCCCAGCCGAATTTCCCTTTGACACATGTGGAAATTGCGTTAACCGGAGCATCAGAAACAGGCTGGATCTTTAAAATATCCCGTCCTTTTGTCCATACTTCAAATGAACATCCGACACCGCAGAACGTACATACAGTTTTCGTTTTTTTCGTTCTCGTTTCACGCATTGCCGCTTCGACTTCAGAAATGGCAAAAATGCTGCCATACCCCGGTTCAACATTTTTCACGAGATCAATCATCGGTTCCATGACGTCCTCTTTAATGCCTGTCATAAAACCAGCCTGCCCGAGCATTGATTTTTCCATCAGTGCATTACATGGACATACTGTTACACACTGACCGCAGCTGACACAGGAAGATTCATTGATCGGAACTCCCTCATCCCAAATGACGCGAGGGCGTTCGCGTTCCCAGTCGATTGAGAGTGTTTCATTTACCTGAAGGTTTTGACAGACCTCAACACACTGGCCGCAGGCAATACATTGGTTTGGATCATAGCGGTAAAAAGGATGAGACATATCAACCGCGCAAGAAGGATCTTCTTTTGGCGTGTATGGGTATTTTTGATGCTCGATCCCCATCATTTCCGCTGTATTATGCAGCGTACAGTTTCCATTGTTGTTATCGCAAACTGTACAATACAGCAAATGATTTTCAAGAAGGCGGTCCATCGCTTCGGTTTGCGCTTCTTTCACTCGATTTCCTGAAAGATCAATAGACATCCCGTTTTCTGCAACCGTCGCGCATGAACGAACCAGCTTGCCGTTTGCCTCTACTATGCAAGTATCACAAGTTTGAATCGGGTCAACCTCTGGTACGTGGCAAATCTGCGGGTACTCAATTCCGTTTTCATTTAAAATATCTAAAATTGTGGCCCCTGCTCGTGCTTGAATTTCTGTTCCGTCTACACGGACACTGATCGACTTAACGTCCATCATATTCATATTCCCCTCCATCTTTCTTTCAAGAAGTCAAAAAAAGCCATGTATAGATACACCTGCCCTTAATTCTAAGAAGGTGTAAACACACATGGCGGAATAGTTCACTAGCAAGTCTTACTAACAGACCAATCCTTGATTTTTATAAAACGATAGACTCATAACAAGATCCTATTACAAATCCATCAACACTGCTTTTATTATAATGTGATATTTATTATAATACAATATGGCAGGAAAATTTTAACCAAGTGAAATGTCCTGAGGGGAACCGGGAAAAGCCTTTATAAGGCAATATCGGAAGGGGTAATCAGCATGTCTAAAAAAATTCATGAATTCAATGATATTATTCGAAAACTTCGCAAAGAATTGTTCGGAAAAGGGCCTGAGAGAATTCATACTGTATTTGTAGAAAACATGGCAGTTTCAACACTATACGGAAATCTGAGTGCAAGCGAGCAGTTTATTGCCCGCACGCCTGAAGGAAGAGAGATGGTACATGCGGCCCGGACAAGCCTAATTCAAGACCTTTATTCCAAACAAACACCGGAAGGAATGGAGGAACTTATGGGAGCTAAGCTAGTCCATTTGTTTTCTGATATTAAAATTGAGGAAAACATCGCTGTATCTGTATTTGTTTTTGACCGAAAAATAGATGAGCAAAAAGAAGCTCTGCAAAGCTAGTATATTTGTCATTGACACAAATTTGTCACATTTGATATGATGTTGCTACAGTTATAGAAGGCTAAAGCAATGGAATGTATGCACGAACTGTATATATTCTCTTTCAATATCTTATATACTGCTTGATATTGTTGTATGGGTATGCATACAAGTTAGGCAGCATTCAAACGCCTGGTTTGACACAGGTTATTTGAGTGCTGCCTTTTTTATTGCCTTTCTTGCATAACTGTGAGAAAAGAAGAAGTAATGGAGGCGTTTTATTATGGCTTTTCGAAAACCGGATGAAATAGCGGAAGCAGCAATTGAAGCAGGGATGAAAAAAATAAAGCTCCCGCTGCCGTCACTGCTTGTGCTGGGGTTTTTAGGCGGTGCATTTATCGCGCTTGGGTATTTGCTTGATATCAGGGTAATTGGCGATCTTCCGAAAGAATGGGGGAGCCTGTCCAGTTTGATTGGTGCAGCAGTATTTCCAGTCGGCCTGATCCTTGTCGTTCTCGCTGGCGCTGAACTGATCACAGGCAATATGATGTCAGTTGCGATGGCGTTATTTTCGAGAAAAATATCAGTAAAAGAGTTAGCGATTAACTGGGGAATCGTCACAATTATGAACTTAATCGGCGCATTGTTTGTTGCTTACTTTTTCGGGCATTTGGTTGGATTGACTGAAACAGGTCCTTATTTAGAAAAAACGATTGCCGTTGCCCAAGGAAAGCTTGATATGAGCTTTGGCAAGGTTCTCATTTCCGCCATCGGCTGTAACTGGCTTGTATGTCTTGCAGTGTGGCTTTCTTTCGGCGCCCAAGACGCAGCAGGAAAAATCCTTGGCATCTGGTTCCCAATCATGGCTTTTGTGGCTATCGGATTTCAGCACGTTGTCGCCAACATGTTTGTGATTCCTGCTGCCATTTTTGCAGGCTCATTCACGTGGGGGCAGTTCATCGGAAACATCATTCCGGCTTTTATCGGTAATGTCATCGGCGGAGCTGTATTTGTCGGTCTCATTTATTTTATTGCATATCATAAGAAAGACCGCTCCAGAAAAGAAATGAAGCAGGTGTCATGACCAACGGGCAAATCCATTCGATGATTTGCACAATTTCCGTCCATTTTTAGAAAAAGATGTTTACAAAATGGAATTTGGTGGATATACTTACAAAGTAAGAAAAAAGCAAAGGAGGCTGAACCAAAATGACAATGAGACAACGACGTCAACCTGTACGTGATACACATGTAAAAGTTCATGGTTTATTCAGCCTGTGGAAGAGTTCGTGTCCTTCCTTAACCGATGCTTATCGCACGCATTAAATTCGGAATAGTCGGACATACGCAACTCCCCGCAGGCAGTAGAGGCATTGGTGTCTTCTTTTGTCTGCGGTTTTTATTTGCCCGCGGCAGAAGGGTTGTGCCGCGGGTTATTTCGCTTGATGCGGACTTTGAAAGGGGGTGAGCGATATGACGATTAACCTATTCTTTTTAACGTTAACGATTAAAAAACGGTTTAAAAGCCTGGAAGAATTCGAACGAGAACAGCAGATTGAACAAATTTATGATGAAATGAAAGAGTCTCAGTTAAAGCATCTTTATTTAACAAACTGGCGCTAAAAGCAACGAAAAAAACTGAAGGGGGAATGGCATATGCTTAGAATGGAACTATTGATGCATTATACAATGGAGAAGGACCAAGTTTAGCGAAATAGCTGTCAAGAAAATGCGCGCCTGCATATAGTAAATCAACGTTATTGTGAGGCAGGTGATGGCATGATGAACGATTATCAAAAAAGACTGCCGTCGATTGGCCATGGTTATGCGTCCATGCCGCATTCCTTCAAACATGGTTATGGAAATCCATTCCGACAGCAGAGGCTGATGGCAATGCAGCAGCAAAGGCTGTATGTATTCCCTTATCATTGGCATTAGAAAGAGGGCAGAAAACATTATGTTTTCTGCTTTTTTTTCGGAAAAAAATGAAAAAGTTTAGTTCTATTGAAACATTTTTCAATACATTGCCGTCTAGTTGGTACCTTCCTTCACTTTTAGAAATGAAGATGATGTTTATTTTTTTAAGATAATAAATAAACATAGGAAACCAAAAGCAGGTGTTTAAAATGCTAGAAAATAGACTCTATAAACGATCGGATTTTTGGAAATTATTTTCTCGGAAATATAAGCTAACCAAAACAATTGAGCATATGATGATTGACTCTATAGATATACAAGAAAATGACAGAATTTTAGAAATTGGAATTGGAAACGGCACTGTCTTTAAAAGCATAACCAAGAAACTAAAAAAGGGTAGCCTAAAAAGCATTGATCCTTCAAAACGAAAGGTAAGACAGATATCACGTGCGAATCGAAAGAACATGGGGAACGGGGAGGTTTTTCATGGCTATCCAGAGGACATTCCCTTTGATGACCGTACCTTTAATAAAGTCTTTTCTTTACATACGGTTCAAAGCTGCACCGATATTAGGCTTGCATTAAGAGAAATTTACAGGGTGCTTCAAATTGACGGCCGGTTTTATATCAGTATTGACACAAATACCGGTGAAAAAGAGAAAACGTATATTCAACTGCTGAAAGACCAGCATTTCAGGGATCTTTCTGTTATCAGGCGTGCTTCCTGTCTATGTATTGTGGCTGTTAAATAAAAAATTTCTCGGGAAATATATCCAAGATCCTCGTATTAGGATTTGGGTATATTTTCTTAATTTTTTATTTTTTGCATATACTTTATATTAAAAAAAGTTTTTTTCATATAAACTTATAACAGAAGAAAGAACAAAGAGGTGATATCAGACAGGGCAGACATTCTTTGTGAACAAAAGGAATGAATATTCATTCCGTAAACGAATCGGAGGTTGTCAGATTACATGATATCCGCATCCAGCAGTAAATACGACATGATTATGAAAGCGTCAGTCTCACTTTTTACGGAAAGGGGTTTTGACGCTACCACTATTCCTATGATAGCTGAACGTGCTCATGTAGGGACAGGAACGATCTATCGTTATTTTGACAGCAAAGAAACACTCGTTAACGTACTGTTTCAAGAAAGCATCCAGCGATTTACGGAAAAACTGAAGCAAGACGTTTCAGAATTGCCTGTCAGAGAAGGCTTTCACCACGTATTTTGCTGTCTCGTTCAGTTTACGAAAGAGAGCGACTATGCGCTTTTTTTTCTTGAAACCAAAAAAGACGCTCATTACTTAAATCATACAAGCAAAAAAATGATAGAAAATCTGACTCAAATGCTTGATGACTATTTTAATAAGGGAAAAGCGGAAGGCGTGATTCGCAGCCTGCCCTCTAATGTGTTAATTGCGATTGTATTAGGGGCGTTTCTCAAGATATATCAGCTCGTTCAAACAGGTGATATAGAGATGGACACTGATTTAATTACTGAATTGGAACAATGCTGCTGGGACGCCATTAAGCTTCATTCATCACAAAAATAGGAAAGGGAGATGTTAATGAAACAGGCAAGCGCAATACCTCAGCCCAAAACATACGGACCTTTAAAAAATCTTCCGCATCTGGAAAAAGAACAGCTTTCTCAATCCTTATGGCGGATAGCTGATGAATTGGGACCGATTTTCCGTTTTGATTTTCCGGGAGTATCCAGTGTTTTTGTGTCCGGCCACAATCTTGTGGCTGAAGTGTGTGATGAAAAACGCTTTGACAAGAACCTTGGCAAAGGCTTGCAAAAGGTGCGTGAGTTCGGGGGAGATGGCTTATTTACAAGCTGGACGCACGAACCGAACTGGCAAAAAGCCCACCGCATTTTGCTGCCGAGTTTTAGTCAAAAAGCGATGAAAGGCTATCATTCTATGATGCTGGATATCGCAACCCAGCTGATTCAAAAGTGGAGCCGGTTAAACCCTAATGAAGAAATTGATGTAGCGGACGATATGACACGTCTGACGCTTGATACGATTGGGTTATGCGGGTTTAACTATCGATTCAACAGCTTTTACCGTGATTCACAGCATCCGTTTATCACCAGTATGCTCCGTGCCTTAAAAGAGGCGATGAATCAATCGAAAAGACTGGGCCTGCAAGATAAAATGATGGTGAAAACGAAGCTGCAGTTCCAAAAGGATATAGAAGTCATGAACTCCCTGGTTGATAGAATGATAGCGGAGCGAAAGGCGAATCCGGATGAAAACATTAAGGATCTCTTGTCTCTCATGCTTTATGCCAAAGATCCAGTAACGGGTGAAACGCTGGATGACGAAAACATTCGATACCAAATCATCACATTTTTAATTGCTGGACATGAGACAACAAGCGGGTTGCTATCCTTTGCGATTTATTGTCTGCTTACACATCCGGAAAAACTGAAAAAAGCTCAGGAGGAAGCGGATCGCGTGTTAACGGATGACACGCCTGAATATAAACAAATCCAGCAGCTCAAATACATTCGGATGGTTTTAAATGAAACCCTCAGACTGTATCCAACAGCTCCGGCTTTTTCTCTATATGCGAAGGAGGATACTGTTCTAGGCGGGGAATATCCGATCAGCAAAGGGCAGCCAGTCACTGTTTTAATTCCAAAACTGCACCGGGATCAAAACGCTTGGGGACCGGATGCGGAAGATTTCCGTCCGGAACGGTTTGAGGATCCTTCAAGTATCCCTCACCATGCGTATAAGCCGTTTGGAAACGGACAGCGCGCTTGTATTGGCATGCAGTTTGCTCTTCAAGAAGCGACAATGGTTCTCGGTCTTGTATTAAAGCATTTTGAATTGATAAACCATACTGGCTACGAACTAAAAATCAAAGAAGCATTAACGATCAAGCCGGATGATTTTAAAATTACTGTGAAACCGCGAAAAACAGCGGCAATCAATGTACAGAGAAAAGAACAGGCAGACATCAAAGCAGAAACAAAGCCAAAAGAAACCAAACCTAAACACGGCACACCTTTACTTGTTCTTTTTGGTTCAAATCTTGGGACAGCTGAGGGAATAGCCGGTGAACTGGCTGCTCAAGGCCGCCAGATGGGCTTTACAGCTGAAACGGCTCCGCTTGATGATTATATCGGCAAGCTCCCTGAAGAAGGGGCAGTCGTCATTGTAACGGCTTCTTATAATGGGGCGCCGCCTGATAATGCTGCCGGATTTGTAGAGTGGCTGAAAGAGCTTGAGGAAGGCCAATTGAAAGGTGTTTCCTATGCGGTATTCGGCTGCGGAAACCGGAGCTGGGCCAGCACGTATCAGCGGATTCCCCGCCTGATTGATGACATGATGAAAGCAAAGGGGGCATCGCGTTTAACAGCGATTGGGGAAGGTGACGCCGCCGATGATTTTGAAAGCCACCGCGAGTCTTGGGAAAACCGCTTCTGGAAGGAAACGATGGACGCATTTGATATTAACGAAATAGCCCAGAAAGAAGACAGGCCTTCATTATCGATTACTTTTCTCAGTGAAGCGACGGAAACGCCGGTTGCTAAAGCATATGGCGCGTTTGAAGGGATTGTGTTAGAGAATCGAGAACTCCAGACAGCTGCCAGCACGCGTTCAACCCGCCATATTGAATTGGAAATTCCGGCTGGTAAAACATATAAAGAAGGCGATCATATCGGAATCCTGCCAAAGAACAGCAGGGAGCTTGTTCAGCGGGTTCTCAGCCGATTCGGTTTGCAGTCCAATCATGTGATAAAAGTAAGCGGAAGCGCTCATATGGCTCATCTGCCGATGGATCGGCCAATCAAAGTAGTGGATTTATTGTCGTCCTATGTAGAGCTGCAGGAACCGGCATCAAGGCTTCAGCTTCGGGAGCTGGCCTCTTATACAGTTTGTCCGCCGCATCAAAAAGAGCTGGAACAGCTCGTTTCAGATGATGGCATTTACAAAGAGCAGGTACTTGCAAAACGTCTTACCATGCTTGATTTTTTAGAGGATTATCCTGCTTGCGAAATGCCGTTTGAACGGTTTTTAGCACTTTTGCCATCACTAAAACCGAGATACTATTCCATTTCAAGCTCACCGAAAGTTCATGCAAATATCGTGAGCATGACGGTAGGAGTTGTGAAAGCCTCAGCATGGAGCGGCCGAGGTGAATACCGGGGTGTCGCCTCTAATTATTTAGCAGAATTGAATACAGGTGATGCAGCAGCTTGCTTCATTCGTACGCCGCAGTCCGGATTTCAGATGCCGAATGATCCTGAAACGCCTATGATTATGGTCGGGCCGGGCACAGGAATTGCGCCATTCAGAGGCTTTATTCAGGCAAGATCGGTTTTGAAGAAGGAAGGAAGCACCCTTGGTGAAGCACTTTTATACTTCGGCTGCCGCCGCCCGGACCATGACGACCTTTACAGAGAAGAGCTGGATCAAGCGGAACAGGACGGTTTGGTCACAATCCGCCGATGCTACTCGCGCGTCGAAAACGAACCAAAAGGATATGTCCAGCACTTGCTCAAGCAAGATACGCAGAAATTGATGACACTCATTGAAAAAGGGGCTCATATTTACGTATGCGGTGATGGATCGCAAATGGCTCCTGATGTAGAGAGAACTTTGCGATTGGCATATGAAGCTGAAAAAGCAGCAAGTCAGGAAGAATCAGCTGTATGGCTGCAAAAGCTGCAAGATCAAAGACGTTATGTGAAAGACGTTTGGACAGGAATGTAAAATATAAAATCCCGCCAATCTGATTGGCGGGATTGCTTTGCATATGAGAAAACCGGCACGATAATGAAATCTACTGAAAAGGATGTTATAGGGAGTATCGCGCCGGCCTTATTATTCATATCGGCATGCAGAGGCAAAAGTTTAGTTCTTTTTACCTTGTTTTTAAAAATAAATAGTCTGAAAGTCTTGTTTTTGATTTTCGACTCAGGCTTTTGGCATTTTGTTCTTTCTTATTCCTTAAGATCAGTCATCTGTTGAAGATTGATGCTTGAATTGCTGTTCCACATGCTTACGGTAATGAAAGTCATGAATCAGCCGAATGGTCGGCCTGATTAACAGCAGCAAACTTCCGATCGCAAACAGCCATATCCCTGCCGACATTAACCGGTCATAAAAAAAGAAAAAACTTCCAACGAGAAACATAGCACCGATGATAAAATCGTTTACTGTATAAAGAACCTTATATCGTTTTTTGAAAAAAAGCTCATATCGTTTCAACTCTTTTTGGATGTCATGTTCTTCATTTCCTTTCATTATCATCCCTCCATTCAATTTTGGCTTACCCTTACGTAAACGGCATGTAAACATAAGGGCTGCCTTGCTGAAAGAAGACATAATCAACGATCAGAAACTAAAGTAAAAAAGTGATCTGTATAGGATCTCTTTTTTACGATTTCATCGCCTGAACAATAAGAGCAGTCAAAGTTTTTGCCCCTTTAGGAACCAAGTGAACACCATCAGGGGTAAAATATTCCGGATGCTGAAGAGCTTCTGTATGCCAGTCAACTAACGTAACATTTTGATGTGCGTGGGCCTGTTGCTGCAAAGATTCATTTACCTTGCTTTCCCATTGGCGGGGAACCCGTGTATTGACAAGATAAATATGAGCTTTTGAGAAAGATTGAAGCAGTTGTTCGATTTGGCTGTTTGTAAAATAGCCATTGGTTCCAAGCTCAATGATGACAGCCTTGTTCGGCTGATTAAAAGACTTGTATTCCCTTGCGAGTTCCAAAGCTTGAGACATTTGTCTCCCTACCTTTCCATCAATCGTCACATTTGAAAATGACTGACGCAGGTGTGAAGAAATATCAAGCATGACGGAATCTCCTATAGCTAAAACTTCTTTCGCAGTGTCTGCTGGTTTTTTCAACTGTTGGGATTGCGTGTCTTTCTTTTTATGAGTCTCTTGCCCACTATCTTTGTTTTCCTTTTGACCCTGATTGGAATCTGTTGTCTTTTGTTCAGGATTGTGTTTTTTATCTGCTGCAGCGTTCTTTTTATCCCCAGAAGCCTGGCTGGTGTCAGCATTTGTTTCTTGTGAGCTATAGGTCCATTTGGTAGGGTGCTTTTGCTCGCCGGCTAGCCCTGACAGCCCGCCTGCAAAAATAAGTATAGCGAAAATAATGAAACCAATTGACATTTTGCTGATGACAGATGTCGTTTTCCATTCCTTGATTCTATGTATAAAAACACGGCGGGAAAATGACCTAAATCCCTGTGTCCGTATCGGCTTCTCAATAAAATGGTAGGAGAGCTCGGCAAGTATACATGTCACAATGACCTTTAGCACGATATGCCAAAAAACAGGGTTTCCGATTTCTTGAACTGGCGTGCTTAACACAATAACAGGGTAGTGCCAAAGATAAATTCCGTAAGACCTCGTTCCAAGCCACCGAAGCGGCCTCCATGAAAGCAGATTGCCTAAAAAGCTGCTCGGATGGCAAACACATGCAATAAGGATTGCGGCAGTCACGCTAATGAATAGCATTCCGCCTCTGTAAAGAAAAGGCTCGTATTCATCTGTGAAATAGACACACAACACTAAAATACAAAATGCCAAAAATTCAGTGGCGTGCAAAGTGTGCTTCAGTTTGCTTGGCAGCCTGTTGGAAGACAGCCTTTTCATCGGCCATACCAAAGCCAAGGCACATCCGATGAGAAGTTCAAACGAACGAGTGTCTGTGCCATAGTAAACGCGGCTCGGATCTCCGCCAGGTTCATACAGTACGCTCATCATCACGGCTGAACAAAGCACAAGCAATGATATCACCGCAGCCAATCTGGCGCGGCTTTTCATTATGTACATTCCAACAACTAAAAACATCGGCCATATGATATAAAATTGTTCTTCAATCGCCAGCGACCAAAGGTTTTTTAGAGGTGATGGGGAACCGAAACTATCAAAATATGATAGCTTGTGAAAAATAAACCACCAATTGCTCATATAAAAGAGAGAAGAGATCGCATCTCCACGTACAGTGTGCAATAGTTCTCGATCAAACAATACGACCCACACAACAGTGGAAAAGATCATAAGGTACGCTGCCGGGAGAAGCCGCCGAATGCGGCGCACCCAAAAATCCCGAAAATCAAGATTGATATCATTTCCATATGCCGGTAATAGAATAGATGTAATCAAATATCCGGATAAAACAAAAAAGATATCAACCCCGATAAAACCACCGTTAGCCCAATTGAAATTTAGGTGATAAGTGATAACTGACAGGACGGCGAAAGCCCGAAGGCCATCAAGTCCAGGAATGTATCGATGATGCTGTGTCTTGTGATACATGGGTATTCCTCCAATAGTATGCAAATATTCTCGTTGTTTTTGATAGCGGGGTTACGACCTCGAATAGAGAAGAGAGAAAACATCCATAATCTTAGATGGATGTTTTTATTTTATCGAATATAACGTTCTCCCACGAGCAAGTTTGAAATGACGCCGGTTGGAATTGTAAACTCTGTAACGCCCATATAGCCGGGGGCGACTTCATATTCGTCAAATGAGATCACAAGTTTATGGTCTTCAGTAATGTAAAACGTCTGATCAGGAAGAATCGTTTTGAACGGTTCTGCATCTTCGTCAGTGAGCCAATATATTTTATTTGGATCTTCCTTCATTTGCTGTTTCATTTGTTCTTTGATGTTTTGACTGATGACTTTGATATAGCGCTCATCTTTGAATAAGCTTTTTAATGTAAGTAAAATATCATTCTTTTTGTCAATTGTAATATAACGGCTTTGTGTGTAGGAAGATGCTTGTGTTGTTTCAATATTGCGCCGGATAGAGAGTAAATCTGGCGTGTCTGTGACCGTCTCGTAATCACTGTAGATGCTGAGATGCCCTTTTTTGTTTTTGGATGTGGACTGTATAAACTCTTTATACAGCTGCTGGCTTTCTTTCAAGTATTTCTCGTTAATGCTGTTTTCAAGCTCTTTATTAGAAAGCCCGGACAAAGCAGGTGTTTTGACATCAATGCTTGATTGGTCTTTTTCCTCTTTGATTTCAATAAAGGTGATCGCTTTGACGATTTTGCCGATGACAGGGATCTTTGACATAGCCTGAGCGGCGTCCGGGTTGATATTAACAAGCGCAGTGAATAAAATAGCTGCAGCGATTGCTGCTGATGTCGGCCACATAACGATTCTTTTCTTTTTTGGTTCTTGCTGAAGGGCTTTTTCAACAATGATATCCAATTCTTTAGGAATCTGAACATTTTTATATTCTTCTCTTAATTGCTGTAATCTCTTATCCATTAAGAAAGATCCTCCTTCGTCAACTGAATGCGCATCAGCTTCAATGCTCTGTATAGGCGCGTTTTGACGGTATTCGTGTTTTCTCCTGTAATTTCCGCAATTTCTTCTAATTTGAGGTCTTCAAAAAAACGTAAAATAATAATGGTTTTATAGCGGTACGGCAATTCGTCAAGCGCTTCATGGAGATCAGTATCCTTGTAATGGTCTTCCTTTCCTTTGCTTAAAAATTCTATCGTTTCGTCGTCCATCACTCTTATCTTTTTTTGTTTGCGCAAAAAGTCAATGGCTGTCCGTACTAAAATTTTATAAAACCAGCTTTTTATCGTCTCAGGGTTCCTGACCGTTTCAACTGAGCTCAGCGCTTTTTTTATAGATTCCTGAACAATATCTAATGCGTCATCTTGATTTTTCACATAACTGAAAGCCAACCTGTAGAAATCTTGCTTATGGTCAGTTATGCATGTGACAAGCAACGCTTTTGTTGTTTGTTTTTTCTTCATTGCAATAAAGGGCTCCTTTTTGAATATACGTATATCGTAGGCTGTTACCTAGGATAGACGCGGCAGGCTGAAAAATAGTTTGCGCAGAATCACATTTTTTAAAAGAGAGAAGTAAATCAGCATGGGGGGTTTATGCATAAAAAAACAAGGCTTGTTTTGTACAAGCCTTGTTTTTGGGGTAAGAGATGACAAACATTATTCCAAATAATGTTTTTTGAAATCTGAGTGAATAGAAAATTTACGGCGCAACTGGATGAGATTTTTCCCGAAGCTCTCTTCTAAAAGCTCTCTATGCTTTTTCAGAATTTCCATGAGGTACAGATCATGAATGATCACTTCAGTAATAGGCATGACTAACCCTACATGCATCGTCCATGCAGCACGGCTGTCGTTGCCAAGTGAGACAATGCCCGCTACTACTTCTGAATCATCTCCGCTATAGACAAGCCACCGTCCGTCATACTCTTCTGTAATTTCACTGCTCATATCATGAAGGTAAACATTGGCAAAATCAGATACGATGTCTCCGTACGCAATAATGGTGACAATAACGCCTTGTTCTGCCGCCTGTTTGAGCTCTGCTTCTATCTCCTTAAAATCCTCTTTCCATATTTCTAAGAGGATTCTTTTTTTGGCAGATAAGATACAAGCCTTCACCTTTTCAAGAATTTCACTGCGGCCGGTGATATTCCAGATGTTTTCCCGGTCATTTGCGGTCTGCTCGAACTTTTCAAAATATTTCTCAGCCTGATCAAAATGCTCTTCCGCTTTGAGCCGGCGGTTTTTAATCAGTTCTTTTGCGGGGACTGGAACATACTGAGGCGTATTTCCATGACTGACAAAAACATCTCCCCTTATGACAAGACTTTCCAATACTTCATAAATTTTAGAACGGGGCACTCCGGATTTTTTGGCAACGGCATAGCCTGTTAAAGGTGATTCTTGCAATAATGCTAAATACGCTTTCGATTCATATTCTGTAAAATTGAGGTTTTTTAAAATGTCTAACATATTTTCTTTCATATATCCTCCAATATAAAGAGCAATCGCTGCCTTAGTAATCGCTATTTTAACAAATCATATTGATTTATTCCAAACGCATTGATACACTTTTATAAGTAGTTACTTTTGTAGTCACTATATGATTGAGGGGATTTTTAAAGGGGGAGAGAACAATGCACAGCTTACTCGCATACATACCGATCGCTGCCATGATGGTTATCATACCGGGGGCAGATACGATGCTTGTGATGAAAAATACGCTTAGGTATGGTCCGAAAGCCGGCCGTTATAACATTCTCGGATTGGCGACAGGACTTTCCTTTTGGACGGTGATTGCCATTTTAGGATTATCAGTGGTAATCGCAAAGTCAGTGATTCTTTTCACAACGATCAAATATTTGGGAGCGGCATACTTAATTTATTTAGGTGTAAAAAGTTTTTTTGCTAAAAGTATGTTTTCGTTAGATGACATGCAATCCCAAGCAAAAAATATGGCAAGTTCTCCGAAACGTTATTATAAAACTTCCTTTATGCAGGGATCACTCAGTAACATTCTCAATCCTAAAACTGTTTTGGTGTATGTTACAATCATGCCCCAATTTATCAATTTGAACGGAAATATAAACCAGCAGCTCATCATTTTAGCTTCAATCCTAACCTTATTAGCGGTGTTGTGGTTCCTGTTTCTTGTTTATATTATTGATTACGCAAAAAAATGGATGAAAAACTCGAAGTTCCAGAAAGTGTTTCAAAAAATTACCGGAATAATATTAGTAGGTTTCGGCATCAAAACTGGTTTGAGTTAACACTTAAATGAAGTGAATGAAATTTGAAACCAAAGTTTAATTTAGTGTTTGACACATATAAAAAGACAAGGGAGTGAGTATCCCTTGTCTTTTTTTTATTTCACCTTATGTCCTCTGCGGGTTTGCACCTTATACAAAATAATCAATAAAACAAACCAGACCGGGGTGACAAACAAAGCAATACGTGTATCATTCGCCAGTGCCAATATGACAAGAATGAACGCGAGAAATGCAAGTGTTAAATAGTTGGATAATGGGTAAAAAGGCATTTTAAATTTGTTTGCTTTCGCTTCATGCTGCCTTGTTTTTCGATATTTCAAATGGCAAATCACCGTGATGCCCCAAATAAAAATGAAGCATATTGTTGAAACACTTGTAATCAGCGTGAAGACTTGCTCGGGCATTAAATAATTCAGACTAACGCCAATCAGAATGGCGATGGATGAAAAGAACAGCGCATTGCTTGGCACGTTAGAAGAAGTTAATTTCTTTAATAGTCCAGGTGCGTGATGATCCTTTGCAAGTGAATAGACCATTCGGCTTGTGCTGAATAAAGCGCTATTTGCAGCTGATGCGGCTGATGTTAATACAACAAAATTGATCAAACTGGCAGCCACAACGATGCCTACTGCAGAGAAGACCTGAACAAATGGGCTTTCGTTTGGATTCAACACATTCCAAGGATAGATACACATAATCACGAAAAGTGCGCCAACATAAAAAAGTAAAATCCGGACAGGAATTTGATTGATGGCTTTAGGGATCACTTTTTGGGGATTTTCTGTTTCACCTGCTGTCAGTCCAACAAGTTCAATACCCACGAAAGCGAAGACGACCATTTGGAAAGATAGGATAAACCCATGCCATCCATTTGGGAACATGCCGCCGTGGCTCCAAAGGTTGTTGAGGCTGGCAGGGCCGGAAGCTGCGGAAAAACCTTTCGCAATCAGGAGAATACCAGTTACGATCAGAGCCAGTATGGCAATGACTTTGATCAATGCAAACCAAAATTCTAATTCTCCGAAAAGTTTAACGGTGGCAAGGTTCATGATCAGCAGGATAATAAGCGCAAGAAGACCCGGCAGCCATTGAGGCACATCGGGAAGCCAATATTGCGTATAAATGCCGACCGCCGTTAAATCAGCCATCGCGAGGGAAATCCAACAGAACCAGTAGGTCCACCCAGTGATAAATGCTGCCATGTTTCCTAAATAGTCCCTTACAAAATCAACAAAAGAGTGGTATCCCGCATTTGATAAGAGCAGTTCTCCGAGCGAACGCATAATGAAAAAGCAAAATACGCCGGTGATCAAGTAAGCAAATAAAATGGATGGTCCTGCAAAATGGATGGATTTACCTGAACCTAAAAATAAACCTGTACCGATTGCACCTCCAATCGCCATTAATTGTATATGCCTGTTTTTAAGGCCTCTAGACAATTTCTGTTGCTGGCCAAAATTGTCTTTGCTAGAATTGCCTATCAATTTTATTTTCCTCCAGTAATAAAAAGATGAGTAAAGTTTTATCGGATATTATAACATTTAAAAGAATAGATACTTTTATTTTTAAATTTTAAAACTATTTTAAGTGCTGTTACATGTCTTGTGGCTCTATTTTTCACTCGTGATTCTACCTGAATAGCAGAGTAAAACAGGAAAGTCATTTGGACAATCTGACAGGCTAGTTTTAATCGGTAACGATTTGTATAATTGCATACCCACTATGATTGAGGCCGGCAGGGGGATCAAATCGATAGGATCGGAGATAAAGTTTTTAAGCTTACAGATTCCTTAACCTCCAATGTGGATTGCAAAAATGACGAAGTTTTGCAAATTGTAATACTGTGGCGGTCACATAGAGTGTCCGTCTTTTTAGTTGTGAACGAACTTAAGGGGTTATATTTGGGTAATTTGTCATGATCTATAAGATTCATTTTTTGTCATTGATTATTTTGACATCATTACATTCCCCGAGAATGATAAACTGTTTACTGATTATTACTTTTGAAGGGGACTGGCCCTCCAGAACTGAGCATCTATCATACTAATATGAGGTGCAAATGATTCAACATGTAAACATATACGCATAAAAGCCAGCTTTGTCAATCTGCTATAGAGACCTTTTTAAACGTGTAAATCTCAACGCGGACTATAAAGTTTCGAAATATTCTTGTTAATGGCTTATCTAATAAGGACAAAGGATGATAGACGTGAGAAGAATAGATAAAATATACCATCAGCTCAAGCATAATTTTCATGATTCAACCTTAGATCATCTTTTAAAAATACAAGGGAATTCAGCAAAGGAGATTGCCGAGCAGCTGAAAATGGAGCGGTCCAATGTCAGCTTTGAATTGAACAATCTCGTCCGGTCCAAAAAGGTCATCAAAATTAAAACATTTCCTGTAAGATACATCCCAGTCGAGATAGCAGAAAAATTATTCAACAAGAAATGGGATACAGAGATGATGGAAGTGAAAGACCTTCAGGCGTTTTCCGGAAATTCAAAGCAAAATCATCAACACATTTCCACGAATCCCCTAGAGCTTATGATAGGGGCAAAAGGGAGTTTGAAGAAAGCGATCTCCCAGGCAAAAGCAGCTGTCTTTTATCCGCCGAACGGTCTGCATATGCTCCTCCTAGGGCCGACTGGTTCCGGTAAATCCCTTTTTGCGAACCGAATTTACCAGTTTGCCATTTACTCTGACATATTGAAGGCCGGCGCACCATTTATTACATTTAACTGTGCAGACTACTACAACAACCCTCAATTATTGCTTTCTCAATTATTCGGACACAAAAAAGGTTCATTTACAGGTGCTGCCGAGGATAAGGCGGGTTTAGTCGAACAGGCCAATGGGGGCATTCTTTTTATGGATGAAATCCACCGTCTCCCTCCCGAGGGACAAGAAATGCTGTTTTATTTTATTGACAGCGGTTCTTATAACAGGCTTGGAGAATCTGAACATAAACGAACATCGAACGTATTGTTTATTTGTGCGACTACAGAAAATCCGAGTTCTGCACTATTGAAAACGTTTTTGCGAAGAATCCCAATGACCATTCATATTCCTTCGCTTGAAGAACGATCGCTTAATGAAAGAGTGGATCTGACGACGTTTTTATTAGGGAAAGAAGCAGAGCGAATTAAGAAGAATCTGAGTGTGCATATCGATGTCTATAATGCGCTTATTCACTCTGCGAAATTTGGGAATGTCGGACAGCTGAAATCAAATGTTCAGTTAGTTTGCGCACACGGATTTTTGCATAACCTTGACAGAAATGAAGTTATTGAACTGACTGTTCGCGATCTGCCTGATGAAATCAAGCAAGAATGGATGTCCAGCAGCAAAAACATGCAAAGAAGCAAAGCCATTTCTGAATATGTCAATATTACAACGATTATCTCTCCGATTGTAGAAGATGAAACAACAAAAATTGACGAAGACCTCTCATTTAACTTATATCATTTGATTGAGGAAAAAGTGAAAACGCTTATGAAAGAAGGTTTATCCAAAAAGGATATTAACCAGTACATCTTGACTGATGTCCATTTGCATGTCAGAAGTTTTTTTCATCATCAAGCTTTTCAAAAAGACAACCTGCTGACATTCGTTGAAGACGATGTGATTCAAATGACAAAACAGTTAAAAGAAATAGCTGAACATGAGCTGGATTGCACATTTGACCGTAAGTTTATTTATTTCTTGAGTATGCATATTGACGCATTTTTAAAGCGAGGAAAGCAAATTGATGTTTTGAATACACAGGAGACAGATGAAATTCGTGATACCCATGTGAAAGAATATCGGGTGGCGATGATTTTTAAAGATAAAATTCAGGAATATTTTAAAGTGGCTATTCCTGAAATAGAAGTCATCTACTTAACGATGTTAATTCATTCCATCAAATCGTTAAAGGAGAACAAAAGAGTCGGTATTATCGTGGCAGCTCATGGAAACAGCACGGCGAGTTCAATGGTTGAAGTCGCGACAGAACTGCTAGGGAGTACGCCGATTGCAGCAGTTGACATGCCGCTTACTGTTTCACCTTCGGACATTCTTGAATGCGTAGCAGAAAAAATGAAACAGGTTGATGAAGGTGAAGGTGTTTTAATGCTGGTAGATATGGGGTCGCTTGCAATGCTGGAAAGCAGGCTGGAGGAAAAGACAGGCATTTCTATTAAAACGATCAGCAATGTTACGACTTCAATGGTGCTGGATGCTGTCAGAAAGGTCAACTATTTGAATTTAAATTTGCATGCGATCTATCAATCGGTCACGAAGGATTTTATCGAGTTGTGGGAGCGTCAGCCAGCGGCATCCGGCAAAAAGAAGGCATTGGTATCCATCTGCACGACGGGTAGCGGAACGGCCAAAAAGCTGGAAGACATTCTAACCACGATCGTAAACAAGGCCTCCGATACCCCCATTCACATATTGACCGTATCATCGATTAAGCTGGCCAACAGCATAAAAGAAATCGAAAAAGAGTATGAAATCCTTGCGACAGTCGGAACGAAAGACCCTAAAATCAATGCTCCGCATGTATCTTTAGAAGTGTTAATTGAAGGGGAGGGAGAGAAGCTGATTCAACAGGCGATTACAAAAGGAAGCATCTCCTTGAGCAATGGATTGAACGAAGCAAATATTATTGTCAGGGAGCTTTGCGAGGATAGCCTGAAAAAATACCTTGTCTTCTTGAATCCCCACCATGTGATCGACATGTTATTGGAGTGGCTGCAAACCGTTCAGGATGAGCTGGGGGTCATTTTCAATAATGCGGTTTTGATCAAAGTCATTATGCACACGGCTTTCGCCTTTGAAAGGGTAATTAAGCAGAATCCGATCGCTTTCTCAGAGGAAGAAGAGATCAATGATCAGCTGAAGGAAATGGTGTACGTGACAGAGCGAACATTAGCCCCTTATGAAGAAAAGCTCGGACTTCGCATAAGTGATGATGAAAAATTATTTATAGCCGCCATATTTGCTGAAGAAGTGCATGGCCAGCTGTTTTAAAAACAGTTTTTTCATATGAACCTGTATTAAATGGAACACCATTTTAATACAGGTTTATTTTTTTCGTTTTAAGTGTTTCAACAACAAATTGCTATTGGCTGAAATAACAATGAAAACGCTTAACACAACTGTGTTGGCACGATCCTTGCATTATATATGGATGTACAAAACAGGAAAGGAGCAATAGATATGATTTCAGTTATTATCAGCGGTCATGGAGATTTTCCCATAGCATTAAAAGAGTCTTCAGGGATGATATTCGGTGAAGAAAATAACCTGATTGCAGTGCCGTTTTTCAAAGGGGAAGGAATACAAACGCTGCAAGAAAAATATCATCAGGCGCTCAAGGATATCCCGGAAGAACATGAAGTGCTTTTTTTAGTCGATATTTTTGGAGGGACGCCATATAACGCGGCAGCTTCCTTTATTGCTGAGGATCAAAGAATGGATATGGCTGCCGGCGTAAACCTGCCGATTCTGCTGGAGGTATTAAGCCTGAGAGAACATCTGGCTCTCAAAGATTTGCTGAACAACTTAAAAGCAATGAGTCAGCAAAGCTTTCAAGTGTGCAGTGAACATTTAGAAAAAGTAAAAACAGCCAATCAAGATACAAGAGAGGATGAATTATGATGAACATTGTGTTAGCAAGAATTGATGACCGCTTTATTCACGGCCAAATCCTGACAAGGTGGATAAAAGTCCATGCAGCCGACCGAATCATCGTTGTCTCCGACGATATTGCTCAGGACGAAATGAGAAAAACGCTGATCCTTTCTGTTGCGCCTTCAAATGTAAAGGCGAGTGCCGTCTCGGTTTCTAAAATGGCAAAAGCATTTCATAGTCCGCGCTACGAAGGGGTAACGGCAATGCTCTTGTTTGAAAATCCGTCCGATATTGTATCTCTTATAGAAGCAGGTGTACCGATCAAAACCGTAAACGTCGGGGGAATGCGTTTTGAAAATCATCGCAGGCAAATCACAAAATCAGTCAGTGTCACAGAACAAGATATAAAGGCATTTGAAACATTAAGTGACAAGGGCGTGAAACTGGAATTGAGGCAGCTGCCTTCAGATGCCAGTGAGGATTTTGTACAGATTTTACGGAACGTAACAAAATAATCAAGGGGATGAGAATATGTCTTCATTACAAATTATTTTGTTGTTAATCATTGCAGCAATCACCGGAATCGCAAGTGTATTGGATGAAGGGCAGACACACCGGCCGCTAGTGGCCTGTACGTTGGTTGGCTTGGTGCTCGGGGACTTAAAAACGGGAATTATTCTTGGAGGCACACTGGAGCTGATGGCGCTCGGCTGGATGAACGTCGGGCTTGCCATGGCACCTGATACAGCGATCGCCTCTGTCATCTCAACCATTTTAGTTATTACCGCTGATCAAGGAATTGGCGAAGGGATTGCTGTCGCTGTTGCTTTAGCAGCTGCGGGTCAGGCGCTGACGATTTTTGTTCGGACGATCACTGTCTTTTTCATCCACCGCGCTGATCAATATGCAAAAGCGGGAAATATAAAAGGAATTGAAATTATGCATATTACCGCGATGGTGTTTCAAGCTTTGCGCGTCATGATTCCTACATTGATTGTTGCTTTAATTAGTGTCAGCGCTGTTCAGGCGTTCCTGGGAAATATTCCTGATGTCATTACAAAAGGACTGCAAATAGGCGGAGGCATTATTGTGGTTGTCGGGTATGCCATGGTGATCAATATGATGAATATTCCTTATTTAAAGCCATTTTTCTATATTGGTTTCTTATTAGCGGCGTTTACCGATTTTAACTTAGTGGGATTTGGAGCCCTTGGTCTCTGTCTGGCGCTTTTATACCAGCAGGTGATGCAAAAACAAAGCGCTCACGGAGCAGTCGCGGCCGCATCAGACAGTGGCAGTGTTGCTGTTTATGATGACGATGATGATGATCTTGATGCCTAAACGATGAGGGGGAAGAAAAAATGGAGAAAGAAAAACGATTAACGAAGAAAGAAATTTTCAGCATGTTTATTCGTTCAAATTTTTTACTCGGTTCCTTTAACTTCGAACGTGTGCAGGCAATGGGATATTGTTATGTCATGATACCGGCGATCAAAAAATTGTACGGTCCCGGAGCGAAAAGAAACGAAGCCTTACAGCGGCATTTGGAATGGTTTAATACACATCCGTGGCTGACAGCGCCTATATTTGGCGTGACGGCAGCCATGGAAGAAGAAATGGCGAACAATAAAGGAATTGACGGAAAAGCGATAAGCGGAATGAAAATCGGTTTGATGGGACCAATAGCGGGCGTAGGCGATCCAATTTTTTGGGGAACGATTCGTCCTGTCTTAGCTGCGCTAGGAGCCTCCCTTGCTTTAGGAGGAAACATTGCCGGTCCTTTGCTATTCTTTTTCTTGCTGAATGCCATAAGATTAAGCACAAAATATTACGGATTAAAGTATGGCTATGTGAAAGGAATGGAGATTCTTCAGGATTTAGCGGGGAATCGCATTCAAAAGCTTACAGAGGGCGCTTCGATTCTCGGGTTATTTGTTATGGGGGCTCTCGTGTCCAAATGGACCACCATCAACATTCCAATCGTTGTATCCAGGATTAAGGATGAAAGCGGAAAAGTAGATGTTCAAACGGTACAAAACGTGCTAGATAGCATTATGCCGGGGGCGCTGCCTCTCGGATTAACGTTATTGGTGGCATGGATGCTTCGCAAAGGGGTGAATCCACTTCTCATTATTTGCGGCATCTTTGTCATCGGGATTCTCGGGTATTGGGCTGGATTCTTAGCATAAGGTGTGTGAAGGAAAGAGAGAGAAACTGCAGCAGTCTTTTCATATATAAATCATTCGGATAACAGTGAAACAGAGGAGAATTGCCAGAAACGGACCAGCTTGCGCAGCAGTCTCTTTTGAAAGTGTTCAAACATGAAGAGAGGAGCGAAGGAACAAATGAAAAAGAGACTGATTCAAGTCATGATCATGTTCACCCTGCTGTTGACTATGGCATTTTCGGCAGATGCAGCCGATTCAAGCTACTATGATGAGGATTACCGTCCTCAATATCACTTCACACCGGAGGCAAACTGGATGAATGACCCAAACGGAATGGTATATTATGCTGGGGAATATCACTTGTTCTATCAATACCATCCATACGGGCTTCAGTGGGGGCCCATGCATTGGGGGCATGCCGTCAGCAAAGATTTGGTTACATGGGAACACCTTCCTGTTGCGCTGTATCCGGATGAAAAAGGCACGATCTTTTCTGGAAGCGCAGTTGTAGATAAAAATAACACAAGCGGTTTTCAAACAGGCAAAGAGAAGCCGCTTGTGGCCATTTATACACAGGATCGGGAAGGCCATCAAGTGCAAAGTATTGCCTATAGCAACGACAAAGGAAGAACATGGACGAAGTACGCTGGCAACCCTGTCATTCCAAACCCGGGTAAAAAAGATTTTCGCGATCCAAAAGTCTTTTGGTATGAGAAAGAAAAAAAGTGGGTGATGGTGCTTGCGGCCGGTGACCGAATCCTCATTTATACATCAAAAAATCTGAAGCAGTGGACGTATGCAAGTGAATTTGGACAGGATCAAGGAAGCCACGGGGGAGTATGGGAATGCCCGGATTTATTTGAGCTTCCGGTAGACGGCAATCCGAATCAAAAGAAATGGGTCATGCAGGTCAGTGTCGGAAACGGAGCGGTCTCGGGAGGATCAGGCATGCAATATTTTGTAGGGGACTTTGATGGAACTCATTTTAAAAATGAAAACCCGCCAAACAAAGTTCTCTGGACGGATTACGGCAGAGACTTTTATGCGGCTGTATCCTGGTCTGATATTCCATCCACAGACAGCCGCCGGCTATGGTTAGGGTGGATGAGCAATTGGCAATATGCGAATGATGTTCCGACATCCCCATGGAGAAGTGCAACGTCCATTCCAAGAGAGTTAAAATTGAAAGCGTTTACCGAAGGGGTTAGAGTGGTCCAAACACCGGTGAAAGAGCTGGAAACCATTCGCGGAACCTCTAAGAAGTGGAAGAATCTGACCATATCGCCTGCAAGTCATAATGTGTTAGCGGGGCAATCTGGAGATGCCTATGAAATAAATGCAGAATTTAAAGTAAGCCCTGGTTCAGCTGCTGAATTTGGTTTTAAGGTCCGAACAGGTGAAAATCAATTTACGAAGGTCGGCTATGACCGAAGGAACGCCAAATTGTTCGTTGACCGGAGCGAGTCAGGCAACGACACCTTTAATCCGGCCTTTAACACCGGAAAAGAAACAGCCCCGTTGAAGCCGGTAAATGGGAAGGTTAAGTTGCGCATTTTTGTTGACCGCTCCTCGGTTGAAGTATTTGGGAATGACGGAAAGCAGGTCATAACGGATATTATTCTCCCAGACCGATCAAGCAAAGGGCTTGAATTATATGCTGCAAATGGCGGTGTAAAGGTAAAATCTTTAACGATACACCCTTTAAAAAAGGTATGGGGAACGACACCTTTTATGTCCAATATGACTGGCTGGACGACTGTAAATGGCACGTGGGCAGACACAATTGAGGGGAAACAAGGGAGGTCGGACGGCGATTCCTTTATCTTGTCTTCAGCATCCGGGTCAGACTTCACTTATGAATCTGATATCACCATTAAGGATGGAAACGGAAGAGGGGCAGGAGCACTAATGTTTCGCTCTGACAAAGATGCCAAAAACGGTTACCTTGCCAATGTGGATGCGAAGCATGACCTAGTGAAATTCTTTAAATTTGAGAACGGTGCTGCTTCTGTCATTGCTGAATACAAAACACCGATAGACGTTAATAAAAAGTATCATCTGAAAACAGAGGCCGAGGGCGATCGCTTTAAAATCTATTTAGATGATCGTCTTGTGATTGATGCACATGATTCCGTATTTTCAGAAGGCCAATTTGGCTTGAATGTGTGGGACGCGACTGCTGTCTTTCAGAATGTAACGAAGGAGTCTTAATTTTAAAAAAGGCACAGACCCGAACAGTCTGTGCCTTCTTGTTATTTTAACAAGTTTAAAGATTCGCGGTTAAATGCTTCCAAATCATCAGGTGTTCTGCTTGTGACAATGTTGTGGCTGACGACTACTTCTGCATCTTTGTAGTTTGCACCGGCATTGATTAAATCTTTGCGGATGCTGCGGTAGCCTGTGATATCTTTGCCTTTTAGAAGATCCGTATCAATCAGTACTTGCGGGCCGTGGCAAATTGCGAAAACAGGTTTTTTGTTTTCGACAAATGCTTTTGCGAATTCACCCGGACGGTCATCTGCACGAAGCAAATCCGGAGAGAATCCCCCAGGAATTAAAAGTGCATCAAAGTCACTTGCATCCACATCAGAGATGGCTTTGTCAATCTTTACTTTCTCGCCATGCTTACCGGTAACTTCTTTGCCGGCTTCCAAATCGATAGCCACAACACTGTAGCCAGCTTCTTCGTATGCTTTTACCGGACTTGTATATTCGATGTCTTCGAATTGGTCTGTAACAAGA
This sequence comes from Bacillus subtilis subsp. subtilis str. 168, assembly GCF_000009045.1. Lineage (GTDB taxonomy): Bacteria > Bacillota > Bacilli > Bacillales > Bacillaceae > Bacillus > Bacillus subtilis. The sequence continues at coordinate 2,757,511 of NC_000964.3, read as the reverse complement.
ACTGCAATTTTTTTGCTCATAAAAAACCCTCCTAATAACTCTCTATTCATAGAATAACAGGAAGATTGACCGGCCTTCAAAATATTTGCTTAAAGAGATCATTTTTCGTGAGTTTCAATAAAAGCGGCAGCCCATATAAGGACTAACCTATTACAATGTGGAAATATCAATCACAAATCGATAACGGACATCGCTTCGGAGGATACGTTCGTATGCCTCGTCCACTTGGTCAGCTCCGATGACTTCGATTTTAGGTTCGATGCCATGCTCAGCTGCGAAATCCAGCATCTCTTGAGTTTCTTGAATTCCGCCGACTAGAGAACCTGCAATGCTGCGGCGCCCCATGATTAGGGAAAACACACTGTATGTGTCCGGCTTGGCAGGAGCTCCAACGCTTACAAGTGTCCCGTCTATACGAAGCATTGATAAATAGGCATCTACATCGAGATTTGCCGATACCGTATTTAAGATCACGTCAAAACGCCCGGCCAATGCAGTGAATGTGGCTGGGTCACTTGTTGCAAAGTAATGATTTGCACCGAGTTCCAGAGCTTCCTCTTTCTTATTCATGGAACGGCTCAGGACGGTTACTTCTGCACCCATCGCATGTGCAAATTGAATTGCCAAATGTCCAAGGCCACCTACGCCTACAATCGCAACCTTTTTACCAGGGCCAACATTCCAGTGTTTCAGCGGGGAATACGTTGTGATACCTGCACACAACAGCGGACTGGCAACATCCATTTCCAAACGATCTGGTATGCGAACAACAAATCTGTCAGTGACAACGATTTTTTGGCTGTACCCGCCATAAGTGGGGTTTCCGTCGTAGTCTACTGAGTTATACGTTTGAACAACACCCTTCGTGCAGAATTGTTCCTCTGCGTTGAGACAGTATTCGCATTCTCCGCAAGAGTCAACAAAACAGCCGACACCAACGCGGTCCCCGACAGCCAACTTGGTGACTTTTGTTCCAACGGCTGTTACAACACCGGCTATTTCATGTCCAGGCACCATTGGGAAGATGCCACCGCCCCATTCATCAAAAGCGCTATGAATGTCTGAATGGCAAATGCCGCTGAATTTAATATCGATTAAGACATCGTGCGGCCGTAATCCTCTTCGCTCAATCGTCGTTTGTTCAAATTTGGCTTTTGCATGTGACACGCTTAATACACGGGTTTGATGTTGATTACACATACGAACCTATCCTTTCTTCATCATAAGTGTTGTAAATAAAAACATGCACTTATTTATGTTTTATGGTGTCTTCAACATAACGATAAACCTTAAAGTCTGCTTTAAGGCAAGGGTTTTTTAAAAAAACCATTTAAAATGAACCTGATTTATAAGCTGAGAAACAGTCAGTAATTAATGCAGAAACTGTAATCATGCTGCGATCCCGGGATGAAAGTTCTTCTTCTCTTGCCCAAATGTCACCGAATAGAACATCATCATGAAGTTCAGCAAACTTTGGCGCAAATTCTCCTAATTGTTCTCTTCCGGCAGTGTGTTTATTTGCCATTCAGCAATCCCTCCAACTACACTGTTTTTAGTGCATGGAGAAGTATAGAGTTTAAAGTGTGCTTTAAGGCAAGTCCCGAATATATAAACCCAGATTCAGCAGCTAACCACTTGTTTTGAGCTTGACTTAAAGTTAACTTTAAGTGTTACCTTCACAACATACAGGATAGAGAGGTGAAGATCATGAATATTGCTCAGGTGGCAAAGCAGTTTGGCCTGACAGCCGCAACACTCCGATATTACGAACGTGTAGGATTAATCCCGCCTGTAAAACGAAAAGACAGCGGCATTCGCGACTATGATGAAGAAGATATCAAATGGATTGAATTCATTAAATGCATGCGAAATGCGGGACTATCGATAGAAGCGCTAATTGAATATACAACATTATTTACCGAAGGTGACCGTACGGTAGAAGCTCGAAAAAATATCCTGGCTGACGAACGACAGCGGCTGATAGAGAAGCGGAAAGAAATTGATGAAACAATTAAGAGATTAGACACAAAAATTAAAGATTATGATGGGAAATTGCGTGAAAATGAGGCAAAGCTCAAAAGCAGGCCTAAAACGGAAAGTCTTCACGGATCAGTGGAGCAAAGAAGGTAGCATTCTTTGCGTGTGAAGAGGGCAGGTCAAAAACGAAGGATTTTGTTTCTGGCCTGTTTTCTCCATCAAGAGATCGCATAAAAAGAGGTGGTTACGATTCCTTATTTGGATTGGAGAATTTGCAAACATTATCGGAGATCAGATGGAGAAAAGCGGTTAATCTATTTACGGTCATAGGACCCGAACAAACAGTGCTCATTTTGAAGCTGAGGAACAGTTGTGGCCAATCAATACTGTTCCTCAGCAAATCAGTCATTGTATGTTAAAGGGTTGGCAATTGAATGGCTGTATCAATATTTTTTAAATTCAGCTTGACTTGTTCGTCAGGGTTCCAAGGATGGTACCAGCCTTTTTCCATCATATAGCTTGAGAGTTGTTCGTGCATATCGAGTGCTTCTTCCAAATGGCGGATAAGGACCTCTTTTACTTCAGGCGTTCCGGCTTCAGTGGCTGCCATCGCATAATTTCTGACTCCGTTCTTTGCTGAAATTAATAAGTCCATAGCAATGATTTGGTCTGTTAGAACATTCATGCCAGTCAGATATTCTATGATAGGATTCATGATTTATTCATCTCCTCATTCTTGCTTTGCATTAGATAAAATAGAGGCAAATTCCTGCAACTGGCGTGTGGTGATATCAACATCTTGCTGCATGATTTCTTTCAGCTTCGGATCAGATACCAGTGCTTTCATTGTTTTAGATTTCGTCAAACAAAGTGTCTTAAATGCAGTCATTTCCTGAACCTCAAGCACTTCGTGTAAGGCGTATTCCATTTCTGTAACCTCCGTTTTTTAAGGCTTTAACACAACTTTGATACAATCATCCATTTTTGAATCAAAAATGTCATAGCCATGCTTGGCTTCACTAAGCGGCAGGACATGGCTGACAACATCTCCCGGATCAATTTTGCCTGTCGATACTAGTTCAAACATGTACGGCATATAGTGGATCACTGGAGCCTGTCCAGAGCGTATATTGACGTTTCGCTGCATAATATCTCCTAACGGAAAACCGTTATATCTGCCTCCATACACACCTGTAATTTGTATGGTTCCTCCTTTGCGAACAGCTTGGGAAGCAATGACCAATGCACTCATCGTTCCGCCATGAAGCTTTAAGCCGCTGGCAAGGAACTCGAGATCGCTCATTTTACCATCCATCCCAACAGCGTCAATGACTACATCCGCTCCGCCTTTCGTGATTTCCTTTAAATAATTCCCTGTATTCTCATGGTCTTCAAAATTAACGATTTCTACTTTGTTTGTACGTTTCGCATGCTGTAAGCGATAGTTTACATAGTCAACTGCTATGACGCGTTTTGCGCCTTTTAGCCAACAAAACTTTTGAGCAAACAGGCCGACTGGTCCGCAGCCGAGAACGATAACTGTATCGCCTTTTTTTACGCCGGCATTATCCACACTCCAAAAGCCGGTGGTCATGGCATCGGCAATCACGCTTAATTTCTCATCGGGTTCCTCACAAGATTCAGGGATTTTAAAATGGGTAAAATTCGCAAACGGCACTCTTAAATATTCAGCTTGCCCGCCTGGATAACCGCCAGTTTGCCCTGAATAGCCGAAATAAGCACCCATTTCCCCATTGTCATTAGACTGATCACATTGGCTTTCCAGCTGGTTTTTACAAAAAAAGCATTCCCCGCATGCTATATTAAAGGGAATAATTACCCGATCTCCCTTTTTTAGTTTAGTCACCCCAGAACCAACTTCTTCGACGATTCCCATCGGTTCATGGCCGATGACATAGTCTTCTTGCATATTCGGAATGAATCCATGGATTAAATGTAAATCTGATCCGCAAATGGCTGTACTGGTGACTTTGATAATCATGTCATCGGATTTTTCAATCTTTGGATCGGGGACATCTTTGACAACAACATTTTTAATGCCTTGATACGTTACTGCCTTCATGCTGTAAAACCTCCAGTGTTAGTGTTCATCAGGTGTCCGGTCAAACATCCCTTTGCGATTTGTTTCATCAGGAAAGAGGTTCATATTGCCGACCATGATCGTGTTTTTTGCAGAGAGCTGATCCAGCTTATACTGTTCGCTCAGCTCATATGGATGGAACCACTTTTTGCTGATCATCAGTTCCGTAATCTCTTGGTGCATCGCAATTCCTTGCATCAGCTGTTTCCGAAGCAGTGCTCTTACATCTGGTGAAGCGGTTTCTGTCAAAGCTACAGCAGTATTCCTTACGCCTTCCTTAGCTCGTATAAGAAAATCCATCGCGAATGTAGTGTCTGCTAGTTCAGGCACATTCAGCGAATTAATGGGGTCTAAATGATCATTATTCAAAGAGGCTTACCTCCCTTTCAATTGATGATTGGCGTTGGGCGGCTTTGAGGGACAGGGGCCTGAAATGAGGCACGCTCATAAACCGCTTGTAATTCAGTAAGGTCTTGAATGGATTGCTGTACATCTTTTTCCATCAAGTCCTTCAGTTCTTGGTCAAACACAAGCCCTTGCATTAACTTTGATTTCGCTATACAAAGTGTTTTAAAGTTCACGATTTCATGTAAGTCAACAGCCTCATGAGCTGCCAATGTTTGATGATCCATATTGATGTAACCTCCTTTTATCAACGTTACATTTCCCGAAATGAAGTTGAAGCATACAGAAAATACACTCGGTATCATTTTTTGTTTTAAGAATCGCTGTTTTTGCTCGTTCTTATGACATGGACTAAACTGCACTTAAATCTGAAATAAGGGTGAAGTATGGAAACTTGACATAGTGCTGTCAGGTTTCTTTGGTATCATTAAATTGGATGACCAGTAAAAGTATGGTTTTATAGGAGGCACTCGATATGAAGCTGTTACAAATTAGACTGTTGGTGAATGATTTTAAGAAAAGCGTCGAGTTTTATAAAGATTCATTAGGACTTCCAATAAGTTGGTTAGAGAATGAAATGGAATATGCACTCTTTGATAATGGGGAAACGAAAATAGAGCTTTTATCTCGAGAAACGATGGCTGAAATCGTTGGAGAGGAAAAAAAGTCCTTGGAAGGAGAAGCTCAATCAAAATTTTTGCTTCAGTTTAAGGTAGAAGATGTTGATAAAACGTATGACGATTTACACGAAAAAGGAGTTAAATGTGAGAATAAACCGCATGATCGCAAGGAATGGAGTGCCCGAGTTGCTCACTTCAGAGATCCAGATCATAATCTGATTGAAATATATAAAATGTTATGATTTTTTGACTCGCAAAATCATAGAATAACGTTTGATAACGTACCTAATCATTTTTACACGCCCTGGTAAAAGAAAGCAAAGTCATAATAGGTTGCGGACACTGAACTTGCAGCATTTACGCTGATTTGTATGGTGTCCGTTTTTGATTGGTGAAAAAGGTGGAGTATCTATGAATCGAGAAGAAGCGTGGATACAAGGAAGCAGTACACTGATTGAGTTAATTGGTGGAAACGAAGCCGCTTGATCCATGTCCTTTTTCCTGATTGTCAATCGTGATTACCGACTGGACAAATGATTAAGAGCCAAATGTAACACACCATCAATATCAAGCCTGACTACCATTTATTTTGTATCCTTAATTGTCGAAAACATAGGAATAATTCCACTTTTGAAAGATCTAGTTTATGGTACATTGATAAATATATGGGAGGGGAGGGGGCATGGTATCTGAAAGTAAATCCTTAACTGGATGTAAGAAAGTCAAACGTACGGCATTTATAAGGGGAGGGTATAAGGTGAATAAGTTAAAGAGGCTAAGTATGCTAACGGTGATGATTGCATCTGTGTTCATTTTTTCTAGCCATGCACTTGCGGCTCAGTATTATACGGTTTCAACAAGCAGCGGTGCTCCTGTCAACATGCGCAGCGGCCCAGGTACAAGTTGGGGAATTGTAACGACCATTCCGAGCGGAACCCGCATCCCGATCTATTGCTACAAAACCGGTACAACTGTAACTGGAAAGTATGGAACGAGCAATATTTGGAATTACACAGAGCGGACGCTTGCCAGCGGGGAGATCGTTCCTGGATTTGTCTCTGATACATATATGTATACAGGCTCAGACGGTCCGGTTGTTCCTAAATGCAGCTGGTAGCCTATGTTCTATCGTTTCTTAAAATGAAGGAATTGAAGAAAGAGGGATGACATTGACTAAACTGAAAATGCTGAGTATGTTAACCGTGATGATTGCATCTTTATTCATTTTTTCCAGTCAGGCACTTGCCGTTCAGTACTTTACTGTCTCAACAAGCAGCGGTGCGCCTGTCAATATGCGCAGCGGTCCTGGTACAAATTATCCTATTATGCTTTCCATTCCGAGTGGCTCCCGTGTTCCTTATTATTGTTACGCTTATGGAACGACTGTTACAGGGAAGTATGGAACGAGTAATATCTGGGACCAAATCCAGTGGAAAGATTCCCGGGGTGTCGTGAATATTGGATATGTGTCTGACACATATGTGTACACAGGTTCAGACGGCCCTGTCGGTTACAAATGCAATTAGCTAAATACTCCGTACAATAGAATCTCTTCTTAAGGGCCTATCTAGGACGAACCATACCAACAACAATAGTTGGTATGGTTTTTGCTGCGATGAAGTCTTCCATACCTGCATTTGTGGTGATTTTCAAAAGAGATTCATGATGTTAGACACTGGTTGTTGTTGAGGACAAAATAACGAGCCGCTTTAGAGTTGTATCTAATGGTATAAAATACGGAATTAAGATAGGAAATAATCAATAGGAGAACGTAATGTACAAACCTATTTTTCGATGAAATCCCTAATATCACTTTGGTTAAACATCTCACATTGCGTTCTCGTTAGTGAAAAGTTCTTTTTACGCTTCGTGAAATCTTCTCCAATTCCATAGTTAGTTTCACCTGTCCTATTTTGAAAATTTTAATCAATCCTTAACACGTATGTTTCTTTTCTTTTTCTAACATGTCGTGTAACCTCTCAGAAAATTCTTTATGGTACATTGTGTACCCCGTATGATTTCCGGGGAATTCAACCCATTCTGTTTCCAATTGTTCCGCTAGGGCGTTCGCGCAACGATAAGGAAAAAGCTCCCGAGAAGCACTTCCGCCAGCTGGGAGTATCTTCATCGGTGAAGATGTAAACACAGTTTTTAATGCTTCGAAATCTAATGTATAGCTGAGAATTCCTTGAATTTCATACTCAGTGAAATACGTTGAATTGCCGAGAAGCCGCTTTGTCAGGACAGCCTTTGATTGTTCGTCTGTCTCTAATCTTGACATTAATTTAATGACTTCACTTCGATGATTTTTCTTAAGGTCTTCCATGAATTGCTCGGCTTGTTTCAGCTCATTTCCATGCAGAAGCTGCAATAAGATTGGTTCGTGTGGGATCATGACATGTACTTGTTCGGGATGGCGTATGCACAGATCAAGCCCGATAACAGCCCCGGAGCTGCTTCCAAATACATAGGCCGGCTTATTGGTGATTTTGGCTAGAAGACGGTGAGCATCGTCACTGTGTGTTTCCACACGGTAACCCTCAATCTGATTGGCGAGATTGCTGCGGGAATGGCCGCGGCGATCATAAGTAACAACCGTGTACCAGTTAGCCAGATGATTGGCAACATGATGGAACTTGTCGGCATCACCGCCTCCTCCGTGGACCAAAAGAATGATTGGACCAGAGCCACGCACCTGATAGTGGATGTTCGCGCCGGGTACTTGCAACGTTCCATTGTTTATCGTCATTTGTAGGACCTTCCTTTCTTCTCATCTCCCTTAACTTTACACAATTGGCCAATGGTATCATATGCAGGAAATAACTAAGAAACAAACTCGCCATATAAAAAGCACTGATTATTTTTTATCAGTGCTTCCGTTTTGTTTATTTAGAGTAGACAATTTTTTTTATTGTTTCAATAGAGAGGTGATATTCATCAGATAATTGATGAATGGTTTTGCCGTTTTTAAATGCTTTTTTAATAGAAGCGTTTCTGTCATCGATCAGCTTTCTTGTTCCTGAACACGCACCCCATTTTTGATGAGAGGATTCAGGTTTAGGGATATATATTGTTTTTCCTTGAACATACTTTTGAATTTCCGATATCAGCTTTTCAGGTAAAATAGCGGTTGCTTTTACATATGCCATTTCTGCCAGCTCCTTATTTTTTTATGTCAAATAAGGTGCAAAGCCACTATATCAGAAAAGCTTACTTGGGCGATCTTTTAGAAAGTCTACCCCATGCAAAGTATCGCCTTCCCAATAGTAGGCTTTGCATGGGACGTTGCGGAATCTGGCATTCTCATCTTGCTTGCCATTACATCACCTCCCTAACGATTTTCGATGATCACTTCCATTATAAAATAGAGTAAAGCCTTATGGCATCTTGTTAATGAAAGTTGAAGCAGTATGAAAATCAAGGGACCTTCCCAGTGAGAGGGGCTAAGGCTGATTGGCAATGAATAGAGTAAGATTCAAGCTATATTACTTTAGATTCAAAATATTGACAAATTGATGTATTTTCAACAATAGGGCAGTTTCTTCATGTATACTGAGTCTGTATTTACAATATTTAGAAAGGGGAAGTGAAATGAAAATCAGTATGCAAAAAGCAGATTTTTGGAAAAAAGCAGCGATCTCATTACTTGTTTTCACCATGTTTTTTACCCTGATGATGAGCGAAACGGTTTTTGCGGCGGGACTGAATAAAGATCAAAAGCGCCGGGCGGAACAGCTGACAAGTATCTTTGAAAACGGCACAACGGAGATCCAATATGGATATGTAGAGCGATTGGATGACGGGCGAGGCTATACATGCGGACGGGCAGGCTTTACAACGGCTACCGGGGATGCATTGGAAGTAGTGGAAGTATACACAAAGGCAGTTCCGAATAACAAACTGAAAAAGTATCTGCCTGAATTGCGCCGTCTGGCCAAGGAAGAAAGCGATGATACAAGCAATCTCAAGGGATTCGCTTCTGCCTGGAAGTCGCTTGCAAATGATAAGGAATTTCGCGCCGCTCAAGACAAAGTAAATGACCATTTGTATTATCAGCCTGCCATGAAACGATCGGATAATGCCGGACTAAAAACAGCATTGGCAAGAGCTGTGATGTACGATACGGTTATTCAGCATGGCGATGGTGATGACCCTGACTCTTTTTATGCCTTGATTAAACGTACGAACAAAAAAGCGGGCGGATCACCTAAAGACGGAATAGACGAGAAGAAGTGGTTGAATAAATTCTTGGACGTACGCTATGACGATCTGATGAATCCGGCCAATCATGACACCCGTGACGAATGGAGAGAATCAGTTGCCCGTGTGGACGTGCTTCGCTCTATCGCCAAGGAGAACAACTATAATCTAAACGGACCGATTCATGTTCGTTCAAACGAGTACGGTAATTTTGTAATCAAATAAGCAGTGAGGAAAAGAAACCGCTGCAGATGAACTCAATCTAAAAGATACCAATGATGTTGGTATCTTTTTATTTGCAGTAAAAAGTATTCAATTTTCTCTATAATGATTATGTCATGCTTGAGGCAGATACATGAAAGGACCTTGGCGATTTCATAAAAAACAATATAGAGGCTTTTTTAAAGCCATGCAAGATTACAATGGATCTGTGCAAGAAGGCGCATTCAATCCATCTATTAACGATGGAAAGGGGGGAGGCTTTTTGCACAGTCCATCTACATCATTTGATAGTCTCCATGCGTATAAACTGTTCCGTCCATAATACGTCGTGCGGTACGGACGATCTTTATACCAGTGGGCTCCACCATTGTTTCAATAATACCAGAAGAATGAGCTAGCCGAACCTTTGTAGAGTGGTTTTTTGCTATTCTTGCAGGGATTGCACCTTCCACTGAAAGGGCTCTTGTTGTACATATCGCTCCAGTGACAGCCAGTGCTTGATGTGGCTTTTGCATGGACATCATCCTGATGTGTAAGTCCATCTCAACGCTTGAATGCCAAGCACCTGTACTATCTTTATATTTCTCTGGTTTTGCTACTATAGCCAGTTTGGGGACAGCCGGCGATAACTTTGTAGCTGAAAATCGACTGGCAAAGCCGCATTTCTCTGCCGCAATGGATCTTAATTCTTCAAATTGAGCCAACTGTAGATCAGTAAATTCTTCTGCAAGTTCCGTTCCATCCAGGCCGATACTGCTCGCTTCCACAAAAACTAATGGATTTGCATAGTCGATAATAGACACCTCTATTTGGCCTTGACTTGTATCTAAAAACTCCGAACTATTTCCAGTAGGCAATAAATGACCGGTAACTGAACCAGCGGCATCATGAAAGTTTAAATAGATTGGAGATCCAGATCCAGGTACTCCAGATATCGTAACATCTCCGTCATATTTGACCTGACCGTCTTCCACTTCTACTTCCGCAATGATCATTTTATTCGTATTGGTATTCAGGATCCTTACCGCAGTCATTGGTTCTTTCGCTTTTACAAGTCCTTCTTCAATAGCAAATGGACCAACAGCAGCGGAGATATTTCCGCAGTTCCCCTTAAAGTCCACCTTTTCTTCCGAAATGCTGACTTGACCGAAAGTATAGTGAACATCAATATCCGAAGTATATGCTTTCTTTATTATTGCCACTTTACTAGTAAGGGAATTACCGCCACCCAAACCATCTATTTGTCTTTTATCAGGACTTCCCATGACATCAAGCAAAAAGGGCTCCCATTCGTTTTTATTGTTAGGCATGGCTGATTCGTGGAAAAAAACGCCTTTGCTTGTTCCGCCTCTCATGATTGTTACATTCGTCTTGACCATCGTCATCATCCTCATCTTAAAGGTAGTATTTTTTATGTTTTTTAGTGTAGAAGGTAAAAAAATAAAAATAAAATATAAGTTTTCTTAATATTCGATAAAAAAACTTTTATAATTGTGAAAGAAGGACTAGAAAGGAAGATGAAAATGGATGAGAAAGATTGGATTTTATTGAAAATTCTTCACGAAGAACAAAGTGTAACAAAAACAGCAGAACGATTATTTACATCACAGCCTTCCATCACTTATCGGTTGAAAAAGATTGAGGAGATTTTCGGAATTGAATTATTCACCAAAAGGCATAAAGGAATTACCTTTACTGCGGAAGGAGAACACTTGGTTGCTTATGCAAGAAGAATGCTACAGGAACTTCAAGATACCAAAGATCATATCTCTAATCTAAGCAAAGAGGTGCAAGGACATCTAAGGCTGGGGGTATCAAGCAATTTCGCTCAATATAAGCTCCCTAAGTTATTAAGGGAATTTTCCACTATGTATCCTAATGTCCAATATAGTGTACAAACAGGCTGGAGCACAGATGTCATGAAATTATTAGATGCTGGTATTGTACAAGTCGGTATACTGAGAGGAAGCCATCGCTGGAAAGGGGTGGAGGAACGGCTGACACGGGAAAAATTACATATCATCTCAAAAAAACCAATAACGATAGAGCAACTTCCTTTTTTACCTTTTATCAAATATAAAACGGATGCTTCTTTAAAAACGATTATAGAAGATTGGATGCATACGAATCTAAAACAAGCCCCCATTATTGCAATGGAAGTGGATCGACAAGAGACTTGCAAAGAGATGGTAAAGCATGGTCTTGGTTACTCCATAGCACCAGAAATTTGCCTGCAGGAATCTGATCATTTGTACACAATGGAACTGTATAATGCTAAGGGTAAGCCTCTAATGAGAGATACTTGGCTAATGTACGATCAAAAATCATTAGGAATCAAACTCGTTAAAGCATTCATTGATTTTTTAAAGGGTGAACAAATGGTAACCATTTAAAGTTATGATAGAATTTTTTTTGAAACACAGTAAAAAAATATTTATTTAACTTATTACACCGTATAAGATATGTTAATCAAAAGTCATTTGAAAGCGCATTCTTGGAGGTGTAATATGCTTACTATTTTAGGTTTTTCGATGGTAACTGTTTTTACAATATTAATAATGACAAAGAAAGTCTCGCCTATTGTTGCCTTGACCATCACTCCCATTGTTTTTGCTCTTATTGGAGGTTTTGGTAAGGGTATTGGCGACATGATTTTAGAAGGAATTCAAACAGTTGCAAGTTCAGCGGCATTGCTATTGTTTGCTATTCTTTTTTTCGGAATTTTAATTGATGCAGGTTTATTTGATCCGCTAATAGAAAAAATTTTATCTATAGTAAAGGGAGACCCTGTGAAAATAGCGATAGGGTCTGCCGTCTTGGCAATGCTTATCGCTTTAGATGGGGACGGTACAACAACCTATATGATAACAGTCTCAGCAATGTTACCTTTGTATAAAAGAATTGGTATGAATCCCATGGTTATGGCGACATTAGCAATGCTGTCGTTGAGTATCGTTAGCGGAATGACTCCATGGGGCGGACCAGCTACAAGAGCGATTTCAGTGCTGGGTTTGGATCCTTCAGATTTCTTTGTGCCATTACTTCCGACCATGCTTGGAGGTATTGCTTGTGTGATATTTCTGGCTTTTCTAATGGGAAGGAAAGAGAGGAATCGAATAGGCATCGTTCAATTAGAGCCTAGACATATAACAAAGGACAGCTCTCAATCTTATATGGCTGCTACTTTGGAGAGCGAACAATTGAAAAGGCCACGCTTAATATATCTTAATTTATTCCTCGTTATAAGTATCATGGTGTTTATTGTGCTTGGAACTAAGCATCCGTCAGTTTTATTTTTAATTGGTTTTGTTCTTGCCCTTACTATAAATTATCCGAATGTAAAAATGCAGAAGGAGCGAATCGCCGAGCATTCTGGTAATGCCATAACCGTGGTATTATTGGTATTTTCAGCAGGAGTATTTGCTGGTATATTATCCGGGACAAAGATGGTGGATGCCATAGCAGGATCATTAATATCCATCATCCCCTCATCAATGGGAGGGTTTTTCCCCGTTATTGTAGCACTCACTAGTATTCCGTTTACTTTTGTTTTATCAAATGATGCATATTACTTTGGTATGGTACCTATCTTTGCAGAAGCTGCCTCAGCATATGGTATAGAACCAGTAGAAATTGCAAGGGCTTCTATAATGGGGCAGCCGGTTCATCTGATGAGTCCATTGGTTGCGTCAACAGTATTGCTAGTAAGCATGCTTAAAATGGACTTGGGGTCATTTCAAAGGTTTGCCGTTAAGTGGGCTGTAATTACATCATTAGTTATTACGTTGTTAGCAATCATTACAGGGGCTATTACTATTTTGTAAAGAAACAATAATAATATTTAGACTGCCAATGAATCATTAGTTTGATTGATTTAAATACAGCTGAAAGGGGTCCCAAGCTGATCAAGCCAGTTGTCTTTCCAGTTACTCTATTGTTTAGGGTTCTTTTTTAAGCGGCAGCATTTTTGTCGATGTTTAGCCAGCATTTTCAGCACGATGTGGAAAAGACAAGAGACAAACATGCTCTTGTCTTTCTTAATATGATAGTTCAGTATAAATATTTAAGAAAAATGTCAGTATTGAGTAATGAATGTATCACCAGGCGTATGCCTCAGGTGTCTCTCCTCCAGGTCCGGGAAAGATATCATTTAACATGCGGAGAATCTCCTTATCCAGACTGATTTCAACGGCTTTTATCGTATCACGCAGCTGCTCAACCGTTCGTGGTCCGATGATCGGCGCAGTTAAAACTGGATTTGCCAGCACCCATGCCAAAGCCACATTTGCTTCTTTTTCTCCTAGTTCTTTGCATAAATCTGAAAATTTCTCGAGTTGCAAACGATGTTTTTCAATTAAATCTGCTCTTTTTGCTGTACGAGTTCCGGCATTGCTTTTCAATGCCTTCCCGCCAAGAAGCCCTCCTGCAAGGGGACTCCACGCCACTACTCCTAAACCAAGATCCCGTGCAGCCGGCAGCACTTCCATTTCAGCTGTTCGTTCTAATAAACTATACTTATGCTGTTCAGTGACGAGTCCCATGAATCGCCGTTTTTCAGCTTCAGCTTGCGCTTTAACTAAATGCCAGCCTGCAAAATTACTGGATCCAATATAGTCTACTTTGCCGGAGCGAACCTGAGTCTCAAAAGCTTCCCATATCTCATCCCACGGTGTCCGCCTATCGATATGATGCATTTGGTACAATTCGATATGATCTGTCTGAAGCCGCTTCAGTGATCCTTCCAGATGACGTCTGATTTTGTATAGAGACAAGCCCCTCATATCATTTGGTCCGTCATTCGGATCAGAAATCGGTTCATATACTTTTGTCGCCAGAACAACTTTCTCGCGGCGCTGTCCTCCTTGTGCAAACCATTTTCCAATGATGCTCTCTGTCAATCCTGCGTTTTTGCCCCAGCCGTAAATATTGGCAGTATCAAAAAATTGAATGCCGTTATCAAGTGCTTCATCCATGATACGGAACGCAGTCTTTTCGTCTGTATCAACTCCAAAATTCATCGTGCCTAAACATAAACGGCTCACCCGCAATCCTGTTCTCCCTAAATAGGTATACTCCACAACAAACCTCTCCTTTATCATTATTTTTGGCAACAGCTGCAATACAATTGATTCAACAATTGTTTGCTCTTTGTTACGATTAAAAAGACGAAGCAAATGTAAAGCAGACGCAAAATTATAGGAGGTTTTTTCAAATGAATATAGAGGATCTATGGGATCAATTTCATCAGCCGTTAAAAACATATATTTCACATAGGGTTAACGATCAATCTATCGTTGATGACCTCTTGCAAATCGTATTTATGAAAATACAAGTGCATCTCCCAAATCTGATCGATGAACAAAAGATCGACAGCTGGATTTATCGGATCACTAGAAATACGATTATTGATTTTTACCGTACAAAAAAAACAAGCGAAATATTGCCTGATGTTCTACATTTTAATGACAGTGCAGAGGAAGAAAATTTCACCAAGGAAGCAACTGTGTGTATTCGATCGACCATCAAACGGTTGCCTGAAAAGTATCGAGAGGCGCTCGAGTTAACTGATTTCCAGGGGTTATCACAAAAAGAGTTGAGTGAAAAGCTCGGCATTTCTTACTCCGGAGCAAAATCAAGGGTACAACGCGGACGTGGAAAATTAAAACAGCTGCTTGAGGGGTGCTGTCACATTGAAGCGGATCGATATGGAAATATCGTAGACTTTCGTATTTTAAAGGAATAACTGATGAACATAGTCAGTTATTCCTTTAAAATAGGCCATCCGCATGAAGAGCATTTTTCCTTTGATGTTTGCAAGAGATGTATGTATAATAAATCGTAATGTTTTCGATTTAATAAAAAAGGAGTGTTGGAATGAACATTTTATTTTCAAAACGGCTAGGCATATTAACGATTGGTTCATTACTAGTTTTGGCAGGATGTCAGACTTCCGGTTCTTCTGCAGGTGAGTCTAATCAAACAACATCATCCTCAGCAGTTGAAGAAGACTCTTCCAAAACGCAAGAGCAAACATCTGACAGTCATACACACGAACATTCTCACGATCATAGTCATGCGCATGATGAAGAAACAGAAAAAATATATGAAGGCTATTTTAAAAACAGCCAAGTAAAGGATCGCTTACTTTCTGATTGGGAAGGAGATTGGCAATCTGTATATCCATACCTGCAAGATGGTACTCTTGACGAAGTGTTTTCATATAAATCAGAACACGAAGGCGGCAAGACAGCTGAAGAATATAAAGAGTATTATAAAAAAGGCTATCAAACAGATGTTGACCGTATTGTAATCCAGAAAGATACTGTAACGTTCTTCAAAAATGGAAAAGAATATTCTGGTAAGTATACGTATGACGGATACGAAATTCTAACCTATGATGCGGGCAATAGAGGGGTAAGATACATATTCAAACTAGCTAAAAAAGCAGAAGGGCTGCCTCAGTATATTCAGTTTAGTGATCATAGTATTTACCCGACTAAAGCTAGTCATTACCATCTCTATTGGGGGGACGACCGTGAAGCTTTACTTGATGAAGTCAAAAACTGGCCTACTTACTACCCGTCAAAAATGGATGGACACGATATTGCCCATGAGATGATGGCTCATTAAATGATGATTACTCTATGAAAGTTGTTCTGCCATAGCCATTTTTTCTGTGGAGAATTGATAGAATGGGGAAAAAACTGATTGAGACCATTCAGTATCCGCCATATTATTGTGACGTGGCATACCTTGAGTCATCTCACATGAAGAGTAGAAGAAACCTATTTCAAAATAAAAAATCATTGGATGTATGGCAGTGGATTACGCTTGAAATCTATTGGCTTATATGAAGCAAAGAAGAGACCCAAAAACCGCAAAGCTTCTTCAAGAAAGCTTTGCGGTTTTTTATATGTCTAAGCCTCGATTCATCTCACCATAAAAATGCATTTCAACTTTCTCTTTTGATCGACAATAGTCCATAAAGGGAAGAATAATTCCCTCACAAAGAAGTCGTGGCAGTAATCTCCATAGGTGTGTTTGCATGGCCCACTTTAATGGTTTTGTTTAAATCTAATAAAAAACAGACGCCATAAAGATTTCTTATGGCGTCTGATGGATATGAGGTAAGGTGTGTTCTTAATAGCCACCAAAGAAAGATGTCCCAACGATGATTAATAGGATGAATAGAACTACGATTAATGGAAATGACCTCATAACATCACCTTCCTTAAAAGAGGATAGTACATGATATGCAGATCGAGCTTATTCGATAGTGATGCTAGTTTAATTGATGTAAAAATATTTTTAAGGCTGGACTGCTAACTGATCTTTATTAGTTATTGGATCATACTTATGATTTTGGAATGAATCCGTTTCAAAGTGATGTGTTGTTCTCGGCCAATCGTTGGCTAATCTTCCTGATGCAATCGAGCTATATGAAGCCATCCCTCTTTTATGAAAGTACACCCAAAACTTCTCTCTCTTGCAGACCCTTAATCATTTGACTTGCATATCGAGCGTAAGCATGCCTCATCTAAAAATAAAGTGCACCATCTGCTATTTGTTTTAACATTTTTAAGACAGTGATGCACACCTTTTGCGTTGAGCAAATGGAACAGGTTCAGAAGGGGCGAGCTGCCCTTACTTCACCCAGATAAAAGACGGGGATAGACGGCATGTACCGAAGCTAACTGAAAGTTAAATTGAAATGAAAAAAGGGGCATGTTAAGCCCCCTTTAAGACTATCGAGAGCTTCTCAATAGCCTAACGCATTGTATGTTTAACATGTTTTAATTTTTGACAACGGATAAACTGACACTGTTGCCTGAGACTGTTACTTTAGCGAAGTCTTGTGTATCAATTACAGGTGTTATTGCTTTGTTGTCGATGGTGATGTTTGTAAAAGATGTTGAAAAGTTTGATTTGATAGATTGGCGTGACCCTGTTGTTGCAACTGTAGCGAGCGCTTTCCATTTTGAGATGGAGCCGACATTTGTTTTGCTGATTTCTGAAATGAGACGGCCGTTGTATCCGGCATTGTTCGTGCCCCAGTATGTAGCGCGGGTATTGCCGTTAAGGTTTTTGTAGATGGTAAGTTGTACGGTGCTGCCGGGACGGAAGCCTTTCGTATTCGTGAATTGGCTTCCTCCTTCGAGGTACTGAACCTGATCCTGTCCTTTTGAACCGACTTTCATATATGGTTTCCATACATTATATTTATCACTGTACTGAAACCCGATATCGGATTCTGTGCCTCCGCTAAAACCAGAGTAGATGTAGGCTGTCCCATTTGAAACCTGAGTGGAGCTAGGAAGCTGGATTTTCGTAACAAGAATGGCACCATTACTGTTCAAGTAAGCCCTCCCGCCGATTCCATCAGTTAGCTGTGATGCAGCTTCTGCGGTTTTTGGACTAATAATACCCGGTACATCTACTGCACATGTGCCAAAAAGCACGGTTGCCGTAAGCGCACCCGCAAGCAGACCTTTTTTCATCATCATTATTTCCCCCTATCATTATAATTAGAAAACGCTATCATCTTGTATTATAAAACATTATGAAAATAATTCCATAATAAACATGCACATAGATACAGAATTTACACATTATGACTTTGTGCATCTGGCAAACGGTCGATTCGCAATCGTGAAAAATCTCCTGTGAAGTGTAAATGTTACGATAACTTTTCAATCGAGACTTGTGTTTTATTGAAATAGAAAAGCTATAGAGAGGGGGGAGAAATAAGAGGGGAAAGAGAGAAAACACTGTAATCAGATATGTGTGTATAACTCAATTGTTTGTTAGAAAAAAAGTGGGCTTTTTAAGCCCGCTTCTTAGTTCATGTTTCTCTTCAGGAGATTGTCTTTTTCATTTACATTCAATGTCCAACATGACTCCTTTGAGTTTCATCTAATATTTCAAACAATCTTTTGTACTTTGATATGACTTCTTGGTCCACAATTTTATGGCCAGAATTGAAAAAGGTGATTGAGCCCGATCCTTTACCAAGCTGGTTACGATCTGCAAGAACTTTTTTCAACTGTTTTGCAGTACCGACACTGCCTGAAATCATATCAACTTTTATCCCAAACAGTTTTTCAAAACTGTTTTTGAAAAACGGAAAATGAGTGCATCCTAACACAATCGTTCCATATTGTTTCAGATCAAAAGAAGATAGTTCGTTCTTTAGATATTTAATGATTTTGTCTTCACTAAAATCAAAGTTCTCAGCAAATTCAACTAGTCCTGGAAGAGCTAAGCAATCAACAAGGTCATGGTGATCAATTTCTTTAACTAGATTATGAAATTTCTCTTCTTTAAGCGTCAAATTAGTAGCAACTACCAGAACTCTTTTTCTTTCCTCTGTACATTTATTTATAGCAGGCTTTACAGCGGGTTCGATTCCGATTATCGGAAAGTCGAAGTTTCTCCGAAGATCCTCTATCGCAATGCTAGTAGCTGTATTACACGCAATAACAAGAGCTTTGATATTTTGACTGGCCAGAAATTCAGCTGCATTGAAAATATATTCTTTAACTTTACCCTTTGATTTTTCACCGTATGGAACGTTTAACGTATCTGCATAAAAAATGTAATCTTCATAAGGAAGAACTTTTATGGCCTCATACAATACAGTCATGCCACCAATTCCTGAATCAAAAAATCCTATTTTCATCACTTCTCACGCTTTCTGTCTCATTCTTTTTTTATCATATGACTTTATATCATCTGAATCAAACGAAAAAGAACCATTTTACTATTCAAATTTAATATGGGAGCTATCGATTATTCGAATAGGGAGCAAAACTTGAGAAGGGGAGATAAGATCGAAATGTTGGTAATGTATTGTGGTTGTGGTGAAATTATCAAGATCGCATCGTATCAATGTGATGATTGATAACCCGATTCAAATTAGCTTTGAAAATGTAGGAGTATTTAGATTTCCAGAGTCAGTGGATGAAATTACGAAAAAAAAAGCAAACTGCCTGTCAAAGTTTGCTTTTTGCTCTATCAATGAGGTGCGCCTATATTTTTATATCCTCTTGGCAAAGCTGATTTAAAAGCTGCTTAACCGAAATTTCCTCAGTCAATGACCGTATCCCTTGACCTGCCCATAAAGACATCTGATCATGGTTATTTTGAAGTGAAGCCTTCTGTCTCATTGCCTTCGTTAGTGTATTTTGATAAGGGTACGGAAGGGTTTGTGTCTCAAACTGTTCATTTTCTTCCATCCATTTATTTACGATTCCTCTGGCCTCTTTACCTGAAAATAATGTCGTAAGCTTTGTATCTGCTTCGTTTGCTTCTAGTATTTTCTGTTTATGCACTGGATGTGCGTTACTCTCGTGACAAATTAAAAAGGCAGAACCGATTTGAACGCCTTGGGCTCCGAGGGTTAAAGCTGCTTTTACTCCTCTGTGGTCTATCATTCCCCCAGCAGCTATGACAGGTACGCTCAGTGCATCTGCTGCTTGTGGAATCAGAGCCATTAAACCTACGGCAGATTCACCTTTGGAAGGTAAGAATGCTCCGCGATGTCCACCGGCTTCACTTCCTTGAAGGACTACTATATCCATTCCCCGTTCTTCCATTAACAATGCTTCTTCTACTGTTGAAGCGGTTCCTATTAAACAGCATCCAGCGGTTTTTAGCTCCTTTACTGCGTCTTCAGGCGGCAGATCAAAAGTGAATGAGCAAGCCTTAACCTTGTATTTTAAAATTAGATCAATTTTTTGATAGAAGTCATCCCACTCTTCTTGTACAGATGTGAATTGATTTACTTGATTAGCTAACGGTATGTTTTCTTTCCACTTTTTAATCTGATCTTTTGGTGGCATCTCTAGACCTAGCGGAACAAACACATTAATTTGAAAAGGAGCGTCTGTCAGCTCAAATATTTCTTTTATTTGTTGTTCTAGGAGGTCTGGCGTAAGATACCCCGATGCTAAGCTGCCAAGAGCACCTTGATTCGAAACTGCAGATGCAAGTCGGGGCTTTGTAATACCGCCAGCCATTGGAGCTTGAATAATCGGTTTTGTTAAAGAAAACTTTTTCATAAATTCATTCATACCGAATCCTCCCGTTAAGACATGATTTTTGAAAAAAGTGTCATTTTAAAATTTACTCAAAAACTCGTATTCGCTTAAATATATCGTTTTCCTTCTTTTTGTCAATCTCTCATACCAGTTAACATGTCGATAAAGCAGGGGGGATTAAAGTGTGTCAAAGATAGTGTCGTCCCATGGCGGCTCTACAAAAAACTGAATATTCATGTAGTCCGTCATAGTTGATATCTGATTTTGAGATGTCTTGCATCTTAATATTGAATGATATATAGGAGAACATCATGTAAAATAAAGCTTAGAAGAATACATCACATTCAAGAGTAAAAAAATCTATAAGACGTTTTACAGTTAGATATTAAGGCTGAAACGGAGGAACATGTAATGCGAAGTGAGCAGGAAATGATGGACATTTTTTTGGACTTTGCTTTGAACGATGAGAGAATCCGATTGGTCACTTTGGAAGGGTCACGTACAAACAGAAATATCCCTCCTGACAACTTCCAAGATTATGACATCTCGTATTTTGTAACTGATGTAGAATCTTTTAAAGAAAATGATCAGTGGCTCGAAATCTTTGGGAAGCGCATTATGATGCAAAAACCAGAAGATATGGAGCTTTTTCCTCCCGAATTAGGTAATTGGTTTTCATACATTATTCTTTTTGAGGATGGCAACAAATTAGATCTAACCCTTATTCCAATTCGTGAAGCAGAAGATTATTTTGCTAATAACGATGGTTTGGTTAAGGTATTGCTTGATAAGGATTCGTTCATCAACTATAAAGTGACCCCAAATGATCGCCAATACTGGATAAAAAGGCCGACTGCAAGGGAATTTGATGATTGCTGTAATGAGTTCTGGATGGTTTCGACTTACGTAGTAAAAGGACTAGCAAGAAATGAAATCCTTTTTGCCATTGACCATTTAAATGAAATTGTACGTCCTAATTTATTGAGAATGATGGCCTGGCATATCGCATCTCAGAAAGGGTATTCATTTAGTATGGGGAAGAACTATAAATTTATGAAGCGGTACCTTTCAAATAAAGAATGGGAGGAACTCATGTCTACATATTCTGTGAATGGGTATCAGGAAATGTGGAAGTCTTTATTTACTTGCTATGCATTATTTAGAAAGTATTCAAAAGCTGTATCAGAAGGTCTTGCATATAAGTATCCTGATTACGATGAAGGTATTACTAAGTATACGGAAGGTATTTATTGCTCAGTAAAGTGATAAGAATATAGGATTGTCTTCATATGATATTTGATTCTCGCTGACAATGGAGACCAAGTAGTCAGATGTTTGTAAAAAGATGCGTAAATCGTTACGTTTAAGAATGTCTACGCATTTTACTATGATTATTCTTGTCCGAAATTTTTGTTCTTTTTAACGAAAGGAGGCATTATAATTAACCTATAAGCACATTGAAAAAACAAAAGAATGAAAAGGAGGATTTTTGTGTTTCAAACCTTAGACCATTTTTTGAAATCTTGGGAGTTCGAAGCAGATGCTACACAGAAACTATTAAATAGTCTGACTGATGAATCACTTAAACAAGAAATAACTTCACAAAATTGGACTCTAGGCCGTATTGCTTGGCATACTGTTGCTGCCATTGGCATCATTACCTCAAACACAGACTTAACGTTCCAAGCCCCAGCTGAAGATTATCCTGTTCCAACTTCTGCTCAGTTTATAGCTGACAGCTATCATCAAGCCAGTAATGCATTTGTACAGGCATTAAAAACCCAATGGACTGACCATACACTTCAAGAACGTATCAACTTTATTGGACAACAAATGCCTAACGGTTCACTTTTGATGTTTTTAATTCAACATCAAAACCACCATCGGGGACAAATGACTGTTCTTATGAGACAAGCAGGTTTAACTGTTCCA
Organism: Bacillus subtilis subsp. subtilis str. 168; assembly: GCF_000009045.1. GTDB lineage: Bacteria > Bacillota > Bacilli > Bacillales > Bacillaceae > Bacillus > Bacillus subtilis. The sequence continues at coordinate 2,735,015 of NC_000964.3, read as the reverse complement.
GGTATTTATGGTCCAGCAAAAGAAGAATGGGCAAAATTTGGTTTGGAAGCCCCGAAAATGTAATTAACCTTTTTATAAAAAGTTACGCTATGACAACATATAAGAAGATGTTTTGATCAATCTTTTTTCAAAACATGTTCTTTTTTTGTTCGTTTACAATGATAAGAACATATTCGAATCATTTTTATTCCAAACCACTTCAAATGACAACGTTCTTCCGCTTTATTGTTGGCCTGTTCCCAACGATGTAAGTATAATTTTTAATGCTGTCAAATCTTCGATACACATATCTATAGATTCCTCTCTAACAAAACCCCCGCTTTTTCTGCCATCACTCGAGGTGGGGAAGGCATTTCATTTTTCAACCACCATTCGACTACTCCTACGTATGCATTTGCAACAAATTCAGCAGCGATCGATGGTTCAGAAATTCCAATGAAACATTCAGGTGTTGCTCAATTTTTGAATAAAAGCAGCTGCGCCAAAAGGAAGCCTATTGGAAGAGTCTAGCTGAGTTGGAACGTCTTCTCAAAAGGGAAGGCAATTTATTTACTGTAATTCATACAATGAGTAAAGCCTCCCAGGTATAATCTTTACTTCGTTCGACAAATTCTGCAAATTGTAGACAACTTCCTGATTATTTGGATAATTAACTGAATAGGAGGGGAAAAGTTGTCATATTTCATTATACTTATCATCGTTCTATTATCGGAGCATTGGTAACAGCAGCAGTCGGTATCATCTCTTCAAAAGTAGAGGTAATCTCGCCGAAAACTACAATAGAATCTAAAGAGGAAGAACAGAAAAGTTTTTATACGCTGAAATAAAGCAGAGAAAGAGCATCTCCTGCGGGGGTGTTTTTTATAGAGGAGTTGGAAAAACTGAATCAGACTAATTTACTTTTAAGATTCACCCTTGAAATTGCTGCACTAATCTCCTTAGGGGTGTATGCTTGGATAAGCTTTAATGGTTATTTTAAATATGTTTTAACTTTGGTTTTACCTATTGCAGTTATGATTGTCTGGTCTGTATTTGCAGTACCTCATGATCCTAGTCGAAGCGGACAAACTGTAATAGCTGTAAACGGAGTAACAAGGTTAGTTATTGAATTATTGATCTTTGCAATGGCTGTTGCAGCGCTTTATTTTAGTTATTTAAAACCAGTTAGTATTGTCTTTTTATGTCTTATAATACTCCACTACATCATTTCAGCTGAGCGTATCAAATGGCTTCTAAATCAATAGTTTTTCATTTCAGCACTCGTTATTAGAGTGTTTTTTATTATTCTCTGTAGAGCCAGTGATTCTCAGATTAGATTTGAAGGTTAACGGCTTGGGCACAGTTGCAGTATAGAACGCATTTTCCAATAAAGAAGGCGCTCATTTGAAATTCATCATTAAACAATTGTACAAAAGTAAAATTTGTATTTAGAATGTAGTAATAAATAGAAATTCTACGTAGGAGGGTATCTTGTGGAAGAAAAGAAAGCTTTAATCATTGTGGATGTACAAAAAGCCTTCGATGATAAAAAATGGGGGGAACGGAATAACGTAAAGGCGGAAGAAAACATTAGTAAAATACTAGAATTATGGAGAGAAAAAGGATGGACAGTCATATACATACAACACACTTCTGATAAACCTCATTCTTTATTCCATCCAAAGAATGAAGGGTTTGCAATAAAGGAAATAGTTAAGCCTATGGATGAAGAAGTCATTATAACCAAGACAGTAAATAGCAGCTTTATTGGTACGAATTTAGAAGAATTCTTAAAATTAAATGAAATAACCACTGTAGTCATAACTGGTTTAACCACGCCTCACTGTGTATCAACCACCACAAGAATGAGTGGTAATTTAGGGTTTGATACATACCTGATTTCAGATGCAACAGCAGCCTTCGGAATGAGAGACCAAAATGATACATATTATGATGCGGCGACTATTCATAATATATCTCTAGCTACATTGCATGATGAATTTGCCACAATATTGACAACTGATCAATTAATAAATGATTTTATAAAAACTCACTGATGAAAAACATTTTGGCACAGTAAAACGGCAGGCGCCTTTCCAATAGGAAGGGCGCTTTAATTCGATTTCCTGCTTTACTGCTCAGAGGAGGTGCATCAATGTTTCTTTATCGACAAGCAAGAGCAGATGAAGTAAGCAAAGTGGCAAAGCTATTCCATCAATCTTTCAATCAATATCCTTTTATGGATTTACTCGTAAAACGCGAAAAAAAGATCATTCATTTATTTTTGAAATGCATAAAGTACTGACAAGAGCATATTTTAAAAAGCATTTCTTTTTTGTTGGCATTCAGAATGGTGAAATGGTTGTTGCCGCTCTATTAAAACATCGTGATAAACCCGACATTAAACTTGATCGATTATATAGCAGCAGGGGGGATAACATTAATCAAAATGGGGCTAAAAAATTTTCCAAATCCTTAAAAGAGCCGGCATAGAAGTATTAGGAGTTTCGCCATTTTATCAGGGAAAGAGTTTAGGCAGCAAAATGATTAATGACTGTCTCATATCTTTTATTTCAAAATGCGGGGACGGCATTTTGGCCCTTATCATGAATACTGATCTCAATGGATCATTTTACAAATCGTCCTGATTTTATATTTAAAGATTATCATAACCTTTCAAAGATGGAGGTCGAATGAATGTCTTCAAAAGAAAAAAAGAGTGTAACCATTTTGACGGAAAGTCAATTGTCTTCGAGAGCATTTAAAGATGAAGCGTATGAATTTTATAAAGAATTGCGAAAATCACAGGCTCTCTACCCATTATCTTTAGGAGCTCTGGGGAAAGGCTGGCTCATATCGAGATATGATGATGCAATACATTTATTAAAGAATGAAAAATTAAAGAAAAACTATGAAAATGTATTTACCGCAAAAGAAAAACGTCCTGCTCTATTGAAGAATGAAGAGACTTTAACAAAACATATGCTTAATTCAGATCCCCCTGATCACAACCGCTTGCGAACTCTTGTTCAAAAAGCATTTACGCATCGGATGATTTTGCAGTTGGAAGACAAAATCCAGCATATCGCAGATTCTTTATTGGATAAAGTGCAGCCCAACAAATTCATGAACCTAGTAGACGATTATGCGTTTCCATTGCCGATTATCGTGATAAGTGAAATGCTCGGCATTCCCTTGGAAGATCGTCAAAAATTCAGAGTATGGTCGCAAGCAATTATTGATTTTTCAGATGCCCCTGAAAGACTTCAGGAGAATGACCACTTGTTAGGGGAGTTTGTTGAATATCTGGAATCCTTAGTTCGCAAAAAAAGGAGAGAACCTGCAGGAGATTTAATCAGTGCATTAATTCAAGCGGAAAGTGAAGGCACACAATTAAGTACAGAAGAATTGTACTCGATGATTATGCTGCTTATCGTTGCAGGTCATGAAACAACCGTAAACTTAATCACCAATATGACATATGCTCTGATGTGTCACCATGATCAACTAGAAAAGCTCCGCCAGCAGCCGGACTTGATGAATTCAGCCATAGAAGAAGCATTGCGGTTTCACAGCCCTGTTGAGCTAACGACAATTCGCTGGACGGCTGAACCGTTTATACTGCATGGGCAGGAGATTAAACGGAAAGATGTGATCATCATTTCTTTAGCATCAGCAAACCGTGATGAAAAGATATTTCCAAATGCCGACATATTTGATATTGAAAGAAAGAACAACCGCCATATTGCTTTTGGCCATGGCAATCATTTTTGTCTTGGTGCACAGCTAGCCCGCTTAGAAGCAAAGATTGCGATTTCCACCTTATTACGCCGCTGTCCAAATATACAGTTAAAAGGCGAAAAGAAACAAATGAAATGGAAAGGGAATTTTCTGATGAGAGCACTCGAAGAACTGCCGATTAGTTTTTAATTTTTAGGGGATATGTGATTTTCAAACATATCTTGTTTTACTCCTCAATTAGATTAAACGATAGTAAAAGCTGTAACATAAAAATTTGATATGATAGCTTTTTAAAAACAAAGTTTAGCATTATTTATGCCTACCGGGTATGAAGATGTCTTGCAAACACCAATAGTTTCATCCTATCGGTGTTTTTTATTTGTTTTCAGCCTCATTTGGACAAACAGCTGTTACATAGTAAACGTTTGTTAAGATAAAATAATGGAGGGCATAGTTTCTAATGAGAAAAATAATAATAGATGGAAGAGACTTTGAAAATATAGAAGTTTTACATGATGATTTAAAAGATAAACTAGACTTCCCAGACTACTATGGGAGAAATTTAGACGCTTTATGGGATTGCCTGACAGGGTGGGTGGATTTGCCGCTCACTTTAGTCTTGAAAAATTTTGAGTTCAGCAATACATTTTTAGGTTCATACGCTGACGATGTATTAGAAGTTATACAAGAGGCTCAAGAAGAACTAAAGGACGAATTTAAAATAATAATAGAGTAGACTTTCTGTTTTGCGAATTTTAACAATTTTCGTTCGCGGAAAAAGGCAATAGGGCACCGCAAATTCAATTTTCGGTGAGACCGCAATAACTTTTTGGCTTCTGATAAGTTTCTTATGATGTTGGTATCAAGTCACACAAGTACATAACTCTCCCATGACTTCTTTCTGATGTAAGTTAATTTCATTATGAGTTAATCGCGAGGATAATTTTATTCTGTGAATAATACTTTAAAAGGATTTAAATTTAAATAATATTTGATTAACGAATAAAAATTCGTTATTATTTAAATTGTATGAAATATAATTCTGTTAAGTTGTATTGGGGGTTGTGAAATGGGTATTATGCTTGACGAAACTGATAAGGCCATCTTAAGAGATTTGCAGGAAGATGCTTCAATATCAAATTTAAATTTATCTAAGAAAATTGGGCTTTCACCATCAGCTTGCCTTGCAAGAACAAAGAACCTAGTAGAAGCAGGTATAATTAAAAAGTTTACGACTATTGTTGATGAGAAAAAACTTGGAATCGAAGTCACAGCACTAGCTCTCATCAACTTATCACCCTTAAATAGGGAGACAATTCATTCATTTTTAGAGGATATAAACAAATTCCCACAGGTTCAAGAATGCTACACACTTACAGGAAGCCATGACTATATGCTTAAGATTGTGGCGAAGGACATGGAGAGTTATCGGAATTTTATCATTGATTCATTAATGCAGAACCCTGCTATTAGTGGAGTTGACACAAGCATAGTCATGAGTACAGAAAAAAGAACTGTCAGTGTGCCAATTGATGAAATGTAGGAGGTTGTTGATTTGAATAAAAATAAAGAATCGTTACATTTAAGCTCTCCTGCTATAAACACTCATATGAATAAGAGAAGTCAAATATGGGCTGCATTTCGTTCTGCATTCCCATATACCATTCCGATTTTTGCGGGGTTTTTATTTTTGGGGATAGCTTATGGGATCTTTATGCATTCTTTGGGATTTAGCGCAATCTATCCAATCATCATGAGTTTTATGATATTTGCGGGCTCAATGGAGTTTGTTGCAGCGAATTTTTTACTTGGTGCGTTCAACCCTATGAATGCTCTTTTTTTGACGTTAATGGTCAATGCCCGGCATTTGTTTTATGGAATTTCCATGTTGGATAAGTACAGGGGGACTGGAAAGAAAAAGCTTTATCTGATTTTCGGAATGTGCGATGAATCATTTTCTATCAATTATACCGCTAATGTTCCGGCGAATGTTGATAAGGGCTGGTTTATGTTTTTTGTGACACTGCTTAATCATTTATATTGGGTCGCGGGGGCAGCGATAGGAGGTATTTTTGGGTCGTACGTGAAGTTTAATACCGAAGGGCTTGATTTTGTGATGACTGCTCTGTTTATTGTGATATTCATAGAACAATGGATGAAAGAGAAAAAGCATTACAGTGCTCTCACGGGACTTGGACTTTCAGTAGCCAGTCTTATCCTTTTTGGCGGAAACCAATTTATTATTCCTGCTATGCTCGCCATTTTAGGGGTACTGACTGTTCTGAGAAAACCATTGGAGAAAGCTGAGGTTTCCGTATGACGATGACTATGACGCAGCAAATGATCACCATCGCAATGGTCGTGCTTGGAACAATGCTGACACGGTTCCTTCCATTCATGATTTTCCCGTCTGGCAAACCGACACCGAAATATGTACAGTATCTTGGTAAAGTGCTGCCATCAGCGGTAATCGGGCTTTTAGTCATTTATTGTTTGAAAGATGTGAGTCTACTTTCTGGAAGTCATGGCATTCCTGAATTGGTTGGAGCAGCTGCTGTTGTACTGCTTCACTTGTGGAAGAAAAATATGCTTCTTTCCATAGCGGGGGGAACCGTTGTTTATATGGTTTTGGTGCAATTGGTTTTTTAACCGATATCGGAAACGATCAAAATGATCATGCTTTTATTTAACTTGATAAAAATATATAAAACTGACACAAGCTTATTTTGGAATCAACACTGTGCCAGTGCAAATAGCATCTGTAATGTTTCCTGGCTATTCAAGAAGTGTCTACTTTAATCGGAGGATATATAATGTCAAAAAAAGTGTCTGCTTCCTATATCATCATTATAGGATTAATGCTATTTGCATTGTTTTTTGGAGCAGGAAATCTCATTTTTCCGCCTATGCTTGGTCAATTGGCCGGGAAAAATGTATGGGTCGCTAATGCAGGTTTCTTAGTGACCGGAGTTGGATTGCCATTACTGGCTATAACAGCATTTGTTTTTTCGGGTAAACAAAACTTACAGTCGTTAGCCAGCCGTGTTCACCCGGTGTTTGGCATTGTATTTACGACGATTCTCTATTTGGCAATCGGGCCTTTTTTCGCTATCCCGAGATCAGGAAACGTATCGTTTGAAATTGGGGTAAAACCTTTTTTATCAAATGATGCAAGCCCTGTCTCATTGATCATATTTACAATATTATTTTTCGCATTGGCATGCTTGTTATCACTCAATCCTTCAAAAATCATTGATATAGTTGGTAAATTTTTGACGCCAATTAAGCTGACATTTATCGGATTGCTTGTAGCCGTAGCTCTTATTCGCCCAATTGGAACCATTCAAGCACCATCAAAAGGGTACACATCACAAGCGTTTTTTAAAGGATTTCAGGAAGGATACCTCACTCTGGATGCCCTTGTAGCATTTGTTTTTGGAATTATCATCGTGAATGCATTGAAAGAACAAGGAGCTTCTACCAAAAAACAGCTGATAGTTGTTTGTGCAAAAGCAGCCGCGATTGCAGCTGTACTCTTAGCAGTTATGTATACAGCCCTTTCCTATATGGGGGCTTCCAGCGTTGAAGAACTGGGGATTTTAGAAAATGGAGCAGAGGTTTTGGCTAAGGTTTCATCCTATTATTTTGGATCTTATGGTTCAATCTTATTGGGCTTAATGATTACAGTGGCGTGTCTGACGACAAGTGTCGGGCTGATCACAGCGTGTTCTTCATTTTTTCATGAATTATTTCCGAACATTTCTTATAAAAAAATTGCTGTCGTTTTATCAGTGTTTAGTACGCTTGTCGCAAATATAGGATTAACCCAGCTCATTAAGGTGTCAATGCCTGTCTTACTGACGATGTATCCTATCGCGATTTCCTTAATATTTTTAACGTTTTTGCATTCTGTATTTAAAGGGAAGACAGAAGTGTATCAAGGCAGTTTATTATTCGCATTCATCATCAGCCTATTTGACGGTTTGAAGGCGGCTGGAATAAAAATTGAAGTTGTGAATCGTATTTTCACTCAGATTCTTCCTATGTATAACATAGGGCTGGGGTGGCTCATTCCAGCTATTGCAGGAGGAATATGCGGCTATATACTGAGTATATTCCGAACAAAAACAAGTTGATCAATCAACAGCAATATCACTCAGATCTGCAGGATCTCCTCCATCAGTGGATACTTCAACTGTTACAATTGGATGTTCTGCCCCTGTCCAACCGAAAATATCAATCTTCCCGTTGTCACCCGAAATCTGTAGGTGAATATTTAATAGTTGTGAGAGCGATTGACGCTTTAGGAAATAGTCAGCCTTTAACTTCAAGACGCAACCAAGTGTCTAGGGCAATGACCTTCGTTCAAAATTCTTTGAATGAGGAAAATCTACATCCTAATATCGACTAGGTTTCACGATTCAGAGTGCAAAATCACGAAGAAAAAGCAAACTACATACCGAAGTTTGCTTTTTTGCTCTATACAAACATTGAGATGCGCCTATATTTTTATATCAGACAACTGATCAGGGGTATTTTGAGGCGAAGCATGCCTTCCATCCATTTATTTACGATTGATCTGGCCTCTTTATCTGAAAATGATCCCTCATATGCGTTAAAAAAGCAGATAAAGCAGGGGTAATTAAAGTGTCTTTCCGCCTTATAAACATAGTTGATACAAAAGAATATTTGTCAGAGATAGTGTGGCTGCGGATGCGGCCTTCTTTTTCATGCGAAGCAATGATTGAACGAGGCAGCAGTGAAATCCCCAAGCCGGCGCTTACACAGCCAATGATCGCTTCAAGTATGCCAAATTCCATTAATTTTATAGGTAATAAACCTTCTTCTTGCAGGATATGATTGAGCTTTGCTCTGTATGAGCATCCTTTACGGAATACAAGCATTGTTTGTGTTTGAACATCCTGAATGGAAGAAATCACAGGGTGTGAAGCACTTGTAACAAGAACCATCTCTTCATCCAATACCTTTTCTTGAACTAAATCAGGGTGTTCAATAGGCCCTGAAATAAAAGCGCCGTTTAACTCATAATGTAAAACTGCTTGTATTTGTTGTTCCGTAGGGCCGGTTACTAGGTTCAAATCAACATTTGGATAGAGGTTATTATAATGTGCAAGGAGTTGAGGAAGCCAAACTGCAGCTGTTGTTTCCATTGATCCTATACGCAGTGGCCCAGAAGGCGCGGATGATTCGCCCATGGCTGCTCTAGCTTCTTCAATAGTATGTAGAATTTTCTCTGAGTAAGAAACAAGAATTTGCCCTGGGGGAGTAAGTGTGATTCCTCGACTATGACGATAGAATAATTTTGTCTGTAAATCGTTTTCTAGTTGTTGTATCTTATTCGTTACATTCGATTGTGCATAATTTAAAGTCAGAGCAGCCTTGGAAATACTGCCTTCACGAGCAGTAGTGAGAAAAACCTGTAACAACTGAATATTCATCTAGTCCTCCATAGTTGATATCTGATTTTGAGATGTCTTCCATCTTAATTTTGAATTATATATGATAGCAGAGCTTCATGTAAACTAAAGCTTAGAAGAATAAATGATTTCTAAAGTAAGTGATAAAGCTATTTCAAAAAATGGTTAATTACTCGAAGTTGATTCTGTATATTGCCTATGGAAATACACATCATAACATAGGCTTGACTAACACCAGAATGAAGGGGTTATTGGGAAATTACTTTATTTTCTAAATGTAGCAGCTGCTTGGAAATAGCTGACACATTAACGAATGAAATTAAAAAGACTGTTGTAGTAGAAGGAGGGGATTTTATGCCATTACTTCGTTTTGACTTAATAGAAGGGCGAGATCAATCAAGTTTGAAAAAACTTTTAGATGTCGCTCACAATGTTGTAGTAGAGGCTTTTGATGTGCCTCAACAAGACCGTTATCAAATTGTTCATGAACATCCAGAAAATCATATGATTATTGAGGATACTGGGTTAGGATTTAACCGAACTAAAAATCTTGTTGTTCTTTCAGTTACAAGTAAATCCCGACCGGAAGAGAAGAAACAAAAATTTTACAGGCTGTTAGCTGAAAGACTGGAATCTGAGTGTGGTATCGCATCAACTGATTTAATTGTATCTATTGTTGAAAATGATAATGCTGACTGGAGTTTTGGACTTGGTGAGGCCCAATTTTTAACAGGTAAATTGTAGTTGAATACTACCCTCAAATGCTTGATTGAAGAAAAGGATAGAGAAACTAGGGTAGCGGAGCAAACCATGTGTTTGCTCCGCTTTTTTATGTTTATAAAAGAATAATTAAGGAGGTATTGTGGATTTCTATAAAAATATTTTGACATTTCAGTAAAGAGCAGATATATTTATATATGAACACATGCTCATATATAAATATTATTTGTATCATGTTAGAATGCTTCATAACAGATTTGAAATAATAAATACATATGTATTAAAAACTTTAGGTAAGGAGGAGTTTTTTATGGGTCACAATCATAATGAAGGAGCAAATAAAAAGGTTTTATTGATCTCTTTTATCATGATTACAGGTTATATGATTATAGAAGCTATAGGTGGATTTTTAACAAATAGCCTGGCGCTTTTATCTGATGCAGGCCATATGCTGAGTGATTCAATTTCATTAATGGTTGCCCTGATTGCTTTTACATTAGCTGAAAAAAAGGCAAATCACAATAAGACATTCGGCTATAAACGATTTGAGATTCTTGCAGCTGTGATAAACGGTGCTGCCTTAATTCTTATTTCTCTTTATATCATTTATGAAGCAATCGAACGCTTCTCTAATCCACCAAAAGTAGCAACAACCGGCATGCTTACAATTAGTATCATCGGGTTAGTTGTGAATCTATTGGTCGCTTGGATTATGATGAGTGGCGGAGATACAAAGAATAATCTGAATATAAGAGGAGCTTATTTACATGTAATAAGCGATATGCTCGGCTCTGTAGGTGCCATTTTAGCTGCCATACTTATCATCTTCTTTGGATGGGGCTGGGCAGATCCATTGGCTAGTATCATTGTGGCTATTCTTGTTCTAAGAAGCGGTTACAATGTGACTAAAGATTCCATTCACATCTTAATGGAAGGAACTCCAGAAAATATCGATGTCTCTGATATCATTCGTACAATTGAAGGGACAGAGGGAATTCAAAACATTCATGATTTACACATATGGTCTATCACAAGCGGATTGAATGCTCTTTCTTGCCACGCAGTTGTTGACGATCAACTGACCATTTCAGAAAGTGAAAATATTTTACGCAAAATTGAACATGAACTTGAGCATAAAGGCATTACGCACGTAACCATTCAAATGGAAACCGAAGCGCATAACCACGACAATGCGATCCTTTGTCAGCCCAAAATGGAGAAGCAGCGTGACCACCATCACCATTAAATTTTTTATCTAACTTTATAGTGAGGAGATCAACTAGGATTTTGCAGATTCTGTCTACTGACAATTTGAAATTGGCGGGGTGATAATGTGTACGACACTATAGTAATCGGGGCTGGTCAAGCAGGGATCTCAATAGGATATTATCTTAAGCAGTCCGATCAAAAGTTTATCATTTTGGATAAAAGTCATGAGGTGGGGGAGAGCTGGAAAGATCGGTATGACTCATTAGTTTTATTTACTTCTCGAATGTATAGCTCTTTGCCTGGAATGCATCTTGAAGGAGAAAAACATGGATTTCCTTCAAAAAATGAAATTGTTGCTTATCTAAAGAAGTATGTTAAAAAATTTGAAATTCCAATCCAATTACGGACAGAAGTAATAAGTGTCCTAAAAATAAAGAATTATTTCTTAATAAAAACAAATCGGGAAGAATATCAAACGAAGAATCTTGTCATTGCTACAGGGCCTTTTCATACCCCTAATATTCCATCAATATCAAAGGATTTATCCGATAATATTAATCAACTACACTCATCACAATATAAGAATTCAAAACAATTGGCATATGGAAATGTACTAGTAGTTGGTGGTGGGAATAGTGGTGCTCAAATAGCTGTTGAATTATCCAAAGAAAGAGTTACATATTTAGCTTGTAGTAATAAACTTGTTTATTTCCCTTTAATGATCGGAAAAAGAAGCATCTTTTGGTGGTTTGATAAACTAGGAGTTTTACATGCAAGTCATACATCAATAGTAGGCAAATTCATTCAAAAGAAAGGTGATCCAGTATTTGGGCATGAATTAAAACATGCAATAAAACAGAAGGAGATCATCTTAAAAAAAAGAGTCATTGCCGCAAAGCAAAATGAAATCATTTTTAAAGATTCATCTACATTAGAAGTAAACAATATTATTTGGGCTACTGGTTTCAGGAATCCCTTATGTTGGATAAATATAAAAGGTGTTTTGGATCAAGAAGGTCGAATCATACATCATAGAGGTGTTTCACCTGTAGAAGGATTGTACTTTATAGGTTTGCCTTGGCAGCATAAGCGAGGTTCAGCGTTGCTTCAAGGCGTAGGAAATGATGCTGAATACATTGTAAAACAAATGAACGGTGAATAAACGAAGCAGAGCAGTAACTCACATGTTTACTGCTCTATTTTTTGCGTGAATAAGGGTAGCGAAGTGGAGATGAGCCTTCTCTTTTATTTAAGAAGTTAGAATATAGAAAGAGAAAAATCACTTTAAGCCATACTCATATTTTTATGTTCAACAATGGTCTTTAGGAGGCTGCGCATTGAATTTGTCAGGTACGCATCTTTATGGCGTATAAAAATTGTTGAGATACAGCTGTCTTTCTCAGGCAATGGGTGGCAATAAACCTTACCTTGTACAGCTAGATGCATAACAGCAGATTCCGGTACCACTGTTATACCGAGTCCAAGTGCAACACTATTTAAGATTGTCTCTAGGATGTTAAATTCCATCATTCTGTTTGGGAGCACACCTTCATCTTTGAGCCATTGTTCAAGCCTAGACCGATACCCGCACCCCTGGTTAAAAACAAGAATCGGAGTCGTTGAAAAATCCTCTATATTAAACGTTTTGTTACTGGTTACAAGAGTAAGTTTTTCAGTATAAACATCATACTGTTCCAGAATAGAATGTTTCAAGGGGCCTGAAATAAAAGCTCCGTCTAATTCGTGATTCATGACCTTTTTAATAAGTTCCTCTGTTAGACCAGCCTGCAATGATAAATCCACATTAGGATACTTTTTATAATAGGAAGCTATGATGGTCGGCAGTATCCTCACTGTTTCCACTGTACCGATTTTTAATATTCCAGACGGTATTTCAGTATCTAGAAAGACTTGCTCCAGTTCTTCAACATCTTTCAAAATTTTGTTAACGTATTCAATCATTTTTCGGCCCTCTGGGCTTAGTGAAACCCCTTTTTTATGGCGATTGAAAAGAGGTGTTTTGAGCTCATTCTCTAATTGCTTAATCCGCGCAGTTACATTAGATTGTACATAATTTAACTCTTTTGCAGCACCGGTAATACTCTTGTGATGGGCTACGCATTTGAAAATTTGTAAGTCTCGCAGTTCCATGAAGATCCCCCCTTCATTAAAGTATCATTATCAATGATGTTTTTCATCACTTTTGTTCATTTTACTTGATGCTTACTTCTTTTTATAATTCTCATTGTAATTTTAAAGAAAAGGAGGGGAATTCAATGAAAAAAGGTCAATTATTCATTGGTGCCCTTACATGTTTAGTAGCAAGTATGTCTTGGGGCGCGATGTTTCCAGTTGCAGATCATGCATTAGAATTTGTTGATCCGTTTTATTTTTCATTTATTCGCTACGGTGTGGTAACGATTATGTTAGTGATTTTATTATTGGTGAGAGAAGGAAAGAAATCATTTCATTTAGAGGGTAAAGCAAAATGGATCATTTTATTTGGGGTGATGGCGTTTACTATATACAATGTTCTTATTTTTTTAGGTCAAAGGTTGATGGGGAAGTCTGGAATTATGACAGCATCCATTGCCGAGGCACTCATGCCGATGCTTTCAATTGTTATTCTATGGGGATATAAACATGTGAAACCTAAAAAATACACAATGATCAGTATATTGATTGCCTTTTTGGGGGCTTCGATGGTCATAACCAAAGGTAATATAAGTTTCTTTTTTTCATTAGGGGATCATCTATTCTCGATACTCTTTATATTCATTGGTGTTTTAGGGTGGGTTGTCTACACAATGGGGGGACAGATATTCCGAGAGTGGTCCACACTTCGTTATTCAACTTTGACATGTTTATTCGGCACAGCTATAACAGGAATCATGACAGCTATACTTACCGCGCAAGGTTACGTGTCGGTACCGAGTATTAAAGTGATTGCAGCAATTAAGTATGATTTTTTATTTATGATTACTTTACCAGGTATCATAGCCCTCCTTAGTTGGAACTATGGCATTAAAATCCTATCATCCATTAATGGGATTTTATTTATTAACTTTGTCCCCATTACTACATTGTTAATCATGGTGATCAAAGGATATAACATAACTGCTTTTGATATAGTAGGAACACTGTTTGTCATTATTGGACTCATTTTAAATAACATATATCAGCGTAAGGAAGATTATAAGCAGGTATTGCAAAAAGAAAAAACAAATTTGACTATCACTTAGACAGTGGGGGATTTAAAATGTTTGAAGGTTTATTGTTTTTCATTTCAGCTGGAATTGTCTGTGAACTTGCTGCAATTAATAGAAATGGCCGCAAAAATATAAAGCAACAGGCCGAATTGATTCAAATTTTAAAAGAAAATCTTTATAAAGACATTAAATAAATCAAGACGGTTGGGTATTATTGAAACACACCAGAAAATTCAGGTGTGTTTTTATTTTGCTTTCTTTTTTAAGCCTTAAAACGCCACTAATCGTTAGTTGAAGACTATGGGAACCACTCTCCATACGGAAAAAGATGATTATTTACATCATTCAGAGTTGATTTTAGGTTCTTTTGAACTTATAATGTTATATATACTGTTTTTTGTTTATTCAATAAATATTTACATCGGAGGTGTACGCCTTACTAGGTAAGGCAAATCATTGACAACCATTAACCTTATAATCTTTACTCTTTTAATTGTCTTAACAGCATTTTTTGTTGCGACTGAATTTGCGATAGTAAAGATCAGGTCATCAAAAATTGACCAACTCATATTAGAGGGAAAAAAAGGTGCCATATCAGCCAAAAAGGTCATTACTCATTTGGACGAATATTTGTCAGCTTGTCAATTAGGGATCACGGTTACAGCGTTGGGAATTGGCTGGGTCGGAGAATCGACTTTTGAAGTGATTTTGCACCCCTTATTTGCTCATTTTCATGTAAGTGAAACAGTCTCACATGTATTGATCTTAGTGATTGCTTTTGTGATGGCGACTTTTTTGCACGTTGTAGTTGGAGAGCTTGCTCCTAAAACACTCGCTATCCAAAAAGCGGAAACCATCACTCTTTTGACTGCAAAGCCAATTATTTGGTTTTACCGCATCCTGTTCCCTTTTATATGGTTTTTAAATGGTTCAGCCCGGTTTATAGTAGGACTCTTCGGTTTGAAACCTGCATCAGAACATGAACTTGCTCATTCTGAAGAAGAACTGCGCATCTTACTGTCTGAAAGCTATAAGAGCGGTGAAATCAATCAAAATGAGTTGAAATATGTAAATAATATTTTTGAATTTGATGAAAGAATCGCCAAAGAAATTATGATTCCGAGAAGAGAGATCGTAGCGATTTCTAGTGAGGATTCTTATGAAACTATTGTTAAGATCATTAAGACAGAGAGCTATACAAGGTACCCAGTCCTAAATGGAGATAAAGATTCAATCATTGGTTTTATCAATGCTAAAGAATTTTTGTCAGCTTATATTGACACAGACCAGAAGATAAAAGAGGATTTCAAGTTAGAAAATCATATCAACCCTGTTATCCATGTTATTGAATCCGTTCCAATTCATGATGTATTGGTAAAAATGCAAAAAGAGCGAACACATATCGCTATTCTTGTGGATGAATATGGCGGCACTTCAGGTTTAGTCACTGCTGAAGATATTCTTGAAGAAATTGTCGGGGAAATCAGAGATGAATTTGATAAAGATGAAGTGCCTAATATTAGAAAAGTAAATGATAATCACTATATCTTAGATTCGAAAGTGCTCATTGAAGATGTAAATGATTTATTGGGAACGACGTTAGCAAGTGACGAAGTGGATACAATAGGCGGCTGGTTTATGACTCAACAAATAGACGCTGCAGTTGGGTCCGTTATAGAAGCCGATGGGTATATTTTTAAAGTGCACGAAACAGTTGGCCGGCATATTAATTATTTAGAAATTGTCCGGAAAAAAGAATAACATCTGGATAAAACACATGAGATTTTGACTAATAAGATGCTTAAAGCCTGAGATGAAATTTTCATCCAGGCTTTTTTAAACAATGATCTTGCAGTTTAAGTAGGTAATCATTATCGAAGTTCAAACGTTTCTCAGCAAACAAGGAGGCTTGGATATCTATAGCTCTTTTACCATTACCTTCTCACCATTAAAGTCGAGTTCACCATTAAATTGAAAACCAAACCTTTGATAAAGGCGTATAGCATGAATATTATTTTCAAATATACTTAAATAAATTCTCTTGCATTTATATAACTCAGCAAGGTGCTGAATGAGGGCTTTAAGCATTTTCTTCCCTAATCCTTTTCCCTGATAGCGTTCGTCAATAAAAAATCGGTCAAGCCAGACTCGTCCGTTTTTATTATCTTCATCATACTCGGGAAACAATCCATACATTGCAAAACCGACTAGATCTCCTTCATAGTAAAGCCCGACAGGTTTATAATAGTGACATTCTTTTGCATCTTCTAAACATACTTTTGTAGATTCAATATATGATAATTGATTCTGGCTGACATGTAGATCAAGAATTGCAGCACGATTATCATCAGTTACTGCTTTTATGTTTATACTCATACTACATTCTCCTTTTTTCTTATCCCGGTATCCTGATATTGCTAAAACTCAGCTTATACTATATTCACGTCAAGCAACATGTAGCCTATCAAATTAAGTACCTTTTCTTATTGTGCCTAACCAGGGGCATTCCCTGCATCCAAATGACTTAACTTTATAGAAAATGAATTAATTCAAAGCTGCAGCATCATTCTTTTTTTCTTTCCAAACCATTGTAAGACCAAGGCCGACAATCATAACGAAACCTGCAAAAAGGAAAGGATAATGAATGTTAAGATCAAATAGTATACCGCCTAGAGCAGGTCCAAATATATTTCCCAGGCTGGTGTATGTGGAGTTCATGCCTGCTACGAAACCCTGCTGGTTACCGGCCATATTGGATAAATGAGCGGTTAAGGCCGGACGTAGCAAATCGAACGCCAGAAAAATAAAACAAGTTACAAGCAAAACAGTTAAAAATCCTGACATAACAGTAGACACGAAAGCCAAGATCGCACCGGTTATTAAGCACAGCTGAATCATTCTTTTCTCTCCAAGTTTGTTGACCAATTTCCCGAATAGTAAAACTTGAATAACTACCGCAACAATGGAACTAATCGTAATAATGGCTGCAATATCTTTTGGTGTGAAGCCAAATTTATGATCAGAAAACAAGCTGAATACCGTTTCATAAGCTGATAAACCAAAAGCCATTACAAAGACGATAATAAATGCAATGAAATAGACAGGATGAATGGATCTCTTCAAGTCTTTAATGAAATTTGATTCCTTTGTATGAGATGAGAGTTGATGGCGTTCTTCTATCGACAATGACTCTTTTAGTATAAAAACGGAAGTGACAGCTGCTATTAACGCGATGGCGGAGGCGAAGAAAAACGGCATGCGGATACCAAAGCCGGCAATAAATCCTCCCGCACCAGGTCCAATAATAAAGCCGGTGCTAATTGCAGCAGAAACATACCCCATAGCCTTTGACCTTTCCTTTAGGGTTGTAATATCAGCTACATATGCTGTTACCGCGGGCATGATAAAAGCCGCACTTACACCACCCAATATCCTCGAGAAATAAAATATTGAAACATGGGTCCCTAATCCGAAAATCAACTCAGATAAACTGAATATAAGCAACCCGAGAATAATCATTTTTTTTCTCCCGAAACGGTCAACCCACCTACCTGCAAAAGGTGAAGTAATTAACTGAGAAATGGCAAAAGCCGCAACAAGATAACCCATTGTGCTGCCGGATAAATGCATGATTTTCATAAAAGAAGGCATAACTGGAATGATTAAACCGATACCAAGAAATGCTACGAAGATGTTGCTTAATAGTATAATGAATATCGTTTTTTGCTCATTTATTGATTTTTTCATCTGAATTCCCCTTTTACTCAATTGAACCCTTTTTACCTATCCTTTTCGCTTGAAGCTTTTTTCAAGTACAATCAAATCATAAGGTATATGGTTACCGTATAGTCAAGGAGGTTTTTATGAGCGAAGATGTTAAGAAGTATTTCACAACAGGGGAGTTTTCGAAGCTCTGCCGTGTAAAAAAACAAACTTTATTTCATTATGATGAGATTGGTCTTTTCTCGCCGGAAATAAAAAAAGAAAATGGGTATAGATATTATTCCTATCATCAATTTGAGACTTTTCAAGTCATCAGTCTATTTAAAGAGCTTGGGGTTCCATTAAAAGAAATAAAGTGTCTAATAAAAGGAAAAACACCAGACAAGATCCTGCATGTTCTAAAAGAAAAGTCTATTGAGATTGATAAAAAAATAAATGAGCTTAAGCAGTTGCAAACGATCTTACAAACAAAAGTGACGCTTACAGAACAAGCACTTGAGACTGATTTTTCCTCAATTTCTTTTGAATATTTAAATGAAGAAACATTCATGTTAAGCCGAAAAACATTAAACTTACCAGAACGAAAATATGTGGCAGCCATTTCAGAACTCATTCATGAAGTTCAGCAATATGAATTAGATGAAGGATATCCGATAGGCGGAATCTTTGCACGGGAACAAATCTTAGAAAAAGACTTCTACAATTACAGTTACTTTTATATAAAAGTAAAAGATGGGGCAGAGAACATAAATTATCATGTACGGCCAAAAGGCCTGTATGCAGTTGGATATGAAATAGGCGGAAATACTGAAGAGGCGTACCGGAGAATCATTGAGTTCATTGAAAGAAATGGAATGCAAATAGGGGAAAATGCATATGAGGAATATATGCTGGATGAGATGGTAGTTGACGGGTATGAAAATACATATGCAAAAATCCTCCTTCAAGTTAAAGAGGTGTAAAATTACGAGATTTTCATATGGAAAATTGTTTCTGTTGTGTGCCCAAAAAGAATATAAACTGGTTTACTAAAAGCGAGCCCACATACAGGAGACGGTACAAACGGCACTGGGAACCGCAAGTCTATCGGCGTTGAAATATGCTATAACGATTCAGGAGGGGATAAATTCTATGCTGCTGAAAAACTGGCCATCAAGGCGCATCCAAAGAGATAAATCTAAAAGAGCTGGGATAGGGGGGACAAACAACAGAATTCCGTATACTCTGTTGTTGTGCTATGTAAATGTTCAAAAGCCATTTAGGATCGTCGACCTTTGATAATCCATCATATAAAGGTGTCATTCGATGTCTTGTTAACAAAGGCTAGTGAAATTCAACATCTAGAAAACGATTACAAGGTCGGTGATAAATTATTCATCCATGAATCAAACGGTGATCGAACATTCATTTTTGTGTTTAATATGAGTTTTCTTGATTTAGCACACTCCCTTAATAAATGCATAGGATACTATCACAAAAATTTATAATTGCGGGGATCAAAAAATGTACTATAACCCTTTTTCGCCTCAATGTTATTATTATGTGACTGTGCCGATGTATAATGATGGAAGATCTGTTTATTGGACTATTCCAAATGAGATGGAGAAAGTACACAGAGGTGCCGATTTGCGCTCTTCATATGAAGATAGAAACCTTCTTTTGAAGGATTATGGACCAAAACCATTTGTTGTAAATATCAATAGAGCCACAAAACAAAACAATACGTTCCGTACTGCTTTATGGACAGGAAAGCATTTTCAAGTTACTTTGATGAGTCTTGGTATTGGAGAAGACATTGGTTTGGAAATCCATCCTAACGTTGACCAGTTCTTACGGATTGAGCAGGGGCGTGGGATCGTCAAAATGGGAAAGAGCAAAGATCATTTGAACTTTCAAAGAAATGTCTATGATGATTCTGCCATTGTTGTCCCTGCCGGCACTTGGCACAACGTAATTAATACAGGAAATACGCCATTAAAACTTTACTCCATTTATGCTCCTCCTAACCATCCATTTGGTACAGTTCATGAAACCAAAGCAGATGCAGTGGCTGCGGAAGATTAGCACAGATATTCTGGAGAATTCTAGAATAATTAAAGTCACATCCAGCATGAAACATGGGGAACCAGTACCATGCTAATGAAACCCCATTTAATATCCAAGCAGCGTGTCTTGTGCTAATTTTAAGTAATTGATAAATAAAGCCGATTTAAAATTAAATCGGCTTATTGCTTTATTCGAGTTCCTTTTAGCAGAATTGGCATTATCGAATGTAAGTATTTTTTCAATCCGCGGATATCGAAATGAATCTATCAGCTCAAAGAAAGTAACTTTCACACTTGACTATATACCTATGGGGGTATATTATTGTTTTGTGAATAAACAAAGAGTTAATAAGGTGGTGTAAATAGTATCAATTATTTAGTTATTGCATTCCTGCTTATTTTTGTGATTATCATTGCAACGTATAGACGTTATTATCCTATAACCGGAATCTCTTGTATCCATAAAGATAAATTAGAGGCTATGGACATCACAATATTAGATATTCGTCATTATAACGATGTAGCCAATTTTTCGGATAATATTATTTTAAACATCCCATATGCGTATCTAAAACGTTTTTATTTAGAGATTCCACGTGATAAAATACACATAATAGCTCGTGACCGGGTGGAATTAAATTTAGGAGTGCGTTTTCTAAAGCGCAAAGGTATCCATGTAAACAGTTATGAACTGGCAACATGTAAATGTAAAAATAAATGAAAGAAAGGATTTCATTGATATATGGAGTATGATCAAAAGATTAAAAACCGCTTACGACGGATTGAAGGACAAATTAAAGGTGTATTGACTATGATGGAACAAGGAAAAGATTGTAGAGAGGTTGTGACCCAATTAGCAGCTTCCCGTAATGCGATCGATCGAGCGATGGGTTTAATTGTGAGCACAAACCTTGAACATTGTGTTCGTGAAAGTTTAGAAAAAGGCGAAGACACACAAAATTTAGTAAAAGAAGCAGTCGACTTATTGGTAAAGAGCCGATAAAAATTCATCAACCTAAGGTTGACGAATTTTTATATGCGTTATATTATACCCCCTATGGTATTTAAAGAGTTGAATAAAAGCAGATCTTTCGAAAAAATTTTTTGACTTTAATATACCCGCAGGGGTAATTAGTTAGGAGAATAAACATGACAGAACAAACAAAACGCACAACAATTGTTTTATTTAGCGGGGATTATGATAAAGCAATGGCAGCCTATATTATTGCAAATGGTGCAGCTGCCTACGATCATGAAGTGACGATCTTCCATACTTTTTGGGGATTTAACGCTTTACGTAAAGAAGAGCTGATTCCAGTGAAAAAAGGATTTCTTGAAAAAATGTTTGGAAAGATGATGCCTCGTGGTGCTGATAAGATGGGTTTATCTAAAATGAACTTTGCAGGTATGGGCCCTAAAATGATTAAAAATGTGATGAAAAAGCATAATGTACTTACTTTACCTCAGTTGATTGAGATGGCTCAAGAACAGGGGGTAAAGCTCGTAGCTTGTACGATGACAATGGATCTTCTTGGTTTACAGGAAAAAGAACTATTAGATGATATTGACTATGCTGGTGTAGCAGCTTATTTGGCAGATGCTGAGGAAGGCAGTGTCAACTTATTTATCTAATGTTACTCATTTACTCATTGCTAAGCGGAATGAGAAGTTTAAAGGCAAGTAAAAATATTGAAGAAACAAGGATTTAAAAACATCACAAATATAAAAGGGGGTATGAATACATGGTGTTAACTTACAGTGAGAAACTTTTTGTATATTTGTATACCCCCACCCCTATATAAGAAAAGGAGGAAAAAATGATGAAAGCAACTATTGTACTAGACGCTAAAGGTTTGGCGTGTCCAATGCCTATCGTAAAAACGAAGAAGAGAATGAAGGATTTAAAAGCTGGTGAAGTATTGGAAATTCATGCGACAGATAAAGGTTCTACAGCAGATCTGGAAGCATGGGCAAAAAGTACAGGCCATGAATATCTGGGTACTGAAGCAGAGGGAGAAATACTTCGTCATTTTCTTCGAAAAGGAGGAGAGCATTCATCAGAAAATGCATCTTCAATTCCTGAGATTTCATTAGAAGCTTTCAAACAGAAAGTAGATAGTGACGAGTCTCTTAACATTTTAGATGTTCGAGAGATAGAGGAATATGAAAAAGCTCATATCCCAGGAGTTGTGCATATCCCTCTTGGTGAAGTGGAAAAGCGCGCTAACGAATTAAACGAAAATGATGAAATTTATATTATCTGCCATTCGGGAAGAAGGAGTGAAATGGCGGCCCGCACCATGAAAAAACAAGGTTTTAAAAAGGTTATTAATGTTGTCCCGGGTATGCGGGATTGGACAGGTAAAACCGAATAAATAAAAAGCATGATGAACAGATGAGTACAAGAGTAGCGATTATTGCGGCAAATAGCGGTCTGTTTGATGCTTATAAAGTCTGTAATATTGCGACAAGGAAAAGAGCATGTCGCAGAAGGTTGTAGGAACGCAAATGTGCCTTCTATTCTTAACTGATTGAAATGGGAGTTGCATGATTTGGTTGTCAAATAACGATGGACGTTATGGGTTTAACAAAAGATGATTTTATGGAAGGAATCGAAGTAGGCGGGGCTGTTACCTTTTTTGGTTTTACGAAAGATGCTGATGTATCCTTAACGTTTTAGTCCCGCTAAAAGATTTGATATAGGAGGTATTGAAACATGACCGTAAAGGCAATGACCCCAAAAGAAGTGACAAAAAAATCTTTAACAAAGAACCTTTATTTATTTTGGATGTGCGTAATGAAAATGATTTTAGTGATTGGAAGATAGAAGGGCATGACTTTGACCATTTGAATGTTCCTTATTTTGATCTTTTAGATGGCGTAGAAGATATCTTGGAGAAAATTCCTTCTGATAAAGAAGTGCTGGTCGTTTGCGCAAAAGAAGGTTCATCCGTCATGGTATCCGAAATGCTTTCTGAAGCAGGTCATTCTGTATCCTACCTTAAGGGTGGAATGAAAGCATGGAGCGAACATTTAGAGCCGGTAAAAGTCGGGGATTTAAAAGATGGCGGTGAGATGTATCAGTTTGTTCGAATCGGTAAAGGCTGCTTGTCATACATGGTCATTTCCAATGGTGAAGCAGCAATTATTGATGCGACACGTATGGTGAATTTCTTTATAGATTTTGCGAAGGGGAAGGGTGCAACGATTACTCACGTATTTGATACACATCTTCACGCGGACCATATTTCAGGCGGCAGAGTCATTGCTGAAAAAACAAAAGCAACCTACTGGTTACCGCCTAAAGATGCTGAAGAAGTGGAATTCGATTATCAGCCGTTGGAAGAAGGAAATGACATTATTATTGGAAATACAACGATTAAAATTCAACCGATTTATTCTCCGGGGCACACGATTGGCTCCACTTCTTTCATTGTCGATGACCAGTATCTTCTTTCAGGTGATATCTTGTTTATTGATTCAATCGGCAGACCAGACTTAGCCGGTATGGCAGAAGATTGGGTAGGAGATTTAAGAAAAACGCTTTATAGCCGTTACAAAGCGTTATCAAAGGATTTAATTGTATTACCGGCACACTTTATGATCATTGACGAGCTAAATGAGAATGGAAGTGTTGGTAAACAACTAAGTACATTATTTAGCGAGAACCATGGTTTGAACATTGCGGATGAAACAGAATTTAGACACCTAGTAACAGATCATTTGCCTCCGCAACCAAATGCATACCAAGAGATTCGAGAAACAAACATGGGGAAAATCAGCCCAGATGAAGAAAAACAGCGTGAAATGGAGATTGGCCCAAACCGCTGTGCAATACGGTAACACAAGTTTCTGCTAAAAAGAGGAGAGAAGAACATGAAATCAGATAAAGTATTAGACGCAAAAGGCTTGGCATGCCCAATGCCAATTGTCAGAACAAAAAAAGCGATGAATGAACTGGAATCAGGTCAAATATTAGAAGTGCATGCAACAGATAAGGGAGCCAAAAATGATCTTACAGCCTGGTCTAAATCAGGC
Organism: Bacillus subtilis subsp. subtilis str. 168; assembly: GCF_000009045.1. GTDB lineage: Bacteria > Bacillota > Bacilli > Bacillales > Bacillaceae > Bacillus > Bacillus subtilis. The sequence continues at coordinate 2,710,913 of NC_000964.3, read as the reverse complement.
GGACATGACCTTTTAGAGCAAACGGACGAGGGCGATATATTGAAATTTTGGATTCAAAAAGGCTAATGAATGTGAAAGGGTATCGAATAGAAAGATACCCTTTTCCTATGAAAGGAGGCAAATAAAATGGATATTGCCTTTATCACAACTCTTTTCATTATAGGGTTTATTGGTGCCTTTATTTCCGGAATGATTGGTATTGGCGGAGCAGTTATTAATTATCCAATGCTATTGTACATTCCTTCTTTAGTGGGAGTGATGTCATTAACTGCCCATGAAGTTTCAGGGATAGGGGCTATTCAAGTTTTTTTTGCGACACTCGGCGGTGTTTGGGCTTATCGTAAGAGTGGTCTTATAAATAAAACATTAATTATTTACATGGGAAGCAGCATCCTTTTAGGGAGTGTATTGGGGAGTTACTTTTCTCATTATATATCTGAAAAAGGAATTAACTTTATATACGGAATTCTGGCTATTATAGCAGTTATTTTAATGTTTATACCTAAAAAAGGACAGAAAGGACAAGAACATAGCGAAGATAAGGAAGTGATATTTAATAAATGGTTGGCTTCTTCCTTAGCGTTTATCATTGGTGGCGTATCAGGTATTTTAGGAGCTGGCGGCGCCTTTATCCTAGTCCCCATTATGTTATCGATTTTAAATATTCCTGTTAGAGTCACAGTCGCTTCATCTCTTGCGATTACATTTCTTTCATCCATTGGCGCAACAGTTGGAAAAGTAATCACGGGCCAGGTTCTTTTTGTACCAGCTCTGGTTCTTATGATTACTAGTTTAATAGCTTCTCCTATTGGCGCATCAGTTGGGCAAAAAGTAAATACAAAATTCCTGCAATGGGTTTTAGCGCAATTAATAGGTGCGACAGCTATTAAAATTTGGTTAGAGCTCCTTTGATATGAGCCAGCGGGTAAAATGAAAGATTAAAAGATTCATCACTCGTTGGTTTCTTATTAATGTTATGACACTTGGCCGCGTTCAATAAATGTTTCAAGTGTTTGATGAAATTCATTTTGATAATGGTGACTTGGACAAGTCTTGACTATAGTACCATGAAATGCATTTGACTTAGTGGTGTCCAGTGTTGTTTTGCATTAAGACAGCATACATAAAATAAAAGAGACCATAACTTAATCTTTGATCACCTTTTTTAAAACATTTTAATCCTGATTGGTTTAAGGGGTATGGTATGTGATGGGTATAATGAGTCAATATAAATTATGTCTATTTTGTGCCCAAAATAAATAGAGGGACTCGAACTAAAAAAGAGGATGCCAAACTATATAGGTATCTTTGTTTGCTTTAGAGTTATTATATTTGAATATGACATGCCACGTAACAACACGTTATTGCACATATAATTAAGAAGCAACTACTAAGGCAGATTCTTCTCTCTTTTAACACCATATCCAATCAGCCTCAAATGTAATATAATGTTGCCAAACCATATTGGTTGTGGCACCGAGGAGGAAATGATAGGTGGTTTATTTCGTAGCATTTTTTTGTTTTGCTATTACACTTCATAATATTGAGGAAGCTATTTGGTTACCTGAGTGGTCACAACAATCTTCAAAGTTTCAAAAGCCAGTAACTTCAAATGAATTTCATTTTGCTGTCATTGTTATAACTATGTTGGCTTATTTATCTGCATTTGGTTTTTTATATATGCCAGAATCAGATATTGCAAAATGGATTTTCATTGGCTTTCTAGGTTCTATGGTTATCAACGCTATTTTTCCACATCTTATCGCAACTGTTGTAATGAAAAAGTATGCACCTGGACTTCTTACGGGCTTATTGCTTAACATTCCAGTAAACTCATTAGTTATTTATCAAATGTTTTTAAAGAATTTGATTGTATGGAAGGAGTTAATAATATCTACGTTGGTTGTAGGAATTATTTTATTAGCACTTATTCCATTATTATTTAAAGTTGGTGATAAAGTATCTCCTTAATGAGTTTAAATTGGTAAGGATTGAGGGAAAAGGTAGAAATTTTCTAAATAATGGATTATTCTGTATATCGGATTTCTACAAAACAATGTCTTAAGTCATCATTGATTTTGGTGCCCAATTAGTTGCCCTGAATTCATGAAAAAGGATAAAATAGGTGTAAATAAAGTTGCTATTTTAAAATTAGAATCAATTCATTATCGTAAAAAATAATAACTAATTGGCAAAGAAAGGATAATCAGTCTAATGAAAACATTAGTTATCGTTATACATCCTAATTTGGAAACGTCTGTTGTCAACAAAACCTGGATGAATCGTTTAAAGCAAGAGAAAGACATTACGGTTCATGACCTGTACGGTGAATACCCTAATTTTATCATTGATGTAGAAAAAGAGCAGCAGCTCCTGTTAGATCATGAGCGTATCGTTTTTCAGTTCCCAATGTATTGGTACAGCAGTCCCGCGTTACTCAAACAATGGGAAGATGATGTGTTAACACATGGCTGGGCTTATGGAACTGGAGGAACTAAATTGCATGGAAAAGAACTACTCTTAGCTATCTCCTTAGGCGCACAGGAATCTGATTATCAAGCAGGCGGAGAATATAATATCACGATCAGCGAGCTTATCAGACCGTTTCAAGTCACTGCTAACTATATAGGAATGCGTTTTCTTCCTGCGTTTACACAATATGGGACACTTCATCTTTCAAAAGAAGATGTTAAGAACAGTGCGGAGAGATTGGTTGACTATCTTAAAGCCGAGCATTAATCCGGTATTCGCGAGGGAAGCTGAAACAAATGATGTGTTATGAAATAAGGGTTTGTGACAGATTTTCATAAACTTAATTTCAAAGTTACATCAAATACTTAATTCAGGGGGGGGCATAGTGCGAGGGCTTAAAATTAATTAAAGCAGGGCAATGAGTACGTATTTCTTAATGAAATGTAGAGTTCCTTGGCCTCTAATAGGTACCCGATTTGTGTCCAGAATTCTGAAAAATGATGAAAATAAGTATAAATAAAATAAACATATGCTTTGAATAAAAGCTTTTGTAACTCATGATATGTTTTTACTATGTTGAGGGACTAGTGGGCGTGGTATATGTCAGAAAAGAAACCGATGATTCAAAGGTGTTTTGACCCCTGTTTATGAGACAGGGATCAAAACACCTTTTAAACATCATTATTACCTTCCTCTGATAATGAAATATAAAAAAGTTACCAGCAACTCTCTGCGGCATCTCGCCGTGTTCAATTGTTTAGTCCTTTTTTTTCATAATCTTTACAAATCTGAAAAAGTCATCATCATTCAGTAGGGGCTTGTCATCTTCACGTCCATTGCGATGCATATGCGGATTAGAGTGATGTTCATTGTAGAACTCTACGATATGAAATCCACACTTATTCACATAGAAGTTGATATTTCGCTTTTCGAAATAAGGTGTCACGGTTTCCCAAAGCACAGTATCCGGATACTGTGCTTCAATGGCTTTCCAAGCAGAAAGACCAATCCCTTGGCTGTGATATTCTGGAGATACATAGAATAAATCTAGCGAATTATGATTTGTTTGGCTGTTGATACGTACTACTGCACCACCGACATTCTTACCATCCTGAAGAATATGATATACCACTGCTCCGGGAGCATTGAAAGACTCCTGAACATCATTGTCCGATGGAATCGGCCCATCTTCGCAATCACCGAACGTTTCAATCACGGCGATCGCAAAGGCTTCTTGTAATTTTTTTTGGAATTCTGGCAGATCAGATTCCTTTGCTAGTTCCAGAATAACTTTTGGTTCATTTTTAGTTTTCATGATTGTTCACTCCCTCAGTTGCTAAAATATAGAGTTCAGTCGTTCAGTAAAACATTCGAGCTGCTCTGCGAGGCCTTTTCACAAAAAAGTGATTCCATCGCTCTTTCTTCCGCGGTAAATTTGGCGTTAAAATACTTCAAAAGCTTTCTCCTGTCTTTTTGTATGATTCTTTTTCTTTGTTTCATTGGAAAACAAGCTGCATGTAACCCTAATTTACTATTGTTCACTACCGTATTAAGTGTCGTATGCGGGATTTGTCATCATTCTCGAATTTTTCCTGCGAAAAGTTACAAAAATAGTCGAATGAGGCGCCTTTGACTATGAACATGCGTAAAAGATTCAATTTAGATTCGATCATGAGCAATGCACATTGAGTAAACTCTGGTGGATTTATTAGCCCAAAGAAGCCTAAATGATATAAAAATAACTAGTCCATATATCAAATCTGTCCGTTTAATGCCCGCTTCATTCAACAACACTAATTTGAAGTCATGCAATCTGTGCAAGGGGGTTATTTCTGAATAGATTTTTCCGAATGCAGCGGAGTTGCTTTGGGACTCCCGTTTACTTTGCCGTACGTCAGCTTGCGCCATACTAATTCCATCGGACCGTACCTAAACCGTTTCAACCACAATGTACTAAAGCTCATAAGAACGAAGTACACGGCCAGACTGAACATGAACGTGCCGGCGGATTGAATATGATCCGCAAGCCCGAATCCGTACCTGAGGAACAGAACTGTTCCAATGATAGAGTGAAGCAGATAACAGGTCAATGACATCCGTCCGACTTTGGTGAATATCATCATAGGGCCTCGCAGCTGAGGAAGGTATAGAAACAGCATTGCAAAAGTGCTCATATAAAACATACTTCCGGTTAAGCCGCCATTTTGACCCAAGACAGAGGAAATGTCCTTCCACAGCATATTCTCAGAAAGATTAAACATGTCTAGTAATATACTGCTTTGTGTTATTAGAAAAGCGATTGTGCTAATGATCCAGATACGCTTCCATATAGGCTTTTTCGCTTCCATGTCTTTGAAAAATTCCATCTTAACAAAGTACACGCCCAGCAGAAACATGAGAAACATGGAATAGATCATAGAGAAAGAGCCGGCAGCCATCGTGACCATATCTGTCCACCGAGTGCTGATGGATTCCATGTAGGTAAGGCTGCTGTGGCTAAACAAAGTAAACTCTGAAAAATTCGGGTTTTTTGACCCTGCAGTATTGATGACATTGTACAACATTGTGAAAACAGGAGTCAGGAATTGAAACACGATAAGTGCGATAATCCATCTAAGCACCGTTTTGGCCGTGCGTTTATAGAAGGCGAGTAACAGGAAGCCACTTACGGCGTAAAAGGCCAATATGTCACCGACCCAAACAAATGTGATGTGCAAAATGCCAAATCCCAACAGGATAGATAACCTGCGGGCAAACAGCTTGTTGGGACTCTCTACCTTCTGCGCGGCTCGATCCATAAAGATCATAAACCCGACTCCGAACAGGAAGGAGAATAACGTAACGAATTTCCCTTCGGCAAACCAGGAAACCAGCTTATGCAGTACGTCATCGGAGGCCATTTCGAATCCCTTTACTGAATCTACGATCAGAAAATAATTGACAATAATAATGCCAAGCAAGGCAAATCCTCGTACGATGTCCAGAAAATGAACCCGTTCCCGCAGACTCACCGGTTGCCCGCGTCCTTCTTTTTGTACAATCATATCAATACTCCTTTCCCATTTATCACGGCAATGTGTAGTGCGGATCTGAAAAACTTGAGCCTTACAATGGATAAATATAAAGACCGAATCTTAACAATTTATGAAGAGTCATCATTTTTTTTAGAAAATGTGACAAATTTGTGGCGAGCATCAGCTTTCATAAATTGTTAAGATTTACGTAGTATCTTATAACGTACTTATTACTATGAACGATATATAGTAAGGACACACGAGAAATAACAACAAGAATCATGAGGTGAGAGAGACATGGCCTATCGAATATTAGTCGTAGAGGATGATGAGGATATTGGTGATCTTTTGGAGGAATCCCTTACACGTGCAGGTTACGAGGTGCTAAGAGCCAAGGATGGAAAGCGAGCATTGCAACTTGTGAATGACTCGCTTGATTTGGTTATTTTGGATATTATGATGCCAGGCATTTCGGGAATTGAAACATGTCAGCACATCAGGAAATCCTCTAACGTCCCGATTCTGTTTCTGACGGCCAGATCGAGTACACTCGATAAAACTGAGGGATTACTCGCCGGCGGCGATGATTATATGACTAAACCATTCTCGGAAGAGGAACTTCACGCTAGAGTGATTGCTCAATTACGCAGATATACTATCTATCAGGAAAAGAAGGAACAGGAAGAAACATTTCTTATCGGGGGCAAACTAAGAGTGAGCGAAGAATTTAATGAGGTGTGGAAAGAGGAGAAGCAAATCAAGTTGTCAGATCTGGAGTATCGTATCCTGAAACTTCTGATGAACAAACGCAACAAAATATTTTCTGCCCAAAATATATATGAGAGTGTGTGGGGACAGCCTTACTTTTACTGTTCCAACAATACGGTGATGGTGCATATACGGAAGCTGCGCTCCAAAATTGAGGATGATCCGGCACGTCCGGTTTATATAAAAACTGAATGGGGAAGAGGATATCGATTTGGCGCATCTTAAATTTACGCTAACCAAAAAACTGGCTTTGCTGATAATGGTTGCTGCGATTGTGAGTGGTGTGATCTTTCTGACGTTGCAAAAGATCACAGATGATCTGATCGAGGGATATCTGAGTTCGGAAGAGTATTATCACGAGGAGTCAGCAAGATACATTCAAAAATTCAGCAAGTACGTTTCAGAAAATGAGTTGTCTACATCAGATAGAAAAGCGTTTGGCGAGTGGGTCAAAAAAGAAAATTACATTAACCTCACCATATTCAAGGATCAGGAGCTGCAATATGATTCTATTTATTCCGAATCGGATTATGGAAAGGAAAAGCTGACTCAGTACGCTCAAAATCATTCACATCCTGTCAAGTTTAGCGATGGTGAAGGACGAGTCATTATCGACGGTTTCTACTCTTCCCGATATTATGATCTGGCCTTTGCATTGGATTTGCTCGGGGCAACCCTCATCTTTTTAATCATTGTTCTCTTCGGAATTCGCCAAAGTCTTCGCTACCTTAAAACGATTCATCAAGAGATTCATATTCTTGAAGGGGGCGAACTGGACTACGAGATGACGATAAAAGGGCATGATGAATTAGCGATGATTGCAAAGAGCATTGAGGATCTGCGGAAAGCTTTCCTGGATAAACTTAAAGCTATCGAGGAATTGCAAGCTGAGAGCCGCAGCCTGGTTACCGAAATGTCGCACGATATGCGCACACCGCTGACGTCGCTGATCATGAATCTGGAGTTTGCCAAAAAAGAGGGAGGCGAAGCGGGTGCCAGCAAAGATCGGTATGTAGCCAATGCTTATGGTAAAGCACTGCAATTAAAAAGCTTGTCTGACAATCTGTTTGCGTATTTCCTGCTGAACAAGGAATATGAGGCCGATCTGGAGACCGTTGCAGTGAAAGAAGTGATCTACGATCTAATATCAGATCAGATTGCTATCCTTCATCAGGAGCATTTTCGGGTCCATATTTCAGGCGAGCTGCCGGAAACCTATATTAACGTGAATTTGGAGGAGCTTGGTCGTGTATTTGATAATGTGATGTCAAACTTATTGAAATACGCAGATCCGGAAGAAAAAATCAGTATCACGTTTGTATCGGATCAAGAGATATTTGAGATCCATGTTAGCAATACGATTAAACTTGCAGATATAACACCGGAAAGCAACGGACTCGGTGAAAGAAGCATTGCGCGAATGATGTCCCGCATGCAGGGACAGTTTCACAGTATACAAAAGAATTCTAAGTACTACATTGTGCTACGATTTTGGAACACCAAGATGTAGGCTGAGAATAAAAACCACGAATATATTGAAATAGGAGACAACATGATGAGATTTTCTAACAAATTCAAAAAGGTGCCTTACCTGTTACAAGCGCTTCTCAACGTCTGTCTGTTCTTTCTGGCGTTAGCCTTAAGCGCACTTCTGATCAGCGAGACTTGGTACATTGTGCTATTCGTATACAAGTCACTGTTCAACAAAGTGGACAGCTATTATGAGATGCTTGGAGAACTGCTTATATTCTTCATGTACTTTGAGTTCATTGCTTTGATTATCAAATACTTCAAATCAGACTTTCATTTTCCGCTTCGCTACTTCATTTATATTGGCATCACAGCTGTCATTCGTTTGATTATCATCGATCATGATCAGGCGATCTCAACGTTCTGGTGGGCGATGGCCATTCTTGCAATGATTTGTGGATTCTTTATTGCCAATAGACGAAATTCTGTTGTTGAACATTAATAAATTAGTTCGCATTATGCCGAAACGCCGCCGAAATGTCCTAATTGTGAAAGGGAACTGGTACAGATTTTTATAACTCTATCTGTTTAATGTCAGCTCAGAAATCTGTAGTGGATCAAATTGAATCGTGGTTGTAAGTGGATATCCGAATGTATTTATTGGCTACTTTAACAGACATGTCCCGATGAAATAGCATTAACTGTTTGGAGATGAAAATCGCTTCTTTATTTCACAAGGAAGAGGTTAAAATTCTTAATAAATAAGATGAAAAAGTTAGGTTGGACGTTTATTGGGTTTTTGTAACCATTTTTTACCATAATTGATATAAACGTATAGAAATGATAACAAATGAATATATAGTGTGTAATGAAAATAAGCTTTCATAACCAATGAGCTAGATTTACTATATTGAGGGCCTAGTGATATAGAAAACAGATCGATGGTACAAACCATCGGTTTTTTTATTTGTTTTCATACTCATTGAAAATCACCTCATTAGGACAAACAGGTATTACGCAGCATTACCCAAGGGGTGATGTATTTTATGAAGGTAATAATCATCGAGGGACTGCAAACTGACAAATGCATGAACGATTGCTATCATTATTTAATAAAACTTTATAGGCAGGAGATCCAGGGTGATAGCAATATATCGTGGAACAAGCGATCAAGGGATCGAGCATCGACAGCCAGATCGAGGCCTGTATAAAGAAAGCAGGGACTAAAGATGTACTGAAGTATACCGATCTAAGGATTTTCTCAGGAGAGCTTTTAGAACGTCCGGCTTTGAATGCCTGCGGGAGGATTATAAGTCAAGTTATTTGTTACGATCCTGCCTGTCTTTCTCGGAGAGCTTATCAGCGATGAAAAAAATGATTTTCATAACTCTTTCAAATAGAGAAAGCCGGAGTATGAGATCCGGCTTCTTCTGCATTATTTCCCCTTCGCCTTCTTCCGCTTTTCCTTCTCTGCCCGATAAAACTCATGAAACATCTTCATCAGCGCCCGCTTTTCAATCCGCGATACATAGCTGCGTGAGATACCGAGTTCTTTGGCAATCTCTCGCTGCGTTTTTTCCTTCTTCAAATCAAGTCCAAACCGCCCGACAATCACTTCCTTCTCACGGTCATCTAAAATGTCAATGTATTGTTTCACTTTTTCAAGCTCCATATTGAGCTGGATCGTATCTATCACGTCTTCGTTTTCTGATTTCAAAACGTCAATCAGGCTTATTTCATTCCCTTCCTTATCCTGCCCGATCGGATCGTGAAGGGAGACGTCTTTTTTTGTTTTTTTCAATGCGCGCAAATGCATGAGGATTTCATTATTCATTACAAAAAGGGGGGGCATAAATTTCCCGTAACAGTTTGACTAAATAAATGTTGAGTCAGTTTCCTGTAATAAATGCTTAAACGTTTCTTAGCGAATGAAGGGGATACCTTAAATAACCAAGCTACATTTTCAATTGCATGTGATTGTATGTACGGAAGGTTGATATTACGCAACATGCAAGTTGGAATGCAAAAGTGATATGTAAAATAATTGGACTGCCAATCCAAATAATCAGTCCAAGTTGCAGGCATTGTTTTTTTATCGCCTTCATGTCTATATATATGGCAAAATTCATGAGCAAAATCATACCATTGTTCAGTTCGGCTTTTACGGCTGTCCAAGCATATATTATAAATTCCGCTGTGTTTAAGTGCGAAGCTTGTAACAGGTTTAAACGAAAGCCTGATATCTAAAGCCTCGGCAATCCGTTCAAAATTAATTTGTTCTGGTTCTGTAATATCAATCTTCTTGTATAAGTTTTCAATCCAATCCTCTAAATGACTGTTTGTATACCTCAAGATGAAAAACCTCCTTAAAGACGACAATCTAAAAATTGGATTCGTTTAAATATTATATGGAAATCAAGACTTTTTTCATAGGAAAATGCGTCTAAGGAGATGGAATATGAATCCGTTTAATCATGACTGTTTTCGTAAGTATTATGATTTTAACACGCATCTGGATTTCCCTCGAAAAGTAAAGGTCTTTTAGGGATTTATGTCAAAATAATAGTAAGTACGTTATGCAACAAACAGGGAGTTTGGTTGCTTAATAAGGAGGGGAAGTATGAAAAAAAATATTCACATATTGGGAGCCTCTGGTGTCGGAACTTCAACATTGGGTGCTGCATTATCAAAGCGTTTGCCTCATACGCATCTTGATACTGATAATTACTATTGGTTAGACAAATTCACTAAAAAAAGAGAAATTCCTGAAAGAAGAAAGTTGCTTGAAAAAGACTTAACAATCAATGAAAAATGGATTCTTTCTGGTGCAGTGTGTGGCTGGGGCGATAATCTAAAAAGTTATTTTGACCTTGTCGTCTTCTTATGGATTCCACAAGATATACGGCTTGAGAGACTAAGGCACAGGGAATTTCAGCGTTATGGAAACGAAGTGTTAGCCGGTGGCAGTAAATATGAACAATCAAAAACATTTTTAGAGTGGGCTTCTTTATATGATAATGCTGGAATGGAAGTTAGAAGTAGAGCTTTGCATGAACATTGGATGGCAGATTTATCTTGTCCAGTGTTAAAGATTGAAGACGACTGCTCAGTCAATGAAAGAGTTGACCGTGTCTTGGATTATCTGAGTTCTAATTAAACTAACGGATAGCAATAGCTGCATCAGAAAATAAATCCAAAAATCAAAGACAGTTCCAGTATGGCATTTAATGAGCTGTTTTTTTAATACCGCTATCAATTTGCCTACTATTTTTGGTAGCATCCCCACAACAGAGAAGAGATTGTTCTTCATAAGGAAGTTTTTGGATCAGTTGCAGGAAATGGAACCTCAACGATTAGATACATCCTAAAACCTGTCCAGCTAGTGCTTATGTTGGTTACCATTGAGTGAAAAGCACTTGCCGATCCTTTTTTGTTGGTGTAATCATTAGTGAATTATTACAATTGCAAATGATAGGGGCAAGGGAATAAATGGACTTCAAAGGAGTTTAATCATGAAAAATAATGATAAGAAGAAAGAGGTTCAAAGAAAATACAGAGAAGAGATTAAAAAAAAGAAACAAAAGAATGAAGATAATAAAAATTTTATTAAAGAAACAATTATTGTTGTTACGATAATTGTATTGTTTATTTTTTTCACATACACTTTGCAAGGTTTTTAACAAGAAGCCCTCTTTTCCCATTTCGATACTCTGCAATTTCCCTCACAATAAACGCTCAATTTTTTTACATGAGAATATAAAAGAAACATAAATGAAAATATAAATGAGAAAAACAACAAAAACCCTTGTCACGTAAGGGTTTGTAAAGGATTCAAAATCACTTTTTAAATGAGGGTATGAATGAAATATAAATGAGAATCTAAATCTTATTAGTAAACAGAATTAAACATAATAAACAGAAATAAATAATAATAAACTAACTGCGTTTATTTATCTGATTTCCGTCTTTCTTTTAATTGCTCCGTTATAATCTCCAAAGCAGCCTGTAAGATCTCATCTGTTACCTCACCGTCTTTTGCTGCAAGGAATGTTTCAGGATCGTTTAACACTTTTTTTGCTTCATCCTGAAATACTTTTTCATTGCTTTCTCCTTTAAGAAGATAATCCAAAGAAACATCAAGTATGTTTGAAATATTAATTAAGGTTTTATAGTCAGGCTCACGACTACCTAGTTCATAGGCGGTGTAGGCAGGCCGAGTAATTCCAAGTTTATCAGCCATATTTTGTTGGGTTAGTTTCTTTTGTTTTCTGCACTTTTTCAAGTTCTCGGAGAACATATTAATCACCTGACTTTTGTTTTTATTCTATATCTCATTGTAACGTAACAAAGGGTTACATATAAGTTTTGGTAACAAAACGATACTTTTTTTATGAAAATGTGTTGACAATGTAACGAATCGATACTATTATCTAAGTAACGAAACGTTACATTTTCTGATTAAGGGGGTGAAAAATGATGAGAAAATGGCTTAAGAAAAACCGCTTAGAAAAAGGGTTTACTCAAGAAGAAGTTGCCAAAGCTGCACAGATTGGTAGAGCATACTACACCATGATAGAAAATGGTACTAGGAAGCCTAGTGTTATTGTCTCAAAAAAAATAGGAGAGAAATTAGGCTTTGACTGGACTATTTTTTTTGAGGATGTATGTAACGAAACGAAACATAATTCTAAGGATTCAGCATGATTAGAATTCACAAAGGAGGCCTTTTAATTATGAAAGTCATCTTGAAAAAAGGACCACTGTTTGAACAGGCAGAGGCCAAAGCCTACAAATACCTCAGTGGCATACTTGTTCAGCGTATGAATGAACACCAAGAGAAGCTTGCGCAAAAAAATAAAAAGGAATCAGCCTAAGTCATTTATAAACAGCATGGTCTTTCAACTTCAATTTTAAAACTAAAAACCTAATATAACAGGAGGCAAACATATGGAGAACAACCCATACAATATGCGTAATTTACCGCAGATTATGCGTAGTGCCCGTAAGGCTGCAGGTCTTTCACAATACCAAATCGGCAAGTTAATCGGAGGTAAGGATCAAAGGTATGTTTCAGATGTTGAAAATGGACTTGCCAAGCTTACTCCAGAGTTATGTATTAAATGGTTTGAGAAGTGCGCTGCCTATGAACATATTGATCTTGTACATTACTTATTCAAACTTCATCCTACAGCCGCTGCTCCTATTGATCCGGCACTCAATGAATGTGCAAGTAATGCGGTGATTAATATGGTTCACCAATTGGAGGAAGCACTGCAAGCAACCAAACATTTAGCCCGTTGGCTCACGGATAACCGACCAGGTAAAACAGAGGAGCTGCCGATGGCCGATATTAAGCAGATTTTTGATTTGATTGCGGCTAACAAAACATTGATTTATTCACTTGTTCGTACTCACGGGTTGAAAATGCAGGAACTTGCAGATAGATGGACGCGGAAAGCTCTAGTTGATCAAGTTGCTATGGCAAAACAAGAAGGAAGGCAGGCGGTTTCAGTATGAATACTAATCATTTCTTGAAGGCAGATGTTCCTATCGCAAAAAGAAAAATCGAATCAGCAGAAGAGCTATCAATCATGCTGTCAGAGGCATTACGTGATGGTGATTATGAAGAAGCGATTAGTCTTGCTGGAAGCATCAAGGTTCTTACTGAGGATATTAGCCGGCTTGCAAACAAAGGACGCCTTTATGAAACGGCATTGAAAATGCAACAGCAAGGTATCAACTTAACTGTAGTGAGCAGGTGTATAGGATGATGGTTCATTTTGTTCATAAACCGGCAACTGCTCTGGAAGTTCGTAAATGGTGTGTGATGATTCGTAACAATAGTGAATTCCATCTGTTATGGGATAGACGTGCAGACAAATTCAGAGAGGAGAATAAGAATGGTCGAAAATCCAATGGTCATAAACAACTGGCACGATAAGCTGACTGAAACGGATGTACAAATAGATTTTTACGGTGATGAAGTAACACCAGTTGATGATTATGTAATTGATGGCGGCGAAATCATTCTCAGAGAGAACTTGGAAAGGTATCTAAGGGAGCAACTTGGTTTTGAATTTAAAAACGCGCAATAAAAAAGCCCACTCGGCAAAGTGGACTTCTTTAAAGGCTATCTAAAAAAACTCATGTGCAAATATTTTATCAGATAGCCTCAATAAAAACAATGGGGGTTAGGTGGAATGACAAGCAAACGGGCTGAGGTTCTTGCTAAGAATTCTGAAATGAGCCGTGATGAATGGCTTATTGAAAGAAGAAAAGGAATTGGCGGCTCAGATGCATCCATTATCTTGGGGCTGAACAAGTGGAAGACACCTTTTGAATTATGGTTAGACAAAACAGGACAGGTCCCTGTTAGTGAATCGCAAAGTGAAGCTGCTTACTTTGGATCATTGCTAGAAGATATTGTTGCAAAAGAATTTGAGATACGTAGTGGCAAGAAGGTTAGACGTAAAAAAGCAATACTCAGACATCCAGAATATAATTTCATTTTGGCTAATGTTGATCGAATGATCGTTGGTGAAAAAGCGATCCTTGAATGTAAAACAACATCAGCCTACAACTTAAAAGAATGGGAGGACGAAGAAATCCCCGAGAGCTATATCGTTCAGGTCCAGCATTATCTGGGTGTGCTTGGACCTGAATATCGGAAAGCTTATTTTGCTGTGCTGATTGGCGGGAACAAATTTGTCTGGAAAGAGATTGAGCGAGACGACGAGTTAATTGACATGATCTTTAAAGCAGAGATTGAGTTCTGGAATGACAAGGTCTTAGGTGGACAAGCTCCTGCTTTAGATGGTTCAAGTGCTGCGGAGGAATACCTCAAAAAACGATATGCCGAAACGGAAAATAACAAAGCTATTGATTTAACTGCGGCTAATCGAGAACGTATTCAACAATACTTGCTTATTAAAGAACAGATCTCAGAGCTTCAAAGCCAGGCAAAAGAATTAGAGAACCAAATCAAACATGAAATGAAGGATGCAGAGTATGGGTTTATCGGTAACTATCAAGCTTGCTGGAAGCCTGTTGTCTCAAATCGAATTGACACGAAAAAGCTCAAAGACCAGTTTCCGGATGTATACGAGAAAGTTAAAAAGGAAACTCATTTCAGACGTTTTGGAATCAAGGAGGTTAGCTGATTATGGCTACTAATCAATCAATTAAAAACAACATCCAAAAGAAACAAAAAAACGTACCTGTGCAACAACAAGGAGCAACAATGAAAGGGCTACTTTCCTCACCATCTGTTATTAAACGATTTGAGGAAGTGTTAGGGAAGAGGGCTACACAGTTTACTGCTTCTATCTTAAGCCTTTATAACAGCGAGCAGATGCTACAGAAAACAGATCCTATGAGCGTCATATCCTCAGCAATGGTGGCAGCTACACTCGATTTACCTATAGATAAAAACTTAGGGTATGCCTGGATTGTTCCTTACGGAGGTAAGGCTCAATTTCAGCTTGGATACAAAGGATATATCCAGCTAGCCTTACGAACAGGCCAATATAAATCCATCAATTGCATACCGATTCATGAAGGCGAATTGCAGAAGTGGAATCCGTTGACTGAGGAGATCGAGATTGATTTTGAAAAACGAGAATCAGACGCGGTAATTGGTTATGCAGCTTATTTTGAGTTGATAAATGGCTTCCGAAAAACAGTGTACTGGACAAAGGCACAAGTAGAGAAGCACAAAAAGAAATTCAGTAAGTCTGATTTTGGATGGAAAAATGACTGGGATGCGATGGCTCTTAAGACTGTATTAAAAGCAGTTTTGAGCAAGTGGGGGATTCTCTCTGTTGAAATGCAAAAAGCAGTTATTGAGGAAGATGAAACAAGGGAACGGATTGACATTACCAATGAGGCAGACAGTTCAGAAATTATCGATTCCGAGCCTTCAAACAAAGATGAAACGGAAAAACCAAGCGCCCAAGAAACCGATCCTTTTGACGGCAAGCCTGTAGATATAAAAGACGATGAACTTCCGTTTGATTGAGCCGGCATCTCTGACATAACTGCACTCTGTGAAAGGAAGTAGGTGATTGACTTGGACATAAAAGCAATGGGGTATGTGGTCATACCCCGACTACCATTCAAAGAGTTTAGGGATGAAAAAATTTATGATCACTTGTTCAAAAGAGCTGAATACAGGCCAAATCAAGAGCTAGAACTTGGGCAGACCATTATCAAAGTTGTGGAACTAGCAAAAGATTTTAACTGGTCAGCTGCACAGATCAAATACTCACTAGACCGAATGGAGAAACAGGGATATATCAAATTGCACCGTCTTCCACAAAAAAGAGGGCTCATCGTCACCATACTTCATTATGCAGACTACATACAACTAGGAAATTACATGAAGAACAAAGCTTTGGAACCAGCTCAGATTGAACATCAGGAGGTCGATGACAAAATGAAAAATGCCTTTGAGCTATATGAAAACAAAGTTGCTCGGTCAGTCGGCCCGATGGAGGCACAGCGGATCGGCTACATGGTCGACGATTATGGTGAGGAAAAAGTGATGGAGGCTATCAAGACAGCGTTTCAATTAAAGGGGAAAGCTGCAAGTTTGTCATATGTTCAAGCCATCTTATCAAATCCATTCACTCAAAAGAGAAAGGAGAAACAATATGGCTATAAACAAAGCAGTCAGTATAGACACCGCATTTCAAACGATCATGCAGGAACTTCGGGAAAGGTCAGCCCGCTTTTTGGGAACAAAACAGGCCGTATCAGAAGAAAAGGCTGAATTTGATTGTCCTTATTGTAAGGATCGTGGAATTGTCGTTTATCGAGTCCATAAGGACACTTCTTGGCATTTAGATGAACAGTTAGACCTTATGGTTCCGGACGATATGGTGTCGGAAGATGATTTTCTGTTAGGTAAGGTTTGTACGCCGGATAAAGCTAGCGAATGGAAAGATACTTATTCAAAACAGTGTGAATGTGTAAGACGAAAGAAAATTGCCAGACTCATGGCAGCTAGTGGCATTACAGAAGAGTTTGAAAAGCTTCTCTTTGGTAACTTCATAACGGACGGTAAGCCAGACATGATCAAGGACGCTTATGAGTGTGCAGTGGAATACTATAAAGATTTTCAAAAGATCAAAGGAGAAAGGCAAAACAGTATCGCATTACTTGGACAGCCAGGTAGCGGTAAAACTCATTTGCTCACGGCGATTATGAATAATCTGATCAAGAAAAAATCAGTACACTGCATGTATTTCCCTTATGTAGAGGGCATGGGTGATTTGAAAGCTAACTTTGATAACTTAGAAGCAAAACTCGATGCCATGAGAAAGGTCGAAGTTCTATTCATTGATGATTTATTTAAACCAATAAACGGTCAACCAAGGGCAACAGACTGGCAGGTTGAACAAATCCAGTCAGTCTTGAACTACCGGTATTTAAATCACAAACCTTTGCTGATTTCTTCGGAGTTAACAATCGATGAGATTTTGGATATAGACGAGGCTCTTGGTTCACGAATTCACCAGATGTGCCGTGATTACATAGTGATTATTAGAGGCGATCGAATGCAATTAAATCATAGGTTAGGTGATTGGGAATGAAAAAGAAAACGAATATAAAAGCAACTGGTGGACTTTATATATTTGGCCCTTCAAATCGAAATGAAGGTAAAGATCTTACACCAACAATCCGTTTACTTGAGGAAAAAATAAAGCAAATGGAGCGGATGCTGAGTGCTTAAAGCAGTCGTGTCTCTGCTGATAATTTTACTTTCTGCACCGAGAATAGAAAAAGAAATTAAGTTATGGGAACAGCTTGACGGGAGGTAAAGAACAGTTGGATTGCATTAAGTTCACTGTTTATGGTGAGCCAGTCGCACAAGGAAGGCCGCGTGGATCAATACGAAATGGGAAGGTGCATATGCGTGATCCAGCGAAATCAAAGTATTTCAAACAGTATGTGGCATTGGTTGCGTCTCAGCATCGACCAGAAACAATTATTACTGGTCCTGTCTCAATGGATGTCAAAGTGTACAGACCAATGCCTAAGTCAGTTTCAAACTCAAAAAAGAAGAAAGAGAAAGCTGAAAAGGGCCTTCTGCGGCCGACTACAAAGCCCGACGTTGATAATTATGTAAAGGGCGTGAAAGATGCTTTGAATCATCTGATATACAAAGATGATAGTCAGGTTGTGGATTTGAAAGTCAGTAAGTTTTATAGCGAAGAGCCAAGGGTGGAAGTCATGATAAGAGAGGTTTCTGCCTAAAAATAAAAAACACCGAAGCGCTTAGCCTCAGTGTTCTTGATATGAACTGGTACTTCTATCATAACATAGGGGGCGCTTTGAGTGTACAATCCAAGAGAAATAAACATCAAAAAAGACTTCACTATTCAGCAGAAAATTGACCCAGGAAAAGTTCAGATCATTGTTTTAGATGGGAATCAGGGAACTGCACATGTTTTAGATGCTCCGGAGCACGGCAAAACAGTGATTCAAACTGTAAAGGGCAGCTTTGCAAGGGTTGATCATGAGATAGGGTTTAAGGTGAAATGAGAAGAAGATATAATACTTTATAAAAAGGTAAACAAGAAGGAGGATATCTCCTCCTTCGGCTTGGATGTGCAGGTTATTCCTGTTCAGGTAAATTGTCAGCTAATGTTTCTAATAATTGTTGAGGCTCTTCTAAATTCTTTTGGGGTTCAGGAAAGGCTTCAACTGTTTCAGAAGGTGCATCTAAAGATGGGTGGAATTGGGTACCTTCATGGAGTAATTCTGCAAAGATTTTAACCGATTGTTTTATATGTCCTATTGATTCTGTTGAATAATTTGCTCCTTCAGTAACATTTTTTATTTCGGCATCTGTTATTGTGTCAATACCCTTTTCAATTCCATCTAGCAAAGCTTTGGAAGTTTCGACTTGTAGCTTTAATTGCTCATTTTGAAGAGCTAGCTTTTCGATGTTTGCCTTAGTAATGAGTAATTCTTGAGATCGCTTTGAAATGTTTATAGCTGCATCTATAAGTTGTCCAACAAATATTACTGCAGCTGAACTGTTTACTAAGATGTCAATCCACATTGAACCTGTGTCAAAACCCTGTAATTTATAATGTCCATTAATTTCCTCAAGGGTAATACCATTCTGAAATGCATTATTTAATTTTTTGATGAATTTTTCTAGTTCTTCTAATGAGTTGTATTGAGGGAGTTTTACGCTAATTACGTTCTCATTTTGATCAGAAACTGACTGATCAATTAAAATTCCAAAACCACGTAATTTTTCTTTTACAATTTTTATATGATTAGTAATTTGATTAGCGATGTGATTATCCACTTCAATCTTATCTTCAGGTACACGTGAATAATATATACTTCCTAGATCTTTAAATCTCTCAATATCATCATCTAAAAAACCAAGTTTAGACAACTCGTTAATTGCATCTAAAGACTTTTGTAAATTAAGAACAGTCTTTCTGTTGCTGTGCGGTACGTGCGAAACACTAACTCCAATTTGTTTATTATAATTGTCGAGTAAATTTTTTATTTCTCTAACTCTCATATAACAACCTCCACTACTTTATAATAAAATTTTACCATATTTAAGGAGGGAGTTGAATTTTTTTCCTTAGGTAATGTGAATTCATTAAAGCATAAAATATCCAGTTAGTCCAAGACGGAAAGCCTGCGGACACTGAACTTACAGTATTACGCTGTATGTTTGGTGTCCGTTTTTATTTTGAAAAGGAGGATACTTTCATGAATCGAAAAGAAATTGAAAATCTAATCAATAGCTATCACTGGATGGTGAAAGAGGTTCGTCGATTGCAAAGGGTACTCTATGGTTCAGTAATTCCCATGAAGAATTGGGGTGTTGCTCAATATGGATTAGAAGCTACTATGCCAAAAGGAAGTCCTGGGAAGAGTCAGGCTGAGCTAAGGCAAATGGATATGAGAGAGGAACGTCTTTTCAAACGTCTTAAGTATTATGAAGAGCGAGTATATGCAGTTGAATTAGGGGCTGAAAAGATCCATGGTGAGCAGCATAAAGTCATTTATGATTGCATGATGGAGGGTATGAGCTACCGCGCAATAAGTCTTCACCTTGGCATTTCAAGGGAAACTGTACGCAAAATGAAAGATGAGTTCATCAGCCAATTATGCCAAGATTGCCACTTTGAGCGTTTGTTGAATCTGAAAAAATCTGTAGTGTAAAATGGGAGGCAGGTCGGCGCGGCGAATTATTCCTGCGTCACCACTAAATTTAGGTTTTATACAACAGTTTCGTTCGACAAATTTTGCGAATAGTACCTGTATCGCTCTCTTTTGCCGATAATTAGTAAAAGGAGGGGATGAAATTGATTCAAATAGATTTTGGTACAGTCATTACTAGTGCTATAACAGCAGTTTTTTTTACAGGTGGAACTAATTATGTTTTACAAAAGAAGAATAGAAAAGGAAATGAAATTTTCACAAAAGGCTATATACTAATTGATGAGATTTATAATATTAACAATAAAAGAATTGAAACCGCTGCTGCCTTTGTACCGTTCTATAATCACCCAGAAGGATACTTAGAAAAATTACATACTGATTATTTTAAAGAGCTATCGGCATTTGAACTGATTGTTAAGAAATTTTCAATACTCTTTGATAAAGAACTGAATATCAAGTTACAGGAATATATAAATTATTTAAGAGAAGTTGAAGTGGCATTAAGAGGTTTTATGAACGATGATCCAATAATTGAGGTGAACTTCAATCAAGAATATATTGAGCGGTTGATTGATGAAATAACTAATTTAATAAAAAAACATATTTAAGCTTCTTTTGAGGAGCTTTTTTATTTTCAAAACAACTCAATCTAAAAGGAGGCGGCAGTGAATGTAGATGGTTGATAAGCACATACAGGCGTATAAGGATTACGCCAAAGGTATGAAATACAAGGACCTTGCCGAGAAATATGGGGTATCTGTGAACACCATTAAATCGTGGAAACAACGCCATGGTTGGCAAAGAAAAAAGGGTGCACCCTTAAAAAAAGGTGTGCACACAAAAAAAGTAGGTGCACCACTCGGTAACAAGAATGCGTTAGGTAATAATGGCGGCGCACCTAAGGGAAATCAAAACGCTGTGACTCATGGATTCTTCTCTAAGTTCCTGCCAGAAGAAACGCTATCCATCATGGAAGGGATTCAAGAACGTTCGCCTGTCGATATGATATGGGATCAGATACAGATCCAATATGCCGCAATAATAAGGGCGCAAAAGATCATGTTCGTTTCTGATAAGCAGGAAATGATTAAAGAACTGAAAAAGAAAAAGTCTGTGCTATCTGAGACAAACGAAGTCGAAGAGGAAGAATTCGAATTTCAATTTTCTTGGGATCGTCATGCAACGTTCTTGAACGCTCAATCTCGTGCAATGGCAGAGCTCAGGAATTTAATTAAACAGTTTGATGAATTAGCCCATTCGGAAGACGAACGACGCCTTAAATTGGAGCATATGCGCTTAAATATCAACAAGAAAAAAATAGAGATCGAAGAACTTACAGAAGAAGATAAACCTTTTGAGATCACCATTGTAAACAAAGGTGATGACAGTGATTAAACAGGTAAATCCACATTTTAAAGAATTTCTCTTTGACTGGAATCAAAAGTTTCAGTTTCTTGTGGGTGGTTATGGATCATCCAAAAGCTATCATGTGGCGCTCAAGATTGTTCTGAAATTGCTCAGAGAAAAGCGTACTGCACTTGTTATCAGAGAAGTGTACGACACACATAGGGACTCAACATTTTCACTTTTTGATGAACTTGTAAGTGATCTAAAATTAGATCATATCGTTAGATGTGTATCTTCTCCGATGCAGATTCGATTTTCAAATGGCAGCAGAATCATCTTTAAAGGGATGGATAAGCCAGCCAAACTGAAATCAATCAATAATATTTCCCTCATTTGGATTGAGGAATGCTCTGAAGTAAAATATGAGGGGTTCAAGGAGCTTCTTGGACGTCTTCGTCACCCGACATTGCCGCTTCACATGATACTTTCAACAAATCCAGTTGGAGAGGACAATTGGACTTTTAAGCATTTCTTCAAGGATGATAGGGAGAAGCGCTTTGTACTGGATGATAAGGAACTTTATGAAAAGCGGATAATCGTTAGCAACGACACCTATTATCATCACTCAACGGCAGATGATAATCTTTTCCTGCCAGAAAGCTATGTCCAGCAACTTGAAGAATTGAAGGAATACGATCCAGACCTTTACCGAATTGCGCGGAAAGGTCATTTTGGCGTGAATGGAATTCGGGTTCTGCCGCAGTTTGAAGAGCGACCGCATGAAGAGGTTATGACTGCAATCTCTAATATTAACCGCCCGCTTAAACGGGTTGGCATGGACTTTGGTTTTGTGGAATCGTATAACGCCGTCGTTAGGGTTGCTGTGGATCATGAAAAGAAATATCTCTATATCTACTGGGAGTATTACAAAAATGGATTAACGGATGATAAGACAGCCGAAGAACTTAAGGAATTTGCAGAGACTAAGGAATTAATCAAGGCGGATTCAGCAGAGCCAAAGACAATCCGTTATTTTCAGCAACACGGTTTCAATATGGTGGGTGCCCGTAAATATCAAGGATCACGCCTTCAGTATACAAAGAAAATCAAGCGGTTCAGGAAGATCATTTGCTCTGATCGTTGCGAGAACACGATTTATGAGCTTAAGCCGCTTGCTTATGCTACCGATAAGCTGGGGAACATCATAGAAGACGAGTTCACCATAGACCCGCATACACTGTCAGCTATCTGGTACGCTCTCGATGATTATGAGGTAACCGATTTGAAAGAAGAATCAAAAGGAAGACCGCAAAGATCAAGACCAGGAAGGAGGTAAAGCATGTCAAAAAAATCTGTTAAAGCACGAGTGATCAAAGCCTCTCCACCTACTGAATCAACGAAACAAATTTATGAAGATGAATTTGCTGACAGCTATGACAGCAATATTTTGCCTCCTCCGTATAACCTAAAGGAATTAAAAATGATTGCTGAGTATTCAACAATCTTACAGCAATGTGTTGATGCCTACAGGACAAATATTGTGGGCTTTGGATTTGATTTCGAGTATTCTTTTGATGTGAATTCGCCAGATGTGACAAATGAAGAAAAAACAGAAGCTGAAAGTGAATGGACAAAGCTTGAAGAGTTCGTTAAATATCTTCACTTTGATGAGTCAGCTGAGACTTTACTCGGATTTGTTATTGAAGATAGAGAAAAGACGGGCAATGGCTTTATTGAGGTCATTCGAAACGGTGAAAATAAGCCAGCCGGCATTGAATACATGGACGTTCAAAATGTACGAGTTTGCAAACTGTCTGAACCAATCGAAGTTGATTTTACGTACTTCGAACAAGGACAAATGAAATCAATCAAAAGAGAGAAACGATTCCGAAAGTATGTTCAGATGATTGACGGCCGTATGGTTTATTTTAAAGAATATGGTGATCCTCGCACTTTAAATTTAGAGACAGGTCAATATGATGAACAGACCCCATTGGAGAAACGAGCAAATGAAGTGGTCCATTTCAAAATAGGAAGCGGTATTTATGGGAAACCGCGATGGATTGGCCATATTGTTAATTTGTATGGTGCTCGTAAAGCTGAAGAGCTGAACTTTATGTACTTCAAACAAGGAAGACATATTCCCGCTGCCATCACAATAGAAAATGGAATGTTGTCTGAGGACTCATACACACAATTGCAGGATTACATGAATGGGCTTGAAGGAGTGGAGAACGCTCATAAGTTTCTATTACTTGAAGCAGAAGGGATAGCGAAGGGGAAAAACATTCATGGTGATGAAGAGATTGCACCAGTGAAAGTTGATATTAAGTCACTTGCTGAAATCCTTCAAGAAGATGCTTTGTTTCTTGAATATGACCAAAAGAACCGAGATAAAATTAGATCGGCTTTTCGTTTGCCCCCACTTTATACAGGTGAAGCTCAAGATTACAACAGAGCGACAGCTGACACAGCAAGAAAGATTACTGAGGAACAAGTATTTCAGCCTGAACGAAAATTAATCACAGGTAAACTGAATGCTTTATTTCTAAATGATCTTGAAATTCATAAAGTCCGACTCCAACTAAAAGGGCCAGACTTTAGAGATCCTTTAGAAATTGCTAAGGTTCTAACACCGTTTATAACAGCAGGTGCAGTTTCTCCGAATGATTTACGCGATTTGGCTGGACGGGTACTTGGTAAGACGCTTGAAGAATGGCCAGAAGAAGAATACAACAGGCCGCTTGGTAAAACTAACGAGTCGTCCGTTTCCGATCCTTTGGCTGCACTGTTTAAATCTAAGAACGGTACTCCTAATATGATCGGGTTATTAAAAGATATGCGGGATGTTCTGGAGGATTTGAAGAGATGAACAAAACGGATAAGCTATTGGAGAGTTTAAATGTCTTTATTCAAAAAGCCGAGGAAAATCAGTATAAGCAATTGGGGGAGATGGTACCTGACTTTCCTGGCAAATCTAATATCCCCAAATATGTGGAGGAATATGAAAAAGGCATTGCCAGATTGCTCAGACGCCAGCATAAGAAGTTTTTAGATGGTCTCAAAGGTTTTGTAAGCAAAGACTCAGAAGAGACGTTAAAAGCCCTTCTAGTGTTTTTTACTCAGAACCTATTCGCGGAGGATGACTTCGAGGAAGAATTTCAGGAACTGACTGAGGGATTCCTGCAACAGACTATTGAAGAAATGGCTGAAGTAATCATGGATTCAATAGATCCAGAGGTGCCTTTTAAAGTCTTATCCAATCGTACGATTAATTGGATTAAGGATTGGTCAAAGAAGCTGGCTGAGATCATGAAGTTAAACACACATGAAGTGGTGGAGGACGTGCTAACTAATGCTATCGAGAACGGTTCATCAATCCAGGACATTGAGTTGACTCTCAAAGACATGCCACAATTTGATAGGGAGCGGGCGCGTACCACAGCCATCACAGAAGTGCTTGCCGCTTCCTCTGCCGCGCAGCATGAATCATATGCACAATCGCCGGCAGTAAAGAAAAAGAAATGGCGGCACAGCGGAGGGAAGAAGAACAATCCTCGTGAAAATCACATTGATCTTGACGGTACAGTCATTGGAGTAGATGAAGAATTTCAGATACCGGGCAGTAGCGAAACCTGCATGTTTCCGAGGGATCCTAAACTATCAACAAGGGAGCGGGTTAACTGCCATTGTGTTCTATCGCCTGTGGTAGATAGTAAGATTTTAGGCTTATCACCCGAAGAAAAAGAAGAGATTCAAAGAGAAGTCTTAGCAAACATGGAATAAAATAGTATAATGTCCTCATTACATATTAGGTGGGGAAAATATGAATTGGATGGAGTTTATCTCTTCAATAGTCAAATCAATCATTTGGCCGGTAGCAATAATTATCTTGGTTTTTAAATTAAAACAACCGGTTTCAAATTTGATCAGTACCTTGGCGAAAATTAAATATAAGGATTGGGAATTTGAATTCACTATTGACCAAAAATTAGATAAGATTAGTTTCCAATTGAATAAAGAGAATCAATATGGAACTGATGATCAAAATCTAAAAGATTCATTAAATTTAGAAAGTAATTCTGAAATCACTGAGGAAACACATTCCCATTATAATGAGAAGACAAGCATTAAAGGGGATAATGACTTACTACTAAAAATGGAAATGATTCGTTTATATGGAGCAGTGAAAAATCTTTATGAAAAAGTATCAGAAAAAGATGATGCGGCAGATAAATCTCAAGGTATAGGCATGTTATACATGGTTGATTATTTGAAACGCCATAAAATTCTTAATGATTCATTTGCGGAAAGCTTACTTGATATAATGAATATAGTTCATGACTTAGAGAAAAGTCATATTTCACAAAGCTACATTATGAATAAATTTTTCTGGAATGTAGATAAGAGTGTAAAAAGGTTAATGGAGATAACAAGCAATTATGTTGCTGAGAATACAGCTGGTGAGACTTCTAATTAGAAGTCTTTTCTTATTTTAAGGAGGTGAATAACATGCCAAGAGAATTGGTGAACGCAAAAATCACACATGTTTCTTATGTGGATAAGGCTGCTAATCAAAAGCAGTTCTTTATTGTGAAATCAGAAAAACAACCTGATTTTCAAAAGGAAGTCAGAATCCTTGCGAAAGAGGCAGACGAGCAAAAACTTGTTTACGGTATCGTGTATGAACCTGATACAGTGGACGCCCACGGAGATTTCATGACAGCTGCAGAAATCGAAAAGGCCGCTCATGGATTCCTGAAAGATGCTCGTCAAATCGACAAGCAACATGACTTTCAGGGTGGTGTTGGTGAGGTGGTTGAGTCCTATGTCGCACCGGCAGACTTTGAAATGAATGGGGAAACCATTAAAAAGGGATCATGGGTCCTTGTCACAAAGGCTTCTGAGGAAGTATGGGAGCAAATCAAAAAAGGCGAAATTACCGGTTATTCAATGGCAGGAACTGCTGAGACGATTGAAAAACAAGAAAAGCCCGTTTCTCAAGAGAAAACAGATGAGAAAGGGCTATTTAATTTGCTCAAAAACTTTTTTGTTGGAAAACAACAGCAATCATATGAAGAGCCAGTTGCAAAGGCGGGCAGAAAATTTTCCGCTTCAAACCTGCAAGAAATTAAGAATGCTCATGCTGCCCTTGGTAATTTACTGAGTCAGGTAGAAACAAAAGAGGGGGAAGAAGAAATGACTTCGGAGGAAGTAACTAAATCCATTCAAGAAGCATTAGAGCCAATTAAGAAGCGGCTCGAGACATTAGAAAAAGAGGAAGAGCTTAATAAGAAAGATAAAGAAAAAGAAGAAGAGACTGAAAAAGAGGGCGAGAAGTTGAAAAAGGCAATTTCAGAAGCTGTTCAACCGCTCGCTGATCGTATTGAAGCAATCGAAAAAAGTCGCGGAACATCTAAGCAAACTGAAGAATCGGGTTCCGAACAAGTTCAAAAATCAATCTGGTCAGGGTTGTTTTAATGGATAAGGAGGATACGAATGAGAAATCAAGAGGTTATTAATAAAGCAGAAATGACGCTTTCTACTTTAGAGAGCGGCGGGATTATGAATCCTACTCAGGCTTCAACTTTTATTCGAATGGTACAAGATACGCCAACCATTTTAAGAGATGCGCGAGTTATTCAAATGGACCATGACACACAGAAAATCGAGAAGATCGGTTTTGGTCAGCGTATTTTAAGGGCAGCCCAAGAGGGAGTTGCGCTAACTAAAGATCAAAAGTCAGTTCCATCAACTAGCACAGTTAACTTAAGCACAAAAGAAGTAATTGCTGAAGTTAACATTACCTATGACACACTTGAAAACAACATCGAAAAAGATGGCCTTCAGAATACAATCATGCAAATGATAGCTGAGCGTGCTGCGGTTGATATTGAAGAGTTGCTTGTAAATGGGGATACATCTTCCTCCGACTCATATCTTGCACAATTAGATGGCATCAGAAAACAAGCTACATCTCATATTGTCGATGCTGCAGGTGAGGAACTGACACGTCAAACATTTAAACGAGGATACAAAGCTGTACCTCCTAAATATTTGCGAATTCCGCAGGAGTTCCGTTTCTATACATCGCCTGGTATTGAGGTCGAATGGAAAGATCGTGTAGCTGATCGTCAAACAAATTTAGGGGATGCAGCTGTTCAAGGTGGCCTTTCATCTGCTTTTGGTGTTCCAATCAAAGGTATTGCAAATTTACAGCCTTATACGATTGGAGAGGGAGATACTGCAGCCGATGTTTCTGATATCATCCTAACTCATCCGAAGAATATTATTCTCGGATTCTCTCGTAACATTCGGATTGAAGTAGATAAGGACATCCGTCGCCGTATGTTTATCATTGTTTTGACAGCGAAATTGGATAGTGTTTTTGAAGAAGAGGACGCCGTAGCCAAGATCGTGAAAGTGAAGGAGTAGGTGGTCTGGTGTGTTTACTGCAAAGCTTATTAAAGGCAAAACATACAATGTGATGGGAATAACCTTTCGAGCAGGTGTCAGTCAAACAGTACCGAAAAAGCTCTATGAGTATTTAAATGAAAATCCATATTTTATACTAACCCAAGAGCTTAATAATCAAAAGGATGATCCGATAAATTATACTGAATCGGAATTGAAAGGTATGAATAAAGCAGAGCATGAATCCATTATTTCTAATCTTGGTCGCAATCCGTCTGACTTCAAAAACGCAGATGAAAGAATTGCCTACATCCTTAAGCAAATAGATAACAAAGGGGAGTGACCTATGCTGTTAATCACTCCCGATGAATTAAAGAGTTATTCAGTTTTTGAGTCTGTAAAGACCAGACCTGACGAGTTGTTAAAACAGGATATCCTTGAGGCAACTGCCGATATCATTCTTAAAGTTGGACATGATTTTTCAGATGCAGAGTATATCCCTTTGCCTGAAACGGTTCGACTGGCTCTATTAAAGTTGTCTCAGTTTTATGCTCTTATAAATGGCGACGAGTCAATTATTAAAGGATATACAACTGAAAAAATTGGTGACTATTCTTATACTCTAGGGGATGGCAGTTCTCTTCAAAAACCTGATGTGTATGCATTAATAAAAGATTATGTGAAACCGGCTGACCCTGATTTAGAAGGGATTGAAGCGAAAGTGCGGATGAGATCAATATGAGTTATCAATCCTTATTGACTCACAGATGTGACATTTACCATCTGCAGGAGAAAAAAGAAAATAGAAAGCAAAAATTCGGGGTGCCGGTTGAAGATGTTCAACCGGTTTTTTCGTACCCTGATGAGCCGGACATAGAAAATCAGCCGTGTTATTTTACAGAGAAGAGTCAGTCCATTATCCAACAGGAGTCAAATGTATCTATTTATCAATCTTTCCTTGTGCATTTCCCTGCTACTGCTGATATTCGAGTAAATGACAGGGCGGTTTGGGATGGTACTGCTTATAAATTACAGAAGCCCCGCAAAATCAGGAATCATCATTGGGAAGTGACGGCAGTACGGGAGGTTGAATACTTATGAAAATTCGGGGTCTCGATCAGTTCATACAATCATTAGACCGGGCTTCTCGTGGGGGACTGAAGAGGAAATATGAGCAGTGGCTTGAATCAATGGGTTTTGAGTTCTTAGATATCATCCAAGATGAGATCATTAGGACGAAGACCGTGGACACTCGCCGCTTGCTCAATTCCTTTCAGAAAGGTGACCAGGATAATATCTTTTCAATGACAGAAGGCAGCTTAAAGTTGGATGTTGGAACAAATCTGGATTACGCCTCATACGTCAATGACGGGCACTTTACTATCGATCCGTCTAAAAATCAGGATAGACGATGGGTTCCAGGTCGGTGGAAAGGCGACCGTTTCGAATATGACCCTGCTGAAAAAAATTCCGGCATGCTGCTGAAGTTCCGATGGGTAGACGGTTCGGGGTTTTGGGATAACGCCATGGCCATTTTTCAGTTGATGTTTGAGAGAAGCCTTGAGCGGAAGCTGCAGCAATGGATTTATGAAGAATTTTAAGGCGGTGCTGCCATGAATCAAGAAGTAGGTTCAATTATGGGCTATCTATACAAACTGTATCCTGTTCAAGTGTATGAAGAAGAAATACCGCAGGACTTTGCTGTTCCGTCTCTTTACTTTCCACCGGCTTCCACGGTCGATGGGGTGGACACAGTATCCACGTTTCAGAAAGCATATGTTTTAAACGTAAAACTCTTTCACGAAAACGTACAGAAGGCTCATAACGAAGCGGAACGAATTGCGGATACACTTAGAAGCAGAAGAGGCATAATTCCGCTTATACAAGAATCTGGCGAGGATACTGGGGATTTTATTCGCCTATCTCGAATAGAAACGCGGGTATCAGACGATTATGCGACCATTGTCTTAAACTGGACGAGCCGCTATTGGTATGAGCGGGAAGATCAGCGTTCAATAGATGGTTTTAAATTTAAAAGTGGGGTGAAATGATGGCCACTAAAAAAGAGAAAGCAGAAAATGCTTTTTATATTAAGGATTTGCGAGAGCACAGTCGAGAGCTCTTTGGGGTAAAACCCGAGGTGTTTGACGGTGCTCTTTTTCATGTTCATAAAATGAGTATTACAAAATCGGAAGCGAAGAAGTTGATTTCTCAGTTTCTTCAAAAGGAGGTCAAATAGATGAACGGCGGAACTTTCACACCTGGCAAGGAAAAAGAGCGTGCCGGTATTTACTTTAACTTCAAAACGACCGCGGAGAACCGTGTTTCTGCCGGAGAACGTGGAACAGTGGCGCTGCCGATAGCGTCCAGCTGGGGTGAGGTTAAGAAATTCATTTCTATCTCTTCAATCGAGGACTTGAATAAAAAAGTGGGGTTGAACATTGATGATCCTTCGCTGTTGCTTTTACGTGAGGCGATGAAGAAGGCGAATACAGTCTTGCTTTATCGCCTAACGGAAGGTCTTCGTGCTTCAGCAGACATTAGCGAAGGTGTAAAGGCTACTGCTCTTTATGGCGGCACTAAAGGTAATGACATCATTATTAGTATTACGGAGAACGTTATTGACTCTTCGAAAGTTGATGTCACTACCTACCTTGATCAATCTGAAGTGGATAAACAAACAGTGTCTAAAGCTGAAGAACTTAAACCGAATAAATATGTCACGTTTACGGGGAAAGGAGATTTAACAGTTACTATTCCGTTAACCGGTACGGCCCCTGAAGATGTTAGCGGTGCTCTCCCTGCAACTTCCGGAATCCGCTTGTCAGGCGGAACAGACAAAACACCGACAAATGCCGATTATACAGCTTTCTTGGAAGCGGCTGAAACGGAATACTTTGACACAATCGCTTTACCTGTAGAGGATAACGAGCAATTAAAAGCAACGTTTGTTGCGTTTATCAAACGGCTGAGAGACAACCAAGGGCAAAAGGTTCAAGGTGTTCTTTCAAATTACAAGGGAGACCATGAGGGTATTATCAATGTAACAGGTGGTGTCCTACTTGAGGATGGAACGGAGATCACTCCTGAAAAAGCTACAGCTTGGGTTGCCGGTGCAAGTGCGGGGGCTACATTTAATCAATCACTTACATTTGTAGAATACGAGGGAGCTGTAGATGTCCTTAACCGAATTGACAACGACGAAATCGTTGAACGATTGTCAAATGGGGAATTCTTGTTTACTTATGATTCTCGTGATAAATCAGTATCGGTTGAAAAGGACATTAATTCACTCACAAGCCTAACAGCAGAGAAAAATAAGATGTTCCAGAAAAACAAAATTGTCCGTGTACTTGATGCAATCAATAATGACCTGACATCACAATTGAAAGCATTGATCAAGTCTCGAAAAGCGAGCGGCAGTGATGTTCCCGCTACAAATGACGGACTGCAGTTTGTAAAAACGCTAATTACTCAATACTTGAGTGTTCTTCAAGATAACGAGGGCATTACTGATTTTGATTCAGAGAATGACATTACAATTGCTCTGAATAATGATCGTGACGGCTTCCTGATTGATCTTGCAGTTCAACCGGTGGATGCAGCTGAAAAATTCTACTTTAATGTTGAGGTGAAATAGGAATGGCATTAAAAGCGCAAAACACCATTTCAGGTAAAGAGGGCAGGTTGTTTCTTGATGGAGAAGAAATGGCCCATATCAAAACGTTTGAAGCCAATGTAGAGAAAAACAAATCCGAGGTCAATATCATGGGTCGTCGGATGACGGGGCACAAAACGACCGGAGCAAATGGAACGGGAACAGCCACTTTTTATAAAGTGACTTCTCAATTTGTTCTTATTATGATGGACTATGTGAAAAAGGGAAGTGATCCTTATTTCACCTTACAAGCTGTTCTAGATGACGCCTCTTCAGGTCGTGGGACTGAACGAGTCACCTTGTACGATGTGAACTTTGATTCTGCGAAAATCGCTGGGCTTGATGTTGATTCTGAAGCATTGGAAGAAGAAGTGCCGTTTACCTTTGAGGATTTTGATGTGCCTGAACAGTTAAAATCCACATTCTAATCACTTTCACGAAAAATCGCCGACTTTAACGAAGATATTTACGAAAAAATGTGGTAAGATTACTTTAGAAGTAATTCAACCGTACCAAATGGAAACATGTATTTCTTTCAAAAGAAATGCATAAAATAAAAGAGACCCGGTTGCCGCCGGGTCAGTATAAATGTTGGCCCATCAAGAGGGCTGGCTTAACAACTTCATGAAAGTATTTAGGATAGACTTTACCCTTTTACTTTGCCGAGCTCAAGGGGTGGGTCTATTTCTTCTTTATATAAGTCAACAGGGCAATTATAAATGACCCGAAAGCAAGCATAAGCATTAATGCTTGAAATGTTGACACGTGCATCACCCCCTTTCATGAGGGAGTGAGCCAGACCGCCCTTGAGATGTTGAAAGCCAATATTCATTTATACTAAACCATATTGTACCATAACACTTTCATAATCCGAGGGTTTTTAATAAAAGAAAAAGGGTTAAGGCTTCTATGATCAGGTCATTTTGAACTCATAGATAAAAAAAGTAACAAATAAAAGATACAAATAATTATATAATCAATATATATTCATGTTATAATGGTGCCAAGCAAAAGTATTGCAACTACTGGCGTAAGCTTATAGTTGGTACCACATTACCACATTACCACTTGTTAATGTGTGTTACTTTCATGAGAAATGCTAAAATATAAAAGCCAGAGTGTGGCAGCACTCTAGCTTTTAAAAAAGAAACTACCCTTTAATAGGAGGGTCCTCGTGTAGACACTTTTCCTTTACAGTAATGTAAATAGGATGAGTGTCTTTTTTTCTAAGCATGAATAATAATGTTAAAAGAGATATTACCCATGTCATAATCCCGCCTATTAAATTGGCAAAGCCGATCATGACCATTAGAGATTCATAGGTCGACATAATTTCACCTCCTTTCATATTCGGAGGATAAGCTAAGGTAGCTTCAAGAATCTATTATACATGAATTATATGGAAAGCACATTCAAAAAGTATGAATGTGCTTTTTTTCTTGTCCAAAACTAAAAAGTAAAAGGAGTTAATAAACATGAGTGAAAAACAAAACGAAAAAGTATACGATCTTTCATTCTTTATGCCAGGACAAACAATTGAAGCGGAAGAGGTAGAAGTTCCGATTTCTAAACGGTTTGTAGACAAAGAAGGCAATGTTGTTCCATTCATTTTCAAAGCAATTACGACTGAACGAATTGACGAACTTGAGAAAGAGAACACCACTTACAAAAATGTAAAAGGCCGCGGCCGTGTGAAGGAGTTGGACAGCCAACGCTTTTATGCTCGTATTGCGGTTGAAACGACTGTTTATCCGAACTTTAAAGCTAAGGAACTACGTGAGGCTTACAAAACAGAAGATCCAGTGGAAGTCGCCAAACGTGTTCTTTCAGTCGGCGGTGAATATGCAAATTGGCTGAACAAAGCAATTGAAATCAACGGTTTTGATGATGATCTCGAAGACCTTGAAGAAGCAGCAAAAAACTAGTAAAAGACGGGGACAAAGAGGCTGTATACCTTTACTATGCTATGCATGAGCTCAAATACGCCCCGTCAGAATTAAGAGAACTATATGAGGCTCCGAAAGCATTCAAGGCGCTCTTATATGGATTAATCGGTTTTAAGCTTGAGCTGTTAGAAAAAGAAGCGAAGAAGGGAGGTAATTAACTATGGCTAAACTAACAGCCACGTTTGAATTACATGATAAGATTTCCCGCAAGCTTCGAATGATACAAGGCAATGCTGAAAGACTTAAGAGGGCTGCTAATGGCCCTCTTATTTTTGAGGCTGAAGACCGGACTGAAAGAGTTATGCGGCAAATTGATCGATCAGCCAACCGTTTGACGGCTCGGGCTCGATTGCTTGAAATGGGTTTAGATGATCGAGTTTCGAATGGCTTACATTCTATACGCCAGCAAGCAGAGGATCTTACCGAAGGCAGTCATGAGGTGACGGTTTCCGTAAATGATCAAGCTACACCACGTTTTCGTTTGATCCGTGGAGGTCTCACTGATTTGAATAGCTCGCACGCTGAGCCAACTGTTTCAGTACGTGATCATGCTTCTAACCAATTAGATGAGATCCGTCGTCATGTGACTGATGTAGATAGCGAACATGCAGAGCCAACTGTTTCTATTAAGGATAGAGCTTCAGCGGCTCTGGATGCTATTGAAGCGAAAATAGACAGCTTGAAGGGTGCTACCATTACTCTGGCAGTTGCAGGTGGTTTTTCTGCAGGTTCAATTATGGGTTCTGGTAAAAGCACAATGTCTCAGGATGCTTATGTGTCAGCAACTTCAAACGTTAATAAGAAAGATGTTGCAAAAATGACGGATCAGATCTATTTCAACAATAAAGCGGGCAGTTCTCGGGAAGAAGTCAGTTTATCTCTAAGAAACTTATCGCAACAGACAGGGGCGTCTAAAAAAGCTCTGGCTGAATTGACTGAGTCATCAAGTAAGATTGCCCAGCTTATGAATGCTGATCAGGCAGAGGTAGATCGTGCTTTCAGTTCAATGTATAACAACTTGAAATTGTCTGGGAAACAAAGCGGAGACTTAATTGCTTATGTATACCGGAATGCCGGTGACCAGGCTGATGATTTATTAGACACGATGAATGAATACAGTTCCACCTTTAAAGACTTGAAGCTCACAGGCGGCCAAATTGCAAACGCGATGATAAAAGGAACAAAGGGTGGAGCCAGAAACTTCGATAACCTAGCCGATAGTATGCGTGAGTTTAACATCCGCCGAACCGAAATGTCTGATAGTCAAGTGGACGCATTTAAAACACTGTTCGGAGCCAAGGAAACTAAGAAAATGTTCAAGGGCTTCAAAGATGGTTCAATAAGCGGAGAGGAAAGTTTATTTAGGGTGGCAAAAGCCCTTTCTAAAGTGAAAGACAAAACAAAGCGGGCTGCTATTGCGACTGAGCTTATCGGGACACAATATGAAGACCTTAAGCAGCCTATTTTAGATATGGCTGAGGGTATTGGTACAAGTGCCAAAACAAGCGGTGAATTGGAACGAAGCTTTACGAAACTTCGGGATAATAACCCGATGACACCGGTTAATGATGCCATGAGAGATTTTGAAAGCATATCTAAGGATATGGGAACCTCTCTGCTAACTGGATTAGGACCGGCCTTTGATAAAATCAGCTCGTTCATTAACAGTAAAGAAGGTCAGGAAAAACTTAAAGAGATCAAAAAAGATATTGCTGATCTAGGTGAGGAGATAGGTGATAAGTTAAACGTAGCCATTGAGTGGAGCGTCAACCATTGGGATGATTTGAAAACAGCGATTAAAGTTGTGATCCCCTCTTTAATTGGATTGATTGGTTATTTGAAAATACTTCGTCCGCTGTTAAAAGGCATAGGTACTGTCGGAAGTGATGCAGCAGGCGTAATCCGAAAATTAATTCCAAAACGTACTCCTAAAGCTGGTACTAATACGCAAAGTGAAAGGAGGAATAGAAACAGTAATCGTAATGCTAGCACAAGGGGCAGAGAATCCAAAACTGCCACAGGTCCAACGAGTTTACCTCGAAGCGGCAGCTTGACATATTGCTGTTGTAGCGATGGAGGTAAAAATGATCGCATTCGTAGAAGACGAGGGAAAAGAGTTTTAGGTCGACGCGGTAATCCAAACCGAATGAACCCTTCTGATAGTTCAATTGCTGTGTCATCTGAACGGTTGGAGAGAAGGCGTTCCGGTAGAACTGTAGGTACTAATCCAACTAGAGATTCAAGATCAGCAATAATCACTACGAGATCGGAGCTATACTCAGCTGGTAGAGCTGCAGGCGGTACATCGAAGTTCGGGAAAGTCTTAAGTCCTCTGAAAAGTGTTGGCAAGTTTGCAAAGGGAGTCCCTCTATTAGGAACAGCGTTAGCGGCAACCGATTTAATTGGGATGAATAAAGATAATGTTGGTGAAAAAATTGGATCAGCTGGCGGTGGCCTTGCTGGAGCGGCTACAGGAGCAGCTATTGGCAGTGTTATTCCAGGAGTGGGAACAGCTATTGGTGGATTAGTTGGTGGTATAGCAGGCACCATGGGCGGCTCAAGTTTAGGTAAAGCGTTTGATGGTTCAGAAGTAAAGAAGAAACTAAACAGTACATTATTTGATCAAAAATGGTGGTCTGAAAAATGGTCAGGCATTAAGAGTAATGCGAAGACTTCCATCAATGGGTTAAGTGATACATGGTCTAATGTAAAAGAAAAGGTGAAGTCCACTTTATTTAATAGTGAATGGTGGTCTGAAAAGTGGTCTGGCGTTAAAAGCTGGGCACAAAACAAATGGAATAGTGCATCATCTGTTTGGGAGTCCGTAAAGGGAAAAATAAAATCCACTTTGTTTAGTGAGAAGTGGTGGTCAGGTAAATGGGAAGGCGTAAAAAGTTGGGCTCAAAGTAAGTGGGACAGCGCGTCTTCTGTTTGGCAATCAGTTAAAGGAAAGCTGAAATCCACTCTATTTAGCGAGAAGTGGTGGTCAGGAAAATGGGAAAGTGTAAAAAGCTGGTCCAAAAATAAATGGGACAATGCTAAATCAATATGGAAAAGTGTTAAGAGTTCCATCTCAGAAACCCTTTTTAGTAAGAAGTGGTGGTCTGAAAAGTGGCAGAGTGTAAAGGAATTGGGAAGCAGTATTTTAGGCGGGGTAAAAGAAGTTGGTGGTAAAGTAGCTTCAAGTGCGAAAAAAACTGCTGGTAAAGCGTGGGGATATGTGAAGAGTGGCGTAAATTATTTATTTGGTTCGGGAAAAGAAAAGCCAAAGAAACATGCTACTGGTGGTTACATTACGAAGCCAACAATATCTTGGATTGGTGAAGCTGGTAAAGAATTCGTTATCCCTGTTGAGAATAATAAAGGTCGCGGCAAAATGCTCCTTTCTCAAGCTGCTTCGAAATTAGGGATGAGTGTGGTTGATGATATAGCGTCTGCTTCATCTGCAGGAGGTGAACCGGCAACTTCCCCGCTAGTCCGTAGTGCGGCGGTGACTGCTTCTGTATCTCCTATTATTGACACATCCAGTCTTGATGAACAAGCAACATCATTTGGTCAACAGTTCACGAAGAGCTTTGATCAAGGAATTAGAGATAATGTTGTTTCTATGGAAGCATGGAAACAGAAAAACGTTGGACAACCAATGAACAATTTAATCTCTTATTCTCCGAATTACGGAAAGCAAGTGGTCAATGGTTATGCTAAAGGTCAAAACAGCACTTCGACCGGTACAGATGGCTTCTTGCAGACGAAGGTTAAAATGCCATTTCAGAACACTGTTAATAAATCTTCATCATGGGGAAGCGGAACGATCAAAGGTTTTGCTTCCGGACAAAATAGCTCACAAACTGGTACTGATCAATACGTCAGCACTCATATTAACAAGCCGTTTATCCGCTCTAAAGAATCATCAAACGGATGGGGAAGCGGTATGATCGGTAATTTTGTTTCAGGCATGACTTCTAAGGCAAGTGAAGTCAATGAGGCTGCCAAGGAACTGGCGAAAAAAGTTGAGAAGGCATTTCGTGAAGAGCTGGATATTCATTCACCTTCCCGTGTCATGATGAGTCTTGGGCGTTTTGCCTCTATAGGTATTGTAAAAGGTCTGGATTCTGTTGATGTAAAAAAGTTTGCTGAAAAACAAGCAGGCTCACTAGCTGCCGCTTATTCTGGAATGGGCGCAGTAAGCGGAAATGTGAAGCAATGGCTCATGGCTGCTATCATGGCTACAAAGACACCGATGAGCTGGCTTCCAGGGCTGATGACAATTGCTCAGCATGAGTCAGGCGGTAATCCGAAGGCAATCAACTTATGGGATAGTAATGCGAAAGCAGGACATCCATCTCAGGGGCTCATGCAGACAATCCCAAGTACCTTCAACGCACACAAATTGCCGGGCATGAATAACATTCTTAACCCGATTCACAACGCTGCTGCTGCGATTGGCTATATCAAAAGCAGATATGGATCAATTAATAATGTACCAGGCATTAGAAGCATGAGACATGGAGGTCCATATGTTGGCTACGCTAACGGCGGACTTATTACCAAAGAGCAGATTGCCCGTGTCGGTGAAGGAAACAAAAGGGAATGGATCATTCCGGAGGAGCGAGGCATCCGTGGACGTTATTTATTAGCCCAAGCAGCTAAGGCACTCGGAATGGAAGTCACAGACCCATCTGAAAAAGGTCAAACTGAATTATCTTCAGGTCAGGTAACAGCTGCCACAACGGGTCGTAATCAAACAACGTTTAAAGCTGCAGGTGGCAAAGAGGTCATTATTCAGTTTAATGGCGATCAGCATTTTCACAATGACCAAGACATGAACAGTCTTGTAGCTAAGATTAAGCAGGCCCTTGTCGATGAGCTTGAACAGGATATCAACATTGGAACGAAGGGAGTCGTTGCTTTTGACTAAATCCATATATGAATTCTGGATTTCACAAGGGAAGGACAAGCTGCGGCTTCCGGTCCTTCCTGAACAAATTGATATATCCAACACAATTCAAAATGAATCAGTAAAAGTGGCTAGTTTTGGGGAGATCACTTTTATTGATAAACCGGGAGCGAAAGAAATTTCGTTCTCTTCTTTTTTTCCAAAGAAACACAGCCCGCTTGCTGAGTATAAGGGATTTCCTTCTCCTGAAAATGCTATTGCAAAGATCGAGAAATGGGTGAAATCTAAAAAGCCGGTTCAATTCTTAATTACTGGAACGAAAATTAATTTAACTTGCAGTATCGAGGTTTTTTCTTATACAGAGGGCCAAAAAGATATAGGTGATCGTGATTATGAAATAAAGCTGAAGGAATACAAAACTGCTTCGCCGCGGAAGATCAAGCAGAAGAAAAAGACGAAGAAGAAACGGCCATCTAAATCAGCTCCTAAAACATACACCGTTAAGAAAGGCGATACACTGTGGGACCTTGCCGGCAAATTTTATGGAGACAGTACAAAATGGCGCAAGATATGGAAAGTCAATAAAAAGGCTATGATCAAACGAAGCAAACGGAATATAAGACAGCCAGGACACTGGATCTTTCCTGGGCAAAAATTAAAAATACCGCAGTAAGCAGGTGATGACATGATAGAACTTTTCGTCATTAAAGAAACGGAATGGCTTGAGCTGGTAACTGAAAGTGTTTCCCTCGAAGGGCAACGGTATCAGGCGCCGCGATCGATTACGGCCAAGATCATTACGAAACAGGGAACCCATTCATATTACAGCGTATCTGAAGGGGATACAGTTTTATTTAAGTGGAAGGGCAAAGAACTGTTCCGGGGCATTGTGTTTTCTCGCAATCCGGAAGAACACTGGATGACTTTTACGGCTTATGATATGCTGCAATATTTGGTCAAGAACAAAGATGTTTATGTTTTCTCAAATCAACGTGCAGACGAGATTATAAAACGGTTGGCGCGAGATTTTCAGATTCCGACTACATCCATTGCAAATACAGGTTACACCATTAAATCATTAGTGTTTAAAGATGATACGAGCCTTTATGACATGATTCTAAAAGCCTTGAAACAAACGAAAAGCCAAACCGGAAGGAATTATCAATTATATTCTGCGAAGGGGAAGCTTGGCCTTCGCGCTTGGCCAGATCTGTCAGAAGTATGGGTGTTGGAGACGGGTGTGAACATCACCGGCTATCAATACAGCACTTCAATTAATGACACGGCCACAAAAGTAAAGCTCCGCCGGCAGAAAGACAATAAAACATACACAGCCACTGCAAGTGACAGCTCAGGGATCAGTAAATATGGTGTGCTTCAGTATGTCGAAACGGTTTCTGATAACATTAACCAGGCGCAGCTTCAGGAGCGTGCGAAAGTCAAACAGGCACAGAAAAAAGGTGTTAAAAAAGAACTCAAGAGTATTCAAGCGATTGGCATTCCGGATCTTCAGAGCGGGTTGCCCATCTATATCTCAATTCCGGAAGTCGGGGTTAAGAAAACATACTGGATCGATACAGACAAACACGAATTTAAAGGATCGACACACACGATGACCATTGATGTGGTTGAGAAAAATTCTATCCCTGATGGTGTTTCCTCATGAGATTAAGTGAAGCAATCAAACATTTGGCTGTCCGTGCAGTTGATTCTGAGTCGCCAGTGGATATTCTACCGGCTGAAGTGGTTTCCGTTTCCCCTGTTGAAATAAGGCTTAATGAAAATGACAAATTAATAATACCTGCTGATTTGATTATTGTTCCAAAGCGGCTGCGGGCCGGTGAAGAAGCATTAAATACAGGTGAGCGTGTGATGATTGTCTCCTTAAAAGGCGGGCAATCATTTTTTATTCTCGACAAAATATAGGAGGTGTTTGGAATGGCTTTGTCTCCGGAAATCGAGTTTGAGGATATAGAAGATGACAGCGAAGTCATAGAGACCTCGCAAACCTACAAAATAGATTTTGAAAATGGCCGTATCACAAATGAAATCATCACAGGCCTTGAAGCGATCAAGCAGTTTGTATATTTGTCTCTCCATACTGAGCGATACGCATATTCTGTTTACAGTCATGACATTGGAAATGAACTTCAAGACGTGCTGGCAGATAACGAAACAACAGACGCATATAAGAAAATGGAGATCCCTCGGCTGATAGAGGAAGCACTGATCTATGACGATCGGATTTCTGCTGTTACAGATTTTGAAATAGAAAAACAAGGCGAATCGTTCCGTGTCTCCTTTACAGTCGAGACTGACGAAGGAACATTGGAGATCGAGGAGGTGCTTGGCGAGGATGTTTGAAGATCAAACCTATGAATCGATTATGGATCGAATGTTGAACAGCATTTCAGCGGACATTGATAAAAGGGAAGGCAGCGTGATTTATAACGCGTTAGCTCCTGTAGCCGCAGAATTGGCCAAGTCTTATATTTGGCTCGATACTGTTCTGGAACTTGTCTTCTCAGACACGGCCCAAGGGGAATTTTTAGATCGACGAGCTACTGAAGCAGGCATTGAGCGGACTGCTGCCACAAAAGCAGTCAGGGCAGGGGAGTTTACTGAAGGCGTGACCATTCCTGTAGGGTCTCGCTTTTATGTTGATAATCTTTATTTTCAATACACAGCTGACGGGACGTTGGAGTGTGAAACAGCGGGGGAAGCAGGGAACGCAAACATATCCGGTCAGAATCTATTGTCATTAGACACTATACCTGGGCTTCAAAAAGCGATTGTGAAAGAGATTCTGATTCCTGGACGTGAAGAAGAGGATGATGACAGTTTAAGAGCTAGATATTTTACCCGCGTGCGTCGAGAAGCTGTCAGTGCCAATAAAGCACACTATAAACAATGGGCTGAAGAAGTAGACGGAGTGGGGAAGGTAAAGGTCTTTCCGCTTTGGAACGGGGACGGTACAGTCAAAATTGTCGTGACCAATGCTAACTTGGAACCTGCTTCCGATATTTTAATATCAAAGGTGAAAAACTATATTGATCCTGAACCCGGACAAGGTGAGGGACAAGCGCCAATAGGTGCCTTTGTCACAGTGGAGAGTGCGGTATGGAAAGAGGTTGAGATTTCAGCCGAGGTACTTCCCGAGGTCAATAGCTCTATCGATCAGGTAAAGCAAGAAATTGAATCAGGTGTTTTAAATCTTTTTAAAAAGATTGCCTTTGAAGATAACGTCATCCGTTTATCGCAGATTAATAATATCGTCTACAATTCACCTTCAGTAAGTGATTACGCAGATATTAAAATCAACGGCGTGGCCGAAAATTTGGTTCTGAGTGCCGTCGAAATCCCTAAATTGGGGCAGGTGAACATCATTGAGCAAACTCGATGAAATGACTGCTTACCTGCCGCCGTTCCTTACCAAGTTAAAGGAAATGGCTGAACTTCTTAAAGCGGAAGCTCCGGAATTTGAGAAGCAAAATAACAGCATCTTTGATCTGACAGATCAGCTGTTTGTTACTACGGCAACCTGGGGGCTTGAACGATGGGAAAAGATTTTGAACGTACCGCGGGAATCAGGTGACACCGATGAGATCCGCCGATTGCGCCTAATCTCTAAAATGTCCAATATACCGCCGGCAACATATAGGGCCATTGAACACGCGTTGAACCGGTTCCTGAAAAATCCGTCAGCTCAGGTTCGGCTGCTTCCCGGAGAGTACCGTTTTAAGGTTGATATTGATATAGATGATATGCAGCATATGAGCGAGCTCATAGAAACATTGGAGAATATGAAGCCAGCTCATTTGGCATATACCTTGCGAGCTGCTTTGAATGAGCCACTCCAAATAAAAGATACTGTCATTTTGAATAACAGAAGGTATCGAAAAGCAAGTGAGCTAAAGGTAGGTTATTCCGTCACGCTCAATAATAACGAGGTGGTCCTTGTATGATTACACAGCTTTATAGAGAGCGTACAGCTGCAGATTTGAAAAATAGAATATCGAAAGTGCTGCTGAATGGAAATGAAACAGAAATTGTGGAACTCACCATTCAGGGTGCCGTTGTCACGGTGCTTACTCAACGAGAGGAAGACATCAAACATATTAAGAGTGTTCAGATACTTGATGATCAAAACAACGTGATTACGGAAAGAACAACAGATTTAGACGTTAGTAATAATAGAACGCTAGATTTTAGGATTACTTTTGAGGTGGTTTAACAATGGCTTATGATGCAAAAACAGATTGGCTCCCGGACGATCCGATTAATGAAGATGATGTGAACCGTTGGGAGAAAGGCATTCAAGATGCGCATAAAGATTTAGCTGTACATAAAAATGACATGAACAACCCTCACAATACAACAAAGGCGCAAATCGGGCTAGGGAACGTTGATAATGTACAGCAAGCTTCGAAAAAAGAATTTGAAGAGCATCGTAATGATTTACAACGGCACATTACACCAGTGGAACGGGAGAATTGGAATGCAAAAGAAACAATTGTCGGAGCTCAGGAAAAAGCGGATAAGGCTTTATCGGATGCAAAATATTACGTGGATACCAACTATAAAAATAACAATCTGACGTTAATTACTGGAGACAATGCTATTCAAGATGCAAGAACAGGAGGGGAAGAATATCCTTTAGGACTGACCTTAATGGACATTGGGCAGGGAAATACTACAGGCTACCCCTTGGGTTATGGCATTGTCAAAAATGAAAAATATAATAATTACCGTTTCACTCAATACTTTTACGGAACAGGGAATGAGTCTGGGACTTACTATGACAGTACAGGAGTTTGGATTAGACACTGGTGGAGTGGTTCAGGCTGGACTCCGTGGCAAAAGATATCAGGTTTTGCTCATGCGAATATTGGAACTACAGGTGTTCAGTATTTAAAAAAGATTGATCACACTAAAATTGCATTTAACAGGGTCATCAAGGATAGCCATAATGCTTTTGATACTAAAAACAATCGATTTATTGCTCCGAACGATGGAATGTACTTAATCGGGGCAAGTATATATACCTTAAATTATACATCTTATATAAACTTTCATTTGAAGGTTTACCTAAATGGAAAAGCATATAAAACACTGCACCATGTAAGAGGAGACTTTCAGGAAAAGGATAATGGGATGAATCTTGGTTTAAACGGCAATGCGACTGTACCCATGAATAAAGGAGATTACGTTGAAATCTGGTGCTACTGTAATTACGGAGGAGACGAAACACTGAAAAGGGCAGTAGATGATAAAAATGGTGTATTTAACTTTTTTGATATACAAGAACTTGGAGGCCGAAACTATCCAAGATTTTAGGAGGTAACGATGAATATAGGTGAAGCTATTCTTTTTAAATACCCAACAGCTGATCCCACAAAGGATTTTATTGTCCAGAATAATGGTGATGGAACTCCCTCATATATAGCAGAGTGGAATATTAGGGCACCTATACCCACGGAAGCAGAGTTAAAAACTTGGTGGGAAGAGCTTCAGAGTACATCTGCATATGAACCACCAGTTCAAGTGGATCTACTTGCAAGAGAGTTGTCACAGGAAAAACTGGCTCGTAAACAGCTTGAAGAATTAAACCAAACTTTGGGAAGCGAGCTTTCAAAAATAAAGTTGCAACTGCTTACTCTACAAGGAGGGCAAGGTTCATGAATTATTGGGTGCTGGCTTTGCATTATAACTGGGCTTCTTCTGAAATGGTGAAACAGGCAATTCATCTCAAAGATTGTTCGCCCGAAGATTTACAGGAAGGAATAGAGAAAAAACTCATTACAGCTGAACAGTATAAAGAGATCACAGGAGAAGCCATTTAGGGCTTTTTTATTTTTCCTTAAAGGAGGTGGTTCCGTTGTAAACCCATGCTCACCACTAATGATCTACAATAGCAAGGAGGATTTATAATGGCATCATATAGTTTTCAATTTTCAACAGATGCAACTGGTAAGCCGGGGGCAGCCAAGCCATACAGAGAAGGAAACAGAGATTTTGTTGTGCCGGTAGCTTCAATCTCCGGTAATTCAGAGCTGCTGACGAACGCAGTTTTAAAAGCCACTGAAGTCTACACGCAATATGGACAAGATCGATTAGGTCAGGTTT
Organism: Bacillus subtilis subsp. subtilis str. 168; assembly: GCF_000009045.1. GTDB lineage: Bacteria > Bacillota > Bacilli > Bacillales > Bacillaceae > Bacillus > Bacillus subtilis. Next base: position 2,666,600 of record NC_000964.3, on the reverse strand, counting down.
TAATTTCAAAAGTAAAAGGTCACGCTTATTCTGATCGTGAAGGTACCTTATTCATTGAAGAAAGTAACGATATGAATTCATGGACCACAATCTCTTCATTGGTTGTTAAAGCAAATACGCTTGGCGAGACTGAGTGGATTCATTTAACTAAACGATATTTCCGTTTCAGATACGCAAATGGTAACCTGCAGCAATCTGAATTCTTACTTTACCAGTCATTGGGCGCAGGTGAAGAGGATATAAACATTAACCATACTGTTCCTATTACAGCAGTTGCTCCGTTCTCAGTCCAGTTAGATAAAAGCGGGTTAACTAATGATGGTCGTTTAAAAGTTCAAACTGAAGGCTTGAATCTTAGCTCATTAGACACTCAATCAAAAACAATGGATATTGTCTTTCACGATAAAACAGAAACCATAGGTGAGGGTAACCCATTCACCGTTGGATCATTCAAAACGTTGCTCATTGAGGTTTATGGGACGGCTGAGACAAGTGAATTGAAGTTCTGGGGTAAATCCTTATCGGGAACAAAAAGAGCCCTTAGAGGGCAGAAAGTGGATGACGGAACGTTTGCCACTAGCACAAAAGGAAAATCAGAAGCTTGGTCTTTTAGCATTACTGGCTTTAAAGAAATTGTTATGGAGCTTACAGCTTTAACAAATGGAAACTTTTCAGTTAGAGGGACGGCCGTCTCATAAGATCCGGCTGTCCTTTTTTATTTGCCTCGGAGGAGGTGATTAGAATGGAGGAGACAAGTTTGTTTATCAATTTTGAAACATTAGATTTAGCAAGAGTATATTTATTTGGAGGGGTGAAGTACCTTGATTTACTTCTAGTACTTAGCATAATTGACGTTTTAACAGGAGTAATCAAGGCATGGAAATTCAAAAAACTGCGAAGTCGAAGCGCATGGTTTGGCTATGTCCGCAAGCTACTCAATTTCTTTGCGGTCATTTTAGCAAACGTGATTGATACAGTACTCAATTTGAACGGTGTCTTAACCTTTGGTACCGTTCTTTTTTATATCGCTAATGAAGGTTTGTCAATAACTGAAAACTTAGCACAGATTGGTGTTAAAATACCATCATCAATAACAGATCGATTACAAACAATTGAGAACGAAAAAGAACAGAGTAAGAATAACGCAGACAAAGCTGCTGGCTAAGCCAGTGGCTTTTTTTATCTTACTGACAGAAGGAGAGAGGGTATATGGCCATTAAAGTTGTAAAGAATCTAGTCTCTAAATCAAAGTATGGATTGAAATGTCCTAATCCAATGAAAGCTGAATATATCACTATTCATAACACTGCGAATGATGCTTCAGCAGCCAATGAGATTTCTTACATGAAGAATAACTCTAGCTCAACAAGTTTTCACTTTGCAGTAGACGATAAACAAGTCATTCAAGGTATTCCAACGAATCGTAACGCTTGGCACACAGGAGATGGAACAAACGGTACAGGGAATCGCAAGTCTATTGGTGTCGAAATTTGTTATAGCAAGTCAGGAGGGGTACGATATAAGGCAGCGGAAAAGCTTGCTATTAAGTTTGTGGCTCAGCTACTTAAAGAACGTGGATGGGGTATTGATCGAGTCCGCAAACATCAAGACTGGAATGGTAAGTATTGCCCGCACCGCATTTTGTCAGAGGGAAGATGGATTCAAGTTAAGACTGCAATTGAAGCAGAATTGAAAAAGTTGGGCGGAAAAACAAACTCAAGCAAAGCAAGTGTAGCTAAAAAGAAAACAACAAACACAAGCAGCAAAAAAACGTCATATGCGCTACCATCCGGTATTTTTAAAGTGAAGAGCCCAATGATGAGAGGGGAAAAGGTAACACAAATTCAAAAAGCACTGGCTGCACTATACTTTTACCCGGATAAAGGAGCAAAAAACAACGGCATTGACGGCGTGTATGGTCCGAAAACAGCAGATGCAATTAGACGATTCCAGTCTATGTACGGGCTTACTCAAGACGGTATTTACGGACCAAAAACGAAAGCGAAACTTGAAGCTCTCTTGAAGTAAATAAATAGTCTCCTTGAGTATCTTTCTCAAGGAGATACTTATGTTTATTTTGTTACAGATAGTTCAAAATTATTCTAATATTTGAGTAAAAAGTATTATTTTTCTAGTCTGAACATAATGTTATCATTTACATGTAAATAATTTAAAAGAAAGGGATTGATTTCATGTTTAAGAAATTACTTTTAGCAACATCTGCATTAACATTCTCTTTATCATTAGTTCTTCCGTTGGATGGACATGCCAAAGCTCAAGAGGTAACATTACAGGCACAGCAGGAAGTCACTTATCAAACTCCCGTTAAACTATCCGAATTACCAACTAATACAACTGAACAATCTGGTGAATTTCACACAAATGGTATTAAAAAATGGATTGCTAAAGAAGCAATGAAGGCAACAGCCAGTGCGCTTCGACATGGTGGGAGAATTGTTGGTGAGGTAGTCGATGAGTTAGGTGGATCAGCAGGAAAAACATTCGCAAAACATACTGATGATGTAGCAGATGCTTTGGACGAGTTAGTTAAACGAGGTGACGTTGTGGAGGACGCAATTATTGACACGGTTTCCTCATATCTAATTGATGCTGGTGTAAAATCTTCTACAGCTAGAACTATTGCAAGTGTATTTACTTTCTTAGCTTTTTAATTGAGGTGATTTGAATTGGTAACAGTAGAAGAAAGGCTTGACAACCTAGAAAAAAAAGTCGAGAAGCAGGCTTTTCAACTAAGGTTAGTCCAACAATTAGCAGCTGATTATGATCGGTTTGGCTTATTTGATCAAGTTTTGGCCTATGATTTAAGTGAAAAACAGTATCAAGAATTAAGAGAGTTAACGAGCCAGTACACTGATAAGATTAAAAATGGCGAAGAGGTCTCTCTTCATAACTTTACTGAAGAATTTAAAAGAATTTTGAAAGATATTGAAAAAGAAGTGGATTTCGAAAAGTTTATTTCTCTCTGGTTAAAGGGACCAGAAGAAGGTTTTGGATTTTCTAAAGCTTTACATAACCATTTCTTTAATTAAAGATAAGGACCAGCCACATAATAAGCTGGTCTTTCTTTATTTTCCCTCAAGTTCGAACTCCTATGAACAGAATACCAGGTATCTATCCTTCCAAATATATTGTTATTAGCTTGAGGGTTTGTGTGTTTTTCTTCATTAATCATAGAATTCTCCTTACCTCAGTCATTTTCTTCTATTATTTGCAGCTGATTTCAAATTAAATAAAATAAGCCCTTCTCATTGAGAGGGGCTTATAAAGTGACTCTTCTTTATTAAAGTCATTAAACAACAGATTCTCTCTTTATATCAAAAATATCAATCTGTTTTGATTCCAGAAGATCTTGTAAATAATCTGAGCCGTGTTTTTCAGCTACTTGCAATTCTCCTTCGGATATAGGTAAAGCCATTAGCCAAGTAACATTTTTGTTACTAAATTCAAGTAGTTCTAAATCTTCCTCCCATAAAAATGGGGGAACGAACATAATATGTTTCATGTCGGTTTCCTGATCATACATACTAATCACATTTTTAAAAATAACACCTGGTGCACAAGTGAAATTTGAGTTGATTATATTAAAGGCACAAGTTGATAAAACATTAGCATATATGTCTGAAGCTGACTCCATTGCAGCTACGATTTCTATCCGCAACGGAGTGCCATTCACCTCATAATTAATAGAATGATCCGACAAACCTAGAGTTGAATATGACGTGATACCTTCCTGAGGCTGGTCACTAACCGATAAAATATCTATGCTGCTATTCTTGTTATCATCCCAATATTTCGTAACCTTCGGTTTCCCCCCAAAAGCTCCTAAAACTGTTCTAGCAATTACTTTATTTTCTTGTGTTACGCCCATTAGACAATCTCTCCTTAATCTCCAAAGTAATCATCCGTCATATCTTCCCCTTTATGACTCCTATTGGAGGAAGGTAATTCGGGTTGATAGTGGTCTGGATTATTATGTTCATCTAAAAATTGCTTTCGACTAATATTTCTTTCCATCGCACTTTGTTGATGTTTTCTAAATTCATAACCTGGTTTATGACCCATATCCCATGGTTCATCTTTTTTCATTACTTGTTTTGTTAACGGGTCTTTAACAGATCCGGTTGAATCCTTAGCATTTTCCCAAACCTTATCTCTAACGCCTTTACGGAAATAAGTTGGTCTTTTGTACGTTTTAGGAACTTTAGGTTTTTTGCTGGTGTTAGTCGATGCTTCGCTAACTCGAGAACTTGATTTTGCATTAAGCTTTTTGTTAATTCCGCGAGCTCCGAAAGGAACCAACATTGCCATTGCACCACTAAGGCTCTGTTCTTGCCTCTCTTTGGAGACTTTATTCCCGAACATATCGCGTCCTGTTATAGCTTCACTAAAACCATTTGCAGAAGCAAGTCCATAAAGTCCTTTGCTGGAGTTTTGAAGGGCATGGAATGTCTTAGGTGTTTTATATACATCGAGAGCTTTGTCTGCTCTATACAATGCTTTACTTGTTGAATAAACAGCTTTTCCACCTTTAGCTAATTTACCTGCCCATCCTACGATAGGGATGTATCCTGCCGCAGCCATTGCACCGGCAGCGACCCGTTGTCCAGCAGTTAGCTTTTCGCCGGTAACAGGATCAACCCCATCAGCGGCTCTTTTATAATCATAATATCCAGAGACCTCTCCTGTAAAATTACAAACAGCATCCCAAGACTTTTCATACCATGGTCTGTTCGCCAGTTCTTCTTGTTCTTTTGCAATTCTTCTTTGTTCCGCCTGTTGGTCCTTAAAAGAGATGTAGTCTGTTGATTGTTTCTTTACATCCTCAGTCATCTTGTGAATCTCACTGTCTCTATAAGCCTTCGCATTATAGTGAATAGGAGAGGCGCTTTTGCCTTTTGCTGTCGCATTCATTAAAGCTTGATAATCAGCTTGAATCATTTGTTCATTTGCTTCTGATAGTCCGTATTCTGATGTTAAGTTTTGGTCAACTTCATCCATTTTCTCAATGGCTTCTTTTCGTTTCTTTTCGGCAGACGAAAGTTCATTTTTAAAAGTTTCTGTCGAGAACAGATCCAAAGGCAGTATATCGTTGATATCATTTAATATATCTTTCATGGCTTTTTTCTGTTCAGACATAATGGATTTTGATTTGGTGTAGGCGTTAGCAAGCTCATGCGCTAAAAAGGTTTCTTCTATGTAGGCATCTGATAAGTTGGCATCTTCTAAAAAACCAGGAATACTCGTTAAGAAAGAAATTTTCATCTCAATTAAATCAATCCATTGGTCAGCAATGCCAGCTTGATCTTCATAAAATGATTTAATGTTATTAGCGCCTTTGCCTGAAAACTCGCTATCATCTAAATCTGCAACAGCTTTGAACGCTTTCTTTAATTTGACCATTTTACTTTTTAAATCTTTGTATTCCTGTGCTCGCTTTTCAGCCTCGGTGAGCAAGGTTTTGGCTTCAAATACTTTCATGATCATATCCTTTCATTTAATCGTCATAACAAAATATTACCATGGAAGAATGATGAAACTAACTGTTATGTGGATCAAATGGTGGAAATGAATCATTCGATCTGTGTCATTTTACCTATTTGTTAATCCTTTCAATGAAAGGGGACTTTCCAATTGTAACATCGCCATCATGAAAAAATTCGATAACGTAGCCAGATTCACTAAACATAAAAGTATCCGATCCAACGGCAGTTACATCATCAATTACGTTTAATGCATGCTCAAGACTGGTTTTTAATGCTGGCTGTTCTCCGTAACCCCAAAGAATAATAATGTTCCTATCTTTAAAATGGTGTTTAGCTAGCCAATCGTAAATCTCTTCCTCGTAATCTATAGATTGATGACAACAAACTTCTTCCCACTTGATTCGTCCCCAAGATGTAAGGGAAAACTGTTTGAAAGCAGTTCATAATATTTTGCCGTTAATTCTTCTGATAAGATTTCTTTGTTTTTCCCTAGAGCTTCTAAGCATTCATCAAATAAGTCCAAAATGTTCACCTCAAAAGCTTTAAGTATGATAGATTTTTTCAGTATTAGAAATAAGAAAAAGCCGTTATGAAACGGCTAAAGGGAATCAGAACTAATGTTGTTTATCGAATTAAACAAGGAATTCATGAGTAGGTGCGAGAGTTACATTCCGGGATGCTTCCTTCATTTCGCCATTATACATAGATCCGAAAAAGGCAAGTCCAATTAAAACGGCGGATAAACTGATAAACAATTTAGATTTCATACATGCATTCCCCTTTCGATATTTGCTTTTGAGCATATACCATCTTCTTGAAACAGATGATACTATCCTCTATTTTTCCATTATAATCGAAAAGGTTGCCTCCTAACAATGCCAGCTCTTCCAGATAAGGGTATCCTTTGCCGTTCTCTAAACGAGAAAAAATGTTGAGAAGTTTAGGTGTATCGCCATTTCTTATATAAAGAACGTCTAATGCTTCAAATAAGTTCATAAATAGTTCGTCTTTAAAATCTACAGCACTTCTGATTCCTTTGCGGAAGCAATCCATTGCTTGTTCTTTTTTGCCTTGTTTAAAATAAATCAACGCTAGGTCATGATAAGCTTGCGGAAGTACGTCAGAGTTAATTTTTCTGTATTGAACCAAGGCTTGTTCGATGTAACGAGCAGCCTTATTTAAGTTGTCCATTTTGTGATAGCAATTGCCGAGATTGAAAAACGCAGTGGCATAGATATGAGTATTTTTACTTTTAAGCAGCTCGGCACCTTTTAAAGCTTCTTGAAGGTGGGGGAGAGCTTTTTCATGATTTTCAAGGTCATCGTAGTTACCGGCAATGACAAAATGGCACTGAATACGACGAACAGAGTAAAGCTCGTGTTTCTTATAAATGTTGTATGAAAGCTCAGCGTAATGCATCGAAATGTGTGTCATTTTCATATGATAATAGACTTCAGACAGTTTAAAATAAAACTCAGCTTTTTCAATCTTGTCGGAGATTGTAGGAATTTTGCGTTCAGCTTTTTTGTAATATGTAATGGCTCTTGTGTATTCACCGTTTCTAAACTCATACATCCCGCGGAAGAAGTTATAATAATATGCCCGCATATTGTCTAATTTTTTCTTATGGCCCTCAATTTTATTTAAATATTCTGAAAGTTCCATTCGGTTTTCATCAGATGGCAGCGTGTATTCCAACATAATTTTATGGCGAAAGGCCATTAGTTGATAATAAATAAGCAAGTCTTGATCTTCTTCCATAACCTCTATATCACGTTCTATTTCAGCTTTTAACATTTCAGCATCAGTTACGTTGAATTTTTGAATATGCCTATGCCATTCATTAATCTTCATTCCCACTTCAGCTGATGTGATTGATATCAAGATATTCACCCTTCCCTTAACTCTACTAGTACTGTAAATATTAACAAGTTTTCGTTCGCAGAAAAAGGAAATAGGGCACCGCAATTTAAATTTTCGGTGAGACCGCAATAACTTTTTGCTTTAGAGAGTTATGAAATTCCCTCCTGGGAGTACCATGACTTGGCATCAAAAAACAGGGAATTTCGGTCATTCTTGTGATAGTTTAAAATTGAAAACATCCAGAAAGTCCAGCGTTAGTCGTTTTGAGGGCTGAGTGTGCATGTACAGCTAAACGCAGAACTGATTCTGGATTTTTCTTGATAAGAAAATTACTTACCTACCCACTAAAACTTAACCAATTAATTAATTAATATTCATTTGGATATATGAAAAAGTAATTAGACATTCACCTCCTTCGTGCTCCCGCAATACATTATGATAAATGCCTTCGGAGGTGGATTTATTGACTGAGTTATATGCTAAAAGTGATCTTGAAAAAATTAAAGAAACGCTACCTGGTTGGCAATTAGATTCGTTTAACTATTTGAATGAAAAAATAGGTGATAAAGAAAATAAATTTCCTTGTATACCGGGAAGGCAAGCATTTTTAAGCGACCAGCTGCGAATTGCTTTTGTCGGTGATCCTAGGAATCCCGAGACTGCGAAGGAATTAGCGCCATTGCTTACTCGGTATGGAACTATTTCACGAGAGACAGGAAAGTATGCATCATTAACTGTAATATTTCATACACCAGAAGAATTACTGACTGATTACAAAATTGAGGATTACGAATCGTTGTTTTGGCAGTTGCTCAATTCATTGAGTATGGAAGATCCAGCTGATTGGCCAGATGATATACCAGAAAATCCAGATAACTTTCAATGGGAATACTGTTTTAATGGAGAACCATATTTTGTTCTGTGTGCTACACCGGCTCACAGCAAAAGAAAAAGCAGAAGTTTTCCTTATTTTATGTTGACGTTTCAGCCTAGATGGGTTTTTGAGGATCTAAATGATACTACTGCATTTGGACGAAATATGAGTAAGCAAATTCGAAAAAGGCTTGAGGCATATGATGAAGTACCTATCCATCCGCATTTAGGATGGTATGGAAAAAAAGACAATCTGGAGTGGAAACAGTACTTCTTGCGAGATGATGAAAATCAAGTGTCACAATGCCCTTTTATGAAAATGAAGAACTTATTCAAAAAGAAAAGGTCTGATTAAATTGTTTAAAACCTTATGTGGAAGGATGGATTGAATGGCTTATATCTTCACATAAGGTTTTAATTGATGATAAATCTGTGTGCTCTGACTAAATACGTATTATCTCGAATTATTATCGATTCTACATATTCACAAAAATTATTTAATGTTTTTTTCTTGAAATTAGAAATTAGCGTTTATGATCTCCGTTGCTGTAGTAGCAAAGTAGCGATGGAGGAAATAATAAAAATGGAAAACCTCTATCTGGTTACACAAGCTTTTAGCGGGTTTTACAATTAATCAAAATAAATTGATTTATTTGCTTGCATTAATTTAAAAATCATGAGTATAATAAATACATCAAAAAAAATTGATTAAAGAAGGCGATATGAATGGATGAGACGAAATCAGAACTGCTACGGAAATATGAACAAAAATTTAAGGCTCTTGCTGATCAGAAACGATTAGAGATCATGTATGAACTTTGTCAAAGGGGAAAAACCTGTGTTTGTGATCTGACTGAGATTTTTGAGGTGACGCAATCTAAACTTTCTTATCATCTAAAAATTTTATTGGATGCCAACTTAATAACGAAAGAGACAAAGGGAACATGGAGTTATTATGATCTAAATGATGAGGAAGTAAATGGTTTATTATCAGAAGAGCTTTGTTGTATATTTAGAAAAAAAGGTGAAGGAGATTGCTGCTAAAAAAATTTTTTAGGTATTATATCAAATTTTTTTGATTAATATATAAGAGGGGGAATTAAAATGAAATATGTTCATGTAGGGGTTAACGTTGTCAGTTTAGAGAAATCGATCAATTTTTATGAAAAAGTTTTTGGAGTAAAGGCTGTAAAAGTAAAAACAGACTATGCAAAGTTTCTATTAGAGACTCCTGGACTGAATTTCACTTTAAATGTCGCAGATGAGGTGAAGGGAAATCAAGTGAATCATTTTGGATTCCAAGTAGATAGTTTGGAAGAAGTTTTGAAACACAAGAAAAGGCTTGAAAAAGAAGGGTTTTTTGCACGTGAAGAAATGGATACGACTTGTTGTTATGCAGTCCAAGATAAATTTTGGATTACTGATCCAGATGGGAACGAGTGGGAATTTTTCTATACCAAATCGAACAGCGAGGTTCAAAAACAAGATTCCTCCTCTTGTTGTGTAACACCGCCAAGTGATATTACAACGAACTCTTGCTGTTAGTAAAAAAGGTGAGGATAAAGTAATGAAACGTTTATCTTTTTTAGACCGTTATTTAACCATCTGGATTTTTCTTGCGATGGCATTGGGGATAGGATTAGGTTTTATATTTCCGAGTTTTGTTGGTGGATTAAACAAATTACAAGTAGGAACTACATCTATCCCTTTAGCTATTGGATTAGTATTAATGATGTATCCACCACTAGCAAAGGTTCGATATGAAGAAATTGGACGGGTATTTAAAGATATTAAAGTGTTAATTTTATCTTTAGTGCAAAACTGGATCATCGGACCGACTCTCATGTTTATTTTGGCTATCATCTTTTTGCCAGATAAACCGGAGTATATGATTGGGCTTATTATGATTGGATTAGCTCGCTGTATTGCGATGGTTATTGTTTGGAATGACTTATCAAAAGGTGATACGGAATACGCGGCAGGATTAGTTGCTTTCAACTCAATTTTCCAAATGCTTTTTTTCTCAGTTTATGCTTACATTTTTGTAACAGTTATTCCGCAATGGTTAGGGATGGAAGGAGCAGTAGTGAATATTACGATGGCAGAAGTCGCAAAATCAGTATTCATTTACCTTGGAGTTCCTTTTATTGCAGGAATGGTGACACGTTATATTTTTGTAAAAGTGAAGGGCAAAGAATGGTATGAAAAAGTGTTCATTCCTAAGATTAGTCCAATTACGTTAATTGCTTTGCTATTTACAATTATCGTCATGTTTTCCTTAAAAGGTGATGTAATTGTTAGCTTGCCGTTAGATGTTGTCCGAGTTGCGATTCCATTATTGATTTACTTTGTTTTAATGTTCTTTGTTTCCTTCTTTTTAGGGAAGAAAATCGGGGCAAACTATGCTGTAACTACTACTTTAGCTTTTACAGCAGGAAGCAATAACTTTGAATTAGCGATTGCTGTAGCTGTTGGTGTATTTGGAATTCATTCGGGTGCAGCATTTGCCGCCGTAATTGGTCCGCTTGTAGAAGTGCCAGTCATGATAGCACTTGTTAAGGTTGCTTTATGGTTTCAACGAAAATACTTTGGAAGTCACTCGATGTAGAGGTGGAATATATGGAGAATAAAATCATTTACTTTTTATGTACAGGGAACTCTTGCCGGAGCCAAATGGCTGAAGGATGGGCTAAACAATATTTAGGTGATGAGTGGAAAGTGTATAGCGCGGGGATAGAAGCACATGGATTAAATCCGAATGCTGTTAAAGCGATGAAGGAAGTTGGTATAGATATCTCTAATCAAACGTCAGATATAATCGATTCTGATATTCTGAACAATGCTGATTTAGTTGTTACGCTTTGTGGAGATGCTGCTGATAAATGCCCGATGACGCCTCCACATGTAAAACGTGAGCATTGGGGTTTTGATGATCCGGCAAGAGCACAAGGGACAGAAGAAGAAAAATGGGCGTTTTTCCAAAGAGTTCGTGATGAAATAGGGAATAGGTTGAAGGAATTTGCTGAAACAGGGAAATAAATAAACTCTTTTGTTAAAGGATGCATATTTATATGTGTCCTTTTTTTATTAATGTCTAGCTATACGAACTTGACACCAGTGAAATGTCATTAACTATCTAACAATGAAAAACACTACTCCATTGTACTCTCAAATAATAATAAATCATTGAAAACTATAATAAGCGAATGTTGAGGCATAGAAAATAAAATCTTTTCTATTGAGGACCTAAAGGAGTGTAGAAAAGTCACAACAACTTTTTTTAAATTTTTTGCATATTCATTGAAACGTTTAATAACACTATAGTTTAATTTAAAATCTCCTCATTTGGACAAACAGCTGTTACATAGCATTACCCAAGGGGTGATGCATTTTATGAAAGTGATAATCATCGAGGGACCGCAAGCTGACAAATGCATTAACGATTGCTATCATTATTTAATAAAACTTTATAGGAAGGAGATTCAGGGTGATAGCAATATATGTAAGGGTATCGACCGAGGAACAAGCGATCAAGGGATCGAGCATCGACAGCCAAATCGAGGCCTGTATAAAGAAAGCAGGGACTAAAGATGTGCTGAAGTATGCAGATGAAGGATTTTCAGGAGAGCTTTTAGAACGTCCGGCTTTGAATCGCTTGAGGGAGGATGCAAGCAAGGGACTTATAAGTCAAGTCATTTGTTACGATCCTGACCGTCTTTCTCGGAAATTAATGAATCAGCTAATCATTGATGACGAATTGCGAAAGCGAAACATACCTTTGATTTTTGTAAATGGTGAATACGCCAATTCTCCAGAAGGTCAATTGTTTTTCGCAATGCGCGGGGCAATCTCAGAATTTGAAAAAGCCAAAATCAAAGAACGGACATCAAGCGGCCGACTTCAAAAAATGAAAAAAGGCATGATCATTAAAGATTCTAAACTATATGGCTATAAATTTGTTAAAGAGAAAAGAACTCTTGAGATATTAGAAGAGGAAGCAAAAATCATTCGGATGATTTTTAACTATTTCACCGATCATAAAAGCCCTTTTTTCGGCAGAGTAAATGGTATTGCTCTACATTTAACTCAGATGGGGGTTAAAACAAAAAAAGGCGCCAAAGTATGGCACAGGCAGGTTGTTCGGCAAATATTAATGAACTCTTCCTATAAGGGTGAACATAGACAGTATAAATATGATACAGAGGGTTCCTATGTTTCAAAGCAGGCAGGGAACAAATCTATAATTAAAATAAGGCCTGAAGAAGAACAAATCACTGTGACAATTCCAGCAATTGTTCCAGCTGAACAATGGGATTATGCTCAAGAACTCTTAGGTCAAAGTAAAAGAAAACACTTGAGTATCAGCCCTCACAATTACTTGTTATCGGGTTTGGTTAGATGCGGAAAATGCGGAAATACCATGACAGGGAAGAAAAGAAAATCACATGGTAAAGACTACTATGTATATACTTGCCGGAAAAATTATTCTGGCGCAAAGGACCGCGGCTGCGGAAAAGAAATGTCTGAGAATAAATTGAACCGGCATGTATGGGGTGAAATTTTTAAATTCATCACAAATCCTCAAAAGTATGTTTCTTTTAAAGAGGCTGAACAATCAAATCACCTGTCTGATGAATTAGAACTTATTGAAAAAGAGATAGAGAAAACAAAAAAAGGCCGCAAGCGTCTTTTAACGCTAATCAGCCTAAGCGATGACGATGATTTAGACATAGATGAAATCAAAGCACAAATTATTGAACTGCAAAAAAAGCAAAATCAGCTTACTGAAAAGTGTAACGAAATCCAGTCAAAAATGAAAGTCCTAGATGATACGAGCTCAAGTGAAAATGCTCTAAAAAGAGCCATCGACTATTTTCAATCAATCGGTGCAGATAACTTAACTCTTGAAGATAAAAAAACAATTGTTAACTTTATCGTGAAAGAAGTTACCATTGTGGATTCTGACACCATATATATTGAAACGTATTAAAGAGGGGTGTATGCACCCCCCTTTTGTAATTACAATCTCATTTTCAATACACCTCGCTGCATACGTCGCCAGCTTTGTCCCTTTTCCAGCGGAATAGCTTTCAATTCCTTTAATAAGCCCGATCGTTCCGATGGAGATTAAGTCCTCTGCATCCTCACCTGTATTTTCGAACTTTTTCACAATATGGGCGACCAAGCGAAGATTATGCTCAATCAGCATGTTTCTGGCATGTTCATCCCCTTTAGCCATGAGCTCTAAGTATTTTTTTTCTTCGCTGCTTGAGAGCGGTTGTGGAAAGGCATTGTTTTTCACGTAAGATACTAAAAAGACAAGCTCTTTAACAACAAAGCCGAGCGCTGCGAAAACACCTGTCACCATCGTCACCTCCACAAAAGTATGTAGGCAAAAGCCTATATGTAAATGTATGTGACCGGGAGGCTGTCTGTGTCTGTACCGGGAAATTTCTCGCGGGGGAGTCCGGCTTTGGTAAGCAGCATACTAACTTCAAATGTTAAAAATATTCTTCATCAAGCGCCCATACATTGAAATGAACAAAGGTATGGGGGGATGGGGATGAAAAAATGGATGGCAGGCCTGTTTCTTGCTGCAGCAGTTCTTCTTTGTTTAATGGTTCCGCAACAGATCCAAGGCGCATCTTCGTATGACAAAGTGTTATATTTTCCGCTGTCTCGTTATCCGGAAACCGGCAGTCATATTAGGGATGCGATTGCAGAGGGACATCCAGATATTTGTACCATTGACAGAGATGGAGCAGACAAAAGGCGGGAGGAATCTTTAAAGGGAATCCCGACCAAGCCGGGCTATGACCGGGATGAGTGGCCGATGGCGGTCTGCGAGGAAGGCGGTGCAGGGGCTGATGTCCGATATGTGACGCCTTCTGATAATCGCGGCGCCGGCTCGTGGGTAGGGAATCAAATGAGCAGCTATCCTGACGGTACCAGAGTGCTGTTTATTGTGCAGTAGTAAAGAAGAGGCTCTTTCTTGAGCCTCTGTTGTTACAATCCTTCGCCGAGCTGAATTTTCGGGGGATAGGTTTCTGCTTTTCGCCAATATTGGCGTGTGCCTTCGTCCCGTACAACGATGCCCAGCTGTGCCAGTTCGAGACGGAATTCTTCAATATCGTCTTTTTCTTCGTCCTGCAGTGCTTTGTGACGAGCTTTTAATAAGGCATGGGCGCCTTGCGATAGGTCTGGTGCATCAGGAATCCATCGGCGAAATTGATCTTTAAACGGATCACCATCTGTTGCCCATTCGTAATGATGCTGTCTAAAGGCCTTCTCAACGTTTACTGGTTTTTCATCAATTTCTTCCCGTACCAATTCATATCCGGCTGTTCCCAGGAGGACAAGCCGTTTGTGATCCATAAATACAAGAGCGATGTCATCGGAATGAATTGTTTGCACTTTTTTTCCTTTGATGAATTCCACTGTGTGATCTGTAATTTTGACAGACAGCAGCATTGCAATAACAGAATGAGCGAACCAAATCCCCGCACACATACCGAGAAGAGCAGTGATAAATGAAGCTGTAGATCCCTGAAAAGAGGTAATGAGCCGAAGTGGTCCTTCAAGAGGGATCCAGGGGAGGGATAATGCCCATTTCGCAATCTGCGGAATAAAATACCCGATTGCAAAACCGATGATTGCAAGTGCAGCGTATAAAAAGAATACAGCGGTTTTCGTAACTCCAATAAGAGTATGAGATTGATTCTGCAACATGTCACCTTCTTTTTACTGAAAAAATCGAATTCCTTCCCATATTTTAACTTAAACTGATGGTAAATCAAGGATAAAGCGATAATTATGGATATAAAGAGATTCAGTAATAGAACTGGCAGGCGCCGTCGGTCATGAAAAATAAAATTTACATGCGCAGACGATGTAAGCCCCATTTGTTTTCTGCGTATCACAATACAATCCATAGGGAACATAAAGAGTAAAGGCTTTTTAGACAATCAGGAGGAACAGATATGAAAATCGGATTAATCGGCTTAGGGAAAATGGGCATAAACATAGGAAAGCAATTCATTGACCGCAATCATCAAGTGGTTGGATATGATGTAAATCAAGCGGCTGTTGATGAACTGAAAGCATACGGGGCTGAGGGGACAACAAATCTTAAAGAGTTCATTTCTTTATTACACCCGCCGCGCATCCTATGGGTTATGGTACCGCATGGCATTGTCGATGCTGTTTTGCGTGATGTATCACCTTTATTAAGTAAAGGCGATATGATTATCGAAGCTGGAAACTCTCATTATAAAGAATCAATTCGCCGCTACAATCAAATGAAAGAAGCGGGTATCCATTATCTCGATGCCGGAACGTCGGGCGGAATGGAAGGCGCACGGCATGGAGCCTGTTTTATGGTGGGGGGCGATCATGAAGCATGGGAGATTGTGGAACCGCTTTTTCGTGATACTGCCGTCGAAAATGGTTATCTATACGCTGGTGAAGCGGGAAGCGGACATTTTTTAAAAATGATCCATAATGGAATTGAGTATGGAATGATGGCCGCGATTGGTGAAGGATTCGAAGTGCTTGAAAACAGCCAATTTGATTTTGACTACGAGAAGGTTGCCAGAGTGTGGAATCATGGTTCTGTCATTCGTTCTTGGCTTATGGGACTGACTGAGCGAGCTTTCGCTAAGGATGCGAAACTGGATCAGATCAAGGGCATTATGCATTCCTCAGGTGAAGGAAAATGGACGGTGGAAACCGCGCTTGATCTGCAGACGGCAACGCCGGTCATCGCCATGTCACTAATGATGAGATACCGTTCTTTAACAGACGATACGTTTACAGGAAAGGTGGTTGCTGCGCTTCGAAATGAATTTGGAGGCCATGCGACAGAAAAAAAGTAAGGGGGCCAACAAGCCTCCTTATTTTTTTGGCACCTTCAGAAGATGAGGGAACTTTTTATAAATGACCAGCATGATGATCAGAATATATGTACCGTAAATGCTGATAGACAATAATTTATTGCTGGTGAAATTGGCACCTGCAATAGTGACAACAACAATATTGGGGATTTTCCCTATTAAAGACGCAAAGAAAAAAACATGCCAGCGAACCTGGCTCAGCCCGCAGATCACGTTCATTACAAGTGAAGGTATGACAGGTATCAGCCTTCCTAATAAAACAGCGGTAAAAGCGTTTTTGTTGAAGGAAGCCTCGTAGCTTTGTATGGCAGGATAGGCCTGAACTTTTTTTCTGGCCCAATCTCTAAAACTGTACCTGGCGAGAAAAAACAGCAATATTGTACCAAGCATTGAGCCGGTCAGTGTAATCCAAATTCCATTTGCAGTCCCGAACACTGCGCCATTTAAAGCAGCAATCAAAGCAAACGGCACTATTGGGAAAAAAACATCGGCAGCAATCAGCAGCATACTAAATAAAACGGAAAACATCCCTCCTGCTTTGATTGCATCAAGCCAAGCTTCTTTCTGAAAAAAACCAACTGAAATGATAGCGATAATCACAAGTATACCTATTACTTTTTTTAACATGTCTATGGTCACTCCCAACTTAGGTGATGTCAGGAGTCAAAACCTCCGTCATCTAAATTAGTATAACTGGTGCCATTTCAGCTGTTCAACTGAAAACCAGGTTAAGAACACAATTCTTTTTTACCTCATAAAAAAGGCTGTCCATCTCTCTGTTTTCTGCATTCTTATTAATAGGGAGGGATAGAAATGGTAACCATAAAAAAGGATTTTATACCGGTATCAAATGATAATCGTCCTGGCTATGCGATGGCGCCTGCTTATATTACGGTGCATAATACAGCGAATACAGCCAAAGGCGCTGATGCGAAAATGCACGCCAAGTTTGTGAAAAACCCGAACACATCCGAAAGCTGGCATTTTACAGTTGACGATTCAGTCATTTATCAGCATCTCCCGATAGATGAAAACGGCTGGCATGCGGGAGACGGTACAAACGGGACAGGAAACCGCAAATCGATCGGGATTGAAATCTGTGAAAATGCTGACGGCGATTTTGAAAAAGCAACATCAAATGCCCAGTGGCTGATCAGAAAGCTGATGAAGGAAAACAATATTCCGTTAAATCGTGTTGTTCCCCACAAAAAGTGGTCCGGGAAAGAATGTCCGCGGAAACTCTTGGACCACTGGAACTCTTTTCTAAACGGAATTTCTTCCTCGGATACACCTCCAAAAGAAACTTCACCATCATATCCTCTGCCGTCTGGGGTTATAAAGCTCACTTCGCCTTATCGAAAGGGCACAAACATTCTCCAGCTGCAAAAGGCTTTAGCTGTACTTCACTTTTACCCTGATAAGGGAGCCAAAAACAATGGCATAGATGGAGTTTACGGACCGAAAACAGCGAATGCCGTCAAGCGTTTTCAACTCATGAACGGATTAACTGCAGACGGGATTTATGGGCCAAAAACAAAGGCCAAGCTTAAATCGAAGTTAAAGTAAATGCAGGATTTAACGGATAACCTGTTTCCAGTGCGGATTCAGGTTATTTTCTTTTCTTTGGTTTGTGTGTTTTTCAGATTGGAAAGAAGGGAATTTTAAAAAATCATCAGCTGCGCCGCAATGAAAGCAGAATGATATTCACTGAGGGGGACACGTTAACTATAGGAAAAAACAGTGATAGCGAAAAACTCTTCATTGAACGAAGAGAAACAGAGGTATAACATTAAAGTGAGGCTTTTGGGGGTGTAAAGATGAAACATTTTATCATCCTTTTCCTTCTGCTGTTCGTTACAGCAGGATGCGAGGGAAGGGGATACGAAGACGTTGTAGCATTTGGTGACAGTAATACGCGTGGCTCTAATTGGGATTATCGCGATTATCCAAAAGCACAGCAGTGGGTCAATATATTAAAAACAGCTGAGCGCGGTAACCTTGATATACTCAATGCGGGAATCGGCGGACAGACGACAGAGGATGCCCGTCTCCGATTTCAGACAGATGTGCTGGATCAAAAACCGAAGTATTTGTTTATTATGTTCGGAACCAATGACGCTGCCATACTGACTGAGGGGAAACCGAGAGTGTCGAAGCAGCGTTTTAGAGAAAATCTGGTTTATTTTATTGAAGAAAGCAGAAAACACGGGATCAAGCCAATCTTAATGACGTGTATCCCAATTATAGAAGGTAATGGGAAGCATCATTTGTTTTACTATTCCAGATATCAAGCAGCTGCTTTTGAACCAAAAGGCGGAGCAAGGAAATGGCACAACTCATATAACGATATTACAAGAGATGTGTCGAAGCGCCTGGATGTCCCTCTTGTAGATAACTGGAAGCATTTTATAGAAGCAGACGGCGGAAAAGCAACTGATGAAGCGCTTATCCAATCTGGTCTTATAGATCCTTCTGGAAATCATATGACACCTAAAGGGGCAAGGATCGTATATGAAGGAATACAAGATGGGCAGATCCTGCAGCGTTGAGCCGGACAACCGCCTAGTCCGATTTATTTCTCCTACATAGGCTGTTATAAAACCTTATTAAGGAGGCGCTTCACATGTATGGCGCAGGCAGAGCATATGGATACGCTTTTATTGTTGTTTTAGTTGTTGTTCTCCTTGTTGTGGGCGGCATATACTGGTTAGCATAATAACCGGCCCTTTAAAACACCTCTTTTTAGGGGTGTTTTTTGCTGAAAATAGTAGTAAAGCGCGCAGCCAAAGTGATATAATATCAGTCATCTGAGTAAAAAAAGGAAATACGCCCGGAAAAAATAGACAAATTCCTATTAAGAAGATACGGAAATAATATGTCCGAGCGATCTTCTTTTTATTTCGTTTTCAATTAACTCAATAAAGTCACGGTTTAAATTCATTTCGGTGGCTTTGAAATAAGATTCTATTAGTAATTCATCAGACAGTTTTCTCATGCTAGGAACCCAATTAATGGGAGAGGCACCTCCTTAAAAGTTGGAATCATTCATGATTTTAACGCATACAATGATAAGTTGCATTCATCTGAGGTTGAAGTTATCTTTAATCTACCATGAAATGCATATAAGAACAATCGTTCTGTTATCCACACCAAAAAGTGGATAACTTGTGAGTATCGTGTTTATAATTTGTCTAAAGAGTGATGTAATAAGAGTGGATAGTGTGTGTAAATTTATCCACACCTGGTGAAGAAACCCAATTTTTGTCGAAATTTTTTTGCTCAGTTTTTCTTTAGGCGCAAGTTCGATTTTTTTCGACAATCATTTTGAAAGAAAGAAAAAGGGAAGGGTGCGGGTTTTGTTAAAAAAGTTTTTTTTACCTGACGAGTTTGTAAAAAATATTTTTCATATTACACCTGAGAAATTAAAGGAACGAAATGTAAAAGGAATTATTACTGACCTGGATAATACGCTTGTTGAATGGGACAGGCCGAACGCGACGCCGCGATTGATCGAGTGGTTTGAAGAAATGAAGGAACACGGCATTAAAGTGACAATTGTCTCTAATAATAACGAAAGAAGAGTGAAACTTTTCTCAGAACCGCTTGGAATCCCATTCATCTATAAAGCAAGAAAACCGATGGGTAAAGCCTTTAATAGAGCGGTGCGCAATATGGAGCTGAAAAAAGAGGACTGCGTTGTCATCGGAGACCAGCTGCTGACCGATGTACTCGGGGGAAACCGAAACGGCTACCATACGATTTTGGTCGTGCCAGTCGCTTCCTCTGACGGATTCATTACGCGCTTTAACCGCCAGGTCGAACGCAGAATACTGAGTGCTCTCAAACGAAAAGGGCACATTCAGTGGGAGGAGTAAGAAATGGAAAAGGTTGTTTGTATCGGGTGCGGAGTTACGATCCAAACCGAGGACAAAACAGGTTTGGGGTACGCGCCGCCTGCATCGCTTACGAAAGAAAATGTGATTTGCCAGCGTTGCTTCAGACTGAAAAACTATAATGAAATACAAGATGTCTCCTTAACTGATGATGATTTTTTGAACATTCTTCACGGTATTGGAGAAACGGACTCTCTGGTCGTAAAAATTGTTGATATTTTTGATTTTAACGGCAGCTGGATTAATGGGCTGCAGCGCTTGGTGGGGGGAAACCCTATCTTATTAGTTGGCAATAAAGCGGATATTTTGCCTAAGTCACTGAAAAGAGAGCGTCTGATCCAATGGATGAAGCGTGAAGCGAAAGAGCTTGGCTTAAAACCGGTTGACGTATTTTTGGTCAGTGCGGGTCGCGGCCAGGGAATCAGAGAAGTAATTGACGCGATTGAGCATTACCGCAACGGAAAAGACGTCTATGTTGTCGGATGTACAAATGTAGGAAAGTCAACCTTTATTAACCGGATTATTAAAGAAGTGTCAGGTGAAGAAGATATTATTACAACATCCCAATTTCCTGGCACAACCCTTGATGCGATTGAAATCCCGCTGGATGACGGTTCATCGCTTTATGATACACCGGGAATTATCAACAACCATCAAATGGCGCATTATGTCAATAAAAAGGACCTGAAAATATTATCTCCTAAAAAGGAGCTGAAGCCTCGCACATTCCAGCTTAATGATCAGCAAACACTGTATTTTGGCGGACTTGCAAGGTTTGATTATGTGTCTGGGGAAAGATCTCCTTTTATTTGCTATATGCCGAATGAGCTGATGATTCATAGAACAAAACTTGAAAATGCAGACGCGCTTTATGAAAAGCATGCAGGGGAATTGCTCACACCTCCGGGTAAAGATGAAATGGATGAGTTTCCTGAATTGGTCGCCCATACGTTTACGATAAAAGACAAAAAGACAGATATCGTTTTCTCTGGGTTAGGCTGGGTTACTGTCCATGACGCTGATAAAAAGGTAACTGCATACGCGCCAAAAGGCGTTCATGTATTTGTTCGGCGTTCATTAATTTAAGAAAAGGGGAGAGGTGTATGAAAAAGCTGTACGGGGTTATCGGAAATCCTATTGGCCATTCTATGTCACCTGATATTCATAACGCATCATTGAAAGACCTCGGGCTTGACGGACATTATCATGCCTTCAAGGTAGAAGAGAATGATCTGGAGGATGCGGTAAAAGGAATAAGAGCTCTAGGCGTACAAGGAATCAATGTGACTGTTCCGCACAAGGTTTCCATTATGGATTATTTGGATCATATTGATGAGAGTGCAAAAGTGCTCGGTGCCGTAAACACGGTCAGAAGAGAGGGAGATAAGCTTGTCGGATACAATACCGATGGGGAAGGCTTCGTGAAGTCATTAATGAAGGTATTAGACAAGCCCATCTCTGAACTGTCATTCTTAATGATCGGCGCTGGCGGAGCGGCGAGAGCCATTTTTACAACAATTGTCCGAAATACCCCGAAAAAATTTGACATTTGCAACCGGACGTTAGAAAAAGCAAAGCGGCTTACAGAAGCTACTCCCTCGTTTCACAATAAAGAAGTATTAAGCATAAAAGAAGCAGAAGAACGTCTTGAGCAGTATGATGTTATCATCCATACAACGTCTGTGGGCATGTATCCGAACGTGGACGATGTGCCGCTTTCATTACAGCGTGCCGCGAGCAGTGCCGTCGTATGTGATATCGTGTATAATCCAATACAGACGGCACTTTTAAAAGAAGCAAGCCAAAAAGGCTTGAAAACACTCGATGGTGTGGGCATGTTTGTTGAACAGGCAGCATTGTCTTTCCAATTGTGGACTGGACAAGAGCCTAATATTGAAAAAATGAGATCTATTGTAATAGGAAAATTAGGAGGAACAGAATGTTAACAGGTAAACAAAAACGTTTTTTGCGTTCAAAAGCGCATCATTTAACGCCGATTTTTCAAGTAGGTAAAGGCGGAGTAAACGACAACATGATTAAACAAATTGCTGAGGCGCTTGAAGCGAGAGAGCTGATTAAAGTCAGCGTGCTTCAGAATTGCGAAGAGGATAAAAACGATGTAGCGGAAGCTCTTGTAAAAGGAAGCCGCTCTCAATTGGTGCAGACAATCGGCAATACGATTGTGTTATATAAGGAATCAAAGGAAAATAAACAAATCGAGCTTCCTTAAAGGTGGTTGAAATGAAGAAAATCGGAATTTTCGGAGGCACGTTTGACCCTCCGCATAATGGTCACCTCTTAATGGCGAATGAGGTGCTGTACCAGGCGGGGCTTGATGAAATTTGGTTTATGCCTAATCAAATTCCGCCGCATAAACAGAACGAAGACTATACCGACAGCTTTCATCGCGTGGAAATGCTAAAGCTTGCAATTCAATCTAATCCGTCCTTTAAGCTGGAGCTTGTTGAAATGGAAAGAGAAGGGCCATCATATACCTTTGATACCGTTTCTTTACTGAAGCAGCGTTATCCAAATGATCAGCTGTTCTTTATTATCGGCGCTGATATGATTGAATATTTGCCGAAATGGTATAAGCTGGACGAGCTGCTGAACCTCATTCAATTTATTGGAGTAAAGCGCCCCGGTTTTCATGTTGAAACCCCTTATCCGCTTCTCTTTGCAGACGTTCCGGAATTTGAGGTATCATCAACTATGATAAGGGAACGGTTTAAAAGCAAGAAGCCCACTGACTACTTAATCCCTGATAAAGTGAAGAAGTATGTAGAGGAGAATGGT
This sequence comes from Bacillus subtilis subsp. subtilis str. 168, assembly GCF_000009045.1. Classification (GTDB taxonomy): domain Bacteria; phylum Bacillota; class Bacilli; order Bacillales; family Bacillaceae; genus Bacillus; species Bacillus subtilis. The sequence continues at coordinate 2,643,779 of NC_000964.3, read as the reverse complement.
TTATATGAATCGTGAGGAGGCACTTGCATGCGTGAAGCAGCAATTGACCGAACACCGATATATCCATACGGTTGGCGTGATGAACACGGCGATCGAACTTGCGGAGCGTTTTGGAGCCGATTCTAAAAAAGCGGAAATAGCGGCAATCTTTCATGATTACGCCAAATTCCGCCCGAAAGAAGAAATGAAACAAATTATTGCGCGTGAAAAAATGCCTGCGCATTTATTGGATCATAATCCGGAGCTCTGGCACGCTCCGGTCGGCGCTTATTTGGTCCAAAGAGAGGCAGGGGTTCAAGATGAAGACATTCTTGACGCCATTAGGTATCATACCTCAGGCCGCCCCGGCATGACACTTTTAGAAAAAGTCATTTACGTTGCCGATTACATTGAGCCAAACCGGGCATTTCCCGGTGTCGATGAGGTGCGTAAGCTTGCTGAGACAGATTTGAATCAAGCGCTGATTCAGTCCATTAAAAATACAATGGTTTTTCTTATGAAAAAAAATCAACCGGTTTTTCCAGACACATTTTTAACGTATAACTGGCTTGTGTCTGGCAGCTGAACAGGAGGAATTTGTGAATGAACCAAAAGTCCATTTTAAAGATCGCAGCTGCGGCTTGCGATGATAAACGGGCAGAGGATATTTTAGCACTGGATATGGAAGGTATTTCTCTGGTTGCTGATTATTTTCTGATCTGCCACGGAAATTCAGATAAACAGGTACAGGCGATTGCCCGTGAAATCAAGGATCAAGCTGATGAAAACGGCATTCAAGTCAAAAAGATGGAAGGCTTTGATGAAGCAAGATGGGTTCTCGTTGATCTAGGCGATGTAGTTGTCCATGTCTTCCACAAGGATGAAAGAAGCTACTACAACCTTGAAAAGCTGTGGGGAGACGCTCCGCTCGCAGATCTTGACTTTGGAATGAATCAATGATTTATCAAGGCTTTGCAAGCGTGTATGACGAGCTAATGTCACACGCGCCTTACGATCAATGGACAAAATGGATTGAAGCATCTCTCCCGGAAAAAGGCCGTATTCTCGATCTGGCATGCGGCACGGGGGAAATCTCCATCCGGCTTGCCGAAAAAGGCTTCGAGGTTACAGGCATCGATCTCAGCGAAGAGATGCTTTCTTTCGCCCAGCAAAAGGTATCGAGTAGCCAGCCTATTTTATTTCTTCAGCAGGATATGAGAGAGATTACCGGCTTTGACGGTCAATTTGACGCTGTTGTGATATGCTGTGACTCATTAAATTATTTAAAAACAAAAAATGATGTGATCGAAACCTTTAAAAGTGTTTTTCGGGTATTAAAGCCTGAAGGCATCCTGCTGTTTGATGTTCATTCATCTTTTAAAATTGCGGAAGTCTTTCCGGATAGCACATTTGCTGACCAGGACGAAGATATCAGCTATATTTGGCAGAGCTTTGCCGGAAGTGACGAGCTTTCTGTCATTCATGATATGTCGTTTTTTGTGTGGAACGGAGAAGCGTATGATCGTTTTGATGAGACACACGAGCAAAGAACGTTCCCGGTGGAAGAATACGAAGAAATGCTTAAGAACTGCGGCTTTCAGCTCCATCGCGTGACAGCTGATTTTACGGATACCGAGCCATCAGCACAATCAGAACGCCTCTTTTTCAAGGCGCAGAAATCAAAAACCATCGTTTCCTAAAACGATGGTTTTTTAAAATGCTTTTTTATGCTTTTGCAGTACAGACGAACGTATGACATACTCGTCTACACATGAAACTGCTTTTTCACTGCGGAAATATCCTCCTCGTACTTCATATGAGTATTTTGAAATACCCGGTGAAACATATCCTGCACACCGCTTTCCAGCGCTTTAATGCCTTCTCCTGTTACACCGCCTTTAACGCAAACCTTTTCCTGTAATGCAGGCAGGGTATACAATTCGGTTTCTAACAGTTTTCCCATTCCGACAAGCATTTCCTTACACATCAAAATCGCGTCCTGTTTAGACACTGATGTTTCCGAAACAGCTGCATCTATAAACCGCTGAATCAGATAGCTCATAAAAGCGGGGCCGCAGCTTACGATGTCTGATGCAACCCTCGTGATGTCACTTTCAATTTGCAGCGGATGAGAGATATGCTGCATCAGCTCATTGATTTTCGCTTTTGCAGATTCGCCGCAGCTTGTGCCGAAAGTGACGAGAGAAACACCTGCCAGCGCTCTGTTCGTAATACTTGGGATCACTCGCGCCACTTGACACGGCACATATTGTTCGAGCTGTTCGGTTTGAACGGGGCTTGTAATTGAAATGAGAATATGATCTTTTCTTAAATAAGGTAACGCTCTTGCCAGTAAAGGATATATATCAAGCGGCTTAACACAAATAAAAATCATCTCGTTTTCAGAAACGAGCTTTTCGAGACTTTCGGTAACGTTTATGCTGTTGTAGCGGTTTTTTATGTGCAACGCTTTTTCAATTGTGCGGTTTGTGATTGTCATGTTTGAGGGATCGGCCGCTTTTGATTCAATAAATGATTCGATAAGGATCGTACCCATATTTCCTGTGCCGATAAAGCCTATCTTCAATGGTTTCCCCTCCTTTGAGCTATTATCCTCTAAACCATATGTGTTATGAAAATAAAATATGACGAAAGCGGGGAACATGCACGATGAATTGGTTGAATCAGCATAAGAAAGCAATTATTTTAGCGGCTTCTGCGGCTGTTTTCACAGCGATTATGATCTTTCTGGCCACAGGGAAAAATAAAGAGCCGGTGAAGCAAGCTGTACCAACAGAGACAGAAAATACAGTGGTAAAGCAGGAAGCAAACAACGACGAGTCAAACGAAACAATTGTGATAGACATCAAAGGTGCTGTTCAGCATCCTGGCGTTTATGAAATGCGAACAGGGGACAGAGTATCTCAGGCAATTGAGAAAGCGGGCGGGACCAGTGAACAAGCAGACGAAGCGCAAGTAAATTTGGCGGAGATTCTGCAGGACGGGACAGTGGTGTACATCCCGAAAAAGGGAGAGGAAACAGCAGTGCAGCAAGGTGGCGGAGGGTCTGTCCAAAGCGATGGAGGGAAGGGAGCGCTGGTGAATATCAATACAGCAACCTTAGAGGAGTTACAAGGCATCTCAGGGGTGGGGCCATCCAAAGCTGAAGCTATTATTGCATACCGGGAGGAAAACGGTCGTTTCCAAACAATTGAAGATATCACTAAGGTTTCAGGAATAGGTGAAAAGTCATTTGAGAAAATAAAGTCTTCCATTACAGTAAAGTGATTTGACGGTCATGCATTATGATAGGTAAACTAAAGGTCAGGCAACACAACATTTGGAGGGAACAACGTGGAACGAATTTCATGGAATCAATACTTTATGGCTCAAAGCCATTTATTGGCGCTGCGCAGCACATGTCCGAGATTATCTGTCGGCGCTACTATAGTCAGAGACAAACGCATGATAGCAGGAGGCTACAATGGGTCAATCGCGGGCGGCGTACATTGTGCAGATGAAGGATGCTTAATGATAGATGATCATTGCGCAAGAACCATTCACGCTGAAATGAATGCGATTCTTCAATGCTCTAAGTTTGGGGTGCCGACTGATGGAGCCGAGATTTATGTGACGCATTATCCGTGCATTCAATGCTGCAAATCTATTATTCAAGCTGGTATCAAAACGGTTTATTATGCTGAGGATTACAAAACACATCCGTATGCGCAGGAATTATTTGAACAGGCGGGTGTAACTGTTGAACAGGTTGAACTCGATGAAATGATCGTTGATCTGAAAAACAGAGAAAAGCTTTCATTTGTAGCGGGTCTAATAGGGAAATTGGCTGATGCCGGTTTAGCGGAGGAAGAATTGAAAAAGATACATGAACAGGCGAATACACTTTTCACGAGCTACGTGTGATGAATGCGTAATTCGCGCTTATTATTGCCTATGGCGGCAGCTTCGGCAACGGCTGGAATTACTGCCGCCGCTTATTTCCCCGCTATTTTTCTTTTCATCCTCTTTCTCCTCATCATTTTAATCAAAACGAGGCACGCTTTTCTTATTATTGTTTGTTTCTTCTCTTTTATATTGTTTTTTGTACTGTATGCAGTCACAGATTCTCAGAATGTCTCTTCCTATCGGCAGGGAACCTATCAATTCAAGGCAGTGATTGACACTATTCCCAAAATTGACGGCGACCGTATGTCTATGATGGTTGAGACACCTGATAAGGAAAAATGGGCTGCTGCGTATCGCATTCAGTCTGCTGGTGAAAAAGAACAGCTGTTATACATAGAACCAGGAATGTCATGTGAGTTGACTGGTACATTGGAAGAACCGAATCACGCAACTGTGCCGGGTGCATTTGATTATAACGAGTATCTTTATCGGCAGCATATTCATTGGAACTACTCTGTCACGTCTATCCAAAACTGCAGCGAACCTGAAAATTTCAAGTACAAGGTGCTCAGCTTGAGAAAACATATCATATCATTCACAAACAGCCTTCTGCCTCCTGATTCGACAGGGATTGTACAGGCACTTACAGTTGGTGACAGATTTTACGTGGAGGATGAAGTGCTTACCGCGTATCAAAAGCTTGGTGTTGTCCATCTCTTGGCAATATCAGGACTCCACGTGGGGATTTTGACAGCAGGTTTGTTTTATATCATGATCCGCCTTGGTATAACTAGAGAAAAGGCGTCAATTCTGTTGCTGTTATTTCTGCCGCTCTATGTGATGTTGACCGGCGCTGCTCCTTCAGTGCTACGCGCCGCTCTCATGTCGGGTGTTTACTTAGCTGGAAGTCTTGTCAAATGGCGTGTCCGCTCTGCAACTGCAATTTGCCTTTCGTACATCGTCCTTCTGCTCTTCAATCCTTATCATCTCTTTGAAGCCGGTTTTCAGCTATCGTTCGCCGTCAGTTTTTCTTTAATTCTATCCTCTTCTATTTTTCAGCAGGTTAAAACCTCCTTGGGGCAGCTGACAATTGTATCACTCATCGCTCAGCTGGGCTCGCTTCCGATTCTCCTATATCATTTTCATCAGTTTTCTATCATCAGCGTACCGATGAATATGTTGATGGTACCATTTTATACCTTCTGTATTTTGCCGGGAGCTGTAGCAGGTGTTCTTCTATTAAGTCTTTCCGCTTCGTTTGGGAGATTGTTTTTCAGCTGGTTTGATTTATTGATAAGCTGGATCAATAGGTTAATCACAAACATTGCAGATGTTGATGTGTTCACGATTATGATCGCACATCCTGCACCTGTTTTGCTTTTTTTATTCACAGTCACGATCATCCTATTGCTTATGGCGATTGAAAAACGCTCCTTGTCGCAGTTGATGGTAACCGGAGGCATTTGCTGCACGGTGATGTTTCTGCTCTTTATATATCCGTGTCTTAGTTCCGAAGGAGAAGTGGATATGATAGATATTGGACAGGGTGACAGCATGTTTGTAGGTGCTCCGCATCAGCGGGGTCGTGTCTTAATTGATACCGGCGGCACTTTGTCTTACTCGTCAGAGCCTTGGCGCGAAAAACAGCATCCGTTTTCACTGGGGGAAAAGGTGCTGATTCCGTTTTTAACTGCTAAGGGAATCAAGCAGCTTGACGCTTTAATTCTGACGCACGCTGACCAAGATCATATCGGAGAGGCGGAGATTCTGCTGAAGCATCATAAAGTAAAGCGCCTCGTGATTCCGAAAGGGTTCGTTTCTGAACCTAAAGATGAGAAAGTGCTGCAGGCAGCCAGGGAAGAGGGAGTGGCAATTGAAGAGGTGAAGCGAGGCGATGTGTTGCAAATAAAGGATTTGCAGTTCCATGTACTGTCACCGGAAGCACCTGATCCGGCAAGCAAAAATAATTCATCTCTCGTTCTGTGGATGGAGACGGGCGGTATGAGCTGGATCTTGACGGGTGATCTGGAGAAAGAAGGGGAACAAGAGGTGATGAACGTGTTTCCGAATATAAAAGCAGATGTGTTAAAGGTGGGGCACCATGGGAGCAAAGGCTCTACCGGTGAAGAATTCATCCAACAGCTTCAGCCGAAAACGGCCATTATCTCAGCCGGGAAAAACAATCGGTACCATCATCCTCATCAAAAAGTTCTGCAACTATTACAGAGACATTCTATCCGCGTGCTGCGAACAGATCAAAACGGAACGATCCAATATAGATACAAAAACAGAGTTGGAACCTTTTCTGTCTATCCTCCATATGATACATCAGATATAACAGAGACGAACTAAAAAAGACTGCCGAGAAATCAGCAGCCCGGGCAGTCGCTGTTATGAACCAACTAGGTGAATAACCGTTGCCATGACAAACAAGAAGGCGAAAAATCCGAAGGACACAACAAAACCAACAGCTGAATCTACAGCATCATTTCGTTTGCTTTGAACGTTTTTTTCAAAATCATTCAACTTTATCCCTCCTGACTGACTTAAGTATAATGGAATTGTTTTGAAAAATCTAGAAGCTAAGGTAACGTTTTCTGTTCTGGTGATTATCGCCTTTTTACAAGCTGTCCCGGGGGCTTGCGAACAGGCGTTTAATATAAATGGGGAAGCAGCAGTCAGGCTTCCTCTTTACTATTTTGCAAACTCAATTTAGGATAGAAGGGGATGATGAAAGAGAGGAAGTCGTACAACAATGGTATTTGATGTGTGGAAAAGCCTGAAAAAAGGAGAGGTCCATCCGGTTTATTGTTTATACGGAAAAGAGACATATCTGCTGCAAGAAACCGTCAGCAGGATCAGACAGACGGTCGTTGATCAGGAGACAAAGGATTTCAATCTGTCCGTTTTTGATCTGGAAGAGGACCCGCTGGATCAAGCGATTGCAGATGCTGAAACGTTTCCGTTTATGGGGGAGCGGCGTCTTGTCATTGTGAAAAATCCATATTTTTTAACAGGTGAAAAGAAAAAAGAAAAAATTGAGCACAACGTCAGTGCGCTTGAATCATATATACAATCACCTGCGCCTTACACAGTCTTTGTCCTGCTTGCTCCGTATGAAAAGCTTGATGAGCGAAAAAAGCTGACGAAAGCGTTAAAGAAGCACGCGTTTATGATGGAGGCGAAGGAATTAAATGCAAAGGAAACGACAGACTTTACTGTCAACCTTGCAAAAACAGAGCAGAAAACAATCGGCACGGAAGCGGCGGAGCATTTGGTTCTGCTTGTGAACGGTCATCTGTCATCGATTTTTCAGGAGATTCAAAAGCTCTGCACGTTTATTGGAGATCGTGAAGAAATTACGCTGGATGATGTAAAAATGCTTGTTGCTAGAAGCCTTGAACAAAATATTTTTGAGCTGATCAATAAAATCGTCAACCGAAAACGAACAGAGAGTCTGCAAATTTTTTATGATTTGCTAAAACAAAATGAAGAACCGATCAAAATTATGGCGCTTATTTCGAATCAGTTCCGGCTGATTCTGCAGACGAAGTACTTCGCGGAACAGGGATACGGACAAAAACAAATCGCTTCTAATCTAAAAGTTCACCCATTTCGGGTAAAGCTGGCGATGGATCAAGCAAGGCTTTTTTCAGAGGAGGAGCTCCGTTTAATTATTGAACAGCTTGCCGTCATGGACTATGAGATGAAAACCGGGAAAAAGGACAAGCAGCTCCTGCTCGAACTGTTCCTTTTACAGCTGTTAAAAAGAAATGAAAAAAACGATCCCCATTATTGAGGATCGTTTTTATATTATGCAGAAAGTCCGTTCACTTTTTTCGCTAGTCTTGATTTGTATCGAGCTGCGGTATTTTTGTGTACAAGACCTGTTTTCACTGCTTTATCAATACGTTTAGCTGCTTCAGTAAGAGCAGTTTTCGCTTTGTCAGCTTCGTTGTTGGCAACAGAAGCTTCAACTTGTTTGATTGCAGTACGCATAGCAGATTTGATTGTCGCGTTATGAACGCGGCGTTCGTTGTTTGTTTTTGTACGTTTAATCGCTGATTTAATGTTTGGCATGTGTTTCACCTCCTAAGATACAACCTGTAGCACAGTGTCTTAAGGTTAAATCTTCTTCACAATAGAACAAATTGTATTCTATCAAACACACCTTTAGATTGCAATATAAATGTAAAGTATTTTTCATTGAAGGTTCTCTTTTTAGCATGATTTATTCAGCAAATGGCAACAATATAGGTACTTAATGTGAAGGAGGCCCCTGTATGAAAAAGAGTGAGCTGGATGTGAATCAGTATTTGATACGGACCGATTTGGCAGTGGAAACGAAGGAAGCAATGGCCAATCAGCAGGCTGTGCCGACAAAAGAAATTAAAGGCTTTATTGAAAAAGAGCGTGATCACGGCGGCATTAAAATCCGCACAGTTGATGTTACAAAGGAAGGCGCAGAGCTTTCGGGAAAAAAAGAAGGGCGCTATTTAACGCTTGAAGCACAGGGAATCAGGGAGAATGATTCGGAAATGCAGGAGAAGGTCTCTGCTGTCTTTGCGGAGGAATTCTCAGCTTTTCTTGAAAACCTTAATATCTCAAAAGATGCGAGCTGTTTGATCGTTGGGCTCGGCAACTGGAACGTGACACCTGATGCGCTTGGACCGATGGCAGTAGAAAATCTGTTGGTAACAAGGCACTTGTTTAAGCTTCAGCCGGAAAACGTACAGGAGGGTTACAGGCCTGTCAGTGCTTTTGCACCGGGTGTAATGGGGATAACAGGAATCGAAACAAGTGACATTATTAAAGGTGTGATTGAGCAATCGAAGCCTGATTTTGTCATCGCCATTGATGCGTTGGCGGCGCGGGCGGTGGAAAGGGTCAACACAACCATTCAAATATCGGATACAGGCATTCACCCGGGGTCTGGAGTGGGGAATAAACGAAAAGATTTAAGCAAAGACACGCTTGGTGTTCCGGTGATTGCTATCGGTGTTCCGACAGTAGTTGATGCCGTGACAATTGCCAGCGACACGGTGGACTACATATTAAAACATTTTGGCAGAGAAATGAAGGATAACAGGCCATCAAGATCGCTTGTTCCGGCAGGCATGACGTTTGGGAAAAAGAAAGTGCTCACTGAAGACGATCTTCCCGATCAAAAGCAGCGCCAATCGTTCCTAGGTATTGTCGGAACCCTTCAAGAAGATGAAAAACGGCAGCTCATTCACGAGGTGCTTTCGCCTTTAGGGCACAACTTAATGGTTACACCGAAGGAAGTCGATTCATTTATCGACGATATGGCAAATGTTTTAGCGAACGGATTAAACACAGCGCTTCATGAAAAAGTGTCACAAGAAAACAAAGGCTCCTACAATCACTAAACAGTTCTACTTCCTCTAGCTTGTTCATAGAGTAATTACTAGACAAGCGCTGGAGGGATTCAATGAGAAATAAACGCAGAAACAGACAGATTGTTGTTGCGGTAAATGGAGGGAAAGCGGTAAAAGCCATCTTTCTATTTATCGTAAGCCTTATCGTGATTTTTGTTCTATCCGGTGTGCTGACGTCTCTCCGGCCGGAACTTAGGCCGTCGTCTGACTCTTTTTATGGGATTGCTGAAGAATTGCCGGGTGACGTATTTGCACATTTGCTGCAGATGGAAAACCATTATTTCGCTTCTGACCTCTCTCAAACAGACAGCTCATTTCATCTTTCTCGTCTTTCTTTAAAGCTGGCGACGAGCATTAACCTCGAAGATCCGCGGAGCTTTCTCGGTCGGGAGCTGCCAGGATTTGCACAATTTGATACCGAGATTTTGTTAGCTGGACAAGGAACGGATTATACGAATATGCCTGCGGAATCGCCGCCGCCGTCTAAGGTGATGGAGGAAGAAAGAGAAGCGAATTTGGCAGAGATTGAAAAACAGCAAACGCAATCAGATAATGCGCAAAAAGATCCGCCGAAACAAACAACAGGTGATAAAAAGGTCGTGTTTATCTATCACACGCACAATACGGAATCATATCTCCCTCTATTAAAAGGCGAGACCGATCCTGACATGGCGCGCCATTCTAAAGCCAATGTCACGCTTGTAGGAGATATGTTCGGACAAGCGCTTGAATCCCAGGGAATCGGAGCCACAGTGAATAAAACCGATATACAGTCAAAATTGAATAAAAAAGGCTTAAACTATGCCAGGTCCTATGATGAATCAAGGCCGGTCGTGAAAGACGCCCTCGCTTCAAACAAAAATCTGCAATATATCATTGACATCCACAGAGACTCTCGGCGCAAAAAAGACACAACCGCAACGATTAAAGGGAAAAGCTATGCCAGGGTAGCCTTTGTCGTCGGGAAAAAAAGCAAAAACTTCGAAGAAAACTATAAAATTGCGAGTGAGCTTCATAAACTGATGGAGAAAAAATACCCCGGACTTAGCACAGGTGTCTTTTCCAAAGGCTCGCCAGGCGATAATGGTGTTTACAATCAGGATTTAACCGATAGAGCGCTTTTGCTCGAGTTTGGCGGAGTGGATAATAATCTCGAAGAGCTGCAGCGTGCGGCTAACGCGGCCGCGGACGTATTCAGCGAAATGTACTGGGATGCTGAAAAGGTCAACGCAGCGAGCGGGGAGACGAAAAAACAATAAGAAATAGGTGGTTGATTTGATTGCATACTTTGGAAAGTGCTTACTGCTTGTCACGATCATGTTTTTAGGCGTTCTGTTCGGCATGCAGCAGGCAAACCACGGGATGCTGAGTATGAAAGGCTATCATGACCCTTCACTGAAGGGGGCGTTTACGCTCACCGACGGAAAAGATAATGAAAAAGAAGCCTCAATCCTAGGAGAAACAGTCACGGCAAAAGATTTAGTAGAAAAACAAAAAGAGCTGGAAAAGGTGGAGACATTCAATATGTTTTCAAAAGCCGGAAAAGCGCTTTCGGACACCGTAACCAATACTGCCCAGTCAATGTATGAATGGATACGGGATATGAATCAATAAGTACGTGAAAGAGAAAAGCAACCCAGATATGATAGGGAACTTTTCTCTTTCTTGTTTTACATTGAATCTTTACAATCCTATTGATATAATCTAAGCTAGTGTATTTTGCGTTTAATAGTAGGAGTGATAGATTGTGACAGATAAAGAAAAGCGTTTAGAGAGGCAATCGAGAATACGGAATTTCTCTATCATTGCCCATATTGACCACGGAAAATCGACCTTAGCGGATCGTATTTTAGAAAAAACGTCGGCAATCACTCAACGAGAAATGAAAGAACAATTGCTCGATTCTATGGATCTTGAACGTGAGCGGGGCATAACCATTAAATTAAACTCTGTTCAGCTTAAATATAAAGCAAAAGACGGAGAAGAATATATCTTTCATCTAATCGATACGCCGGGACACGTCGACTTCACGTATGAAGTATCCCGAAGCCTTGCTGCCTGCGAGGGAGCGATTCTTGTCGTGGATGCAGCCCAGGGGATTGAAGCGCAGACGCTCGCCAATGTCTACTTAGCGCTTGACAACGATCTTGAAATCCTTCCGGTCATCAATAAAATCGACCTTCCGAGCGCCGAGCCCGAACGTGTGCGCCAAGAGGTAGAAGACGTTATCGGCCTTGACGCATCAGAAGCCGTGCTTGCTTCAGCAAAAGCCGGTATCGGGATTGAGGAGATTTTAGAACAAATCGTAGAAAAGGTGCCAGCTCCGACCGGAGATCCGGAGGCGCCGCTCAAAGCGCTGATCTTCGACTCGCTTTATGACGCCTACCGCGGTGTCGTGGCTTATATCAGAGTCGTTGAAGGAACGGTAAAGCCGGGACAAAAAATCAAAATGATGGCAACCGGCAAAGAATTCGAAGTAACAGAGGTGGGCGTGTTCACGCCGAAAGCAACTCCGACAAATGAACTGACGGTCGGTGATGTAGGCTTCCTGACTGCCTCAATCAAAAATGTTGGTGACACACGTGTCGGTGATACAATAACGAGCGCTGCCAATCCTGCAGAAGAAGCGCTGCCGGGATACCGCAAGCTAAACCCGATGGTGTACTGTGGTTTGTATCCGATTGATACAGCGAAGTATAATGATTTAAGGGAAGCTCTTGAAAAGCTTGAGCTGAATGATTCCTCCCTTCAATATGAAGCGGAAACTTCGCAAGCGCTTGGATTCGGGTTCCGCTGCGGATTTTTAGGCATGCTTCACATGGAGATCATTCAGGAGCGAATTGAGCGTGAGTTCAACATCGACCTGATTACGACAGCGCCAAGCGTTATCTATGACGTGTATATGACAGACGGCGAAAAGGTCGTTGTCGACAACCCGTCCAACATGCCGGATCCTCAAAAGATCGAAAGGGTTGAGGAGCCATACGTAAAAGCGACGATGATGGTGCCGAATGACTATGTCGGCGCTGTAATGGAGCTTTGCCAAGGAAAACGCGGCAATTTCATTGATATGCAGTATTTAGACGCAAACCGTGTCAGCATCATTTATGATATGCCATTAGCGGAAATCGTATATGAGTTTTTTGATCAGCTGAAATCAAGCACTAAAGGCTATGCGTCCTTTGATTATGAACTGATCGGCTACAAACCGTCCAAGCTTGTGAAAATGGACATTATGCTGAATGGTGAAAAAATCGATGCCCTTTCCTTTATCGTGCATCGTGATTACGCATATGAACGGGGAAAAGTGATCGTTGAAAAACTGAAAGAACTCATTCCGCGCCAGCAGTTTGAAGTTCCGGTACAAGCCGCAATCGGCCAGAAAATCGTGGCCCGCTCCACCATAAAAGCAATGCGTAAAAACGTATTGGCTAAATGTTACGGAGGGGACATCTCGCGTAAACGGAAACTTCTTGAAAAACAAAAAGAAGGAAAGCGCCGTATGAAGCAGGTCGGCTCAGTTGAAGTGCCGCAAGAAGCATTTATGGCAGTTCTGAAAATGGACGACAGTCCGAAAAAACAATAGAAGCCGCCGCAGTCTTGTACTGCGGCTTCTTTCTGTAAAGAAGGTGAATCCGTTGAAATCAGCTTATATCCATATCCCATTTTGTGAGCATATTTGCCACTACTGCGATTTCAATAAATATTTTATTCAAAGTCAGCCAGTCGACGAGTATTTAAACGCACTCGAACAGGAAATGATAAATACAATAGCAAAAACCGGGCAGCCTGATCTCAAAACAATCTTTATCGGAGGAGGCACGCCGACCTCCCTGTCTGAGGAACAGCTTAAAAAGCTGATGGATATGATCAACCGCGTGCTAAAGCCCTCAAGCGACTTATCGGAATTTGCGGTTGAAGCGAATCCGGACGATTTGTCCGCAGAGAAATTAAAAATATTAAAAGAAGCAGGCGTAAATCGCCTTAGCTTTGGTGTGCAAACGTTCGAAGACGATCTGTTAGAAAAAATCGGCCGAGTGCACAAGCAAAAAGATGTATTCACCTCTTTTGAAAGAGCGCGGGAAATCGGTTTTGAGAATATCAGTCTTGATCTCATGTTCGGGCTTCCGGGGCAAACCCTCAAGCATCTGGAACATTCCATAAACACTGCTTTATCATTGGACGCTGAGCATTATTCCGTTTACTCCCTTATTGTAGAACCGAAAACGGTATTTTATAATTTGATGCAAAAAGGGCGGCTTCATCTTCCGCCGCAGGAGCAGGAAGCTGAAATGTATGAAATAGTGATGAGCAAGATGGAAGCTCACGGCATTCATCAATATGAAATCAGCAACTTTGCTAAGGCAGGCATGGAATCTAAGCACAATCTAACGTATTGGAGCAACGAACAATATTTCGGTTTCGGAGCTGGCGCTCACGGATATATTGGCGGCACACGAACAGTGAACGTCGGACCTGTTAAGCATTACATTGACCTGATAGCTGAAAAGGGTTTTCCGTACAGAGATACACATGAAGTGACAACAGAAGAACAGATTGAGGAAGAAATGTTTTTAGGTTTGAGAAAAACAGCCGGTGTCAGCAAAAAACGATTCGCAGAAAAATACGGCCGTTCCCTGGATGGACTTTTCCCAAGCGTGTTAAAAGACCTCGCTGAAAAAGGGCTGATTCACAATTCGGAGTCTGCCGTTTATTTGACTCATCAAGGGAAATTATTAGGCAATGAAGTTTTTGGCGCTTTTTTGGGTGAGTTATAATTGACATTTTTCTTGTGGTTTGATACTTTTGTTATAGAATTAGCACTCGCTTATTGAGAGTGCTAACAGAGGTGATGATGATGTTAACAAATCGTCAGCTGCTGATCCTTCAGGTTATAATCAACGATTTTATTAAATCGGCACAGCCGGTGGGATCAAGAACTCTTTCGAAAAAAGATGAAATCACATTTAGCTCTGCAACAATAAGAAACGAGATGGCTGACTTGGAGGAATTGGGCTTTATTGAAAAAACCCATTCATCCTCAGGACGTGTTCCGTCAGAAAAAGGGTATCGGTACTATGTTGACCATTTGCTGTCACCCGTCAAATTGACGAAAAGCGACCTGGACCAAATCCACTCGATCTTCAAAGAGAAAATTTTCGAGCTGGAGAAGACAGTTCAAAAATCAGCGCAAATTTTGTCCGATCTGACGAATTACACATCCATCGTACTCGGGCCGAAGTTGAGTGAGAATTACCTTAAACAGATTCAAATCATTCCGATTCAGCCTGATATGGCGGTAGCGATTCTCGTTACCAATACGGGGCATGTGGAAAACAAAACGATTAACTTTCCGACCAAAATGGATCTGTCTGATATTGAAAAACTGGTAAATATACTGAACGACCGTTTAAGCGGCGTTCCAATGGATGAACTGAATGAGCGCATATTTAAAGAAGTTGTCATGTACCTAAGACAGCACATTAAAAACTATGACAATATACTCGACGCGCTTCGTTCAACCTTTCATTCCACAAATCACGTTGAAAAGTTGTTTTTTGGCGGGAAAATCAATATGCTGAACCAGCCTGAGTTCCATGATATCACCCGAGTTCGGTCGCTGCTTTCATTAATTGAGAAAGAACAGGATGTTTTAAAGCTGGTTCAATCCCCGCACACGGGAATTTCGATTAAAATCGGAAAAGAAAACGACTATGAAGAGATGGAAAATTGCAGTCTGATTACGGCTTCTTATTCCGTAGACCAGAAGCAGATCGGCTCAATTGCGATTATCGGCCCGACCCGCATGAATTATTCCAGGGTTGTCAGCCTGCTTCAGCATGTGACTTCGGACTTGTCAAAAGCATTAACAAGTCTGTATGATGAATAAGGGAATTTTGGCAAATTTTATCGAAGGGCAGCACCTGTCCTTCTCCTTACACTTTGAGGGAGGTGAACACAATGTCAGAAGAAAAACAAACCGTTGAACAAAACGAAACAGAAGAGCAAGAAATCATTGAAGAACAAGCTGCCGCTGATGAACAGCAGGAAGAAACAAATGAAAGCGAACTTCTTCAAAACCAAATTAACGAATTGCAAGGTTTGCTTGAGGAAAAAGAAAACAAACTTTTGCGTGTTCAAGCAGACTTTGAAAACTATAAACGACGCAGCCGTTTAGAGATGGAAGCGTCCCAAAAATACCGTTCTCAAAATATCGTGACTGATTTGCTGCCGGCTCTTGACAGTTTTGAACGAGCGCTTCAGGTTGAAGCCGACAATGAACAGACGAAAAGTTTGCTCCAGGGAATGGAAATGGTCCACCGTCAGCTCGTAGAAGCCTTGAAAAAAGAAGGCGTCGAAGCCATCGAAGCTGTAGGGCAGGAATTTGATCCTAATCTGCACCAAGCTGTTATGCAGGCTGAAGACGAAAACTACGGCTCCAACATTGTTGTTGAGGAAATGCAAAAAGGCTATAAGCTGAAGGATCGCGTCATTCGCCCTTCCATGGTCAAAGTGAATCAATAATTACATAGCAGGAGGTTATTCAAGTGAGTAAAGTTATCGGAATCGACTTAGGAACAACAAACTCATGTGTGGCAGTGCTTGAAGGCGGCGAGCCTAAAGTTATTGCTAACGCTGAAGGAAACCGCACAACGCCATCAGTTGTTGCATTTAAAAACGGCGAACGTCAAGTAGGGGAAGTGGCTAAACGCCAATCTATTACAAACCCTAACACAATTATGTCTATCAAACGTCATATGGGTACTGATTATAAAGTTGAAATTGAAGGAAAGGATTACACTCCACAAGAAGTGTCTGCTATCATCCTTCAACACCTTAAATCATACGCTGAAAGCTATCTTGGCGAAACAGTATCAAAAGCAGTTATCACAGTTCCTGCATACTTTAACGATGCTGAGCGTCAAGCAACAAAAGACGCTGGTAAAATTGCAGGTCTTGAAGTAGAACGTATCATCAACGAGCCGACTGCAGCAGCGCTTGCATACGGACTTGATAAAACAGATGAAGATCAAACGATCCTAGTATACGACCTTGGCGGCGGTACATTCGACGTTTCCATCCTTGAGCTTGGCGACGGTGTATTCGAAGTTCGTTCAACTGCCGGCGACAACCGTCTGGGTGGGGACGATTTTGACCAAGTTATCATCGATCATCTGGTGTCTGAATTCAAAAAAGAAAACGGCATTGATTTGTCAAAAGACAAAATGGCGCTTCAGCGTTTGAAAGACGCAGCTGAAAAAGCGAAAAAAGATCTTTCCGGCGTATCTTCTACGCAAATTTCTTTACCGTTTATCACAGCTGGAGAAGCAGGACCGCTTCACCTTGAACTTACATTAACTCGCGCTAAATTCGAAGAGCTTTCTTCTCATTTAGTAGAGCGCACAATGGGTCCTGTCCGTCAAGCGCTTCAAGATGCAGGACTTTCTGCAAGCGAAATCGACAAAGTCATCCTTGTCGGCGGATCAACTCGTATCCCTGCCGTACAAGAAGCAATCAAAAAAGAAACTGGAAAAGAAGCGCATAAAGGCGTAAACCCGGATGAAGTTGTAGCGCTTGGTGCTGCGATTCAGGGCGGCGTTATCACAGGTGACGTAAAAGATGTTGTTCTTCTTGACGTTACACCGCTTTCTCTCGGTATCGAAACAATGGGCGGTGTGTTTACAAAACTGATCGACCGCAACACGACGATCCCAACAAGCAAATCTCAAGTGTTCTCAACTGCTGCTGATAACCAAACAGCTGTTGATATCCATGTTCTTCAAGGTGAGCGCCCAATGTCTGCCGACAACAAAACACTCGGCCGCTTCCAGCTTACTGATATCCCGCCAGCACCGCGCGGCGTGCCTCAAATCGAAGTTTCTTTCGATATTGACAAAAACGGTATCGTAAACGTAAGAGCAAAAGACTTAGGCACAGGAAAAGAACAAAACATTACAATCAAATCTTCTTCAGGTCTCTCAGATGAAGAGATCGAACGCATGGTAAAAGAAGCGGAAGAAAATGCTGACGCTGATGCGAAGAAAAAAGAAGAAATCGAAGTCCGCAACGAAGCAGATCAGCTTGTTTTCCAAACTGAGAAAACATTAAAAGATCTTGAAGGCAAAGTGGACGAAGAACAAGTGAAAAAAGCCAACGATGCCAAAGACGCTTTAAAAGCAGCGATTGAGAAAAACGAATTTGAAGAGATCAAAGCGAAAAAAGATGAGCTTCAAACAATCGTTCAAGAGCTTTCTATGAAGCTTTATGAAGAAGCTGCTAAAGCACAGCAAGCTCAAGGCGGAGCAAACGCTGAAGGCAAAGCGGATGACAACGTTGTCGACGCTGAATACGAAGAAGTAAACGACGACCAAAACAAAAAATAAGTTCTTTTTAGTGTCAGCCCCGCTTCCGGAGCTGACCGAAAAGAACACATTTCATAATCTGATTCAATGATTAGAAAGTCAAAGTCAGGCATCTCTTGGCTTTGACTTTTTTTCTTGCCCGGGATAAAAGGAATTGAAAAATCATAATTCAAAATGATACAATCTAATTTATGTGAGAAATTCGGGAGAGTGAAGCGAGATGAGTAAGCGTGATTACTATGAAGTGCTGGGAGTAAGTAAGAGCGCTTCAAAGGATGAAATTAAAAAAGCTTATCGGAAGCTGTCAAAAAAATATCATCCTGATATTAACAAAGAAGCCGGATCAGATGAAAAATTTAAAGAGGTAAAAGAAGCATACGAAACGCTGTCAGATGACCAAAAACGTGCGCATTACGATCAATTTGGTCACACTGACCCTAACCAAGGCTTCGGCGGCGGAGGTTTTGGCGGCGGCGATTTCGGCGGTTTTGGTTTCGATGATATTTTCTCAAGTATATTCGGCGGAGGCACAAGACGAAGAGATCCAAACGCTCCGCGCCAGGGTGCTGATTTACAGTATACGATGACCCTGTCGTTTGAGGATGCGGCTTTCGGTAAAGAAACAACCATCGAAATTCCCCGCGAGGAAACGTGCGAAACATGTAAAGGCTCAGGTGCGAAACCTGGAACAAATCCAGAAACATGCTCCCACTGCGGAGGCTCCGGCCAGTTAAACGTGGAGCAAAATACACCGTTTGGAAAAGTCGTTAACAGACGGGTCTGCCACCACTGTGAAGGTACAGGCAAAATCATTAAAAACAAATGTGCGGACTGCGGCGGCAAAGGAAAAATCAAAAAACGCAAGAAAATCAATGTGACAATTCCAGCCGGTGTAGATGACGGGCAGCAGCTTCGTCTCTCGGGACAGGGTGAACCAGGAATAAACGGCGGCCCTGCCGGGGATTTATTTGTCGTGTTCCATGTACGCGCACACGAGTTCTTCGAGCGTGACGGCGATGATATTTACTGTGAAATGCCGTTAACGTTTGCTCAGGCTGCTCTTGGAGATGAGGTAGAAGTGCCGACGCTGCATGGAAAAGTGAAATTGAAAATTCCGGCCGGTACACAAACAGGAACGAAATTCAGATTAAGAGGCAAAGGCGTTCAAAATGTCAGAGGCTATGGACAGGGTGACCAGCATATCGTCGTCCGCGTCGTTACGCCGACAAATCTGACTGATAAACAAAAAGACATTATCCGCGAATTTGCCGAAGTCAGCGGAAACCTGCCTGACGAACAGGAAATGAGTTTCTTTGACAAGGTAAAACGCGCGTTTAAAGGCGATTAATTATTGGATGAGGAGTTGGTAGTTTTGAAATGGTCCGAATTAAGCATTCACACAACACATGAAGCGGTCGAACCTATCTCAAATATATTGCATGAAGCTGGTGCAAGTGGGGTTGTGATAGAGGACCCGCTTGATTTAATTAAAGAACGTGAGAATGTGTACGGGGAAATCTACCAGCTCGACCCCAATGATTACCCAGATGAGGGTGTCATTGTCAAAGCATATCTGCCGGTTAACAGTTTTCTGGGCGAAACTGTAGACGGCATCAAAGAAACGATTAATAATCTCCTTCTTTACAATATTGATTTGGGCAGAAACCACATCACTATTTCTGAAGTAAATGAAGAAGAGTGGGCGACTGCCTGGAAAAAGTATTATCATCCTGTGAAAATTTCTGAAAAGTTTACAATTGTGCCGACGTGGGAGGAATATACGCCGGTCCATACTGATGAACTGATTATTGAAATGGACCCGGGAATGGCTTTCGGCACAGGGACACATCCGACAACCGTACTCTGCATTCAGGCGCTTGAACGCTTTGTGCAAAAGGGTGATAAGGTGATTGATGTCGGCACTGGTTCGGGAATTTTAAGTATTGCGGCTGCAATGCTTGAGGCTGAATCGGTTCATGCCTACGATCTTGATCCCGTGGCTGTAGAAAGTGCACGCCTCAATCTCAAGCTGAACAAAGTCAGCGATATTGCTCAAGTGAAGCAAAACAATTTGTTAGACGGGATTGAAGGGGAACATGATGTGATTGTGGCCAACATTTTGGCTGAAGTCATTCTTCGCTTTACTTCACAAGCGTACAGCCTGTTAAAAGAAGGCGGTCACTTTATTACGTCAGGAATCATCGGTCATAAAAAACAAGAAGTAAAAGAAGCACTGGAACAAGCTGGCTTTACCATTGTAGAAATCCTTTCAATGGAAGATTGGGTCAGCATTATTGCGAAAAAATAACAGTTAGTAGGTGTCACAGCGTATGCAACGATATTTTATCGAGCTCACGAAGCAGCAAATAGAGGAAGCGCCGACTTTTTCGATTACCGGCGAAGAAGTTCATCATATTGTGAACGTGATGAGAATGAATGAGGGAGATCAGATTATCTGCTGCTCTCAAGACGGCTTCGAGGCAAAATGTGAACTTCAATCTGTTTCCAAAGATAAAGTGTCCTGCCTTGTGATAGAATGGACGAATGAAAACAGAGAGCTTCCGATAAAGGTCTATATTGCGAGCGGCCTTCCGAAAGGAGATAAGCTTGAATGGATTATCCAAAAGGGGACTGAGCTCGGAGCTCATGCCTTTATTCCTTTCCAAGCCGCGCGTTCTGTTGTCAAGCTGGATGACAAAAAGGCAAAGAAAAAGCGGGAAAGATGGACGAAAATTGCGAAGGAAGCGGCTGAGCAATCGTACCGTAACGAAGTGCCGCGAGTGATGGATGTCCATTCTTTTCAGCAGCTTCTTCAAAGGATGCAGGATTTCGATAAATGTGTCGTTGCATACGAGGAGTCATCGAAGCAAGGGGAAATAAGCGCATTCAGCGCGATTGTAAGCAGCCTTCCGAAAGGATCATCTCTATTGATCGTATTTGGTCCCGAAGGCGGTTTAACAGAAGCGGAGGTTGAACGGCTCACAGAGCAAGACGGTGTGACGTGCGGCCTTGGACCGAGAATTTTAAGGACAGAAACCGCTCCGCTATACGCGTTGAGTGCGATTTCTTATCAAACAGAGTTATTAAGAGGTGATCAGTAATGGCAACTGTTGCTTTCCATACGCTTGGCTGTAAAGTCAACCATTATGAAACAGAAGCAATCTGGCAGCTTTTCAAAGAAGCGGGCTATGAAAGAAGAGACTTTGAACAAACAGCTGATGTATATGTCATTAATACATGTACGGTTACAAATACGGGAGATAAAAAAAGCCGCCAAGTGATCAGACGCGCCATTCGTCAAAATCCTGACGGTGTCATCTGTGTCACAGGCTGCTACGCGCAAACCTCACCTGCTGAGATTATGGCGATCCCCGGTGTCGACATTGTAGTCGGAACACAGGACCGTGAAAAAATGCTTGGCTACATTGACCAATACCGAGAAGAACGCCAGCCGATTAATGGCGTCAGCAACATCATGAAAGCAAGAGTATATGAAGAGCTTGATGTGCCTGCTTTCACGGACCGCACAAGAGCGTCATTGAAAATACAGGAGGGCTGCAATAATTTCTGCACATTCTGTATCATTCCGTGGGCGAGAGGCCTGCTCCGCTCCCGCGACCCTGAAGAAGTCATTAAACAAGCGCAGCAGCTTGTCGATGCCGGATATAAGGAAATTGTTCTTACGGGTATTCATACAGGCGGCTACGGCGAAGATATGAAAGATTACAACTTCGCGAAGCTTTTGAGCGAATTAGACACCCGTGTGGAAGGCGTGAAACGGATCAGAATTTCTTCAATCGAAGCCAGCCAAATCACTGACGAAGTGATCGAGGTCTTAGACCGCTCAGATAAGATAGTGAATCATTTGCATATTCCTATCCAATCCGGATCAAACACAGTGCTTAAACGGATGAGACGCAAATATACAATGGAATTCTTTGCAGACCGTTTAAATAAATTGAAAAAAGCACTGCCAGGCTTAGCTGTTACTTCTGATGTCATCGTCGGGTTCCCTGGAGAAACAGAAGAAGAATTTATGGAAACCTATAACTTTATTAAAGAACATAAATTCTCTGAGCTGCATGTTTTCCCTTACAGTAAGCGTACAGGAACACCAGCTGCACGAATGGAAGACCAAGTGGATGAAAACGTGAAAAACGAACGTGTGCACCGCCTGATTGCTCTTTCTGACCAGCTTGCAAAAGAATACGCTTCTCAGTATGAAAATGAAGTGCTTGAGATTATCCCTGAGGAAGCGTTTAAGGAAACAGAAGAAGAAAATATGTTTGTCGGTTACACAGACAATTATATGAAGGTTGTTTTCAAAGGTACGGAAGATATGATCGGCAAAATCGTAAAAGTCAAAATCCTAAAAGCAGGTTATCCTTACAACGAAGGACAGTTTGTCCGTGTGGTTGAGGATGAAATAACTGAACACATGCGTTTGTCTTCTTAACCTAAAAAATCGGTGCATTAAAATGTACCGATTTTTTTATTTAGCCGGGATAAGAAGGTGAATCAATCGGTAAAACAAGTTTGTAAGCGGAAGAAATAAAAGAGCTGTCACCACATTAAATAAAAGGCTGAAATGCGCGATCTTTTGTGCGGGATCAGGTGATAACTGCTCTACAAAGCCGGTCGCTGCGGTCAGAAAAGGCAATACTAGAGCCACCCCTAGCACGTTAAATACCACATGGGCATATGCTGTCTGTTTCGCCGCATATCCGCCGGATACAGCAGCCATGACAGCTGTAATGCATGTCCCGATATTTGATCCGAGTACGACGCTCATCGCCTGTGTCAGTCCGATAATCCCTTCATTCATAAAACTCATCAAAATGCCGATACAGACAGAACTGGAGTGAATGATGGCAGTTAACACCATGCCGATGAGCAAAGCGGACCAGTTTGAATCGTTAACATGGTATAGAACGTCGGCGCCCGTTTTCAGCTTTGTCAGCGGCCCGGCAAGATGGCTGAATCCGCTGATGCAAAAGAAGATGATGCCCAGTCCAAGGAAGCTTGTTCCCAGCTGTTTCAAAGGATACCTGCCAGTCAGAAAAAACAATAAACCTCCTATTAAAAGAACCCAAATCACAATATCCATTTTGATAGCAATAAATTCAGTTGTAAAAGTAGAGCCAACATTTGTCCCCAGAATCATCGGGATCGTCCGCTTAAAAGAAAGAACGCCCGCACTTACAAAGCCGATGACAATGACCATAAAGGCTGAGCTGCTCTGAAGTATCCCCGTAAATACAATACTGATAAGAAACGCTTTTAACGGATGGTCTGTAAATAAAAGCAAACGTTCTTCAATTTTTGAGTACGCCATTGAAATTAAGCCCTTTCGAAGCATGTTCATGCCTGCGAGAAAGAATAATATAAGAGCAGTAAAGCTAATCAGAATTAACATCCTATTCACCAACCCCTTTCTTTCATTATATAGACAGGCAGTCGCACTCATGACGGAAAAGTGAACTCACTTAGTTGACCTGACTGATGGCTTATATTATAATGTCAAAGTACATGTTTATATGTGTAACTTAAAGGTAGTCGATTGGTGTATTCGGAGGGAGGGAAAGAGAATGTCAAAAACGGTCGTTAGAAAAAACGAATCGCTTGAAGATGCTCTTCGTCGCTTCAAACGCAGTGTATCAAAGACAGGTACTTTGCAAGAAGCAAGAAAGCGTGAATTTTATGAAAAACCTAGCGTAAAGCGCAAGAAAAAGTCTGAAGCTGCTAGAAAACGCAAATTCTAAAAGAGGGTGGATTTATGAGTCTTCTTGAGCGTCTCAACCAGGATATGAAGCTGTATATGAAAAACCGTGAGAAAGACAAACTGACTGTCGTTCGAATGGTTAAGGCTTCACTTCAAAATGAAGCAATTAAGCTTAAGAAAGACAGTTTGACCGAGGATGAGGAACTCACTGTCCTTTCTCGTGAACTTAAGCAACGTAAAGACTCCCTCCAGGAATTTTCAAACGCTAATCGTTTAGATTTAGTAGATAAAGTTCAAAAAGAGCTGGACATTTTAGAAGTTTATTTACCTGAGCAGCTGTCAGAAGAAGAGCTGCGTACAATCGTAAATGAAACCATCGCGGAGGTCGGTGCGAGCTCAAAAGCGGACATGGGCAAAGTGATGGGGGCAATTATGCCTAAAGTAAAAGGTAAAGCTGACGGAAGTTTAATTAATAAGCTTGTGAGCAGTCAACTGTCTTAAATGGCAAAGAAAAGGACATCTTTCTAAGAGAGATGTCTTTTTTTATACATAAAAAAATGAAACCTTTGATACATTTGTTACGTATGAAGAGAAGGCACTTATTATAAAAGGAAGGAGGGATACACCGCCCTTGCTTCAAATCAAAGGATTCCGTGCTGCTCTTTTGGGTATATTTTTACTTTCTTTATTAGGCGTACAGCTGAACGCAAAAGCAGAAAAACAAACTGTTTATGTGATCCCGGTTGAAAAAAATGTCGAACAGGGTCTCGCCTCGTTTTTGTCCCGTTCGTTACAAGACGCAAAGGATGCACATGCAGACCATATTATTCTTGATATCAATACCCCGGGGGGATTGGTCAAATCTGCTATTGATATGGCCGATTTGATAACCGAAAGCGAGATCCCCGTAACTGCATATGTCAACAAACGCGCGTTGTCTGCTGGTGCATATATTGCACTTCAAGCAGATCACATTTATATGGCGCCTGGCGGAAAAATGGGAGCCGCCGCGATTGTTGATGGCCAAGGCAATGCCGCTGACCAAAAAGCTCAATCACTTTGGCTGGCAGAGATGGAAGATGCCGCAGTGAAAAATAACCGCGATCCAAAATATGCGCTCGCAATGGCTGACCCAGATATAGATGCCAAGGAAGTTGGCGCGCCTAAGGGAGATCTGCTGACACTTAACGCAGACAAGGCGATTGAGGTAGGCTATTCAGAAGGCACTGCTGACAATTTGTCCACGCTCGTAAAGAAGCTTGGGTTCGAAAAGGCGCAGATCAGCTATGCAAAGGAGAGCTTTGCGGAAAAGACGGCAAGATGGCTGACGAATCCGGTCATTGTCCCTATTCTGCTGACAATCGCTTTTTTAGGTCTGACGGTAGAGCTTTTTTCCCCGGGTGTCGGCCTCCCTGGAACGGCTGGACTCATTGCGTTATTGCTGTTCTTTTACGGGCATCTTGCAGCCGGCCTTGCCGGGTATGAGACGGTTCTCCTCTTTATAGCAGGGGTGATTCTCATTCTGCTTGAGATTTTTCTTCCCGGAGGAATCATTGGATTACTGGGCTTGGGAGCGATTATTGCGAGCCTGTTTTTAGCCGCGGGGAGCTTCACTGTCATGGCGGTTTCTCTCTTGATCGCCTCAGCTGTTTCGATTACAGCTTTTATTTTACTGACAAGGGTGTTGGGAAAGCGTATGAAATTCTTTAAGAAATTGATATTAAATGATTCTACAAACACGGAGAGCGGCTACGTTTCAAATCAAACGCGCACGGACTTAATGGGAAAAGTGGGTATAACCTTTACACCGCTGCGTCCTTCCGGTACCGTGATTATTGATGATGAACGCCTTGACGTTGTATCGGAGGGATCGTTTACAGAAAAAGATAAAAAAGTAAAAGTGATAAAAGTAGAAGGCTCACGCATTGTCGTGAGAGAAATTTAAATAGAAACGAGGAGAAGTTATATGGATCCGTCAACACTTATGATTCTGGCAATTGTCGCAGTAGCGATCATTGTTTTGGCAGTATTTTTTACATTTGTGCCTGTAATGCTTTGGATTTCAGCTTTGGCAGCCGGAGTGAAAATCAGCATTTTCACTCTAGTTGGGATGAGGCTTCGCCGCGTCATTCCGAATCGGGTTGTTAACCCGCTGATTAAAGCGCATAAAGCGGGACTTAATGTTGGAACAAACCAGCTTGAAAGCCACTATCTGGCTGGAGGTAATGTTGACAGAGTCGTCAACGCGCTTATCGCCGCTCAGCGAGCTAACATTGAACTCACATTCGAGCGCTGTGCTGCCATTGATCTTGCAGGCCGGGACGTGTTGGAAGCTGTTCAAATGAGCGTTAATCCTAAGGTGATTGAAACACCGTTCATTGCCGGCGTCGCAATGGACGGGATTGAAGTGAAAGCGAAAGCGAGAATCACAGTAAGAGCGAATATCGAGCGCCTCGTCGGGGGAGCAGGGGAAGAAACCATTGTAGCTCGTGTAGGTGAGGGAATCGTTTCTACAATCGGTTCATCTGATAATCATAAAAAAGTGCTTGAAAACCCTGACATGATTTCTCAGACAGTCCTTGGAAAAGGATTGGACTCAGGAACTGCGTTTGAAATTCTCTCAATTGATATTGCAGATGTAGATATCGGCAAAAACATCGGGGCAATTTTACAAACCGATCAGGCCGAGGCTGATAAAAACATCGCGCAGGCAAAAGCGGAAGAACGACGTGCGATGGCTGTCGCTCAAGAACAGGAAATGCGTGCCCGCGTAGAAGAAATGCGCGCGAAAGTAGTAGAAGCCGAGGCGGAAGTGCCGCTTGCGATGGCAGAAGCTTTGCGTGAAGGGAATATTGGCGTCATGGATTACATGAATATCAAGAACATCGATGCTGACACAGAAATGCGTGATTCATTCGGCAAGCTGACGAAAGACCCTTCGGATGAAGACCGCAAATCATAATCTCTCTAAGAAGGGAGAACGCTGATGGAAGATTTACTGACCAATCCGCTTATTATTGCAGCGATCATCGGAATCATTTCTGCGATTTTCGGCAAAAAGAGCAAAGAAGAAAAGCAAAACAGCCAAAAAAGAAAAAAACCTCAACACGTGCAATCTGCTTCTCCTCAAAAGAAGCAGTCAAAAGAAGATGCCCCTGCACCTATCCCTAACCGTATGGAACAGGCAAGACGGGAAGCGGAAGAAAGACGCAGGGAAACAGCAAGAAACCTGAAAGGGCTGGAACGAGATCTTGCTGCTGCCAAACAAAAAACAGTATACACAAAACAAAAAATGCTTCAGGTGAATAAAGACACCGTCGTACAGGGGATCGTTCTAGGAGAGGTGTTCGGACCTCCACGGGCGAAAAAACCTCACCGTACGATGCGCCCGGCCCGTAAAAATTAAAGTGTTAGAACCTCCTTTCAAATCATACATATGAGATGAAAGGGGGTTCTTTTTGTATGGGGCAAAGAAAGAATCGTATGAAAGCTTGGCTGACAAGAGCATTGGAAATTCCCCCGGACGTTATGATGGATCTGCCGAGGATTACAATGGTTGGCAGACTTCATATCTACATAGAAAACCACAGAGGCCTTTTGCTTTTCAGTGAGAATGAAGTGCGGCTGATGCTGAAGCAGGGCCAGTGCATCATATCTGGTAAAAATTTTGTCATCAAGGCGATTCTTCCGGAAGAGATACTTTTGGAGGGTACGATTGATGTCGTTCGATATGTTGAGTCATAAAGCCGAGGGGGAAATGTTGTGAAAAATAAATGGCTGTCTTTTTTTTCGGGTAAGGTCCAGCTTGAATTGACGGGAAGAGGGATTGAGCGGCTCCTTAATGAATGCACAAGACAGGGGATTCCGGTCTTTCATGTCAAAAAAAAGAAAGAAGCCGTATCGTTATATATACAGCTTCAGGATGTACATGCCTTTCGGCGGGTAAGAAGTAAATTTAAATGTAAAGCCCGATTTATCAATCGGAAGGGATTTCCCTTCCTGTTGCTGAAATCAAAGCTGAATATAGGGTTTACGATCGGTTTTGCGATTTTTTTCATTCTTTTGTTTTTGCTGTCCAATATGGTGTGGAAAATTGATGTGACAGGCGCTAAGCCTGAAACAGAACATCAAATGAGGCAGCATCTTAATGAAATCGGCGTCAAAAAGGGCCGTCTGCAGTTTTTAATGATGTCGCCCGAAAAAATACAGAAATCATTAACCAATGGAATAGACAATATCACTTGGGTCGGAGTTGATCTGAAGGGGACGACCATTCATATGAAAGTTGTGGAGAAAAATGAGCCCGAAAAAGAAAAATATGTTAGCCCGCGCAATATTGTCGCCAAAAAGAAAGCAACCATTACGAGAATGTTTGTGCAAAAAGGACAGCCCATGGCCGCCATACACGATCATGTTGAAAAGGGACAGCTGCTTGTTTCGGGACTGATCGGCAGCGAAGACCATCAGCAGGAAGTCGCCTCAAAAGCAGAAATTTATGGAGAAACCTGGTATAGATCAGAAGTGACAGTCCCGCTTGAAACATTATTTAACGTCTATACGGGCAAAGTAAGGACAAAGCACAAGCTTTCTTTTGGTTCTTTGGCAATCCCGATCTGGGGGATGACGTTTAAAAAAGAGGAATTGAAGCATCCAAAAACAGAACAAGAAAAGCATTCGCTTCATTTTCTCGGATTTAAGCTCCCTGTATCCTATGTCAAAGAGCAAACGAGAGAAAGTGAAGAGGCTTTGCGAAAATATACAAAAGAAGAAGCAGTTCAAGAAGGCATTAAATTGGGTAAACAGGATGTAGAGGATAAAATAGGCGAAAACGGCGAGGTGAAAAGTGAAAAAGTTTTGCACCAGACTGTTGAGAATGGTAAAGTAAAGTTGATTATTCTCTACCAAGTTATAGAAGATATCGTTCAAACCACACCTATTGTCAGGGAGACTGAAGAATGACAGAACATTTACTTGCGATGAATCAAAAACTGAAAAACCCGGACGAGGCGCTTTCACTCTTCGGGAACCAAGATTCTTTTTTGAAATTGATGGAGAAAGATCTGAATTTAAATATCATTACGCGCGGCGAGACGATTTATGTTTCAGGCGATGATGAATCGTTTCAGATTGCAGACAGGCTGCTGGGATCGCTCCTCGCTTTAATTCGCAAGGGGATAGAGATCTCTGAACGTGATGTGATTTACGCCATCAAAATGGCAAAGAAGAATGAACTTGAATACTTTGAAAGCATGTATGAAGAAGAAATTACAAAAAACGCAAAAGGCAAATCAATCCGTGTAAAAACAATGGGACAGCGGGAATACGTGGCCGCTATGAAGCGGAATGACCTTGTATTCGGCATTGGTCCGGCGGGAACCGGGAAAACGTACCTGGCTGTCGTAAAAGCAGTCCATGCTTTAAAAAACGGACATATCAAAAAAATCATTTTAACAAGACCTGCCGTGGAAGCCGGTGAAAGCCTTGGTTTTCTCCCAGGTGACCTAAAAGAAAAAGTAGATCCTTATTTGCGCCCGCTGTATGACGCTCTCCATGATGTGCTTGGGGCAGATCATACAGAACGTCTGATGGAAAGAGGCATCATTGAAATTGCTCCGCTCGCATATATGAGGGGACGGACGCTCGATGATGCTTATGTTATACTTGATGAAGCACAGAATACCACGCCTGCTCAAATGAAAATGTTTTTGACGAGACTGGGTTTTGGCTCTAAAATGATCATTACAGGTGACGTTAGCCAAATTGATCTGCCGAAAGGCGTCAAATCGGGACTTGCAGTAGCGAAGGAGATGCTGAAAGGAATAGACGGCATTTCTATGATTGAGCTAGACCAGACAGACGTGGTCAGACATCCGCTTGTTGCGAAAATTATTGAAGCATACGATAAGCAAAATTAATGCTGAATGACCCGATCGCGCGTTATCGGGTCATTTTTATGATTGCTTATGGGCTTGATGTTTCAAGAGGAGGTTCTTGTGTTGAAAAAGAAGGCTAAGACCAAAAGCAGCTCAAAAAAATGGAGCAGTTTTAAAAATGCCCGCTCCATGCATGTACTGCTGTATCTTCTGCTGGCTGCCATTATGTTTGCTTTGCTCTTTGTACATGTTAAGCCGGAAACACTTGATTTAGACCTGTTTTCAGTCAGCGACAAGACCATTTACGCTCCGGCAACCGTAGAAGATCAAAAAGCCACAGAGGAAAAAAAGCAAGCCGCTGAGGACGCGGTTGAAGATCAATATACATTAAAAAAAGAATATACAGACAATCGGATTGACCTTGTGTCATCAATATTCGACAGTATTAGTGAAGTGAAAAAATCATCGGAAGAAGGCAGTAAATCACCATCGGAAAAATCAATGGTCAAATCTGTAAAGGACAAATTGACATCAGATGTGAATGATTCTATATCGGAGGATTCCATCAAGACATTGCTGAAAGCAGACAGTGAAGACTTTTCTTTTGTCAGAGATACGGTCATTACCGCGGTAAATACGGTCATGAGCAGTGAAATCCCTTCGGATAAACTATCTGATGCAAAGGATAAGGTAGAAAAAGAGCTAAAGAGCAATTCTATTCCGTCTAAATACTTGGGAGCCGCGACAGAAATCGGGCGTTTTGCTATTATTCCGAATTACGTCTTCGATCCGAAAGCAACAGAGGCAAAACGGCAGGAAGCCTCAGATAATGTCCAGCAGGTTCAAATCAAACAGGGGCAAGTGCTCGTGGAAGAAAATGACCTCATTGATCGGGAAGTGTACAGGAAACTTGAGCTGACCGGGTTATTAAATAACTCAAATCTCTTTAAACCGATCAGCGGGCTATTGATTATGATCGGACTTTTCATTGCAACACTTGTATATTATTTTGAAAAACAGAAACAAAATCTGAAGTTTAAAAACCAATCCATTCTGTTATTCTCCATAATCACAACACTTTTGCTTGTGATCATGGAGGTTGTCAGTTTGTTTCAGAAGATGGAGTATAATAATATCGGCTATCTGGTCCCCATTGCGGCCGGCGCCATCTTAATCAAACTGCTGATGAATGAACGCATTGCCATTTTGGGAAGTATCATTCTTGCGATTTGCGGAAGTATGATGTTTAATCAGGGTGTGACAGGAACATTCAATTATGTCATAGGGATTTATTATTTGATCAGCGGCATTTCAGGTGTATTATTTTTAGGAAAACACAATGCAAGATCAAAGATTTTGCAGACCGGACTTTTCGTGGCGTTTATTAATATGGTTGTCGTTCTATCCTTATTATTGATCCAGAACACTGCGCTGTCGGGTCTTGAAATCGGCACGTTAATGCTCATGGGGGTTGTGTCGGGGTTTGCTTCATCTGTATTGATCATCGGTCTGATGCCGTTTTTTGAGACGGGCTTTGGCATTTTATCCACCATGAGGCTGCTCGAGCTGTCTAATCCTAACCATCCGCTATTGCGCAAAATACTGACGGAAACACCAGGTACATATCATCACAGTGTAATGGTTGCCAATTTATCAGAGGCAGCCTGTGAAGCGGTTGGGGCTAATGGTTTGCTTGCAAGAGTCGGCGCATATTATCACGATCTCGGAAAAACAAAGCGCCCGCAATATTTTATTGAAAACCAAATGAATATTGACAATCCGCATGACAAGCTGTCACCTCAGTTGAGCAAAAATATTATTATCTCGCATACGACAGACGGTGCGAATATGCTGAGAAGCTATAAATTTCCGAAAGAGCTTGTCGATATTGCTGAGCAGCATCATGGAACCTCGCTTTTAAAGTTTTTTTACTATAAAGCGAAGGAAAAAGGCGACCAGATTACAGAGGAAGAGTTCCGTTATCCGGGACCGAAGCCGCAGTCAAAGGAAGCCGCAATTATATCAGTGGCCGACAGTGTTGAAGCGGCCGTCAGATCCATGCACAATCCAAATCCTGAACGAATTGAAAAGCTTGTCCGGGGTATTATATCCGATAAGCTTCAGGACGGACAGTTCAGTGAATGCGATTTGACATTTAAAGAGCTGGATACAATCGCAAAAACGCTCTGTGCAACATTAAAAGGAATTTTCCACTCCCGGATTGAATATCCGGAGGCTACTAAGAAGGTGAAATAGATGAGTTTACTGATTGATATCGTTGATGAAACGGGAAGCGTCTCAGAAGAGATGCTCAAAGAAGTAGAAAATCTGCTTCAATTTGCCGCTGAGCGTGAAGGCGTTCAGGATCAGGCTGAAGTTTCTGTCACGATTGTTTCCAATGATGACATACATCAGATTAACAAAGAATACCGGGGAAAGGATGCTCCGACAGATGTCATCTCATTTGCTCTTGAAGAAGAGGGAGAAGGCGAGATCGAAATCGTGGGCGCCGAAATGCCTCCGGTTTTAGGTGATATTATCATCAGTGCCGATCGCACAAGAGAGCAGGCAGAGGAGTATAATCATTCTTTTAAAAGAGAGCTCGGATTTCTAGCTGTACACGGATTTCTGCACCTTTTAGGATATGACCATATGACGAAAGAGGAAGAAGAGGAGATGTTTACTAAGCAAAAGGAATTGCTGGACGCTTATGGACTCAAAAGATCATAGAAATGAGCTGAATCGATTCTTCAAAAGCTTCGTGCATGCAGGCCGGGGCATATGGGAAACAGCGCGGACGGAGCGGAATTTCCAATTTCATGCCGCAGCCGCCTGCGCTGTTCTCATTTGCGGCTTCCTTGTAGAGCTCAGCATTATTGAGTGGATGATTATATTCCTTTTGATAGGTGGTATGTTTTCGCTTGAACTTTTAAATACAGCCATTGAACATACGGTTGATTTAATAACTGACAAACATCACCCTCTTGCTAAAGCGGCCAAGGACGCTGCCGCCGGGGCTGTTTGCGTTTTTGCCGTGATTTCGTGTATCATTGGTTTACTTATTTTTTTGCCAAAGCTGTAATGGCTGAAAATTCTTACATTTATTTTACATTTTTAGAAATGGGCGTGAAAAAAAGCGCGCGATTATGTAAAATATAAAGTGATAGCGGTACCATTATAGGTAAGAGAGGAATGTACACATGAACAGACAAGAATTAATAACAGAAGCTTTAAAAGCGCGTGATATGGCATATGCGCCGTATTCCAAATTCCAAGTAGGAGCCGCTCTTCTTACCAAGGATGGAAAAGTGTACAGAGGCTGCAATATTGAGAACGCGGCATACAGCATGTGCAATTGCGCCGAGCGTACCGCTTTATTTAAAGCTGTTTCTGAAGGGGATACAGAGTTTCAGATGCTGGCCGTTGCGGCTGACACCCCTGGACCAGTATCTCCGTGCGGAGCCTGCCGACAGGTGATTTCTGAGCTTTGCACAAAAGACGTTATTGTCGTACTGACTAATTTACAAGGACAAATAAAAGAAATGACTGTGGAAGAATTATTGCCAGGCGCATTTTCATCGGAGGATTTACATGACGAACGAAAGCTTTAAATCAGGATTTGTATCCATTATTGGAAGACCAAACGTAGGAAAATCTACATTTTTGAACAGAGTCATTGGACAAAAAATCGCGATCATGAGCGATAAGCCCCAAACGACGAGAAACAAGGTGCAAGGAGTACTGACGACAGGCACATCACAAACCATTTTTATTGACACACCAGGGATTCATAAACCTAAGCATAAACTTGGGGACTTTATGATGAAAGTGGCGCAAAATACATTAAAAGAAGTCGATTTGATCTTGTTTATGATCAATGCTGAGGAAGGCTACGGGAAGGGCGACGAATTCATCATTGAGAAATTGCAGACGATGTCTACGCCTGTATTCTTAATCGTAAACAAAATTGATAAAATTCATCCCGACCAATTGCTTCTGCTAATTGACGAATACCGCAAACGTTATCCTTTTAAGGAAATTGTTCCGATTTCTGCTTTAGAAGGAAATAACATCGAAACCTTGCTCGCGCAGATCGAAGCGTATTTGCCGGAAGGGCCGCAATTCTATCCGAGTGACCAGGTAACTGACCACCCTGAACGATTTATCATTTCTGAATTAATCAGGGAAAAGGTGCTGCATTTGACGAGAGAAGAAATCCCGCACAGCATTGCGGTGGCCATCGAATCCATCAAAGGGCAGGACAACGGTTCTGTGCACGTAGCGGCAACGATTGTGGTCGAGCGGGATTCCCAGAAAGGCATCGTGATCGGTAAAAAAGGAAGCCTTCTAAAAGAGGTTGGAAAAAGAGCGAGAGCGGATATTGAAGCACTGTTGGGCTCCCGTGTCTACCTTGAATTGTGGGTGAAAGTGCAGAAAGACTGGCGTAATAAAATGTCCCAGCTTCGCGATTTTGGCTTTAAAGAGGACGAATATTAATCTCTTCCC
Organism: Bacillus subtilis subsp. subtilis str. 168; assembly: GCF_000009045.1. Classification (GTDB taxonomy): domain Bacteria; phylum Bacillota; class Bacilli; order Bacillales; family Bacillaceae; genus Bacillus; species Bacillus subtilis. The sequence goes on along the minus strand of NC_000964.3, from coordinate 2,610,031 downwards.
GTGTGTGTCATTATCTCACAGGAACAGGGATACATTAGCAAATTTTGTTTAACATGAAATGGAGGACATCTGGTCAAGATAAAGGTAAGAATTTGGAGTTTAGGTAAGCTAGTTTAACTACAGAAAGGTGGGTTTCTTGTGTTGAATTTTACCTGGAACGTATTTTCTCAAACAGGAAATGTTGATACGTATCTTCTTTTTAAAGAACTGGAAAAAGAGAACATGGAAAGACCCGAAGAACTAGAAGATGAGCTAGCCCGATTTGATTATCCAATTTTATAAACCTCTTGGCCGCTCCTGCTTGAGGAAGGTGCGGAAATGCTGACAAAATGTGAAGGGATCGTTCTTCGCACAAATGATTACGGAGAGACGAATAAAATCGTAACATTACTGACAAGAGAACACGGAAAAATAGGTGTTATGGCACGAGGCGCCAAAAAACCGAACAGCCGTTTATCAGCAGTCAGCCAGCCCTTTTTGTATGGTTCTTTCTTAATGCAAAAAACATCGGGCCTCGGAACGCTTCAGCAGGGGGAAATGATCCTCAGCATGAGAGGCATCAGGGAAGACTTGTTTTTAACAGCATATGCTGCCTATGTTGCTGAGTTAGTCGACAGAGGCACAGAAGAAAAAAAGCCAAATCCTTATTTATTTGAATTCATATTAGAATCATTAAAACAGTTGAATGAAGGAACAGATCCGGATGTTATCACCTTCATTGTTCAAATGAAGATGCTCGGTGTCATGGGCCTGTATCCTGAGCTGAATCATTGTGTACATTGTAAAAGCCAAGACGGAACCTTTCATTTCTCTGTTCGTGATAATGGTTTTATATGCCACCGCTGTTTTGAAAAAGATCCTTACAGGATACCGATTAAACCGCAAACGGCAAGGCTGTTAAGGCTCTTTTACTATTTTGATCTGTCGAGACTCGGCAATGTGTCCTTAAAAGAGGAAACAAAAGCTGAATTAAAGCAAGTGATTGATTTATATTACGAAGAATATTCGGGATTGTATTTAAAATCAAAGCGCTTTTTAGATCAAATGGAAAGCATGAAACATCTTATGGGTGAAAACAAAAGTTGACATTTGGTCCATCTTTTTATATGATCATTTATTATAAAATATGTTGCAGTGAGAGAAAGAAGTACTTGCGTTTACCTCATGAAAGCGACCTTAGGGCGGTGTAAGCTAAGGATGAGCACGCAACGAAAGGCATTCTTGAGCAATTTTAAAAAAGAGGCTGGGATTTTGTTCTCAGCAACTAGGGTGGAACCGCGGGAGAACTCTCGTCCCTATGTTTGCGGCTGGCAAGCATAGAGACGGGAGTTTTTTGGTTGCTGCCGCAGTCAACTTATGAAAGAAAAGTGGAGGTGCTTGAAATGAATATTCAAGACATGATTCTAACCTTGCAAAAGCATTGGTCCAGTCAGGGCTGTGTGCTTATGCAGGCTTACGATGTAGAAAAAGGAGCCGGCACGATGAGCCCGTATACATTTTTGCGCAGTATCGGTCCTGAGCCGTGGAAAGTGGCTTATGTAGAGCCTTCCAGACGTCCGGCAGACGGCCGCTACGGGGAGAACCCGAACAGACTGTATCAGCATCATCAGTTCCAGGTCATTATTAAACCGTCACCTGATAACATTCAAGAGCTGTATTTGGATTCCTTGCGTGCTCTTGGAATTGATCCGCTTGAGCACGATATTCGCTTTGTTGAAGACAACTGGGAGAATCCGTCTTTAGGCTGCGCGGGTCTAGGCTGGGAAGTTTGGCTTGACGGAATGGAAATAACACAATTTACGTATTTCCAGCAGGTCGGGGGATTAGAGTGTAAACCCGTTTCTGTAGAGATTACGTATGGAATTGAGCGTCTCGCGTCTTATATCCAGGATAAAGAAAACGTGTTTGACTTGGAATGGACGTCAGGGTTTACAGTAAAAGATTTATTCATGATGGCTGAATATGAGCATTCTGTTTATACGTTTGAAACATCAGACGTCGATATGCTGTTCCAATTGTTCAGCACATATGAAAAAGAAGCGATCAAGCAAATGGACAACGGACTTGTTCATCCAGCATATGACTATGTGCTGAAATGCTCGCACACTTTCAACCTGCTTGATGCCAAAGGTGCGATCTCTGTTACCGAGCGGACGGGCTATATCGCAAGAGTGCGGAATTTAGCTAGAAAAGTAGCAAAAACCTACTATGAGGAACGAGAAAAACTAGGGTTCCCAATGCTTAAAGGGGAGGGTTCTTCTCATGAGTAAACAGGATTTACTTTTAGAGATCGGATTAGAGGAAATGCCGGCGCGCTTTTTGAATGAAAGCATGGTTCAGCTTGGCGACAAGCTGACAGGCTGGCTTAAAGAAAAAAATATTACTCACGGTGAAGTGAAACTCTTCAATACACCGAGACGTCTTGCTGTGTTCGTTAAGGATGTCGCAGAAAAGCAGGATGATATAAAAGAAGAAGCAAAAGGGCCTGCGAAAAAAATTGCCCTTGATGCGGACGGGAACTGGACAAAAGCGGCAATCGGCTTTTCAAAAGGCCAAGGCGCAAATGTGGAAGACCTGTACATCAAAGAAGTAAAAGGCATAGAGTATGTATTCGTGCAAAAATTCCAAGCCGGCCAAGAAACGAAGTCGCTTCTGCCAGAATTGAGCGGTTTAATTACAAGCTTGCATTTCCCGAAAAACATGCGCTGGGGAAATGAAGATTTGCGTTATATCCGACCGATCAAATGGATTGTCGCATTATTTGGACAGGATGTCATTCCATTTTCGATCACAAACGTTGAGTCTGGACGGACAACACAGGGACACCGTTTCCTCGGACATGAAGTGTCAATTGAATCACCTTCAGCTTATGAAGAGCAGCTCAAAGGACAGCATGTTATTGCTGATCCTAGCGTCCGAAAGCAAATGATTCAATCTCAGCTGGAAACAATGGCTGCTGAAAACAATTGGAGCATTCCAGTTGACGAAGACCTTCTTGATGAAGTGAATCATTTAGTAGAATACCCGACAGCTCTTTACGGTTCATTTGAATCCGAGTTTCTGTCAATTCCTGAAGAAGTGCTTGTCACGACAATGAAAGAGCATCAGCGCTACTTCCCTGTCAAAGACAAAAACGGTGACCTGCTGCCTCACTTTATCACAGTCCGAAACGGCAACAGCCACGCGATTGAAAATGTGGCCCGAGGCAATGAAAAAGTGCTGCGCGCACGTTTATCTGATGCTTCATTCTTCTACAAAGAAGATCAGAAACTAAACATTGATGCAAATGTGAAGAAGCTTGAAAATATCGTTTTCCATGAAGAGCTTGGTTCTCTTGCTGATAAGGTTAGGAGAGTCACATCAATCGCAGAGAAACTTGCCGTTCGTCTTCAGGCTGATGAAGATACATTAAAACATGTGAAGCGGGCTGCTGAAATTTCTAAATTCGACCTTGTGACGCATATGATATATGAATTCCCTGAACTTCAAGGAATTATGGGCGAAAAGTATGCGAGAATGCTTGGCGAAGATGAAGCTGTGGCTGCGGCAGTTAATGAACATTATATGCCTAGATCAGCGGGCGGAGAAACGCCTTCTACTTTCACCGGAGCTGTTGTAGCAATGGCGGATAAGCTTGACACAATCGCTTCATTCTTCTCTATCGGCGTAATTCCGACCGGTTCCCAGGACCCTTACGGACTGCGCCGCCAAGCAAGCGGTATTGTTGCGATTCTTCTTGACCGCAACTGGGGAATTTCATTTGAAGAGCTGCTTACTTTCGTTCAAACCGATAAAGAAAATGAACTGCTGGATTTCTTCACTCAGCGCTTGAAATATGTCTTGAATGCTGAACAAATCAGACATGATGTCATTGACGCCGTGCTGGAAAGCTCTGAGCTTGAGCCGTACTCTGCGCTGCATAAAGCACAAGTACTGGAGCAAAAGCTTGGTGCACCTGGCTTTAAGGAAACAGCCGAAGCGTTAGGCCGAGTGATCTCTATCAGCAAAAAAGGAGTCCGCGGAGACATTCAGCCTGATCTGTTTGAAAATGAATACGAAGCAAAACTGTTTGATGCCTACCAAACAGCGAAGCAAAATCTGCAGGAAAACTTCAGCAAAAAAGATTATGAGGCGGCGCTTGCTTCACTTGCAGCCTTAAAAGAACCGATCGATGCTTACTTCGATCATACAATGGTTATAGCGGATAATGAGTCATTAAAGGCAAATCGTTTAGCGCAAATGGTAAGCTTGGCGGATGAGATCAAGTCCTTTGCGAATATGAATGCCCTTATTGTAAAATAAAGAGAGAAAAGGCGGTTGCTGTGTGATCGGTAATCGTCTTTTCCCCATTTATAAGTTTTTTGTTTGATTACAAGATATTTACGTTATAATATGGATTGTTATTTCTTTACATAGCTATGAAGTGAAAAGGTGGTGAGTACGATCGAACTAAATAAACGGCAAGAACATATTTTGCAGATTGTAAAAGAAAACGGGCCGATTACAGGGGAGCATATTGCAGAAAAGCTGAACCTAACCAGGGCGACATTGCGCCCGGATTTAGCCATACTCACCATGTCAGGATTCCTCGAGGCGCGCCCGAGAGTCGGTTATTTCTATACGGGAAAAACCGGCACACAGCTTTTGGCGGATAAACTCAAAAAGCTTCAGGTGAAAGACTTTCAATCTATCCCCGTAGTGATTCACGAAAACGTTTCTGTGTACGATGCGATTTGCACCATGTTTTTAGAAGATGTAGGTACTCTGTTTGTGGTGGACCGCGATGCTGTTTTAGTCGGGGTGCTTTCACGAAAAGACTTGCTCAGAGCGAGCATTGGCCAGCAGGAGCTTACATCGGTCCCTGTTCACATCATCATGACAAGGATGCCGAACATTACGGTGTGCAGACGCGAGGATTATGTGATGGACATTGCAAAGCACTTAATAGAAAAACAAATTGATGCACTGCCTGTCATCAAAGACACCGATAAAGGCTTTGAAGTGATCGGCAGAGTGACAAAAACAAATATGACCAAAATACTTGTCAGTTTATCTGAAAATGAAATCCTATAAGATTGCAAACTAACGGGGGGATAATATGAATAACCGCATCATCTATGTTGTATCGGATTCCGTCGGTGAAACGGCTGAATTGGTAGTAAAAGCAGCACTCAGCCAATTTAACGGATCGGCGGATGATACTCATGTAAGAAGAATTCCTTATGTTGAAGATATAGGCACTATCAATGAAGTGATTTCACTTGCAAAGGCAGACGGCGGCATTATCTGTTTTACACTCGTGGTGCCGGAAATCAGAGAATATTTGATAGCCGAAGCGGAAAAAGCAAATGTTTTATATTATGATATTATCGGCCCGTTGATTGATAAAATGGAAACAGCCTACGGTTTAACAGCGAAATACGAACCGGGGCGGGTGCGCCAGCTTGATGAAGATTATTTCAAAAAAGTGGAGGCCATCGAGTTTGCAGTTAAATACGATGATGGACGTGATCCAAGAGGGATTTTAAAAGCTGATATCGTTTTGATCGGCGTGTCAAGAACGTCTAAAACACCGCTGTCTCAATATCTCGCACACAAACGCCTGAAGGTTGCCAATGTTCCGATTGTACCGGAGGTTGATCCGCCGGAAGAACTCTTTAACGTTGATCCGAAAAAATGCATCGGTTTAAAGATTAGCCCTGATAAACTGAATCATATCAGAAAAGAACGTTTAAAATCACTCGGGCTTAATGATAAAGCGATTTATGCAAATATCAACAGAATCAAAGAGGAACTCGAGTATTTCGAAAAGATTGTGGATCGGATCGGCTGCCAGGTTGTTGATGTTTCAAATAAAGCGGTTGAGGAAACAGCAAATATTATCCATCATCTCAAAACAAAAAACATATAACTCAGGACGCTCTATCCTGGGTTTTTGGCTGTGCCAAAAGGGAATAATGAAAAACAATAGCATCTTTGTGAAGTTTGTATTATAATAAAAAATTGTGATAAAATGATTAATTTTAGGTTTAAGGATCGTGTGATACGAATAAACTATTATGGGTAAGATGTCAAGAATTTCTCCCGGAAATTTTTCGACAAATTCATATACATCCACAATAATAAAGGATGTGCGATTTTGCTTGCTTTTATGCAGGAGTTTAATGGAGGGATGGAGAATTACTCTTCTTAATGAACAAGAAAAGACGATTTTTGTCGATGCTGATGCTTGTCCGGTAAAAGATGAAATTTTACAAACAGCATCCGAGTATGAAGTTCAAGTTCTTTTTGTCGCTTCATTTGAACATTATCAGCTTTCCAGAAGCAATGAAGAAAAATGGAAGTATGTTGATCCTCATAAAGAAGCTGCTGATTTATATATCGCAAATCACGTGAAACCGGGAGATATTGTTGTGACGCAGGACATCGGATTAGCATCTCTGCTGTTGAACAGAAATGTCTCTGTTATGTCGGAAAGAGGTCGTCTTTACAAGGAAGACACGATTGATTTTGCCCTAGAGGGCCGTCATTTTTCCGGCAAACAAAGAAGAAAAGGCGTATATGCCAAAGGGCCTAAAAAATTGAATAAAGAAGATCGAGAACGATTTATTACACTGCTGCAAAAAATCCTGTCGAACGATGAAGGGATTTTGCACTAAAGCATCGAATAATGTACGACGGAGTGTTATAAGATGGGAAATCGGATACCAGATGAAATTGTGGATCAGGTGCAAAAGTCGGCAGATATCGTTGAAGTCATAGGTGATTATGTTCAATTAAAGAAGCAAGGCCGAAACTACTTTGGACTCTGTCCTTTTCATGGAGAAAGCACACCTTCGTTTTCCGTATCGCCCGACAAACAGATTTTTCATTGCTTTGGCTGCGGAGCGGGCGGCAATGTTTTCTCTTTTTTAAGGCAGATGGAAGGCTATTCTTTTGCCGAGTCGGTTTCTCACCTTGCTGACAAATACCAAATTGATTTTCCAGATGATATAACAGTCCATTCCGGAGCCCGGCCAGAGTCTTCTGGAGAACAAAAAATGGCTGAGGCACATGAGCTCCTGAAGAAATTTTACCATCATTTGTTAATAAATACAAAAGAAGGTCAAGAGGCACTGGATTATCTGCTTTCTAGGGGCTTTACGAAAGAGCTGATTAATGAATTTCAGATTGGCTATGCTCTTGATTCTTGGGACTTTATCACGAAATTCCTTGTAAAGAGGGGATTTAGTGAGGCGCAAATGGAAAAAGCGGGTCTCCTGATCAGACGCGAAGACGGAAGCGGATATTTCGACCGCTTCAGAAACCGTGTCATGTTTCCGATCCATGATCATCACGGGGCTGTTGTTGCTTTCTCAGGCAGGGCTCTTGGCAGCCAGCAGCCTAAGTATATGAACAGTCCTGAAACCCCGCTCTTTCATAAAAGCAAACTGCTTTACAATTTTTATAAGGCCCGCCTTCATATCAGAAAGCAGGAAAGAGCAGTCTTATTTGAAGGGTTTGCTGATGTCATATCGGCCGTAAGCTCGGATGTAAAGGAAAGCATAGCCACGATGGGAACGTCTCTTACAGATGATCATGTCAAGATCCTGAGAAGAAACGTCGAAGAAATCATTCTTTGCTATGACTCTGATAAAGCCGGTTATGAAGCCACCTTAAAAGCTTCGGAGCTTCTGCAAAAAAAAGGCTGCAAAGTCAGAGTTGCAATGATTCCTGACGGATTGGACCCTGATGATTACATCAAAAAATTCGGCGGGGAAAAATTTAAAAACGACATTATTGACGCAAGTGTCACCGTAATGGCGTTCAAAATGCAATATTTCCGAAAAGGAAAGAACCTGTCCGATGAAGGCGACCGCCTAGCTTACATTAAAGACGTACTGAAAGAAATCAGCACGCTTTCAGGGTCTCTAGAGCAGGAAGTCTATGTAAAGCAGCTTGCTTCAGAGTTTTCGCTTTCACAGGAGTCTTTAACTGAGCAGCTGTCTGTTTTCAGCAAGCAAAACAAACCTGCTGACAATAGCGGTGAAACTAAAACGCGGCGAGCGCATCTGACGACAAAAGCAAGGCAAAAACGTTTGCGTCCGGCGTATGAAAATGCAGAAAGGCTGTTACTCGCTCACATGCTTCGAGATCGGAGCGTCATCAAAAAAGTGATTGACCGGGTAGGGTTTCAATTTAATATTGATGAGCACCGGGCATTAGCCGCTTATCTTTATGCTTTTTATGAAGAGGGAGCCGAGCTGACGCCTCAGCATCTGATGGCCAGGGTGACGGATGATCATATAAGCCAGCTCTTGTCCGATATATTAATGCTTCAGGTTAATCAAGAGCTTAGCGAAGCCGAGTTATCAGATTATGTAAAAAAAGTGTTGAATCAAAGAAATTGGTCAATGATAAAAGAAAAAGAGGCGGAAAGAGCCGAAGCAGAAAGGCAAAAAGATTTTTTAAGAGCTGCTTCTTTGGCTCAAGAAATCGTTACATTGAACCGATCTTTAAAATAACTGGAGAACTGATGAGGAGCATTTATTGGCAATGATTCCTTGCGGAGGAGCAAATAGATCGCTTAACCTCATCATGAATTGTCATTTCATTATTCGCACATTGTTAAAGGCAGTTCACATAGAAAACGCCTGAATGGACCGAATAAGAATCATACCGCTTATAGAATTCGTTGCAAGCTTTGGAAGGAGGGATCCATAATGGCTGATAAACAAACCCACGAGACAGAATTAACATTCGACCAAGTAAAAGAGCAATTAACAGAGTCTGGTAAAAAACGTGGCGTTTTGACATATGAAGAAATTGCTGAGCGTATGTCCAGCTTTGAAATTGAATCAGACCAAATGGATGAGTATTATGAATTTTTAGGTGAACAAGGTGTTGAATTAATTAGTGAGAATGAAGAAACAGAAGATCCTAATATTCAGCAGCTTGCCAAAGCCGAAGAAGAATTTGACCTTAATGACCTAAGTGTACCGCCTGGCGTTAAAATCAATGACCCAGTTCGTATGTATTTAAAGGAAATCGGTCGGGTTAACCTTCTTTCTGCAAAAGAAGAAATCGCCTACGCTCAAAAGATTGAAGAAGGTGACGAAGAATCTAAACGCAGATTGGCTGAAGCGAACCTGCGGCTTGTTGTCAGTATCGCAAAACGGTATGTCGGACGCGGTATGCTGTTCCTTGATCTGATCCAGGAAGGAAACATGGGCCTGATGAAAGCCGTTGAAAAATTTGATTATCGCAAAGGTTATAAATTCAGTACGTATGCTACGTGGTGGATCAGACAGGCGATTACACGCGCCATTGCCGATCAGGCGAGAACGATCCGGATTCCCGTTCATATGGTTGAAACCATTAATAAATTAATCCGTGTGCAGCGTCAATTACTGCAAGACTTAGGCAGAGAACCAACACCTGAAGAAATTGCGGAAGATATGGATTTAACGCCTGAAAAAGTACGCGAAATCTTAAAGATTGCTCAAGAGCCGGTATCTCTGGAAACACCGATCGGTGAAGAGGATGACTCGCACCTTGGTGATTTCATTGAAGACCAAGAAGCAACTTCACCTTCTGACCACGCCGCATACGAGCTATTGAAAGAGCAGCTGGAAGATGTGCTTGATACGTTAACTGATCGTGAAGAAAATGTATTGCGTCTTCGATTCGGTCTTGATGACGGCCGTACAAGAACATTAGAAGAGGTCGGCAAAGTATTTGGAGTAACGAGAGAGCGTATTCGACAAATCGAAGCCAAAGCGTTGCGGAAACTAAGACATCCTAGCAGAAGTAAACGTTTGAAAGATTTCCTTGAATAAGATGGAACGGGTCTTGAAGATCCGTTCTTCTTTTTTTAAAAAGATATATGGATAATATGCCTTTATTTTACTGAAAAATGATGTCATTTGCAAATGAACATTGTGGTGAAAAATTTCAAAATCTAATTCCATATTTTCTATTGTAAGCGTATACAATACATTATACAATAGAATAAAAAGGATATTAGAGATTTAGGCATGTTTCTATTCAATTTTGTATAAAGTGTGAATAAAAAACTTTTGTATAGCAATCCATTTACTTTTTGTAAAAATAAGTTAGAATTAGAAGTGTTTACATAGGGGGAAGGATCAAAAAGGGGGAAGGGAAATGAAATGGAACCCGCTTATTCCATTTTTGCTGATCGCTGTTTTAGGAATTGGTCTAACTTTCTTTTTATCAGTAAAAGGACTTGATGACTCTCGGGAGATTGCGAGCGGAGGAGAAAGCAAATCTGCTGAAAAGAAAGATGCAAACGCTTCACCAGAAGAAATTTACAAGGCAAACTGCATCGCATGCCACGGTGAAAATTATGAAGGTGTTTCGGGTCCTAGCTTAAAAGGTGTAGGGGATAAGAAAGATGTCGCTGAAATTAAAACAAAGATCGAAAAAGGCGGTAATGGAATGCCTTCCGGTCTTGTTCCGGCCGATAAGCTGGATGATATGGCAGAGTGGGTGTCAAAAATTAAATAAAAGAACTATTTTTCTCTTTATACATTCACAGGCCGCCGAGATGTTCTCGACAGCCTTTTATTTTTGACTGCTGCGTGCAGACCCGCATCAAAAGAAATAATTTCAAAATCATTTGCTTCAGCTTGGATTCCGGGCTGATTTTTTATATGATAGTAAAGGAAAAAATGATTGAGAAAAGTTGTGATGACAAGTGAACGAATTAAAATTATCTAAACGATTGCAAACAGTAGCGGAGTACATACCGAATGGAGCGGTGATGGCCGATATCGGCTCTGACCACGCCTACCTTCCTTGTTATGCGGTGCTGAATCATAAAGCCAGCGGGGCGATTGCCGGAGAAATAACAGACGGCCCATTTTTGTCTGCAAAGCGGCAGGTTGAAAAATCAGGCTTAAACTCGCACATTTCTGTAAGGCAGGGAGACGGACTGGAAGTGATTAAAAAAGGTGAAGCTGATGCCATTACGATTGCCGGAATGGGCGGGGCTTTGATCGCTCACATTTTAGAAGCGGGCAAAGACAAATTAACGGGGAAGGAACGGCTCATTTTACAGCCGAATATTCATGCTGTTCATATCAGGGAGTGGCTTTATAAAGAAAGATATGCGCTGATAGATGAGGTAATCCTTGAAGAGGACGGAAAGTGCTATGAGGTGCTGGTGGCAGAAGCGGGAGACAGGGATGCGGCTTATGACGGTATTTCTTTATCAGCCGGGATGCTCGTTGGCCCTTTCTTGGCAAAAGAAAAAAATGCTGTCTTTTTGAAAAAGTGGACACAAGAGCTTCAGCACACTCAAAGCATTTATGAACAGATCAGCCAAGCGGCGGATACAGAGCAAAACAAACAAAAATTAAAGGAGCTCGCCGATCGAATGGAGCTGTTAAAGGAGGTAATCGATCATGGCTAAAAGTGTAAATGGGCAGCAGATCATCCAGCTGTTTGAACAATTTTCCCCGAAAGCCTATGCGGTTGAAGGAGATAAAATCGGCCTGCAAATCGGCACCTTAAACAAACCAATTAAAAATGTGATGGTTACACTTGATGTGTTAGAGAGCGTTATCGATGAAGCGATTGAAAAAGAGGTTGACTTGATTATTGCACACCATCCACCAATTTTCCGGTCGCTAAAGCATATTTCAACAGATCAGCCTGCCGGAAGGTTAATTGAAAAGTGTTTGAAGCATGATATTGCTGTTTATGCAGCTCATACAAATTTAGACGTTGCGGACGGCGGTGTGAATGATTTGCTTGCTGAAGCATTAGAGCTGAGTGAGACGGAAGTGCTGGCACCTACTTATACGGATCCTCTGAAAAAGCTGGCAGTTTACGTGCCGAAGGAATATGAAGAGCAGGTCAGAGCCGCGCTCGGAAATGCGGGGGCCGGCCATATCGGTGAATACAGCCATTGCGCGTTTTCATCTGAAGGAATCGGCAGCTTTAAGCCATTGGACGGAGCTAAGCCTTTTATCGGTGAAGTGGGAGAGCTTGAGCTTGTTCATGAAGTAAGGCTTGAGACTGTATTTCCTAAAAGCGTCGAAAAGGCTGTTATCAATGCAATGATAAAAAGCCATCCATATGAAGAAGTCGCTTACGATATCTATCCTGTCGAACAGACTCCCGCCGAAAAAGGGCTCGGCCGTGTCGGAACCCTTAAAAATGAGATGACGCTCAAGGAATTCGCTTTATTTGTGAAAGACAAGCTTGACGTCAATGGTGTCAGAATGGTTGGGGATGCTGACAGCATGGTGAAAAAAGTAGCTGTTCTTGGCGGAGATGGAAACAAGTATATTCATCATGCAAAACGAAAGGGAGCCGATGTTTACGTCACAGGAGATTTATACTTCCATGTGGCCCATGATGCGATGATGCTTGGCCTAAATGTGGTTGATCCGGGCCATTACGCGGAAAAAATCATGAAAGAAGGCGTCACGAGAAAACTTACATCAATGTGTAATGATAAAAAGTTTGGCGTGAATATCTTTGTTTCTGAAACAGATACAAATCCATTTACATTTCTATAAAAAAACTGAGGCTTTTACAGCCTCAGTTTTTTGCTTTTACTTTTGGAAGTATTTTTTTGAGCGGTATATTATGTTCAGTTGTCCAAGTTGATGGATCTTCGTGATCAAACTGCTCTAAAAAGCGAATGACTTCTTTTGTGATCGGCGTCGGTGTTGAAGCTCCCGCTGTAACTGCAACGGTATTAACGCCTTTCAGCCATTCGAGCTTCAATTCGCTTAAGTCGCCGATCCGGTATGCTTTTGTCCCGGCTATTTCCTCTGACACTTGAGCAAGCCTATTTGAATTGTTGCTTTTCGGGTCTCCGACAACGATTGTTAAGTCCGCTTTTTTTGCCTGCTCTGATACAGCTTCCTGCCGCACTTGAGTAGCGAGGCAAATCTCTTGGTGATATTCGACATGAGGATATTTTTCTTTGACAAGCTCCATAATGTCGTGAACATCCCATTGAGACATTGTTGTTTGATTCGTCACGATTAACTTCTCAGATTGGATATCAAGGTTCTTTACATCTTCTTCTGTTTCAACTAAGTGAACGATCTCCGGCGCTACGCCAACGGCTCCCTCAGGCTCTGGATGCCCTTTTTTGCCGATATAGATCACGTGATATCCTTTTTCTTTCATCTCTAAGATTAGATTATGAGTTTTTGTCACATCCGGACATGTAGCATCAATTGCGACTAACCCTTTTTCTTCTGCGATTCTTCTGACTTCGGGAGAAACACCGTGCGCAGTGAAAATGACAGTTCCTTTGTCAACCTGCTTTAAGATGTCCAGACGGTTAGAGCCGTCCAATGTAAAAATCCCTTCCTCTTCAAACGCATCAGTGACGTGTTTATTATGAACAATCATCCCGAGTATATAGATGGGTCTTGGCAAGCTTTTATCTAGCGACGCATTTTTGGCAATGACCATAGCATCAACAACACCATAGCAATAGCCGCGCGGTGAAATTTTAATTACGTCCATTTTCGGTTGTCCTCCAATACTGAAGTGAGTAAAGGCAATATAAAAAGCCGTAATCAAACGGCTCTATTCTTGCATTCTTCTGATCTCATTATAGCCAATCTCACTTAAGATATCAAAGAATGTTAAATATATAATCTCGGTTTTGAACTGCCTGATGTTCTTTTCGGAGCAGGAGAGGCAGCTTCCTTTTTCTTCGGGGCAGATGTTTTTAATTCTTGTTCTTTATTGTCAGTTGTTTTAGATTTCTTTGGGAGAGAAGAACTTTTTGGTTTTGATTTTTTGTTCCCATCTGAGGTTTTTGTTTCAGTCTCTTTTTCTTTTTCTGATGATTCTTCTGAAACGGATTGTTTTTCACTTTCCTCATTGGCCTCTGTCTCAGTATCATCACTTTTACTTAATTGGCTGTACAGCTTCATCATTGCTGGCAGATTGCGGACTAATGGGCCGTACTGCTGGATCATAGGGGTGACTTGCTGCGCCATGCCGAGTACTTTTTGCACATTTCCAAGCATACTGGATAATGATGCAGGATTGGCAATATTTTGAATGCCTTGCAGGCCAGCACCTCCGCTCGCTGCTGCACCTGCTCCTGGAATTCCGGGAACCCCGGCGCTGCCAGCGCCTCCTCCGCCGGGGAGGAACCTTGACAGCATTCCTTTTAAGCCTCCGCCTGCACCTGCACCATTTCTCGCTCCGGCATTTGCCTGAGGAAGAAATTGTCCGGCTTGCTGAAAACCTTGCTGCTGTGCTCCAAATGAAGGTCCTCGCATATTAGGCGGTCTTCTGCCCATCATTCGCTGATTTGGCATGGGGCGGGGCGGTCCGGGCTGTGGGTAATTTCTCATTGGCTGCTGCGGTGAAAACATACTTGTACCTCCTTTCAGCTCTCTCTGCTATTAGAATATGCATGGGCTGCGGTATTTGCTTTACATAACTGAATAAAACAAACGCCTTGCAAACGTGGTGTTTTTAAGCAAAATCGGGTATAATGTGATGATGGACACATAATGTGCCGCTTTAAGGAGCTGGGAAAAATGAAAGAAACGAAATTTGAACTTTATGAATTGAAACCATTTATTATAGATGCAGTACATCGCCTTGGTTTTTACGAACCGACTGATATCCAGAAAAGGCTGATTCCTGCAGTGTTAAAAAAAGAAAGCGTCATCGGCCAGTCTCAGACGGGTACTGGAAAGACTCACGCTTATTTACTGCCTTTATTAAACAAAATCGATCCTGCTAAGGATGTCGTTCAGGTAGTCATTACGGCTCCGACAAGAGAGCTTGCCAACCAGATTTATCAGGAAGCGCTTAAAATCACGCAGGGTGAAGAAGGAAGTCAGATTCGCTCGAAATGTTTTATCGGAGGCACTGATAAACAAAAATCAATTGATAAATTGAAAATACAGCCGCATCTTGTTGTCGGTACACCTGGACGGATTGCTGACTTAATCAAAGAACAGGCGTTAAGTGTTCATAAAGCGGAATCTCTTGTTATTGATGAAGCGGATTTAATGCTGGACATGGGATTCCTTGCAGATGTAGATTACATCGGTTCCCGCATGCCTGAGGATCTGCAAATGCTTGTGTTCTCAGCGACCATACCGGAAAAGCTGAAACCATTCTTGAAGAAATACATGGAAAATCCGAAATACGCCCATGTGGAGCCAAAACAGGTGACTGCTGCGAAAATCGAGCATATCCTCATTCCTTCGAAACATCGTGACAAGGACAAGCTCCTTTTTGACATCATGTCGCATCTGAATCCATACCTGGGGATTGTGTTTGCCAACACGAAAAATACGGCTGACCATATTGCCCAGTATCTGACTGGCAAAGGCATGAAAATCGGCTTGCTGCACGGCGGATTAACACCACGTGAGCGGAAAAAAGTCATGAAGCAGATCAATGATTTGGAATTCACATATATCATTGCAACTGACCTTGCCGCAAGAGGTATTGATATTAAAGGTGTCAGCCATGTTATCAACTATGAGCTGCCGGATGATCTCGATTTCTATGTTCACCGTGTGGGCAGAACGGCTCGTGCCGGCTCATCAGGACAAGCGATGACCATTTATGAGCTTACTGATGAGGATGCATTAGTAAGACTTGAAAAAATGGGCATCGAATTTGAGTACTTAGAGCTTGAAAAGGGCGAATGGAAAAAAGGCGATGACCGTCAGCGCCGCAAAAAACGTAAAAAAACGCCGAATGAAGCGGATGAAATTGCTCATCGTCTCGTGAAAAAGCCGAAGAAGGTTAAGCCTGGGTATAAAAAGAAAATGAGCTATGAGATGGAGAAAATCAAGAAAAAACAGAGAAGAAACCAATCTAAGAAAAGAAAGTAGGGGAACCTGTTGCTGAGAATAGGCTCACACGTCTCTATGAGCGGAAAACATATGCTTCTGGCTGCAAGCCAGGAAGCAGTCTCTTATGGGGCGAATACGTTTATGATCTATACAGGCGCACCGCAAAATACGCGCCGAAAGAAAATTGAAGACTTAAATATAGAAGCAGGCCGGGCACATATGCAAGAAAACGGCATTGACGAGATTATCGTACACGCGCCTTATATTATTAATATTGGCAACACGACAAATCCGTCCACTTTTGAGCTGGGTGTTGATTTTCTTCGTTCAGAAATTGAACGGACAGCGGCCATCGGAGCGAAGCAAATTGTCCTTCATCCTGGCGCTCACGTAGGGGCAGGAGCTGAAGCCGGCATCAAAAAAATTATTGAAGGCTTAAATGAAGTGATTGATCCGAATCAAAATGTCCAGATTGCATTAGAAACAATGGCTGGAAAAGGATCAGAATGCGGCAGAAGCTTTGAGGAGCTTGCGCAGATTATCGAAGGCGTTACACACAATGAGCAGCTGTCAGTGTGCTTTGACACGTGCCATACACATGATGCCGGGTATAACATTGTCGAAGACTTTGACGGAGTGCTAAATGAGTTCGATAAAATCATTGGCATTGACCGTATTAAAGTGCTTCATATCAATGACAGCAAAAATGTCAAAGGTGCGAGAAAAGACCGCCATGAAAATATTGGCTTTGGTGAAATAGGTTTTGACGCACTGCAATATGTTGTTCACCATGAGCAGTTAAAAGACATTCCAAAAATTCTTGAAACACCATACGTCGGTGAAGATAAAAAGAACAAAAAACCGCCATACCGTTTTGAGATTGAAATGCTGAAAGAAAAACAATTTGATGATACATTGCTTGAAAAGATTTTACAGCAATAAAAAATGGGGGATAACACCCCCATTTTTTAGCTTGTAAATTGTTTGAATAGTTCATTAACTGTTTGAGCTGTTTCTTTCGATGTAATCGTCTCTACTTGTTTCAGCAGCCGCATTCGTTCACTCTCATTAAAGATGTTTACATTTTTCCCGTATAACAGGTTCGCTACTTCAACGGCCTGCGATCTTGTTAAGCTGATTCCGTATTGTTTTGAGTACTTCAGCAAATCATCAGCAGTAGCCTGATTAAGCCGCTGCAAAATAATTCTTTGAAATAAAATCATCGGTCATTCCACCTCCAGACTTAATGTATGGGCAAATCAGTAAAATGTGTCAGTGTTTAATGGTAAAATAGATTTATAATGTATTTAAAATAGTTATTGCAGGAAAGGAGATTTTATGACCCCAACAAAACAACATAAGAAAGAAACATTTACCCATTTTATTTTCAGGGTCTTTATGATTCTGGTAGGAGCTGCATCTGCGGCTGTAAGTATTGAATTATTTTTAATCCCCAATGATTTTATTGATGGCGGGATTATCGGTGTATCTCTTATTTTAGACCACCTCTTTATGTCAAACCCCTTTCTGAATTTCGCTTTTTTCGTTGTCATATTAAATATTCCTTTTATGATCTTCGGATATAAATATATCGGTAAGACCTTTCTAGTCTCTACGTTTATAGGGATTGTCGGGCTTGCCGTTATTGAATCCTCACTTCACCATGTAGAAGCCATTACAACCCAGCCTATTTTGGCTACTGTGTTCGGAGGTCTTTTACTCGGCTTTGGCGTCGGGCTTGTTATTCGAAATGGAGGTTCAATGGATGGTACAGAAATTCTCGGTATTTTGCTGACCAAAAAACTCCCGTTTTCTGTAGGTGAGTTCGTTATGTTCATCAATGTGTTCATTTTCATTTGGGCAGTTTTTGTGTTCGGTCCTGAGCAAGCGATGTACTCATTCATGACTTATTATATTGCGATGAAAACGATTGATGCCGTGATCCAAGGGCTTGATGAAACAAAAGCTGTCATTATTGTGTCTGAGCAGTATGATGAGATTTCCGACGCGATTTTGCACCGTCTCGGTCGGGGCACAACGAAGCTGAAGGGGAAAGGCGGGTATACGGACGAAGAAAAAGACGTAATTTACGCGGTTGTCACAAGGCTGGAAGTGACAAAGCTCAAATCGATCGTGTTTGAAGTTGATCAAAATGCATTCATAACAATTATGAATACTCATGAAACGAGAGGCGGAAAATTCAAAAACGCAATCCACTAGGCTTTCATTTACTTTTATTCATTTTATGGGTATAATTTTATCTGCAGTAAAGAAAATGGCTTGCTGGACAGACAGCTGCCATTTTCTTTTTCATACATGTGATACGTTCTTAAGCAAAGCGAAAAGGGGGACCCTTCATGAACGTCCAAGAAGCGCTGAACCTATTAAAAGAAAACGGATATAAATATACAAACAAACGGGAGGATATGCTGCAGCTTTTTGCTGATTCAGACAGATATCTTACCGCTAAAAACGTACTGTCTGCACTGAATGATGATTATCCAGGCTTAAGCTTTGATACAATCTACAGAAATCTTTCTTTATATGAAGAACTTGGGATTTTGGAAACAACTGAGCTGTCCGGTGAAAAGCTCTTCCGATTTAAGTGTTCATTCACCCATCACCACCATCATTTTATTTGTCTTGCCTGCGGCAAAACAAAGGAAATTGAATCATGTCCGATGGACAAGCTTTGTGATGATTTGGATGGCTATCAGGTCAGCGGGCATAAATTTGAGATTTATGGCACATGCCCTGATTGTACAGCGGAAAACCAAGAAAACACTACTGCGTAAAATGCGTATATATGAAAAAGGGGCCCGGTTTGGGCTCCTTTTTCAGTTATTGACGCGTATTAAGTGATGCTTGTTGTTGTTCATCCATTGAACGGCTTCTAGCCAGTTGTTTACTCTGATGATGTTTGAATCAATCGGAAGCTGATTATAAGGGGAATTGAACAAAATCACCGGTATCCCGGCTTCTTTCGCAATCATCATGGCGTTCCCGTGATGATCCTCAAAAAACAGGTCGATGTTATGATTCTTGACCGCTTCAACTTTGTGATGACCCCCAACAAGTTCGATGTGGTCATAATGAATGTTTTGTCTGTCAAACCATTCATAAGTAATATCAGTTAAATGAGTCCGTCTCGCTGTAATATAAATAAGCTTGTGCTCCTCTTTGAGAAGATCGAGAGACTGTTTCGCATGCTGTGCAAGCAATGCTTCCTTATATATGATCGCTTCATTTTGATTCATCCAATCCCAAAATTCTTCCTGGGTAATGTTTAACAGCTTTGTTAAATCATAATCCGTCATATCGTTTAATGAAATGGAAAGATTAAACGAACGGTTCAAATAAGGGACGAATGTATCCTGAGCCGTGATTGTGCCGTCAATATCTATTCCTAAGCGTAACATGCCCACACTCCTTCAGTTTCATCCCTTCAAGTGTAACATAAACAATTGACATTAACAGAAAAGTTTAGCAAACATGAATCAGGCAAAATGGATCAAACTATAAAAGCTCCTTTAATAAAACAGAAGGGGGAATTGAAGGTGGCAAACGATTACGAAAAGCGTGATAACAACAGTTACTATGTTGATCATGGATCTGAAGGGACAAATATTACCCGCGACAATGACGGTTTTTTTGAGGAAACAGCTGCTGAAATCGCAGAGCCTTATCGTGCTGCTGACCGCAGCAATGACCAAGACAATGATCGCAGCGGCGGCAATGTCAATGAAGGACGGGGAATAGGGTACATCGCTTTAGCCTTGTCCATCATTTCATTGTTTGTACTGCCTGTTTTATTGGGAGCTGCTGGTATTATTGTCGGCTATATCGCAAGAAGAAGAGGTGCTCAAGGCCTTGGAGCCTGGGCAATGGGTATCGGTGTCGTTTCATTAGTGCTTGGAATATTTATTATTCCATTTTTCTAACACAAAAAAGCTTGACGGGTTCCCGTCAAGCTTTTTGTGTTTCTTCTTTTAATTTTGCTTTTTCAGCTTCAAGTTTTGCGTAGTGTTCCTCAGCAAGAATGTCAATTTCTTTTTTGAGTTCTTCTACCATCGTTTCCTCTGGAACCTTACGGACAATTTTCCCTTTCCGGAACAGCAGCCCTTCACCGCGTGCGCCGGCGATTCCGATATCAGCTTCTCTCGCTTCACCAGGTCCGTTTACAGCGCAGCCGAGAACAGCAACTTTAATCGGCGCTTTTATCTTAGAAATATACTCTTCCACTTCATTGGCAATGCTGATTAGATCAATCTCAATACGGCCGCAAGTCGGGCATGAGATGAGCGTGGCAGCATTGGAGGCTAAGCCGAAAGATTTCAGAAGCTCCCTTGCTACTTTTACCTCTTCTACAGGGTCTGCGCTTAGTGAAATGCGCATGGTGTTCCCGATGCCTTTGCTTAAAATGGCGCCGAGTCCTGCTGCGCTCTTTACTGTGCCGGCAAACAGTGTTCCTGACTCGGTGATCCCGAGGTGAAGCGGGTAGTCAAACGCTTTCGCTGCTTTTTCATAAGCCTCGATTGCAAGGTTCACGTCAGAGGCCTTCATGCTGACAATAATATCGTGAAAATCAAGATCCTCAAGAATTTTAATGTGATGAAGTGCGCTTTCTACCATTCCATCGGCAGTCGGATAACCGTATTTTTCTAAAATCCGTTTTTCCAATGAACCGGCGTTTACTCCGATTCTGATCGGAATGCCTTTGTCTTTGGCCGCTTTAACAACCGCTTCAACTTTTTCGCGCCGGCCGATATTGCCGGGGTTGATTCGGATTTTATCTGCGCCGCCTTCAATGGCTTTCAACGCAAGTTTATAATCGAAATGTATGTCAACAACGAGAGGAATGGAAATGCGCTTTTTAATATCCGCAATGGCGTTTGCCGCCCGTTCATCCGGACATGCTACCCGAACGATTTGGCATCCGGCTTCAGCCAAACGGTTAATTTCCGCAACCGTTGCTTCTACATCATGTGTTTTTGTTGTTGTCATGCTTTGGATGACAACTTCATTGTTGCCGCCTATTGTTAAAGGTCCCACTTTGACGGGACGCGTTTTTGTACGATGTGTGATTTCACTCACTTGCAATCGCTCCTTAATTGTAGTTGCCGCTTCTAGATATAACAATTCTAGTATGGTTTATGTGAATTTATTTTACAAATTACATTGTAACAGTGTCTTCGCCGAACTGACAAGAAATTAACGTTAAATTAAGGGTAGACCGGGAATTTATACGCTGTTCCGGCTTGAATGGCGTTAGCTTTCACATTTGGATTCAGTGCTTCAAAATCCTTTACAATGTCATCCGGAGAACCTGCTGATCCGACTATCGACATAACCGTATCACCCGGCTTTACCTTCACCGTTTTATAAGCCGGTTCTTGTACAGCCGTTTTTGCTGATGCTTCATAGACAGGGAGGTCCTGAATGGGTATGGTTCCAATTTTAAGGTCATAAAAAAGAATAAAAAGTATAAAAACAATGCTGCATACTAAGGTGAGACGCTTCATCGCTTTTCCTCCCGCATACGAAATTTTATACCATAGTATGCTTGTCCATTTCGATTCATGACAAAAGAAAAGAGACTGCGAATGCTCGGTTTTTATACAGGCGCTTTTTTGACAGGATTTCTTCGACTAAACATTAACTTCAGATAGAAAATAGAAAATAGTGCAAAATTAGATCAAAAAGAGGCTTTTATAATATAAAACTCGTATTCCATTATTTACAATGAACAATGGATCTGTTAGGATAATTATGTAATAGTTTAAAGGAGGATCTACAAAATGAAGCAAGGAAAATTTTCTGTGTTTTTAATTTTGCTACTAATGTTAACTTTGGTAGTTGCACCTAAAGAAAAAGCAGAGGCTGCAAGCAGTGGTTGGCAACCGGTAAGTGGTATTTCTGGTTGTAAAATAAGAGTTATTACAGATGCTTATACATATACTAAGAGTGCAACATCTATTGATGCTTACGCCGAAACAAATGGAAAATGCGGTAAACTAAATTATAAGAGCTTTGGTGTATCTATAGTTGAGGGTGGGGACATTGGCCCGCAATATTCAGGGTACTTTTCAAGTAGAACTCCAACCAAAAAGTTTTACTTCAGTAAATTACCAAAACCGACAGGAACACCTTGGGCAGTAGGTTTATCAGTATATAAGGGGAAAGCTAAGGGAGCTGCATTTGTATACATAAACCCACAAAAAAGATAACAGTTCAATAATGAGAATAGAAGGAAAGAAGATAATTCTAACTTGTTGATGATTTAATTCTGAAAGCTAGGTGCCCTATTGGTACCTGGCTTTTTAAATAGCAACTATCTTATGTAAATATGTTGTGAAAGGATGCAAAATATTTTGCCATATGATTTTAACTAGTCTATTAGTTAAAATTTAACATTATTCTTATTTTGTTAAAAACATATGTCAAATGCTGTTAAGAACTTCTTTCATGTTACATCTTACTACTTCTGATATTATTGTCCAGAGCTTGTTCTTGAGTAATTGTAGAGCTTTTTTTATAAATGTATCTGTTTAAGCTCTATACATTTTATTAAATATCCCTTAAGTAAAAAGTTAATGCAAATGCTTTCACACTCTCTACTTAAAGGATAAAAATAAATATAATTTAACTTTTATTAATTACTTTTTTGGACGGAATCTCTTTTAAAACGAGAAACAGGATGACAAAATTGACAAACCAGTTCAGCAAAAATTCACTTGGTACGGTTGCTTCTAGTGCCCGCATGATTGTAAAGAATACAGTTGAAAGTGTGATGGAATAAGCAGAAAGCTTCCAGAGCTGATGATAGGATAAATGTTTTTTCTGCGAATTCTTAATGATTAACCCGATAAGCGCTAAAAACGATACTTCAATAAATTTTCCCGCTGCTGTTACGAGAAAAATAAGAGCTGAGAGAACAGTTACAATCATCGCTTTATTTTGGTTTAAACCTGCAATGACATCTTTTTTCTGTAACTCTGACGGCATCATTGAGTAAGACATTTCTTGGGCTTGTCCGTCAATGGCCAAAACAAATTTGTTCTGAAGGATGCCGATTGCGTTTTGCTTTGCTTCAATTTGTTCAGTGCCATAGGAGTCTGTCGGATCGAACACGATAACGAAACCATTTGCCTGAGATTCCGTGGCTTTTTTCTCATCCGTTTGAAGTTTGCCGTTTGAAATTGTGAAATCAGGGAAATCTTTGTTTAAAACAGTTTTAAAGCCGTTCATTGATTTTACGGTCCCTGTACTTACATAATAAGCGGTAGGGATTGCAAACAGGACAGAGAGCAAAAATACATAAAGAATCGCTTTTCCGATTCCTTGAAATCTTGTTTTTGCAATATCACGGGGAGAGTATGTACTTTTAATGAAAAGCTGAAACACATTCACTATCTTCACTTCCTAGCTAAACTAATATATGTTGCTTATTGTATCGTTGCATGCGTGTGAATACAAGGAAGACATGAAGAAGACAGAGTAAAATGGGAGGATGGAAGCTATGGATATGTTGTATTGGCTGTTGATTGCAGCGGTTTTTATCATTGCCTTTATCGGGCTGGTGTATCCTGTTATTCCTAGCGTAGTATTTATTGTTGCCGGATTTGTATTGTACGGATTTTTATTTTCATTCAGTCCGTATTCTTATATGTTCTGGCTTGTTGAGGCAGTTTTTGCCGCAGTATTATTCGCAGCAGATTACGTGTCGAATCTGCTTGGAGTAAAAAGGTTCGGAGGAAGCAAAGCTGCCATATGGGGAAGCACGATCGGTTTATTAATCGGGCCTTTTGTCATTCCGGTTGCAGGGATCATATTGGGGCCGTTTATCGGGGCTGTTTGCGCAGAACTTATCGTCCATCAGAAGGACTTAAAGTCAGCGTTTAAAATTGGCCTCGGCTCACTCATTGGTTTTTTAACAGGGGTTATTGCAAAGGGCATCATACAGCTTTTGATGATCGGTTACTTTTTATGGACGGTCCTATAAGAAATGCTGGCGGCAGGTTTAATGGGGCAGATTATCGGTTAAAGTGAAATATGTCCGCTGAAATGAGCCAAATCGTGAGCTTTTTCATTGATTACAAAGCATTCTTTTGTTACATTGAATGAAGAAAGGCTCGCTGTGAAGCGGCATTTCAGTACATATATACTAAGGAGGAATTATCATGGCTTACGAACTTCCAGAATTACCTTATGCGTACGATGCTTTAGAACCGCATATCGACAAGGAAACTATGACTATTCACCATACGAAACACCACAACACATACGTGACAAATTTAAACAAAGCGGTTGAAGGAAACACTGCTCTTGCCAACAAATCAGTTGAAGAGCTTGTTGCAGATCTTGATTCTGTTCCTGAAAACATCCGCACTGCAGTCCGCAACAACGGCGGCGGACACGCGAACCACAAATTATTCTGGACACTTTTATCTCCAAACGGCGGAGGCGAACCGACTGGCGCGCTTGCTGAAGAGATTAACAGTGTATTTGGAAGCTTTGACAAATTCAAAGAGCAATTCGCAGCAGCAGCAGCTGGACGCTTCGGTTCTGGCTGGGCATGGCTTGTTGTGAACAACGGTAAACTTGAAATCACAAGCACGCCAAACCAAGATTCTCCGCTTTCAGAAGGCAAAACGCCTATCTTAGGTCTTGACGTTTGGGAGCATGCTTACTACCTTAACTATCAAAACCGCCGTCCTGATTACATTTCAGCTTTCTGGAATGTTGTAAACTGGGACGAAGTGGCTCGTCTATACAGCGAAGCAAAATAATGGCACAAACAAGGTCCTCATTATGGGACCTTGTTTTTTTATGTCTTCTTTTTACATATCTCGGTTTGAGTGAGACAGACTAAGGGATAGTAAAGGGGAGTCAGTAATGAGCAAACTAAAAAAAGTGATAGGCGATGTAGACGTAAACAAAGGCTTACTCTTTCTGCTGACCATTGGCGGGCTTTACTCGCTGGGAATTGCACTGTCCAATACATTTGTTAATGTGTATCTTTGGAAGCAGTCAGGGAAATTTATTGATTTGGCGATATATAATTTATCCATTGTGACAATGCAGCCGATAACCTTTTATTTGGCTGGACGGTTAGCCAAAAAAATAGACAGGGTATTCATTTTAAGGTTCGGCGTCATTTTTTTAGCTGCCTTTTATTTAAGTGTGCTTTTAGCCGGAGAAACGGCGGCCAGCCGCCTCGTGCTAATCGGCGCGGTGCTCGGAGTTGGCTATGGCTTTTATTGGCTAGCGTTTAACGTGCTGACCTTTGAAATAACAGAGCCGGATACACGAGACTTTTTCAACGGGTTTATGGGCATTCTGTCTTCCTCTGCAGGAATGATCGGCCCGATTGTAGCCGGATTCGTGATCTCAAGGCTTGAAAATAATACGGGTTATACAGTGATTTTCAGTCTCTCCCTCAGTTTATTTGCCCTGGCTGTCGTGATGAGCTTTTTCTTAAAACGGAGAGAATCAAAGGGCCGTTTTATGCTGAGCAAAGTATTTGGAGAGCGCCATAGCAATATGAATTGGCGGAGAATCACGAATGCGCATTTTTTTCAGGGTTTGAGAGAAGGGATTTTTGTCTTTTTAATCAGTGTGTTTGTATTTATTGAGACAAACAGCGAGCTTGCTCTCGGTACATTCGGTCTTGTCAATTCAGCTGTTTCCTTCTTTGCCTACTACTTTGCATCCAGGCTGATTAAGAAAAAGGCGAGAAAAAAATCGATTTTGCTGGGCGGACTTATTTTGTATGGCGCGCTGTTTTTGATTCTGTTCCATATGAGCTTTTCGACATTATTAACGTACGGCGTTTTTATTGCCATCGGCTATCCTCTGTTGCTTGTGCCATATGTATCACTTACATATGATGTGATAGGGCGCGCGAGGCATGCCAGAAAAGCAAGAATTGAATATATCGTGCTTAGAGAAATGTTCTTGAACGCCGGCAGAATTGTTTCCATTTTGTGCTTTCTCCTGATTGTGGCCCTTCTGAAAGAGGATGTGGGAATTCCTTTGTCACTTGCGATATTGGGTATAGGACATCCTTTGATTTATTACTTTGTCAAGGATATTCGTTTTAAGGAGAAAGAAGGGGAAAATGAAACCATGGAAGAAGACGGCCAAAAACGGGTAACAGAACCGACCCTTTTAAAAGGCGAGAGATAATTTTTTTGCCAAAAAGGGGTTATCTGTAGAAAAAAGTCGAAAAAACCTTTAAAATGAAAACTGGCACTCTTACTTGAGTGTCTTTTCTTTCTGTAAATAGAAAAGGTGATGTTATGAGGAGAAATAAACCAAAAAAGCAAAATCATAAAGAGAAAAAGAAGTCGCTTCCGATCCGGCTGAATATTTTATTTTTAGCTGCCTTTGTTATATTTACCTGGATTATTGTGGAACTGGGCATCAAGCAGATCGTGCAAGGTGATGATTACAAAAACCAAGCGAATAAGCAGGAACAAAGTGAAGTCAGCTCAGCGGTACCACGCGGGAAAATTTATGATCGAAACTTTAATGCCATTGTGACAAATAAGGCTTTAAATGCAATCACATACACGAGATCTAAATCGACCACGCAAGAACAGCGCTTAAAGATCGCAAAAAAGCTGTCTGACATGATCAAAGTCGATACAAAAAAAGTAACAGAACGGGATAAAAAAGATTATTGGATTTTGACTAGACCGAAAGAAGCGAAAAAGCTCATTAGCTCTAAAGAAAGACAGCAGGTTGAAGACAAAAAAATATCCGATGACGATTTATACCAGCTTCAGCTAAAACGGATTACTGATAAGCAGCTGAATGAATTGACGGATAAAGATATGCAGATCCTTGCTATCAAAAGACAGATGGATTCGGGCTATGCATTGACCCCTCAATATATCAAAAACGAAGATGTATCAGCGAAGGAAATGGCAGTGGTAAGTGAACATTTAGACGAACTGCCAGGTGTTGATGTCACGTCCGATTGGGAACGTGAATATCCTTATAAAAACCTTCTTCGCTCAGTGCTCGGAAGTGTTTCCAGCTCTAATGAAGGATTGCCGTCCAACTTGCTCGACCATTATCTGTCGCTTGGCTACAGCCGAAATGACAGGGTCGGAAAAAGCTATCTGGAATACCAATATGAAAGCCTTCTGCAGGGCCAAAAAGCAAAAGTCGAAAATATCACAGATTCAAAAGGCAATGTCACGGGAACAAAAACGGTATCTGAAGGCAAAGCCGGGAAAGATCTTGTACTAACAATTGATATTGATTTGCAAAAATCAGTGGAAAAAATTATTGAGAAAAAACTTAAAGCTGCTAAAGCAAGACCTAGTACCGAATTGTTGGATCGTGCATTCGTTGTCATGATGGACCCTAGAAACGGCGAAGTGCTGACAATGGCAGGGAAGCAGATTAAACGAGAAAATGGAGCCTATAAGTTTGATGATTATGCATTAGGAGCCATGACTTCATCCTACGCTATGGGATCAGCTGTAAAAGGTGCAACCGTTTTGACCGGTCTTCAAACTGGAGCGATTAATTTGAATACTGTATTTAAGGATGAACCATTGTATATCGGCCAGGATAAAAGAGGGAAAAAATCTTGGCAAAACTTAGGGCCGGTTGGTATTCAAACTGCATTAGAGAAGTCATCAAACGTTTTTATGTTTAAAACAGCAATTGCAGTTGGTAAAGGTGAATATAAACCTCACCAAGCATTGCCTTTGGATACTTCTGCATTTGATACCTTCAGAAATTATTTCAGTCAATTTGGATTAGGAGTAAAAACAGGAATTGATCTACCAAATGAAATGACGGGATATAAAGGTACAAGCAGATTATCTGGTTTCTTGCTTGATTTCGCCATTGGACAGTATGATACTTATACACCGCTGGAATTGGCTCAATATGTCTCCACCATAGCAAATGGTGGCTACCGCATGAAGCCTCAGCTTGTAAAGGAAGTCAGAGATTCAAATGCGAAAAAAGGGATCGGCGCAGTCGTTGATTCTGTTCAGCCTGAAGTATTGAATAAAGTCGATATGAAGAGTAGCTATATTGAAGAGGTCCAAGCCGGTTTTAGACGGGTTGCCACTAAAGGGACAGCTGCAGGTCAACTGGCTTCAGCATCGTATAAACCAGCTGCAAAAACAGGAACAGCCCAATCATTTTACGACGGACCGGATAAATCAAAAACAGGAACAGACACTTATAATACGACGCTTGTGGCTTATGCACCAGCTGACAATCCTGAGATTGCTATTTCTGTCGTAGTTCCTTGGACTTACATTGATTACAATCAAAGATACTCAATTACAAACGAAATCGGCAGGGAAGTAATGGATAAATATTTTGAGCTGAAATCGAAGCAGGACAAAGAAGGTACTCAGCAAAAGAATAAAGACAAAATTGAAGAAAATGCAGAAAACACAACGTCTTCTGATAACTAAAAAAAAACGCTCACATGATGTGGGCGTTTTTTTTATACAAAAAACGCACTGATTTACAAAACCTTAACATTCGGTTCAAACCCTTTTTACATAGAACCTTTACTCTATACGTGTAGGACAAATTACACATTATACGCAGGGGGAATTCAGGAAATGAAAAAAAACAAATTGGTGCTTATGCTTCTGATGGCTGCTTTTATGATGATTGCAGCTGCATGCGGAAATGCAGGAGAAAGTAAAAAATCGAATAGCGATTCTGCAAAAGGAGAAGAAAAGGCATCAGGTTCTTTAACCATTTCTGGTTCATCGGCAATGCAGCCACTAGTACTTGCAGCCGCGGAAAAATTTATGGAAGAAAACCCTGATGCTGATATACAGGTACAAGCTGGCGGTTCTGGAACAGGGCTTTCTCAAGTCTCTGAAGGAGCTGTTCAGATCGGGAATTCAGACGTTTTTGCTGAAGAAAAAGAAGGCATCGATGCAAAAGCGCTTGTCGATCATCAAGTCGCTGTAGTTGGTATGGCAGCAGCTGTAAACCCTGATGCTGGTGTAAAGGATATTTCAAAAGATGAATTGAAAAAAATCTTCACTGGCAAAATCAAAAACTGGAAAGAGCTCGGCGGCAAAGACCAAAAGATTACACTTGTAAACCGCCCTGATTCTTCCGGCACACGTGCTACATTTGTGAAATATGCGCTTGACGGAGCGGAGCCTGCAGAAGGCATTACTGAAGATTCCTCCAACACGGTGAAAAAGATCATTGCTGATACTCCGGGAGCGATTGGATATCTTGCATTCTCATATTTAACAGATGACAAAGTAACTGCTCTATCTATTGACGGTGTTAAACCTGAAGCGAAAAATGTAGCAACTGGCGAGTATCCGATCTGGGCTTATCAACATTCTTATACAAAAGGTGAAGCGACAGGTTTAGCTAAAGAATTTCTTGATTATCTAAAGAGTGAAGACATTCAAAAAAGCATTGTTACTGACCAAGGCTACATTCCGGTTACTGATATGAAAGTGACACGTGATGCCAACGGGAAGCAAAGCTGATCTTAATAAAAAGAGGAGTGCGGGGACAACCGTTTCTCCTCTTAACACATTCATAGGAGTGTAAAACAATGATAAACAATAGAGAAAATATGTCTGTGAGCGAGCGCTTAATCAGCTCTAGGCAAAATCGGCAATTGGATGAAGTTCGGGGAAGAATGATAGTCACAGCTTGTGCACTGATTATGATTGCGGCATCTGTTGCGATTACCATTTTCCTCGGCGTTAAGGGGCTGCAATCTTTTCTTGTAAATGGTGTAAGCCCAATTGAATTCTTAACGAGCTTAAATTGGAATCCTACAGATAGTGATCCGAAATACGGAGTGCTGCCATTTATTTTTGGCTCATTTGCAGTAACGATTCTTTCTGCTCTAATCGCTGCGCCGCTTGGCATTGCAGGTGCGATTTTTATGACAGAGATTGCCCCGAATTGGGGAAAGAAAGTGCTGCAGCCGGTGATTGAGCTTTTAGTCGGTATTCCATCTGTTGTTTATGGATTCATAGGTCTTACAGTATTGGTGCCGTTTATCGCCCAGTTCAAATCGAGCGGAACAGGGCACAGTTTATTGGCGGGAACGATTGTCCTTTCCGTCATGATTCTGCCGACGATCACATCGATTTCTGCTGATGCAATGGCTTCTCTTCCGAAGAGTTTACGAGAGGGTTCTTACGCGCTTGGTGCCACAAGATGGCAGACGATCAGAAAAGTACTTGTGCCTGCAGCTTTTCCAACATTGATGACAGCTGTTGTGTTAGGCATGGCTCGGGCGTTCGGTGAAGCTTTGGCTGTTCAGATGGTCATTGGAAATACAAGAGTATTGCCGGAAAGCCCGTTTGACACTGCGGGAACGCTGACAACGATCATCACGCTGAATATGGGCCACACCACATACGGAAGTGTTGAAAACAATACGCTGTGGTCAATGGGGCTTGTGCTTCTGGTGATGTCATTCTTGTTCATCCTGCTTATTCGCTACTTGTCATCTAGGAGGAAAGTGTAATGAACCGCAAAATAACAGATAAACTGGCGACCGGAATGTTTGGTTTGTGTGCAGCCATTATCGCTGCCATTTTAGTAGGTTTGTTTTCCTATATTATTATAAACGGTGTTTCTCAGCTCAGTTTTCAATTTATTACAACAAAGTCGAGCGCCATTGCAGCTGGAGGAGGCATACGAGATCAGCTGTTTAACTCCTTTTATATTTTGTTTATTACAATGCTGATTACAATCCCGCTCGGTGTGGGCGGCGGAGTCTTCATGGCTGAATACGCGCCTAATAACAAAGTAACTGACTTCATTAGAACATGTATAGAGGTGCTTTCATCTCTTCCGTCTATTGTCATTGGGATGTTTGGATTATTGATGTTTGTCAACTTAACAGGCTGGGGTTATACGATCATAGGCGGAGCGCTTGCGTTAACTGTTTTTAACCTTCCTGTCATGGTGCGTGTGACAGAAGACGCGATCCGTTCAGTCCCTAAAGATCTGAAGGAAGCCTCTCTCGCTTTAGGTGTATCACGCTGGCATACCGTAAAAACAGTTTT
Source organism: Bacillus subtilis subsp. subtilis str. 168 (assembly GCF_000009045.1). Lineage (GTDB taxonomy): Bacteria > Bacillota > Bacilli > Bacillales > Bacillaceae > Bacillus > Bacillus subtilis. Next base: position 2,579,172 of record NC_000964.3, on the reverse strand, counting down.
AATTCCAAGTGCGATTCCTTCTATCATCACAGGAGCAATTTTAGCGTCAGGAAGGGTGTTCGGGGAAGCGGCCGCATTATTATTTACGGCAGGCCTGACAACACCGCGTCTTAATTTTACGGAGTGGAACCCGTTTTCGGAAACATCACCGCTTAATATTTTCAGGCCCGCTGAAACACTTGCGGTCCACATTTGGAACGTCAATACACAAGGAATGATTCCGGATGCTGAAGCGATTGCCAACGGTGGTTCTGCCGTGCTGGTGATTTCTGTTCTTGTGTTTAATCTCGCGGCGAGATGGCTTGGCACGATGATCTACAAAAAGCTTACGGCAAATTAGAACGGAAAGAGGCGAAAAACATGTCTGAACAAATGGTAAAAGAAAAACCTGAGCGAGCTGTTATTGTTCCGAAGCAGAACCACGTGCTTGAGGTCAAAGATCTGTCCATTTATTACGGAAATAAACAAGCCGTTCATCATGTAAACATGGATATTGAAAAAAATGCGGTGACTGCTTTAATTGGGCCGTCGGGATGCGGAAAATCTACTTTTTTGAGAAATATTAACCGAATGAACGATTTAATTCCATCTGCAAGAGCGGAAGGTGAAATCCTTTATGAGGGATTAAATATATTGGGCGGCAATATTAACGTTGTCAGCTTGAGAAGAGAAATCGGAATGGTTTTCCAAAAACCAAATCCATTTCCGAAATCGATCTATGCGAATATCACACATGCATTGAAATATGCCGGAGAGCGGAATAAAGCTGTTTTAGATGAAATTGTGGAAGAAAGTTTAACAAAAGCAGCGCTCTGGGATGAGGTGAAGGATCGTTTACATTCATCCGCACTCTCGTTATCCGGCGGCCAGCAGCAGCGTTTATGCATCGCGAGAACGCTTGCGATGAAGCCGGCTGTTCTTCTGCTTGATGAACCAGCTTCAGCGCTTGATCCGATTTCAAATGCAAAAATAGAGGAATTAATTACAGGATTGAAAAGAGAATACTCAATTATTATTGTCACGCACAATATGCAGCAGGCTCTGCGGGTTTCTGACCGGACGGCATTCTTTTTAAACGGCGAGCTTGTAGAATACGGACAGACCGAACAGATTTTCACGAGTCCGAAAAAGCAAAAGACAGAGGATTATATTAACGGGAAATTCGGATAGGAGGGCGGCAATGAGTATTGCTACCGAAGCTGTAATGAAACAGGAAGTATATCAAGTCAATGGAATGAACTTATGGTATGGGCAGCATCATGCTTTAAAAAATATCAATTTGAGCATTTATGAAAATGAGGTTACGGCGATTATCGGACCATCCGGATGCGGGAAATCGACCTTTATCAAGACATTGAATTTAATGATTCAAATGACGCCGAATGTAAAGCTTGCAGGTGAGCTGAACTATAATGGCAGCAACATTTTAAAGGATAAAGTGGACATCGTGGATTTGCGAAAAAATATCGGCATGGTATTCCAAAAAGGGAATCCGTTTCCGCAATCTATTTTTGATAATGTGGCTTACGGACCGAGAGTCCACGGCACCAAAAATAAGAAGAAGCTTCAGGAAATTGTGGAAAAGTCATTAAAAGACGTGGCGTTATGGGATGAGGTGAAGGATCGATTGCATACGTCCGCTCTTTCGCTGTCAGGGGGCCAGCAGCAGCGTCTTTGCATCGCCAGAGCACTTGCGACCAATCCTGATATTTTGCTGATGGATGAACCGACATCTGCACTAGATCCAATCTCAACGAGAAAAATTGAAGAACTCATTCTAGAGCTGAAAGATAAATATACAATTGTCATTGTCACGCATAACATGCAGCAGGCAGCAAGGGTTTCTGATCAAACCGCCTTTTTCTACATGGGCGAGCTTGTTGAATGCGACAATACGAATAAAATGTTCTCTAACCCGAAGGACCAAAGAACGCTCGATTACATTTCAGGAAAGTTTGGATGAAAAAAACAGGCTGAGTCAGCCTGTTTTTTTATCGTGTTAACGTTTTTACGATCTTTTTGAAACTCATGTCTGATTTTACTTTAAACTCGCCGGCACGAATTTCTTTGTGATAGCCGGCATCAATGACATAGTCATTAAAGTCTTGAGCCGAAGAGATAATGCCCTCTTTTTCAAGAATAGCAGATACATCCGCCGTGCTCATGCCGTCTTTAATGGTGAGCTTGTAGGTTTTGACTTTGTCTGATTTCGTGTCTGAGCCGCTGTCATTGTTTAAGGATTTCTCTTTTGAATCGAGAAGTTTTTGATATTCATCACGGTTGACAGAAACCAATTTTTTAGAATCAAGATAATTGTTCACGTCTTGTTCGGTTACTGTTTTATTATCTTTTACAGCAGCGGCCTGGTCTTCGTCAGTCAGATAAAAAACAGCTGCAAGAACGGCTGTCGCTAAAATGATGCCGCCAGCAAATGCCTGAATGCCCCGTTTTGTCATACGAGCACCTTCTCATTATCTTTGATAATCGTATTCACGTCTTCCACTGATACATGTTCAGCTTTAGCAATCGCTTCAGCTGACATACCGTTATTATATTTAGAAAGTATTTGTTTAGCGATTTTTTGATTGATGTCGTTCTGCTTTGATTTGCGAATGACAAGGTTTGTTTCCAGTAATTCTTCCTCAAGCACTGTCATTTTCTTTTTGAGCTTGTAAATTTCCTGCATCGCAGAAAGCTGCAGTGTTTCGAGCTCCTGTTCTACATCTTTCATCGGGTCTCTTTGAGAATATGAGAATGCAATTAGCGCTATACTGACGATAAACAACGCAATAATAGCAATTTCCACGTTTCATCACCTTCTATTCTTTTTTTATCCTTCTTTTTTATACCATAAAACCAATAGTTTCTAAAGGAATTCGCGAAAAAAACGAGATTTTGTCGAGAAATCTTTCTTCGCTTCTTCTTCATGTAATGGTTTAATAGGAACACGAAGTGAACGATTGGAAAGGAGAATGTTAGGAGTCCATGGATAAACACCCATTTCCCTATAATATACGACATAAGCTTTCCTTTTTTAGGGACACATTCGACATAATCATTCAAAACGCTCACACCTTGACCGTAAGCTGGGAAATCTCAGAAGAAACAATGCGGCTGGCTGAAGCGGTCCTTTTCGAAAAAACGCAGGATATGATAAAAGAATTGCGCATTGTCATCAAAAGAAAAGACATTGAAGCTGTCAGGACAAAACGCACAACGTATGATAAAGGAGAATGGACGATTAGACAGGCGGCTGGTGATGCTGTATATCGGGCTGAATACAGAATTGTGAATTCAATGAATGTCTCTCTCAAGCTTGCCGGTACAGACGACATCTATCTTGATGAAAATGGGATTCGTCATATAAACAGTTTTCAGATTGAAGAAGCGCACACCAGGTGGGAGGCGCAATTTTCTGCATACACCTGTTATGGGAGAGGGGAAAAAGAACGGTGAACATTCTCATGCTTTCACCCGAACATCCCGATGAGCCGAAAAGCGGGCTCGGTGTCCATTTAAACCGCCTCATTTCCTATTTAAACCCTCATATCAACATTACGGTTTTTACTCCGAGCGGGCAGCTGTTTTCGTATGCGAAGTTTGAAGATTACATAGCTGATGCTAACTTTACAATGGTTCGCCATGTGTTATCACACAATAAACGCTTTGATCTGATTCATGCCCATGATGACACAACTGCCCCTGCCGCCCAGTATTTGAAACAACGGCTTGGCCTTCCGCTTGCTGCGACAATCCACGGTCTTGAAAGCGAAAGGAAGAAGGTGTGCCGAGAAGCCCCACACCCATACAGGCTCATGACCGAACGGCTCCTTATAGAATCCGCTGATGCATTGATCGTATTAAGCACATTTATGAAGCGGTCTCTTGATAAGGCGGCACATAAGAAAATAACCGTTATCCCAAGCCCTGCATCTATGGAGGAAGAGAAGGGGAAAATCCCGAGAAGCATGAATAGAAGATTCCTCTTTTCATATGGAAGGTTTGTTCCGGAAAAAGGATTATCGCAGCTGTTAAAGGTGTTTGCCATCTTGAAGCAGCGTCAGCCTGACCTCTATCTAGTGCTGGCTGGGGAGGGGCCGTCTCTGTCCTGCTATGAGAAATTGGCTGCGGCATATAACCTGAAGGATCGCGTCATGTTTCTGCCGTTTCTAAATAGGAAAGATATCAGAACGTTACTGTCTCACTGTGAAATGGCTGTTTTCCCTAGTTCTTATGAACCGTTTGGGCTTGCCGCGCAAGAAAGCATGGAACAAGGTGTGCTGACTGTCGTTTCTCAGTCAGGTGGTTTTTGTGATTATGCGGTTCATGACAAAACGGCAATCATCGCTGATTTTACGCTCGTACAGGAAGCTGCTGATCTGCTGGACAGTTTTTTAAAAGACCGGGAAAAAGCCCGCCGGATAAAAGAAGCTGGCAGACAACAAGTGTTCAAGCTCCACCACCCCCGACTCATTATGTCATCATATTTGCAGCTTTATGAGCGTATCTTCAATAATTCAGCAATTCATTGAAAAACAGCCTAGCATTCCGTCCATTATAGTGGTATTATATATAAGTCTGAATAAGTAAATGATTTTAGTTTGGAGGGAAAATAATGCGCGTTAATATTACTTTGGCTTGCACTGAATGTGGTGAGCGTAACTATATTTCTAAAAAGAACAAACGCAACAATCCAGACCGCGTTGAATTTAAAAAATATTGCCCACGTGATAAAAAATCTACGTTACACCGTGAAACAAAATAACAGCTTTGCTGTTTGAGGTGTAAGAAAAAAGCCAGAGCTTTGAAAAAGGTTCTGGCTTTTTTTCTATTCCGAGGGGGATGAGAGATGAAATCACAATTAAGAAAAAAGACGCTGGAGGCACTGTCTGCTTTATCAAATGAAGATATTCTTCAAAAAACGGAACGTATGTATAAGTACTTGTTTTCTCTGCCGGAGTGGCAAAATGCCGGCACCATTGCCGTCACTATTTCCAGAGGATTAGAGATACCGACGCGTCCTGTCATTGAGCAGGCTTGGGAAGAAGGGAAACAAGTTTGCATCCCAAAATGCCATCCGGACACGAAGAAAATGCAATTTCGCACATATCAGACTGATGATCAGCTCGAAACCGTGTACGCCGGACTGCTCGAGCCGGTAATTGAAAAAACAAAAGAAGTAAACCCATCACAAATTGACTTGATGATCGTTCCGGGTGTTTGTTTTGATGTTAACGGGTTTAGGGTCGGCTTTGGAGGCGGCTATTATGATCGCTATTTAAGTGAATATGAAGGGAAGACAGTCTCTTTGCTTTTGGAGTGCCAGTTGTTTGCGCACGTACCCCGTCTGCCGCATGACATCCCGGTACATAAGCTGATAACAGAGGATCGGATTATTTCTTGTTTTTCATAACTTTCCTGTCCCTTATTCGAGAATAAATAAGGTAGAATAACAAACCCTATTGGCAGGAGGGATATCATGAAAAAACTTTTGATATATGCCATTTTCGCGGTTTCTGCCGTCATGTTTTATCAAAATCGCTACCGTCTTATGAATACTGTACTCAGCCAGCCAGGAATCAGGCGGTCTTTTATCCATTTGTTTTTAAGAATTCCATTTATCCGCAATAAGTTTATACAGCAAGCTTTCTAAAATCCCGTGAAAAACGGGATTTTTTGCTTTCAGTAGGCGTTTCGGAGCGCCAGCTGTTATAATGAAAAAAAACTATTGGAGCGGTAAACATGTTTTTGCTGGAGTATACATATTGGAAAATTGCGGCGCACCTGGTGAATAGCGGGTATGGCGTCATACAAGCCGGTGAGTCAGATGAAATATGGCTGGAAGCGCCGGACAAGTCCTCTCATGATCTAGTTCGTCTTTATAAGCACGATCTTGATTTCCGTCAAGAAATGGTTAGAGACATCGAAGAGCAGGCCGAACGAGTAGAACGAGTCAGACATCAATTGGGCAGACGAAGGATGAAGCTGCTGAACGTGTTTTTTTCAACGGAAGCCCCAGTTGATGACTGGGAAGAGATTGCAAAAAAAACTTTTGAGAAGGGAACTGTGTCAGTTGAGCCGGCGATCGTTAGAGGAACGATGCTTCGAGATGATCTTCAAGCGGTTTTTCCATCATTTCGTACAGAAGATTGTTCAGAGGAACACGCTTCGTTTGAAAACGCGCAAATGGCGCGAGAACGCTTCCTTTCGCTAGTGCTGAAACAAGAAGAACAGAGAAAAACTGAAGCGGCGGTTTTTCAAAACGGAAAACCGACTTTTACATATTTATTTATTGCGCTTCAGATCCTGATGTTTTTCTTGCTCGAAATAAACGGAGGCAGCACTAATACGGAGACACTGGTGGCTTTTGGAGCAAAAGAAAACAGCCTGATTGCACAAGGAGAATGGTGGCGGCTTCTGACACCGATCGTGCTTCACATCGGCATAGCGCATTTAGCTTTTAATACGCTGGCTTTATGGTCGGTTGGTACAGCGGTTGAGCGGATGTATGGATCGGGGAGATTTTTGCTGATTTATCTGGCTGCTGGCATTACGGGTTCGATTGCGAGTTTTGTGTTCAGCCCGTATCCTTCGGCAGGGGCATCAGGAGCCATATTCGGATGCTTAGGTGCATTACTGTATGTTGCTTTGTCTAATCGAAAAATGTTTTTAAGAACTATAGGAACCAATATTATTGTCATTATTATCATCAATCTGGGCTTTGGTTTTGCGGTTTCGAATATTGATAATTCAGGACATATCGGCGGCTTGATTGGCGGCTTTTTCGCTGCAGCAGCACTGGGGTTGCCTAAAGCCGGAGCCTTTGGAAAAAGATTGTTGTCAGCGGTTTTGCTGATTGCTTTGGCTGTTGGATTTTTATATTACGGATTGCATTCGCCTTCACACCAGGAGTCAGCGCTGATTCAGCAGGCAAGCGAGCTGTATCAGGAAGGAAAGTATGAAGAAGTAACAGAATTGCTGAACGGAGAAGCAGCGCAAAAAGATGCCTCTGCCGATCTTTTGAAAATTCTTGCTGTTTCTGATATTCAAATCGGCGAATATGATCAGGCGGTTTCCCTTTTGGAACGAGCAGTGAAAAAAGAACCTAAAGACCATGCTTCCTATTACAATTTAGCGTTATTGTATGCGGAAAAAAATGAGCTTGCACAAGCAGAAAAGGCCATCCAGACGGCTGTGAAACTGAAGCCGAAGGAGCAGCGCTACAAGGAGCTGCAGCGGCAAATTGAAAACAATAAAGAATCATAGAGGTGGAATATGGAAAGGAAGCTGGCTTTTTTGTCAGCGTTTTCTTCTTGACTGACCGCTTCCTTATGAATACGCTTATGATAGTTAAGTTCAAGAAATGGTGAGGAAAATGAATACATTTTATGATGTGCAGCAGCTGTTAAAAACGTTTGGCCACATTGTTTATTTTGGAGACAGAGAGCTTGAAATTGAGTTTATGCTGGATGAATTAAAGGAATTATACATGAACCACATGATTGAAAAGGAGCAGTGGGCCAGAGCGGCAGCTGTCCTTCGAAAAGAATTGGAACAAACAAAAAACGGAAGAGATTTTTATAAAGGCTAAGGTGATAAAAATGGACGAGATATGGTTTGCGGGCATTGACCTGGGAGGAACGACGATTAAACTCGCTTTTATTAATCAATATGGCGAAATTCAGCATAAGTGGGAAGTTCCGACAGATAAAACCGGCGACACGATTACTGTCACAATTGCAAAAACAATCGACAGCAAGCTGGATGAGCTGCAAAAACCGAAGCACATCATCAAATACATCGGAATGGGTGCACCAGGCCCTGTAGATATGGCGGCAGGAGTGGTTTATGAAACAGTAAATCTAGGGTGGAAAAATTATGCTTTGAAAAACCATCTGGAGACAGAAACCGGCATCCCAGCTGTTATAGAAAATGACGCGAATATTGCTGCGCTCGGGGAAATGTGGAAGGGAGCGGGTGATGGCGCAAAAGACGTCATTCTCGTGACGCTTGGCACAGGAGTTGGCGGCGGCATCATTGCAAATGGTGAAATTGTACATGGTATAAATGGCGCCGGCGGAGAAATCGGCCATATTTGCAGCATCCCTGAAGGCGGAGCGCCCTGCAACTGCGGCAAAACGGGCTGTATCGAAACAATTGCGTCAGCAACCGGAATTGTAAGAATTGCAAAAGAAAAAATAGCAAATGCTAAAAAGACGACACGTTTAAAAGCAACCGAACAATTGTCAGCGCGAGATGTGTTTGAAGCGGCGGGTGAAAATGATGAAATTGCCCTTGAGGTGGTTGATTATGTAGCCAAGCATCTTGGTTTGGTGCTCGGAAATTTGGCAAGCTCGCTTAATCCATCCAAAATCGTTCTTGGCGGCGGCGTATCGAGAGCCGGAGAACTGCTGAGATCAAAAGTCGAGAAAACATTCCGCAAATGCGCGTTTCCGCGGGCAGCCCAAGCTGCTGATATTTCAATCGCAGCACTTGGAAATGATGCCGGCGTTATCGGAGGCGCTTGGATCGCTAAAAATGAATGGCTGAAACATCAAAATTGTTAAAATTGTGTAAATGAAATTGATTTTTTGTTGTGCTCAGGTTAAGATTTAATTTGATGTGTTAATGAGAATGTTGGGAATAGACTGATTTTTTTGAGCGTGCTGCATAGGAGGTTGAAATGCGAAAAACGTTTTTTTCGAAGATTTCATTTATGCTGATTGCCATTTTATTGATGTGGCTGAAAACGTATGCTGTTTACAAAACCAGTTTTCATATTAAAATCGACAATCTAACACAGGAATTTATTCTGTTTATCAACCCATTGAGTTTTTTGTTGCTTATTTTTGGCCTCAGCCTGTTTTTAAAAGGCAAAAACAGAAATCGCTACATTATCGCGATGAGCTGTCTTGTCACGTTTGTATTGCTGGCAAATATGGTTTTTTACCGTTTTTACAATGATTTCTTAACAATCCCTGTTCTTTTTCAAACGAGCAATATGGGTGATCTCGGAAGCAGCATCGGAACACTTCTTGAGCCGACAGACCTCCTATTAGCTGTAGATATTGCGGTTTTAATATGGCTTCACATCCGGCAAAAAGCTTTTCAATCGGACATTCCCTCAACGAAAAATGAACGGGCGGCTTATTTTTTGTTCGTTGCTTCTGTTTATTTCTTCAACCTGGGCTTGTCTGAGGCGGAAAGACCTCAGCTATTGACACGCTCATTTGACAGAGAAATGCTTGTTAAAAACATTAGCCTGTTTAATTTTCATATTTACGATGGCGTTCTTCAGTCAAAGCAATCCGCACAGAGAGCGTTGGCAGACAGCAACAGCCTGACGGAGATTGAAAACTACGTAACCGCTAATGCGAAGGATGCCAACAAACGCTTATTCGGCGCTGCAAAAGGAAGGAACGTCATTCTCGTATCCTTAGAGTCGACGCAAAGCTTCGTGATTAATGAAAAATTGAATGGAGAAGAAATCACGCCTTTTCTGAATGACTTTATAAAACAGAGCTACAACTTTAATAATGTTTACCACCAAACAGGCCAGGGGAAAACCTCGGATTCTGAATTTATCGTGGACAATTCACTGTATCCGCTTGGACGAGGTGCCGTATTTTTTACGAATGCGGGCAATCAATATATGGCCGCTCCTGAAATTTTGAAAAACAGCGGATACTATTCAGCGGTGCTCCACGCTAATAATAAGAGCTTTTGGAATCGTGATTTAATGTACGACTCATTTGGATATGATTCGTTTTTTGATATTAACTCGTATGATGTAACTGACGAAAATTCAGTCGGCTGGGGACTTAAGGATAAAGAATTTTTTGAGCAGTCCTCAGAGCTGATGAAAAATCTGCCTCAGCCGTTTTACTCGAGGCTGATTACACTGACGAACCACTTCCCGTTTGATCTTGATGAAGAGGATCAATTGATTGATGAATATGATTCAAACAGCCAGACGCTAAATAAATATTTTCCGACAGTGCGTTATCAGGATGAGGCGCTGAAACGGTTTATCGAAAAGCTGAAGGAAGACGGGTTATACGACAACTCTGTTATTGTATTATATGGTGACCATTATGGTATATCAGAAAACCATAATGAAGCGATGGGGCAGTTTTTAGGAAAAGAAATAACCCCATTTGAAGAGGTACAGCTCCAAAAAGTGCCGCTGGTCATTCATATTCCGGGTATTACTGATAAAAAGCCGCAAACCATTGAAACAGTAGGCGGGCAGATTGATATCAGGCCGACGCTGATGAATCTTTTAGGGATTGATACGAAAGATCAAATTCAATTCGGCAACGATCTGCTTTCAGACGAAAAACTGGACTTCACGGTGCTCCGGGACGGGAGCTTTATCACAGATCAGGTTGTTTATACAGACGGTGCGTGTTATGACAAAGAGACGGGAAAACCGTTAGAAGAGACAAAACAATGTGAAGCATTTGCTGATAAAGCAAAACAGGAGCTATCACTTTCTGATGAAATCATTTATGGGGATTTGTTGCGATTTTATGACCAGAAAAGGCTGGACAATTCGTCAAAGCGGAAAGAAAAACAAATGCTTGATCAGGCATCATAATCACAATGTCTCCCGCATCGAAGTGAGCGGGAGGCTTTCTTTTTTTAAATACGCTGTCATATAGTAACAAAAAAGGGGGATGATGATGGCGTTTATTACGGTGAAACCTGAGATCAAGAACAATTTGGCCAATGTGGCGAAAGAACTGAAGATAGACGAGGAATTGCTTAAAAGTGCAAATCGCTCCGCACAAAAACATCAATTGTATTGCCCTGGTTATGTGATAGAGGAGCATAGCGGCAAAGAGCTTCAAACCATTCAGGACATAAAGCGCTTTTTACAGCCTCGGCAGCTGAAACTTTCAGATAGCTGGATTGAGCAAGAGAAAATCTATGATGATTCAGCTGTTGAAAAGGAAATAAAGAAGATTATTGATGTTTTTCCGTTTGTCTCATGCCGGGAAATTGGCCGTTCTGTACTCGGCAGGCCTATCTGGGAGCTGAAGGCTGGTGGGGAGCATGCCGTAAAAAAGGTCCATATGAACGCGTCATTTCATGCGAATGAGTGGATTACAACGTCTGTCCTGCTAAAATGGTTTAAGGAATACTGTATGTCATTATGCTGCAATTCGCCTTTCTTTGGCTTTTCTCCCATAAAGCTGTTTAACAGCACATCCTTATCCCTCGTTCCTCTTGTCAATCCGGATGGCGTTGATCTTGTTTTAAACGGATCAGAAGTCATGGGAGCCAGAAGAGATGAACTCGAAAGGCTAAATGAACATCGTCCAAATTTTAATGAATGGAAGGCGAATATAAACGGGGTTGATTTAAATAAACAATTTCCATCATTATGGGAAATTGAAAAATACCGAAAACCGACAGCACCCAGCTACCGCGATTTTCCGGGAATCTCTCCGCTTACGGAGCCGGAATCTATTGCGATGTACCGGCTGATCACGGAGAATCCGCCTGACAGACTGCTGGCTCTTCATACTCAAGGAGAAGAAATTTATTGGGGCTATAAAGGCCTTGAGCCTGAGGAATCTGCTGCCGTCATAAAGGAGTTTGAGGAGTTAAGCGGGAACATTTATAAGGGAGTAAGGGATATAGACAGCTATGCTGGATTTCGTGATTGGTTTATTCACCATTATTTTAAGGAAGGGTATACGGTGGAACTTGGAAAAGGCCAAAATCCTTTGCCGTTTCAGCAGTTTTCACACATATATAACGCCACAAGCGGTATCTTGTGGAGGGCGTTATTTTTTCATGAGTAACTGAAACTTTTTCTTTTTTCTGCCGAAGCAAATATGAGAGAATAAAGATGATCGGAGGGGAATGCTGATGAGATCAGTTTGTTTTATTCTGCTGGCGGTATTGCTGTTTAGTTTATCGGCATGCGAACCATCTCATCAGCAGCAAAAACAGGCATCGGCGGCAAAAGATGAGAAAAAAGACATCATACCGCTTTCCGCGGAAAAAGCGGATGGGGCGGAAGGCTGGCTGAATAACAGCACAATATTATATACTGCGTCTAATCCGACGAAAACAGAGCTTTTTGCGTACCGCATCTTTACAGGCAAAGCGAAAAAGCTCTATCAAACGGATGGTCAAATCGTTGATGTTCAAATCAATGCGAGGGAGCAGATGATTCTGCTGCAAATCACACATAGCCAAAAGACGGCAGTGGTTTTGCTTAATGCAGAAGGAGAGACGCTTTACGAAAAAGATTACGAAACGTATGAGCTTGAAGCTGCTTGGAATCAGTATGATCCTTATCAAATGATGGTGACGGAATTCAATGAAAACTGGGATTTCCATACATATCAGGTGAATGCTAAAAAAGACGAATCTTTCTTAAGCCCAGTACAGGTTCCGTTCATTCATTGGACATCCAAAAATACATTTGATTATGTAAAAGAGGGTAGAGACGATAAAACAGGGCCTTTATATACGTTCGATACAGCTTCTAAGACGGAACAGAAGCTTGAGGATAACGTTCTATTCTTCGATTCTTTCCATCAAATGAGTTTTACTGTCAAATCAGCTTCCGGAGGAAAAGGGACGTATCAGTTTAAAACGCCGCAATCAACATCACCTGTTACAGCGAAATGGCCGCTCCAAGCGAAATATACAAGTTTGGCTCCAATGGAGTATGACTATGATGAAGCAGGAGGCCTGTTTTATACATTCAAACAAAGCGGCGATGCATATAAGCTCGCAGCAATCAATGTAGCATCGGGAGAGACAAAAGATCTTGTGTCTCTGCGGGAAATGGAGCCGATTCAAATATCTCCGAACGGGAAATATGCGTTATACGGCTTTCATTTTGAGCAAATTATTTTATTGAAATCACATGAAACGAAGCAACTCATCATTGATCAAAAGGAGATGGAATAACGATGGCTATCGCAGATGTAACCATTATCCCAATCGGTACGGAAACACCCAGTGTCAGTGCTTACGTAGCCGATGTGCAAAAGATATTAGAAGGATATCAAGCAGAAGGGAAAATCAAATATCAGCTGACACCGATGAATACGCTGATCGAGGGAGAACTCAGTGACCTTTTTGCAGTTATTCAGGCAATTCACGAAGCGCCATTTCAAAAAGGATTGCACAGAGTGGCAACGAATATCCGTATCGATGACAGGCGTGACAAAAAAACGACGCTTGAGAGCAAAATAGAAAGTGTCAATAAACATTTACAGCCATAAAAATAAACCTGTATCCGATCGGATACAGGTTTTAATGTGCGGTTGGATACCCGCTGTTTATTACGGTCATCACGGTAAACCATCCAAAGACAAATAAGGTGGCACCGGCTAATAAAAACCCGAGTATATTTTTATTTCTAACAGAACGCAAGACTCCCCATAAAGCGAAAAGAGCGACAAGGCCGAAAATCACGACAAGTAACATAACACAGCCCCCTTTACATTGAAAAACCTGCAATTCTTTCCAGTTTTATTCTACCTGTTTTTTATAGGTTTGTCGATAGCGTTTTCATTGCGATTGTTTGAATCTTTTTTCAAAAACCCTCATAATAAGAGCATAAAAAAGAAAGAGGTGATAATAGTGAAATGGAGACGAATGCCAGTAGGGCCGATTCAAGCGAACGCATATTTTCTCATCAGTGATGATCAATGTCTGATTTTTGATCCGGGCGGCGAGGGACATAAAATCAATCAATACATAAAAGAAAAAGGGCTGACGCCTTTAGCCATTTTGCTTACACATGCCCATTTTGACCATATTGGGGCGCTTGATGAAGTGAGAGAAAAATGGGATATCCCTGTTTACCTGCATCAAAATGAAAAAAATTGGCTTGCGGACGCTTCTTTAAACGGCTCCGGCATGCTGCGAGGGATAGAAGTCACAGCTAAGCCTGCAGATCATCTAATTGAAGGCGACGGTGAGTTGAATATCGGGCCGTTTCATTTGGAAACATTATTTACGCCGGGACATTCACCAGGCAGTGTGTCTTACTACGTGAAAGATGCAGACTTGGTCATTTCCGGAGATGTCTTGTTCCAAGGCGGTATAGGACGTACGGATTTAATAGGCGGCAATCAAGAGACGCTGCTGACGTCCATTCATGAAAAACTGCTTACGCTTCCGGAACACACGCTGGTGTTAAGCGGCCATGGACCTGAAACAGACGTACTGACTGAGCAGGATCAAAATCCGTTTTTAAATGGGTTTTCATTGTAAAAAAAGAGACAAACCGATAAGGTTTGTCTCTTTCTGCATTTAATGGCCTCCGCCGCCGGGCACCATAATAAAAATTGAGTAATATGTAAAGCCGGCGAAGAAAATTGTTAAATAAGCGCCAAAAATATAAATATACATGCGTTCGGTTAAGTTCAAATACGATAGAAACACAAATAAGATCGTCTGTCCAAAAAATAAAAGGGAAGCATCTTTCATATCACCTAAATAAAACATGACTGCAAAAATTCCCGTCCAAAATCCTAACACCCGGAACATGCGATTCATTTTTATCCCCTCCCGAGAGTCCCTCTGACTGTTATTATAATAGATCACACCTAGAAATGTAAACATTTTCATTATTAATATACAAATGGAATTTGTCCCTTTGATTGTGTTTTCTATTGTATGAATGTTTTTTAAAAAATAATCCGAAAAAAGTTCTGTAAATGGTTTAAATGAAAAATGATCCGGGTAGTTATTCTACAAAGAGATGGTTAACTGAGGAGGAAAAAACGAATGGAACAACAATTAACTTTTTACTCATATCCAAGCTGCACGTCATGCCGAAAAACAAAACATTGGCTTAAAGCACATCAAATTGAATTTAACGAACGGCACTTATTCAGAGAAACCCCGACAAGAGAAGAATTAAAGTACATTTTATCGTTAACGACAGAAGGAATTGATGAAATTTTGGCGACAAGAAGCCAGACTTTCAAAAATTTAAATTTAAACATTGAAGAAATGACGGTAAATGAGGTGCTGGAACTTTTAATCGAGAAGCCGAAGCTTTTGCGACGCCCGATTCTAGTAGACAACAAAAAGCTGGTGATTGGTTATAACCCGGGAGAACTGTTGAAGTTATCGAAGAAGAAAACGGTTCATCAATCTGCATGATGAAAAACCGAAGATCCGCTGATTTATACGAATCAGCTTATCTTCGGTTTTTCACCTGTTCAGAAACTGGGCTAGCTGGATTCGAACCAACGATCACGGAGTCAAAGTCCATTGCCTTACCGCTTGGCTATAGCCCATTGAATCTAAACATAGTATGTGTAAAGGCAGACGCGTTATACATATATAGCGTACATTTTTCAAAAACAGGAGGTAACTCATTAAGATGATAGCTCTTGATCAGCACTTAACAGAGCACAAAAAAGATATTACGCAACAATGGCTGGAAGTTTGTACGTCAAACGGCAGCTGGCTGTATTCAGCGAAAGATCAGCAAAAACTAGAACAAAAGTTAAAAGACCAGCATGAATTATTGGTGACCATCGTAGCAAAATCCCTTAGAAAAGAAGACGTAGAGGATGAGCTCAACCGGTGGTCTCTTCAATGCGCCAGAGACCGTGCCGTTCATGAAGTGACGGTTACACAAAGTGTCGGCCAGTTTAACACTTTCAGGCACATCATGTTTGAATGGATTCATAAATTCAGCGAAGCTTCTTCTCAAGACATCAGCATTCAGGAATTTTATGAGTGGAGCCGGATCTTGAATCAAAACATTGATGAGATCATCGAAGTGTTTACGGAAGAATATCACCAGGTGACCATGATACAATTAAACGCGCAAAAAGAAATGATTAATGAATTGAGTGCGCCGATTATGCCGATTACTGATGGAATTGGGATTCTTCCGCTTGTCGGTGAAATTGATACGCACAGAGCGAGGACGATTTTGGAGTCTGTGCTGGAGCAGTGCTCAGCGTTAAAGCTCTCGTATTTATTTTTAGATATTTCGGGCGTTCCTATCGTTGATACCATGGTAGCCTATCAAATTTTTAAAGTGATTGACAGCACCAAATTGCTCGGCATTGAGACTATTATTTCAGGAATCAGGCCGGAAATTGCCCAAACTGTCGTGAAGCTGGGTCTGGATTTTTCGAATGTGAAAACAGAGCAAAGTCTTGCTAAAGCCCTGGCCAATAAAGGGTTTAAAATAAAAGAGTGTTGATGCCTTTGCCATGTTTATCTTGAAAGATAGCAGCTGAACAGCCTTTCACGGGCTATTCAGCTTTTTTAACTTCTATAAATAAAATGTGATGGCTGTTGATGTCTTTTACCTTAAAAGAGTAGCCATCATATTCTATGGCACTTTCAGGCTCAGCGTCTATGTTTTGTGTCAAAAACCAGCCGCCCAAGGTGTCTACTTCAGCCTCTGATAAATCGGTTCCAAGCAGGCTGTTAACATCGCTGATTAATAATTTTGCATTTAACAAGTAATGATCCTTTCCAAGTTCGCGGATATGAGGCACTTCATCCGCATCAAATTCATCACGGATTTCTCCTACAATTTCTTCGATAATATCCTCGACAGTGACCAAACCGGACGTCCCGCCATATTCATCTATGAGGATCGCCATATGAGTGCGTTCCTTTTGCATTTTCAGCAATAGTTTATAAATAGGAATCGTCTCAATTACATGGATAACGGGCTGTACGAAAGGTTCAATTTGATGCTTCTTGATTGAAAAATCTTTCGTCAGCATGGAAAACAGCACTTCTTTCATATTAATCACGCCAATGACGTTATCTTTATCCTCTCTTACAACCGGGTACCGTGTATATTTTGTTTGCTTGACTGTTTCCTGAAGATTTGAAATGGAGTCTTCATCTAGTGACAAACTAACCATTTCATTTCGCGGCACCATAATTTCCTTTGCCATTCGTTTATCAAAGGTGAAGATATTATTCATGTACTTTAATTCACTTTTTCTGATCTCGCCGCTTTTATAGCTTTCAGCCAATAGGACCCGAAGTTCTTCCTCTGTATAAGCCAGCTCATGCTCTGATGCCGGCTTCAGCCCAAACACTCCTGTAATCAATCGGGCAGAGTGGTTCAACAGCCAAATGAATGGAAACATGATCTTATAAAACCAAATAAGCGGTTTAGCGAACAACAAGGTAATGCTTTCTGCTTTTTGAATGGCGAAACTCTTTGGCGCCAGCTCCCCAATAACGACATTTAAATACGTAACCACTAAAAATGCGATGACGAGTGAAAGCAGGTGGGTAAGCGATTCATTTAAGCCTGCTTTATGAAAAAGCGGTCGAAGCAGAGTTTGCACAGTCGGTTCCCCAAGCCATCCCAGTCCTAAAGCTGCGACTGTGATGCCCAGCTGACAGGCTGATAAATATTCATCAAGGTGAGTGATGACATGCTTTGCCGCTTTAGCACCTTTCTTTCCTTTTGCGACAAGCTGATCAATTTTGGATCGCCGCACTTTTACGATTGAAAATTCTACGGCAACGAAAAATCCTGTTAACAAAATGAGAATAGCGACTGCTAGTAAATTGATAAATTCCAAAACAACTGCCTTCTCCAAGGAAGGCATGCACCTCCCTTTTCCGATGTCTTTCTACATTCCATACCACCTGAAAATGCTCATAAAACATGTGTTGAAGCGGCAGACTGGTTTAGTGACGCGGTTATTGGGCAATTAAAGAATAAAGAACAAAAGTTTGGAGGAGCTTGACATGAAGGCACATACGGGAAAGGATTGGTTTTGGTACCAAATGGGGCCTCAAGAAAGAAGTAAGGCAAGAGATCTAATCCATTTTTCTCACTGGCCTCAGTGTGAAAAGTGGTTTGAAAATAACCATCACGTTAATTTTTTGCGAGTAGATACAACTGAAACGGAAAATGAAGCAGTATTTGGGTCGATTGTTTATGATCAGGGGCTTGGTGAAGAAAAAGACCATACTGTTTTTCACTTTTATATCACCAGACAATATTTTTTTACAATCAACTTTGACTTTTCAATTTTGAGAGAGATTAAAGGCAAAGAAGTTGTTCGGCAAATGGAAAGAGCGGACAATGCGATAGAGGGGTTTTTAATTCTTCTCGGCGAACTAATGAATGCGTATTTAATCGGTGTTGATGAATTTGAAGTCAAGCTGAGAAAGCTCAGATGGCAAATTAAAGACGACAATAGCAAAAGCATTTTAAACCGCGTCCATCTCCTGCGCCATGAACTGATGATTTGGAAAAATTTGATATTAAGCGCTAAAAAAATTGAAATGGCGTTGAAAGAAACCTTTTTACCTCAAAATGAAGGGAAAAAGGATTATCAGCGGACACAACTGAAGATTGACAGGGGATTTACATACATCAGCGAATTTGAAGGGGAGCTTAACAATCTGCTGCATTCAGAGGAAGTCATTACCTCACATAGGGGGAATGAAATTGTAAAAGCGCTGACCATTTTCACGACGCTTTTTACTCCGATTACAGCTCTGGGTGCCTTATGGGGGATGAACTTTTCAGTGATGCCGGAACTGAATTGGAAATACGGATATCTCTTTTCCCTCTTATTGATTGTCACATCTACAGTTCTGATCTATCTCTATTTGAGAAAAAAAGGCTGGACGGGAGATATGCTGCAGGAGCGGAAGAAGAAAAAGAAACCTCGAAAAAGGCGGACTCTATAGGATGTTTCATATTTTGTGCAGCGTGCCCCGCTTTTTCACCAGACATATCAGGGTGACCGGATACGATGTCAAGGGGCTTATGACAGAGCATTAAATCCGCAGTTTATCGATTCTTGAAAATGACCAAATGACCGGTATTGTTGCATTAGGCGATCTTTCCGTTGAGAAAGATACTGGTCAATAAGCGAAAACAGCATAATGAAAATGGAATCTAGCAGGCATGGTGACCATGTCTGCTTTTTTATTTATAGGGAAAATTATAATGACAGGGGTACATTCAGTTGAAAGTCTTTTTTCTTGCCAGAAAGAATTGGTTTTTCAGCATATAACATCTCACAAAATCACGTTTTCCCTGTTTGATTACCTTTTCTTCTTTTTCTACAATATGCGTTGAAAGGAGAGGGAATCAAATTGGATTCAATAGAAAAGGTAAGCAAAAACTTGATTGAAGAGGCATATCTAACAAAGGCTTCTGATATTCACATTGTGCCGAGGGAGCGGGACGCTATCATTCATTTTCGGGTCGATCATGCCTTGCTGAAAAAAAGGGACATGAAAAAAGAAGAGTGCGTAAGACTGATTTCACATTTTAAATTTCTTTCAGCAATGGATATAGGTGAAAGGCGAAAGCCGCAAAACGGTTCGCTTACGTTAAAGTTGAAAGAGGGAAATGTTCATTTAAGAATGTCAACGCTGCCCACAATTAATGAAGAAAGCCTCGTGATCAGAGTGATGCCCCAATACAATATCCCTTCGATTGATAAATTGTCGCTATTTCCGAAGACAGGAGCCACATTACTCTCGTTTTTAAAACATTCCCATGGCATGCTCATTTTTACCGGGCCGACTGGTTCAGGGAAGACTACCACATTATACTCTCTCGTTCAATATGCAAAAAAACACTTTAATCGAAATATTGTCACATTAGAGGACCCTGTTGAAACAAGGGACGAAGATGTTCTTCAGGTTCAGGTGAATGAAAAAGCCGGTGTAACTTATTCCGCAGGTCTGAAAGCAATTTTGCGCCATGACCCCGATATGATTATTTTAGGTGAGATCAGAGACGCGGAAACAGCTGAAATTGCGGTGCGGGCAGCGATGACGGGACATCTGGTACTAACGAGCCTTCATACGAGAGACGCAAAGGGCGCAATTTACAGACTGCTTGAATTCGGTATCAATATGAATGAAATCGAACAGACTGTCATTGCAATAGCGGCTCAGCGCTTGGTTGATTTGGCTTGCCCGTTTTGTGAAAACGGATGTTCATCAGTGTATTGCCGACAGTCACGAAATACTAGGAGAGCTAGCGTTTATGAGCTTCTATACGGGAAAAATCTTCAGCAATGTATCCAGGAGGCAAAAGGAAATCATGCAAATTACCAATATCAAACGCTTCGTCAAATTATCAGAAAAGGAATTGCGCTCGGCTATTTAACGACAAACAACTATGACCGGTGGGTTTATCATGAAAAAGATTAGAAAAGTCTGGTTGTTAAAGGATCAAGCCAGGTTATTAAAGAGGCTCGGTGAAATGACTGCGGGCGGATATACACTTCTGGATGGATTACGCCTGATGGAACTTCAGATGAATAAGAGGCAGGCGGCTGACTTGACTGATTCGGTCACTTGTTTGAGGGAAGGGGCTCCGTTTTATCAAGTACTAAAGAGTTTGTCATTTCATAAGGAAGCCGTAGGTATTTGTTATTTTGCTGAAACACATGGTGAACTGCCTGCTTCAATGATCCAGAGCGGAGAGCTGCTGGAACGAAAAATTGCACAGGCAGACCAGCTGAAAAGAGTGCTGCGCTATCCGCTTTTCCTCATCTTTACGGTCGCTGTCATGTTTTATATGTTACAGTCCATCATCATTCCTCAGTTTTCCGGTATCTATCAATCGATGAATATGGAAACCTCACGTTCAACCGATATGCTTTTTGCTTTTTTTCAGCATATTGATCTTGTGATCATTTTGCTTGTTCTTTTTACAGCAGGTATCGGGATTTATTATTGGCTTGTGTTTAAGAAAAAATCACCTGCCCGGCAAATGCTGATTTGTATCAGGATTCCTTTGGTTGGAAAGCTTGTAAAGCTGTTTAACAGCTACTTTTTTTCTTTGCAGCTAAGCAGCCTTTTAAAATCAGGCCTCTCAATTTATGACAGCCTTAATGCATTTAAACATCAAACGTTTCTCCCTTTCTACCGCTGCGAGGCTGAACAATTGATTGAACGGCTAAAAGCCGGTGAGTCAATTGAATCCGCTATTTGTGGAAGCCTTTTTTATGAAACTGATTTATCAAAAGTCATATCTCACGGCCAGCTGAGCGGCCGATTGGATCGGGAGCTTTTCACATACAGCCAATTCATATTACAGCGGCTGGAACACAAAGCGCAAAAATGGACAGGCATCCTTCAGCCAATGATTTATGGATTTGTTGCAGCGATGATCTTACTTGTGTATTTATCTATGCTTGTGCCTATGTATCAGATGATGAATCAAATGTGAAAGGAAGAGGCTGATGAATGAGAAAGGATTTACACTTGTTGAAATGTTAATCGTGCTCTTTATTATTTCGATTTTGCTTTTAATTACGATACCGAACGTCACGAAACATAATCAAACCATTCAAAAAAAGGGCTGTGAAGGCTTACAAAACATGGTTAAGGCACAAATGACTGCATTTGAGCTTGATCATGAAGGACAAACTCCGAGCCTTGCCGATTTACAGTCAGAGGGCTATGTGAAAAAGGATGCTGTCTGTCCAAATGGTAAGCGCATTATCATCACCGGCGGAGAAGTTAAGGTTGAACATTAAATTAAACGAGGAGAAGGGGTTTACCCTTTTAGAAAGTTTGCTTGTGTTAAGCCTTGCCTCTATCCTCCTGGTGGCCGTCTTCACTACACTTCCTCCTGCTTATGACAATACAGCTGTCCGACAGGCAGCAAGTCAGCTGAAAAATGATATTATGCTCACACAGCAGACTGCTATTTCCCGTCAACAAAGAACAAAAATTCTCTTTCATAAAAAAGAATATCAATTAGTCATTGGTGATACGGTTATTGAACGTCCGTATGCAACGGGACTTTCTATAGAACTGCTGACATTAAAAGACCGTTTGGAATTTAATGAGAAAGGGCACCCGAATGCAGGCGGAAAAATACGAGTAAAAGGCCATGCCGTTTATGACATAACAGTTTATCTAGGGAGCGGGAGAGTCAATGTGGAGAGAAAATAAAGGTTTTTCTACAATAGAAACAATGTCTGCGCTAAGCCTGTGGCTGTTTGTGCTGCTGACAGTCGTCCCCTTGTGGGACAAGCTGATGGCTGATGAAAAAATGGCGGAATCACGAGAAATTGGCTATCAGATGATGAATGAGAGCATTAGCAAATATGTCATGAGTGGTGAAGGAGCCGCGTCAAAAACGATTACAAAGAACAATCATATCTATGCAATGAAGTGGGAGGAGGAGGGCGAATATCAAAACGTATGTATCAAAGCCGCAGCTTATAAAGAAAAATCATTTTGCCTCAGCATTTTGCAGACAGAATGGCTACACGCTTCTTAACGTATTATTTTCGCTCTCAGTCTTTTTGCTCATATCAGGATCGTTAGCTGCGATTATCCATCTGTTTTTGTCTCGACAGCAGGAACATGACGGTTTCACACAGCAGGAATGGATGATTTCGATAGAACAGATGATGAATGAATGCAAGGAATCACAGGCAGTTAAGACAGCCGAGCATGGGAGCGTGTTAATCTGCACCAATCTTTCCGGACAAGACATCCGTTTTGACATTTATCATTCAATGATAAGAAAAAGAGTGGATGGCAAAGGGCATGTTCCGATTTTAGATCATATTACTGCCATGAAAGCTGATATTGAAAATGGTGTTGTTTTGCTGAAAATTGAGAGTGAAGACCAAAAAGTGTATCAAACTGCTTTTCCAGTCTATTCGTATTTAGGAGGGGGGTGAATGTATCGTACAAGAGGGTTTATTTATCCAGCTGTTCTTTTTGTGTCAGCGCTTGTGCTGTTAATCGTGAACTTTGTTGCTGCTCAATATATTTCACGCTGCATGTTTGAGAAGGAAACAAAAGAGTTATACATAGGAGAGAATTTGCTTCAAAATGGGGTGCTTCTTTCGATTCGGCATGTTCTAGAGGAACGGAAAGGCCAGGAGGGTACGCAGCAATTTCTATATGGACGGGTTTCTTATTACATTCATGATACATCGATAAAAGAACAAAAAGAAATCAACTTAAGAGTGTCAACGGATTCGGGAACAGAAAGAACTGCACAGATCGTGTTTGACCAAAAACAGAAAAAACTGCTGAGATGGACAGAATAAAACAGTGTAAAGGGTATAAAAAAAGTCATGTGAGACAACACTCATAATAATTGAATGATGAGGTGATCACGTGAAAACGAATGATTATGTTAAATATATGACGCAGCAATTTGTCAAATATATAGATACTCCGAGAGATGAGCGAAAAGAACGAAAAGAGGTGCGGAAAGAAACAAAAACGCCTGTTTCCCAGCAGTGGTTCGGTATTTTACCCTATGGCTTCCGACTTTGGCTGAAACGGAAAAAATAACCGCAAATAAACGAATAAGGTCCTTCAAAAAATGGAGGACCTTATTGATATTCTTCTAATATGGCAATTTTATTGACCTTTTGGCTATAAGGATCAAATGAAATCGTCACAAAAACGCCGAATTCTTTTGACCCTTCCCTCAGAGTTAAATGGTATTGCTTCACTGCTTCATCTTTTCTTTTACGGTCCCATACTTTTTGTTTGAACAGTACCTGTGCGAGCGGGTACCTTTTTTTTGCTTCTTTTACAGCAATCTCTTCCCATTTGGACATGTGGCGGGCGGTTACAAGCGGTGTTTCTTCTGCGTGAGCGGCTGTGGTGCCAAAGACGAGAAGAGATAGACAAATCACACATTGTTTGATCATCATGCTGTCACCCTTTCTTTGTTTATTATTACCAAATAATAATGGGATATGCATTTAAATTCTCACATAACAATCCCAAAAATTTCTAAAAAATTGAAAAAATGAGCAATACTGAGCAAGACTTTGTAATATGATGAAAACATTCTTTTAAACGAACAAAATGAGCGATTTCGGTGTTTTTAAATCTATAAATCGTTGATTATACTCTATTTGTGAAGTTCTTTAAAGAGAACGATTGTCATATCAAGTTACAGTGTTTTACAGGAGGTAAGATATGTTTCGATTGTTTCACAATCAGCAAAAGGCGAAGACGAAACTGAAAGTTCTGCTTATCTTTCAGCTTTCAGTCATTTTCAGTCTGACTGCCGCAATATGCTTACAATTTTCCGATGATACAAGCGCTGCTTTTCATGATATTGAAACATTTGATGTCTCACTTCAAACGTGTAAAGACTTTCAGCATACAGATAAAAACTGCCATTATGATAAACGCTGGGATCAAAGTGATTTGCACATATCAGATCAAACGGATACGAAAGGCACTGTATGCTCACCTTTCGCCTTATTTGCTGTGCTCGAAAATACAGGTGAGAAACTTAAGAAATCAAAGTGGAAGTGGGAGCTTCATAAGCTTGAAAATGCCCGCAAACCGTTAAAGGATGGGAACGTGATCGAAAAAGGATTTGTCTCCAATCAAATCGGCGATTCACTTTATAAAATTGAGACCAAGAAAAAAATGAAACCCGGCATTTATGCATTTAAAGTATATAAACCGGCAGGCTACCCGGCAAACGGCAGTACATTTGAGTGGTCGGAGCCTATGAGGCTTGCAAAATGCGATGAAAAACCGACAGTCCCTAAAAAAGAAACAAAGTCGGACGTCAAAAAGGAGAATGAAACAACACAAAAAGATATACCGGAAAAAACAATGAAAGAAGAAACATCTCAAGAAGCTGTAACCAAAGAAAAAGAAACTCAATCAGACCAGAAGGAAAGCGGGGAAGAGGATGAAAAAAGCAATGAAGCTGATCAGTAATATTTTATACGTGATCATCTTTACTCTTATTATTGTGCTGACACTTGTCGTGATTTCAACACGTTCATCCGGGGGAGAGCCGGCAGTGTTTGGGTATACGCTGAAATCAGTTCTGTCAGGTTCGATGGAGCCGGAGTTCAATACAGGTTCCTTAATATTGGTCAAAGAAATCACTGATGTGAAAGAGCTCCAAAAAGGTGACGTTATTACATTTATGCAGGATGCAAATACGGCGGTCACCCACAGAATTGTTGACATAACAAAGCAAGGAGACCATTTGTTATTTAAAACAAAAGGTGATAATAATGCAGCAGCTGATTCAGCGCCTGTATCGGACGAAAATGTTCGCGCGCAATACACAGGTTTTCAGCTTCCATATGCCGGCTATATGCTTCATTTTGCCAGCCAGCCGATTGGAACGGCTGTATTATTGATTGTTCCCGGCGTGATGCTGTTAGTTTACGCTTTTGTGACGATCAGCAGCGCCATTAGAGAAATTGAAAGAAAGACAAAAGCCTTGGAAACAGATACAAAGGACAGCACCATGTCTACTTAACTTCAGTTGTAAACCTGGCAACAGGTTTCGATATAAAATCATTCAATAAAAGGGGAGCTTACCATGGGTATGAAAAAGAAATTGAGTTTAGGAGTTGCTTCTGCAGCACTAGGATTAGCTTTAGTTGGAGGAGGAACATGGGCAGCATTTAACGACATTAAATCAAAGGATGCTACTTTTGCATCAGGTACGCTTGATTTATCTGCTAAAGAGAATTCAGCGAGTGTGAACTTATCAAATCTAAAGCCGGGAGATAAGTTGACAAAGGATTTCCAATTTGAAAATAACGGATCACTTGCGATCAAAGAAGTTCTAATGGCGCTTAATTATGGAGATTTTAAAGCAAACGGCGGCAGCAATACATCTCCAGAAGATTTCCTCAGCCAGTTTGAAGTGACATTGTTGACAGTTGGAAAAGAGGGCGGCAATGGCTACCCGAAAAACATTATTTTAGATGATGCGAACCTTAAAGACTTGTATTTGATGTCTGCTAAAAATGATGCAGCGGCTGCTGAAAAAATCAAAAAACAAATTGACCCTAAATTCTTAAATGCAAGCGGTAAAGTCAATGTAGCAACAATTGATGGTAAAACCGCTCCTGAATATGATGGTGTTCCAAAAACACCAACTGACTTCGATCAGGTTCAAATGGAAATCCAATTCAAGGATGATAAAACAAAAGATGAAAAAGGGCTTATGGTTCAAAATAAATATCAAGGCAACTCCATTAAGCTTCAATTCTCATTCGAAGCTACACAGTGGAACGGCTTGACAATCAAAAAGGACCATACTGATAAAGATGGTTACGTGAAAGAAAATGAAAAAGCGCATAGCGAGGATAAAAATTAATAACAGCAAAAAAAAGAGACGGCCCAGTATTCATATACTGGGCCGTCTCGATGGTTATTGACAAAAGAGGAGTTAGTGCCTCTGCTCAGGCACTACTCCTCTTTTTGGGATTTTCTCCATTTTTGATAATCTAAAAATTCACGAAATTGTTTTTTCGATACCCCGGATGTCATCGCATCGCGAACCAATTTCTCCCATTCACTATCTAATTGACCATCGTATTCGGTTTCATGTTTCTCATCGAGCAAAGTATGAACCGAGACGTCCAGAACAGCGGAGACTTTTTCGAGAAATTGAATGGAGGGGTTCGTTTGTAGATTTCGTTCTATTGAGCTTAAATAAGACTTCGCTACCCCAGCTTTTTCAGCTAGTTCTGATAGTGAGTAGCCTTTTTCTTTACGGTATTGTTTAATACGCTGGCCAATCAATGTCATCACCTTCCTTGTGATATTATAGCACATTCAGAAAGGATTTACGGTATGACTTCTGGCTGCCGGACCAGGATGAGCAGACTTTTTGTTTAAAAGTAAATATTTTCGTATTTCTTCCGGGCTGATATTTGCCTCTTTGGCTTCCACCATTAATTCAACCCATTCTTGATCCAATTCAAAGTGCTCTTGTTTTGCATTCTTCATGCAGTTTCTCCTCCTAAAATACTTGTTTATGTATTTCAGCCAGTCCGGCCATGACTTATTGTATGCTTCATTAGTCTCTGGAAGTCATTTGCCATTAAATCACCAGAATTTTTTTCCAATATACCTTTATTATAATCGTATTTTCTCAAAAAAAACGAGAATGATGTCGAATGGTAAAAAAGTTAGCTTGAAATATTATTTTGCAGATAAAACAATCCGCCATTTTCAATTTCAACTGATATCTTTGGTTGATACAAGGTTTTCAGCGCCTGTTTTTCTAGATGGTATTCTTCTGGTTTTTCTTCTATATGCTCGTAAAACTTATCAAGCAATGTCATATCATTCTTCCACCTGTTAACCGCCTGTTCCGCCCAGTCGGACGGCTCCTGCATAGCGGATTTGGAAATATAGTTTTCCATACGCTTAAGTCCGCTTTCTGGTTTGATCATAGGTGAAATGGTGAAGCAATAGTCACATATTTGAGACGTCAGTGAAAACTGGGTCAGCTTGCTTTGAAAATCTTCAATTATCGTTCCAGAGACTAGGTGAAGACCTAGTGACAATAACTTATCCTTTTTCATGTCGGACTGGTATGAAATCGTGACATTTATACCAAGCCAAGGCTGAAGTGGGACTTTAGCTCCGGCTGATTCAATTTTCTCATACATTCTGGTAAATCTCCCATTTTGTTTAACAGCTTTGAATATTTGAAAAAGACGCGGGGCCCCAAAATATATAAATTCACCATCTAGGTCTTTTGGCGCATTTTCTTTATCTGTAATAAAAGTGATTTTCATTGGATTCGGATCACCGCCTGTCTTCTCGCGCCAATGCCAGTAGAAAGGGCGGTTCATGATTTGTTTGTCCATTTCAACTGTAAGCTGCACTGTCATATAGCCTAAGCCTTGATCGACGATTTGGCAGCTGTTTGCTTGAAAAAAACGCAGCAGAAAATCGTGAACCTCTTGCTGTCTCACTAATAAAACCTCCTTACAGGCTAAGATCCTCTTTTTTCAGCAGGCAGCTGTTTTTTATAAGACAAAAATGAGGTTAAGTTATCCATTTTTATTTTCATTTCTTCTTCTGTTGCTGAGTGATACAAAATGTCATGAAGGTGCTCTTCAAAATTGTTCACTTGAATTTTCGTTAAAATATCATCAAGTTCACCGACCACTTTTTCAAACAAATGAATTTTTTCATATAAAAGCTTTAGAATATGCTCTTCCACCGTATGTTTTGTCGCCATGTTATAAATATGCACGTCACGCTCCTGCCCGAGTCTGTGAATTCTTCCGATTCTTTGCTCAAGCCGCATCGGGTTCCATGGCAGGTCATAGTTGATCATGTGATTGCAAAATTGCAGGTTAATTCCCTCACCGCCTGCTTCAGTTGCAATAAGGACTTGGATTTTTCCGCGGAAAAGATCCTTCATCCAGTCTTTTTTTCCACGTTTAAATCCGCCTCTAAACGGCACAGAACTGATGCCGTTTTGCTGAAGAAACCACTGCAGATAAATCTGGGTTGCGCGGTATTCTGTAAAAATGATGACCTTATCGTCGATCTTTTTGATCAAGTCAACAACTTGAAGCGCTTTAGAGTTTTGTGTCACTTGATTGATGCGATCTATCAAAACTGAAATCGTATCCTCATCAATGGCAGGTGCTTGTTTCTCTTTTTGATCAAGCATCTTTTTCAGCGTCATATATACCGCTTCTCTGCTCGAACAGCATTCTCTTTGCAAGGTCATAATCGAGAACATGCTGGCTGGTTTATTGATACTGTCCTTCAAACGAGAAATTTCATCATAAAGCGCCTGCTCTGATGGAGAAAATTGAATCGGCACTGTTTCAACATGGCGCTGTTTCCAATTCAGCCCTGTATCATGCCGCCTGTTACGGATCATGACTTTATTCACAAGATCTTTTAAATGTTCATGCGCTTCTAAACTGGATTTCTTCTTGGCGAACTCCTCCTGAAAGTGATTCTGACTGCCTAAATGGCCGGGTTTTAATAAGGACACCAAATTGAAAATCTCTTCGATACGGTTCTGGATTGGCGTCGCGGTAAGAAGCAGGCAATATTTTTTTACGAGATTCCGGACAAATTCATAGTTCTTCGTTTTGCTATTTTTCAGTTTGTGTGCCTCATCAATAATGACAAGATCATATGGGATAGACAGAACGATTTCTCGATGGGGCGAGCGCTTCGCGGTGTCTATTGATGAGACGACAATATCGCATTGCTCCCACACATAGCTTTTCTTTTGTTCAACAGCCGGAATCAAAAATTTTTCCTGAAGCTCTTTGACCCACTGTGACACAAGGGAAGCGGGCACAAGGATCAAAATTTTTTTTGCTAACCCGCGAATCATATATTCTTTTAGAATCAGTCCAGCTTCAACCGTTTTTCCGAGACCAACCTCATCTGCTAAAATCGCTTTCCCGTTCATTTTTTCAACCACTTTTTGCGCCACTTCAAGCTGGTGGGGGAGCGGCGTAAAGGAAGGCAGATATAAAGGAGCCCGTAAGCCTTCAAACTCTGGAATTGCTAATGTTTTCTGGATTTCTGCAGAGAGCTTGTACAGTTCCCAGTTTGCCCAAGGGCCATCGTTTTTCAGTCTTTCAGCAAATTCTTCAGGCCATTTTGCATCGTAGATCATTTCTGTATTCATTGCTTTGAAACCGCCTTTCTTATTCTTCGATTCTTAAGATGAATAATATAAGAAAAATCTGCCCAAATTGCTGTTGCCCAGCATATAGTGATGATGGTAGGATATGAGTATGTATTTGATGTAAGATATTGCTATAGTATGTCCATAACAGCATGAAAATATGAGCGAATGACAGCAAGGGGAGAGACCTGACCGAAAACCTCGGGATACAGGCGCCGAAGGAGCAAACTGCGGAGTGAATCTCTCAGGCAAAAGAACTCTTGCTCGACGCAACTCTGGAGAGTGTTTGTGCGGATGCGCAAACCACCAAAGGGGACGTCTTTGCGTATGCAAAGTAAACTTTCAGGTGCCAGGACAGAGAACCTTCATTTTACATGAGGTGTTTCTCTGTCCTTTTTTGTATGTTTTTTAGCTGCGCCGTTGATAAAGGGGAGGAATTAGATGCTGAAAAGAACGCCGTTATTTGACCTGTATAAGGAATATGGAGGAAAAACGATTGATTTCGGAGGCTGGGAGCTTCCTGTTCAATTTTCTTCTATAAAAAAAGAACACGAGGCTGTCCGAACTGCAGCCGGTTTGTTTGATGTATCTCATATGGGAGAAGTCGAAGTGTCAGGGAACGACAGTCTGTCTTTTTTGCAAAGATTGATGACAAATGATGTTTCCGCGTTAACGCCAGGCCGTGCTCAATATACAGCGATGTGTTACCCGGATGGCGGAACCGTCGATGATTTGCTTATCTATCAAAAAGGAGAGAACCGCTATCTGCTTGTCATTAATGCTTCTAATATAGATAAAGACTTGGCTTGGATGAAAGAACATGCAGCAGGTGATGTGCAGATTGACAATCAGTCAGATCAAATCGCGCTCTTGGCTGTACAGGGACCGAAAGCAGAAGCGATCTTAAAAAATCTGACAGATGCGGATGTGTCTGCATTAAAGCCGTTTGCGTTTATTGATGAAGCCGATATCAGCGGCCGCAAAGCACTTATTTCACGCACTGGCTATACGGGAGAAGACGGGTATGAAATTTACTGCCGCAGTGATGATGCTATGCATATTTGGAAAAAAATCATCGATGCAGGGGATGCATACGGATTGATTCCATGCGGTCTCGGTGCACGTGATACACTCCGGTTTGAAGCGAAGCTCCCGCTCTACGGTCAGGAGCTGACCCGGGATATTACACCGATTGAAGCAGGTATAGGCTTTGCTGTAAAGCACAAAAAGGAGTCTGACTTTTTCGGTAAGTCAGTATTGAGTGAACAAAAAGAAAACGGAGCGAAGCGCAAACTTGTCGGTCTCGAAATGATTGAAAAAGGGATACCGCGGCACGGATATGAGGTTTTCCAAAATGGCAAGTCTGTCGGAAAGGTGACAACCGGCACGCAGTCACCGACATTAGGAAAAAACGTCGGCCTTGCCTTAATTGATTCGGAAACGAGTGAGATCGGGACTGTTGTAGATGTAGAGATACGCAAAAAATTAGTGAAAGCAAAGGTTGTCAAAACACCATTTTATAAACGCTAATATTTTTTCTTGGAGAGAGGAGACAACACATGAAGCACCGTTATTTGCCCGCAACAGAAAAGGATAAACAGGAGATGCTTGCTACTATCGGCGTAAGCAGCATCGATGATTTATTTGCTGATATACCGGAAAACGTCAAATATAAAAAAGAGCATCAAATCAAAAAAGCGAAATCAGAGACAGAATTAACAAGAGAACTGACAAAGCTGGCCTCTAAAAATCGTGATACCGTACAATACGCTTCTTTCTTAGGAGCGGGTGTATATGACCACTATCAGCCTGTCATTGTGGATCATGTCATTTCGCGCTCTGAGTTTTATACCGCATATACGCCTTATCAGCCAGAGATTTCACAAGGAGAGCTCCAGGCTATTTTTGAATTCCAAACGATGATCTGTGAACTGACAGGCATGGATATCGCCAACTCCTCGATGTATGACGGCGGAACAGCCTTGGCAGAAGCAGCAATGCTTGCTTCAGGCCACACGAAAAAGAAAAAAATTGTTGTGTCAAAAACCGTGCATCCTGAATCGCGAGAGGTGCTGAAAACTTACGCAAAAGGTCAGTATATTGATGTTGTTGAAGTACCCGCTGCGGATGGCGTTACGGATCTTGATGCATTGCGCCAAACCGTTTGCGAGAACACAGCCGCAGTGATCGTTCAGTACCCGAATTTTTTCGGCAGGATCGAGCCGCTAAAGGATATTGAGCCTATCGCTCATCAAGGGAAATCCATGTTTATTGTTTCAGCCAACCCGCTGGCGCTAGGTCTTCTCACTCCGCCGGGCAAGTTTCAGTCTGATATCGTCGTCGGTGATGCGCAGCCTTTCGGCATTCCTTCAGCATACGGCGGCCCGCATTGCGGCTTTTTTGCCGTTACTAAAAAATTAATGAGAAAGGTGCCGGGCCGTCTCGTCGGACAAACGGAAGACGAAAACGGAAAAAGAGGCTTTGTGCTTACCCTGCAAGCCAGGGAGCAGCATATCCGCCGGGATAAAGCAACATCAAATATATGCTCGAACCAAGCTTTAAATGCGCTGGCAGCATCAGTGGCCATGACTGCTCTCGGAAAAAACGGCGTAAAAGATATAGCCCGCCAAAATCTCTTAAAAGCCAACTATGCAAAGCAAGAAGCAAAAAAAGCAGGCCTTACTGTTATGTTTGACGGGCCGATGTTTAATGAATTTGTCATCAAACTGGATGAGCCGGTGAGAGCTGTGAACAAGCGTTTGCTGGCAAAAGGCATGATTGGCGGATATGATCTTGGGTTGACGTATCCAGAGCTGGACTGCCATATGCTGATTGCTGTAACAGAGCTGAGAACAAAAGAAGAAATTGACGCACTCATTCAGGAATTGGGGGATCGCCATGAGTAATCAGGACCAGGCACTTATTTTTGAACTTTCAAGAGAAGGCCGAATCGGCTATAGTCTGCCGGAGCTCGATGTACCGGAAATCGAATTGGGGGACCTCTTGTCAGACACCTATATTCGTGACGAAGACGCAGCGCTGCCGGAGGTTTCAGAGCTGGACATCATGCGCCATTATACAGCGCTGTCCAAACGCAATCACGGGGTGGATTCCGGTTTTTATCCTCTCGGTTCTTGCACGATGAAATATAATCCGAAAATCAATGAAAAAATCGCACGTATTCCTGGTTTTGCTGCGATTCATCCTCTTCAGGATGAAGACACGGTGCAAGGCGCATTAGAGCTTTTATATGATTTAAGCAAACACCTTGAAGAAATAACGGGAATGGATGAGGTTACGCTTCAGCCTGCTGCCGGAGCGCACGGCGAATGGACGGGGCTGATGATGATCCGTGCCTATCATGAAGCTCGCGGGGATTTCAAGCGGACGAAGGTCATTGTCCCTGATTCCGCGCATGGGACGAATCCTGCATCAGCAACAGTAGCAGGCTTTGAAACCGTTACGGTGAAATCGAATGAAAAAGGGCTTGTTGATTTAGAGGATTTAAAAAGAGCAGTGAATGAAGAAACTGCAGCTCTTATGCTGACGAATCCGAACACGCTCGGCTTGTTTGAGGAGCAGATTACAGAGATGGCGGAAATTGTACACCAAGCGGGGGGGAAACTGTATTATGACGGCGCTAATTTAAATGCCGTTTTAAGCAAGGCGAGACCTGGTGATATGGGATTTGACGTGGTGCACCTCAACCTGCATAAAACATTCACAGGCCCTCATGGCGGCGGAGGCCCCGGCTCAGGCCCTGTCGGCGTAAAACAAGATCTGATTCCTTATTTGCCAAAGCCAGTTTTAGTCAAAAAAGAAGGGCGCTTTACGTTTGATTATGACCGCCCTCATGCGATCGGCCGTGTGAAGCCGTATTACGGCAACTTTGGCATTAATGTGAGAGCGTATACGTATATTCGCTCCATGGGGCCTGACGGATTAAAGGCTGTTACTGAGAACGCAGTGTTAAACGCCAATTATATGATGAGAAAACTCGCGCCTTATTACGATCTTCCGTTTGACCGCCATTGCAAGCATGAATTTGTATTATCAGGGAAGCGGCAGAAAAAGCTGGGAGTGCGTACGCTTGATATTGCAAAACGGCTCCTTGATTTCGGCTATCATCCGCCGACGATTTATTTCCCGCTTAATGTTGAAGAATGCATCATGATCGAGCCGACAGAGACCGAATCAAAGGAAACACTGGACGCGTTTATTGATGCTATGATTCAAATCGCAAAAGAAGCGGAGGAGAATCCGGAGCTTGTTCAGGAGGCCCCGCATACAACGATTGTAAAAAGAATGGATGAAACAAAAGCGGCGAGACACCCAGTGCTCAGATACGAGGCGGAAGAAAGATAAATAAAAACAGCTGTCTACCAGACAGCTGTTTGCTTTATTTCTTCGCTTTAATCTTTCCGCCCCATTTTTTAAAGCCGCCTTTTAGGTTGTAAATCTCAGTGCAGCCGTTTTTGCGCAGGGTTTGTGCCGCGCGTCCGCTGCGGACACTGTTTTGGCAGTACAGGTAAACAGGCTTGTCCGTACGGATCTCATTTTTTCTCTGTTTCAGCTGGGAAAGCGGGATGTTGCGGGCGCCTAAAATATGTCCGCCCTCAAACTCATTTGGCTCACGAACATCAATAAGCTGCGCTTTGCGGTAACCCGCGCGGAATTCTTCTTCGGTAAGTGTTTTCATAATTCGCTGCTGATAGACATATGAAGCAATCATATAGATGATAAATGCAGCAAAAATAATCAAAACGATCATATTAGACAATGTGATTCTACTCCTTTAGCATATAAAATCAAAACCCTGCTTCATAAAACAAGGTCATAGAGCCGTTTTCGACAAATACTATTATAGTAAAGCACAGCGTGATTGTCATCTATAATGGAACTAAAATATTTTTCATTTTCCCGACAGTTTGATAAACTGATTCTATTAAAACGGTAAGGAAGGTCTTAAAATGCAAAAAGAAACTTGGCGGTTTATAGACTCAGGCAATGCAAGTCCTGCATTCAATATGGCGCTTGATGAAGCGCTTTTATATTGGCACAGCGAAAAGAAAATCCCCCCGGTTATCCGTTTTTACGGCTGGAATCCGGCGACACTTTCTGTAGGGTATTTTCAAAATATTAAAAAGGAAATCAATTTTGAAGCAGTACATAAATATAATCTCGGATTCGTCAGACGCCCGACCGGCGGGAGAGGTGTGCTGCACGATCAGGAACTGACATACAGCGTAATTGTTTCGGAAGAGCACCCCGAGATGCCGGCGACTGTTACTGAGGCTTACCGGGTTATTTCAGAAGGCATACTTCAAGGCTTTAGAAATCTCGGTCTGGACGCTTACTTTGCCATCCCGAGAACTGAAAAAGAAAAAGAAAGCTTAAAAAATCCGCGGTCATCTGTTTGTTTTGACGCGCCTTCGTGGTATGAACTAGTGGTTGAGGGGCGCAAGGTGGCGGGAAGCGCGCAAACGAGACAAAAAGGTGTGATTCTTCAGCATGGCTCCATTCTTCTTGATTTAGATGAGGACAAGCTGTTCGATCTGTTCTTATATCCAAGTGAAAGAGTAAGAGAGCGGATGCAGCGCAATTTCAAAAATAAAGCGGTTGCCATTAATGAACTCATCGAAAAGCGGGTGACGATGGATGAGGCTCGTAAAGCCTTTAAAGAAGGATTTGAAACAGGTCTTAACATTCATTTGGAGCCATATGAACTTTCTCAGGAAGAGCTTGATTTTGTTCATCACTTGGCTGAAACAAAGTACGCTTCAGATGAATGGAATTATAAGCGGTAAACAGGGCTTTTGACCCGCGGAGCATCCTTGTTTTTTCAAGTTCATTAGTGTAAACTTGTAATGGTTTATAAAGTTAAGGTGCTTTTTGGGAGGGTTTCGATGACAACACCAAGTATGGAAGATTATATTGAACAGATTTATATGCTGATTGAAGAAAAAGGATATGCACGAGTTTCCGATATCGCGGAAGCATTGGCAGTCCATCCCTCCTCTGTAACAAAAATGGTTCAAAAACTAGATAAAGACGAATATTTAATTTATGAAAAATATCGCGGTCTCGTGTTAACGTCTAAAGGGAAAAAAATAGGCAAACGGCTGGTATACAGACATGAATTGCTTGAGCAGTTTTTAAGAATCATTGGTGTTGATGAAGAGAAAATATATAACGATGTCGAAGGAATCGAACATCATTTAAGCTGGAACAGTATTGATCGCATCGGGGATCTTGTTCAATATTTTGAAGAAGATGATGCCCGTAAAAAAGATCTGAAATCAATCCAAAAGAAAACAGAACATCATAATCAGTAAAAAGGCGGTCTCGAAGGAGGCCGTCTTTTTTGATACGCTGACGCCACCCGTCATTCGTTGGTCTATTTCTTCGCGTGTTTTCTTAAAATGGTAATAAACGATCGGATGGAGGGGGAGGGAATGAGATGTATATTGACGGTGTGTTTTCCGGCGGAGGAGTAAAAGGCATTGCGCTCGCAGGCGCTTATGAAGTGCTTGAGGAAAAAGGCTTCCGCTTTAAAAGAGTTGCGGGTACAAGCGCCGGCGCCATTATTGCCGCTTTCATTGCGTCAGGTTACACCAGTAAGGAAATCCACGCTTTAATTGAAGAAGTGGACGGAGAGAAATTGCTGGATCAGAGGTACTCATTTCTCCCCTTAAAGATGCTCCAGTGGGTGTCCATCTACTGGCGTCTTGGCTTATACAAAGGCGATACGATAGAAAAATGGATTGCTGATCTGTTAAGAGCGAAAGGCATAAGGGTTTTCGGCGATTTGCAGAAAGGGTCTCTGCGCCTTATTGCTTCTGATCTGACAAACGGCACCATGATTGTTTTGCCGGACGATTTGGCCCGTTACGGGTTAAATCCAGATATGTTCCCGGTTGCCAGAGCGGTCAGAATGAGCTGCAGCATTCCGTATTTCTTTGAACCGATAAAATTAAAAACGGACACAGGCACCGCCACGGTTGTCGACGGAGGCGTGTTAAGCAATTTTCCAATCTGGCTGTTTTCAAAGGAAAGAAAGCGCCCTGTGATCGGTGTCACGCTTGCGCCGCGTGAAAGAGAGCGTCCGAAAAAAAATATCCGCAACGCTTTTGAACTGTTCGGCGCCCTGTTTGAAACGATGAAGGATGCTCATGACGCAAGGCACATTGCGTCACGCTATGAACAAAATATCATTTTTCTCCCTGTTGATGACGTAATGGCCACTGATTTTCATTTAACACAACAAAAAAAACTAGCCCTGATTGAGCTAGGTAAAAGACGGACAGAGCTGTTTTTAAAGCAGTGGACCTATTAAAAAAGCGCTCTGTTTTTCTTTTTATTTTTTTTCCCTTCTATAACAGTCAGCTGAGTCTGGCTTTTTTTCTTGAGAATCATCGGCTTAGGCTTGCTGGCGCTCGGAACGCTTCGCAGGTGGCTGACACGTCCCTTATGTCCGGCGCGGTGTTTTGCTTTTTGTTCTTTCATCCGGCGCCGTGATTGTTTCGCCGCTTTTTTGAAGGCTGCTCCTTCGCTGCCCGCATTTCGATTCATTACATATTTCACAATAAAATAAATAATGATACCTGCCACGATGACGGTTACCGCCATTTTTGCCATTTCTCCGGGATTGGTTACCAGCACATAGAGGAAACCGAACGCTCCCAGCGCAATTAATACAGCAATAATAGGTTGTACACGATGATTCATAACTGTCCACCTCCGAAAGTAATAGCAGGGCAACGGATTTTAGATGACGTTGTGAGAAGGCTTCTGATTTTGCTCAGACAATGCTTCGAGTCTGAGAAGTTCGTTAAAGCTTTCGATGGCAACTTCAACCTGTTCATCCTTAGGTTCCTTTGTGGTTAACAGCTGAAGCCAAAGTCCCGGGTACCCAAGTAATTTCAGACCGGGAATGTCACGCACTTTGTTTGTCAGCTGCAGAACTTCAAAGGATATACCAAGCACGACCGGTATCAGTGCGACACGATCTATAACACGCAGCCAAAGCGGATCTGTCGGAACGAGTAAATAAACAAACATGCCGACAATAATCGTAAATAAAATAAAGCTTGATCCGCAGCGGTAATGAAGCCGAGATTGGTTTTGGACATTCTCCACAGTAATTGGCAAATTCTGTTCATAACAGTTTATGACTTTATGTTCGGCTCCATGATATTGAAACACTCTTTTAATAAGCGGTGTCATGGACAAAAAATAGATGTAACCGAGCAGCAAAATCAACTTAAACAGGCTTTCAATCGCGATTTGCGCTGTGTTCAAGGAAAAAATCGGCCTTGTCAGTTCCGCTAAGAAAACTGGAACCAATGTAAATACGAATTTACTGAACAAAAATGATAGGACGCCTATAACTGCGAGGCTGAGATACATAGACAGCCCAGAGGATTTTTTTTCTTCCTGCTCAAGTGTCTCGTCTTCAGATGGATCGAGCCCGTAACGTTCGCTTGAAAAATTCAAATGCTTTGTGCCGTTTGCACTCGCTTCGATAATGGCCGCGATCCCCCGTAAAAACGGTATCTTTTTCACGATGTTCAGTTTCGGGTTGTGTTTGCGTGGAAGCTTAAAAAAGTCAATGCTTCCATCCGTTCTTCTGATGGCTGTAACGTAATGATGCTTTCCGCCAAACATAACGCCTTCCACAACAGCCTGCCCGCCGTAAGCGGGCGGAACTTTATGTTTTGACATATTATCAACCTGCCTATTTCTTTAGGATTGCTAACCATTTCCTTTCACTCTATTGTACAGGAAACAGCGCTAAACCTCTAGATTGACAGGCTGAAAAAATTGCCATAGCCTTGCTTTTTCTACATGCATTATACCCGTTATTTTCAAATTTTACTCGCAGCTGCCAAAAAGTGTGAGCTTTTTTATTGACATTTCATTTTTTGGGCACACTTTAACTGGAGGTGCCATGATGACAAGCGAAAAAGATACAGAACAAAATGAAGAATTGAATGAGAAGCAAAAGCCGCCTGTTTCAATGGCCGGCAGGGTGGCGGCAACAGGTTTTTGCGGAGGCGTACTTTGGAGTTTCGTTGCTTATATCGCATATTTGTTTCATTTTTCCGAAATCAGCCCGAATATGATATTGCAGCCGTTTGTACTCGGAGAGTGGAAAAAACATGGGCTGGGAACGGTAATCAGCATCATTTTGATTGGAGTAATTTCAATTGGCGCAGCATTTCTTTATTTTCTTCTATTGAAACGTTTAAAAACAATGTGGCCGGGTATTTTATACGGCTTGGTGCTTTGGCTGCTCGTGTTTTTTGTTTTTAATCCGATTTTTCCAGATGTGCGCACGGTGACCGAACTGACATCAGATACAATTATTACGACCATTTGCATTTATTTGCTTTACGGGCTGTTTGTCGGGTATTCTATTTCATTTGAATACAATGAGCTGAATTCGGAAAAGCTTGCACGTGCGCTGGGAATGCATAGAGAATAGTGTATAATCCTTTTCCAGTATGATAAAATGTTCACGAGAAGTGAACATTTTTTACATGAGAAACCCTCGCGAAAAGGAGAGATTGTGTGCCTCATTTTTTGATTTTGAACGGACCGAATGTTAACCGGCTTGGGAGTCGTGAGCCTGAAGTATTCGGCCGCCAGACACTGACCGATATTGAAACAGATCTTTTTCAGTTTGCTGAAGCCTTACATATCCAGCTCACTTTCTTCCAGTCTAATCACGAAGGTGATTTGATAGATGCGATACATGAGGCTGAGGAGCAATACAGCGGGATTGTTCTGAACCCCGGCGCCCTGAGTCATTACAGCTATGCGATCAGGGATGCTGTTTCAAGCATCAGTCTTCCTGTGGTAGAGGTGCATTTATCAAACTTATACGCCAGGGAAGAATTCAGGCATCAGTCGGTTATCGCTCCTGTTGCGAAAGGGCAGATTGTCGGTCTTGGAGCTGAAGGCTACAAGCTTGCTGTTCGCTACTTATTAAGCCAGCAAGGGGGAGAATCAAGATGAAGCTAGAGAAATTAAGAAACCTGTTTGGACAGCTGGGAATTGACGGCATGCTGATTACAAGCAACACTAATGTACGCTATATGACAGGGTTTACAGGTTCGGCGGGTTTGGCTGTTATATCGGGTGACAAAGCAGCGTTTATTACGGATTTTCGTTATACTGAGCAGGCGAAGGTTCAGGTAAAGGGTTTTGAGATCATTGAACATGGCGGCAGCTTGATTCAGACCACTGCCGACACTGTTGAATCGTTTGGCATCAAGCGTCTCGGCTTTGAACAGAACAGCATGACATATGGCACTTACGCTTCATACAGCGCCGTTATCAGTGATGCCGAATTAGTGCCTGTGGCTGAATCCGTGGAAAAGTTGCGCTTGATTAAGTCTAGTGAAGAGATTAAGATATTAGAGGAAGCTGCGAAGATTGCAGATGATGCCTTCAGACATATCTTGACGTTTATGAAACCCGGCATTTCTGAAATCGCTGTTGCCAATGAGCTGGAGTTTTATATGAGAAGCCAGGGAGCAGACAGCTCTTCTTTTGATATGATTGTCGCCTCAGGCCTTCGTTCAAGCCTTCCGCACGGTGTGGCCAGTGACAAACTGATTGAAAGCGGAGACCTTGTTACGCTTGATTTTGGCGCTTATTATAAAGGATATTGTTCTGATATTACCCGGACGGTCGCTGTAGGTCAGCCCAGTGATCAATTGAAGGAGATCTATCAGGTTGTATTTGATGCTCAGGCGCTTGGCGTCGCACATATTAAGCCGGGAATGACAGGAAAAGAGGCTGACGCCCTCACAAGGGATCATATTGCTGCAAAAGGCTACGGTGACTATTTCGGCCATTCAACCGGGCACGGGCTCGGCATGGAAGTTCATGAATCGCCGGGATTATCCGTCAGATCTTCAGCTATCCTTGAACCGGGTATGGTGGTCACAGTGGAGCCGGGCATTTACATACCAGAAACAGGCGGTGTCCGCATTGAAGATGACATCGTGATTACAGAAAACGGCAACCGGACAATCACCCATTCCCCAAAAGAACTTATTATTTTGTGATTGGAATATAGGAGGACATTAAACATGATTTCAGTTAACGATTTCCGTACAGGATTAACAATTGAAGTAGATGGCGGCATTTGGCGCGTCGTTGACTTCCAGCACGTAAAACCTGGAAAAGGTGCGGCATTTGTCCGCTCTAAACTCCGCAACCTTCGCACTGGCGCGATTCAGGAAAAAACATTCCGCGCTGGTGAAAAAGTAGCGAAAGCGCAAATCGAAACCAAAACAATGCAATATCTATATGCAAACGGAGATCAGCACGTATTTATGGATACTTCTTCTTATGAGCAGCTTGAACTGAGCGCAACTCAAATCGAAGAAGAATTAAAATACCTGCTAGAAAACATGTCTGTGCATATCATGATGTACCAGGATGAAACACTTGGTATCGAACTTCCAAACACAGTTGAGCTGAAAGTTGTTGAAACTGAACCTGGTATTAAAGGTGATACAGCGTCAGGCGGTACAAAACCTGCGAAAACTGAAACCGGGCTTGTTGTAAACGTGCCGTTCTTTGTGAATGAAGGCGACACACTTGTTGTCAATACATCAGACGGTTCTTACGTTTCAAGAGCATAGAAAGAAAAAAAGAAGTCTGTTCCCAAATGGGAGCAGGCTTTTTTTGTGCCCAAAAACAGAATCTTTCTTTTATACGAAAATGACAAGACTACTTCAGCAAGCTAGAGCATATCATATAAAAAAATGGGAGGTTGGGAGAGTGCTATGAAATTTTTACTTGGAAATATCAATTCTACTGTTTTAACAATGGCGGGATTACGAGTTTTATCCTCTATGATTGAGCTGACGGCAGCAATTGTCATGCTTGTGACCAACGATGTCCGGAAGGCGGTTGTGGTTAACAGCATTCTCGCTATTGTCGGTCCGTTGATTTTTATCATTACAATGACTGTCGGAATCTACCAAATTGCCGGGCAGCTTTCGTATGCAAAGCTGATTCTGATTTTTACGGGTGTTGTCTTGATTTTGGCGGGTGTTCATAAATAAAGAGAGGCTTGTCATAAAGTCTGCCTCACATCATACATTTTAAAGAAGCCAATCGGTAGAAAGGAGGAGGCTCTGTTGAATGAAATCGCTGAGGTTCTCCCTGAATCCATGAAAAACGCCCTTTCTGAAATACCGGAACAACAATGGCTGGAAATCGAAGAAGTCAGAATTCGGATCAACCGCCCTGTTGAATTGATTCGAAGAGGACAACCTGTTTATTTGTCCTATGCGGGCACGGCCGAGGATGCCCATCTGATCCTGAGCCGGCTCAGCAACTATAGTATGTATACACTTGAAGAAGAGCTGAAGAAAGGGTATGTCACGATCAGAGGCGGCCACAGAGTCGGACTGGCGGGCAGAGTCATTACGGAAAACGGAGGTGTGAAAGGCCTCCGTGACATCGCATCTTTTAATATACGAATTGCCCGGCAAAAGCTGGGGATTGCGGAGCCGCTGCTTCCATACTTATATCAAAACAGCTGGCTGAATACGCTGATTATCGGACCGCCCCAAACCGGCAAAACAACACTTCTCCGGGACCTTGCGAGGCTCTCAAGCACCGGCAAAAAAAACATGCTGCCCGTAAAGACAGGGATCGTCGATGAACGGTCAGAGATTGCCGGATGTCTTCGCGGTATTCCGCAGCATCAATTTGGTCAGAGAATTGACGTGTTAGACGCCTGTCCAAAAGCTGAAGGGCTGATGATGATGATTCGATCCATGAGCCCTGAGGTGATGATTGTCGATGAAATCGGGCGTATGGAAGATACAGATGCACTTCTGGAGGCGCTGCATGCCGGTGTTTCAGTAATCGTATCGGCGCATGGCTGGAGTATATCCGACCTGATGAAGCGGCCTTCATTGAAGCGTTTGTGGGAAGAAAGAGCCTTTGACCGCTATTTGGAATTATCAAGAGCAAAAGGGCCGGGCACAGTGAGCCAAATTTATGACAAAGACGGAAATGTGCTGTCTAGGACGACGGGCGTGAAAACATGCTGAAGCTGCTGGGCGCTGTATTCATTGTGGTAGCGACAACATGGACAGGTTTTGAGATGGCGAAGATTTATACAGAACGGCCGCGGCAAATCCGCCAGCTGCGTGCGGCGCTTCAATCCCTCGAGGCTGAAATCATGTACGGCCATACACCGCTTCATACTGCTTCACAGCAGATTGCCAAACAGCTCGCACAGCCTGTTTCAACTCTTTTTTCCGCATTCAGTGATCAGCTGGACAAGGGAAGTGATTCCGCGAAAACGGCGTGGGAGCAAAGCTTAAAGAAGGTATGGGACACCCTGTCTTTGAAAAAAAGCGAATACGAAGTGCTGAAGCAGTTTGGCGAGACGCTTGGGATTCATGATCGAATCTCTCAGCAAAAGCACATCAAGCTGGCGCTGACACATTTGGAAGCCTCAGAAGCGGATGCTGAGCAGGCGCAAGCGAAAAACGAAAAGATGATAAAAAGTTTGGGCTTTTTAGCGGGCTTGTTACTCATTCTTCTATTGATGTAAACGTGAGGGGAGCAAAAATAAAATGGGAGTAGACGTGAATGTCATATTTCAAATCGCCGGAGTGGGAATCGTGGTCGCTTTTTTACACACGATATTGGATCAGATGGGCAAGAAAGAATATGCTCAGTGGGTGACGCTGTTAGGTTTTATCTATATTTTATTTATGGTCGCCACGATTGTAGATGACCTATTTAAAAAGATAAAAGCTGTGTTTTTATTCCAAGGATAGGGGGGCTTGCAGATTGACATTGTTCAAATTGTAGGTTTAGGGCTGATCGCCACCTTCCTTTCTTTAATTGTAAAAGAACAAAAGCCGACTTTTGCGTTTTTAATCGTCGTTTTTGCCGGATGTGCCATTTTTCTTTATTTGGTAGACCAAATCTACGACATTATTCGAATGATAGAAAAAATTGCGATTAATGCAAATGTCAACATGGTCTATGTTGAAACCATTTTAAAGATTATCGGAATCGCCTATATTGCTGAATTCGGGGCACAGCTCACAAAAGATGCCGGTCAAGGAGCCATCGCCTCGAAAATAGAATTGGCGGGGAAAATTTTAATACTCGTAATGGCTGTGCCTATTTTAACCGTCATTATCGAAACGATTCTCGGACTTATACCTTCTATGTCATAACCGAAAGGAGGCGGTAGATTGAAGCGCTTTCAATGGGTTTTGCTTTTGGCCGTGCTGATCATAGCAGGCCGTGCAGAAATTGTACAAGCAGCTGGTAATGCAGAACAAACGGAAGACCATGCTGAAACAGCCGAGCAATTAGCGGAAAGGACAGCAGCCTCGCTTGAAACAGATAAGATCGGGGAATTTTGGAATGACATTATGACAGAATACGGCGGACTGCTGCCGGAAAGCCAAAAAGGCAGCTTAATGGAGTTTATCAATGGCGATAAATCATTCTCACCGCAAGAATGGCTGAAAGCTCTCTTTTCTTATTTGTTTCATGAAGTGCTTGCCAACGGAAAGCTGCTGGGCACATTGATTTTGCTCACGATTTTTTGCGTCATTCTGCAGCTTTTGCAAAATGCTTTTCAGCAAAGCACCGTCAGTAAGGTCGCTTACTCAATTGTGTACATGGTGCTGATTATCCTTGCGCTTAATAGCTTTCATGTGGCAATTAACTATGCAACTGAGGCGATTCAGACGATGACCAGCTTTATCCTGGCGCTCATTCCGCTCCTCTTGGCGCTTTTGGCTTCCTCAGGCGGAGCTGTATCTGCTGCCTTCTTTCATCCTGTTATCCTCTTCCTGATGAACACGAGCGGTCTCTTGATTCAGAATATCGTCATGCCGCTGATTTTTTTATCAGCGATTCTGAGCATTGTCAGCACGATGACTGAACAATACAAAGTAACGCAGCTGGCTAACCTGCTCAGAAATATCGCCATCGGAGCACTGGCTGTTTTTCTTACCATCTTTCTCGGCGTCATCTCTGTTCA
This sequence comes from Bacillus subtilis subsp. subtilis str. 168, assembly GCF_000009045.1. Taxonomy (GTDB): domain Bacteria; phylum Bacillota; class Bacilli; order Bacillales; family Bacillaceae; genus Bacillus; species Bacillus subtilis. The sequence continues at coordinate 2,534,725 of NC_000964.3, read as the reverse complement.
GGGAGCGTCAGCTGCAGTGACAGACGGCATTACGCTCAGGACGGCTAAATTTATAACCGGAAATTTTATTCCTGTGCTTGGCCGAATGTTTACAGACGCAACAGATACAGTAATCAGCGCCTCTTTACTGCTGAAAAATACGGTAGGGATTCTCGGTGTCGCTATTTTGATCTGTATTGCGGCATTTCCGGCAATCAAAGTGCTTTCCCTCGCTTTTATTTATAAGCTGGCAGCCGCGATTCTTCAGCCGCTAGGAGGCGGGCCCGTCATCACCTGCCTCGACGTCATCAGCAAAAGCGTCATTTATATTTTTGCAGCTCTCGCCATTGTGTCTCTCATGTTTTTTTTAAGCCTTACTGTCATAATCACAGCCGGAAACCTCACGATGATGATGAAATGAAGGAGGCAGGCAAATGAGTTTTTTAACGGAATGGCTTACCACCATCGTGTTGTTTATCCTATTTGCAATTGTGATTGATATGCTGCTGCCGAGCTCCAGCATGCAAAAGTACGCAAAAATGGTAGTCAGCCTGCTCTTGATTGTCGTCATGCTTACGCCGATTTTTAAACTTTTCAAGACAGACCCCGAAGTCATCTTTGAATACCTCACAAAAAACGGGCAGTCAGAGTCTGCCGACATAAAAAATCAAATCAATTCAAAAAAAATAGAAATACAAGCTTCCCAGCGCGCATATATTCTAGAAGAAATGGCTGTCCAACTAAAAAAGAAAGCGGAGGAGAGATTCAGTCATGATGAATATAAAGTAGGCCGCATCAAACTCACGGCAGGAGAAAAGGTAGATTCAGAAGAGGATATTAAAACAATCAGCGTGTATATGGCCCCGTCTTCTGAAAAAACGGTCCAAACGGTCGCGCCGGTCCACATTGATACAGATCATGCATACGTAACAAAAGAAGCAGCCGAACAAAAAGAAGCCAAACAGATACAAACGCAGCTCGCGGACATTTGGGAAATCGGAAGTGAGAAAATTACGGTTCATATGGAAGGCGGGGAGAGTGTCGGCAATGAATAAAAACGGATTATGGAATGTATTGAAAAAGCAGTTTCTTCCGGGACAAACGAAGGACGGCGAAAAGCCGAAGCTGACCAAATATCATTACTTTCTATTCGTTTTTGTTCTCGGAGTTTCCTTTATGCTTGTCAGCCAGCTGTTTTCTTCACCTGAGAAAACTGAAAACGCCAAAACGATAACGGCCGTATCATCACAACATTCCGCAGACAGCAAAGAGAAAACAGCCGAAGTGTTTAAAGCCTCAAAATCTGATAAACCTAAAGACTCGATCGATGACTATGAAAAAGAATACGAAAATCAACTGAAAGAAATTCTTGAAACAATCATTGGTGTGGACGATGTCTCGGTTGTCGTGAATGTAGATGCAACGTCGCTGAAAGTATACGAAAAAAACAAATCAAACAAAAATACAACCACTGAAGAAACTGACAAAGAAGGCGGAAAAAGAAGCGTTACAGACCAATCATCGGAGGAAGAAATCGTCATGATCAAAAACGGCGATAAAGAAACACCTGTCGTCGTCCAAACGAAAAAACCTGATATACGCGGTGTACTCGTTGTTGCTCAAGGAGTGGACAACGTTCAAATAAAACAAACCATTATCGAAGCGGTGACACGGGTCCTGGATGTTCCAAGCCACCGGGTTGCGGTTGCCCCTAAAAAAATAAAGGAGGATTCATAAATGCTTAAAAAACAAACCGTTTGGCTATTAACAATGCTCAGTCTTGTCGTGGTGTTAAGCGTCTACTATATCATGTCGCCGGAAAGCAAAAACGCCGTGCAGATGCAAAGTGAAAAAAGCGCGTCTGACAGCGGAGAGGTCGCAACTGAAAAAGCGCCTGCCAAGCAAGACACGAAGGAAAAAAGCGGTACAGAAACTGAAAAAGGAAAAGAAGATGGAACAAAGGGAACGAAAGATTCATCAGCAGACAAGGAAACATCCGCTGAAGCCAGTGAAAAAGGAACTGTTGTTACGGAAACAGCCGATGATGATTTGTTTACAACGTACCGTCTTGATTTAGAAGATGCCAGAAGCAAAGAAAGAGAAGAGCTGAATGCCATTGTGTCAAGCGATGATGCAACAGCCAAGGAGAAAAGCGAAGCATACGATAAAATGACGGCTCTCAGTGAAGTGGAAGGAACAGAAAAACAGCTGGAAACGCTGATTAAAACACAAGGTTACGAGGATGCGCTTGTTAATGCTGAAGGAGATAAAATCAATATTACAGTCAAATCAGACAAACACTCTAAATCGAAGGCGACAGCCATTATAGACCTTGTGGCAAAAGAAATCAAAACAATGAAAGATGTCGCTGTCACATTTGAACCCTCTAAATAAGAATGAGGGAAAAAAGCCCGCTAAACAAGCGGGCTTTTTGCGTTGCTGTCATATTAGAGTTGAATTCAAAAGTCCGCTCCTGTAAGATGAACATAGTATGTACTTTTAGTAGTAACCTATAAAAAAAGAAATTTCATACATAGGAGTGCGATTGAATGTTAAATATCAAAGAAATCCACGAGCTGATTAAAGCAATTGACGAGTCTACAATTGACGAATTCGTATATGAAAATGAAGGTGTATCCTTAAAACTGAAAAAACACGAAGCAGGCACGGTTCAAGTCATGCAGCAGGCACCGGCAGCACCTGTACAAGCACAGGCTCCGCAGGCAGTTCAGCCGCAAGCGCAGCAAGCAGCGGCACCTGCCCAAGAAGCACCAAAGCAAGATGAGAATCTGCATAAAATCACTTCACCAATGGTAGGAACATTTTATGCTTCTTCATCACCGGAAGCTGGCCCGTATGTAACAGCCGGTTCAAAAGTAAATGAAAACACAGTTGTCTGCATTGTAGAAGCGATGAAGCTTTTCAACGAAATCGAAGCAGAAGTGAAAGGCGAAATCGTTGAAGTATTAGTAGAAAACGGCCAGCTGGTCGAATACGGACAACCTCTATTTCTTGTAAAAGCGGAGTAAGGAGACTGAACATGATTAAAAAGCTATTGATCGCCAACAGAGGAGAAATTGCTGTCAGAATCATCAGAGCCTGCAGAGAGCTCGGAATTGAGACTGTCGCTGTTTATTCAGAAGCTGATAAAGATGCCCTTCATGTTCAAATGGCCGATGAAGCTTTTTGTATCGGACCGAAAGCATCAAAAGACAGCTATTTAAACGTTACAAATATTGTGAGTGTTGCAAAGCTGACTGGCACGGACGCCATTCATCCGGGATACGGATTTTTAGCTGAAAATGCTGATTTCGCTGAATTATGTGAAGAAGTGAATGTCACGTTTGTCGGCCCGAGCGCTGACGCCATTTCAAAAATGGGAACAAAAGACGTTGCGCGGGAAACGATGAAACAGGCCGGCGTGCCAATCGTACCGGGTTCACAGGGAATTATAGAAAATGTGGAAGAAGCGGTTTCGCTTGCTAATGAAATTGGGTATCCTGTAATTATAAAAGCCACCGCAGGCGGAGGCGGAAAAGGAATTAGGGTTGCCCGCACTGAAGAGGAACTGATTAATGGCATTAAGATTACACAGCAGGAAGCGGCAACTGCATTTGGGAATCCAGGTGTATACATCGAAAAATACATAGAAGATTTTCGCCACGTTGAGATCCAAGTGCTTGCTGATAACTACGGAAATACGATCCATTTGGGCGAACGCGACTGCTCGATCCAAAGACGCCTGCAAAAGCTTTTGGAAGAATCACCATCTCCTGCCCTTGATTCAGAAATCAGGGAGCAAATGGGAGATGCAGCGGTAAAGGCTGCCAAAGCGGTTGGCTATACAGGTGCTGGAACAGTTGAATTTATCTATGACTACAATGAACAGCGCTATTACTTCATGGAAATGAACACGAGAATCCAGGTGGAGCACCCAGTCACAGAAATGGTGACGGGAACTGACCTGATCAAGGAACAAATCAAAGTGGCTTCAGGAATGGAACTGAGCCTCAAGCAAGAAGATGTTGAATTTGAAGGCTGGGCCATCGAATGCCGAATCAACGCAGAAAACCCAAGCAAAAATTTCATGCCGTCACCTGGTGAAATTAAAATGTACCTGCCTCCTGGCGGTCTTGGTGTCCGTGTCGATTCAGCTGCGTACCCTGGCTATTCCATCCCACCGTACTATGACAGCATGATTGCAAAGGTAATCACATACGGAAAAACGAGAGATGAAGCGATTGCCCGCATGAAGCGCGCATTGAGCGAATTCGTCATCGAAGGCATTGAGACAACAATCCCTTTCCATTTAAAACTGCTTGAACACGAAACATTTGTGAGCGGAGAGTTTAATACGAAATTTTTAGAAACATATGATGTAATGGGCTCATAATTTTTACGGAGGTGAATTGAATGAAAGACAACAGCTTGCTTAAAATGGATCACGAAGATACGCATTTGGGTAAGGTTGAGATTGCACCGGAGGTCATTGAGGTCATTGCCGGCATTGCAGCATCAGAAGTTGATGGAGTTGCCGAAATGCGCGGAAACTTTGCGACAGGCGTCGTTGAGCGCTTTGGCAAAGTGAATCATGGCAAAGGTGTCAAAGTCGACCTGGCGGATGACGGAATTACGATCGATGTATACTGTGTCGTTACATTTGGCGTTTCGATTCCGAAAGTTGCAGCATCCGTTCAGGAAAACATTCGTCAAACCTTATTAAATATGACGTCTCTTTCGATTAACGAGATCAATATTCACATCGTCGGCATTCAATTTGACACAAAAGCCCAAGAAGTCCAAATCGACGAAGAAATGTAAATGGCTTAACACGAAACCAAGGGGAGGGCGGCCCTTTGGTTTTTTTACACGTTACCCTTTATTTCAAAGCATGAAGAAAGCCGGCTTACATAGCCGAGTTTCTTCATGAACGTGAAATCCGAATAATCATATTAAGGTGTGTGAAAATATTCGGTAATAGGGTAAAAAAACCTTGATTTCAATATGCGGATACGAAAAAAATATGTTATGATCTCTTTGTGGCTTAACGACAAGCGGATAAAGAGGATCAAAGGAGAAAGAAAATGAAAAGAAGAACAGCAAGAGAAAAAGCTTTGCAGGCACTATTTCAAATTGATGTCAGCGATATTGCAGTGAATGAAGCCATAGAACACGCACTGGATGAAGAAAAAACAGATCCTTTCTTTGAACAGCTTGTACACGGGGTATTGGAACACCAAGACCAGCTGGATGAAATGATCTCCAAGCATCTGGTGAATTGGAAGCTCGATCGGATTGCCAATGTTGACCGTGCGATTTTGCGCCTGGCAGCATATGAAATGGCATATGCCGAAGACATTCCGGTGAATGTCTCCATGAACGAAGCGATTGAGCTGGCAAAACGGTTTGGTGATGACAAAGCGACAAAGTTTGTAAACGGGGTTCTTTCTAACATTAAATCTGATATTGAACAATCATAGGAGGAAAGAAAATGACTGCAACAATCATCGACGGAAAAGAAACGGCTAGAGAAAAACGCGAACAATTGGCAAAAGAGGTAGAAGAGCTTAAAAAGCAAGGCGTCACTCCCGGACTGGCGGTTATTTTGATTGGAGATGATCCTGCTTCTCACTCTTACGTGCGAGGAAAGAAAAAAGCGGCAGAAACAATGGGAATGAATTTCAAGCTCGATCAATTTGACAGCAGCCTCACAGAAGCTGAACTGCTTTCCATTATTGATCAATATAACCAAGACCCTGAGTTTCATGGCATTCTCGTTCAGCTTCCGCTCCCAGACCATATTTCTGAAAAAGCGGTGATCGAACGTATCTCCCCTGATAAAGATGTAGACGGTTTTCATCCGTTAAACGTAGGGAAAATGCTGCTTGGCGAAGATACGTTTCTTCCTTGCACGCCTCATGGAATTGTTGAGCTTTTGAAGAAAACCAATATTGACCTTTCCGGTAAAGAGGTTGTTGTAGTCGGCCGAAGCAACATTGTCGGCAAACCTGTCGGCCAGCTTTTATTAAATGAAAACGCGACGGTTACTTACTGTCATTCAAGAACAGAAAATATTACTGAACATACGAAAAAAGCGGACATCCTGGTGGTGGCAGTCGGCAGAGCCAACTTCATCAGTGCAGACCAGATCAAAGAGGGCGCTGTTGTCATTGACGTCGGCGTTAACCGTCTGGAAAACGGAAAGCTTTGCGGAGACGTTGAATTTGAAGGGGCAAAGGAAAAAGCGTCCTTCATAACGCCGGTTCCGGGCGGAGTAGGTCCGATGACCATCACGATGCTTGCGCATAATACTGTTAAATCTGCGAAACGTACGTTATCATAGATAATTGGAGATATTCACAGGCGAAATGTTTACCCGCCTTGAATATGAGCACGATACCCGCTTCTTCAGGCTCCTAAAGCCAGGGCGGGTTTTCTTTAGTTATGGTGCAGGAATGCTTAGGAGAGGAGTTTTTAGACATGGGTGAAGCAGCGTATGTGACCGTCTCAGCGCTGACAAAGTATATAAAACGAAAATTCGATGTAGATCCTCACCTTGAAAATATTTGGATTAAAGGCGAATTGTCGAATGTAAAGATACACACACGAGGGCATATTTATTTCACTTTAAAAGACGAAAACGCAAGAATGCAGTCGGTGATGTTCGCGAGACAAAGCGAGCGTCTGCCTTTTAAACCTGAAAACGGAATGAAAGTGCTGGTCAGAGGCGGAATTTCCGTATATGAACCGAGCGGAAACTATCAATTATATGCCAAAGAAATGCAGCCTGACGGGGTTGGAGCGCTTTATTTAGCGTACGAAGAATTAAAAAAGAAGCTTGCCGGAGAAGGTTTATTTGACGACCGCTACAAAAAACAAATCCCCGCATTTCCAGCCACAATCGGGGTTGTGACATCTCCAACGGGTGCCGCTGTCAGAGACGTTATTACAACTCTAAAAAGAAGATATCCCCTTGTAAAAGTCATTGTTCTTCCAGCGCTCGTACAAGGTGAAAATGCGAGCAGATCCATCGTTACGCGCATTGAAGAGGCAAATGAAAAAGAGATTTGCGACGTATTAATTGTCGGGAGAGGCGGCGGTTCGATAGAAGAACTGTGGGCATTCAATGAAGAAATTGTAGCACGCGCCATCTTTGCTTCCAATATTCCGATTATATCGGCAGTCGGACATGAGACGGATTTTACGATTAGTGATTTTGTCGCCGATATCAGAGCTGCGACGCCGACAGGAGCAGCTGAGATTGCTGTGCCTCATACCACTGATTTAATCGAACGGACAAAAACAGCGGAAGTCAGAATGACAAGAGCAATGCAGCAGCATCTCGGCCAGAAAAAAGAACGGATACAAACGCTGCAATCGTCCTATGCCTTTCGTTTTCCAAAGCGTTTGTATGCGCAAAAAGAGCAGCAGTTTGACCTCGCGTACCAGCAGTTTCAAGCACAGCTGACCGCTCTTTTAGATCGGAAAAGCAGACAGCTGGAGCGTGAAACGTACAGATTAGAGGCATTGCATCCTCATGAACAGCTGAAACAAGCGAGAACACGATACCAGGAACAAACAAATCAGCTGAGAAAAAATATGAATATCCAAATGAAGCAGCTGCATTCCCAATTTCAAACCGTTCTTGGCAAGCTGAATGCACTAAGTCCTCTTCAAGTGATGGAAAGAGGATACAGCTTGGCTTATAAAGAAGATAAACTCATTAAAAGTGTCAGTCAAATAGAAGAGCAGGACCGGCTTGAAATCAAGCTGAAGGATGGCGTGCTGACCTGTGAAGTATTAGAAAAGAGAGGGGAAGAAAAATGACAGACGTGAAAAAAAATGAAAACATGACATTTGAAGAAGCGATGAAAGGGCTTGAGAGCATTGTATCAAAGCTTGAAGAGGGAGATGTGCCTCTAGAGCAAGCCATTAACTATTTCCAAGAAGGCATGGCTCTGTCAAAAATGTGCCATGAAAAGCTGCAAAAAGTCGAAAAGCAAATGGACTTCATTTTAAAAGAAGACGGCGAACTGGCACCTTTCAGTGTTCAGGAGGAAGACGAAGGTGACAAATAAATTAACGAGCTTTCTGGCGGACCGGAAAAAAACAATTGAAAATCAGCTTTCTGTCTATACAGAAAAGCTTGATATGCCGGACTCATTAAAGAAATCTATGCTATATTCTCTACAGGCCGGCGGAAAGCGGTTGCGGCCTCTGATTGTACTGGCTGTTTTAAATGCATATGGAAAAAGCGAAAAAGACGGCATTCCGGTGGGCTGTGCTGTCGAAATGATTCACACGTATTCGTTAATTCATGATGATCTTCCATGCATGGATGATGACGATTTGCGCCGCGGGAAGCCGACAAACCATAAAGTGTTTGGTGAAGCGACGGCAGTATTAGCGGGTGACGGGCTGCTCACAGAAAGCTTTAAGCTGATTACCTCCCACGTGTCAGACGAGGTGTCAGCAGAAAAGCGCCTGCGGCTTGTGAATGAACTGATTTCAGCGGCAGGCACCGAAGGCATGGTCGGTGGGCAAGTAGCTGATATGGAAGCGGAAAACCGACAAGTCACGCTTGAAGAGCTCGAATCCATTCATGAACGGAAAACTGCCAAGCTCCTTGGCTTTTGTGTAATCGCCGGTGCTATTTTGGCTGATGCGCCTGAGGAAGACATTGAAACACTGCGTACCTTCAGCAGCCACATTGGAATCGGATTTCAAATCAGAGACGATATTTTAGATTTAGAAGGCAGTGAAGAGAAAATCGGCAAACGTGTCGGCTCGGATACCACAAATGACAAATCGACATACCCGTCGCTTCTTTCATTGGAAGGGGCCAAACATAAATTGGATGTTCATATAAAAGAGGCGAAGCGATTGATCGGCGGACTCTCTCTTCAAAAAGACCTTTTATATGAGCTTTGTGATTTAATTGCGGCAAGAGATCACTAAAACGATCCTAATTTGAAGCGGCTGCACGAGGTATGGTAAAATGTAAGCAGTTTATATGAAAAATGAAAAGGAAAAGCGCGTTTGTCTTTTTTTATGTCTGAGATTATTGTCAGCTCGGCATGCAAAAGACATGTATCATTGCAGAAATTCATGCTGAAAGTGAGTTGATCCGCTTTGGATCTTTTATCAATACAGGACCCGTCGTTTTTAAAAAACATGTCCATTGATGAATTAGAGAAATTAAGTGATGAAATCCGTCAGTTTTTAATTACAAGTTTATCCGCTTCCGGCGGCCACATCGGCCCAAACTTAGGTGTCGTAGAGCTTACTGTTGCCCTGCATAAGGAATTTAACAGCCCGAAAGACAAATTTTTATGGGATGTAGGCCATCAGTCGTATGTCCATAAGCTGCTGACAGGACGCGGAAAAGAATTTGCGACGCTTCGCCAGTACAAAGGGCTTTGCGGATTTCCAAAGCGGAGTGAAAGCGAGCACGATGTTTGGGAAACCGGGCACAGCTCGACTTCTCTGTCAGGCGCGATGGGAATGGCAGCTGCCCGTGATATTAAAGGAACGGATGAATATATTATTCCGATCATTGGTGACGGCGCGCTGACCGGCGGTATGGCGCTCGAAGCCCTTAACCACATCGGCGACGAGAAAAAAGACATGATTGTCATCCTTAATGATAATGAAATGAGTATTGCGCCAAACGTCGGTGCCATTCACTCTATGCTCGGACGGCTCCGCACTGCGGGGAAATACCAGTGGGTCAAAGATGAGCTTGAATACTTATTTAAAAAGATTCCGGCAGTTGGGGGCAAGCTTGCCGCCACGGCGGAACGGGTCAAAGACAGCCTGAAATACATGCTCGTCTCCGGAATGTTTTTCGAGGAGCTCGGTTTTACGTATTTGGGCCCAGTGGACGGACATTCTTATCATGAGCTGATTGAGAATCTTCAATACGCCAAAAAAACGAAAGGCCCTGTTCTTCTGCACGTCATTACGAAAAAAGGGAAGGGGTACAAACCGGCTGAGACCGATACGATTGGGACATGGCATGGTACCGGACCATATAAAATTAATACCGGTGACTTTGTAAAGCCGAAAGCCGCAGCTCCTTCGTGGAGCGGTCTTGTCAGCGGAACTGTGCAGCGAATGGCGCGCGAGGACGGACGCATTGTAGCCATTACGCCGGCTATGCCTGTCGGTTCAAAGCTTGAAGGCTTCGCAAAGGAATTCCCTGACCGGATGTTCGACGTAGGAATCGCAGAACAGCATGCCGCAACAATGGCTGCAGCTATGGCAATGCAGGGTATGAAGCCGTTTTTGGCGATTTACTCAACCTTCCTGCAAAGGGCATATGACCAAGTTGTTCATGACATCTGCCGCCAAAACGCTAATGTGTTTATTGGAATTGACCGTGCTGGACTCGTTGGCGCTGATGGAGAGACACATCAAGGCGTGTTTGATATTGCGTTTATGCGCCACATTCCAAACATGGTCTTAATGATGCCGAAAGACGAAAATGAAGGCCAGCACATGGTTCATACAGCACTTAGCTATGACGAAGGCCCGATAGCAATGCGTTTTCCGCGCGGAAACGGACTCGGCGTAAAAATGGATGAACAGTTGAAAACGATTCCGATCGGTACGTGGGAGGTGCTGCGTCCAGGGAACGATGCTGTCATCTTAACATTCGGCACAACAATCGAAATGGCGATTGAAGCAGCCGAAGAGCTGCAGAAAGAAGGCCTTTCCGTGCGCGTTGTGAATGCGCGTTTTATTAAGCCGATTGATGAAAAGATGATGAAGAGTATCCTAAAAGAAGGCTTGCCAATTTTAACAATTGAAGAAGCGGTCTTAGAAGGCGGTTTCGGAAGCTCGATTTTAGAATTCGCTCATGATCAAGGTGAATATCATACTCCGATTGACAGAATGGGTATACCTGATCGGTTTATTGAACACGGAAGTGTAACAGCGCTTCTTGAGGAAATTGGACTGACAAAACAGCAGGTGGCAAATCGTATTAGATTACTGATGCCACCAAAGACACACAAAGGAATTGGATCATGACGTCAAAGAAAGAACGATTAGATGTATTATTAGTGGAAAGAGGGCTGGCGGAAACGCGTGAAAAAGCCAAAAGAGCCATTATGGCGGGGATCGTCTATTCAAACGAAAACCGCTTGGACAAGCCTGGAGAAAAAATTGACCGCGACCTTCCGTTAACTGTCAAAGGAAACCCGCTGAGGTATGTGAGCAGGGGCGGCTTAAAGCTCGAAAAAGCGTTGAAGGAATTTCCCGTCTCTGTCAAAGATAAAATTATGATTGATATTGGCTCCTCCACCGGCGGTTTTACGGACTGCGCTTTGCAAAATGGAGCTAAACAGTCATACGCTGTGGATGTAGGCTATAATCAGCTTGCATGGAAGCTTAGACAGGATGAACGGGTCGTCGTGATGGAACGGACGAACTTTCGTTATGCAACACCGGCAGACTTTACAAAGGGCATGCCGGAGTTTGCCACAATTGATGTGTCCTTTATTTCACTGCGGCTCATCCTGCCTGTCCTAAGGACTTTGCTCGTACCGGGCAGCGACTGCATGGCTTTAGTTAAGCCTCAGTTTGAAGCGGGACGGGAATCCGTCGGCAAAAAAGGGATTGTTAGAGATCCTAAAGTGCATGCTGATGTGCTCAAGCGAATGATCAGTTTTTCTGCCGCTGAAGGCTATATCTGTAAAGGCTTGTCATTTTCTCCAATCACGGGAGGAGACGGAAATATTGAGTTTCTCCTTCATTTGCATTGGCCGGGAGAGGGACAGGAAGGCCAGGAACTGCCGGAAGAAGAGATCATGCGCGTTGTAGAAGAAGCACATAAGACGTTAAAAGAAAAAAAAGCAGATGTACCGGAATAATAGGGCGCTATTATTCCTTTTTTCTGCATTCATGTACAATGTGCAGAGAATCATATAACATAAAAGAACAGATAAGCTTGGAAATAGAGGTGCTTACATGAACAAAGGCCAGAGGCATATTAAAATCAGAGAGATCATTACAAGCAATGAAATCGAAACGCAGGATGAATTGGTCGACATGCTAAAGCAGGATGGATACAAAGTAACGCAGGCCACGGTATCACGGGATATTAAAGAACTTCACCTTGTAAAAGTGCCTACAAATAATGGTTCTTACAAATACAGTCTTCCGGCGGACCAGCGTTTCAATCCGCTGTCAAAGCTAAAGCGGGCATTGATGGACGCATTTGTGAAAATAGACTCAGCAAGCCATATGATTGTGCTGAAAACGATGCCGGGCAATGCCCAGGCAATCGGGGCGCTGATGGACAATTTGGACTGGGATGAAATGATGGGGACCATTTGCGGAGATGATACGATTTTAATTATTTGCCGGACTCCTGAAGATACAGAAGGCGTAAAAAACAGGCTCCTTGAACTGCTGTAACAGAAAATCTAACAAAGATAAGAGGTGTAATGCTGTTTGTTAGCTGAACTATCGATTAAAAACTTTGCCATTATTGAGGAACTGACGGTTTCTTTTGAACGCGGGCTTACGGTTTTAACAGGAGAAACCGGAGCCGGCAAATCCATCATCATAGATGCCATTTCTCTTTTAGTCGGAGGCCGCGGATCATCTGAATTTGTTAGATATGGGGAAGCAAAAGCCGAACTTGAAGGGCTGTTTCTGTTGGAGAGCGGCCATCCTGTTTTAGGCGTATGCGCTGAGCAGGGAATCGACGTTTCAGACGAAATGATCGTCATGAGAAGGGATATCAGCACGAGCGGGAAAAGCGTTTGCCGTGTCAATGGCAAGCTTGTCACGATTGCTTCACTAAGAGAGATCGGCAGGCTTTTATTAGATATTCACGGGCAGCACGATAACCAGCTGTTAATGGAAGACGAAAATCATCTCCAGCTTTTGGACAAGTTTGCCGGGGCCGAAGTGGAAAGCGCGCTCAAAACGTATCAGGAAGGGTACCAGCGGTATGTGAAGCTGCTCAAAAAGCTTAAGCAGCTTTCTGAAAGCGAACAGGAAATGGCCCATCGTCTTGATCTTATTCAATTTCAGCTCGAAGAAATCGAATCGGCAAAGCTTGAGCTTAACGAAGATGAACAGCTCCAAGAAGAGCGCCAGCAAATTTCAAACTTTGAGAAGATATATGAGTCGCTGCAAAATGCATATAACGCGCTTCGCAGTGAGCAGGGCGGATTGGACTGGGTTGGAATGGCATCAGCGCAGCTTGAAGATATATCTGATATAAACGAACCGCTGAAAAAAATGTCTGAAAGTGTTTCGAACTCCTACTATTTGCTTGAGGATGCCACATTTCAGATGAGAAATATGCTGGATGAGCTTGAATTTGATCCGGAACGCCTGAACTATATTGAGACGCGACTTAATGAAATCAAACAGCTGAAACGAAAATACGGTGCCACTGTTGAAGACATTTTGGAATATGCTTCTAAAATTGAAGAAGAGATTGACCAAATTGAAAACAGGGACAGCCACCTTCAAAGCTTGAAAAAGGAGCTTGACTCCGTCGGCAAAGATGTCGCAGTGGAAGCGGCAAATGTGTCACAAATCCGAAAAACATGGGCGAAAAAGCTGGCTGATGAGATTCATCGGGAATTAAAAAGCCTGTACATGGAAAAATCAACTTTTGATACGGAATTTAAGGTCAGAACAGCGTCACGCAATGAAGAGGCGCCGCTTGTAAACGGCCAGCCCGTTCAGCTGACTGAACAAGGGATTGACCTGGTGAAGTTTTTAATTTCAACCAATACAGGCGAGCCGCTGAAATCCCTTTCGAAAGTCGCTTCAGGTGGAGAGCTGTCACGGGTGATGCTTGCCATAAAAAGCATTTTTTCCTCACAACAGGATGTGACATCGATCATTTTTGACGAGGTTGATACCGGTGTAAGCGGCAGGGTCGCACAGGCAATTGCTGAGAAGATCCATAAGGTGTCAATAGGATCACAAGTGCTGTGCATTACACACCTGCCTCAGGTGGCTGCCATGGCCGATACGCATCTTTATATTGCGAAGGAGTTAAAAGACGGCAGAACGACGACACGTGTCAAGCCGCTCTCTAAGCAGGAAAAGGTAGCGGAAATCGGGCGCATGATTGCAGGTGTCGAAGTAACCGACTTAACGAAACGCCATGCGAAAGAACTTTTAAAACAAGCGGATCAAGTCAAAACAACTGGGTAAGCTGCGCGAGAAGCGCAGCTTATTTTTTTCGTGCACATCCATTCGTTCATCAGTATATCCAATGTTTTTCTTCATATGACAGTTATAAATAAGCCGTCAGAAGGCAAAATTAAATGATGTAGCAGCAAGTCATAAAGAAGGTGTGGGATAGGAGCGAGGAGAGTGAAGTAGTGAATGCCCGATAACATCAGAAAAGCAGTAGGTTTAATTCTCCTTGTTTCGTTATTAAGTGTAGGTTTATGCAAACCGCTAAAAGAATATTTACTGATTCCAACGCAAATGAGAGTATTTGAAACCCAAACACAAGCGATTGAAACGAGTTTATCGGTAAACGCTCAGACATCAGAATCCTCAGAAGCGTTTACAGTAAAGAAAGATCCGCATGAAATCAAGGTGACGGGCAAAAAATCAGGTGAGTCAGAATTGGTATATGATCTTGCCGGATTTCCAATTAAAAAAACAAAAGTGCATGTTCTTCCTGATTTAAAAGTTATACCTGGCGGACAATCAATCGGTGTAAAACTTCATTCCGTCGGTGTTCTTGTCGTCGGATTTCATCAAATCAATACAAGTGAAGGCAAAAAATCTCCGGGAGAAACGGCAGGAATTGAAGCGGGCGACATCATTATTGAGATGAATGGACAGAAAATTGAAAAAATGAATGATGTAGCCCCATTTATTCAAAAGGCTGGGAAAACTGGTGAATCTTTAGACTTACTGATCAAACGTGATAAACAGAAAATCAAAACGAAGCTGATCCCAGAAAAGGATGAAGGAGAAGGCAAATACAGAATCGGGTTATATATCAGAGATTCTGCTGCTGGCATCGGCACTATGACCTTTTATGAACCGAAAACAAAAAAATACGGAGCACTTGGCCACGTGATTTCCGATATGGACACAAAGAAACCAATTGTAGTGGAGAATGGAGAAATCGTTAAATCCACTGTAACATCAATTGAAAAAGGGACAGGCGGTAATCCGGGAGAAAAACTGGCGCGATTTTCCTCAGAACGCAAAACGATCGGGGATATTAACAGAAACAGCCCGTTTGGGATTTTCGGCACACTGCATCAGCCGATTCAAAACAACATATCAGATCAAGCATTGCCGGTTGCGTTTTCTACCGAAGTCAAAAAAGGGCCGGCTGAAATTTTAACGGTTATTGATGATGACAAAGTAGAAAAATTCGATATTGAAATCGTCAGCACAACGCCGCAAAAATTCCCTGCGACAAAAGGAATGGTGTTGAAAATTACCGATCCAAGACTGTTGAAAGAAACAGGAGGCATCGTACAGGGGATGAGCGGAAGCCCGATCATTCAAAATGGAAAAGTGATCGGTGCTGTCACCCATGTATTTGTAAATGACCCGACAAGCGGCTACGGTGTTCATATTGAATGGATGCTGTCAGAAGCAGGAATCGATATTTATGGAAAAGAAAAAGCAAGCTGACTGCCGGAGTTTCCGGCAGTTTTTTTATTTTGATCCCTCTTCACTTCTCAGAATACATACGGTAAAATATACAAAAGAAGATTTTTCGACAAATTCACGTTTCCTTGTTTGTCAAATTTCATTTTTAGTCGAAAAACAGAGAAAAACATAGAATAACAAAGATATGCCACTAATATTGGTGATTATGATTTTTTTAGAGGGTATATAGCGGTTTTGTCGAATGTAAACATGTAGCAAGGGTGAATCCTGTTAACTACATTTGGGGAGGAAGAAACGTGGAGAAAATTAAAGTTTGTGTTGCTGATGATAATCGAGAGCTGGTAAGCCTGTTAAGTGAATATATAGAAGGACAGGAAGACATGGAAGTGATCGGCGTTGCTTATAACGGACAGGAATGCCTGTCGCTGTTTAAAGAAAAAGATCCCGATGTGCTCGTATTAGATATTATTATGCCGCATCTAGACGGACTTGCGGTTTTAGAGAGGCTGAGGGAATCAGATCTGAAAAAACAGCCGAATGTCATTATGCTGACAGCCTTTGGGCAGGAAGATGTCACGAAAAAGGCCGTCGATTTAGGCGCGTCCTACTTTATTCTCAAACCGTTTGATATGGAAAACCTTGTCGGCCATATCCGCCAGGTCAGCGGAAATGCCAGCAGTGTGACGCATCGTGCGCCATCATCGCAAAGCAGTATTATACGCAGCAGCCAGCCTGAACCAAAGAAGAAAAATCTCGACGCGAGCATCACAAGCATTATCCATGAAATCGGCGTCCCAGCCCATATTAAAGGCTATCTCTATCTGCGCGAAGCAATCTCAATGGTATACAATGACATCGAATTGCTCGGCAGCATTACAAAAGTCCTCTATCCGGACATCGCCAAAAAATTTAACACAACCGCAAGCCGTGTAGAAAGAGCGATCCGCCATGCAATTGAAGTGGCATGGAGCAGAGGAAACATTGATTCCATTTCCTCGTTGTTTGGTTATACTGTCAGCATGACAAAAGCTAAACCTACCAACAGTGAATTCATTGCAATGGTTGCGGATAAGCTGAGGTTAGAGCATAAGGCTTCTTAAACATGAGCTTATTAAGTGGTCATTAAATCAAACGTCTTTTATTTATTAGTTTGCGCTGATAAATAGGAGGCGTTTTGTTTTGGGGACATTTGTAGTATGGGAGAAGAATATTAAGTATCCGCATATAGTAAAGGATAGGTTTGAAAAGTAAGGAAAGCAAATGGCGGTATTACCTGCACTCTTGGTCCATTCATACATCTTATAGGATCACGAAGCATGATCGACCCTAGATGTGTCCGTTATAAAATGAAACCTTTCTCCTGCAAAATCGTAAGTAAGGCGTATTCATGTAAAAAGGAGACGTACGAATGAAAAAGAAAAAAGCAAGAAAGCGTGAGGGGTTTTTCCTGGATTTTCTTTTCGAAGTTGGTGGGGAGCTCTTTCTTTTGCTGTTTAGATGTGTACACAAACTATTTATATAAAGGGAAAAAAGACTGCCGAATCGTTTCGGCAGTCTTTGCACATTAATCTTTATAAGGCACCCAGCCTTGTGTGTTCACAATTGCTTGCCATAGCGGTTCAGGCAAATGATATTTTTCTTTATCTGTGCCTTTGATCACTGTTTCGATTTGCTTTTCACGGCCTTCTTTTACTTTTACCGTCCAGTTAGGGTCAACTAGAATTTCGCGTCCCATAGCGACCAGTGGAATACCGTTTTCGATGACGGCAAGCGCGTCATCAGCGGAATGGATGGAACCGACGGCGATCAGCGGCACTTTGTTTCCGACACGTTCATTCAATAAGTCCATGCGTGTGCGAGTCGGATCTGCACCGCGGCGCGCTTTTGAGTTCACGTCCATCAGTGAGATATGAAGATAATCCAATTCTTTATCCCCTAAAGCATCAACAAGCGTATAAGTTTCAGTCATTGTCAATCCCGGTGTCTCAGGTTCTTCCGGAGACAGGCGGTAGCCGACTAAGAATGCACCCTTCGCATGTTCTGAAGCGGCTTTTTTCACTTCATCGACAATAGCGAGCGGGAAGGCTAATCGTTTTTCATCGCTTCCTCCCCAGCGATCCGTGCGCTGGTTGGTTTTCGGAGAATAAAACTGCTGAATTAAGTAGCCGTTTGCACCGTGAATTTCGACACCGTCAAAGCCGGCTTCAATGGCGCGTCTTGTCGCTTCTCCAAACGCCTTCACAATGTTTTCCACTTCTTCTTCTGTTAATGCGCGAGCAATTTGTTTGCCGTTATCAAACACGTCACTTGGCCCCACAACATCCTGTTGAGGAACGAGCTCAGACGGGCACTCAATACCGCCGTGATGAATTTGTACAACAGCTTTAGCGCCTTGTGCCTGAATGGCTTGTGCTAACTTTTTTAAACCTGGAATGTTGGAATCGTCATGGATGGCCGGCTGCCCGGGGAATGCTTTTCCGTCCGGTGTAACATTTGCGCAGGCTGTAATCACCATTCCCATCTCTTTTGAACGGGGGATGATGTAGTCGAGCTCCGCTTCAGATATTGTACCGTCTTCATTAGAAGCGTAATGAGTCATCGGTGCTACTGCGATCCGGTTGTTGATTGTAACGCCGCTTTTAAACGTAAATGGTTCAAAAAGTGGCTTATACTTAGGATTCATTTGATCATCTTCTTTCGTTTGGATTCGCACATATTCTAGCCTATATGTAAAAATTAATGCAATTGATCTGCTTTACCGACTGAATATCTTGAGTGCAGAGTGATGTTTTGGCCGCTCTTTTTCGGGGCCTTTGTAGCCGCCACTGATTTGGTGGCCGATGGAGCATGTGATGACAGCTGCCGCCAGCAGCAGAACGAATTTTTTCATGGCTTTAACTTCTTTCAATAAAGTAAATATCCTTTAAAAGGTTACGCTTGGCTGACCCACCCGTCAAACGATTTGCTCACCCTATTCTCAAATTTTTTAAAATGAATAAAAAGTTGCTTCTTTCCGCTAATTTTTTCTAATTGGCGCCTCAATTAGAGCCATCCTCATAGACAAATCTGCTCGTTATCTTTCTAACAACAGGAAATGATCGGGTCGTATAGCCCTTTTGAAAATCATGGAACTTGCTCGCCTGCATTCGCGTTGTCTTTACAAATTCTCCATTCTGGTCAAAGATAAAAGCCAAACATCAGGAAGAGGTGGTCATGTGAAACAAACGGTTCTTTTGCTGTTTACTGCGCTCTTTCTTTCGGGGTGCAGTGTTGCAAGTGCGGATGACTCAGTGCCGAGGTTTACCGAAGAGGGAAAATACATTGGCTCGGCTGATCCTCATACGATTGCGGTTTCTCTTAATGGAGAAGAAACCATGATACAAGTTCCGAAGGATAAACGTGATGAATGTGAATCACTGCCAGATCAGACACATGTCCTGGTGAAATATACAAAGAAGGATAATGGAACTTTACAGCTGGAAGATATTCAGCTGCGAAAGAACTCGTGACCGGAGGGAGTAAGTTGAGAATGTTATGGAGGAGCTTGGCGCTGTGCGGATTGGCTTTGACGCTCGCGCCTTGTGCACAGGCAGCAGAGCCGATAGAAGGGAAAACAGTGTATATTGATGCCGGACACGGCGGTGAAGACAGTGGAGCGGTCGGAAACGGGCTCTTTGAAAAGGATATTAATTTGGCTGTCTCAGAGCATGTGACAGACAAACTAAAAGAGGAGGGAGCCAATCCTGTTGCATCCCGGTCTGACGATCATTTTCTGACCTTGGAGGAAAGAGTGGCTAAGGCAAGTGCCAATCAGGCTGACCTTTTTGTCAGCATTCATGTGAATTCAGGGGTTGCTTCAGCTTCAGGAACAGAAACGTATTTTCAATCTGATTATGAAGGGGAGAACAGCCGGCGTCTGGCATCCGATATTCAGTCACAGCTCGTTTCTTCCTTACAAACGAGAGACAGGGGCGTGAAAGAATCAGACTTTTACGTCATTACATATTCACAAATGCCAAGTGTGTTGGCGGAGCTTGGGTTTATCACGAACAGCTCTGACGCGGACAAGCTGGGAAGTGAAGAATACCAGCAAAAGGCCGCAGATGCGATTGTCAATGGCATTGATTCTTATTATGATCAGTAGATTGATACAGCCTTAATCCTAGAGTGGAGCCGACAAAATAAGTATAATGGAGAAAACTTTAGGGTTTGAGGTGAAACGATGACAAAGATTTTTGCCCACCGGGGGGCATCAGGTCAATTTCCCGAAAATACAATGCTTGCATTTGAAAAAGGAATTGAAGCCGGAGCGGATGGGATAGAGCTTGATGTACAGCTGACGAAAGACGGACGCATTGTTGTAATTCATGATGAAAGACTTAATCGCACGACATCACTTAAAGGATTCGTGAAGGATACAGCCTATGATGAGGTAAAGACTGCGAATGCGGCCGCTGGTCACGATCAAGCGTACAGCGATATAAAAGTGCCGCTGCTAGAAGATGTGCTCTCGTGGGCGGTAAAAAAGGATTTTCTCATCAACATTGAATTAAAAAACAGCGTGATCCGCTATGAGGGAATGGAAGAAAAAGTGCTGGAGGCAGTGAAGCGATTTAATGTAGAGGACAGAGTCATCCTATCCACGTTTAATCATGACAGCTTGGCGCTGTGCGCCCGGCTTGCACCGCATATCGAACGGGCAGTATTAACTTCAGATGTGCTTTATCAGGCAGATCGATATATCGCGTCTATTCCGGCTTCCGGCTATCACCCGAAGATAAACAGCCCAGGGGTCACAGATGAAGTACTGAAGAAAATGAGGAACGGTTTGATTAAGGTAAGGCCGTATACAGTCAATCGTCCGGAAGATATGAAGCGTCTCATTGAAGCGGGAGCAGACGGCATGTTTACCGACTTTCCAGAAAAGGCTTCGGCATTGCTGAAAAATGAATAGTTGTTAGAAGGAGGCTGTTTGACGCAGCCTTCTTTTTTCATTCATTCATGCCCGTTTCAAAGCATACATTCATAGAAGACAACTAGAAATTGTAAGCGCTGTCTATCTTCTGAATGAGGTGAAACCATGAGGAAAACAGTCATTGTAAGTGCTGCAAGAACTCCATTTGGCAAATTCGGCGGAGTTTTGAAAGAGGTGAAAGCTGCTGAGCTTGGGGGCATTGTGATGAAGGAGGCGCTGCAACAGGCTGGAGTCTCTGGAGATGATGTAGAAGGAAACGTCATGGGCATGGTTGTCCAGGCCGGCTCAGGGCAGATACCTTCCCGTCAAGCTGCCCGTCTGGCGGGAATGCCTTGGAGTGTGCCGTCAGAAACACTGAATAAAGTCTGTGCTTCCGGCCTTCGCGCTGTCACTTTATGTGATCAAATGATTCGGGCGCAGGATGCGGACATACTTGTTGCGGGGGGGATGGAAAGCATGAGCAATATTCCGTATGCCGTTCCCGCCGGGCGCTGGGGAGCACGGATGGGGGACGGCGAGCTTAGGGACTTAATGGTGTATGACGGATTAACGTGCGCATTTGACGAGGTGCACATGGCTGTTCACGGAAATACAGCTGCCAAGGAATATGCAATCTCACGAAGAGAGCAGGACGAATGGGCGTTGAGAAGTCATGCAAGGGCAGCTAAGGCCGCCGATGAAGGGAAGTTTCAGGATGAAATTGTTCCCGTCAACTGGATCGGTCGAAAAGGAAAACCAAACGTTGTTGATAAAGATGAAGCGATTCGCCGTGACACAAGTCTGGATCAGCTCGCAAAACTTGCTCCGATTTATGCAAGTGACGGTTCTATCACAGCCGGCAATGCTCCTGGAGTCAATGACGGAGCCGGCGCGTTCGTGCTGATGTCTGAGGAAAAAGCTGCTGAGCTTGGCAAACGGCCTCTGGCTACAATTCTTGGTTTTTCAACTACGGGAATGCCAGCGCACGAGCTGGCGGCAGCGCCAGGGTTTGCTATTAACAAGCTCCTGAAAAAGAATGGTTTAACTGTCCAAGATATTGACTTGTTTGAAGTAAATGAAGCTTTTGCTTCAGTTGTTTTGACATGTGAAAAAATCGTAGGTTTCGATCTTGAAAAAGTAAATGTGAATGGCGGTGCGATCGCGCTCGGCCACCCGATCGGCGCGAGCGGTGCGAGAATTCTCATGACGCTTGTTTATGAATTAAAGCGACGGGGAGGGGGTCTGGGCGTTGCCGCTATTTGCAGCGGGGCAGCACAGGGAGACGCCGTCTTAGTGCAGGTTCATTAAAACATGATGAAAAAGGGGATTTGAATGGAAATCAAACAAATCATGGTAGCTGGCGCAGGTCAGATGGGGAGCGGAATTGCTCAAACAGCCGCCGACGCGGGCTTTTATGTGCGGATGTATGATGTGAATCCAGAGGCCGCGGAGGCAGGATTGAAACGGCTGAAGAAACAGCTGGCCCGTGATGCTGAGAAAGGAAAAAGGACCGAGACGGAAGTGAAGAGCGTAATCAACCGCATTTCGATTTCTCAAACACTTGAGGAGGCAGAGCATGCGGACATTGTGATTGAGGCTATCGCAGAAAACATGGCGGCAAAAACTGAGATGTTTAAAACACTTGATCGCATTTGCCCGCCTCATACGATTTTGGCCAGCAATACATCTTCCTTGCCTATTACAGAAATCGCTGCTGTAACAAACCGGCCTCAACGGGTTATTGGCATGCATTTTATGAATCCCGTCCCTGTAATGAAGCTGGTAGAAGTGATTCGAGGCTTGGCTACATCAGAAGAAACGGCCTTAGATGTTATGGCATTAGCGGAAAAGATGGGGAAAACAGCGGTAGAAGTCAATGATTTTCCTGGGTTTGTTTCCAACCGTGTGCTTCTTCCAATGATTAATGAAGCCATCTATTGCGTGTATGAGGGAGTGGCGAAGCCGGAGGCAATAGATGAAGTGATGAAGCTGGGCATGAATCATCCGATGGGTCCGCTTGCATTAGCGGATTTTATCGGACTGGATACGTGTTTATCAATTATGGAAGTCCTTCACTCAGGCCTTGGCGATTCCAAATACCGTCCTTGCCCGCTGCTCCGCAAGTATGTCAAAGCAGGCTGGCTTGGCAAAAAGAGCGGACGCGGTTTTTATGACTATGAGGAGAAGACTTCCTGAAGTCTATTCCATCCGGGGGTGGCCGAGTTGCATGTAACCCAAGAGCAAGTCATGATGCGAAAAATGGTGCGTGATTTTGCACGAAAAGAAATTGCTCCCGCTGCGGAAATCATGGAGAAAACGGACGAATTTCCCTTTCAGCTGATCAAAAAAATGGGTAAACACGGACTGATGGGAATACCGGTGCCGGAACAATACGGCGGTGCTGGAGCGGACGTTGTTTCTTATATTTTGGCAATTCATGAGATTTCTAGAATCAGCGCGGCTGTCGGCGTGATTCTCTCCGTTCATACCTCAGTCGGCACGAATCCGATTCTGTATTTCGGCAACGAAGAACAGAAGATGAAATATATACCAAATCTCGCGTCAGGAGACCATTTGGGCGCATTTGCACTAACGGAGCCTCACTCGGGGTCGGATGCCGGGAGCCTCCGCACAACAGCAATCAAAAAGAACGGCAAATACCTATTAAACGGATCGAAAATATTCATAACGAATGGCGGAGCAGCTGATATCTATATCACATTTGCTTTAACAGCTCCAGATCAAGGCAGGCACGGGATTTCGGCTTTTATTGTTGAAAAAAACACACCCGGTTTTACCGTTGGAAAAAAAGAAAGAAAGCTGGGGCTTTATGGCTCCAATACTACGGAACTGATTTTTGATAATGCAGAAGTGCCTGAAGCCAATTTGCTTGGCAAAGAGGGGGATGGCTTTCACATTGCCATGGCGAATTTAAATGTCGGCCGGATCGGCATTGCGGCACAGGCCCTCGGAATTGCAGAGGCGGCTCTTGAGCATGCCGTTGATTATGCGAAGCAGCGAGTGCAATTTGGAAGGCCGATTGCAGCCAATCAAGGCATATCATTTAAGCTGGCTGATATGGCGACTAGAGCTGAGGCGGCAAGACATCTTGTCTACCACGCTGCAGACCTTCATAACCGCGGCCTAAACTGTGGAAAAGAAGCGTCTATGGCTAAACAATTTGCTTCCGATGCAGCCGTAAAGGCGGCGTTAGACGCCGTTCAAATTTATGGGGGATATGGCTATATGAAGGATTATCCAGTTGAGCGCCTGCTTCGCGATGCAAAGGTGACGCAAATTTATGAAGGGACGAACGAGATTCAAAGACTGATTATTTCCAAGTATTTGCTTGGCGGAACCTGATAGACAAAAAACGCAAAAACGGAGGTTGAGGATATGGAGGAGAAACAGCATTATTCTCCAGGGTTGGACGGTGTGATTGCGGCAGAAACTCATATTTCTTATCTTGACACGCAGTCCAGCCAGATTTTGATAAGAGGCTATGATTTAATAGAACTTTCTGAAACAAAAAGCTATCTGGAGCTTGTCCATTTATTGCTGGAGGGCAGGCTGCCAGAAGAAAGTGAAATGGAAACGCTGGAACGTAAAATAAACAGTGCCTCAAGCCTGCCTGCTGATCATCTCCGTCTGCTTGAGCTGCTCCCTGAGGACACTCATCCAATGGATGGTCTGCGTACCGGCCTGTCGGCACTTGCTGGCTATGATCGGCAAATTGATGATCGGTCTCCTTCCGCAAACAAAGAACGCGCCTATCAGCTTCTTGGGAAAATGCCTGCCCTCACTGCTGCCAGCTACAGGATCATTAATAAGAAAGAACCGATTCTTCCGCTTCAAACCCTATCCTACAGTGCGAATTTTCTCTACATGATGACAGGGAAATTGCCGTCTTCATTGGAAGAACAGATTTTTGACCGGTCGCTCGTCCTGTACAGTGAGCATGAGATGCCGAATTCAACCTTTGCGGCCAGGGTCATTGCATCTACACATTCAGATCTTTATGGGGCTTTGACTGGGGCTGTCGCTTCCCTGAAAGGGAATCTTCACGGAGGAGCAAACGAAGCTGTGATGTATTTGCTTTTGGAGGCAAAAACGACATCTGATTTTGAGCAGCTTTTGCAAACAAAACTGAAAAGAAAAGAAAAAATCATGGGCTTCGGCCACCGGGTGTATATGAAAAAAATGGACCCGAGAGCACTCATGATGAAAGAGGCGCTGCAGCAATTATGCGATAAAGCCGGTGACCATCGTTTATATGAGATGTGCGAAGCGGGTGAGCGGCTGATGGAGAAGGAAAAAGGGCTTTACCCGAATTTGGATTACTATGCTGCCCCAGTGTATTGGATGCTCGGCATACCGATTCCTTTATATACGCCGATCTTTTTCAGCGCGAGAACGTCCGGTTTATGCGCCCATGTGATCGAACAGCATGCCAATAATCGGCTCTTCCGTCCCCGTGTCAGTTACATGGGCCCGCGATATCAAACAAAATCATGAAAGGAGCTGGTAGAATGCCGAAAACGGATCGTGTTATCGAAGAAATCACAGACTATGTGCTTGAGAAAGAGATTACTAGTGCCGAAGCGTATACAACAGCGGGGCATGTATTGCTGGATACCCTGGGCTGCGGAATCTTGGCGCTACGGTATCCGGAATGCACAAAGCTGCTTGGCCCGATTGTTCCAGGAACGACTGTGCCGAATGGAAGCAAAGTGCCGGGAACGTCATATGTTCTCGATCCTGTGAGGGCAGCGTTTAATATTGGCTGCATGATTCGCTGGCTCGATTACAACGATACGTGGCTGGCGGCGGAGTGGGGGCATCCATCCGATAACTTGGGAGGAATCCTTGCCGCTGCTGATTATGTATCAAGAGTGAGGCTGTCTGAAGGAAAAGAGCCGTTAACGGTACGCGACGTACTTGAGATGATGATCAAAGCACACGAGATCCAAGGTGTGCTGGCGTTAGAAAACAGCTTAAATCGAGTTGGCCTTGACCATGTGCTGTTTGTCAAAGTTGCGACAACTGCTGTTGCAGCAAAGCTTTTGGGCGGCGGAAGAGAAGAAATCAAAAATGCGCTTTCGAATGCATGGATTGACAATGCAGCATTGAGGACATACCGCCATTCACCGAATACAGGCTCGCGTAAATCATGGGCGGCAGGAGATGCAACGAGCAGAGGTGTTCATTTGGCGCTGATGTCGTTAAAAGGGGAAATGGGTTATCCGACAGCCTTGAGTGCACCGGGTTGGGGGTTCCAAGACGTTTTATTCAATAAGAAAGAGATCAAGCTTGCCCGTCCGCTCGACGCTTATGTCATGGAAAATGTGTTATTTAAAGTGTCTTATCCTGCGGAATTTCACGCCCAGACAGCGGCGGAGTCCGCCGTCATTCTTCACCCGCAGGTAAAGAACCGGATTGACGAGATTGACCGAGTTGTCATCAGAACGCATGAATCAGCTATCCGAATCATTGATAAAAAAGGCCCGCTCCACAATCCGGCAGACCGTGATCACTGCCTCCAATACATTACAGCAATCGGTTTGCTTTTTGGTGATATCACCGCACAGCATTATGAAGCTGAAACAGCGAATGATCCGAGAATAGATAAACTTCGTGATAAAATGGAAGTGACTGAAAATAAAACATATACCGAGGATTATTTGAAGCCTGATAAACGCTCCATCTCAAATGCCGTTCAGGTTCATTTTAAAGATGGAACGAGCACGGAAATGGTGGAATGTGAGTTTCCCCTCGGCCATCGTTTTCGAAGAGAGGAAGCAGTGCCGAAACTGCTGGAAAAGTTTTCTGACAATCTCAAAACCCATTTTCCTGATAAACAGCACAAACACATTTATGAGCGCTGTACCAGCTATGAGACATTACAAACGATGCGCGTAAATGAATTCGTAGACATGTTCTGCATGTAAAAGGGGGATTTTGTTTCATGTCGTGGATCGTCAATAAGCAATCGTCACAAGAGGAGCTTGCCGGGCGTTTCCGCAAGCTGATGTCAGCACCGGACATTCTTCAAATTCCCGGCGCCCATGACGGGATGGCCGCTTTGCTTGCGAAAGAAGCCGGTTTTTCTGCTATTTATTTGTCCGGTGCTGCCTATACAGCCAGCAGGGGGCTGCCTGATTTAGGGATCATCACATCGGCAGAGATAGCTGAACGGGCCAAAGATCTTGTGCGTGCAGCTGATCTGCCTTTGCTTGTGGATATCGATACGGGATTTGGCGGTGTCTTAAATGCCGCCCGAACAGCCCGGGAGATGCTTGAAGCCAGGGTAGCAGCCGTTCAAATGGAAGACCAGCAGCTCCCAAAAAAATGCGGACATTTAAATGGCAAACAGCTAGTTCCGATAAAGGAAATGGCGCAAAAAATAAAAGCCATTAAACAAGCGGCACCCTCCCTTATTGTTGTTGCCCGTACTGATGCCAGGGCGCAGGAAGGGCTTGATGCCGCAATAAAACGTTCAGAGGCTTACATTGAGGCGGGAGCGGACGCAATTTTCCCGGAAGCGCTACAGGCGGAGAATGAATTCCGCCAGTTTGCTGAGCGTATCCCCGTTCCGCTCCTTGCGAATATGACTGAATTTGGGAAAACGCCATATTATCGTGCCGATGAATTCGAAGATATGGGGTTTCACATGGTGATATATCCTGTCACCTCGCTTCGAGCGGCGGCAAAAGCTTGTGAGCGGATGTTTGGTTTGATGAAGGAGCACGGCTCACAAAAAGAAGGACTTCATGATATGCAGACACGAAAAGAACTGTACGATACGATTTCTTATTATGACTATGAAGCGTTAGACAAAACGATTGCCAAGACCGTTTTGCCTGACGAATAATGCAACAAAAAAAGCCGGAGCATTCTCCGGCTTTTTTTCAGCTATCGTTTTCTGAATCGCGGGCTGACTTGATTGCGTTTTCTGTCTCTGTATAAAATGAACCCGGCCAGCACATAGAGGCCGATCGCAAAAAAGATGAATCCTGACAACCCTTGGAGCCAAAGAGCTGAAAATGGCTTGATTGTATGGCCGAAAAGTGTATCTCTCATCAGTTTAATGCCTAAAGCAGAAATAGCCCCGGGGATGACTAATATTAAAAGCGCAAGAAGTCGGCTCATCTTCAGAAAACCCCTTTATCTTTTCATTTCCTTTATTGTCCAGCGGAAAAAATATTTTGTCAAGAGAAGAAAACGTGGTAACATAGGGTTGTGCAAATTATTGCAACGGAATAAATAGGTGTGCAAATTTTTTCATACAAAGGGGTATCGGGATGCAAAAGGTACTGATAGTAGGTGCCGGCAAAAGGGGAACGGCGTTATTACATATTCTGATTAAAACAGCCATCATAGATATCATTGCCGTAGTTGACAAAGACCCCGAGGCGCCGGGATTGAAAGAAGCAGAACAGTATGGGATTGCCGTATCATCTGATTGGAAACCTTACATACAACAAAAACCGGATATCGTCATTCATACTACCGGCGATCAAGCCGTGTTTGACGAGCTCCTTCAAAGAAAGCATGAAGATACCATTGTCATGCCGGGAAAAATGGCATACATCGTTTTTCAGCTGATGGAAGAAAAGCAGCACCTGATTCAAATGCTAAAAGAGCAAACCTATAAATATGACAGAATTTTTAATTCCACCCATGATGGAATGATTTTTATTGATATCAATGAAGAAATCATTCTCTTTAACCATATGGCCGAAAAAATGGTCGGAAAAAAACGTGAGGAAGTCATTGGGCGCCCAATAAAAGAAGTGATTCCGAGCACTAAGATGCCGCGGATTTTAAAAACAAGAGTGCCTGAATACAACCAGAAGCAGCTGTTAGGCGATCATTTGCAAATTGTGACCACAAGACTGCCGATTATTGATGAAGGCGGACGTCTGCTCGGGGCTCTTTGTGTGTTTAAAGATATCACTGATGCGGTCGAGCTGGCAGAGGAAGTGACCAACTTAAAGCAGGTCCGTACGATGCTGGAGGCAATTATTCAATCCTCCGATGAGGCGATTTCTGTCGTTGATGAAAACGGCATCGGCCTGCTAATCAATAAAGCGTATACGAAAATGACGGGGCTTTCTGAAAAAGAAGTCATCGGCAAGCCTGCAAACACTGATATTTCCGAAGGCGAAAGCATGCATTTAAAGGTGCTTGAAACAAGACGTCCTGTCCGCGGTGTCAGAATGAAGGTCGGCCCGAATGAAAAAGAAGTGATCGTTAATGTAGCACCGGTGATTGTGGACGGGATTTTGAAAGGCAGCGTCGGCGTGATTCACGATGTTTCCGAAATTAAAATGCTGACAGCGGAGCTTAATCGCGCCAGACAAATTATTCGCACGCTTGAAGCGAAATACACGTTTGACGACATTATCGGCAAAAGCGAGCAAATGCTGGTTGCGCTTGAGCAGGCGAAGCTCGGTGCGAAAACACCGGCAACCATCTTGCTGCGCGGGGAATCAGGAACAGGAAAAGAACTGTTCGCCCATGCCATCCATAACGAAAGTGACCGGAAATACAATAAATTTATTCGCGTGAATTGTGCAGCCCTTTCTGAAAACCTGCTCGAATCAGAATTGTTCGGCTATGAGGATGGTGCGTTTTCAGGAGCGAAGCGCGGCGGTAAAAAGGGTTTATTTGAGGAAGCAAATAACGGCAGTATTTTCTTAGATGAAATCGGTGAGCTGACACAAAATATGCAGGCCAAATTGCTACGCGTCCTTCAAGAAAAGGAAATCGTCAGAGTGGGCGGCACGAAAGCGATCCCTGTCAACGTCAGAGTGATCGCGGCGACAAATGTAAATATTGAAAAGGCGATGGCGGACGGAACATTCCGGGAAGACCTGTATTACCGGATCAATCGCTATCCGATCTCCATCCCGCCTTTGCGGCAGCGGTTGGAGGACATTGAAGCATTGAGCGTCAGACTTATCCAAAAGATCAACCGGGATTACGGCAGGAATGTAAAAGGGCTCTCACAGCAAGCCTTGCGCGCCTTATCTGCCTACCATTGGCCTGGGAATGTCCGGGAGCTTGAAAATGTCCTTGGACGAGCCATGATTTTTCTGAATCCGCATATGGAATGGATTGAAAAAGATCACTTGCCTGTATTCGAACTTGAGCAAAAAGAAAATGACACAGATCAGGGAACAGGTTTTGATTTTCCGGATATTGAAGGCGAAAAGCTGTCTGTCGCAGTAGAAAAATTTGAAGCGCATTTGATCCAGCAAACGCTTGAAAAGCATCATTTTAACCGGACAAAAACAGCAAAAGCTCTCGGTGTCAGCATTCGGAATTTATATTACAAAATGGATAAATATGGCCTTGCAAATGAAGGCATGCAATAATTTGCAGAATAAACGCAAACATCTGCACGAATGTTTCGGTATACCTGGTATGACAGCACCCTTAAGAGCTGGCATGGAACTTGCATAATAAAAGGCGGAGTCGAAACAAGAAAGGTGGTAACAGATGAAGCTGAAAGATTTAATCGGCAAAGCGTCGATACACAAAAATAAGACCATTGCGGTTGCTCATGCTGAGGATGAGGAAGTGATCCGGGCTGTAAAGCTGGCAGCCGAGCACCTATCCGCCCGTTTCTTGTTAACGGGCGACAGCAAAAAACTGAACGAGCTGACATCATCCATGCAAGGGCATCAAGTGGAAATCGTCCATGCCAATACTCCTGAGGAATCGGCGAAATTAGCGGTTCGTGCTGTGCATCATAAAACAGCGGACGTTTTAATGAAAGGCAATGTGCCGACTTCTGTTTTGCTTAAAGCGGTATTGAACAGACAGGAGGGGCTTCGGTCAGCAAGTGTCCTTTCTCACGTGGCTGTCTTCGATATACCGGATTTTGACCGGCTGATGTTTGTGACAGATTCGGCAATGAATATTGCTCCTTCGCTGGAAGAGCTCCGGCAGATTTTGCAAAATGCCGTTCATGTGGCCCATGCAGTGGGGAACAATATGCCAAAAGCAGCTGCCCTTGCAGCGGTCGAAACGGTGAACCCTAAAATGGAAGCGACCGTGAATGCAGCTGCTCTAGCTCAAATGTACAAAAGGGGCCAGATCAAAGGCTGCATTGTTGATGGACCGCTTGCTTTGGATAACGCAGTTTCACAAATTGCCGCGGCCCAGAAAAAAATTTCGGGAGACGTAGCGGGCAACGCAGATATCCTTCTCGTCCCAACAATTGAGGCCGGCAATATTTTATATAAATCACTGATTTATTTTGCCAAGGCCAGCGTGGCGGCTGTCATTACAGGAGCAAAAGCACCGATTGCTTTAACAAGCAGAGCGGACTCTGCTGAAAATAAACTGTATTCCATTGCGCTGGCAATATGCGCATCTGAAGAATACACACATTAGGAGGAACGAACATGGAACTTTTTAAATATATGGAGAAATACGATTACGAACAATTGGTATTCTGCCAGGATGAACAATCTGGATTAAAAGCGATTATCGCCATTCATGATACAACGCTTGGTCCGGCGCTTGGCGGAACGAGAATGTGGACATATGAAAATGAAGAAGCGGCAATTGAAGATGCGCTCAGATTGGCAAGAGGCATGACCTATAAGAACGCGGCGGCAGGCTTAAACCTTGGCGGCGGAAAAACAGTCATTATCGGCGATCCGCGCAAAGACAAAAATGAGGAAATGTTCCGCGCGTTTGGCCGCTATATTCAAGGACTGAATGGCAGATACATCACGGCTGAAGATGTGGGCACAACGGTCGAGGATATGGATATCATTCATGATGAGACAGACTATGTCACAGGGATTTCTCCTGCTTTCGGCTCTTCTGGAAATCCGTCCCCAGTCACAGCGTACGGGGTGTACAGAGGAATGAAGGCAGCAGCTAAAGCTGCTTTCGGAACCGACTCTCTTGAAGGAAAAACCATTGCTGTACAGGGTGTTGGGAACGTAGCCTATAACCTTTGCCGCCACCTGCATGAAGAAGGAGCAAACTTAATCGTTACGGATATCAACAAACAATCTGTACAGCGTGCAGTTGAAGATTTTGGCGCCCGTGCGGTAGATCCTGATGACATTTATTCACAAGACTGCGATATTTATGCGCCGTGTGCCCTTGGTGCGACTATTAACGACGACACCATTAAACAGCTGAAGGCGAAAGTGATCGCAGGTGCGGCTAACAACCAATTAAAAGAGACACGCCATGGTGATCAAATTCACGAAATGGGCATCGTTTATGCACCGGATTACGTGATTAACGCGGGCGGTGTCATCAACGTGGCAGATGAGCTTTACGGCTATAATGCAGAACGTGCATTGAAAAAAGTTGAAGGCATTTACGGCAATATCGAGCGTGTACTTGAGATTTCTCAGCGTGACGGCATTCCTGCATATTTAGCGGCTGACCGCTTAGCAGAGGAACGGATTGAACGCATGCGCCGCTCAAGAAGCCAGTTTTTGCAAAACGGCCACAGTGTATTAAGCAGACGTTAAGAAATTGATCTGGAGGTTATGAAAGTGCTACATGACGAAAAACGCATTCTCACAATTAATCCAGGCTCAACTTCAACGAAAATCGGTGTTTTTCATAACGAAAGAAGCATTTTTGAAAAAACATTGAGACACAACATAGAAGAGCTGCAGCGATTTGACCGAATTATTGATCAGTATGAATTTCGTAAAAACCATATTCTCGAAACGCTTCATGAACAGGGAATCAATATTTCAAAGTTTGATGCAGTCTGCGCAAGAGGCGGCCTTCTCCGGCCAATTGAAGGCGGGACCTACGTAGTGAATGATGAGATGATTGAGGATTTGAAAAGCGGCTACGCCGGTCAGCATGCTTCTAATCTCGGCGGCATTATCGCGCGGGAAATCGCTGACGGCCTGAATATCCCTTCGTATATCGTCGACCCTGTTGTCGTAGACGAAATGTCAGTGCTTGCGAAAGTTTCAGGCATGCCTGAAATTGAAAGGAAAAGCATTTTCCATGCGTTAAACCAAAAAGCTGTCGCTCGTAAAGCGGCAGCCTCCCTTGGCAAACGATATGAGAACATGAAAATGATTATTACCCATATGGGCGGAGGTATTACAATTGGCGTCCATGACCGCGGGCGAGTGGTGGATGTCAATAACGGCCTGCACGGCGAGGGACCATTCAGTCCTGAACGAGCAGGAACAGTGCCTGCGGGAGATCTTGTTGATCTATGTTTTTCAGGGGAATATACAAAAGAAGAAATCATGAAAAAGCTTGTTGGCACCGGCGGACTTTTAGGCTATCTCGGTACAAATGATGCAGTAAAAGTGGAACAGATGATTCAAGGGGGCGATGAAAAAGCCCGCTTCATTTATGATGCCATGGCATATCAGGTAGCAAAGGAAATCGGGGCAGCCAGCGCGGCGTTAAAAGGCGAAGTTGAAGCGATTGTGCTGACGGGAGGCCTTGCGTACGGAAAAAGCTTTGTTTCTGCTATCAGATCATACATAGATTGGATTTCAGACGTTTTAGTTTATCCGGGTGAAAATGAACTGCAGTCTCTTGCCCAAGGGGCGCTAAGAGTATTGCAGGGCGAAGAGCAATCCAAACAATATCGTATTGAATAGACAGACAGGAGTGAGTCACCATGGCAACTGAGTATGACGTAGTCATTCTGGGCGGCGGTACCGGCGGTTATGTTGCGGCCATCAGAGCCGCTCAGCTCGGCTTAAAAACAGCCGTTGTGGAAAAGGAAAAACTCGGGGGAACATGTCTGCATAAAGGCTGTATCCCGAGTAAAGCGCTGCTTAGAAGCGCAGAGGTATACCGGACAGCTCGTGAAGCCGATCAATTCGGAGTGGAAACGGCTGGCGTGTCCCTCAACTTTGAAAAAGTGCAGCAGCGTAAGCAAGCCGTTGTTGATAAGCTTGCAGCGGGTGTAAATCATTTAATGAAAAAAGGAAAAATTGACGTGTACACCGGATATGGACGTATCCTTGGACCGTCAATCTTCTCTCCGCTGCCGGGAACAATTTCTGTTGAGCGGGGAAATGGCGAAGAAAATGACATGCTGATCCCGAAACAAGTGATCATTGCAACAGGATCAAGACCGAGAATGCTTCCGGGTCTTGAAGTGGACGGTAAGTCTGTACTGACTTCAGATGAGGCGCTCCAAATGGAGGAGCTGCCACAGTCAATCATCATTGTCGGCGGAGGGGTTATCGGTATCGAATGGGCGTCTATGCTTCATGATTTTGGCGTTAAGGTAACGGTTATTGAATACGCGGATCGCATATTGCCGACTGAAGATCTAGAGATTTCAAAAGAAATGGAAAGTCTTCTTAAGAAAAAAGGCATCCAGTTCATAACAGGGGCAAAAGTGCTGCCTGACACAATGACAAAAACATCAGACGATATCAGCATACAAGCGGAAAAAGACGGAGAAACCGTTACCTATTCTGCTGAGAAAATGCTTGTTTCCATCGGCAGACAGGCAAATATCGAAGGCATCGGCCTAGAGAACACCGATATTGTTACTGAAAATGGCATGATTTCAGTCAATGAAAGCTGCCAAACGAAGGAATCTCATATTTATGCAATCGGAGACGTAATCGGTGGCCTGCAGTTAGCTCACGTTGCTTCACATGAGGGAATTATTGCTGTTGAGCATTTTGCAGGTCTCAATCCGCATCCGCTTGATCCGACGCTTGTGCCGAAGTGCATTTACTCAAGCCCTGAAGCTGCCAGTGTCGGCTTAACCGAAGACGAAGCAAAGGCGAACGGGCATAATGTCAAAATCGGCAAGTTCCCATTTATGGCGATTGGAAAAGCGCTTGTATACGGTGAAAGCGACGGTTTTGTCAAAATCGTGGCTGACCGAGATACAGATGATATTCTCGGCGTTCATATGATTGGCCCGCATGTCACCGACATGATTTCTGAAGCGGGTCTTGCCAAAGTGCTGGACGCAACACCGTGGGAGGTCGGGCAAACGATTCACCCGCATCCAACGCTTTCTGAAGCAATTGGAGAAGCTGCGCTTGCCGCAGATGGCAAAGCCATTCATTTTTAAAAGCATAAAGGAGGGGCTTGAATGAGTACAAACCGACATCAAGCACTAGGGCTGACTGATCAGGAAGCCGTTGATATGTATAGAACCATGCTGTTAGCAAGAAAAATCGATGAAAGAATGTGGCTGTTAAACCGTTCTGGCAAAATTCCATTTGTAATCTCTTGTCAAGGACAGGAAGCAGCACAGGTAGGAGCGGCTTTCGCACTTGACCGTGAAATGGATTATGTATTGCCGTACTACAGAGACATGGGTGTCGTGCTCGCGTTTGGCATGACAGCAAAGGACTTAATGATGTCCGGGTTTGCAAAAGCAGCAGATCCGAACTCAGGAGGCCGCCAGATGCCGGGACATTTCGGACAAAAGAAAAACCGCATTGTGACGGGATCATCTCCGGTTACAACGCAAGTGCCGCACGCAGTCGGTATTGCGCTTGCGGGACGTATGGAGAAAAAGGATATCGCAGCCTTTGTTACATTCGGGGAAGGGTCTTCAAACCAAGGCGATTTCCATGAAGGGGCAAACTTTGCCGCTGTCCATAAGCTGCCGGTTATTTTCATGTGTGAAAACAACAAATACGCAATCTCAGTGCCTTACGATAAGCAAGTCGCATGTGAGAACATTTCCGACCGTGCCATAGGCTATGGGATGCCTGGCGTAACTGTGAATGGAAATGATCCGCTGGAAGTTTATCAAGCGGTTAAAGAAGCACGCGAAAGGGCACGCAGAGGAGAAGGCCCGACATTAATTGAAACGATTTCTTACCGCCTTACACCACATTCCAGTGATGACGATGACAGCAGCTACAGAGGCCGTGAAGAAGTAGAGGAAGCGAAAAAAAGTGATCCCCTGCTTACTTATCAAGCTTACTTAAAGGAAACAGGCCTGCTGTCCGATGAGATAGAACAAACCATGCTGGATGAAATTATGGCAATCGTAAATGAAGCGACGGATGAAGCGGAGAACGCCCCATATGCAGCTCCTGAGTCAGCGCTTGATTATGTTTATGCGAAGTAGGGAGGAAGAACAAATGTCAGTAATGTCATATATTGATGCAATCAATTTGGCGATGAAAGAAGAAATGGAACGAGATTCTCGCGTTTTCGTCCTTGGGGAAGATGTAGGAAGAAAAGGCGGTGTGTTTAAAGCGACAGCGGGACTCTATGAACAATTTGGGGAAGAGCGCGTTATGGATACGCCGCTTGCTGAATCTGCAATCGCAGGAGTCGGTATCGGAGCGGCAATGTACGGAATGAGACCGATTGCTGAAATGCAGTTTGCTGATTTCATTATGCCGGCAGTCAACCAAATTATTTCTGAAGCGGCTAAAATCCGCTACCGCAGCAACAATGACTGGAGCTGTCCGATTGTCGTCAGAGCGCCATACGGCGGAGGCGTGCACGGAGCCCTGTATCATTCTCAATCAGTCGAAGCAATTTTCGCCAACCAGCCCGGACTGAAAATTGTCATGCCATCAACACCATATGACGCGAAAGGGCTCTTAAAAGCCGCAGTTCGTGACGAAGACCCCGTGCTGTTTTTTGAGCACAAGCGGGCATACCGTCTGATAAAGGGCGAGGTTCCGGCTGATGATTATGTCCTGCCAATCGGCAAGGCGGACGTAAAAAGGGAAGGCGACGACATCACAGTGATCACATACGGCCTGTGTGTCCACTTCGCCTTACAAGCTGCAGAACGTCTCGAAAAAGATGGCATTTCAGCGCATGTGGTGGATTTAAGAACAGTTTACCCGCTTGATAAAGAAGCCATCATCGAAGCTGCGTCCAAAACTGGAAAGGTTCTTTTGGTCACAGAAGATACAAAAGAAGGCAGCATCATGAGCGAAGTAGCCGCAATTATATCCGAGCATTGTCTGTTCGACTTAGACGCGCCGATCAAACGGCTTGCAGGTCCTGATATTCCGGCTATGCCTTATGCGCCGACAATGGAAAAATACTTTATGGTCAACCCTGATAAAGTGGAAGCGGCGATGAGAGAATTAGCGGAGTTTTAAAGACGTAAGGGAGGATACAATCATGGCAATTGAACAAATGACGATGCCGCAGCTTGGAGAAAGCGTAACAGAGGGGACGATCAGCAAATGGCTTGTCGCCCCCGGTGATAAAGTGAACAAATACGATCCGATCGCGGAAGTCATGACAGATAAGGTAAATGCAGAGGTTCCGTCTTCTTTTACTGGTACGATAACAGAGCTTGTGGGAGAAGAAGGCCAAACCCTGCAAGTCGGAGAAATGATTTGCAAAATTGAAACAGAAGGCGCGAATCCGGCTGAACAAAAACAAGAACAGCCAGCAGCATCAGAAGCCGCTGAGAACCCTGTTGCAAAAAGTGCTGGAGCAGCCGATCAGCCCAATAAAAAGCGCTACTCGCCAGCTGTTCTCCGTTTGGCCGGAGAGCACGGCATTGACCTCGATCAAGTGACAGGAACTGGTGCCGGCGGGCGCATCACACGAAAAGATATTCAGCGCTTAATTGAAACAGGCGGCGTGCAAGAACAGAATCCTGAGGAGCTGAAAACAGCAGCTCCTGCACCGAAGTCTGCATCAAAACCTGAGCCAAAAGAAGAGACGTCATATCCTGCGTCTGCAGCCGGTGATAAAGAAATCCCTGTCACAGGTGTAAGAAAAGCAATTGCTTCCAATATGAAGCGAAGCAAAACAGAAATTCCGCATGCTTGGACGATGATGGAAGTCGACGTCACAAATATGGTTGCATATCGCAACAGTATAAAAGATTCTTTTAAGAAGACAGAAGGCTTTAATTTAACGTTCTTCGCCTTTTTTGTAAAAGCGGTCGCTCAGGCGTTAAAAGAATTCCCGCAAATGAATAGCATGTGGGCGGGGGACAAAATTATTCAGAAAAAGGATATCAATATTTCAATTGCAGTTGCCACAGAGGATTCTTTATTTGTTCCGGTGATTAAAAACGCTGATGAAAAAACAATTAAAGGCATTGCGAAAGACATTACCGGCCTAGCTAAAAAAGTAAGAGACGGAAAACTCACTGCAGATGACATGCAGGGAGGCACGTTTACCGTCAACAACACAGGTTCGTTCGGGTCTGTTCAGTCGATGGGCATTATCAACTACCCTCAGGCTGCGATTCTTCAAGTAGAATCCATCGTCAAACGCCCGGTTGTCATGGACAATGGCATGATTGCTGTCAGAGACATGGTTAATCTGTGCCTGTCATTAGATCACAGAGTGCTTGACGGTCTCGTGTGCGGACGATTCCTCGGACGAGTGAAACAAATTTTAGAATCGATTGACGAGAAGACATCTGTTTACTAAATAAGCAAAAAGAGCATTTTTTGAAGTTTTGTTTCAAAAAATGCTCTTTTTCTATGCTTTATTATTCAGCGATCCGTATTTTCATTTCGACTCGATATTCTTCTTGTTTTTTCGGGGAGTAATGAATCGGTATGATTAACTCGTATACATCACTGACAACTGTTAATTGGCGGTCCGCGATATATTTGATAAGCTTCTGTAAGTTGAGAAAATAATGTTCAGGCGAAAAATTATACGCGATACACGCATACCTCCCTTTAGGGATCGTTGTGATTTCCATATCCGGCGTAATTGATGAAATCTGTTTATTCGTCAATACAGGTGTGAAAATATGACGGTAAGTCATTTCATCAATGCTGGTGTAGGGCTGAAAAGAGAAAGTAGCGCCGTAGCTATTGTTCGTAAATCCATCTGCTGACTCGATAAATTTTTTTAATTTGCTGTAGGAGGCGTTGAGCACGTTTTCAGGCCCGATTCCTTCTGCCTCTGTCTGAATGATCCGTATTTCTTCTTCATCTAAAACAAACACCTCACCGAGCGCGGGATATTCCATCTGCCGTTTCATCCGCTTTTTCACCAATGAAATGGTTTGCTCCAGGGCTGATAAAAAGTCTAATTTCTCCCTGATTTGCCTCTCCTGCTCTGTATAAAAAGCAAACAGTTCTTCCATCTCTAAGTCCTGTGCTTTTTTCATCTCTTCTAAAGGTGTGCCGATATATTTCAATGATTTGATCAAATCCAGATGAATGAGCTGAGAATCTGTATAATAGCGGTAGCTGGTATCCGGGTCGACGTAGGCTGGTTTAAATAAATCAATTTTATCGTAATAACGGAGCGCTTTTATCGACACGTTTGCCAGTTTTGATACTTCCCCAATTGAGTAATACGATTCCTTCATGCCATCACTCCTTCTATCATCAGTATAAAGAAGAAGCGCATTCTTTGCAGTACACAAAGAATGCGCTTCTTATCACGTGCTGGCTTTAAGATGTGCAGGCGCTTTCCAAGCAATGGTCAGTGCAATCCCTATGGCTAAGGTGACCGTTGCAAAGTAGAAAGGATAGTTTACATCTATATCGAACAGCATTCCGCCGATAATAGGCCCGAATACATTGCCGATACTTGTAAACATTGAATTCATACCGCCGGCAAACCCCTGTTCATTTCCCGCAATCTTTGACAGGTAAGTCGTTACCGCAGGCCGCATGAGATCAAATCCGACAAATACGGTGACTGTCACCAGCAGAATCGCAACATATGAATGTACCGTTGTCAGCAAGAATACCAGACTCGTCGAGAGAATTAAGCTGTACCGAATTAAATGAATTTCGCCAAACCATCTTGTGAAGCGGTCGAATAAGACGACTTGCGTAATGGCGCCAACAATCGCTCCTCCTGTAATCATAATGGCAATGTCGCTGGCCGTAAATCCGAATTTATGATCCACGAATAATGCAAATAAAGATTCAAATGATGCTAAACCAAAAGACGAAATTAAGATAATGAGAAAAGCTATGAAATACATGGGGGCAAAAATTCGTTTAAAGCCTGTCTTCTGTCCTTTTATTTCCTGATTTTCAGGGTTTCGTTCCGGCTCGCGCAGCGTGAGGATTGATAAAATGGCTGCTAACAGTGCAAAAGCTGCCGCAAAGAAAAAAGGCAGCCGGGAATGGACTTCTGCTAAAAATCCCCCGATGCCGGGGCCGATAATAAATCCTGTTGAAATAGCGGCTGACATATAACCGAGCGCTTTTGGCCGTGTTTTAATGGTCGTGATATCTGCAATAAAAGCCGTGACCCCGGGCATAATGAAGGCTGCGCTGATACCGCCCAGCATACGGGAGATAAATAACATCTCAACTGTTTTTCCAATGCCGAACAAAAACTCCGACACACTAAAGAACAACAGGCCGATTACGATCATGATCTTGCGCCCGAAGCGATCAACCCATCGTCCGGCTATTGGTGAGACAATGAGCTGTGTAATAGCGAAGCAGGCAACCATATAGCCGACCGCGGTCCCCGATAAATGCAATTCATTCATAATGGTCGGCGTTACTGGAATCACAAGCCCGATCCCCAAAAAAGCAATAAATAAATTGGTTAATAATATAGTTAAGGTAATATTTTTCTTCTCCATATGACTTCCCCTTTTTCAAGTGTGTATCCCTTATACTGTAAGACCTCCTCCTAGGGGAGAGTCAACGGATTTGCAAAATCTTTCTAAAGCCTTATGACAGTTATTCATTTGCGGGAACAAGCATGTCGATATGCTGTGGCAGGACCTGAATGACTGCGGGTGTATGTGTATAAACTTCTCCATCCATATCCGCCTTTTTGGCAGTGTCTGTTTCAATCTCGATACGGGAAGCCTGGACATAGGACAACTCTCCAGTAAAACGATCAATTGAGCCTTGTTCCATGCTCATCAGCTCCCGCAGCGCGGTGAGGTTGGTATTGCGGCATATGAGAACATCAAGTAAGCCGTCTTCAATACTGGCATCGGGCAGAGGAATTCGATTCGTTCCAATGTATTGGCCATTCATCACAAGCAGCATAACGGCTTCTTCTTTAATTTCTTCTCCATCAATTTTTAATGTCATCGGAAACGATGCAGCAGATGAGACGGTTCGCAAGGCACTTGTAAAATAGCTGATTTTTCCCAATAATGCTTTTTCCGTTTCGTTGATTTGATTCGACGTTTCTGCAATTAAGCCGATCCCCCAGAAATTCAAAAAATAACGGTCATTCATCTGACATACGTCTACGCTGGTTTTTTTTCCCGCCATAAGTGCTTCCGCGGCCTTTGCAAGATTTTGAGGGATGCCAAGCACTCTTGAAAAGTCGTTGCACGTGCCGCCGGGCAAAATTCCGACAGCGGGTTTTCTTTCTAGAGCGCTGATAGCATTTATGCATTGATGGATCGTGCCGTCGCCGCCGAGAATGAAGACGGTGTCGACAGAATCATCAATGGATCGGCAAAAATGATACGCATCATCCTTTTTCTTTGTCTGTTTAATAATCACCTCATCTAAATGGTGAGATAAAACCGGCACCACAGCACCAAGTGCTTTTTCTATATTTTTGTTGCCGGCATTTCCGTTATGAATCAGTAACGCTTTCCGGTGGCTCATATACAACTGCTCCTTTATTTTACTTCTGGTTATATAATCCCCTTTTTCTGTAAGCAGTAAACGAAGAGCAAAAAAAGTGCACGGCGAAGCAAAGTCATTTGCCGATATGGACGTTTCCTTGCTATCATAAGAACAGATGATGAAAAAGGAGAGGTCTTCATTGAACATGGACTTTAATTTATTTATGAATGATATTGTCCGCCAAGCGAGACAAGAAATAACAGCTGCCGGATACACCGAGCTTAAAACAGCCGAAGAGGTGGATGAGGCACTTACGAAAAAAGGAACGACGCTCGTCATGGTAAACTCTGTTTGCGGATGCGCCGGAGGAATTGCAAGACCGGCAGCCTACCATTCCGTTCACTATGATAAAAGACCTGATCAGCTCGTCACCGTTTTTGCCGGACAGGATAAAGAAGCGACAGCGCGTGCGCGTGACTATTTTGAAGGTTATCCACCATCTTCTCCGTCCTTTGCGATTTTGAAAGACGGAAAGATCATGAAAATGGTAGAGCGTCATGAAATTGAAGGCCATGAGCCGATGGCTGTAGTGGCAAAGCTGCAGGAAGCCTTTGAAGAATATTGTGAAGAAGTATAAGACGAACAACCCGGATGCTCAAAGCAGCCCGGGTTTTTTTGTGCATAAATTTCCAAGGATATATGAATAAATATTAAGGGATTATTCAATCGGATTGTACAGCGATTTAATTTTTATCTAGTAATATCAGAAGAGATCACTGGAAAGATAAGCCTAAAGATAATTTTTAAAAATAGTATTGCATAAAAATGAGAAACTGTTTAAAATACAAATTAACGAATAAATATTCAAATACACCAAAAGTAATGAATACGGGGGAAATGGATCATGAAAAAATGGCTCTTATTACTTGTGGCTGCTTGCATCACCTTTGCATTAACTGCGTGCGGCTCAAGCAATTCAGGTTCAGAAAGCGGAAAGAAAAAATTAATTATGGGTACTTCGGCGGATTACAAACCGTTTGAATATAAAGAAGGAGATAATATTGTCGGCTTTGATGTAGAGCTGGCAAAAGCTCTGGCAAAGAAGGCAGGCTATGAAATTGAAGTGCAGGATATGGACTTCAACAGCTTAATTACAGCGCTTAAATCAAAACAGGTGGATCTCGTTCTGTCAGGAATGACACCAACGCCTGAGCGTAAAAAACAAGTTGATTTTTCCGATGTGTATTACACAGCGAACCATATGATTGTCAGCAAAAAAGACAGCGGCATTCAATCTTTGAAAGACCTGAAAGGAAAAACAGTTGGCGTTCAGCTTGGCTCTATTCAGGAAGAGAAGGGGAAAGAGCTTTCTCCGGAATATGGTTTTAAAACAGAAGACCGCAACAGAATTTCTGATTTGGTGCAGGAAATCAAATCTGACCGCTTCGATGCCGCGATTATTGAAGACATTGTTGCAGAAGGGTATTTCAAATCAAATGATGACCTGCAAGGCTTTGTGATTCCTGATGCGAAAGCGGAAGAAGCCGGTTCAGCAATTGCTTTCAGAAAGGACAGTGAACTGACAGACAAATTCAATAAAGCGCTCAAGGAAATGGAAGATAACGGAGAGCTTGAGAAATTGAAGAAAAAATGGTTCACTGGCGAGAAGTAAAAAAAAGCGGCTCAACTTTTTCGTTGAGCCTTTTTATTGAATAGGAAACTTTTTTCCTGTAAGAAAAGGAGACAAAGGCTATGAATTTGGATTTTTCAGCAACGATCCCCCAAATTCCTTTTATATTAGAAGGCTTGGCAATTACATTAAAAATTGTTGTTGTATCTGCTATTATCGGACTTATACTCGGTATTGTGCTAAGCTTATGCAAGATCAGCACATTCCGCCCGTTTATCTGGATCGCTGATTTTTATACATCAGTGTTCCGAGGCACGCCTTTAGTGCTGCAGCTTATGATTGTCTATTTTGGCCTTCCTCAGCTGCTCGGATTTCAAATTGACCAGTTTTGGGCTGCGGTTGTCGCATTGTCTTTGAATTCCGCCGCTTATGTATCGGAAATTATCAGAGCCGGAATCAATGCCATTGATAAAGGGCAAAAAGAAGCTGCTGTTGCACTCGGTGTCCCGTATGGAAAAATGATGAAGGATCTGCTGCTGCCGCAGGCCTTCAAAAATATATCACCTGCAATTGTGAATGAATTAATTACGTTAACAAAAGAATCGGCGATCGTCACCGTCATCGGGCTTGGTGATGTCATGAGACGCGCATATCAAGCTGGCGCCGCCACTTACAATTACCTTGAGCCGCTCATTATCGCGGGATTGATTTATTATGTGCTTGTCCTGATTTTAACGTTTATCGGCAAGGCTGTAGAAAGGAAGCTGAAATCCAATGATTAAGGTTGAAAAGCTGTCAAAATCATTTGGGAAACACGAAGTATTAAAAAACATTTCAACAACAATCGCTGAGGGTGAGGTTGTTGCCGTGATCGGTCCTTCAGGCTCAGGCAAATCAACGTTCTTACGCTGTTTAAACCTGTTGGAAAAGCCTAACGGCGGAACCATTACAATAAAAGACACAGAGATTACGAAGCCGAAAACCAACACATTAAAGGTCCGGGAAAACATCGGGATGGTTTTTCAGCATTTTCATCTCTTTCCGCACAAAACGGTTCTCGAAAACATCATGTACGCGCCTGTCAATGTAAAAAAAGAATCAAAACAGGCTGCACAGGAGAAAGCTGAGGACCTGCTCCGCAAAGTCGGTTTGTTTGAAAAGCGAAATGACTATCCAAACCGTTTGTCTGGCGGACAAAAACAGCGTGTCGCGATTGCCAGGGCTCTTGCGATGAATCCGGACATCATGCTGTTTGACGAGCCGACCTCCGCCCTTGATCCAGAGATGGTCAAAGAAGTGCTACAGGTGATGAAAGAGCTGGTCGAAACCGGCATGACCATGGTGATTGTCACACATGAAATGGGCTTCGCAAAAGAAGTGGCAGACCGTGTGCTGTTTATGGACCAAGGAATGATTGTCGAAGACGGCAATCCGAAGGAATTTTTTATGTCGCCAAAATCCAAAAGAGCGCAGGACTTTTTAGAGAAAATATTATAGAATATAAAAAAGAAGAAGGCTGGCCGCCTCTTCTTTTTTATTGAAGAAACAAATAGAAATGGAGTCCGACATGTTTAAAATTGGTTACCGCACAATAAAGACCGCGCTTGGAACAGCTTTGGCTATTTATATAAGCCAGTTATTGCATTTGCAAAACTTCGCATCAGCAGGAATCATCACCATTTTGTGCATACAAATCACACAAAAACGGTCGCTTCAGGCCTCATGGGCCCGCTTTTCGGCATGCTGTCTGGCAATTGCTTTTTCTTATCTCTTTTTCGAGCTT
This sequence comes from Bacillus subtilis subsp. subtilis str. 168, assembly GCF_000009045.1. Lineage (GTDB taxonomy): Bacteria > Bacillota > Bacilli > Bacillales > Bacillaceae > Bacillus > Bacillus subtilis. The sequence goes on along the minus strand of NC_000964.3, from coordinate 2,490,287 downwards.
ATTGGCTACCACCCGTTTGTGATCGGAGCGCTTCTTTTGATATTCATTCCGATAACGGTTCTGTTAAAAATTAACGAGGGTATCGTCACCAGTTCTGTTATTATCCTTCATTTATACATGTCCGGCGGCATTACGCCTACTTTCATCTGGAATGAAGTTCAGCTGATTACGGTTGGCATCGGCGTCGCTCTATTGATGAACTTGTATATGCCTAGTCTTGACCGGAAACTGATTGCCTACCGCAAAAAGATAGAGGATAACTTTGCTGTCATTTTTGCAGAAATCGAACGGTATTTGTTAACTGGTGAGCAAGATTGGTCAGGAAAAGAAATTCCGGAAACGCACCAGCTCATTACGGAGGCTAAAAACCTGGCATATCGAGATGTGCAAAACCACATTTTGCGTTATGAAAATCTGCATTATCATTATTTTAAAATGAGAGAAAAGCAATTTGAAATTATCGAACGCCTTCTCCCTAAAGTGACATCGATCTCCATCACGGTAGATCAGGGAAAAATGATCGCTGAATTTATTCATGATTTGCGGGAGGCGATACACCCTGGGAATACAGCATACAAATTTCTGAAAAGACTTGCTGACATGAGAAAAGAATTTGAGGAGATGCCGCTTCCTGCGACTAGAGAGGAATTTGAAGCGAGGGCCGCTCTCTTCCATCTTCTCGGCGAAATGGAACAATATTTAGTGATTAAAAGTTATTTTAAAGGAATAAAAGCGCAAAAATCACTCGGATGATTCGCATGAGCTCTTCCTTCATTGGTCAACCTAATGAAAAAGGAGGAGCTTATGCGTTTTTTCTTATGTTCGATTTTCATGATGATTTCACCGATTTGGCCGCTCGGCGAAAATCCGCTGCCGGGTGATCCGTATGTTATTGTCAACAAGCGAACAAATGAACTTGCTGTTATCCTCGACAACAAAGTAGAAGGCGTGTATAGTGTGGCGACTGGAAAAACAGATGATTTGACGCCTGAAGGAGAGTTTTCGGTAACGGTAAAAGCGGAAAATCCTTACTACAGAAAGAAAAATATTGAAGGGGGATCTCCTGATAACCCGCTTGGGGCAAGATGGATCGGATTTGACGCGAAAGGAACGGACGGGCGGATTTATGGAATTCATGGGACAAACCGAGAGGAATCAGTAGGAAAATTTGTGTCTAACGGCTGTATACGTATGCATAACGATGAGGTTGTTCATTTGTTTCAAACGATACCAGTAGGAACGAGAGTGCTGATCACGGACGACAACCGCTCTTTTGAGGAGATTGCCATCGAGCATAAAGCTCTGATAAAAAAGCAGGATATTCCCATTGAATAAGGCGCCTGCTTTTTTATCGTTATAGAAACATGACGATTCCTGAGAGTACAGTTGAAAGAATAAAAACTCCCAAAATCACGATCAAAACGCTTTTCATCAGTTTTTGAGACATGATTTTCACTCCTTAAACAATCTGTCTATATTTTAGCGTGTTTTGAATGGGCGGACAAGCGATATCTATTAGCGAAAGCAGGGATGAAAATGAACAGGCTTGACCATATCGGGATAGCCGTTTTTTCGATAAAAGATGCAAGAAGCTTTTATGAAAATGTATTGGGGCTTGCATTTCTTCATCAAGAAACGGTTGAAGAGCAAAAGGTGAATGTTGCTTTTTTTCAAGCTGGTAGCGTCAAACTTGAGCTGATAGAGCCGTTGACAGCTGACAGCCCCGTCCATTTATTTTTGGAGAAGAAAGGGCAGGGACTGCATCATATTGCGTTTTTGTGCAACTGCCTATCTGAACAGCTTCAAGCATTGTCTGATCAGCATGTTCAATTGATTGACAGGTTTCCAAGACAGGGAGCGAACGGGAAAAAGATCGCGTTTATTTCCCCTCGGGAAACAAACGGTGTTCTTGTAGAGCTTTGTGAACCGAAAGGAGACCAACACAATGAGCATGAATGAGCACATGGATCATTTTTACACGAAACGCAAGCAGGCAGAAGAAGGCGGAGGACGGGAAAAGCTGGCTCAGCAGCGGCAAAAGGGCAAGCTCACTGCTCGGGAAAGGATCATATTTCTTCTAGATCAGGACAGCTTTATCGAATTACACCCCTTCATGGAAAGTCAAGTGTTAACAAGAGAACAGCGCATGTTAGGGGATGGGGTCGTGACAGGGTACGGCACAATTGACGGTCGCTCAGTTTATGTATTTGCGCAAGACTTCACAGTGTACGGAGGGGCGCTTGGCGAAACCCATGCCAGGAAAATCTGCGCTTTGATGGATCTGGCAGCAAAAAATAAGGCGCCGATTATCGGGCTGAATGACTCAGGTGGTGCGAGAATTCAAGAGGGTGTGTTATCATTAGATGGATACGGTCACATATTTTACCGAAACGTCTTATATTCCGGAGTCATTCCGCAAATATCGGTTATTTTAGGGCCGTGCGCTGGAGGCGCTGTATATTCTCCGGCACTCACAGATTTTATATTTATGGCTGAACAGACTGGCCGGATGTTTATTACCGGCCCGAAGGTGATTGAAAAAGTGACAGGGGAACAGGTTGATGCGGAGAGCTTAGGCGGAGCGGGGATACATAATGCCGTCAGCGGAAACGCCCACTTTTCCGGGCATACGGAGAAGGAGGTTCTGACAGGGGTGAGAAAACTACTGTCTTATTTGCCGCTGAATGGCCGGACAACAGAGCCGAAGCCAGAGAAAGAGGCGTCCAGACCGTTATTAAACCGTCTTGTCCCTGCTGATACGACAAAGCCTTATGATGTTCGGAAGGTGATTAGGGAGCTGGCTGACCCGCAGTCTTTTTTTGAGATTCAGCCATTTTTTGCGAAGAACATTGTCATTGGGTTTGCAAGGCTGGGTGAAAAAGCAATCGGCATCGTGGCGAGCCAGCCGAAGCATCTGGCGGGAAGCCTGACGATTGACGCTGCTGATAAAGCAGCAAGGTTCATCCGTTTTTGTGACGCATTTGATATCCCGCTGTTGACTGTCGAAGATGTCCCGGGGTTTCTGCCGGGTATTCAGCAAGAGCACAACGGAATCATCAGGCATGGAGCAAAATTATTGTTTGCTTATGCTGAAGCGACTGTCCCAAAAGTCACACTCATCATTAGAAAAGCGTACGGCGGCGCCTATGTGGCCATGAACAGCAAAGCGATCGGAGCGGACCTTGTGTTTGCATGGCCGAATGCTGAAATCGCAGTGATGGGTCCAGAAGGTGCGGCATCGATTTTGTATGAAAAGGAAATCAAAGCTTCAGCTGACCCGCAAAAGACGAAACGCGAAAAAACTGCTGAATACAAAAAGCAAAACGCCGGCCCATACAAAGCGGCCGCTTGTGGAATGGTCGATGACATCATTTTGCCGGAAGAATCAAGGGGAAGACTGATTCAAGCTTTTCATATGCTTACACATAAGACAGAAGAGAGACCGAAAAAAAAGCACGGTAACATACCGCTTTAATATGGAGGGACTTACAAATGGTGAATGAAAAACGCCTGCTGGAAGAATTTTTAGAGCTTGTCCAAATTGACTCAGAAACAAAGCACGAAGCTGAAATCTGCAAAGTGCTGAAACGAAAATTTTCTGATTTAGGTGTGGACGTTAAAGAAGACGATACAATGGATATCACGGGCCACGGAGCCGGTAACCTGATTTGCACGCTAAAAGGGACAAAACAAACAGATACGATCTATTTTACATCTCATATGGACACAGTTGTACCCGGAAACGGCGTAAAACCAGTTGTAGAGAACGGTTACGTCAAAACTGACGGCACGACGATTTTAGGTGCTGATGATAAAGCGGGATTGGCTGCAATGTTTGAGGCGATTAAGGTGCTGAAAGAAGAAAATATTGAACACGGCACGATTGAATTCATCATCACAGTAGGGGAAGAATCGGGTCTGATCGGAGCGAAGGCGCTTGACCGTTCTATGATCACTGCATCCTACGGCTATGCTCTTGATTCAGACGGAAAAGTCGGAAATATCATTGTGGCCGCGCCGACACAGGCGAAGGTAAGAGCGGCAATTTTCGGGAAAACCGCTCACGCCGGGGTTGAACCTGAAAAAGGCATTTCAGCGATTACAATCGCTAGCAAAGCCATCTCAAAAATGCCATTGGGCCGTATCGATGAAGAAACAACAGCTAATATCGGCCGGTTTGAAGGCGGCACACAAACAAACATTGTGTGCGACGAAGTTCATATTCTTGCTGAAGCGCGCTCTTTAGTTCCTGAGAAAATGGAAGCTCAGGTTCAAAAAATGAAAGCTGCTTTTGAAGAGGCAGCTGCTGATATGGGCGGACGCGCAGAAGTCGAAATTGAGGTTATGTATCCGGGCTTTAAATATCAAGACGGCGACCAAGTTGTTGAAATCGCGAAAAAAGCGGCTGCTAAAATCGGACGTCCAAGCGAGCTGCAAACGAGCGGCGGCGGAAGCGACGCGAACGTAATCGCTGGTCATGGCATCCCGACGGTCAATCTTGCTGTCGGTTATGAGCAAATCCATACAAAAAATGAAAAAATGCCGATCGAAGAGCTCGTTAAAACGGCAGAAATGGTTGTTGCCATTATTGAAGAGGCGGCAAAATAAAAAAAGAAAACCCGAGTGCGATTTCCCGCATCGGGTTTTTTTAGCTCCATTTCCTAAGCGGCCAAAATAACACATCCTGTTTTTTAGCATAATGAAGCAAGGGGTCTGACTCCGGCAATGTAATACCGTGAGCATCAGTCACCGTATTGACTGAAATTTCTGCTTCGGCGTTTTGCAGCAGCCACGGATGATGATGGATGTCTTCGTAATAGAGCTTATTGCGATAAGTGGTGTAGAGCCTGTATCGTTCTGTCAGCCAGTAATCGAGCGAATCCTTTTCTGCTGTAAAAGGCGCTGAAATTGGCCGGTATGCGGCGTGGAATGCTGCTTCTTTGTCATTTTTCCGCTTGCTGACATAGTCAATGGCATCACCGTTTTTTTCGGACTTCATATCCGCGTAAAAATAAGGCAGATGAAAGAATGTGCGAGCGCCAAGGACCGCCAGACGATGATCGGCATCTAAGCTAAAAAAATAAATGCCGGGCTTGCCTTTATACGTGACATAGGTGCGGAGGTTAAGCTCAGGAAATGCACGCGCACCGGGAATGACAGGGAGATAACGCGCCCTCAGGTTCGTGAGCATAAAGGGAAGCATGCTGATCCAAGCTTGCCCGTTATATGTATCTAATTCTAAAACGGACGGTACCAAAGCGCGAAGGATAGAAACATCAACAGGCCAGTGAGCAAATAAGACATCATTCCAGGTTTGTCTCATGATCCAGATTCCATCAGGTACAGAAATATTTTTTTGCTGAAAGCGTTCCGTCAACGTATAGGCTCCTTTCGGTTGGAGGTGAGTAAAGGTATTCCCGATTTCCTTCTTTTTAAACGATACGGCTATTTTTTAGGATGGCCATTTCTGCTTCAGCCATGATAAACAAGACTGTTTGGCGCGGTACTTTGCAAGTAACAAAAAACAACCCCGGCTTTTTGCACGGGGTTGCTTTTTTATTTCACCGACTCAGTAAGAGCGGCTGTTTTTTTACTTTTATGATGCGTCATCTGAAGGACGATGTTTTGCACTGTCAAAAACAGTCCGCTTGTAAACCAGTACAGCGGAAGGGCTGCCGGCACATTAAGCGAGAAAATCGTCATCATCACAGGGAAGATGAACACCATCAATTTTGCGGATTGCTGCGCTGCAGGGTTTTGCGGGACAGCGGAATATTTCGCGCTCAGTTTTTGAGCGATATAGGCTTGGACAAAATACATAATCCCTGCACTAAGGGACATGAGAATATCAGATTGCCCTAAACTGAACCATAGAAACGAGTGTGACGCAATTTCAGGTGTTGAGCGAATCGCGTAATAAAGCCCAATCATAATCGGAGACTGAATCAGCATTGGAAGACAGCCCATCGCAAGCGGGTTGATATTATGCTCCTGATACAGCTTCATCATTTCCATTTGCAGCTCTTTTTGCTTTTCCGGGTCCTTCGTCTTTTTCAACTTAACCTGGATACTGTCAACCTGAGGTTTAATAACGGCCATTTTCTCTTGGAAGATGCGCTGTTTTTTGAACTGATTGACAAACAAAGGCAATACAACTATACGCACAATAATGGTTACGAGGATAATAGAGAGTCCGTATTCTCCGTGAAACAGCCCGGCAACACCCTTAAGCAGAGCGGAAAACGGTTCGATTAAATAATCGTGGAAAAAACCTACGTTGCTGAGGCCTCCCACCTGATTAGTCGCTGCAAATGCAGCATTGCCCGAGCATAATACGATCAAAAAGATACCCATAGCCAAAAGTTTTTGATATGTTTTTAACAATTTTGTTCTCCTCCTTTTTATAAATGCGGTTTATAAAAGAAGAGAACCGGCGTCTTCCTCATCGTTCACAGGCGAATTCATGCGGAAGACTTTACGTATCCAAGTTGTAATGCGATGATATATAATAATAAGAAAGTCTGTTCGGTTAATGTGAAAGACCGTCTGATGTTCATCTGTTCGTTTTGATTTCCATTGCTCGCCCGCACGGCACTCCCGTAAGAGGAATGCAATCCCGATTGCCGTTAGAGCAGGAAGAATAATTGTGAAAAAATCGACTAAGAATAAAACGTCATTTATCGATTCCACAAACATTGTCATCACATCCATTCAATAGCTTCATTTTACTATATGTACAAGCTGTTGTCTAATGACCGAAAAGGAGATTTGTTTATGCCGGGAAAGAGCCGAATTATTTTCCATATTGATATGAATAGCTTTTATGCGTCGGTTGAAATGGCATATGATCCGGCTCTCCGGGGAAAGCCGGTCGCAGTTGCCGGAAACGTAAAGGAGCGAAAGGGCATTGTGGTAACATGCAGCTACGAAGCAAGAGCGCGCGGCGTCAAAACAACGATGCCGGTTTGGCAAGCGAAGCGCCATTGTCCTGAGCTCATCGTTCTTCCGCCGAACTTTGACCGCTATAGAAACTCTTCACGAGCGATGTTTACCATTCTTCGTGAATATACTGACCTAGTGGAGCCTGTCTCCATCGACGAAGGCTATATGGACATGACCGATACACCATACAGCAGCCGCGCTCTAGAGACGGCAAAAGAAATCCAAAGCAGGCTGCAAAAAGAGCTGCTGCTCCCGTCAAGCATAGGGATTGCACCGAATAAATTTCTCGCTAAGATGGCGTCTGATATGAAAAAACCGCTTGGAATTACGATCTTAAGAAAGAGGCAAGTGCCCGATATCCTGTGGCCGCTTCCTGTTGGAGAGATGCACGGAGTCGGCAAAAAGACAGCGGAAAAACTGAAGGGACTCGGCATCCATACAATCGGAGAGCTAGCTGCAGCTGATGAACACTCGCTGAAGCGCCTGCTTGGCATCAACGGTCCGCGCCTTAAAAATAAAGCAAATGGCATTCACCATGCGCCGGTTGACCCGGAGCGCATTTACGAATTTAAAAGCGTCGGCAACTCATCGACACTTTCCCATGATTCCAGTGATGAAGAAGAGCTGTTAGGCGTTTTTAGAAAGCTTGCCGCTTCTGTGAGTGACCGTTTACAGCGCAAGGAAGTCATGGCTTCGAAGCTTTTTATTATGATTAGATATGCGGATTGGAGAACCATCACAAGAAGCACTACGCTGAGAAACCCGATTGATCAAAAAAATGACATTTTGAAAGAAGCGGAGCACCTCTTTTTTAAACATTGGAATAAAAATCCTGTCAGGCTGCTTGGCATTACCGGAACGGATTTAGTAGAAAAAGAGCAGGCCTATAAACAGCTCGATTTGTTCAGCTTTAATGAAGATGCGAAGGATGAGCCCATTCAGCAGATGATGGAAAAGCTGAATAAAAAGTACGGTACCAAACTGATCAGAAAAGGGGCAACGTTAAAAAAAGAGGAGAGCAAAACAAAGGGAACAAGCTTTAATAAAGATTTTTTTCAAGATGAAAAGAAAAGCTGAATCGCTTGAAAAAAAGGGTGAATGTATGGTAATTTCTTTATTATAAATATCATTTTATTTTAATTTAAATTTTAAAATGATTAAACGTTTGCAGAAGGGACGTTAGAATATGTCAAAACAACAAATCGGCGTTATCGGACTTGCGGTCATGGGTAAAAATCTGGCTTTAAATATCGAAAGCCGGGGATTTTCTGTTTCTGTTTACAACAGATCAAGCAGTAAAACTGAGGAGTTTTTACAGGAGGCAAAAGGAAAAAATGTTGTTGGCACTTACAGCATTGAAGAATTTGTCCAATCCTTGGAAACACCGCGCAAAATCTTATTAATGGTTAAAGCGGGAACTGCAACAGATGCGACAATTCAATCTCTTCTTCCTCATCTAGAGAAGGATGATATTTTAATTGACGGCGGTAATACATACTATAAAGATACACAGCGCCGTAACAAAGAACTCGCTGAAAGCGGCATTCATTTTATCGGAACAGGCGTTTCCGGCGGAGAAGAAGGAGCGCTTAAAGGACCTTCTATCATGCCTGGCGGACAAAAAGAAGCACATGAGCTTGTAAAACCGATTCTTGAAGCCATTTCTGCAAAAGTTGACGGAGAACCTTGTACGACATATATCGGTCCGGACGGCGCCGGCCATTACGTAAAAATGGTGCACAACGGAATTGAATACGGAGATATGCAGCTGATCTCTGAATCATATTTCATTCTGAAACAGGTGCTGGGCCTTTCTGCTGATGAGCTTCATGAAGTTTTCGCTGAATGGAATAAAGGTGAGCTTGATAGCTACCTGATTGAGATTACGGCTGACATCTTCACAAAAAAAGACGAAGAAACAGGCAAACCGCTTGTTGATGTGATTCTTGATAAAGCAGGCCAAAAAGGAACAGGAAAATGGACAAGCCAAAGCGCACTTGACTTAGGCGTTCCGCTTCCGATTATTACTGAATCTGTATTCGCACGCTTTATCTCAGCTATGAAGGAAGAGCGTGTAAAAGCGAGCGGACTTCTTTCAGGACCAGAAGTGAAGCCTGTTACAGAAAATAAAGAAGAGCTGATTGAAGCGGTCAGAAAAGCGTTGTTCATGAGTAAAATCTGTTCATACGCGCAAGGATTTGCCCAAATGAAAGCTGCTTCTGAAGAATACAACTGGGATCTGAAATATGGTGAAATCGCTATGATCTTCCGCGGTGGTTGCATCATTCGCGCGGCATTCCTTCAGAAGATCAAAGAAGCTTACGATCGCGAGCCTGAGCTTGACAACCTGCTTCTTGACAGCTATTTCAAGAATATTGTAGAAAGCTATCAAGGAGCGCTTCGCCAAGTGATTTCACTTGCAGTTGCCCAAGGTGTGCCGGTGCCATCATTCTCAAGCGCATTAGCCTACTATGACAGCTACCGCACAGCCGTACTGCCTGCAAACTTAATCCAAGCACAGCGCGACTACTTTGGCGCTCATACTTATGAGCGTACTGACAAAGAAGGCATCTTCCATACTGAATGGATGAAGTAATCAATAGAAACCCCCGAAGCTCTTAAGCTTTGGGGGTTTTGTTATTAAGGAGATTGTTATACCTTTGTTCAGCGTAAAAAAGACCGAAAATGCTTAGTAAACTATTTCGGCTTTTTTCTTCTTATTATATGTTCCACCAGTGTAAGCCGTCTTTCACCAAAAGATCATCAGATTCTTTCGGTCCCATTGAGCCTGATTCGTAGTTAGGAGATAAGGTTTTGTTTGCTGCCCATGTTTCAGAAATAGAGTCGACAAAGCTCCAAGAAAGGGCAACTTCATCCCAGTGTGCAAAGTTTGTTGCATCGCCAAGAAGACAGTCGTGAATTAGTTTTTCATATGCTTCAGGGGTGTTCAACTCGTCATTGCAATTGCTGCAATAATCGAGTTTGATTGGCTGTGCGTGTGCTGCTCCGCCAAGCTTTTTAGCATTTAAGTAAAGCGTAATGCCTTCGTCAGGCTGAATATGAATGACAAGCAAGTTCGGATTCATGTTGTTTTCATTACCGTAGTACAGGTTCATCGGAATGTCCTTAAATTGAACGACAATTTTTGTGGACTTTTCTTTCATTCGTTTTCCGGTTCTGATGTAGAATGGAACACCAGCCCATCTGAAGTTGTCGATCAAGAGCTTGCCGGCAACAAAGGTTTCTGTATTGGAGTCAGGAGCGACATTATCTTCATCTGTATAAGCAGGAACCGGTACACCGTCAATTTCACCAGCATGATATTGTCCGCGCACAAAGTATTCATCCACTTCGTCTTTTGCAATAGGACGCAGTGCTCTCAGCACCTTCACTTTCTCGCTGCGGATTTCTTCTGTGTTCAATTTGATAGGCGGCTCCATTGCAAGAAGGGCAACCATCTGCATAATATGGTTTTGCACCATGTCGCGAAGGGCGCCTGATTTTTCGTAATATCTTGCGCGGTCTTCAACGCCTAGTGATTCGCTAGATGTGATTTGAATGTTTGAAATGTAGCGGTTTGTCCAAAGCGGTTCGAAAATCGCATTGGCAAATCGAATCACTTCAATGTTCTGAACCATTTGTTTGCCTAGATAATGGTCGATTCTGTAAATTTGATCTTCCGTAAATGCTTCGCGGATTTCTTTATTCAATGCCTGTGCGCTTGGCAGATCATGGCCGAACGGTTTTTCGATGACAAGGCGGGACCAGCCGGTTGTAGCTGTTACACCCTCTGATTTTAATGTTTTTGCAATCGTTCCGAAGAATTCAGGAGCCATTGCCAAGTAGAACATTCTGTTGTTAGGAATTTGATATGTATCTTCCAGCTGGTTAAGCAATACGTTTAGCTCTTGATAAGAACCAGGGTTTGTCACGTCAAACGGGTGATAGTAAAAATGAGACGTGAAATCATCTATATGCTTATCTGCAGATGAGGAAATGGATGTTTTAACAGTTTGGCGAAGATCCTCATTAGACCAAGGTCTTCTTCCAACTCCTACCACTGCAAACTCTTCTCCGATTTGTCCGTTTTGATATAAACGGTGAATAGACGGATACAATTTTCGTTTTGCTAAATCTCCAGTTGCACCGAATATGACAATTACTGCTTTTGGTTGTTGGTTTGTTTTCACTAAAAGTACCTCACTTTATTCGAAGCTTTATTTTAGTACACCCCGTATATTTCCTTCATTTTAAATCTAAAATTCAACGAAAGCAAACATTTAAGCCCTTTTTTAAGCAGAATGCTGAAAAAATGTTTCTAGCACGAAAGGATTGTTCTTTTCAGAGGCAAGATTCACATTTTCCGCTTGATCCTGTATTCTTGTAGGTATCTGGTTCTAGTAGGAGGAAGGAAACGTGGAATTACTTTTTTTAGGGACGGGAGCCGGCATCCCCGCCAAGGCGAGAAATGTAACGTCGGTGGCATTAAAATTGCTTGAAGAAAGGCGTTCGGTATGGCTTTTTGACTGCGGGGAAGCCACACAGCATCAAATTTTACATACAACGATTAAACCTCGTAAAATAGAGAAAATCTTTATTACACACATGCACGGCGATCATGTATACGGACTTCCGGGGCTTCTGGGGAGCCGTTCCTTTCAAGGCGGAGAGGACGAGCTGACAGTGTACGGACCTAAAGGGATCAAGGCGTTTATTGAAACAAGCCTTGCCGTCACGAAAACCCATTTGACATATCCGCTTGCGATCCAGGAAATTGAAGAAGGAATCGTGTTTGAGGACGATCAGTTTATTGTCACAGCGGTATCTGTTATTCATGGAGTGGAAGCCTTCGGGTACCGTGTGCAGGAAAAAGACGTACCGGGTTCCTTGAAGGCTGACGTATTAAAAGAAATGAACATCCCGCCCGGACCTGTATATCAGAAAATCAAAAAAGGCGAAACGGTAACGCTTGAAGACGGACGAATCATCAATGGGAATGATTTTCTGGAGCCTCCTAAAAAGGGAAGATCTGTTGTGTTCTCCGGTGATACGAGAGTAAGTGACAAACTAAAAGAGCTTGCGAGGGATTGTGATGTGCTTGTTCATGAAGCAACCTTTGCTAAGGAAGACCGTAAACTTGCTTATGATTATTATCACAGTACAACGGAACAAGCGGCTGTAACAGCGAAAGAAGCAAGAGCGAAGCAGCTCATTTTAACCCATATCAGCGCAAGATATCAGGGAGATGCTTCTTTGGAGCTTCAAAAAGAAGCGGTTGACGTTTTCCCCAATAGCGTGGCGGCATATGATTTCTTAGAGGTAAACGTCCCGCGAGGCTGAAGGCGGAGCTCTTATTTGACAATTTGTGATGACGTTGTATAATAAAACGTAATCATTACGTTTTATAAGGAGATGTTAATTATGAGAGTAAATGTTACTTTAGCTTTGCACTGAAACGGGAGACCGAAATTACATCACAACAAAAAATAAACGCACCAATCCAGACCGTTTGGAGCTGAAAAAATATTCACCGCGTTTAAAGAAATATACCCTTCACCGTGAAACAAAATAATATAAAAGACCGGGAATCCCTTACGGCCCGGTCTTTTTTTACGTTAATTGACTGCCTGGTAAAGAGGAGCGGCCTGCTGGCACGCTGCGCACCATACGTCATAAATAGCCAAGTGAACGATATGAGGTTCATCATGATGGATGTTGTGGGAGCTGTTTTTAGCTTGAATCCAGCCGCTTTGGTTAGATAGAGACAATATGCTGCTGTGCAAGTTTTGCCACTCCTGTTCAGCAGCGAATTTCTCAGTCCGTTCTCCTGATGACAACACAAGAAGAGGCATGTTTCCTAAGTGGACTTGCCGCTTTTTGAGCTCCTGCAGACTTTTTGAAAACTCTGCATGTGTGCCCTCAAGCATCATCTTTCTCGTATGTGATTTGTGCATTTCTTCGGGTATAAAGGTAAAGCTGGCGCAATCGCCTAAAGCTGGGTCAAGAAGGACCATGCCGATAATATCATGCTTGTTTTTGCAGGCCCATAAACCGGTGATGACAGCTCCGTATGAGTGTGAAACAGCCAAATAAGGAGGTTTTACATCAGCTGCTTTAAGCAAACTCTCCAATTCTTTCACTTGTTGATCAGCTGTTCGTTTAGCTCTGCTTTGCCCGCTTTTTCCTATGCCTGCCCGATCATATGTGAAAATGCCAAATTCATCATCAATGTCCGCCATTAATGGTTTCCACGTCTCAGAAGAAGTACCATAGCCGGCCTCAAAGACAATCGTTACACCGCTTGATCCTTTCCGGTGCTGTGTATGAAACGCACATCCGTCAATTGTATATGTCTTTTCCATCCAAGCTGATTTCATTGGAGTCATCTCCTCTAATTGGTTCTACTAGGGAGACGGAGAACCTTAGCCGATCGTTTCTCTAAAAATAAAAAAAGAGATATCCTCTACAGGATATCTCTTATGGGCATTACCAGCCTCTTTCGTATTGAACAGGGGCCGGAATCTCTGTATTGAGCTGTTTCGCAGCAGTTCTTGCAAAAAATGGATCCCGCAAAAGCTCTCTGCCGATAAAGATGAGGTCGGCACGTCCGTTTTGCAGAATTTCTTCAGCCATTGAACCGTCTGTAATCATGCCGACGGCACCAGTAGCCATGTCCGCCTGTTCACGGATTTTCTCAGCGAAGCTGACCTGATAGCCAGGGAATACGTTAATGTCTGCGTGAACAAGGGCGCCTGAGCTGCAGTCAATTAAGTCAACACCCTGCTCCTTCATCCATTTTGCAAAACCGATGTGATCGGCAATGTCTAAGCCTTTATCAGTGTAGTCAGAAGCAGATACACGGACAAATAAAGGACCGTCCCATACTTGTTTGACTTCATCAATGATCTCTCTCAAGAAACGATAGCGGTTTTCAGGTGAGCCGCCATATTCATCTGTTCGATGGTTGGAAAGCGGAGACAAAAATTCATGAATTAAATATCCGTGCGCCGCATGAATTTCAATCACATCAAAGCCGGCTTCTTTTGCGCGGGCAGCCGCTTGCTTGAACTCCTGGACCGTTTCTTTTACTTTTTCTGCTGACATTTCTACAGGTGTTGCTGATTGTTCGTCAAACGCAATCGCCGATGGAGCGAAGATATCTCCTTCAAGCTCAGCTTTACGTCCGGCATGGGCAAGCTGAATGCCGATTTTTGAACCTTGTTCTTTGACCTGCTCAGTCAGTTTTGCAAAGCCTTCAATATGCTCGTCGCTCCAAATGCCTAAGTCTTGGTCAGTGATTCGTCCTTGAGGGTTAACCGCTGACGCCTCTACAATAATCAGTCCGACCTGGCCGATTGCGCGCGATATGTAATGTGCCATGTGGAACGGTGTTAATTTTCCGTCCTTTTCATGAGAAGAATACATGCACATTGGCGACATGACAATGCGGTTTTTTAACGTCATATCTTTAATTGTAATAGGTGTAAATAATTTTCTGGCCATTTCTTTCGCCTCCCGTAAGGTTTTTAGAGATTGATTATATCAAGTCATTTCTTTCCCGTCATATAAACTGCTCAAATGAACCGCTTTTGTCAAACATTTCTGTATAATAGACGAGAAATCAGTTTATTTTTCAGTATAGAAGCATTTTTATTCATAGGAGGGGCGGAATCAATGAATTGGCAGACGAAGGACGAATTGCTGGCACTTTTAACTTCTCTTGTGCAATACGAAAGCATCACCGGTTCAAAGGGCGAGGTAGCGCTTGCAGAGTATCTTTATTTTATTTTGAAGGACAAGCCCTATTTTCAAAAGCACCCTGATGATGTAACACTTCATCCGATGGACGATGGCAGATCTTTTCTTACGGCTCTAGTCAAAAAGAAGAATGTCAAAAAGACAGTGCTTCTGCTGAGTCATTTTGATGTCGTTGACATAGAAGATTACGGCGAATTTAAACATATGGCTTGCAAGCCTGCTGAGCTTTTGAGCTCCTTTTTAGAGAAAAAAGAGCTGCTCCCGGAACGTGTGAGAAGAGATGCCGAAAGCGGAGACTGGCTGTTCGGAAGAGGGACGATGGATATGAAAGCGGGGCTTTGTATTCAACTGTCGATGCTGGAGAGGGCAATGAACGGGCATTTTGAGGGCAATCTGCTGTTGATAACGGTTCCGGACGAGGAAGTGAATTCAAGAGGCATGATTGAAGCGGTTCCTGCATTGAAGGAGATGGAGAAAAAGCATGATATCACATTAACCGCTTGCCTGAATGCCGAACCGATGTTTGAAAAATTTCCCGGCGATCAGCAGCAATATTTTTATACAGGAAGCATTGGCAAGGTGCTTGCGGGTTTTTTCTGCAAGGGGATTGAGACACATGTTGGAGAGCCGTTTTCAGGTCTAAACGCAAATTTAATGGTATCTGAGATTAACCGTTTGCTTGAACTGAATGCTGATTATTGCGAAAAGGTTGATGGCGAGGTCACTCCGCCGCCGGTAAACTTAATGCAAAAGGACTTGAAAGAGGCATATTCAGTCCAGACACCGCATACAGCCGTCACATTATTTAATGTGCTGTCAATGAAACGCTCAGCTAGTGAGCTGCATCAGATGCTGCTTAAAACAGCAGAACAGGCGGCGGAGGAAATCATGTCGAACGTTCGGAAGAAAACACAGGATTTTCAACAATTTGAGCCATTTCAGCCGATTGAGCGGGACGTCACTGTTTTGACATTTGATGAGCTGGTCTCGCGTGCAAAAAAGCGTGCGGGGATCTCGGAAACAGAGCGGGCTCTAAATTATGCCTTTGCTAACAGGGGGGAGCTTGGAGACAGGGATTTTTCGACGAAAATTGTTTCTGAGCTTGCTTCGCTTTGTAAGGAGGATGCGCCGCTCATCGTTCTGTTTTATAGTCCGCCGCTTTATCCAGCTGTTTCTTCAAAGGATGATCAATTGATCAGAAATACAGCAGATCAGATAAAGCATTATGCGGCTGAGCGATACGGCATTGCATTACGGGAGGTTCAGTACTTCCCCGGACTTTCGGACTTGAGTTATCTTCAGCTGGAAAAACAGGAGGTTGATGCATACACAAGCAATATGCCGCTCTTTAACAGAGGGTATTCATTGCCAAGCGGTAAAAATCAGGCTTTATATGTCCCAGTTTTAAATGTCGGTCCGGCTGGTAAAGACCCGCATAAATGGACGGAAAGATTGTATATGCCTTATTCCTTTGAAGTGCTTCCCGATTTGCTTTCATTTACGATCTCCGCGCTATTAAAGCAATCAGAATCTGCCGGCCAGCTGCTGCGGGAAAAATAAAAAACAGAAGGCACTGTGCCTTCTGTTTTTGTCCTTACATCTAAGAATGTCTCTCTAAGGCGGCACCGGCAAACTGTTCTTTGATTTCTGCGCTCCGTTTAGCTGTTTCTTCAATACAGTGAATAATTGCTTCTTCAAAGCGGGAGTCCTGTAAAGCGCGAAGACCTGCCTCTGTAGTGCCCCCAGGACTGGTGATTTCTTTACGCAGCTTTTCCGGCTGTTTGCCGCTTTGGAGGAGCATATCTGTTGCCCCTGCCATTGTCTGCAAAATGAGTGCTTTTGCCGTTTCTTTATCTAATCCTACTTTTTGTGCTGCTTTTTCCATCGCCTCAATATAACGATACACATAGGCCGGGCCGCTGCCTGCGATTGCAGTGACAGCGTCAAGATGCCGCTCCTCAACCAGTGTTGCATCACCGATTGTTTCCAATAGAGCTTTTGCGGCAATAATATCATTCTTGCTTGCTTCCGTGCTTACGGAAAATCCGGTTGCTGATTTTCTGATTGCCGCTGATGTATTAGGCATGACGCGAATGACCGCGAGCTTTCTGCCAAAATAATGCTGAATGGTTTCGATGGTAAGGCCTGCAAGTACTGAAATGACAAGCTGGTCCTTGATATACGGCCGGATGCTGTCGATGCTTTCCGCCGCGTCTTTCGGTTTGAAAGCGAGGATAATGATATCGGTGTGAGTGAAAAACTCATTTTTATCTCTGCATGGACGCACGCTGTACGTTTCCTTTAATTCAATCAGACGCTCGTCATTTGAGCGATTTGTAATATAGATATGTTCTGGTTTTGTGATGCCGCTTTGCAAAATGCCGTTGATCATTGCTTCTGCCATTGACCCGGCGCCGACAAATCCTATCTTTTTCATTGATATCCTCCTTCTATTAGAACAACAAAAAACCTTTTCATCACGTAAAGGACGAAAAGGTTCGCGGTACCACCCTCATTAGCACAAATTGTGCTCAGCTCAAATCCCCGTAACGCGGGAAACGTTTAGGTTTTCCTAACCGCGACTTGAGGGCAGGTTCTACAAACAAGCGGGCCGCAACACCTTTCAGCCGGGGGTATCGCTCTCTTAGGCCATTGCCTTGTATACTATTCCTCGTCATAGCGTTCCAATGGTTCTCGTTTTAGTTTGTTGTTCATTATGCAATGGCGGACAAGCTAATGTCAATAGCTTTTTCAAAAAGGTTTGTTCTCATTCTGCAATAATGACACAAGACCGAGAAAAAGCTAAAATATGAATAATGAATGAAGACAAGGAGCGAAAGGATGACAACTGAAGATGTAATTGCGATCCGCGTCCCGACACCGTTTGCTGTCGGCGATGTTATCGTTTACCTCGTAAAAGGTGATGCGCTGACACTTATCGATGCCGGGCCGAATACAAAAGAGGCTGCCAGAGCCTTACAAGAGCAGCTTGCCGCTGTAAATGTGAAATTGTCAGATATCGAGCAGGTTGTACTGACTCACCATCATGCTGATCATGCAGGCTTGCTTGATGTCTTTTCAGATGAAATCGAAGTGATTGGGCATACATTCAACGAACCTTATATCAGCCAAAATCAAGCCTTTATGGATTGGCAAAAACGTTTTTTTCAAAAGCTGCTGCCTGAATTAGGCGTTCCATTTGATACGGGGAAGGCGGAAAAGCTGATTCGATCAGCGTACGCATTTTCCTGTACGAGATCTCTGACAAAATCAATCAGAGAAGGTATGGGCATAGATGGGCTTGAGGGCTGGTCTGTGTTGGAGATGCCTGGACATGCTGAATCGCATATTGTTCTGTTCCATGAAAAAAGCGGAAGGATGCTTGGCGGCGATCTACTGCTGGCAAACAGCTCGTCTAATCCGATTTTGGAAGCGCCGAAAGCGGGAGACGTCAGGTCAAAGCCTTTAGTGGATTATCAGCGGTCATTGCGAAGGCTGTCTCAACTTGATCCAACAATCGTATTTCCTGGTCACGGCGAGCCTATCACCAGTGTACAAGCGCTGATTGAGAAGCGTTTTGACAAGCAGAGGAACAGGACGGAGGATGTGCGTCGCATGCTGGATGAAAAGCCGATGACCGCTTTTCAGGTCTGTCAGCAGCTTTTTCCTGCTGTATATGAAAAGGAATTGTTTTTAACGATGTCAGAAACGGCAGGTCACCTTGATGTGTTGGAGGCTGAAGAAGCCATCACGTCATATTGGGAAGGAAATACCGTATACTTTAAAACAATGAAGAGGTGAAATGGGTGAAACATATAGCGGGAAAAAGGATTTGGATAACCGGCGCTTCAGGAGGGCTTGGAGAAAGAATCGCATACTTATGCGCGGCTGAAGGAGCCCATGTCCTGCTGTCGGCTAGACGCGAGGATCGTTTGATAGAAATCAAAAGGAAAATAACCGAGGAATGGAGCGGACAGTGTGAGATTTTTCCTCTGGATGTCGGCCGCCTAGAGGATATCGCCCGGGTCCGCGATCAGATCGGCTCGATTGATGTACTGATTAACAATGCAGGCTTCGGTATATTTGAAACGGTTTTAGACTCTACATTGGATGACATGAAAGCGATGTTTGATGTGAATGTCTTCGGCCTGATCGCCTGTACAAAAGCGGTGCTTCCGCAAATGCTTGAGCAAAAAAAGGGACATATCATCAATATCGCCTCTCAAGCGGGGAAAATCGCCACACCGAAGTCTAGCCTGTATTCCGCGACCAAACATGCCGTGTTAGGTTACTCAAACGCTTTGCGGATGGAGCTTTCGGGAACCGGCATTTATGTGACAACAGTCAACCCGGGCCCGATTCAGACGGACTTTTTTTCCATTGCTGATAAAGGCGGGGACTACGCCAAAAATGTCGGCCGCTGGATGCTTGATCCTGATGACGTGGCAGCTCAAATTACAGCTGCAATTTTTACGAAAAAGCGGGAGATCAATCTTCCGCGTTTAATGAATGCCGGCACTAAGCTGTATCAGCTGTTTCCAGCTCTTGTAGAAAAGCTGGCAGGACGCGCGCTCATGAAAAAATAATGATAGAACTGCCTGTGGTGGAGTGGCTTGTTTCTCACGGGGCAGTTTTTGATAGTGGAAGGGAGAGATTGTTGAATGTCAGTTCATTCAGAAGTCCTTCATGCTCTGCTTAAAGATCCGTTTATTCAGAAACTGATTGATGCAGAGCCTGTATTCTGGGCAAATTCAGGCAAGAAAGAGGGGCCATTACCCCGTGCAGATGAGTGGGCAACCGAGATAGCGGAAGCGGAAAAAAGAATGCAGCGGTTTGCACCTTACATTGCCGAGGTGTTTCCTGAGACGAAAGGCGCTAAAGGAATCATCGAGTCTCCGCTTTTTGAGGTGCAGCATATGAAGGGAAAGCTGGAAGCGGCATATCAGCAGCCATTTCCCGGAAGATGGCTTTTAAAGTGCGACCATGAGCTTCCGATTTCAGGATCGATTAAAGCGAGGGGCGGGATTTATGAAGTGTTAAAGTATGCTGAAAATCTCGCGCTTCAAGAAGGAATGCTTCAGGAAACCGATGATTACCGCATCTTACAGGAAGAGCGGTTTACCGGGTTTTTCTCCCGCTATTCGATTGCTGTCGGTTCGACAGGAAATCTAGGTTTAAGCATCGGCATCATCGGCGCGGCACTCGGGTTTCGCGTGACAGTGCATATGTCCGCCGATGCTAAGCAGTGGAAAAAGGATCTCCTCCGCCAAAAGGGAGTCACTGTTATGGAGTACGAAACAGATTACAGTGAAGCGGTGAACGAAGGGAGACGGCAGGCGGAACAAGATCCATTCTGTTATTTTATTGATGATGAACATTCTCGTCAGCTGTTCTTAGGATATGCTGTTGCTGCAAGCCGATTAAAAACACAGCTTGACTGTATGAATATAAAGCCAAGTCTTGAGACGCCCTTGTTTGTGTATCTGCCGTGCGGAGTCGGCGGAGGACCGGGCGGTGTAGCATTTGGGCTGAAGCTTTTATACGGAGATGATGTTCATGTGTTTTTCGCAGAACCAACTCATTCACCTTGTATGCTGTTAGGGCTTTATTCAGGACTTCACGAGAAGATCTCCGTCCAGGATATCGGCCTGGATAATCAGACGGCTGCTGACGGACTTGCCGTAGGGAGGCCGTCAGGATTTGTCGGCAAGCTGATTGAACCGCTTCTGAGCGGCTGTTATACGGTAGAGGACAATACGCTTTATACTTTGCTTCATATGCTGGCTGTATCTGAAGATAAATATTTAGAGCCCTCTGCTCTTGCTGGCATGTTCGGGCCGGTTCAGCTTTTTTCGACAGAAGAGGGAAGGCGCTATGCTCAGAAATATAAGATGGAACATGCCGTACATGTCGTCTGGGGAACGGGAGGAAGCATGGTTCCAAAAGATGAAATGGCTGCGTATAACCGAATCGGTGCTGATTTGCTAAAAAAACGAAATGAAAAATAAGCAGACAGTGAAAAGGTTTTCCGTTACAATCTTTGTAAGGGTTTTAACCTACAGAGAGTCAGGTGTAAACAGTGAAAAATAAAGAACTTAACCTACATACTTTATATACACAGCACAATCGGGAGTCTTGGTCTGGTTTTGGGGGGCATTTGTCGATTGCTGTATCTGAAGAAGAGGCAAAAGCTGTGGAAGGATTGAATGATTATCTATCTGTTGAAGAAGTGGAGACGATCTATATTCCGCTTGTTCGCTTGCTTCATTTACATGTCAAGTCTGCGGCTGAACGCAATAAGCATGTCAATGTTTTTTTGAAGCACCCACATTCAGCCAAAATTCCGTTTATTATCGGCATTGCCGGCAGTGTCGCAGTCGGAAAAAGCACGACGGCGCGGATCTTGCAGAAGCTGCTTTCGCGTTTGCCTGACCGTCCAAAAGTGAGCCTTATCACGACAGATGGTTTTTTATTTCCTACTGCCGAGCTGAAAAAGAAAAATATGATGTCAAGAAAAGGATTTCCTGAAAGCTATGATGTAAAGGCGCTGCTCGAATTTTTGAATGACTTAAAATCAGGAAAGGACAGCGTAAAGGCCCCGGTGTATTCCCATCTAACCTATGACCGCGAGGAAGGTGTGTTCGAGGTTGTAGAACAGGCGGATATTGTGATTATTGAAGGCATTAATGTTCTTCAGTCGCCCACCTTGGAGGATGACCGGGAAAACCCGCGTATTTTTGTTTCCGATTTCTTTGATTTTTCGATTTATGTGGATGCGGAGGAAAGCCGGATTTTCACTTGGTATTTAGAGCGTTTTCGCCTGCTTCGGGAAACAGCTTTTCAAAATCCTGATTCATATTTTCATAAATTTAAAGACTTGTCCGATCAGGAGGCTGACGAGATGGCAGCCTCGATTTGGGAGAGTGTCAACCGGCCGAATTTATATGAAAATATTTTGCCAACTAAATTCAGGTCAGATCTCATTTTGCGTAAGGGAGACGGGCATAAGGTCGAGGAAGTGTTGGTAAGGAGGGTATGAAATGTGCATCATATTGAACTGTATGTCTCTGATTTGGAGGCGTCTAGGCGGTTTTGGGGCTGGTTCTTAAAAGAACTTGGTTATAAAGAGTATCAAAAATGGAGCTCAGGCATCAGCTGGAAGAAAGATCGTTTTTACCTAGTGATTGTGCAGGCGAAAGAGCCATTTCTAGAGCCGGAATACCATAGATGCCGAGTCGGTCTGAACCATCTCGCATTTCATGCTGAATCCAAGCTTCAAGTCGATCAGATGACTGAAAAATTGACGGCAAAAGGCTATCGTGTGTTGTACCGAGACAGGCATCCTTTTGCCGGAGGAGACGGGCATTATGCAGTCTTTTGTGAGGATCCAGACCGGATTAAGGTAGAGCTCGTTGCCCCAAGCTGTTAATCGTGATCTTCGGACAGGCTGTTCAGCTTTTTCTCAATGCGATCCAGCTGCGCTTTTCGGTTTTTCGCATACTTGAAGCCTGTAACAGCCGCAAAGACGACAGCGGCAAATATAATAAATACAAACAGCTGAAACATCACATCACCTATATTCATGTTCTTCACCTCATGTTTGCGGGAGAGATTCATTCTCTTCCGTTTTTTATTTAAAGCGGCTTTTCCAGACGGGAACGGTGTTTTGTGGTCTCCATTTTCATTTGCCGATAGGCGAACGCTAAAAATGGCAGGCCGAGCAGGGTAATGCCGCTCAGGACAGAAAAAATATAAATCGGCCGGCCAGCGCCAAACAGGTCTATACATATCCCCCCGACCCAAGGGCCGATGACGTTTCCGAGCTGTGAAAAACCGATTGCCCCGAAATAAGTGCCTTTTAATCCTGGTTTTGCAATCTGGTCTACATACAAATCCATCATAGAGAATAAAAGCACTTCGCCGATTGTAAATGTGATGACAATCATCACAATTGATGGAACACCGTGTGATACGGTGAAAATGGCCATGCTGATGCTAACCATCACATTACCGAGCATCAGAGAACAAAGCGGCGAAAACCGTTTTGCAAAATGGACAATGGGAAATTGCGTCGCCAACACAACGATTGCGTTTAATGTCAGCATCAGCCCATACAGCTTCGTTCCATTGCCGATCAAGGGGTTCTGCGCCATATACTGAGGGAATGTGGAACTGAATTGTGAGTAGCCGAAGGTGCATAGCGTAATGCCGACCAAAGCAATGGTAAAAAGATAATCCTTTTGCGTGACCATAAACGCTTCCCGCACGCTCATATTTCGGGACTGGGCTGGTGCTGATAAGGATGGATGTTTTTTAAATTGGAGGGCAAGCACAATTCCGTATAGTCCGTAAATGACTGCAGGCACCAAAAAGGGCGTAGTCGATTGCGATGAGCCGAAATATAGGCCAAGCACAGGTCCGAAGACAACGCCGATATTAATAGCCGCATAGCGTAAATTAAAAACTAGCAGTCTCGTTTTTTCTTCTGTCATATCAGACAACAAGGCCTTTGAAGCGGGCTCAAACAGTGATTTGCAAAGACCGTTTAATGCGTTTACTACAAAAAACACCCAGAGATTAGATGCTGCCGCAAAGCCTGCAAATACCAGCATCCATCCGAAAATCGATACAAGCATCATGTTTTTTCTGCCGAATTTATCTGAGATATATCCGCCGTAAAAGCTTGCGAGGATGCCGACTGATGAGCTCGCGGCGATGACCAGCCCTGCATAGGAAGCTGATGCGCCTTGGACGGCTGTCAAATAAATCGCTAAAAAAGGAATGCTCATCGATGTTGCCATTCTGCCGAAAATGGTTCCGATTATAATTGTCCAGCTGATCGGGTGGATATCTTTCCATTTCTTCATGAATTATATTCTCTCCTGTATGTATGATCTTTCTCTATCATATATGAAAAAATTTCCTTCTCCAATAGATCGTTCAAAATATTTCGTTATTGACATGTAGTATGCCTGATTGTATGGATGGCAATATACTATGCGTTGAGGATGCGTGTGGCTGACGGAGTTTACATCTTGAAAGAAGGAAAATGACGGGATGTCCGATGAAAAGCAAAGCGATTGGTCAGTGAGGGTGTGTTAGTTTAAGCCGCCAGAACGTGGATCATATCGGCAGTGAAACCGGCTATGAGATCAAGATGTACGCTGAAAACCGGCATGGACCGCATGACAGAACAAGAGAGCACATCTCTTCGAAAAAGTGTATACGCGTGATCATGGACAGCTTATTCCGTTTTGCGCGAGCATTGAGGGGAATTTTACGCCAGGCCATATGAATCTATGGAGCGTGAGAAAATCCTGCTTTTTTTCTGTAAGCCTGAGACTGTTTATTTGTTTCAGGCGGTGTTTTCAAAGGGAAGCCGCATCAGCGGCTGAAAGAACTGACAGTCATGCGTTTAAGAGAACAGGCCTTGGTTTGTGACATAGTCATAAATGATATCTTCTATATGCGCATGCAAATCCTCATCTGGTTCTTCATTCCGTCTCTCTTGTAGAGCCGCTTTCAGGCTTTGTTTTTCATACGGGCTTAACGGATCTATAGCAACGTTTCTGCCGTATTGCCGCAATGCCTGTCCCAGCATTTTTTCGACAAATTTCTCCATCATGACTCTCCTATCCTTATGCTTCGCTTTTATTCTACTAAATGTTTTTCTTCTCTCAAACCCTTGGATCATATTTTCTGTCAGACAAGAATCATTTACCAGTATAAAACGAACATACTTTCGCATATAATGAAAAGCGAACATAAGTTCTTTTTAGAGGTGTGTATGATGAAAGAAAAAGTGATTTTTCTCGTTGACATGCAATCGTTTTATGCATCTGTAGAGAAAGCGGAAAATCCACATTTGAAAAATAGGCCCGTCATTGTTTCGGGTGACCCTGAAAAAAGGGGCGGAGTCGTATTGGCTGCCTGCCCGCTGGCGAAACAAAAGGGTGTGGTGAATGCTTCACGGCTGTGGGAGGCGCAGGAAAAGTGTCCTGAGGCTGTTGTGCTCCGGCCGCGTATGCAGCGGTATATTGATGTATCACTGCAAATTACGGCCATTCTCGAGGAGTATACAGACCTTGTGGAGCCGTATTCCATCGATGAACAGTTCATGGACATTACAGGCAGCCAGAAGCTGTTTGGGACGCCGATGGAGATCGCGAAAAGCATTCAGGGCAGAATCATGCGGGAGATCGGCGTTTATGCACGGGTCGGAATCGGCCCTAACAAAGCGCTGGCCAAAATTGCGTGTGACAATTTTGCCAAAAAGAATAAGAACGGTATTTTTACCTTAACGAAAGAAAATATGAAAACCGAAATGTGGCCGCTCCCGGTGGGCAGCATGTTTGGCGTCGGGAGCCGCATGAAGCATCATTTAAATCGAATGGGCATCAGCACGATCGGCGGGCTCGCGGCTTTTCCGCTCGATCTTTTAAAAAAGAAATGGGGCATTAACGGCCACGTGCTGTGGATGACGGCAAACGGAATCGACTATTCCCCTGTGTCAACTTCGTCTCTGGACGGGCAAAAGGCGATAGGTCATGGAATGACTCTCCCGAGAGACTACGAACACTTTGACAAAGAAATCAAGGTCGTATTGCTTGAGCTGAGTGAAGAGGTGTGCAGGCGAAGCCGAAACGCCGGGGTCATGGGGCAGACAGTGTCAGTGAGCTGCCGGGGTGCTGATTTTGATTGGCCGACGGGCTTCAACCGGCAAGTGAAGCTGGCAGAGCCGACTAATTCTACGCAGGATGTATATGAGGCTGTACGACGGCTGTTTCTTACATTTTGGGACGGGAAACCCGTCCGCCGCCTCGGTGTCAATCTGTCTCAGCTCTCATCTGATGACATATGGCAGCTCAATTTATTTCAGGATTATGCAAAGAAAATGAGCCTAGGCTATGTGATGGATGGCATTAAAAATCGATTCGGCGATACAGCAATCATCAGGGCGGCGTCACTGACAGCGGCAGGCCAGGCATTTGAACGTGCGGCTAAAATAGGGGGGCATTATAAATGAACGACCATTTAAAAAGGGGCAACCTGCTGTGGGAAGGGAGCAGGATGTTTCTGCCGGAACATAAGCAAAGCCTGCTGGAGAGAAAGCGACTTAAACAGAAGCTGCAAAAGCCGATCCTTGACCCCGATAAGCTGGAAGAGATGAATCAAACGCTTTGCGCCGCGATGGAGTTTGCTCAGGATATCACTGTCAGCTGCTTTCAGGACGGTGAGATTGTCTGCTGCACCGGGAAAATCTGCCGGTATGAAGAGTTTGAAAAAGCAGTATGGATAAAAGGAGACGAGGATCAGCTTTATAAGCTGAAACTTGATCAAGTGCTTGATATTGTGCTGTAAAGTCTCTCCTCCTGTTTGGGGGAGAAATAGGCGTAAAATGATCAAACATTGTTCCCTCGGCAGTCTGGAAACGTATGATACAGGAAAGAAGGCATTTACAATTCCAGCCAGGCAAAATATAATTTTTATATTGTGAGAAAAAGAGCTGACATTCGTTTTGCCAGACGGAGGGAGATCAAATCGTAATGGATATTCGAACAATCACGTCTTCAGATTATGAAATGGTAACGTCTGTACTGAATGAATGGTGGGGCGGCAGACAGCTGAAAGAAAAATTGCCGAGACTATTTTTTGAGCATTTTCAGGACACAAGCTTTATTACATCCGAACATAACAGCATGACGGGATTTTTAATCGGATTTCAATCGCAATCCGATCCTGAAACGGCGTACATTCATTTTTCCGGTGTGCATCCGGATTTCAGAAAAATGCAAATTGGGAAACAATTGTATGATGTATTTATCGAAACAGTAAAACAAAGGGGCTGCACCCGGGTGAAGTGTGTCACTTCACCTGTGAATAAGGTATCAATCGCATATCACACAAAATTGGGGTTTGATATTGAAAAGGGCACCAAAACGGTAAATGGCATCTCAGTGTTTGCAAACTATGATGGCCCGGGCCAAGACAGGGTACTATTTGTCAAAAACATATGAGGGGGAAATATGATGGATTTTTTATCAAAAACACCTGAGCCTCCTTACTATGCAGTCATTTTTTCTTCTGTCAAAAGCGAAAATGACACAGGATATGGAGAAACAGCGGAGCGGATGGTATCACTTGCGGCGGATCAGCCTGGATTTTTAGGCGTGGAAAGCGTACGTGAAGCGGATGGAAGGGGCATCACAGTTTCCTATTGGGACAGTATGGACGCAATTAACCATTGGAGGCATCACACTGAACATCAAGCAGCAAAAGAAAAAGGAAGAAGCGTTTGGTACGAGTCGTATGCAGTCCGCGTCGCAAAAGTCGACAGACAGCGGCTGTTTCAGGAGAACACGAATGATTGAATTTCTCCAGCATAAGGAAGCCACTATAGCGCGTGAGATTTTAGCCGTACAGATCCCCGCCTACATAAAGGAAACAGAGATTATCGGTTTTGACGGTATTCCCGCTTTACAAGAGAAGGTAAAGGATATTCAAGCATCCCATGAACGGTTTGCGGGATATCGGAAAAACGGCAAGCTGATCGGTGTCATTTCATATGAGAAAAACATGCATTATCTCACCATTTGCAGGCTTGTTGTGCATCCTGACGGTTTCAGAAAAGGAATTGGACGAGCGCTTCTGCAATTTGTCATTGATCATAATGAAGACGCTGAGAAAATCGAAGTAGTCACAGCCGAGAACAATACCCCGGCTGTGTCACTCTATACACAGGCCGGATTCCAAAAGGCAGAAACCGTCAAAGCAGCGCAGGGTCTATTGCTGTCGGTCTTTCATTTGTATCCGAAAAGAAAAGTTGAGATCATTCTCTACAACGAAAAATGGGCAGAATGTTTCGATGAAGAAAAAGAACGGCTGAAACTTGTGTTCGGGCCGGAGATTATCGCTATTCATCACATCGGAAGCACATCAATACCTAACATGGCAGCGAAGCCAATCATTGATATGTTAATTGAAGTCAGAAGCATTGAAGCCGTGAGCCAATTTGATGAACAAATGAAGGCCAACGGCTATACACCAAAAGGTGAGAACGGTATAGCGGGCAGGCGTTATTTCCAAAAGGGCGGAAATAAACGCACTCATCATGTCCATATGTACGAACAGGGAAACCCTGCTATTGAAAGGCATCTGTTATTCAGAGATTATCTCAGAGCTCATCCAAACATAGCGAAAGAATACGCCGTTCTCAAAAAACAGCTGGCGGCCCAGCACCCTGACAGCATCAATCAGTATATACAAGGGAAAGATGAGTGGATCAAGACTGCAGAAGAAAATGCGAAGCGGTGGAAAAAAGGCAGAAACAATGCGAATGGCAGTATTGTATGCTACAATAGCGAAAATGATGAAAACGGGGGTTTCACCTTATGAACATACATGTGACAGATGCAGCAAAACAGGCACTGCAGCAGGCGTTTGACGCCAACCCGGGAAAAAAAGCCCAGCTTCGTTACGATGCAGAAGGATGCGGCTGCGCGGTAAGCGGTGTCCCGACAATCTGGCTGGCAGAAGAATTAACGGGACAGTGCGAGCAGCTGGAAACGAACGGCATTCCGCTGTATATCCAATCGTCGCAAAAAGTGTTTTTTGACGATCAAATGACGATCGATTACAATGAAAAAGCCAAAACATTGGCGCTGAAAAGCCCGGCTGAAATGCTCAGCCCCAGAATGAGCATATTAGTAAAGTAGGAGACGCGAAACGTGGAACAAAAGCTGAAGGCAATGAAGAACACAGCACAAAATAAAACGTGGGTATCCTTCCTGAATCAAAACCATCCTTATACCTTGCTTCACTGGTCAATCGGAGGAGCAGAGTCCATCAAGAAAGATGTCTGGCTATTGCAGGATGAAATGACCTTCGAGACGCAGGAGTTTACAACGATAGATCTTGCGATTGAATGGATCAGAGAAAATATGGATGGCATTACCGACGTTCTGTAACATAAAAAAGCGAAAGAGCCGAAGAGGCCTTTCGCTTTTTTATTCTGTTGAATCATTCATGTTGTCTAAAAACTCCTGCACTGTTTTTCGGTACGTATGCCGATTTTTGGTATATGACATGGCGTGTTCACCGTTCTCGGCAATGTACAGCGCTTTCGGACCGCGTTTCTTTTCATAAAGCCGCTCGGTTGAAGAAACAGGAATGTAGTCATCATCCTTACTGTGAATAAAGAGGACCGGCTTTTCAATTTTATCAATGACAGCAAGCGGAGATACTTCACGTGCGCGATAGCCTCCCCTCAGCTTCAAAAAGAAGTCGGCGATAGGAAGCAGGGGCCAAGACGGGAGCCTGTATTCCGCTCTCAGCCGATAGGCAAGCTGTTCATCAAAACATGCGAACGGACAATCGGCAATATAAAAATCAGCGCCATCGCTGCAGTGTGCACCAGCATAAAGCAGGGCGGTCACGGCCCCCATCGACTCACCATGAATTCCGATCAATCCGCGATGATTTGTTTTGTTTTTGAGCAAGCTGACAACCTTATTGAGATCATCCTTTTCGTAAAACCCGTAGCTGGTCGTCTTTCCGCCGCTTTGGCCATGCCGGCGATGGTCATAAATGAGCACATTCCAGCCGAGATCTAGAAATAAATGCATATACTTAAGAGAATTCAGTACATTCATCGTCACCCCGTGGCAGATGATGATGGTATTTGGTGTGTCATGCGGTGCGACATGGTATCCTTTTATGTCGTACCCGTAAGCGGAGGGTATCACAAAAGCGGTTTTCTCCATTTGTTCAAATGATTCAAACACATCATGTCCGTTGTCTGTCTCTCTTTTGATAATGTCTTCATCCGTTTTTTTCTTGATGAATAGAATCATATGTGAAAAAACAATTCCGATTGCGATGACAGCTGTTACGAGCGCGCCAATGGCCAAAAGGATTTTCTTCAAAAGTCACAGCACCTTTCAACGAAATATATAGGCAATTCGTGTTTAAGATCATTATACCTAAACACTGCTACGCTGAGAAAGTGATCAGAAGAGAGTCTGCTTGTTCAGTTTATATGCTCCGTGATAAACTGGCTTCAAAACAAAACATGGGGGAAGTCTGCATGAAAAAACAAAAATCCATTGACAAACACCAGCTAAAAGACGGCCTTCAATCCGATATCAAAGCAAAGCTTATGGAGATGAAGAGCCAATTGAAGGAAGAGGATGAAAAGAGGCAGAAAAGAGAAAAAGCAGAACAGATTAGAAAGAAAAAAGAGATCGAAAAAAATAAGAGCTTTGAAGAACTCCTAAATGAAAGCCAAATGGATTGGCATCAATATAAATAAACCAGCACCCGTACAGGTGCTGGTTTTTCTGCTATGAGCGATGAGCTTTGTAAATGTCTTGTTTCGTATGAGATTGGAGCGCTTTGATTTCCTCTTCGGTTAAACGCCGTGCATTTGCTGCCTGAATATTTTCCCGTAACTGCTCAATCTTACTGGCGCCTGTAATCACTGAAGCGACAGCCGGCTGTGCTAGCAGATACTGCAGCGACTTTTCTGTCATGGAAAGATCGGGAGCCACTTCCTCCATTGCCTTACGGGCATTTGTCAGTTCCTCGAATGAATAGGACAAGTACCCGTTTTGTTTCATACTTTCTGAAGCTTGATCAAGCGGTTTTTCAGTTAAGAGCCCTTTGGCAACAGGACCTCTGGCGACTACGCTGATTTGATGTTCCTCTAAAAGCGGGAGCCATTCCTCAGGGCGTCTGTCAAACAGGCTGAATTGCATCATAATGCTGACGATGTTTGATTTTTTTACATATTCTTTAATCACATTCGGGCGGATGGAAGAAATGCCGTAGTAGCGGATGACACCTTCTTGTTTTAATTCCTCAAACGCTTCAATCGTTTCATCAATGTTGTCCTCTATCGTGCCGCCGTGGAGCTGATAAAGGTCGATATAATCTGTTTTCAGACGTGTAAGGCTCTTTTTTACCGCCTCTTTTATGTAAGCTTTTGAAGGGTCCCAATACCAGCCCTCGCTTCCGTCATCCCAACGGTTTCCCGCTTTTGTTGCCAGAATAATATCATGGCGTCTGTTTTGGATCGCATCACCGACAATTTCTTCATTGCGTCCCCGGTCATACAAATCCGCTGTGTCCAAATAGTTGATGCCAAGCTCGATCGCTTCATCCAGAATGGACAATGCTTTGTTTTTTTCAGTTCCAAGAGACATACAGCCGAGTCCGACTTCGCTAATGTCTAAATCAGATGTACCCAATTTGCGCTTTCTCATGTGCACACTCCTTTTTTAGGCTTTGTATTGACCGTAATATAAAGGAGCTAAAGTTTCAACTTTTATGGCTTTGAGATCCAATCTTTCACATATTGAAATGTGCGTCCATACTCTTTTAACTTCGCTCGAATTTCCCATGCTTTTCCGACTAAGACAACACCTTTTGGCATGCGGTGCACTTTCACGAAGAAGCCCCCTTTTGCTCTAGTATGATAAAATGTATGGGGCATCATATAGAGACAGAACGGGAGATGAAGAAATGAAATCATTAGAAGAAAAAACAATTGCCAAAGAACAGATTTTTTCGGGTAAAGTCATTGATCTTTATGTCGAGGATGTAGAGCTGCCAAACGGCAAAGCCAGTAAACGTGAAATTGTGAAACACCCTGGAGCTGTAGCGGTACTAGCCGTCACAGATGAAGGGAAAATCATCATGGTCAAACAATTCCGTAAGCCGCTTGAGCGGACGATCGTTGAAATTCCGGCCGGTAAGCTTGAAAAAGGTGAGGAGCCGGAGTATACGGCACTTCGGGAACTTGAAGAGGAAACCGGTTATACAGCAAAAAAACTGACAAAAATAACTGCGTTTTATACATCACCCGGATTTGCAGATGAAATCGTTCACGTTTTTCTTGCTGAGGAGCTTTCTGTGCTTGAAGAAAAACGGGAGCTTGATGAGGACGAGTTTGTTGAAGTGATGGAGGTGACGCTTGAAGATGCGCTAAAGCTGGTTGAATCGCGTGAAGTATATGATGCTAAAACAGCCTACGCGATTCAGTATCTTCAGCTGAAAGAAGCGCTCCAAGCACAAAAATGAAAAAGATTTACGCGGATTTGCACATTCATATCGGCCGGACCTTTACAGGAAGGGCTGTCAAAATAACAGGCGCCAAAACATTAACGCTGGACAGAATTTTGGTTGAAGCCAGTGAACATAAAGGAATTGAACTCCTCGGCATTATCGACTGTCATTCTCCGGAAGTCATTCTAGAGCTTGAGGAAGGCATTTCATCTGGAAAATATCGCGAGCTTGACGGGGGAGGAATCCGTTATCGCAGCACGACTCTTTTATTGGGGAGCGAGCTGGAGATTTATGATGAAGCCTGCAGCGGACCGATCCATGTGCTCGTATTTATGCCGACGCTGGCTGATATGAAACAGTTTTCAAACTGGCTGTCAGCCCGGCTGAAAAATATTCATTTAAGCTCGCAGCGGATTTATGAAACGGGCTTAAACCTGCAAAAAAAAGTGCAGGATATGGGCGGCCTGTTTATCCCCGCCCATATCTTTACGCCGCATAAAAGCTTATATGGAAAAGGGGTTAAATCAAGCTTAACTGAGGTTTTTGATCCATCTATGATAGACGCGGTGGAGCTTGGATTAAGCTGTGATACAGACATGGCATCACACGTATCGCAATTGAATCCGTATCCTTTTTTAACAAATTCTGATGCGCATTCGTTGGGGAAAATCGGCAGAGAATATAATGAATTATATGTGCAGTCAGCTGATTTTACTGAATTTGCTCTTGCATTAAAGGGACAAGATGACAGGAAAATTATCGCAAATTATGGCTTGGACCCGTTATTGGGGAAATATTATCAGACGGCTTGCGAAGCGTGCGGAGAGCCTGCTGTAAGCGGGGAAACAGCGTGCGCGAATTGCGGAAAAGCCAGATTTACCAAGGGAGTCAGCGATAGATTGCGTGAATTGAGTGATCAGCTTGAAGTTCGCGTCCCGCGTCCGCGATATGTACATCAGATCCCGCTGCAATTTGTTCCGGGTGTAGGCCCGAAAACGCTGGACAAACTAAAAAAAGCCTTCGGAACAGAAATGGCTGTTCTTCATGAGGCTGCAGAAGAAGATTTGGCTCGCGTTGTCCCGCCGAAAACCGCGGCGCTTATCGTAAAAGCGAGATCCGGAAAACTGGAATTGAAAGCCGGAGGAGGAGGAACCTACGGTAAAATTAAACCGTGAGCTAAAGATTAACTCAGTTCCTCCTGTACTTTTCTTTTTGTGCGTATAAAGGTAATCAGCTGGATGATTTCATCTTCACTCAGCGGCTGGCCATCAACAGAAATGGTAAAGTCGAGGCTGCTCCACGTGGCCAATTCTATGGCCTGAGGAGCAGTCTGCTTTTGTTTCTCGCGGCCTAAAAGTTCATCGCAGGTTGTGTCAAAGAGGTCAGCCAGCATGGCAAGCGCTTCAAGTGAAGGCCGTCGGTAGCCTGACTCGTAGCCGGCATATGTGCTTTTTGCGATACCGAGAAGGTCAGCTGTATATTGAAGCGACCAATTTTTCTTTTTTCTCAATTCAGTTAAACGATCTAGATTCATGAACTTCCGCTCCTTTTTCACCTTGAGCTGATTATATCATATAGGTATTAGGAAGTGTACGCGAATTGAATAATAATGTCTTGCGTATTTTATTTTCCGTGTCTATAATTGCATTAAAAGTATGCGAAAAGCGAATACCTTCTCGCAACCCATCTTTAGATACAGTGAAGAGGTGCATGGTATGAAAAAATTATTGATGTTGACAACTGGGGGAACGATTGCTTCAGTTGAAGGGGAAAATGGGCTGGCTCCCGGAGTCAAGGCTGATGAATTATTAAGTTACGTATCAAAACTTGATAACGATTACACAATGGAAACTCAGTCGCTTATGAATATAGACAGCACCAATATGCAGCCTGAATACTGGGTGGAAATAGCAGAAGCCGTTAAGGAAAATTATGATGCCTATGACGGGTTTGTTATTACTCACGGTACAGATACAATGGCCTATACATCTGCCGCACTATCGTATATGCTGCAGCATGCCAAAAAGCCGATTGTCATCACCGGCTCGCAGATTCCGATCACGTTCCAAAAAACCGATGCCAAAAAAAATATTACAGATGCCATTCGATTTGCCTGTGAAGGCGTGGGCGGCGTTTATGTTGTGTTTGACGGCAGAGTCATTCAGGGAACGCGTGCGATCAAATTAAGAACGAAAAGCTACGACGCATTTGAAAGCATCAATTACCCATATATCGCTTTTATCAATGAAGACGGGATCGAATACAACAAACAAGTAACGGAACCTGAGAACGACACCTTCACAGTTGACACTTCACTATGCACAGATGTATGTCTGCTGAAGCTGCATCCAGGCTTAAAGCCCGAAATGTTTGATGCCCTGAAAAGCATGTACAAAGGAATTGTCATTGAGAGTTATGGCAGCGGAGGAGTGCCGTTTGAAGGCAGAGACATTTTGTCAAAAGTGAATGAACTGATCGAAAGCGGCATTGTCGTCGTCATTACGACTCAATGTCTTGAAGAAGGCGAAGACATGAGCATTTACGAGGTTGGCCGCAGAGTCAACCAAGACTTAATTATCCGATCAAGAAATATGAACACAGAAGCAATTGTGCCAAAATTGATGTGGGCGCTAGGTCAGTCTTCGGATCTTCCTGTCGTCAAGAGAATTATGGAAACGCCGATAGCTGATGACGTTGTCCTGTAAAATGTAAAAACGATAACCAGCAAAGAGAAAGAAGGTTAAAGATTATGTTAAACGGCCAAAAAGAATATCGCGTGGAAAAAGACTTCCTTGGGGAAAAACAAATTGAAGCAGATGTTTATTACGGAATTCAGACGCTCCGTGCTTCTGAAAATTTTCCGATCACAGGATACAAAATCCATGAGGAAATGATTAACGCACTGGCGATTGTGAAAAAAGCTGCGGCTCTTGCCAACATGGACGTGAAACGGCTGTATGAAGGAATTGGCCAAGCTATCGTACAAGCCGCTGACGAGATTCTGGAAGGCAAGTGGCACGATCAGTTTATCGTCGATCCGATTCAGGGCGGTGCCGGAACTTCTATGAACATGAACGCGAATGAGGTTATCGGAAACCGGGCGCTTGAAATCATGGGACATAAAAAGGGAGATTATATCCATTTAAGTCCAAACACACATGTGAACATGTCACAGTCTACGAACGATGTGTTCCCGACTGCTATCCATATTTCCACATTGAAGCTCTTAGAAAAACTGCTGAAAACAATGGAAGATATGCATAGTGTGTTTAAGCAAAAAGCACAGGAGTTTGACTCTGTTATTAAAATGGGCCGGACACACCTTCAAGATGCGGTTCCGATCCGTCTTGGCCAGGAATTCGAAGCTTACAGCCGTGTTCTCGAGCGTGATATCAAACGAATCAAGCAATCGCGCCAGCACCTGTATGAAGTCAACATGGGCGCAACTGCTGTTGGTACAGGGCTGAACGCTGATCCTGAATATATCAAACAGGTAGTAAAGCACCTTGCTGATATTAGCGGGCTTCCTCTTGTCGGCGCTGATCATCTTGTTGATGCGACACAAAATACAGATGCCTATACAGAGGTATCAGCTTCATTAAAAGTCTGCATGATGAACATGTCGAAGATCGCAAACGACCTGCGCTTAATGGCGTCGGGACCGCGCGCCGGACTTGCGGAAATTTCTCTGCCTGCACGTCAGCCGGGTTCATCTATTATGCCGGGGAAAGTCAATCCGGTTATGGCGGAGCTGATCAACCAAATTGCGTTCCAGGTTATCGGAAATGACAATACAATCTGCCTTGCTTCAGAAGCCGGCCAGCTTGAGTTGAACGTCATGGAGCCCGTGCTTGTCTTTAATTTGCTTCAATCCATCAGCATCATGAACAACGGCTTCCGTTCGTTCACTGACAACTGCTTAAAAGGCATTGAAGCCAACGAAAAGCGTATGAAGCAATACGTAGAAAAAAGCGCAGGCGTGATCACAGCTGTCAATCCGCATCTTGGGTATGAAGCGGCAGCTAGAATTGCCAGGGAAGCAATTATGACAGGGCAATCTGTCCGGGATCTTTGTCTGCAGCATGATGTGCTGACTGAAGAAGAATTGGATATTATTTTAAACCCATATGAGATGACCAAACCAGGTATCGCAGGGAAAGAACTATTAGAAAAATAAAATTTGTATAAAATACAGCTTATTCATCTCCGAATAGTCGGATGAATAAGCTGTTTACAACATAGGGATGAGGAAGTATAGTATACGTGTTGCACTATATATTGAAAGCGTTTTAGCTTTTACATGAAGGGGGACTTCTTTTGAAGGATGTAAGATTGCCAACACTATTTGAAATTATTATTGTACTAGGAGTATTTTTAGCACTTGTTCTATCGTTTACAGTCTTTCTCGACTTGCCGATACAGCTGGCGCTTTTTGTTTCATGGTTTATTGCAATGCTTTTAGGTATTAGACTCGGTTATTCTTATAAAGATTTACAAAATGCGATTGTACATGGGATATCAAATGGCCTTGAAGCCGTACTGATTCTCGTTTCAGTTGGGGCGCTCATCGGAACATGGATTGCCGGAGGCGTTGTGCCGACTTTGATTTATTACGGACTGGAATTTATTCACCCAAGTATCTTTTTACTGGCAACGTTAATTATTTGTTCCATTATGTCTGTGGCAACAGGAACGTCATGGGGAACAGTCGGAACTGCCGGCATTGCCATGATCGCAATTGGAGAGGGGTTAGGCATTCCGCTTCCTCTAGTAGCGGGAGCTATTCTTTCAGGTGCTTATTTTGGGGACAAGCTGTCTCCGCTGTCTGACAGTACAGTTCTAGCTTCTTCACTATCAAAAGTCGATGTATTGGCTCACGTGAGAGCAATGCTTTATTTATCAATACCTGCTTATGTCATTACAGCTATACTCTTTACAGTTGTTGGATTTATGTACGGCGGGAAAAATATTGATCTTGATAAAGTTGAATTCTTAAAATCATCTTTGCAAAACACGTTTGACATTCATATTTGGATGCTGATCCCGGCAGTTCTCGTCATAGTCTTATTGGCGATGAAAAAGCCATCTATGCCAGTTATCGTAATTGGCGCTTTACTCGGTGCAATCTGGGCTGTTGTTTTCCAAGGAATGGATATTGCCCATGCGATTGCAACTGCGTACAACGGCTTCTCTATTAAAACGGATGTTGAATTTTTGAACGGCTTGTTAAACCGCGGTGGAATTGTCGGTATGCTTGATTCTCTCGTCGTCATCATCTTTGGCCTTGGTTTTGGCGGTCTGCTTGAGAAACTCGGCGTGTTAAAAGTCATTGTTTCAACGTTTGAAAAGAAATTAACTTCAGCCGGCAATGTCACATTGTCTACACTGATCGTAGCGTTTTTAGCAAACATCTTCGGCTGTGCGATGTATGTATCTCTTATTTTGACTCCGAAAATTATGGAAGACAGCTATGATCGCTTACATCTGGACAGAAGAGTGTTATCACGTAACTCAGAGGTCGGGGGAACATTGACTTCGGGGATGGTTCCTTGGTCTGATAATGGGATTTACATGGCTGGTATTTTAGGTGTTTCTACCTTCTCTTATCTGCCGTTTATGTGGCTCAGTTTTGTAGCAATAGGTCTTGCAATTATCTATGGTTATACAGGAAAATTTATATGGTATACGAAAAACAATACAGTTAAAGCCGAAAAACTAGGCTAATAGGGGAGGATCACTGAATGATAGCGAAACACATGATTCGGACACTGATGATCGAAACGCCTTCGGTTCCCGGAAATCTTGGAAGGGTGGCTACGGCCATCGGCCTTCTGGGCGGGGATATTGGTGAAGTGGAGACGGTAAAAGTCGGACCCAATTACACAATGCGGAATATTACCGTTCAAGTGGAGAATGAAGAACAGCTTCAGGAAGTGATCGCGGCTGTACAGGCCCTCGGAGAAGGGATCAGGCTTCACACCGTATCTGATGAAGTCCTGTCCGCACATGAAGGCGGAAAAATCCAAATGAAAAGCAAAATGCCGATCCGTTCACTGGCAGAGCTGGGACGTGTCTACACACCAGGTGTTGCGGACGTGTGCCGACTGATCGAAAAAGAACCTGAAAAAGCTTCTATTTATACAACGATCAGCAATTCTGTTGCAATTGTAACGGATGGAACCGCAATTTTAGGCCTTGGGAATATCGGCTCTGTGGCTGGCATGCCTGTCATGGAAGGAAAGGCTGCTTTATTTGATCAGCTGGCGGGTATTAGCGGCATTCCGATACTGCTTGATACGAGTGATCCTGAAGAAATCATCAAAACAGTAAAACATATTTCTCCGGGCTTTAGCGGCATCCTTCTTGAGGATATCGGTTCGCCGCATTGTTTTGAAATCGAGGATCGCCTAAAAGAGGAGCTGAACATCCCTGTTATGCACGATGACCAGCATGGTACAGCTGTAGTGACGCTGGCAGCTGCCATTTCGGCATGCAGGAGTGCGGGGGTTGACCTGAAGGAAGCGAAAGTGGGGCAAATCGGCCTTGGCGCAGCAGGCGTGGCCATCTGCCGGATGTTCATGGCTTATGGTGTGAATGCTGTATACGGAACAGACAAATCAGAGTCAGCAATGAACCGTCTCGAACAATACGGCGGACAGGCAGTTTCCAGTATTGAGGAGCTTATGGAAACATGTGATATTGTCATTGCTACAACGGGCGTTCCGGGTTTAATAAAACCGGCATTTGTACGTTCTGGTCAAGTGATTCTGGCTTTATCGAATCCGAAGCCGGAAATTGAGCCGGAGGCCGCACTGCAGGCTGGCGCCGCATATGCAGCTGACGGGCGTTCTGTTAATAATGTACTCGGTTTTCCAGGGATTTTTAGAGGAGCGCTTAACGCAAAAAGCACGGAGATTAATCATGATATGCTTGTCGCAGCAGCAGAGGCCATCGCAGCTTGCACTAAACAAGGTGATGTTGTCCCTCAGCCGCTTGATTCAAAAGTCCATCATGCGGTAGCAGCAGCTGTCGAGCATGCAGCTCTTACAGCAGTGAAATAAATGTAGCTAAACAGCACCTGTCGTAGCAGGTGCTGTTTTTTTCTTATCATTGTTCAATTTTGTTATCATTACTATGAAAATAAAAAAGGGAGTGATCACATGGCAAAAAGCCAAGCGAAAAAGAAGCGGGGGCATCGATTGAGAAACGGCGGACGTGACGTCTTATTATCAAGAGGCAGCACACCATCTTTCAGCACACATGGAAGAATGACAAAAAGCAAAAAAGAGATTTTGAATAAACGGAAGCATAAGAATCCTTATGATCATACAGCAGTTGATGATAAGGATTTTTTTGTGCCCCAAAAAGCCGCCTAGCATTCATCTCTATTGTTTCTTTTTGAAAAAGGGCATGTTTTTCTGTTTCTTTCATACAATCTATTAAATCAAATCACTAGAGCGGGCGGGAGGAAACGGTATGCGAAAAATCTCTTATAAGGACATGTTTCTCAGGCATGTCAAAGATCATCTCTCTCTTTATATATTTGTGTCAGTGCTGTTTTTCATGGGTGTCATCTTTGGCGCGATTATTGTCAACAGTATGACCATCAGCCAGAAAGAAGATTTATACTACTACTTAAGTCAATTTTTTGGACAGCTTTCGGATGGAAAACAGGCAAGTTCAGCTGATATGTTTGGGCAAAGTATCTTTCATAATGCAAAGTATTTAGGCCTGATGTGGATACTGGGAATTTCCGTCATTGGGATGCCGATTATTTTCATTATGATCTTTCTGAAAGGGATCGTCGTCGGCTTTACTGTCGGGTTCCTAGTCAATCAGATGGGAGTAAGCGGGTTTTTCCTATCATTTGTCTCCGTTTTGCCGCAAAATGTGCTGCTGATTCCGGCTTATCTCATTATGGGCACATGTGCAATTGCGTTTTCTTTAAAGTTAATCAGACAGCTGTTCGTGAAACGAAGCCTGCATGACGCGCCGATTCAATGGTTCGGGCGGTATGCCTTTGTGCTGCTGGTCATTCTGTTTTTAGCGCTGATTTCATCTCTCTTTGAAGCATACTTATCTCCTGTTTTAATGGAAAAGCTTACATCTAGACTTTTTTAAAATCATTATTAAAAGAAAACCATTTTATTTATCAGTTTATAATAATTATAGTTGGAACTCTGCGCGTATTTTGTTATAATGAGTCATGGAATGCGGCGTAGGAGGGAAAGACATGGAAAACCGTATTGATCGTATTAAGAAACAACTGCACTCATCCAGCTATAAACTTACGCCACAGCGTGAAGCGACAGTAAGAGTGCTGCTTGAAAACGAAGAAGACCATTTAAGCGCAGAAGATGTATACCTCCTCGTAAAAGAGAAATCTCCTGAGATCGGTCTCGCTACAGTATACCGTACGCTTGAATTATTAACTGAATTAAAAGTCGTAGATAAAATTAACTTTGGAGACGGTGTGTCCCGTTACGACCTTCGGAAAGAGGGCGCAGCTCACTTTCATCACCACTTGGTGTGCATGGAGTGCGGAGCCGTTGATGAAATTGAAGAAGATTTGCTTGAAGACGTGGAAGAAATCATTGAACGTGATTGGAAATTTAAGATTAAAGATCATAGATTGACGTTTCACGGCATTTGCCACCGCTGTAACGGAAAAGAAACTGAATAGACGGTGCCGAGCGCGAACCTTTTCTCATGGGGAAAGGGTTTTTTGCTGTTTCTATGTATAAAACCTTTCTGATTTGGCATATGGTTTATATAACTGGAACCATAGGGAAAGGATCGATTAGGACATGGGAAGATTCCTGAAAACAGCTGTCGATGCATTGAAAGTTTTCATCCTGTTTACCGGTTTTACCGCTTTGTTCTATTATGCTATGATATGGGTGAATCAAGAGTATGAAAACTATCATCGGTATGATAAACCGGAAGGCTCCGCTGTAAAAGTTGTTGAAATGGATCAGGATGAAAAAGGCGGATGGTTCGACCGGTTGATCTTTTTTTACCAAAACGGGGAGTAGATCAAGAGTGAAAGATCAAATAAAGGATTTCATCCACTACGTTATGGTAGAGAGAGGGCTCTCTCAAAATACGATCGTATCCTATGAACGTGACTTGAAAAGCTATTCTCTCTACTTAACAGAAACCCTTCATGTTACAGATTGGAATCACGTTACCCGCATACATATTATCCAATACTTAAAGCATTTGAAGGACTCGGGGAAATCCGGCAAGACATCGGCGCGGCATTTGGCATCCATTCGCTCTTTTCATCAATTTCTGCTCAGGGAAAAAGTAACGGATAAGGACCCTTCCGTTCATATCGAAACACAAAAGACGGAACGGGCGCTTCCGAAGGTGCTCGCGCTCAATGAAGTCGAGCGGTTATTGGACACGCCTAAGCTGACGAGCCCTTTCGGATATCGGGATAAAGCAATGCTGGAGCTGCTTTATGCGACAGGCATACGAGTCAGTGAAATGATTGAATTGAAAACGGCTGATGTTCATTTATCTATGGGGTTTATCCGATGCTTCGGCAAAGGAAGAAAAGAACGGATTGTGCCAATCGGTGAAGCCGCTGCTTCCGCCATTGAGGAATATATGACAAAAGCCAGGGGAAAACTGTTAAAAAATAATGTATCTGACGCCCTCTTTTTAAATCATCACGGCAAACAGATCAGCCGCCAGGGATTTTGGAAGAACCTGAAAAAAATCGCATTGGAAGCCGGCATTAAGAAAGAGCTGACTCCGCATACACTCAGGCATTCCTTTGCGACGCATCTGCTTGAGAACGGGGCAGATTTAAGAGCGGTGCAGGAAATGCTCGGTCATGCGGATATATCCACGACGCAAATTTATACGCATGTGACGAAAACAAGGCTGAAGGATGTGTACAAGCAGTTTCATCCGCGAGCATAGCCGCAGGTGGCTGCGGCTTTTTTGTTTAGAGCGACAGAAAATATTGAAGTTTCTCATTATTTCCAAATACATTGTCAACGGGAATGAAAACGGTTTATACTTGAGTTGTCAGACCTCTTAGCGATACAATAGACGTATAGAAAAAAAGGAGGCTTTCAAGATGCCTGCATACAAATATAATCGTGTGTTTTTAATTGTGATGGACTCAGTCGGAATCGGCGAAGCGCCGGATGCCGCTGACTTTAATGACGAAGGCGCTCATACGCTCGGTCATATTGCCGAGCATATGAACGGATTACATATGCCGAATATGGCAAAGCTCGGCCTTGGTCTTATCGAAGATATCAAAGGTGTAGAAAAAACAGAACATCCGCTTGCCTATTATGGAAAAATGCAAGAAGCGTCAAACGGCAAAGATACGATGACCGGCCATTGGGAGATTATGGGTTTATACATTGATAAACCGTTTAAAGTGTTCCCGGAAGGCTTTCCTGATGAATTGCTTCAAGAGCTGGAAAAGAGATCTGGCCGCAAAATTATTGGAAACAAGCCGGCTTCCGGCACAGCGATTTTGGATGAGCTTGGCCAGGAGCACATGGAGACAGGGGCTTTAATTGTTTACACGTCTGCTGACTCTGTTCTGCAAATTGCCGCTCACGAAGAGGTTGTGCCGCTTGAGGAGCTGTATCGCATTTGCGAAACGGCGAGAGAGCTGACGCTTGATCCGAAATATATGGTTGGCCGCATTATTGCACGGCCGTTCGTCGGAGAGCCGGGTCAATTCAAACGGACGCCAAACCGCCATGATTATGCGCTGAAGCCGTTTGACCGCACTGTCATGAATGAATTGAAAGACTGCGGCTTAGATGTGATTTCAATCGGTAAAATCTCTGATATTTACGACGGAGAAGGCATTACTTCTTCACGCAGAACGGTTTCTAATATGGACGGAATGGACAAGGTGATCGATACGCTGGGAGAAGATTTTACGGGTCTGAGCTTTGCGAACCTTGTTGATTTTGACGCGTTATTCGGACACCGCCGTGACCCTGAAGGCTACGGACGCGCGCTTGAAGAATTTGATGCGCGGCTTCCGGAAGTGTTTGAAAAAATGAGAGAAGACGATCTGTTAATTATTACAGCCGACCACGGCAATGATCCGATTCATCATGGGACTGACCATACACGCGAGTATGTGCCGATTCTCGCTTACAGCAAAAAACATAAGAAAGCGCAAATGCTGCCGCTTGCAGATACATTTGCCGATATTGGCGCAACGATCGCTGATAATTTCCAAACAAATAAACCGAAATACGGGAAAAGCTTTTTATCTTTATTACAATAGGGGGACTGTTTCTTGAAGGACAGAATTGAACGCGCAGCCGCTTTTATTAAACAAAACCTGCCGGAATCTCCAAAGATCGGCCTTATTTTAGGCTCAGGTCTTGGCATTTTGGCGGACGAAATCGAAAATCCGGTCAAGCTGAAATATGAAGATATACCTGAATTCCCGGTATCTACTGTTGAAGGGCATGCCGGACAGCTTGTGCTTGGCACTCTTGAAGGAGTTTCCGTCATTGCAATGCAGGGCCGCTTTCATTTTTATGAAGGCTACTCAATGGAGAAAGTCACATTCCCTGTACGCGTGATGAAAGCGCTCGGTGTGGAAGCGTTGATCGTGACAAATGCCGCAGGCGGTGTCAACACTGAATTCCGTGCGGGAGATTTAATGATTATTACCGATCATATCAACTTTATGGGAACAAACCCGTTAATCGGGCCAAACGAAGCAGATTTCGGCGCCAGATTTCCAGATATGTCTTCAGCCTATGACAAAGATCTGTCCAGCCTGGCTGAAAAGATTGCGAAAGACCTTAATATCCCAATTCAAAAAGGCGTGTACACTGCTGTGACAGGACCTTCTTACGAAACACCGGCAGAAGTCCGTTTCTTAAGAACGATGGGCTCTGATGCAGTCGGCATGTCTACTGTTCCGGAAGTCATTGTAGCGAATCATGCGGGAATGCGGGTTCTTGGCATTTCCTGCATCTCTAACGCGGCAGCCGGAATTCTGGATCAGCCTTTAAGTCACGATGAAGTTATGGAAGTGACCGAAAAAGTAAAAGCTGGATTCTTAAAGCTTGTTAAAGCGATCGTCGCTCAGTACGAATAAATATGAATCAATGCAGGACCAAAAGACAGCTGTGTCTGATATCACACAGCTGTCTTTTTTTATGCCCAAAATTCGAAACATTTTCCATCAGTGGCGTATAAAACCATCACGCTTGGAAAAAATAAAAAGGATTATGAAATGGAGGGCTTTTGAGATGAAACGTCTTTTATCCACTTTGTTGATTGGTATAATGCTGCTTACATTTGCACCGTCTGCATTTGCAAAACAAGACGGAAAACGTACATCGGAGCTTGCTCATGAAGCGAAGTCTGCGGTGCTGATAGAACGTGACACGGGAAAAGTGCTTTACAACAAGAACAGCAATGAGAGACTGGCGCCTGCAAGCATGACGAAAATTATGACGATGCTTTTGATTATGGAAGCTTTAGATAAAGGCAAAATCAAAATGAGTGATAAGGTCCGTACAAGCGAGCATGCGGCGTCAATGGGCGGCTCACAGATATTCCTTGAGCCCGGCGAAGAAATGACTGTCAAAGAAATGCTGAAAGGCATCGCAATCGCTTCGGGAAATGACGCTTCCGTCGCCATGGCTGAATTTATTTCCGGCTCTGAAGAAGAATTTGTGAAGAAAATGAATAAAAAAGCAAAAGAGCTGGGATTGAAAAATACATCCTTTAAAAACCCAACAGGACTGACCGAGGAAGGACACTACAGCTCTGCTTATGACATGGCAATCATGGCTAAGGAATTATTGAAATACGAATCAATTACGAAGTTTACCGGCACGTATGAAGATTATCTGCGTGAAAATACAGATAAAAAGTTTTGGCTTGTAAATACAAATCGCCTTATCAAATTTTATCCTGGTGTAGACGGCGTAAAAACAGGCTATACAGGCGAAGCGAAATATTGTCTGACTGCTTCGGCTAAAAAAGGAAACATGCGGGCCATAGCGGTTGTATTCGGAGCGAGCACGCCTA
This sequence comes from Bacillus subtilis subsp. subtilis str. 168, assembly GCF_000009045.1. Classification (GTDB taxonomy): domain Bacteria; phylum Bacillota; class Bacilli; order Bacillales; family Bacillaceae; genus Bacillus; species Bacillus subtilis. Next base: position 2,445,476 of record NC_000964.3, on the reverse strand, counting down.
AAGAAAGAAACGCGCAAGTGACAAAAATGCTTGACTTCGCCTTTAGCCAATATGAAACGCATCCTTTATATAAACGAAATCAAACAGTAGCAAAAGTAAAGGTCAAAAAAGGGAAACAAAAATTTATCGAACTCACTACATCTGAGCCGATTTCAATATTGACGAAAAAAGGCGAGGATATGAACGATGTGAAAAAAGAAATCAAGATGAAGGACAATATTAGTGCTCCGATTCAAAAAGGCCAAGAGCTTGGCACTCTTGTTCTGAAAAAGGATGGAGAAGTACTCGCTGAAAGTCCTGTTGCTGCAAAAGAAGATATGAAGAAAGCCGGGTTTATCACATTCTTAAAGCGGACGATGGGAGACTGGACAAAATTTAAGTAATTATGCCGAATGACCACTAGTTTTGTCACGGTGAAGGAATTCATTCCGTCGAAATCGAAACACTCATTATCCGATCATATCAAGGAGGAATGAGCATGAGCCTTGGAATTGACATGAATGTCAAAGAATCTGTGCTTTGTATTCGATTAACAGGCGAACTCGATCACCATACGGCTGAAACCCTGAAGCAAAAAGTGACTCAATCATTGGAGAAGGATGATATTCGCCATATCGTGCTGAACTTGGAGGACCTTTCCTTTATGGACAGCTCGGGGCTTGGCGTTATTTTAGGAAGATACAAGCAAATTAAGCAAATTGGCGGAGAAATGGTTGTTTGCGCTATCTCTCCTGCGGTGAAGCGATTGTTTGATATGTCGGGTCTGTTTAAAATTATCCGATTTGAACAATCTGAACAGCAGGCACTCCTGACACTGGGGGTGGCATCATGAAAAATGAAATGCACCTTGAGTTTTCTGCCCTCAGTCAGAATGAATCGTTCGCCCGTGTGACAGTTGCTTCATTTATAGCTCAGCTGGACCCGACAATGGATGAACTGACTGAAATCAAAACAGTCGTGTCAGAGGCTGTCACGAATGCGATTATCCATGGATATGAAGAGAACTGTGAAGGGAAAGTTTACATTTCAGTGACGCTGGAAGATCATGTCGTATATATGACTATTCGTGATGAAGGCTTAGGCATTACAGATCTTGAAGAAGCCCGTCAGCCTCTATTTACGACTAAGCCTGAGCTTGAGCGCTCTGGAATGGGCTTTACCATTATGGAAAATTTCATGGATGATGTCAGTATCGATTCATCGCCTGAAATGGGAACAACGATTCGCTTAACAAAGCACTTATCAAAAAGCAAAGCGCTTTGTAATTAAGGAGATTTGTTATGGATGTGGAGGTTAAGAAAAACGGCAAAAACGCTCAGCTGAAGGATCATGAAGTAAAGGAATTAATCAAACAAAGCCAAAATGGCGACCAGCAGGCAAGAGACCTCCTCATAGAAAAAAACATGCGTCTTGTTTGGTCTGTCGTACAGCGGTTTTTAAACAGAGGATATGAGCCTGACGATCTCTTCCAGATCGGCTGCATCGGGCTGTTAAAATCTGTTGACAAATTTGATTTAACCTATGATGTGCGTTTTTCAACGTATGCAGTGCCGATGATTATCGGAGAAATCCAACGATTTATCCGTGATGACGGAACCGTAAAGGTATCACGGTCATTAAAAGAGCTTGGAAACAAAATCCGGCGCGCGAAGGATGAGCTTTCGAAAACACTGGGCAGAGTGCCGACGGTGCAGGAGATCGCTGACCATTTGGAGATTGAAGCTGAGGATGTTGTACTGGCCCAAGAGGCGGTAAGGGCTCCATCTTCGATTCACGAAACCGTTTATGAAAATGACGGAGATCCGATTACCCTGCTTGATCAAATCGCTGACAACTCAGAAGAAAAATGGTTTGACAAAATTGCGCTGAAAGAAGCGATCAGCGATTTGGAGGAAAGGGAAAAACTAATCGTCTATCTCAGATATTATAAAGACCAGACACAGTCCGAGGTGGCTGAGCGGCTCGGGATCTCTCAGGTGCAGGTTTCCAGGCTTGAAAAGAAAATATTAAAACAGATCAAGGTTCAAATGGATCATACGGATGGCTAGTCTGCAGTGCAGGCTAGCTTTTTTGTGCAAAAGCGTGGTAATTTATGGTCTTTTCGAGCGGATGAATGAGAACAAAATCGAACCACATACTACATATATAACCACCGAAAGATGGTGATCAATGATGGAACGACGAATATTTATCCGGCTTCGCCACCGAGTGCTGGCACATCCAGGGGATATTATTACCGTTGGAGATGCCGCGCAAATAGAAGGGCAGCTTCAGCTGAAAAAGAAACTTTCGGCTATGCCGCTTTATCAGGTGAGCGAAAAAGATAAAAATATCGTAATTCTGGATATCATACAAGTCCTCAGAGCCATTCATTTACAAGACCCGACAATTGATGTTCAAACCGTAGGCGGAGCAGAAACCATTGTTGAAATTCAGTATCGAAAGCGAAATTTATCAACGGTTCTATTTATCGGTGTCTGGCTGCTTCTGTTTATTGGATCGTGTCTTGCCATCATGAACTTTCATGAGGATGTAAGCATGAGAGATGTTCATATCGCACTATATGAAATCATAACCGGAGAGAGGAATGACTATCCATATTTGCTTCAAATCCCATACAGCATCGGTTTGGGACTGGGGATGATCGTGTTTTTTAACCACATATTTAAAAAGCGCCTAAATGAAGAGCCCAGCCCGCTGGAGGTTGAGATGTTTAACTATCAGCTTGATCTCGATCAATATGTGGCCATGCATGAGAATCAAGAAACCATAAAGGATCTGCATGATCGTTAGTGTATTGTTCATCATTTTTGTCGGGCTCGGCGGAGGCATAACGGTGGGGGCGGGTTTCGTTGCTTTTTTAACCGTAATGGGAATCATTCCGCGGCTGATGCAGCTCACCAAAACAATGAGATTTGTTCAGGCTTATGAAGCGGCTGTTATTCTTGGCGCGGTTTGCGGGGGATGGGAGACGCTTCATATGAATCATCTTTATCTAACAAAATGGATAGCTGTGCCGGTCGGGCTTCTGGCAGGTTTGTTCGTCGGGATGCTAGCGGCTGCTCTTACAGAGGTTTTAAATGTCCTGCCGATTTTGGCGAAACGAATCGGGCTCAGAAGTAAAATCATTATTCTGTTAATGGCCATCGTGATTGGGAAAATCGCGGGATCTTTATTTCACTGGCTGTACTTTATTGACCATTCATAAGGAGGTTTCAAGATGACAAACATAAAAGAAAATTACAAATCAAAAGTGAAAACATATCAGCCTAAGCCGCCTTACGTCTGGAACTGTGTAAAAGCCTTTTTAGTGGGCGGACTGATTTGTGCAATCGGGCAAGGTCTGCAAAATTTTTATATCCATTTTTTTGATTTCAATGAAAAAACTGCGGGGAATCCAACAGCTGCAACGCTGATATTAATTTCTGCCCTGCTTACAGGGTTTGGAATCTATGACAGAATCGGACAATTCGCAGGCGCAGGTTCAGCCGTACCTGTCACGGGTTTTGCCAACAGTATGGCAAGTGCGGCTCTTGAATATAAAAGCGAAGGATTAGTGCTTGGAGTAGCGACAAATATGTTTAAACTGGCAGGAAATGTTATTGTTTTCGGAGTTGTAGCTGCATACATCGTTGGAATGATTCGGTTTGCTTTTGAGAAACTGATGTCATAGGAGGAGAAGAAAATGAAATTAACAGGAAAGCAAACCTGGGTATTTGAACATCCCATATTTGTCAACTCAGCGGGAACGGCAGCAGGACCAAAGGAAAAAGACGGACCGCTTGGCTCTTTATTTGATAAAACCTATGACGAAATGCATTGTAATCAAAAAAGCTGGGAAATGGCGGAACGGCAGCTGATGGAAGACGCTGTTAATGTTGCACTTCAAAAAAACAATCTGACAAAAGATGATATTGACCTATTGCTGGCAGGCGACTTGCTGAACCAAAACGTGACGGCTAACTATGTGGCAAGACACTTGAAAATCCCATTTCTTTGTATGTTTGGCGCCTGTTCAACATCAATGGAAACAGTGGCTGTCGCATCAGCCTTAGTTGATGGAGGGTTTGCCAAAAGGGCACTCGCTGCCACCAGCAGTCACAATGCAACTGCGGAAAGACAGTTTCGCTATCCGACAGAATACGGAGGCCAAAAACCGGACACTGCTACCTCCACTGTAACCGGAAGCGGTGCAGTTGTCATCAGTCAGACACCGGGTGATATCCAAATCACAAGTGCGACTGTCGGGAAGGTTTCTGATTTAGGAATTACAGATCCTTTTGATATGGGATCGGCTATGGCTCCGGCTGCAGCTGATACGATTAAGCAGCACTTTAAAGATCTCAACCGGACAGCGGATGACTATGATCTAATCCTGACAGGTGACCTGTCAGGCGTCGGTTCTCCAATCGTAAAAGACATTTTAAAAGAAGATGGATATCCAGTCGGCACAAAGCATGATGATTGCGGGCTTCTGATTTACACTCCGGATCAGCAGGTCTTTGCCGGGGGGAGCGGCTGTGCTTGTTCAGCGGTTGTCACCTACTCTCATATTTTTAAGCAGCTGAGAGAAGGAAAACTAAACCGTGTATTTGTCGTGGCGACCGGGGCGCTATTAAGCCCGACGATGATCCAGCAAAAAGAAACCATCCCGACTATCGCCCACGGGGTTGTATTTGAGCGTGCAGGAGGTGCATCTTAATATGGACTACCTTTTGGCTTTTGTCTGCGGCGGGGCCATCTGTATCGTCGGCCAGCTGCTCTTGGATATTTTTAAATTGACGCCAGCTCATGTCATGACATCATTTGTTGTAATCGGTGCAATATTAGATGGTTTCGGCATTTACGATAAATTTATTGAATTTGCCGGAGGAGGCGCCACCGTTCCGATCGTCAGCTTCGGTCACAGTCTTCTGCACGGCGCCATGCATCAGGCGCATATACACGGATTTATCGGAATCGGCATGGGGATTTTTGAGCTGACCTCGGCCGGTATCTCAGCCGCTATTCTTTTCGCCTTTATCGTAGCTGTTATTTTCAAACCGAAAGGATAATGCCGACATGACGACAAAACGCAAGGTCATACTGGTAACAGACGGGGATGTTTATGCCGCTAAAACAATTGAATACGCCGCAAGCAAAGTGGGAGGCCGATGTATTTCACAATCAAAAGGGAATCCTTCCACCCGCAGCGGCGCCGAGCTTGTCAAGCTGATCGCCTCAGCACCGTATGATCCTGTATTTGTCATGTTTGACGACTCCGGCCTTCAAGGAGAGGGCCCGGGAGAAGCCGCTCTAACCTATGTCGCAACCCATCCGTCTATTGAAGTGCTCGGTGTGATTGCGGTCGCGTCAAAAACACATCAGGCTGAATGGACCAGGGTCGATGTAAGCATTGACCGCAATGGAGAAATAACTGAATACGGCGTCGATAAAGTCGGGGAAAGGGAATTTGATGACCACAGAATGAGTGGAGATACAGTCTATTGCCTTGATAAACTTGATCTCCCGCTTATTGTCGGTATCGGGGATATCGGCAAAATGGGCAGAAAAGACGATATCTCAAAAGGGTCGCCAATCACCATGAAAGCGGTCGAGTTTATTTTAGAAAGGAGCGGGTATCATGCCGGACCACAAGGAAGAGAAAATTCGGGTTTATCGGAATCCAGCTAAAAATGAAGAGTATTTCAAAAACCGTGTTGGGATGGGGACGAGCTATGATGTAGGTGTTCGCAAGCTCACGATTTTAGATAAAGAGATCCAGCTTTACTATCTAAATGGATTATGCGATACAGCCTATATTATTCATTTAATGAGAGAGCTTGTTGCCATTAACAATCGGAAAGAAGACCCTGATGAGCTGGTCGACATCGTCGAAAACAGGCTGCTTAACGCCCAGGTCGAAAAAGTAAAAACCTTGGATGAAACCACCGACCAAGTGCTGTCCGGGCTCGTCGCTGTCATTGTTGAAGGTGCAGGCTTCGCATTTATAATTGATGTCAGAAGCTATCCGGGCAGAAACCCGGAAGAACCTGATACGGAAAAGGTGGTCAGGGGAGCCAGAGACGGATTTGTTGAAAATATCGTCGTCAATACGGCCCTTCTCAGAAGGCGGATCAGAGACGAACGCCTTCGAGTCAAGATGACTAAAGTTGGTGAGCGGTCAAAGACGGATTTAAGCATTTGTTATATAGAAGATATAGCTGATCCGGATCTGGTTGAGATCGTAGAAAAAGAAATTGCATCCATTGATGTCGATGGATTAACAATGGCAGACAAAACTGTCGAGGAATTCATTGTTAATCAAAGCTATAATCCTTTTCCGCTCGTGCGCTATACAGAAAGACCGGATGTGGCCGCAAATCATGTTCTAGAAGGCCATGTTATCATTATAGTGGACACATCGCCGAGTGTGATCATTACCCCGACGACTTTATTTCACCATGTGCAGCATGCTGAAGAATATAGGCAGGCGCCTTCAGTCGGGACCTTTTTAAGATGGGTAAGATTTTTCGGTATTCTTGCTTCTACTTTATTTCTTCCGATCTGGTTTCTCTTTGTGCTTCAGCCTGATCTGCTCCCGGACAACATGAAATTTATCGGTTTAAATAAAGATACGCATATCCCGATCATCCTGCAGATATTTTTAGCTGACTTAGGAATCGAGTTTCTCAGAATGGCTGCCATTCACACACCGACGGCTTTATCGACAGCAATGGGTTTAATTGCCGCTGTTCTGATCGGGCAGATTGCGATTGAGGTCGGCCTTTTTTCTCCTGAGGTGATTCTGTACGTCTCACTTGCGGCGATTGGAACCTTTACGACGCCTAGTTATGAATTAAGCTTGGCAAACAAAATGAGCCGTCTTGTCCTCATGATACTCGTTGCTTTATTTCATATAAAAGGGCTCGTCATCGGATTTACAGTGCTAATTATTGCCATGGCAAGCATCAAATCCCTTCAGACACCGTACTTATGGCCGCTGATTCCCTTTAACGGAAAGGCGCTGTGGCAGGTTCTTGTCCGCACAGCGAAACCTGGCGCAAAAGTAAGACCCAGCATCGTTCACCCCAAAAATCGCTTAAGGCAGCCTACCAATTCATAATCGCATTGAAACTGACTGAAGAGTATGATAATGTATGTCTTAATTATGAAGGGACAGTCCATAAAACTGTCCTTTCATCCATAAGCGGAGAAAGAGGGAATGACATTGTTCTTACACGGCACAAGCAGACAAAATCAACATGGTCATTTAGAAATCGGAGGTGTGGATGCTCTCTATTTAGCGGAGAAATATGGTACACCTCTTTACGTATATGATGTGGCTTTAATACGTGAGCGTGCTAAAAGCTTTAAGCAGGCGTTTATTTCTGCAGGGCTGAAAGCACAGGTGGCATATGCGAGCAAAGCATTCTCATCAGTCGCAATGATTCAGCTCGCTGAGGAAGAGGGACTTTCTTTAGATGTCGTATCCGGAGGAGAGCTATATACGGCTGTTGCAGCAGGCTTTCCGGCAGAACGCATCCACTTTCATGGAAACAATAAGAGCAGGGAAGAACTGCGGATGGCGCTTGAGCACCGCATCGGCTGCATTGTGGTGGATAATTTCTATGAAATCGCGCTTCTTGAAGACCTATGTAAAGAAACGGGTCACTCCATCGATGTTCTTCTTCGGATCACGCCCGGAGTAGAAGCGCATACGCATGACTACATTACAACGGGCCAGGAAGATTCAAAGTTTGGTTTCGATCTTCATAACGGACAAACTGAACGGGCCATTGAACAAGTATTACAATCGGAACACATTCAGCTGCTGGGTGTCCATTGCCATATCGGCTCGCAAATCTTTGATACGGCCGGTTTTGTGTTAGCAGCGGAAAAAATCTTCAAAAAACTAGACGAATGGAGAGATTCATATTCATTTGTATCCAAGGTGCTGAATCTTGGAGGAGGTTTCGGCATTCGTTATACGGAAGATGATGAACCGCTTCATGCCACTGAATACGTTGAAAAAATTATCGAAGCTGTGAAAGAAAATGCTTCCCGTTACGGTTTTGACATTCCGGAAATTTGGATCGAACCGGGCCGTTCTCTCGTGGGAGACGCAGGCACAACTCTTTATACGGTTGGCTCTCAAAAAGAAGTGCCGGGTGTCCGCCAATATGTGGCTGTAGACGGAGGCATGAACGACAATATTCGTCCTGCGCTTTACCAAGCTAAATATGAAGCTGCGGCAGCCAACAGGATCGGAGAAGCGCATGACAAAACGGTATCAATTGCCGGAAAGTGCTGTGAAAGCGGAGATATGCTGATTTGGGATATTGACCTGCCGGAAGTAAAAGAAGGCGATCTTCTTGCCGTTTTTTGTACAGGCGCTTATGGATACAGCATGGCCAACAATTATAACCGTATTCCGAGACCCGCCGTTGTATTTGTCGAAAACGGTGAGGCTCATTTAGTCGTGAAGCGAGAAACATACGAAGATATTGTAAAACTTGATCTGCCATTTAAAACGGGTGTAAAGCAATAAAAGAAAGCGCCGATTTTTCGGCGCTTTTCTTATTTGAATATAGATACAATCGCATTCCAGATAGATACGAAGAAATCAATGACTTTCTGGATGAAGTTTTTGCCTTCATCTGATTCTATGAATTTCGTAATCTTATCTTTCGCTTTATCTAGCTGGTCACTGACCTGTCCCCAGTCAATGTCAGCGTTTTTCATCTTATTGAATAGGGAGACAAGCTGATTCTTTTGGCTGTCTGTAAGTGTGACGTTTAAATCAGAAGCTGCGTCATCCACTTGTTTTTCGATGTCAGCTTTATTATCAGGCACCCCGTTTTTAGCAAACTCTTCTTTGATTTTTGCAATCAGGGCTGCCGCATTTTCGTTACCGATTTTGTCTCCAAGCTCTGATGTCGTGACAAGCTCTTGGTTGGCGACCTGCTTAACATCCTCCGAGATCGCTTCGTCAGAAGAAACTTCATACGCCTTAATCAATCCAGTTAAAGCGGCAGTCCCGGATACTTCAAACGGTGCTGTAACATACACCTTCGCATCTTTAACACCGGCTGTCATCAGTGCATTCAGGTACATTTCATCTGTGATGCCGCTGATATTATGGGTCTCAACATTCAATCCGGAGCCTTTTTTGGCAATGGTGATTGACGATGAAGAAATCGCTCTCGATCCGATTTGCGCGTTCGATATATATTTTCCTAAATATTCATGTTCTTCCTTATTGGTCACGGTTACCGTTGTGGCATTATCAGGGACATTCATTTCATCAAGCACTTTTTGTTTGTCAGATTCTGACAAATCAGCACCCAGTGTTACAATGACATCTCCAACTGCGGCATCCGCGAGACTGACCTTCGGAACCATCAGCAGCAAAACGGCCGCTGCCAGCATTCCAATCCAAATTTTCTTCAAAGCAGTTTGACCTCCTTCAATTTCACAAGCAGCTGGATAGTGCTGCTTTGTGAGGACCTGAATCATGAAAAATACAGTTCCGTTAGGTTAGACGGAGATAAAGAGATTCAGGTTTCATTTTTATTTTTTAGTAAAGCTCGGGAGATTCGTTTTCCCCCGAAAGGTGTGGTATAATAGCCGCGACAAGGAGAGACAGGCTATAACCTATACATAATCTCCTTTGAAAATTAAAATAAAGAAAGTAGGCATACAATTGAAAACAGGTTACTTTTTATTAGAAGACGGGAACAAAATTGAATTTGAACTTTATCCTGAAGCTGCACCTGGAACTGTTGCAAACTTTGAAAAGCTTGCGAACGAAGGCTTTTATGACGGGCTTACATTCCACCGAGTGATCCCTGGCTTCGTCAGCCAAGGCGGATGCCCGCACGGAACTGGTACAGGCGGTCCGGGATACACAATCAAATGTGAAACAGAAGGCAACCCGCATACACATGAGGCGGGCGCACTTTCTATGGCACATGCCGGAAAAGACACTGGCGGCAGCCAATTTTTCATCGTTCATGAGCCACAGCCTCATTTGAACGGTGTTCACACTGTATTTGGTAAAGTAACAAGCGGATTAGAATTCGCGAAAAACATGTCTAATGGCGATGTCATGAAAGAAGTTCGTGTAGAAGGCTAATCGGCAGGCAAAAGGCTTCCTCTTAGAGAGGAAGCTTTTTTTATTGGCCAAAAATGTTCAATAAAAAACCGCCGAATGCTGATGGCGGTTGGCAAAACCAGGTGTTTAGTTAGTGACCCCCGTGTATTGAATACATTAAAAAGTTTTGGTGACGTTTTGATCAGTAAATTGATGATTAATCATTTTAGCTTTGCTTACAAAGTTATTTTCAAAGACAATTCCTGTGTTTAAACCTCCGGAGCCAAACACAGATTTGGACAAAGTTAAAGGCCTGATCATAAAAGCGCCGCCTACGTTAATTACACTGTTCCCGGAAACGTTGTTTATATTAATAGGATAATCAATCATACTATCAAGTCTCCTTTCATATCATTCTATTTTTTATATGTATTAGTGCTAGAGTTGATTAGCGTAAACTTATCGGCAAAAATATTTAGGAGATGCCTGTTTTTATTGATTTATAAAAATGCTCGAAAAAAGAGCCTCCTTTAAAGCTTCCGGAAGCCCAGATATCTGTCTATTCTTTTAACTACTCTGAATGCGGCAGCTGCTTTTCTGGCGAATGTAATAGGATCATCCTGTGCTGACTCAAAGTGCATATACATTGCTCACGGCTCACTAAATAACCAGTGGTTATGCAATGTAGAAATCGCCATACGCCGCTATCCTAGTTCGGTGAGCAAAGAATTTACCTCTTCATGTAAGAAACTAAGTGAAATACTTTACCATTTCGAACCTCAAACGGGAAAAATGGGGAATTGACAAGGGATGAGGTGGGCAAACAAACACCTGACTCGGTGGCAGAACGAACTGCCCAAAATTTTGGCAAACTCCCTGCGTATCTTTTGTTTCCTCCCATTTCATGCTATTGCTCCTCCTATGTCAAAAAAGAATGTATGAGAGAAGATCCCGCCATAGACAATGTTGTTGGACGACTGAAGATAAAATTGTGCTGATTATACAAAAAGTGGATTGGGAATGATAAAAGAACAAAAAAGTTTAAGGAGAATCACATGCAAGTTTTGACGGGGTTGCTCGAACAGTACGGATATGCCGTCTTGTTTATTGTCTTGATGTTAGAGCTTCTAGCTTTACTTGGACCGGGAGAGTTTGCCGGTGTTCTCGTGTTTCAAGAAAAGTTAAACTGGGTGCTAAGCATGTTAGCGGCCGGATTGGGGAGCTGTGGGAGTGAGCATGTCGTATTGGATCGGGTATAGACTGGGCCCAGCTGCAATTCAGAAAGCTTTTGCGTCGAGAGGTGTTCTGTTAGCCGTTATTGTTCTAACTTTTTTTTGGACGGTATTCAGAGGGCAAGATCGGAAAATCGAACTCTCTTTCTTATTTTTCCTAGTCATTGGTGGGGAGCTTTATGAAGAGGGAATCAGACGGCTCTTTCATTCCCTTCATCCTGTTCACGCTCCTTTGGAAAGTCATGTATTATATCCATTCCCGAGCGAACAGACTTTAACGGCATTTGTCATTTTTGGTTTTTGTGCTTATCTTTTTGTTCGTCATTCTCACAAGACGCGTCTGCAAACTGTTGCATTTTTTTGTTTATTATCGTTTTATTCCTCATCGGGCTGAGCCGTGTGTACTTTATGAGCAGTATCCGAGTGATGTTGCTGCGGGTTACGCCTTCGGCGGTGTTTGGCTGAGTTTGAATGTTTTGGTCATGGAGCTTTTCCGTTTCTCCAGAAGATTTACCAAGCTGAGAAACGAACCCAATTAGTATGTAATCAAAATTAAGTAAACTTTAAAGTAGTACGGGTCATTGGGATTGATATTTTGTAGTAAAATAAATCAAACAAACGTGATGTAATGAAAAGGAGATCGCGATATGAACAACAAAGGCTGTATAAAATGCGGTAGTACTGAAGCCGGACAAAAAGAAATAGCTACAACCGGCACGGGATTATCAAAGCTGTTTGACGTGCAGCATAACCGATTTCTAGTGGTTTACTGTAAGAACTGCGGATATTCAGAGTTTTATAATAAAGAGTCTTCAACTGCCGGGAATATATTGGATTTATTTTTTGGAGGCTGATCCATGTTTTCGAGCTTGAATGATTTTAAACATATTATGAAAGCAAAAAACGGGGTGCGGTTATCACCTGTGAAATAGGTTGCCGCAAACATTCCAGTAACCTTCATGACGTTAATTGTTTTGTCAAGTGCCATGGGTATCATGGACTGGGAGATCAATGGAATGCAGTAAATGAACAAACTGCCCGTAACCTCATGCTTTATATACGATCTAAAGATTTTGCATATGAGAACTCTCTTTCTTCTGAGTCCATCGCTTCTGAATTATGCGATTCATTTCTTTCAATATTTTCAGGCCTAGTTATGATCGACAAGAAAAAATAGGCATGATGTGGGTAGAAGATGAAGATTAACAGTTTGTAAAATCACTTCAATGGTCCTAATGGGATTTTTTTTCGATTCGTGATAACATAAATTGAAGACCGTTGTTTATTGGAGGAAATCAGTTGAAATCAGAAAATGTTTCGAAGAAAAAGTCAATATTAGAATGGGCAAAAGCAATTGTGATTGCTGTCGTTCTTGCTTTGCTCATCCGCAACTTTATTTTTGCGCCGTATGTCGTTGATGGTGACTCTATGTATCCTACACTTCACAACCGTGAAAGGGTTTTTGTTAATATGACAGTCAAATACATCGGCGAGTTTGATAGAGGAGACATCGTCGTGTTAAACGGAGATGATGTTCACTATGTCAAACGTATTATCGGCCTTCCCGGCGATACGGTTGAGATGAAAAATGACCAGCTCTATATCAACGGGAAAAAGGTGGACGAACCTTATTTGGCGGCTAATAAAAAGAGAGCGAAACAGGACGGTTTTGACCATTTGACCGATGATTTCGGCCCGGTTAAAGTGCCTGATAACAAGTATTTTGTGATGGGTGACAATCGTCGCAATTCCATGGACAGCCGTAACGGCCTTGGCCTCTTCACGAAAAAACAAATTGCGGGTACGTCAAAGTTTGTTTTCTACCCGTTTAACGAAATGCGCAAAACAAATTAGGATCAAGCAGCTTCCCATTGGGGCTGCTTTTTTTATATCTTTTTTACGGTCATCCCCTAAAAACAGAACATAAATTCGTATATCTATAGAAAAGAAATTTTTGCAGAAATGTGAAACATATTCCCGTTATGCATCGTTATATTAATAATTTACGAGAATTTACGGTTTTTTATTCATGAAAAAAAGGAATAACTCATATGAATGAATAGATTCATATTGGCTGGAGGTTTAGAAATGGGAAGAATAAAAACCAAGATTACCATTCTGTTAGTGCTTTTGCTTTTACTTGCAGGCGGTTATATGTACATAAATGATATTGAGCTGAAGGATGTTCCGACAGCAATTGGACAAACCTTGTCCTCGGAAGAAGAGGAATACACCATCCAGGAATATAAAGTGACGAAAATTGACGGCTCAGAGTATCATGGAGTAGCAGAAAACGGAACGAAAATCATCTTCAACGGAAAAAAATTAAATCAGGATTTATCTGATATAAAAGAAGGTGACAAGATTAAGGCTTACTTCAGCAAATCAAAGCGGATCGACGGATTAATCAAGGTTGCAAAAGTGAATGATTAAAAAACATCACCTTTCGGATCGAAGGGTGATGTTTTGTTTTTCTCAAATTGTAAGTTTATTTCATTGCGTACTTTAAAAAGGATCGCTATAATAACCAATAAGGACAAATGAATAAAGATTGTATCCTTCGGGGCAGGGTGGAAATCCCGACCGGCGGTAGTAAAGCACATTTGCTTTAGAGCCCGTGACCCGTGTGCATAAGCACGCGGTGGATTCAGTTTAAGCTGAAGCCGACAGTGAAAGTCTGGATGGGAGAAGGATGATGAGCCGCTATGCAAAATGTTTAAAAATGCATAGTGTTATTTCCTATTGCGTAAAATACCTAAAGCCCCGAATTTTTTATAAATTCGGGGCTTTTTTGACGGTAAATAACAAAAGAGGGGAGGGAAACAAATGGAAGAGTATTATATGAAGCTGGCCTTAGATCTTGCGAAGCAGGGCGAAGGACAGACCGAATCCAATCCGCTCGTCGGCGCTGTTGTCGTAAAGGACGGACAAATTGTCGGAATGGGCGCCCATTTAAAATATGGTGAAGCTCATGCAGAAGTTCATGCCATCCATATGGCTGGAGCACATGCAGAGGGTGCCGACATTTACGTTACACTCGAACCGTGCAGCCATTACGGAAAAACACCGCCATGTGCAGAATTGATTATCAACTCTGGTATCAAAAGAGTGTTCGTGGCGATGAGAGATCCTAATCCGCTTGTGGCTGGAAGAGGGATCAGCATGATGAAAGAAGCTGGCATTGAGGTAAGGGAAGGCATCCTGGCAGACCAGGCGGAGAGGCTGAATGAAAAATTTCTGCACTTTATGAGGACAGGCCTTCCGTACGTCACGCTAAAAGCGGCTGCCAGCCTTGACGGCAAGATAGCTACCAGCACGGGTGACAGCAAATGGATCACGTCAGAGGCTGCAAGACAGGATGCTCAGCAATACAGGAAAACACACCAAAGCATTTTAGTCGGAGTTGGCACAGTGAAAGCCGACAATCCGAGCTTAACCTGCAGACTGCCGAATGTAACAAAACAGCCGGTTCGGGTCATACTTGATACCGTACTCTCGATTCCTGAGGACGCTAAAGTGATTTGCGATCAAATAGCGCCGACATGGATTTTTACGACGGCACGCGCAGACGAGGAAAAGAAAAAACGGCTTTCAGCTTTCGGAGTGAACATATTTACACTTGAAACCGAGCGCATTCAAATTCCTGATGTTTTGAAGATCCTAGCGGAAGAAGGCATCATGTCGGTGTATGTGGAAGGCGGTTCAGCTGTTCACGGAAGCTTTGTCAAAGAAGGCTGTTTTCAAGAAATCATCTTCTATTTTGCCCCTAAACTAATCGGAGGAACGCATGCTCCCAGCTTAATCTCCGGTGAAGGTTTTCAATCAATGAAAGATGTCCCCTTATTACAATTCACTGATATAACCCAAATCGGCCGTGATATCAAACTGACGGCAAAACCGACAAAGGAATAGGATGGTGACCATGTTTACAGGAATTATCGAAGAAACAGGCACAATCGAATCCATGAAAAAAGCAGGGCATGCAATGGCCTTAACTATTAAATGCTCAAAGATTTTAGAGGATGTTCATCTTGGCGACAGCATTGCAGTGAACGGCATTTGTCTGACTGTCACTGATTTTACAAAAAATCAATTCACAGTGGATGTTATGCCTGAAACAGTCAAAGCTACGTCACTGAATGATTTAACAAAAGGAAGCAAAGTAAATCTGGAAAGAGCGATGGCGGCAAACGGCCGTTTCGGAGGCCATTTCGTCTCAGGCCATGTCGACGGAACTGCGGAAATCACACGAATTGAAGAGAAAAGCAACGCAGTTTACTATGATTTAAAAATGGACCCGTCATTAACAAAAACATTGGTTTTAAAGGGATCAATTACTGTGGATGGCGTGAGCTTAACCATATTCGGCCTGACAGAAGACACAGTGACGATCTCCTTAATACCGCATACGATCAGCGAAACGATCTTTTCAGAAAAAACGATCGGCTCTAAAGTGAATATCGAATGCGATATGATCGGAAAATATATGTATCGATTTTTGCATAAAGCCAATGAAAATAAGACCCAACAAACCATTACAAAAGCCTTCTTAAGCGAAAACGGCTTTTAGAGAGGAAGATTTGCATGTTTCATCCGATAGAAGAAGCACTGGACGCTTTAAAAAAAGGCGAAGTCATCATCGTTGTAGATGATGAAGACAGAGAAAATGAAGGAGACTTTGTGGCTCTTGCCGAGCATGCAACGCCGGAAGTCATTAACTTTATGGCGACACATGGGAGAGGACTGATCTGCACGCCGCTCAGTGAGGAAATCGCAGACAGGCTTGATCTTCACCCTATGGTTGAGCATAATACAGACTCTCACCACACTGCATTTACCGTAAGCATAGACCATCGTGAAACGAAGACAGGTATCAGCGCTCAAGAAAGATCTTTTACCGTTCAAGCATTGCTGGACAGCAAATCCGTGCCATCTGATTTTCAGCGTCCGGGGCACATTTTTCCACTGATTGCGAAAAAAGGAGGTGTCCTGAAAAGAGCGGGCCATACAGAAGCTGCTGTTGATCTTGCTGAAGCTTGCGGATCTCCAGGAGCCGGCGTCATTTGTGAAATTATGAATGAAGACGGAACGATGGCGAGAGTGCCTGAGCTCATTGAAATTGCGAAAAAGCATCAATTAAAAATGATCACCATTAAGGATTTGATTCAATACCGTTACAATCTGACAACACTTGTCGAGCGTGAAGTTGACATTACGCTGCCTACTGATTTTGGGACATTTAAGGTTTATGGATACACAAATGAGGTAGATGGAAAAGAGCATGTCGCATTTGTGATGGGAGATGTGCCGTTCGGAGAAGAACCGGTATTGGTCCGGGTGCATTCAGAATGTCTCACAGGTGACGTGTTTGGCTCTCATCGCTGTGATTGCGGACCGCAGCTGCACGCCGCGCTGAACCAAATTGCCGCAGAAGGCCGTGGAGTGCTCCTGTACTTGCGCCAAGAAGGACGAGGCATCGGTTTAATCAATAAATTAAAAGCTTATAAGCTTCAGGAACAAGGCTATGACACCGTAGAAGCCAATGAGGCGCTTGGATTCTTGCCGGATCTTCGCAACTATGGCATCGGAGCACAAATTTTACGCGACCTCGGTGTCCGGAATATGAAGCTTTTGACGAATAATCCGCGAAAAATCGCAGGCCTTGAAGGCTACGGACTCAGTATTTCAGAAAGAGTGCCGCTTCAAATGGAGGCGAAAGAACACAATAAAAAATATTTGCAAACCAAAATGAACAAGCTAGGTCATTTACTTCATTTCTAATCACAAATATCACAAAAAAGGATGGGAATCATATGAATATCATACAAGGAAATTTAGTTGGTACAGGTCTTAAAATCGGAATCGTAGTAGGAAGATTTAATGATTTTATTACGAGCAAGCTGCTGAGCGGAGCAGAAGATGCGCTGCTCAGACATGGCGTAGACACAAATGACATTGATGTGGCTTGGGTTCCAGGCGCATTTGAAATACCGTTTGCTGCGAAAAAAATGGCGGAAACAAAAAAATATGATGCTATTATCACATTGGGCACTGTCATCAGAGGCGCAACGACACATTACGATTATGTCTGCAATGAAGCTGCAAAAGGCATCGCGCAAGCAGCAAACACTACTGGTGTACCTGTCATCTTTGGAATTGTAACAACTGAAAACATCGAACAGGCTATCGAGCGTGCCGGCACAAAAGCGGGCAACAAAGGTGTAGATTGTGCTGTTTCTGCCATTGAAATGGCAAATTTAAACCGCTCATTTGAATAATTTGCTGAAAACAGTTTAAAAATATGGCGAAAATGATATAATGTGAGAAAACGGATCACCTATTCGTATCCGTTAATAGCAGACTGGACATTTTGGATATAGAGGGGTTTTTATGTTAATTCGTTATAAAAAATCGTTTGAAAAGATTGCGATGGGGCTTCTTTCGTTTATGCCGAATGAAAAAGACCTTAAGCAGCTTCAGCAGACAATTAAGGACTACGAAACGGATACAGACCGCCAGCTCTTTCTTTGGAAAGAGGACGAGGATATCGTCGGAGCAATCGGAGTCGAAAAAAAGGATTCTGAGGTTGAGATCCGGCATATCAGTGTGAATCCTTCTCATCGCCATCAAGGAATCGGAAAACAGATGATGGATGCTTTAAAGCATTTATTCAAAACGCAAGTACTGGTTCCAAATGAATTAACGCAGAGCTTTTTCGAACGTTGTCAAGGTCAGCAGGATCAAGACATTTCATACAATAATTAAGCAGAGGCTGTGATCAGTCTCTGCTTTTTTTTCTGCGTTCTATTTCTTTTTCACGTTCACGGATGACGTCAGTCCGATCCCGCAAACGGTGTTTGTCGATAAGAAATATGTTGCTGAGTGCACTGGGCTGCCCCCATGTATACTTTTTTTTCCTGCATTCGATCCTGCATGCTTCCTCCAGTTTCTCATCTTTGATTGGCAGTATAATGCTTTTATAGGCAGAGACGGTTTCGATTTGTTCGTAAACCGATTGCATAAGTTCGAGCAAACGGCCATGATCAAGCCCTAAGTCTTCGACTGCCCGGTGTTCTGCTTGAAGAATCCGGATGCTGTTCGCCATCAGTCTTTTTGCCCCGGCTGTATTCTGCCTTCTGTGATGATATAAAGCCACTGCAAGCTGAATAAAGCCCACCCAATAGCGTTTTCGTTTCTTTGGCGGATCTTCCTTCCAATATTCTTCTAATATTTCATGGCATTCAAAATAATCCCGTGTCGCATGAAACTCAACGAGATAATCTATATAAGCTTTCGGATACAAGGTGCTTCCTCCTTTAATGTGCTTTTAGTGTACCATAGAAGGGATAAAAGGAAAAAAGAACGCCCGGCCTCTAGTGCTTCTTAGAAAGGAAAACCAGAAGCAAAGGCTTTTTCTCCCGCTTCTGCGCTCCGAGCAAACACCTCTTGTGTTTTGAATATTCTGTACAAACTCCTTCAAAACAGGATATGAAATAGTATTGGACGAGAGCTTTTTGGTGGCTTATACTATAGGGTAGCCAGTTTTTCCGGCAATGAGAGTGATACTTGAAAATGGTGAGATGATGGAAGAATATCAAGTGAAAATTGATACGTTTGAGGGCCCATTGGACCTGCTGCTTCATTTAATCAATCGTCTTGAAATTGACATATATGATATACCTGTGGCGAAGATCACTGAACAATATTTATTATATGTACATACGATGCGCGTGCTTGAGCTCGACATTGCCAGCGAGTATTTGGTTATGGCTGCCACGCTGCTCAGCATTAAAAGCAGAATGCTGCTCCCGAAGCAAGAGGAGGAGCTTTTTGAAGATGAATTACTTGAAGAAGAAGATCCGCGGGAGGAACTGATTGAAAAGCTGATTGAGTACCGAAAATATAAAGATGCGGCGAAGGATTTAAAAGAACGGGAAGAAGAAAGACAAAAATCGTTCACGAAACCGCCGAGTGATTTGAGTGAATATGCAAAAGAAGTAAAACAGTCTGAGCAAAAGCTCTCTGTCACGGTCTATGATATGATCGGAGCTTTTCAAAAAGTGCTGAAACGCAAAAAAATAAACAGGCCGATGGAAACAACAATTACAAGACAGGACATACCAATCGAAGCCAGAATGAACGAAATCGTGCACAGCTTGAAATCTAGAGGAACGAGAATTAACTTTATGGATCTGTTTCCATATGAGCAAAAAGAACATTTAGTAGTGACCTTTCTAGCTGTTCTTGAGCTGATGAAAAATCAGCTGGTCCTCATTGAACAGGAGCACAATTTTTCAGATATTTACATTACGGGGAGTGAATCCATTCATGGGGCTTGATATCGTGAATTGGAAAGCTATTGTGGAAGCCCTTCTTTATGCGGCAGGCGATGAAGGGCTTACAAAAAAGCAGCTGTTAACAGTGCTTGAAATCGAAGAGCCTGAACTGAACACGATCATGGCGGATGTGGCGGACGAATACCGCGGAGATACACGAGGGATTGAACTTATTGAGTATGCAGATACGTACATGCTCTCTACCAAAAAAGACTTTGCGCCTTACTTGAAAAAACTGATTGAAGTGCCGTCAAAGGGCCTTTCTCAAGCATCTTTAGAAGTACTGGCCATTGTTTCATACAAACAGCCAATTACGAGAGCAGAAATTGAAGAAATCAGAGGAGTAAAATCAGAGCGGATTTTACACAGTCTTGTCGCGAAGGCGCTATTGTGTGAAGTAGGGCGTGCCGATGGTCCGGGGCGGGCCATTTTATACGGTACTACGCCGACTTTTCTTGAACAATTCGGTCTGAAAACGCTGGACGAGCTTCCGCCGCTGCCTGAAAATGCGGAAGAAGACGTTCTTCAAGAAGAAGCAGATTTATTTTTTGAAAACTTTAACCAAACCTTCGAAGATATAAAATAGAAGTTTAATGAATCGCGCTTTTTCATCATCATAAGATATAAGGAAGAAGCTATCATGAAAGAAGCAAAATGTGAGAGACAAATACATGAGGGGAAGATACCAAACGAAATGGGACATTCGATTGTGCGAGCGCAGACTCAAAAAACAGGCGAATTCTTATCAATGGTTGTCAATACCGTGAACGATTACCTAAATCAAACGACGCTTGAGTCCTTACAGGCTGAATTGCCTATTGAAAAAGGATACTGCTGTGATGTGCTTAGCACTCTGAGAAGAATGGCAGTATTTTGTGAAGGAGGCGCAGAAGCGTGCCGTCGTCTCCTGATGCAGGAGCCTTTTCAGGAAGCCAGAGCGGAAAAAACACTTTATAATGTGTATCACCAATGCATTGAAGAGTTCTTTATGCCGAAAAAAGACACGTGGTGTGAAAATAGCCGGGCGTCTTATACCGGGGTCAGCGCAATTGAGTTTTATCATGCTGTTCCTGCGTCGCTTGAGCAATTATTATTGCCGTTGAGCGCGGCCTTTCTGAAGATGAGGGAAGAGCTGGCTCATTACGAAGCGTCCGGATCAAGCATGGCGCCAATCAGATAACGTTTACTCTCCCTTTTTCAGGGAGAGTTTTTTTATGTTTGCTTCCAGAAATATAATTGTTATTCATAACTGATGGACATGCGCATAAACTTGTACAAACCACCACAAGGACGTGAGCAAACATGCGCATTTTCAAAAAAGCAGTATTCGTGATCATGATTTCTTTTCTTATTGCAACCGTAAATGTGAATACAGCACATGCTGCTATAGATGTCAGTGCAAAAAGCGCGATCATTATTGACGGTGCGTCAGGCAGAGTGTTATATGCCAAGGATGAGCATCAAAAAAGGCGGATCGCGAGCATCACAAAAATTATGACCGCCGTCCTCGCCATCGAATCCGGCAAAATGGATCAAACAGTGACGGTTTCGGCAAATGCTGTCAGAACAGAAGGCTCCGCCATTTATTTAACAGAAGGTCAAAAAGTGAAGCTGAAAGATCTTGTGTATGGCCTGATGCTAAGATCAGGAAACGATGCCGCTGTCGCGATTGCTGAGCATGTCGGTGGGAGCCTCGATGGGTTTGTTTATATGATGAATCAAAAAGCCGAGCAGCTTGGTATGAAAAACACCCGTTTTCAAAACCCGCACGGATTGGACGACCATGAAAATCATTATTCAACAGCCTATGACATGGCCATTTTAACTAAGTATGCTATGAAGCTGAAAGACTATCAAAAGATTTCAGGCACAAAAATATACAAAGCGGAAACGATGGAAAGCGTATGGAAAAACAAAAACAAACTGCTGACCATGCTTTATCCGTACAGCACAGGAGGAAAAACAGGCTATACAAAACTTGCAAAACGGACACTGGTCTCTACGGCTTCAAAGGACGGCATTGACCTGATAGCCGTCACCATTAATGACCCTAATGATTGGGATGACCATATGAAGATGTTTAACTATGTGTTTGAGCATTATCAAACCTATTTAATTGCAAAAAAAGGGGATATTCCAAAGCTGAAAGGCACATTTTATGAATCGAAGGCTTTTATCAAACGTGATATCACCTATTTGCTGACCGAAGAGGAAAAAGAAAATGTAAAAATTAATACCACACTGCTCAAGCCGAAAAAAGCATGGGAAAAAGATGCCTCGAAAATCCCTGACATCGTAGGGCACATGGAGATCATGTTCAACGATGCAACCATCGCAAAAGTGCCGATCTATTATGAAAATGAGCGGCATCAAAAACCGAAGAAACAATTTTTTGAAACGTTTAAATCAATCTTTCTGAATGCGGCAGGCGGAGCAAAATGGTCAATATAATTTGGGTCAGTTTAACCGTGATCGGACTCGTTTTTGCGATGTGCAACGGAACTCTGCAAGATGTAAATGAAGCCGTGTTTAAGGGTGCGAAAGAAGCGATTACGATCTCATTTGGATTGATGAGCGTGCTTGTTTTCTGGCTTGGCTTAATGAAAATCGCCGAGCAGTCAGGGCTTTTGGATATTTTCAGCCGGATGTGCAGACCTTTTATATCTAAACTGTTCCCTGATATACCGCCGGATCACCCGGCGATGGGCTATATTTTATCTAATCTTATGGCGAATTTCTTCGGCCTCGGAAATGCAGCAACTCCGCTTGGCATTAAAGCAATGGAACAAATGAAAAAGCTGAACGGAAACCGATCGGAAGCAAGCCGGTCGATGATTACTTTTTTAGCTGTTAATACGTCCTGCATCACACTCATCCCGACAACGGTGATCGCTGTCCGAATGGCTTATTCCTCCAAAACGCCGACAGATATCGTCGGGCCAAGCATTTTGGCAACGCTTATTTCCGGAATCGGTGCCATTATCATTGATCGGTATTTTTATTACCGCCGCAAAAAGAAGGGAAGGTGAGCGGATGGAAATCATCAACTGGCTGTCTTTAGCCATGATTCCAATCATTATTGCCGGAATTCTTCTTTATGGAACGATCAAAAAGGTTCCGACATATGAATCGTTTGTCGAAGGCGGGAAAGAGGGGATAGAAATTGCCTTTTCCATTATCCCCTATTTAGTCGGAATGCTTGTCGCTATAACTGTTTTCAGATCATCAGGCGCGCTTGATTTTATAATGGATCTTTTAAAACCGGCTTTCTCCGCTATCGGCATCCCTGCTGAAGTAGTGCCGCTTGCTCTGATCCGCCCGATCTCCGGTACGGCCGCACTTGGAATGACGACCGATTTAATTGCAGTATACGGGCCCGATTCCTTTATCGGCAGGCTGGCTTCCGTCATGCAGGGATCTACAGATACAACGCTTTACGTACTGACTGTGTATTTCGGAGCAGTCGGCATTAAAAAAATGGGTGATGCATTAAAGGTGGGACTTCTTGCAGATTTAATCGGCGTAGTTGCATCTATCATCATCGTTACGTTATTATTTGGGAGCGCCTGAAAACGGCGTTTTTTTTAGATTTGGCATAGGAATTTGAAAAAGCTTGTTTGTTAAGGTTGAAAAAAGTAAGATAATACTTGAGGTGAAAGACATGGAAAGACTGCAAAAAGTGATTGCTCATGCCGGAGTTGCGTCGCGCAGAAAGGCAGAAGAGCTGATTAAAGAAGGAAAAGTAAAGGTGAATGGCAAAGTAGTAACAGAGCTAGGTGTTAAGGTCACCGGTTCTGATCAGATTGAGGTAAACGGGTTAAAGGTTGAACGCGAAGAGCCGGTTTACTTTCTCTTATATAAACCAAGAGGCGTTATTTCCGCAGCGCAAGATGATAAAGGACGCAAAGTGGTGACGGACTTTTTTAAAAATATTCCGCAGCGCATTTATCCGATTGGGCGTCTGGACTATGATACGAGCGGTCTTTTGCTTTTAACCAATGACGGCGAATTCGCCAATAAGCTAATGCATCCTAAGTATGAAATAGACAAAACATACGTGGCGAAGGTGAAAGGAATCCCGCCTAAAGAGCTGCTCAGAAAGCTGGAGCGCGGAATTAGGCTGGAGGAAGGCAAAACAGCGCCTGCTAAAGCGAAGCTGCTGTCTTTGGATAAGAAAAAGCAGACAAGCATTATTCAGCTGACGATCCATGAGGGACGCAACAGACAAGTGCGCCGCATGTTTGAAGCGATCGGACATGAGGTAATCAAGCTGAAGCGTGAGGAATACGCGTTTTTAAACCTGCGAGGCCTGCACACGGGCGATGCCAGAGAGCTTACGCCTCACGAAGTAAAAAGGCTCAGAGCACTGGCGGATCACGGTAAAAACGCTTTCTAAATTTCACATAACCTTCAAAAAGTAAGAAATGTGAAATGAACGTGCAATGATATAATTGAATGGATCTGCAATAGGGGGAAGGGGGCAGTGGACAATGAAGAAAAAAAGGCGTTTATTCATTCGGACCGGCATCCTTCTCGTTTTAATCTGCGCACTCGGCTATACCATTTACAACGCTGTATTTGCCGGCAAAGAGAGTATATCCGAAGGGTCCGACGCACCGAATTTTGTCCTAGAGGATACGAATGGGAAACGTATCGAGCTCAGTGACTTAAAAGGGAAAGGTGTTTTTTTGAATTTCTGGGGTACATGGTGTGAACCGTGCAAAAAAGAGTTTCCTTATATGGCAAACCAATATAAGCATTTTAAAAGCCAAGGTGTTGAAATTGTCGCTGTAAATGTTGGGGAGTCAAAGATAGCAGTACATAATTTTATGAAATCCTACGGAGTCAATTTCCCGGTTGTTCTGGATACAGATCGCCAAGTGCTTGATGCCTATGACGTATCTCCGCTTCCGACAACCTTTTTGATCAATCCGGAAGGAAAAGTTGTCAAGGTGGTGACCGGCACTATGACAGAAAGCATGATACACGATTATATGAATCTCATAAAACCCGGAGAGACTTCGGGATGAAGCAAGTCAAATGTGAATGCGGACATATAAACCCGGTCGGAACCGTTTTATGCGAATCGTGCGGAAGAGCTCTTCAGGAAACTCAACCTCCGCTCGCTGATATGAGATATGACGGAAGCGCAAGACGTTCGCAAACCTATAACAAAACGATCATCGACAAAATTTGGAATTTCTTTTCCTCGGTTAAGGTGGGAATATGGCTTATCGTCATAACCCTTGCCGCATCAGCGTTCGGCACCATTTTTCCCCAGGAAGCCTATCTGCCTCCGGGCGCACAGGCTGATACTTATTACAAGGAGCAGTACGGCACGTTTGGCCAGCTTTATTATTTGCTCGGGTTTCATCATTTATATGGTTCTTGGTGGTATTTGCTGCTCATTGCCTCGATCGGCATTTCACTCGTGATTTGCAGCCTTGATCGGGTCATTCCGTTGTATAGAGCGTTAAAAAACCAAGGTGTCAGAAGGAGCCCGGCCTTTTTAAGAAGGCAGCGCTTGTTCAGTGAAACAGTTACTGTACTGAACGGGGAATCGAAAGAAAAGATAGTTACTCTATTAAAGAAAAAACATTATAGAATCAGAGAAAAAGAGGGCAGCATTCTTGCTGAAAAAGGACGCTTTTCCCGCTGGGGCCCGTATGTCAACCACATTGGATTGATCATCTTTCTGATTGGTGCGATGCTGAGATTTGTGCCTGGCATGTACGTCGATGAGACGCTTTGGGTCAGAGAAGGCGAAACCGCAGCAATTCCGGGTACAGACGGAAAATATTATTTGAAAAACAATCAATTCAGCGTAGAGACCTATAACAGCAAAACGGAAAAAAAGGTATTTGCAGATGCCATTGACAGAGTCGGGGACGGTAGAGTGGCAAAGAACTTTCAAACTGATGCCGTACTCTACAAGAGAGAAGGAAAAATTGTTTATGGCGAGAAGCCGAAGCTGGAAAAAGTAACAGAAGAAGACATCCGTGTCAATCAGCCGCTGCGTTTTGATTCTTTTTCCGTTTACCAGGTGGATTACAAAGAGAATCAGCTTGACCAAATGGTGTTCCAGCTGATTGATAAAAAAACAAAAAAATCCTTTGGGAGCCTGAAGATCAACCTTCTGGATCCAGATTCAGTCTATGATCTTGGTAACGGTTACAAGGTGGAAATCGCCAGCTACCTGCCTGACTTCTATTTTAATCAGGACGGAGAGCCGAGCACAAAAACAAAGATCCCTAACAATCCGGCTTTTGTCTTTAATATCATAACGCCGGACAAACCGAAAGGCGAAAAGAGCTTTGTCGCCATCCAAGAAACCATCGAAGGATCAGGCAATAATAAATACAAGCTGAAATTTGACCATGTCGAAACGAAAAACATTACTGGACTTACAGTCAGAAAGGATCTGACACTCTGGGTGCTTGCTGTCGGCGGAGCCATTTTTATGATCGGTGTCATTCAAGGTATGTACTGGCAGCATCGAAGAATTTGGCTGCACTCACAGGACGGTGCAGTTATGGTAGCAGGGCATACCAATAAAAACTGGTTTGGCCTGAAGAAGGATTTAGCATTTATATTGGCTGATTCCGGACTGACTGAACCGGTGGACCAAAAAGAATTAATCAAAACACAGAAATAGGCGAAAAGGGAGTGATGTCATGGCAGAGCTGAGCGGAAATTTTCTTTATGCGGCCTTTCTTGTGTATTTAATCGCTGTCCCAATCTTCGGCGGGGCCATACGCGGGAATAAAGATAAAAAGGGCAGGCCAAACCGATGGGCCAACATTGGAATCACCCTTTCTATTGTCGGTTTTTTCTGCCACCTAGGATATTTCATCACAAGGTGGGCTGCAAGCGGCCATGCGCCTGTCAGCAATATGTTTGAATTCACCACCGCTTTTGGCATGATGCTTGTTTTGGCGTTTATCATTCTTTATTTTCTCTATAGATTGCCTTCATTAGGCCTGTTTACGCTGTCAATTGCTTTATTGCTGATTGCCTACGCCAGCATGTTTCCGACAGATATCTCGCCTTTAATTCCTTCGCTCCAAAGTAACTGGCTGTATATTCACGTAACAACGGCCGCGCTTGGGCAAGCTATACTTGCCATCAGCTTTGTCGCTGGTGTCATCTTTCTTTTGAAGCATGTAGACCAGACAAAGCCAAGCAAAAAGACCTTCTGGCTTGAAGCGATTATGTTTATCCTGGTCACAACCGTCGCCTTTATTGCAATCACATCGGCATTTCGTCTTGCAGGCTATGAAGCGGAGTTTAACTGGGTGGACAAAAGTAAAGAAAAAAGCGTGATGGTGTACGAAATGCCCGCGCTTGTCGGTCCGCATCAGGGAGAGCTTTTGACCGAAGGAAGAATGGAACCGCTTGTTGATCTTCCCGCGCTTTTCTCAGGCAGAAAAGTGAACACTGTCATTTGGTCATTTGGAGCAGGTCTTGTGTTGTATGGGGCTCTCCGTCTGATCATCAGAAAAAGAATCAGCGCTCTATTACATCCGCTGGTGAAAAACGTCAATCTTGATCTGGTGGATGAGGTTGGGTACAGGGCCGTATCAATCGGATTTCCGATCTTTACACTCGGCGCGCTGATCTTTGCAATGATTTGGGCTCAGCTCGCGTGGACCAGATTTTGGGGCTGGGACCCTAAGGAAGTATGGGCGCTGATCACATTTTTGTTCTATGCCGCTTACTTGCATTTAAGACTGTCAAGAGGCTGGCACGGTGAGAAGTCAGCATGGCTGGCCGTAATCGGTTTTGCTATTATTATGTTTAATTTAATATTCGTAAATCTTGTGCTTGCCGGACTTCATTCTTATGCATAGTCCTTTGAAAGCGACACAGTTCTCAAACTTTCTCACGATTTGATAAAATGAAAGTAACAGAAGGAAAGCAGGGGGAAAACATGGACCAAACGAACGAAACAAAAATATTAGTAGTTGATGACGAAGCCAGAATTCGCCGCCTTTTAAGAATGTATCTTGAACGTGAAAATTATGCTATAGATGAAGCTGAAAATGGTGATGAAGCCATTGCCAAAGGGCTTGAAGCCAATTATGACTTAATTTTGCTTGATCTGATGATGCCGGGGACTGATGGAATTGAAGTGTGCCGGCAAATTCGTGAAAAAAAAGCGACACCCATTATTATGCTGACCGCAAAAGGAGAAGAAGCAAACCGGGTGCAGGGGTTTGAAGCGGGAACAGATGATTATATTGTTAAGCCGTTCAGCCCGAGAGAAGTCGTGCTGCGTGTAAAGGCCCTTTTGAGAAGAGCATCCCAAACCTCTTATTTCAATGCCAATACACCGACGAAAAATGTGCTCGTGTTTTCACATCTGTCAATAGACCATGATGCTCACCGCGTAACAGCTGATGGAACAGAAGTGAGCCTGACGCCAAAAGAGTATGAGCTTCTATATTTCTTAGCGAAAACGCCTGACAAGGTGTATGATCGGGAAAAGCTTCTGAAAGAAGTGTGGCAATATGAGTTTTTTGGTGATTTACGGACAGTGGACACTCACGTCAAACGCTTGAGAGAGAAGCTGAACAAGGTATCTCCGGAAGCTGCGAAAAAAATTGTCACCGTATGGGGTGTAGGTTATAAATTTGAGGTCGGCGCTGAATGAAATTTTGGAAAAGCGTAGTAGGCAAGCTGTGGTTTACGATCCTTTCACTCGTCTTGATCGTATTGTTCATTTTAACGGTTCTTTTGCTGGAGTTTATTGAAAACTACCATGTGGAAGAAGCTGAGAATGATTTAACACAGCTTGCGAATAAAGTTGCTGTCATCCTAGAAAATCACGAGGACCAGGCACTGGCAAGGTCAATCACTTGGGAACTCGCTGATAACTTAACAAGCATTGCCATCATCCAGGATGAGAAGAACCACTGGTATTCTCCGAATGATAAAAATCGCCTGTCGTCTATTACGGTTGAGCAAATACAGCATGACAAAGACTTAAATAAAGCTCTCAAAGACCATAAAAAAGTAAGCAAACGGACGGGACTGAGCGATACAGACACGGATAATGAACGCCTGATTGTAGGTGTCCCGTATGAAAAAGACGGAAAGAAAGGCATGGTCTTTTTATCCCAGTCTTTGCTTGCCGTTAAAGATACAACAAAACATACGACCCGCTATATTTTTCTTGCCGCTGGAATTGCGATTGTGCTGACCACATTTTTCGCATTCTTTTTATCAAGCAGGGTCACGTACCCTCTCCGAAAAATGAGAGAAGGCGCGCAGGATTTGGCGAAGGGCAAGTTCGATACAAAAATCCCGATTTTAACTCAGGATGAAATCGGTGAACTGGCGACCGCTTTTAATCAAATGGGCCGGCAGCTTAACTTTCATATCAATGCGCTCAATCAAGAAAAAGAGCAGCTTTCTAACATTTTGAGCAGTATGGCTGACGGGGTTATTACCATTAATATTGACGGTACGATTCTTGTGACCAACCCGCCGGCTGAACGTTTTCTTCAGGCTTGGTATTATGAACAGAACATGAATATCAAAG
This sequence comes from Bacillus subtilis subsp. subtilis str. 168, assembly GCF_000009045.1. Classification (GTDB taxonomy): domain Bacteria; phylum Bacillota; class Bacilli; order Bacillales; family Bacillaceae; genus Bacillus; species Bacillus subtilis. Next base: position 2,416,289 of record NC_000964.3, on the reverse strand, counting down.
AAGGCGACAATCTTCCGCCTGAAGCAAAAGAGCTGTTTCAAAACGCTGTCAGCACTGAAAAAGAACAAATGATTGAGATGACGCTTCAAGGCAGATCATGGGTGCTTTTGATGTCGCCGCTTTATGCGGAATCGCACGTCAGAGGAGCGGTTGCCGTACTGCGTGACATGACAGAAGAACGCCGCCTTGATAAGCTGCGGGAGGACTTTATCGCAAATGTCAGTCATGAGCTGAGAACACCGATCTCCATGCTTCAGGGATACAGTGAAGCAATTGTCGATGACATTGCAAGCTCTGAAGAAGACCGGAAAGAAATTGCCCAAATCATTTATGACGAATCGCTCCGAATGGGCCGTTTAGTTAATGATTTGCTTGATTTAGCCCGAATGGAATCAGGCCATACAGGCTTACATTATGAAAAAATCAATGTGAATGAGTTTTTAGAAAAGATCATTCGGAAGTTTTCCGGTGTTGCGAAAGAAAAAAATATTGCTTTAGATCATGACATTTCTCTCACAGAAGAGGAATTTATGTTTGATGAAGACAAGATGGAGCAGGTATTTACCAATTTGATTGATAACGCGCTGCGGCATACTTCAGCCGGCGGCAGTGTCTCCATTTCAGTCCATTCTGTGAAGGATGGATTGAAAATTGATATCAAAGACTCCGGGTCTGGCATACCGGAAGAAGATCTGCCATTTATCTTTGAGCGGTTTTATAAGGCAGATAAAGCGCGGACAAGGGGCAGAGCAGGAACCGGGTTAGGGCTGGCTATCGTTAAAAATATCGTGGAAGCCCACAACGGATCAATTACTGTGCACAGCCGAATAGATAAAGGAACAACATTTTCTTTTTATATTCCGACAAAACGGTAAAATCGAGTCTGAATTTGCCGAAGAATCTTGTTCCATAAGAAACACCCGCTGACTGAGCGGGTGTTTTTTTAATAGCCAACATTAATAAAATTTAAGGATATGTTAATATAAATTCCCTTCCAAATTCCAGTTACTCGTAATATAGTTGTAATGTAACTTTTCAAGCTATTCATACGACAAAAAAGTGAACGGAGGGGTTTCAAATGGAAGAAACCTTTCAATTATTATATGATACATATCATCAAGATTTGTACCAATTTTTATTTTATATGGTAAAGGATAAAAACCAGACAGAAGACCTTCTTCAAGAGGTTTATATCCGGGTATTAAATTCTTATCATACGTTTGAAGGAAGAAGCAGTGAAAAAACATGGCTTTTGTCTATCGCACGCCATGTTGCGATAGACTGGTTCCGTAAACAGCAAACAATCAGACAGCGTATACTCGGTACATTTGACTGGGATACACAGGATGTCAGGGATCAGCAATTGCTGCCGGACGAACTTGCGGTTCAACATGAAAATGTCCGGGAAATTTATGCTGCGCTTGATCAATGTACAATCGATCAAAGAGCTGTGATTATCTTGCGGTTTATTCAGGGATATTCAATACAGGAAACAGCCAAGGCTCTGCGCTTCTCGGAAAGCAAAGTAAAAACGACCCAACACAGAGGGCTCAAAGTACTTCGGAAACATATGGAGCTTTTGAGGGAGGAGCTAATGGATGATGAAGTCAGAATGGAACGAAGAACAGATAAAGGAGTTGTTAAGTCAACTTCCGGCAGTTAAAGACCATCGTTCGCCTCAGGATATTTACAAGCGGCTGACGATGGCAAAGCGTAAAAATAAGCCCGCTGTCAGGTGGATTGGCCCCGCGTGTGCCGCTGCAATTGCGGTTTATATCGCCTTCATTATTTCTCCTCATTTCTTTGATCAGGCACAGCCTCAACAAAAAGAAGCGTCCCAAGAGAACGCAGTAACGAAAACTGAGACAGAAGACAGCCCAAAAGCTGCATCGTCCTTGGATCAGACATCGTTTGTCGTTCCTGAAAAGGAACAAGACAATTACATCACTGTAGCGGTTGCTGATGCCGATACATCTGCAATCATACCCGTCAGCATTCAAAAAACAAATGCAGACCAAACGATCCAGGATATGCTGTTTGAAAGTAGTGAATTGGGCATCCTTGATCATGCCATTACAATTCCAACCTTCATAGATGAAGTAGAAATAAAGGAAAAACCAAAGCAGAAGGAATTAAGTATACGAGTCCATCAGCCAGCTACGGCATTTTCTATAAAAGATGATACACTGTTAAAAAAATTGCTTAAAGAATCCTTAAAATGGAGTCCTTATGAAAAAGTCAAATTTTTATCGGATCAAAATGAGACTGGGGTTCGGATTGGCTCATATGGCACTTTTACGGAAATTTCGATTCCCAAACAGTCAAAACGATCCTACTACTTGTACCAAAATAAACAAGGACAAGACTTTCTCGTTCCGTCAAATCATTCTTTTGATACAGTAAAAGAAGCGATTAAGGAAATGGAATCGAGCAGCCAAGAAGATACGACACCTCTTATTCAAGCGGGTGCTGTCCAATCTGTAACGAAGAAACAGAAACACTTATATATCCGCTTTTCAAAGGAGTCAGAAGTTGATGATTCTATTGCCGGTATTTTAATGATTGAGGGACTACTTTTGACTGCAAAAGAGTTTGGCTTCACAGAAGTGACCTTTACGGAAACCAGAACGAAAAAAATCGGCAAATATGACATATCAGATGCAATTCCGGTGCCAGCTGCTCCAAATCCGATTTCCTTAAACTAAAAAGAGCCCTTTAAGGCTCTTTTTTAGTTGCTATTCATATAATAGAAATTTTCAAAAAAAAGTTGTACGTGTATAATAAAACAAGGTAAAGATTGAAAGGATTTGAGACGAGTGAACGTGTTAACGATTAAAGGAGTTTCCATCGGGGAAGGGATGCCGAAAATCATCATTCCGCTGATGGGAAAGACGGAAAAACAAATTCTGAATGAAGCAGAGGCAGTAAAATTACTGAATCCGGACATTGTTGAATGGAGAGTCGACGTATTTGAAAAAGCGAATGACAGAGAAGCGGTCACAAAGCTCATTTCTAAGCTTCGTAAATCTTTAGAAGACAAGCTATTTCTATTTACATTCAGAACCCACAAAGAGGGCGGGAGCATGGAGATGGACGAAAGCTCCTATCTTGCTTTGCTGGAATCGGCAATCCAAACAAAAGACATCGATCTGATAGACATCGAATTATTTTCAGGAGATGCAAATGTAAAAGCGTTAGTATCGCTGGCGGAAGAAAACAACGTCTATGTGGTGATGTCAAATCACGACTTTGAAAAAACACCTGTAAAAGATGAAATTATTTCCAGACTTCGAAAAATGCAGGACTTAGGCGCGCATATTCCAAAAATGGCTGTCATGCCGAATGATACTGGAGATCTCCTAACACTGCTTGATGCGACGTATACAATGAAAACAATATATGCAGACCGCCCCATTATTACAATGTCAATGGCTGCAACAGGGCTCATCAGCAGGCTGAGCGGTGAGGTTTTTGGATCGGCTTGTACTTTTGGAGCTGGAGAAGAGGCGTCCGCACCAGGCCAAATTCCTGTTTCTGAGCTAAGGAGTGTCTTAGATATTTTGCATAAAAACACACGGGGATAGAACAATAAAAAAACTCAAGCTATATAGCTTGAGTTTTTTTAATTATGGCAGATCAATGAGCTTCACAGACACAATATCAGGGACATTTGTTAGTTCTTTCACAATTTTATCTTCCAGATGTCTGTCAAAGGAAAGCATCATGATGGCTTCTCCGCCTTTTTCCTTACGGCCAACCTGCATAGTTGCAATGTTAATATCATTATCTCCGAGAATACGTCCTACTCGGCCGATGACACCTGTTGTATCTTGATGCTGGATATACACCAAGTGACCAGTCGGATAAAAATCAATATTAAATCCATTGATCTCGACAATTCGTTCTCCGAAATGAGGAATATACGTAGCCGTTACAGTAAAGGTGCTGCGGTCTCCTGTCACTTTTACGCTGATGCAGTTATCGTATCCAGATTCAGAAGAGGAAATTTTTTCACTGAAGCTAATGCCGCGTTCTTTTGCGACACCCCCGGCATTGACCTCATTAACAGTAGAGTCTACGCGCGGTTTTAAAAAGCCTGACAGAAGGGCTTTTGTAATGAACGATGTTTCAAGTTTAGCAATTGTGCCTTCATATTGAATGGCAACATCCTGTACTGGTTCTTTCATGCACTGTGATACAAGGCTGCCAATTTTTCCTGCAATTTGATGGTAAGGCTTAATTTTAGCAAATTCATCTTTTGTCATGGCAGGCAGGTTGATAGCTGACATGACAGGCAGGCCTTTTGCGAACTGCAGAACTTCTTCTGACACTTGGGCGGCGACATTGAGCTGTGCTTCTTTCGTTGATGCTCCCAAGTGAGGAGTGGCAATGACTAATGGATGATCAACAAGTTTGTTGTCAACTGGCGGTTCGACTTCGAAAACGTCAAGCGCTGCTCCCGCAACATGCCCGTTTTCCAAAGCTTCGAGAAGTGCTGCTTCATCGATAATTCCGCCTCGCGCACAGTTAATTAAGCGAACGCCTTTTTTCGTTTTTGCAATCGTTTCTTTATTCAATAAGCCTTTTGTTTCTTTTGTTAAAGGCGTGTGAACGGTAATGATATCCGCACTTTCAAGCACTTCTTCAAATGTACGGCTGTTTACGCCGATTTTTTTCGCTCTTTCTTCCGTTAAGAAAGGATCAAAAACGTGCACAGTCATACCGAACGCTCTCGCACGCTGTGCAATTTCACTTCCGATTCGGCCTAATCCTACAATACCAAGCGTTTTTCCATAAAGCTCTGAACCGACATAAGCTGTGCGGTTCCACTCTCTGGATTTCACTGAGATATTAGCCTGCGGAATGTGTCTCATTAAAGAAGAGATCATTGCAAATGTATGCTCAGCTGTCGAAATGGTGTTGCCGTTCGGAGCATTGATCACGATTACCCCGTGTTTCGTAGCCTCATCAATATCGATATTATCGACACCGACACCGGCTCTTCCGACAATTTTTAAAGAAGTCATTTTGTTGAAAAGGTCTTCTGTTACTTTTGTCGCGCTTCGCACCAAAAGAGCATCAAAAGTATGTAATTCATCTTCTGCATCTGCTACGTTTTTTTGAACGATTTCAATAAAGTCTGATTCAATAAGTGGCTGTAAACCGTCGTTGCTCATTTTGTCTGAGACCAATACTCGAAACATCGTTAGATTTCCTCCTAAATTGACAAACTAAATATCTGATAATTTAACATATTCTCAAAAGAGTGTCAACGTGTATTGACGCAGTAAAGGATAAAAGTAAAGCCTAATAAATCAATGATCTGACAGCTTGCAGGTAATATATTTAATTTGAAGCAATTCTCTATACAGCCAACCAGTTATCGTTTATAATGTAATTAAATTTCATATGATCAATCTTCGGGGCAGGGTGAAATTCCCTACCGGCGGTGATGAGCCAATGGCTCTAAGCCCGCGAGCTGTCTTTACAGCAGGATTCGGTGAGATTCCGGAGCCGACAGTACAGTCTGGATGGGAGAAGATGGAGGTTCATAAGCGTTTTGAAATTGAATTTTTCAAACGTTTCTTTGCCTAGCCTAATTTTCGAAACCCCGCTTTTATATATGAAGCGGTTTTTTTATTGGCTGGAAAAGAACCTTTCCGTTTTCGAGTAAGATGTGATCGAAAAGGAGAGAATGAAGTGAAAGTAAAAAAATTAGTTGTGGTCAGCATGCTGAGCAGCATTGCATTTGTTTTGATGCTGTTAAATTTCCCGTTTCCGGGTCTTCCGGATTATTTAAAAATCGATTTTAGCGACGTTCCCGCAATTATTGCCATTCTGATTTACGGACCTTTGGCGGGTATTGCCGTAGAAGCGATAAAAAATGTTCTTCAGTATATCATTCAGGGAAGCATGGCCGGAGTTCCTGTAGGGCAAGTTGCGAATTTTATTGCAGGAACACTCTTTATATTACCGACTGCTTTCTTATTTAAAAAACTCAACTCAGCAAAGGGCTTGGCTGTCAGCCTGCTTTTGGGAACTGCAGCGATGACCATTTTAATGAGTATTTTAAATTATGTTCTGATTCTTCCGGCATACACGTGGTTTTTACATTCACCGGCATTATCCGACAGCGCGCTAAAAACAGCAGTCGTCGCAGGTATCCTGCCGTTTAACATGATAAAAGGTATTGTAATTACGGTTGTATTCTCACTAATTTTTATCAAGCTTAAGCCATGGATTGAGCAGCAGCGAAGTGCACATATCCATTAAATAAAAAAGCTCCCGTTCGGGAGCTTTTTTTAGTTACTTCTATTCAAATTTAAGCGGGTCGCCTTCAAATGGCTCATCCGCCACTTTGATGGAATCAGTAGGGCATCCTTCAAATGCGTCAATCATATCTTCTTCCAGTACCTCAGGAACTTCGACAACACCTTTGTTTTCATCAAGCGTTACGAACGCGATGCCTTCATCATCGTAATCGTAAATGTCTGGTGCAGCAGCTCCGCAAGCGCCGCATGCAATACATGTATCTTTGTCTACGATTGTGTACTTTGCCATGAATAAAACCTCCCAGATTGTTCTTGGTGGAACAAATGGATCAATCTTTATATTTAATCAATTTAACACCTATTCCTCTTACTTATTGTAATGATGTTGCTGCCACATTTCAACAGAAAAATGATTGAGAATGCTTATCACATAAGGGGTTATCTACATAACATCCCCCTTAATGATGACTTTAAACGTCGATTTCTGTTTGAAATCTGTTAAAATAAAAAGAGCAAATCAACGATTTTTGTCAGGAAGAATGTAGGTGGATAGGTTGTCATTAAATTACTTCGATATTATGGTTCTCGATTGTCTTTGCAAAATAAACGGGGAACGGTCGGGAAGCGCTGTTTTTCACCTATTCAAAGGCAAGAGATCGTCACAGACCATTCAAGATGCCGGCTTATTTCAGACTGCAAAATACTTTGGAATGGCGGCAAAATGTTCGAGAAGCGATATTTCTGCGTCGCTTGACAAGCTTGAAAAGCATTCATATCTCGCGCCAATGTCTGAATCAGATACATACAAAGTGACAGCCAGCGGCGCAGCAGTTTTGAGACATGCCCTTAGCGAGCGGCCTTGGCCCGTTCATTGTCACGGCGCTCATTATCAGCAGGCTGCCGGCGTGCTTTGGAAAAGGCTTTCGCTGCTTGTGCAGGTCCTATCCCATAAACAGCAAGGGAGCAGGCAGTATATCCCTGTCACAAAGGATCATAAGACACTTCACTGGGTAAAGAAATACCTGTCCCGGCATACGGATCATATAGAGATGGCAAAAAGCCTTTTTGCCATGCTTGAGGCGCATTTGAAAAAGATTGAAAACAAAGCAGCGCAAATTTTTGTCTACTCCTTAACCTCGCACCATCGGATCGGTTATACGAGCAGGCAGCTTGCTGATACGCTGAAAGAAGACGAATGGTATGTCTATATCATGTTTTGGGCTTCGGTACATTATTTTATTCATTCTCTTCCGGAGTGTGAAGATGCTTTGTTAAAGGATCTCCTTTCTGATGTGCACTTAGATAATGCCCTGACAGAGTCGACGAGGAAAACATGGCAGATGGTCAAACAAGGGTTTCCGATACAGCGAATTGCTGAAATCAGAAAGCTGAAAACAGCGACGATTGAAGACCACATTGTCGAGATTTCTCTCCATGAGCCTGCGTTTATGATTAATGACTATGTATCAGCAGAAGACCAGCTTCAAATCGCAGAGTTTGCCAAACGGATGCGGACGAATAAAATCAAACAAATTCGCGACGGGCTGGAACAGCGGTTCAGCTACTTTCAAATCAGACTGGCATTGACAAAGCAGGTGCAGCAATATGACTAAATTACAGCAAACGTTATATCAGTTTTTTGGTTTTACTTCCTTTAAAAAAGGGCAGCAGGACATTATTGAAAGCATACTCAGCGGGAAGGATACCATTGCAATGCTCCCGACTGGGGGAGGGAAATCGCTTTGCTACCAGCTGCCTGGTTATATGCTTGATGGCATGGTATTAATCGTTTCTCCACTGCTTTCTTTAATGGAGGATCAGGTGCAGCAGCTCAAAGCCCGGGGGGAAAAGCGTGCTGCAGCTTTGAACAGCATGCTTAACAGGCAGGAAAGACAATTTGTTTTAGAACATATTCATCGATATAAATTTTTGTACTTGTCTCCTGAAGCTTTACAGTCTCCATATGTATTGGAAAAATTGAAAAGCGTTCCGATTAGCCTATTTGTTATTGACGAAGCGCATTGTATTTCTGAATGGGGACACGACTTCAGGCCTGATTATTCAAAGCTCGGACAGCTGAGAAAAAAACTTGGACACCCACCCGTTCTGGCATTGACCGCCACGGCTACAAAGGAAACGCTGCAAGATGTCATGAACCTGCTGGAGCTGCAGCATGCTGTACGCCATCTCAACTCAGTCAACCGCCCAAACATCGCACTGAGGGTTGAAAATGCGGCGGATACTGCCGAAAAAATAGATAGGGTCATTCAGCTGGTTGAAAACCTGCAAGGTCCGGGAATTGTTTATTGTCCAACACGGAAATGGGCTAAGGAATTAGCGGGTGAAATTAAAAGCAAAACGAGCAGCAGAGCCGACTTTTACCATGGCGGTTTGGAGTCAGGGGACAGGATTTTAATTCAGCAGCAGTTTATTCATAACCAGCTTGATGTGATATGTTGTACGAATGCGTTTGGAATGGGTGTCGATAAACCTGATATCAGATATGTGATTCATTTTCATCTCCCGCAGACGGCAGAAGCTTTTATGCAGGAAATCGGCAGAGCGGGACGCGACGGAAAGCCGAGTGTCAGCATTTTGCTGCGGGCGCCAGGGGATTTTGAATTGCAGGAACAAATTATCCAGATGGAGAGTGTCACAGCTGAAGAAATCGCCGACGTAATCCGTGTGCTAGAGAAGACGGAGGAGCGGGATGAGAGAAGGCTGCGTGACGTATTACTTCAGTATGGCGTCGGAGAGACACAGGCCCGTATGATGATTCATCTCTTTATGCAGGGAAAAACATCAGTTGAACTGATGAAGAAAGAAATTTCATATCGCATGGAGCTGAAGCTGGAAAAAATGCACCGTGTATCATTTTTGCTTCAGCGTGACGGCTGTTTAAGGCAGGCACTGTTAACCTACTTTGATGAATCATACGAGCCTGATGACGGAAACCTCCCGTGCTGTTCACATTGCGGTTTTGATTTATCCTTGTATGAACAAAAAGGGGAACGGAGTAAAATGGCGCCATTAGACAGCTGGAGTTCGGAATTGCACCGGATATTCAGCTTGCAGACTGTAGGTGAGCTGAACTGAAACAGCAAAAAGATTATATTCAGCATATGACTGACCATGATATGCTGAAGCAGTTATATTTGACGCAGCTACTCATCATCTTTGCCGCTGCTGCAGCAGGACTGTTCTTTTTTGAGGATGTACGGGACGTATTAAAGCTCTGGGACATTCGCGATATGCGAATCATCTGGTATGGTGTTTCTATAGCTGTTATTGTTATTTTAGCCGATATGGCAGTAATGAAATGGTTTCCGTCTCATTTATATGATGACGGCGGAATCAATAAAAAAATATTCAGTAAGAGGTCAATCCCTCATATTATATTTTTAACGCTTCTGATTGCTTTCGCGGAAGAAATGTTATTCAGAGGAGTGCTGCAGACTCATATCGGTTTATGGACGGCCAGCCTTATATTTGCCGCTCTGCACTTTCGGTATTTGTCAAAATGGCTGTTATTTATTATGGTGACAGCAATCAGCTTTTTGCTCGGTCTGATGTATGAATGGACCGGCAACTTATTTGTTCCGATGACGGCGCATTTTATCATTGATGCCGTGTTTGCCTGTCAGATTCGTTTTGAACATGTGAGGAGGGATAAACATGACGAACATGTCGAGAGTAGAGAGAAGAAAAGCCCAGAATCTTTATGAAGATCAAAACGCCGCATTGGCGGACGATTATGTCGATGATGGAGAAAGCCTTCCGACAAGACAATCTGTAAAAAATCAAAGAGAACAGAAAAAAAAGCAAGGCAAAACAAAAACGCCATTATTCACAGTACTCGCAGTAATATTTGTATTTGTGCCGGTTATCGTTTTAGTCACCTTATTTTATCTAAAGAGCCACCCGGATAATCATGACGATTATGAAGATGTTTTTATTGACAGCAGCCAAAGCAAATATGAGGTTGTCCCGAAATCAGAGGATAAAAACGATACCGCAGACACTAAAGAAACCGCACTGCAGAAGGAGTCAAAAAAAGAGCCAGAAGATTCCAAGCCAAAAGAGCAAACAGCTGCTGATAAGAAACAGACTGCTGTAGCGGAAAAAGAAGACTCGCCAAATAAGGAGGAAGCAACCGCCGCGGCTGCTTCCTCTTCCCAATCAACAGTACAACAGCAAGAACAGCCAGCTGAGCCAGTTCAAAATGTGCCGAATCGCGTTGTCAAGCACACCGTCCAAAAGAAAGAAACGCTATACCGCATTTCCATGAAGTATTATAAAAGCCGGACAGGAGAAGAAAAAATTCGAGCATATAATCATCTGAATGGAAATGATGTTTACACCGGACAAGTTTTGGACATCCCTTTAATGGATGAATAGGGTATTATTTTTATTTTACGTTCATATATTGTAGCAATGAAAATGGACAAGGTGTGAAGCGTATGGAATCCTTATGGAATCAGCTGGATCAGTTTACAGACGCGCCGACCAAACAGATGCTCCAAGCGCTGGTAAAACGAAAACAAAAATTCGAAAATTATGCAGCACAATGCCGCAGATGGCGATGGGCTTCACTTATCTGCCTAGGCTTATTATGTGTTATGATCATGATCAAAAGCCCGGAGCCTCAGCTTATACTTCAAGAAATACTTAGCCATACCTTTTATTTATTTTGGATGCTGGCAACCGCTTTTGCCTACTGCACTTCATATTATTTCAAGAAAAAGGAAGAAAAATCCGAGACTGATTTCCATAAACTGAGATGTGAAATTATTCAGAAAAGCACTGATCTCTGGCCGCAGCCCGATAAATGGAAGGCGAGAGAGTCTGTTTTTCATATGATGAAGCACAAATATGACATTAATCTATATTTTGAAAGTAAATAAAATGGGGCGTTTTCTCAAACGATAGAAACGTCTTTTTTTATTGTCCGTCTTATTGATAAGTTCTAAAAAGAATGGAGAGTTTTTTATGAAGCTATCAGTGAAAATTGCCGGTGTACTAACTGTTGCGGCAGCGGCAATGACGGCAAAAATGTATGCAACAGCAAAAGGCAATCATTTGAAGACACATACGTTTCCTTTATCAAAGATGAAGGGCAAGCCGCCTCTGACAATCTTTTTTATTTCAGACATTCACAAACGTCTCATCGATCAAGACCTTTTAGAAAAAGCGCGAAGCCATGCCCCCCACTTGGTTATAATCGGCGGTGATTTAGCTGAGGGCGGGGTGCCCAGTGCGAGAATCGAGGAAAACATCAAAAGGCTCGTACATTTCGGGGTCCCTATCGTGTTTGTGTGGGGGAATAATGATTATGAAGTCAGGCAGCATAAGCTGTATTCCATATTTAAAGCGCACGGCGTCATCACTCTGAGAAATGAGTCAGTCCCGTTTTCATACAATGGGCATACGATTGCGATTGCGGGGGTTGATGATATCAGGATGGAGATGGATCATTATGAGGAAGCCATCAAAGAACTTGATGAAAGCCAGCTGAATATTCTGGTTTGCCATAATCCGGAGATTCATGAACAAATCAATGAAGATGACGGTATTGATGTGATACTCAGCGGACATACCCATGGAGGCCAGATCAGGTTTGGAAAATTCGGTCCTTATGAACTGGGGAAAACAGGTATTGTTAAAAACGCGGCATATCTGATCAGCAACGGCTACGGCACGACAAAAGTGCCTCTTCGTTTAGGTGCTGAGCCTGAAACTCACATTGTGACTCTTTGCGGGCCAGAATAACTTCTAAAAAGCAAAAATCCGTATGGCAATAAAAACTGCATTGTGCTTGTCTTACTAGTGAACTCAGTGTAAACTGATAACAATTAAGAACCTATGACTCATCATCTCATATAATGTGTTATATGATTTGTGTGCAAGTAGAGGCAGGAGGGAACGTTATGCGGCTTGAGCGTCTGAATTATAATAAGATCAAAATCTTTTTAACCCTCGATGATTTGACAGACCGGGGATTGACAAAAGAAGACCTCTGGAAGGACTCATTTAAAGTCCACCAGTTATTTAAAGATATGATGAATGAAGCAAATACAGAGCTCGGCTTTGAAGCGAATGGACCGATTGCAGTGGAAGTGTATTCTCTCCAAGCACAAGGGATGGTCGTGATTGTAACAAAGAACCAAGACGCCGATTCAGAAGACGATGAGTATGATGATGATTACATCGAAATGCAAGTCAAGCTTGATGAAAGCGCGGACATCATATATCAATTCCATTCCTTTGAAGATATCATTCAGCTTTCAGAAAGCTTACAGCGAATCGGTATCACAGGGGGAACTGTCTACCACTATGACGGGCAGTACTTTTTAAGCCTTGAAGATCTAGGGTCACATACGGCTGAAGGGGTTGTGGCGGTTCTGGCTGAATACGGCAATCCGACAACTTTAACGATTTATCGCCTGCAAGAGTATGGTAAGCTCATTATGGACGGTAATGCCGTAGAAACGATACAAACTCATTTTTCATAAGAATGCAACGGAAAACTGCTGATTTCAGCAGTTTTTTTTCGTTAAAAAACATGGAAAAACATAACGTTTATTCTATGCACAGATCATATGAAGGTGTATACTATTCTCTGAAAGGGAGCATGTGAGAAACAGAAGATTCTAGGAGGTTAACTCAAATGGCAGCCGATCGAAACACCGGTCATACAGAAGAGGACAAACTTGATGTATTAAAATCAACCCAAACCGTAATACATAAGGCTCTGGAAAAATTGGGATATCCCGAAGAGGTATACGAATTGTTAAAAGAGCCGATGAGATTATTAACGGTAAAAATACCTGTTCGTATGGACGACGGTTCAGTAAAGATTTTCACAGGATATCGTGCGCAGCACAATGACTCTGTCGGTCCAACGAAAGGCGGGATACGTTTTCACCCGAACGTAACAGAAAAAGAGGTGAAGGCGGTGAAGGCGCTTTCAATTTGGATGAGTTTAAAATGCGGCATAATTGATCTTCCATATGGCGGTGGTAAAGGCGGAATTGTTTGTGATCCAAGGGATATGTCGTTTAGAGAGCTGGAGCGTCTGAGCAGAGGGTATGTCAGAGCGATCAGCCAAATTGTCGGCCCGACAAAAGACGTGCCGGCACCGGATGTATTTACAAACTCACAAATCATGGCTTGGATGATGGATGAGTATTCAAGAATTGATGAATTTAATTCGCCTGGATTTATTACAGGCAAACCGCTTGTGCTTGGCGGATCTCACGGGAGAGAATCTGCGACAGCAAAAGGTGTTACCATCTGTATTAAAGAAGCGGCTAAGAAGAGAGGCATCGATATTAAAGGTGCGCGTGTCGTTGTCCAAGGCTTCGGAAACGCGGGAAGCTATTTGGCAAAATTTATGCATGATGCGGGGGCAAAAGTTGTCGGCATCTCAGATGCGTATGGCGGACTTTATGATCCGGAAGGCCTTGATATCGATTATTTACTCGACCGACGCGACAGCTTCGGTACCGTAACAAAGCTTTTCAACGATACCATTACCAACCAAGAGCTGCTGGAGCTGGATTGTGATATTCTCGTTCCTGCTGCGATTGAAAATCAAATTACAGAAGAAAATGCCCATAATATCCGGGCTAAAATTGTCGTTGAAGCAGCGAACGGACCAACAACGCTTGAAGGAACAAAAATTCTTTCAGACCGGGACATTCTGCTTGTACCAGACGTGCTGGCAAGTGCCGGTGGCGTAACAGTTTCTTATTTTGAATGGGTTCAGAATAACCAAGGCTTCTACTGGAGTGAAGAAGAGGTAGAAGAAAAATTAGAAAAAATGATGGTCAAATCATTTAACAATATTTACGAAATGGCTAACAACCGAAGAATTGACATGAGGCTCGCTGCATATATGGTCGGCGTTCGCAAAATGGCTGAAGCTTCGCGTTTTAGAGGCTGGATATAAGTTGATGATTTGCATAAAAATAAAAAATCTCCTATGATAAAATAGGAGATTTTTTTATTCGGAAATAGAAAATATGAAGTGAAATGCCAATCGCAGGAGTTGACAGAAATGATTCAAGAAAAAGCAATTATTATAGGCGGAGGACCTTGTGGACTATCTGCTGCCATTCACCTAAAACAAATTGGCATTGATGCCCTCGTCATCGAAAAAGGCAATGTCGTTAACAGTATTTACAATTACCCGACGCATCAAACCTTTTTCAGTTCAAGTGAAAAGCTCGAAATCGGAGATGTGGCATTTATTACAGAGAACAGGAAGCCTGTCAGAATTCAGGCTTTATCGTATTACCGGGAAGTCGTTAAACGGAAAAACATCCGTGTTAATGCGTTTGAAATGGTGCGTAAAGTGACGAAAACGCAAAATAACACATTCGTTATTGAGACGTCAAAAGAGACCTACACGACGCCATATTGTATCATCGCCACAGGCTATTATGATCATCCAAACTATATGGGCGTACCCGGTGAGGATTTGCCGAAAGTATTTCATTATTTTAAAGAAGGCCACCCGTATTTTGATAAAGATGTTGTTGTCATCGGCGGGAAAAATTCAAGCGTGGACGCCGCCCTTGAACTCGTGAAATCTGGGGCGCGTGTCACAGTTTTATATAGGGGCAATGAGTATTCTCCGAGCATTAAGCCGTGGATTCTGCCGGAATTTGAAGCTCTCGTCAGAAACGGTACAATCCGTATGGAATTTGGAGCTTGTGTCGAAAAAATCACCGAGAATGAAGTTGTGTTTCGCTCCGGAGAGAAAGAACTCATTACCATTAAAAATGATTTTGTATTTGCCATGACAGGCTATCATCCCGATCATCAATTTCTTGAAAAAATTGGTGTTGAAATTGATAAAGAAACAGGGCGTCCATTTTTCAACGAAGAAACGATGGAAACGAACGTTGAAGGTGTCTTTATTGCCGGTGTTATTGCTGCGGGAAACAATGCAAATGAAATATTTATTGAAAACGGCAGGTTTCACGGGGGGCATATCGCAGCGGAAATCGCCAAAAGAGAAAACCATTAAAGATGAGGAGCATATGATGCATTCGTATGCTCTTTTTGTTTTTTTAAGTGCAGACAGATGTAAAATTTTAAACAACATGGTAGGATAGATGTAGGAATATAAAGGAAAGAGGTTGCCTGATGTTTGCAATCATCTCTGCAGGAATTGCCCCCGGCATCGCGTTATTAAGTTATTTTTATTTAAAAGATCAGTATGATAATGAACCTGTACATATGGTGCTACGGTCGTTTTTTCTCGGGGTTGTTCTTGTATTTCCCATCATGTTTATCCAGTATGTACTTGAAAAAGAGAATGTAGGAGGCGGAAGCTTTTTCGTTTCTTTTTTATCTTCGGGGTTTTTGGAGGAATCATTAAAATGGTTTATACTGATGATCAGTGTTTACCCGCACGCCCACTTTGATGAGCATTATGACGGGATTGTGTACGGTGCAAGTGTATCACTCGGTTTTGCAACCCTCGAAAATATTCTTTATTTAATTGGCCACGGCGTGGAGCATGCGTTTGTCAGGGCGCTGCTGCCTGTTTCATGCCATGCCTTGATTGGCGTTATAATGGGATTTTACCTTGGAAAAGCCCGTTTTTCCGCTGATAAGGCGCGTGTAAAGTGGCTTACTCTTTCTTTAGTTGTCCCATCCCTTTTGCATGGATCATATGATTTTATCCTAACAGCGCTTAGCAATTGGATTTATTATATGCTTCCATTTATGGTATTTTTATGGTGGTTTGGTTTGCGTAAAGCGAAAAAAGCCCGTTCCGTTAATATGATGCAAGTATAGAAGCCGCACAGCAACCGTGCGGCTTTTTTGTGTGCAGTTTTTATGTTCTGAGGGATAACAAGGAAAGAGTGTATAAAAATAACCTCGTTACAGAAAATACGATTACACTTAAAAATTTGCAGTAGGAGGCTTGAAAAGATGAAGTCCAAAGGATCGATTATGGCATGTCTCATCCTTTTTTCCTTTACAATAACGACGTTTATTAATACTGAAACGATCTCTGCCTTTTCGAATCAGGTCATTCAAAGAGGGGCAACAGGGGATGATGTGGTCGAGCTTCAGGCGCGTCTTCAATACAACGGATATTATAACGGAAAAATTGACGGGGTTTATGGATGGGGGACGTACTGGGCAGTTCGAAATTTTCAGGATCAATTCGGGTTAAAAGAGGTTGACGGCCTTGTAGGAGCTAAAACAAAGCAAACCTTAATATGTAAATCAAAATACTATCGTGAATATGTCATGGAACAGCTCAATAAAGGGAATACATTCACGCATTACGGAAAAATTCCGCTAAAGTATCAGACGAAACCATCAAAAGCAGCAACACAAAAGGCAAGACAACAAGCAGAAGCACGGCAGAAACAGCCTGCGGAAAAAACAACGCAGAAGCCTAAAGCGAATGCGAATAAACAGCAAAACAATACACCAGCAAAAGCAAGAAAACAGGATGCGGTAGCAGCGAACATGCCTGGTGGATTTTCCAACAACGATATCAGGCTGCTTGCTCAAGCGGTTTATGGCGAAGCCCGGGGCGAGCCGTACGAGGGGCAGGTTGCTATTGCAGCAGTCATTTTAAACCGTTTGAACAGCCCGTTATTTCCAAATTCAGTAGCGGGGGTTATTTTTGAGCCGCTTGCCTTCACAGCAGTAGCCGACGGACAAATTTACATGCAGCCGAATGAAACGGCACGAGAAGCAGTGCTGGATGCCATCAATGGCTGGGACCCATCAGAGGAAGCACTTTACTACTTTAATCCGGATACGGCTACAAGTCCGTGGATTTGGGGGCGTCCGCAGATTAAAAGAATCGGTAAACACATTTTCTGTGAGTAGCAGATATGAGAAAGCATAAAAAGAGGTGTGATAAATGATCAGAGGAATTTTAATCGCCGTGCTTGGTATTGCAATAGTCGGTACAGGCTACTGGGGATACAAAGAACACCAGGAAAAAGACGCAGTTCTTCTTCATGCTGAAAATAACTATCAGCGGGCGTTTCATGAGCTTACCTATCAGGTGGATCAGCTTCATGATAAAATCGGAACAACACTTGCCATGAACAGCCAAAAATCACTGTCGCCTGCATTGATCGATGTGTGGAGGATTACATCAGAAGCTCATAACAGCGTCAGTCAGCTGCCGCTTACATTAATGCCGTTTAATAAAACTGAAGAGCTATTATCAAAGATCGGCGATTTCAGCTATAAAACGTCAGTCAGAGATTTGGACCAAAAGCCGCTTGATAAAAACGAGTATACATCACTAAATAAGCTATATCAGCAGTCCGAAGATATACAAAATGAATTGCGTCATGTTCAGCACCTTGTCATGAGCAAAAACCTTCGCTGGATGGACGTAGAAATGGCTCTGGCTTCTGACGAAAAACAAAGTGATAATACGATTATCAACAGCTTTAAAACAGTCGAAAAAAATGTTGGTGCATTCTCCACTGGCACTGATCTTGGCCCGAGTTTCACCAGTACGAAAAAAGAAGAGAAAGGCTTCAGCCATCTGAAGGGAAAACAAATTTCCGAACAGGAAGCAAAACAAATTGCTGAGCGCTTTGCCCCAGATGACAATTATTCAATTAAAGTGGTAAAGAGCGGAAAAAAAACAAATCGCGATGTATATAGCATCAGCATGAAAGACCCAGACCATAAAGCAGTGATTTATATGGATATTACGAAGAAGGGCGGGCATCCGGTATACTTGATCCAAAACAGAGAAGTGAAAGATCAGAAAATCAGTTTAAATGACGGATCGAACCGAGCGCTTGCATTTTTAAAGAAAAACGGATTTGAAACAGATGATTTGGAAATTGATGAAAGTGCCCAATATGATAAAATCGGTGTATTTTCATATGTTCCTGTTGAAAATAAAGTCCGGATGTACCCCGAGGCAATTCGTATGAAAGTGGCCTTGGATGACGGTGAGGTTGTCGGCTTTTCAGCAAGAGACTTCCTCACATCTCACAGAAAAAGAACCATACCTAAGCCTGCAATTACTGAAGCAGAGGCAAAGTCTAAATTAAATAAAAATGTACAAGTGAGAGAAACAAGGCTCGCTTTGATTACAAATGAACTAGGTCAAGAAGTGTTATGCTACGAAATGCTTGGGACAATTGAAAATGACACATTCAGAATGTATATCAATGCCAAAGACGGATCGGAAGAAAAGGTTGAAAAACTAAAAAATGCAGAACCTATATATAAAGACCTATAAAAACAGGAGGAAAGGACTAAATGTCTTTTCCTTTTTTTCATTACGTGCTTTAATAAAAACGTGAGTATATTGAATGCGAAAGAGTGAAGTCAATGATAGAGATTGGAGAAAATGTACTTTTAGAATATATAGAAGAAAATGAATTGAAAAAGGCAAAAAGCAAGGCGGTCAGCATCGAAAACAATGAACTTTTGATCGCGTATCCTGTTGATGTAGTTACAGGGCGAACTGTGATTTTACATAACGATATGGAAGTAACGGTAGAGTTTGTGGGAAAAGACGAAGTTCCTTATCGCTTTATAAGCCGTATAAAAGGTAAAGTGAAGGACAAACTTCAAATGATCTGTCTTGAAATGCCTCCCCGTGAAAAAATGAAAAGAATCCAGCGCCGCCAATATGTAAGAACTGATGCGGTATTAGATGTGCAAATTCAGCCGGGAAATGAAGAAGAGATCCGCACACTATCCTATAACATCAGTGCAGGCGGCATCGCCGTGGTTTTAGCTGATGGCCTTTCTTTTCAATCGGGGGAATCATTGCGCCTGATCATCCGTCTTCCTGAAGAGGAGCACACACGTCAAATAGAAACAGAAGCAGTTGTCAGACGAATCTTTAATGACCCCAAGTCAGAAAAACGAAAAATGACTTTAGAGTATTCAGAAATTGCAGCAGGTGACCAGCAGGCTTTGCTTCAATACTGCATCAGGCGCCAGTTAAATAAGAGAAGAAAGGCCCGAATGGAATAAACATCGGCAAACACTTCCATACTATTTGTAATGGAGGTGCTCCAATGAAAACATTTGAACGGCTGCTGATCAAATTATTGTTCATTCAGGCCATCATTTTACTTGGTGTCCAATTTCTTTTTCACTATCAGCATATTGAACCATACGTATCAAAAGTGATTCAATATGAAGGGGTGGATAAAATGGAGGAAAACAATAGGATTGAAACCTTCAAACATTAATTATTCATCAATTTTTCACCCTTTTTCATAAAGTTCGTGATACAATCCTTAGAGGAGAAAAGAGCAAGGAGAGGAATTATGGAAAAGAAATTATCGATTGCAATCGACGGCCCGGCAGCTGCGGGGAAAAGCACCGTTGCCAAAATTGTGGCTGAGAAAAAATCGTACATATATATTGATACAGGAGCGATGTATCGGGCGATTACGTACGCGGCTTTACAGGAAAACGTTGATCTGACAGATGAAGAAAAACTGGCTGAGCTGCTAAAGCGGACAGACATTGAGCTGATTACAACAAAAGATGGACAAAAAGTGTTTGTAAACGGCACCGATGTAACTGAGGCGATCAGAACAGATGAAATCAGCAACCAAGTTTCAATTGCGGCCAAGCACAGAAGTGTCAGAGAAGAAATGGTGAAACGCCAGCAGCAGCTTGGGGAAAAAGGCGGCGTCGTCATGGATGGTCGTGACATCGGGACGCATGTGCTGCCAAATGCAGAAGTAAAAATCTTTCTTTTGGCATCTGTGGAAGAGAGAGCGAAACGCCGTTATGAAGAAAATGTGAAAAAAGGCTTTGATGTCAACTACGAAACATTAATTGAGGAAATTGCAAGAAGAGACAAGCTTGATTCAGAGCGCGAAGTATCTCCGCTGCGTAAAGCAGAAGACGCTCTTGAAATCGACACGACATCGCTTTCCATTCAAGAGGTAGCTGATAAAATCCTCGAGGCTGTGGAGCAAAAGTCCCGCTGAGGATGGCAAATGCCACTTTTTTTGAATTTTTCAACGAAGATAGAATGTTATTGCTTGACAAACCTGTCCTTTTATTAGAAGTTAATACTAATAAAACTTTTTATTGATCATTCAAAAAACTTTTTTGGATGATTCTTTAATACATATTCGGCTAAAAGCGGGCATGTTATATGTTCAGCTTTCAAACCGTTTTAATTAAGCTGTGTAGGTTTGGACCAAGGAGGTTATTCAAATGACAGAGGAAATGAATCAAATTGATGTTCAAGTGCCAGAGGTTGGAGATGTAGTTAAAGGGATTGTGACAAAGGTAGAAGACAAACATGTAGATGTAGAAATTATCAATGTCAAACAATCCGGTATTATTCCAATCAGTGAATTATCAAGTCTTCATGTAGAGAAAGCATCGGATGTTGTTAAAGTAGACGACGAGCTTGACCTGAAAGTAACAAAAGTGGAAGACGATGCTTTGATTTTATCTAAACGTGCTGTTGATGCAGACCGCGCTTGGGAAGACCTTGAGAAAAAATTTGAAACAAAAGAAGTGTTTGAAGCTGAAGTGAAAGATGTCGTGAAAGGCGGCCTTGTCGTTGATATCGGCGTTCGCGGTTTTATTCCGGCATCACTTGTTGAAGCACATTTCGTTGAAGACTTCACTGACTATAAAGGAAAAACACTGTCACTGCTCGTTGTAGAGCTTGACCGTGATAAAAACCGCGTGATCCTTTCACACCGTGCTGTTGTTGAAAGTGAACAAGCGAATAAAAAACAAGAACTTCTTCAGTCTCTTGAAGTTGGAAGTGTACTTGATGGCAAAGTACAGCGCCTGACTGACTTTGGCGCGTTTGTTGATATTGGCGGCATCGACGGACTTGTACACATTTCACAGCTTTCCCACTCTCATGTAGAGAAGCCGTCTGACGTTGTTGAAGAGGGACAAGAAGTAAAAGTGAAAGTGTTATCGGTTGACCGTGATAATGAACGTATTTCTTTATCGATCAAAGATACACTGCCTGGACCTTGGAACCAAATCGGCGAAAAAGTGAAGCCTGGCGATGTGCTTGAAGGAACTGTACAGCGTCTTGTAAGCTTCGGTGCCTTTGTTGAAATCCTTCCAGGTGTTGAAGGTCTCGTTCATATTTCTCAAATTTCCAATAAACACATCGGCACGCCGCATGAAGTCCTTGAAGAAGGACAGACTGTAAAAGTGAAGGTTCTTGATGTGAATGAAAATGAGGAGCGCATTTCATTAAGCATGCGTGAACTTGAAGAAACGCCTAAAGCTGACCAGGAAGATTACCGTCAATATCAAGCGAAGGAAGAAACAAGCACTGGCTTCCAGCTTGGAGATCTGATCGGAGATAAGCTGAATAAACTAAAATAATTGGTGATAAACGTGACTCGAGCAGAACGAAAAAGACAACACATCAATCATGCCTTGTCCATCGGCCAGAAGCGGGAAACAGGTCTTGATGATATTACGTTTGTTCACGTCAGTCTGCCCGATCTTGCATTAGAACAAGTAGATATTTCCACAAAAATCGGCGAACTTTCAAGCAGTTCGCCGATTTTTATCAATGCAATGACTGGCGGCGGCGGAAAACTTACATATGAGATTAATAAATCGCTTGCGCGAGCGGCTTCTCAGGCTGGAATTCCCCTTGCTGTGGGATCGCAAATGTCAGCATTAAAAGATCCATCAGAGCGTCTTTCCTATGAAATTGTTCGAAAGGAAAACCCAAACGGGCTGATTTTTGCCAACCTGGGAAGCGAGGCAACGGCTGCTCAGGCAAAGGAAGCCGTTGAGATGATTGGAGCAAACGCACTGCAGATCCACCTCAATGTGATTCAGGAAATTGTGATGCCTGAAGGGGACAGAAGCTTTAGCGGCGCATTGAAACGCATTGAACAAATTTGCAGCCGGGTCAGTGTACCGGTCATTGTGAAAGAAGTCGGCTTCGGTATGAGCAAAGCATCAGCAGGAAAGCTGTATGAAGCTGGTGCTGCAGCTGTTGACATTGGCGGTTACGGGGGAACAAATTTCTCGAAAATCGAAAATCTCCGAAGACAGCGGCAAATCTCCTTTTTTAATTCGTGGGGCATTTCGACAGCTGCAAGTTTGGCGGAAATCCGCTCTGAGTTTCCTGCAAGCACCATGATCGCCTCTGGCGGTCTGCAAGATGCGCTTGACGTGGCAAAGGCAATTGCGCTGGGGGCCTCTTGCACCGGAATGGCAGGGCATTTTTTAAAAGCGCTGACTGACAGCGGTGAGGAAGGACTGCTTGAGGAGATTCAGCTGATCCTTGAGGAATTAAAGTTGATTATGACCGTGCTGGGTGCCAGAACAATTGCCGATTTACAAAAGGCGCCCCTTGTGATCAAAGGTGAAACCCATCATTGGCTCACAGAGAGAGGGGTCAATACATCAAGCTATAGTGTGCGATAAATGATAAAAGCCCAAAACCATATGTGGTTTGGGCTTTTTGTATTATGATTTTCGCTTTTTGAATCTTCCGTTTTGTTCAAGGCTTGTCGCTCCGTCATAGTGAATGGACTGGTCGCGATCTGATTCGACTCTGCCTGAAGCTTTGAGTTTTTTCTCTTGTCTGTCTTTTCCCATGATCATACTCCTTAATGTGAGATCGATTGTTTAAAAAATGTGCTTGAACTCCATACTGGGAATATGGAGGAAGTAAAATGGAACAATTTTATTACTATTGGTCAATGTGGTTTCTGTGGGTTCTGACAACATTTATTTTTGAAAAGACGAAAAGACGAATTGCCGTCTCTGTCTTTATTTTAACTAATATTATTCTAAGCATACATGACATCGCTTTATATTTTTCCCTGAATGCTGCATATTTGATGTTTTTCGTTTGCGGATGTGTCTATGCCGGGTATTTGGGAATGTATCGTTTTCGTTACATCATGGTCTATCTGACGCTTGTTGCCGCGTATGCGTTTGTTTATCTTTTTGCATTATATGACCCGGTTTGGTTCATCATAAAACCTGAGTGGGCTGCTGTTATATTAATAGTGCTTTTAACAGCTTCTGTTGAAAGGAATTTTGAGAAGCAGCTTGTCTTATTTGTCCTAGGGATGTGCCAAGGCGAACTGGTGTATTCATTTGTGATCCAGAAGTTGGCCGGGGCTATGGCTGTCGGCGGCTTTCAATGGCTGAATGCGTGTTCTGCGGGGATGATATTGCTGTTTGGCATATCTAAATACGAACACCTCGCAAGCCAGATTGGTCAGAAAAGCAAAAGATCAAACAAAGGAGCTACCAAAATGTCATGAGTGATTACATCTATCCGATTATTGCTGGGGTCATTGCCGGAATTGCGACAAGGCTTTATATGCTGAAAACGGATTACCGCCAGTATCCGACCTATGTTCATGGGAAAGTGATTCACATCGCACTGGGGTTGATAGCGGCTGGTTTAGGTGCAATTATTATGCCGGCGCTTTTGCAGGAGGAATTTACGGCCATCACATTTTTAACATTGGCAGCGACGCAATTTAGAGATGTCCGAAACATGGAGCGGAACACATTGACGCAAATGGATTCGTATGAACTTGTCTCAAGGGGAAGCACATATATTGAGGGGATTGCCATTGCGTTTGAAAGCAGAAATTATATTGTGATCTTTACAGCGCTTTTGACAACCTCTGCGTATGTGTTTTTATCCATCTGGGCTGCAGTCATAGCGGCTGTCGTTTGTTTTTTACTGGCCATGAAGTTTATGTCGGGCAGTGTGTTGAAGGATATTGTAGATATCGAGTACATAAAGCCGCGCTTTGACGGTCCGGGACTGTTTGTTGATAATATTTATATGATGAATATCGGGCTTCCAGAGAAACAGGAACTGATTTTAAAGCATGGCATGGGCTTTATTTTGACGCCGAAAAACTTTAATTCAGCAGCGACGATAGCAAATTTAGGGCAGCGTCAGGCCATTTTATTTGATGTTTCCAATGTGCTCGGGGTTTATCGGGATTCAGGAGAGCCATCTTTGACACCAATTGCAAAACGGGATTTAAATGATGGGAGAGTGGCAGTATTTGTTCTCCCGCAAATTCACCATCCCGAAACGGCTGTTCAAATTATTAGCAATGTTCCAACCCTGGAAAATGCGATTAGAATGCCGACTGAATTTATCAAGAATCAGGATAAGGTGATAGGATGAGTGAATCTCTTACGAAAGTGATTTTGTCTGTAATCACGACAAATCGAAATCGGGTTGCAGGGGGAGCACCTGTCTTTTTTTGCAATGACCAAAAGGAGATGGAGCTTTTCGCTAAAAATCTTGAGGCGATCCTTGATGGAATAGCTCACAGAATCGGAGATGACGTGTATTTGATCGTGAAACATTTTTAAGAATAGTTGTGATCCCAGTAAAAACTGATATAATAAATGAGTTAAGCCCTTCCTCTGAAGGGTTTCTTTTCATAAAAGTGAATGAAATGATTTTAATAACCGGTTGAAAATTTATGTAAAAATGAAAGCGGCTGGATTGAAAGGAAGGGTACTATGGGTAAACCTGTCGTAGCCATTGTCGGGAGACCAAATGTAGGAAAATCCACAATCTTTAACCGGATTGCGGGAGAAAGAATTTCAATAGTAGAAGATACCCCTGGCGTGACAAGGGATCGGATATACAGCTCGGCTGAATGGCTGAATTATGATTTTAATTTGATTGATACGGGCGGTATTGATATCGGTGATGAGCCGTTTTTAGCGCAGATTCGCCAGCAAGCTGAAATCGCCATGGATGAAGCGGACGTGATTATTTTTATGGTGAACGGCCGTGAAGGCGTGACAGCTGCTGATGAAGAAGTGGCGAAAATTTTGTACCGCACAAAAAAGCCTGTTGTTTTAGCGGTTAATAAACTGGATAACACAGAAATGAGAGCGAATATTTATGATTTTTATTCGCTAGGCTTTGGCGAGCCGTATCCAATTTCGGGAACACACGGACTCGGACTGGGTGATTTACTGGATGCCGTTGCAGAGCATTTTAAAAACATTCCTGAAACGAAATACAATGAAGAAGTTATTCAATTCTGTCTGATCGGACGTCCAAATGTCGGAAAGTCTTCACTTGTGAATGCGATGCTCGGCGAAGAACGCGTTATTGTCAGCAACGTGGCTGGAACGACAAGAGATGCTGTTGATACGTCATTTACTTACAACCAGCAGGAGTTTGTCATTGTCGATACTGCAGGTATGCGAAAAAAAGGGAAAGTCTATGAAACGACTGAGAAGTATAGTGTACTGCGGGCGCTAAAAGCGATTGACCGCTCAGAAGTCGTGGCGGTTGTGCTGGATGGCGAAGAAGGCATTATTGAACAGGACAAGCGTATCGCCGGTTATGCACACGAAGCGGGCAAGGCCGTCGTCATCGTCGTAAACAAATGGGATGCTGTTGACAAAGATGAGAGCACGATGAAAGAATTTGAAGAAAATATTCGCGATCATTTTCAATTTCTGGATTATGCGCCAATCCTATTTATGTCTGCCTTAACGAAAAAACGGATCCATACTCTGATGCCTGCGATTATCAAAGCTAGTGAAAATCATTCACTTCGAGTTCAAACAAACGTCTTAAATGATGTCATCATGGACGCTGTGGCAATGAATCCGACACCGACTCATAACGGTTCTCGTTTGAAAATTTACTATGCGACTCAAGTGTCGGTAAAGCCGCCAAGCTTCGTTGTGTTTGTAAACGATCCGGAACTGATGCATTTTTCATACGAACGGTTTTTAGAAAACCGAATCAGAGACGCGTTCGGTTTTGAGGGGACACCAATCAAAATATTTGCAAGAGCTAGAAAATAAAAAGGTGTGAATCAAACATGAAAAAAGTCACAATGCTTGGAGCGGGGAGTTGGGGAACAGCACTGGCTTTAGTTCTAACTGATAATGGAAATGAAGTGTGTGTGTGGGCTCACCGTGCAGATTTAATTCATCAAATTAATGAGTTGCATGAAAACAAAGATTATTTGCCGAATGTTAAGCTGTCTACATCCATTAAAGGAACAACAGATATGAAAGAGGCTGTTTCAGACGCAGATGTCATTATCGTTGCGGTCCCGACAAAAGCAATTCGGGAAGTGCTGAGACAGGCTGTCCCTTTTATAACGAAAAAGGCAGTCTTTGTTCATGTCAGCAAGGGTATTGAGCCAGATTCACTTCTGCGCATTTCTGAAATTATGGAAATTGAGCTCCCGAGTGATGTCAGAAAAGATATCGTTGTCCTTTCCGGCCCGAGTCATGCGGAAGAAGTAGGGCTGCGGCACCCCACAACTGTTACTGCATCTTCAAAGAGCATGAGGGCAGCAGAAGAGGTGCAGGATCTATTTATTAATCACAATTTTCGGGTGTACACAAATCCTGACATTATCGGAGTTGAAATCGGAGGGGCTTTAAAAAATATTATTGCCCTTGCTGCAGGAATTACAGATGGTTTAGGGTACGGTGACAATGCCAAAGCTGCTTTGATTACACGCGGACTTGCCGAAATCGCGAGACTCGGAACGAAAATGGGCGGAAATCCCTTGACGTTCTCTGGATTGACAGGAGTAGGCGATCTGATTGTGACGTGCACAAGTGTTCATTCCAGAAACTGGCGTGCGGGCAATTTGCTCGGAAAAGGGTACAAGCTTGAAGATGTTCTTGAAGAGATGGGAATGGTAGTCGAAGGCGTCCGCACGACGAAAGCGGCTTATCAGCTTTCGAAGAAATATGATGTTAAAATGCCGATTACAGAAGCTCTCCATCAGGTCCTATTCAACGGACAAAAAGTGGAAACCGCTGTTGAATCTTTAATGGCGAGAGGGAAAACCCACGAGATGGAGGATTTGGTAAATACGTTTGAAAATCAAGTGAAGTAAAAGTGTCAATCAAATGGTGAATCGCATATCTTAATTGAACGAAAGCCCGAAAAACAGAAGAACACCCAAGTCTTGGGATCTCCTGAAACATTTTGCCGATTTAGGCAATAGAGGATGCATCTGTATGCCAAGTCGCATACTATAGCATCGAAGTCCAAGAGAGTGTTTCTTAAACGTGCAGGTGAATATAGTCAAGTTGACTGAAGCGAAGGTCCCCCTCTTTGCTTCAGTTTTTTTGTTCTATCAATGGATGGAAAATCTGGTTGATCTTTTCCGGCGCTGTATATTAAAATATAATATAACGCTTATATCTTACATATCGGGGAGGCGCACGTCATTGAATCTGGCATTGATGAAAATGTGGTTTGCTCTAGGGTCCATGGGTCTGATGTTTCTGGCTGTAGCTTCCATCTATTTAAGCCGCTTTAAGTGCCAAAACCGTTTTTTGAAGATTGCGATTTCATCATTCGCATACATGTGTATGCTCATATCTGGAATTATTGTGTTTGTCGTGGTTTTTAGCGGCCCTGTCAATGAATAAAGCTGTAAAAGGAAGTGCTGTATGGGTAAACTGAAGTGCGCAATCATTTTTGCGGCAGTCGTGTTTTTATCCGGATGTTTATATCCAAATGAACGGAAAAGCAGTGTGCATGCCATTCCTTATCAAGACCAGCTAAAGCAGGTTCAATCTGCTGTTGATGAATTTCAAAAGGCAAATGGAGGGCTGCTTCCTATTCAAACCAAAGATATGTCGACACCGCTATATCAAAAATATCCGATAGACTTTAACCGGTTAGCGCCAAGATACATAGCTGAACCTCCAAGTACGGCATTTGAAAGCGGGGGAGACTATCAATACGTGCTTGTTGACGTAGAGAACGATCCGACTGTTAAATTAATTGATCTAAAGATGGCAGAAAAAATTCGCGATGTGAAATTGCGCATCCAAATGTATCGTCAGGAGCATCAATATCCGCCTTACAAGGATGTGCTATCTCGTGATTTATTTACACTCGATGAGAAGAAGCTTGGGGATGGCAGCTCTCTTACAGTGACAAGCCCAATCTCAGGGAATTCCTTGCCGCTTATGATTGACGGAGACGGAGAAATATATGCCGATTACCGGACTGAGCTGGCTTCTTGCCTCAAAAAAAGCAAAAAAACGTTTAAACCCGGGACTGAAATCCAGGATATGATTTGGCATGAAACCCCCTTTGTCCCCGCGTTTTCTGTAAAATATACGGTAAATGACAAACAGGAACCTGTTTTTTTAGAAAATGATATGAAAAAGGAATGAACCTTTCTCCCTTGCATACAAATAGGGAGAAAGGTTTTTTTATATTAATAGATTGAGGATGAGAAATTTTCTAAAGATGTCATATTCAAATAGGACAACGTCATACACATATAGTGTCCTGTGTTTGATTGAAAGAGCTTAATAAAATTGAAAAGGATAGGAAGTCCGGGAGGGGATCACTTGGAAAAGGTCGATATTTTCAAGGATATCGCTGAACGAACAGGAGGCGATATATACTTAGGAGTCGTAGGTGCTGTCCGTACAGGAAAATCCACGTTCATTAAAAAATTTATGGAGCTTGTGGTGCTCCCGAATATCAGTAACGAAGCAGACCGGGCCCGAGCGCAGGATGAACTGCCGCAGAGCGCAGCCGGCAAAACCATTATGACTACAGAGCCTAAATTTGTTCCGAATCAGGCGATGTCTGTTCATGTGTCAGACGGACTCGATGTGAATATAAGATTAGTAGATTGTGTAGGTTACACAGTGCCCGGCGCTAAAGGATATGAAGATGAAAACGGGCCGCGGATGATCAATACGCCTTGGTACGAAGAACCGATCCCATTTCATGAGGCTGCTGAAATCGGCACACGAAAAGTCATTCAAGAACACTCGACCATCGGAGTTGTCATTACGACAGACGGCACCATTGGAGATATCGCCAGAAGTGACTATATAGAGGCTGAAGAAAGAGTCATTGAAGAGCTGAAAGAGGTTGGCAAACCTTTTATTATGGTCATCAACTCAGTCAGGCCGTATCACCCGGAAACGGAAGCCATGCGCCAGGATTTAAGCGAAAAATATGATATCCCGGTATTGGCAATGAGTGTAGAGAGCATGCGGGAATCAGATGTGCTGAGTGTGCTCAGAGAGGCCCTCTACGAGTTTCCGGTGCTAGAAGTGAATGTCAATCTCCCAAGCTGGGTAATGGTGCTGAAAGAAAACCATTGGTTGCGTGAAAGCTATCAGGAGTCCGTGAAGGAAACGGTTAAGGATATTAAACGGCTCCGGGACGTAGACAGGGTTGTCGGCCAATTCAGCGAGTTTGAATTCATTGAAAGTGCCGGATTAGCCGGAATTGAGCTGGGCCAAGGGGTGGCAGAAATTGATTTGTACGCGCCTGATCATCTATATGATCAAATCCTAAAAGAAGTTGTGGGCGTCGAAATCAGAGGAAGAGACCATCTGCTTGAGCTCATGCAAGACTTCGCCCATGCGAAAACAGAATATGATCAAGTGTCTGATGCCTTAAAAATGGTCAAACAGACGGGATACGGCATTGCAGCGCCTGCTTTAGCTGATATGAGTCTCGATGAGCCGGAAATTATAAGGCAGGGCTCGCGATTCGGTGTGAGGCTGAAAGCTGTCGCTCCGTCGATCCATATGATCAAAGTAGATGTCGAAAGCGAATTCGCCCCGATTATCGGAACGGAAAAACAAAGTGAAGAGCTTGTACGCTATTTAATGCAGGACTTTGAGGATGATCCGCTCTCCATCTGGAATTCCGATATCTTCGGAAGGTCGCTGAGCTCAATTGTGAGAGAAGGGATTCAGGCAAAGCTGTCATTGATGCCTGAAAACGCACGGTATAAATTAAAAGAAACATTAGAAAGAATCATAAACGAAGGCTCTGGCGGCTTAATCGCCATCATCCTGTAATACCGGTAGACCTCTTTATAGAATGGGAGGTCTTTTTTCTTTGCTCTTAATAATGGAAAAGGATCAAGGAATAGGATGAAAAAAGGAAAAAAAGGAATATTCGTTCGGTAAATCACCTTAAATCCTTGACGAGCAAGGGATTGACGCTTTAAAATGCTTGATATGGCTTTTTATATGTGTTACTCTACATACAGAAATTCTTCACTTTGTTGGACAAACATTCCTCAGAGTGCAGTTTTTCTTAAAAAGCCGTTTAATTGTCTTTCTCTTACTTGCTCTCATTTTTTTCTGAGACAGGTTTAGAATCAGACTGAACTGTGAAGAAATGATAATAAACGAACTGAATGTATCCTTTTGGGAGGAGGTGAAAGGCATGAACAAAACAGAACTTATCAATGCGGTTGCAGAAGCAAGCGAATTGTCTAAAAAAGACGCTACAAAAGCAGTTGACTCTGTTTTTGATACGATCTTAGATGCACTTAAAAACGGTGATAAAATCCAACTGATCGGTTTTGGTAACTTCGAGGTGCGTGAACGTTCTGCACGTAAAGGACGCAATCCTCAAACAGGTGAAGAAATCGAAATTCCAGCAAGCAAAGTACCTGCTTTCAAACCAGGTAAAGCGCTTAAAGACGCAGTTGCCGGAAAATAATTGTGAATATAGATCGTGTATGCATCTAGCTTACATACACTTTATTTCTTCACAGAAAAGCCCCTTTCTAAGGGGCTTTTCATATTTCAAGAGCATGGGCTTCCTGACAGGGCATTCACTTTGCTTTTAGCGGGGCATATGTGCTAGAATCGAAATTAAATGTATTCATTGGTGGAGGACATAGAACATGAAAGAAGTTAATAAAGAGCAAATCGAACAAGCTGTTCGTCAAATTTTAGAAGCGATCGGAGAAGACCCGAATAGAGAAGGGCTTCTTGATACTCCGAAAAGAGTCGCAAAGATGTATGCCGAAGTATTCTCCGGCTTGAATGAAGATCCAAAAGAACATTTCCAGACTATCTTCGGTGAAAACCATGAGGAGCTTGTTCTTGTAAAAGATATAGCGTTTCATTCTATGTGTGAGCATCACCTTGTTCCCTTTTATGGAAAAGCACATGTTGCATATATCCCGCGAGGCGGAAAGGTCACAGGACTCAGCAAACTGGCACGTGCCGTTGAAGCCGTTGCAAAGCGCCCGCAGCTTCAGGAACGCATCACTTCTACAATTGCAGAAAGCATCGTAGAAACGCTTGATCCGCATGGCGTAATGGTAGTGGTTGAAGCGGAACACATGTGCATGACGATGCGCGGTGTAAGAAAACCGGGTGCGAAAACTGTGACTTCAGCAGTCAGAGGCGTTTTTAAAGATGATGCCGCTGCCCGTGCAGAAGTATTGGAACATATTAAACGCCAGGACTAATAAAGATAGAGGGTGCTATAAATGAACCAAAAGCATTCAAGTGATTTTGTCGTCATTAAAGCCGTTGAGGACGGAGTGAATGTGATCGGCCTGACAAGAGGAACAGACACAAAGTTTCACCATTCCGAAAAACTCGACAAGGGAGAAGTGATCATCGCTCAGTTTACAGAGCATACTTCTGCCATTAAAGTCAGAGGAGAGGCACTGATTCAAACCGCGTACGGAGAAATGAAAAGCGAAAAAAAATAAGCTGGCTGTCCCCGCTGTTAAAAGCAAATGCTCGCAAACAGCGGGAGGATACAGCCAATTTCTTTTTTTTATGCTATAATGATACCTGCGTAAGCGAATGAAAAGATAAAACTCATACATAGATTAAGAAATAAATGTGAATTTGGGGACAAGGGTGATATTTTTGCAAGACATCTACGGAACTTTAGCCAATCTGAACACGAAATTAAAACAAAAGCTGTCTCATCCTTATTTAGCGAAGCATATTTCTGCGCCGAAAATTGATGAGGATAAGCTTCTTCTTTTTCATGCTTTATTTGAAGAAGCCGACATAAAAAACAACGACAGAGAAAATTATATTGTAACAGCGATGCTTGTACAAAGCGCCCTTGATACCCATGATGAAGTGACGACAGCTAGAGTCATAAAACGAGACGAAAACAAAAACCGCCAATTGACTGTTCTCGCGGGCGATTATTTCAGCGGGCTGTACTACTCTTTACTATCTGAAATGAAGGATATCTACATGATTCGGACGCTTGCTACAGCCATTAAAGAAATCAACGAACATAAAATTCGTCTGTATGACCGTTCTTTCAAGGACGAAAACGATTTTTTCGAAAGTGTCGGCATCGTTGAATCAGCTTTATTCCATCGTGTGGCGGAACACTTCAACCTCCCGCGCTGGAAAAAGCTGTCGAGTGATTTTTTTGTATTTAAGCGGCTTATGAACGGAAATGATGCATTTCTGGATGTGATCGGCAGTTTTATACAGCTGGGAAAAACAAAAGAAGAGATATTAGAAGATTGTTTTAAAAAAGCGAAAAACAGCATTGAGTCACTTCTGCCTCTAAATTCACCTATTCAGAACATTTTAATAAACCGTCTGAAGACAATCAGCCAAGATCAAACCTATCATCAGAAAGTGGAAGAAGGGTAAACCATTATGCAGGACTCAAAAGAACAGCGCGTACACGGAGTATTTGAAAAAATATATAAAAATTATGACCAAATGAACTCTGTCATCAGTTTTCAGCAGCATAAAAAATGGCGCGACAAAACGATGCGCATCATGAATGTAAAGGAAGGCGCAAAAGCACTTGATGTCTGCTGCGGAACGGCTGACTGGACGATCGCTCTTGCAAAAGCGGCAGGCAAAAGCGGCGAGATCAAGGGCTTGGATTTCAGTGAAAATATGCTGAGTGTCGGCGAGCAGAAAGTAAAAGACGGCGGATTCAGCCAAATTGAACTGCTGCACGGAAATGCGATGGAGCTTCCTTTTGATGATGATACATTTGATTATGTCACCATTGGCTTCGGACTCCGCAATGTCCCTGATTACTTGACTGTACTGAAAGAGATGAGACGTGTAGTGAAGCCGGGCGGGCAGGTGGTATGTCTGGAAACGTCCCAGCCGGAAATGTTCGGATTCAGACAGGCTTACTTTATGTACTTTAAGTATATTATGCCGTTTTTCGGGAAACTGTTTGCGAAGAGCTATAAAGAATATTCTTGGCTTCAAGAATCAGCCAGAGATTTCCCTGGAATGAAGGAACTGGCAGGCCTGTTTGAAGAGGCGGGCCTGAAAAATGTTAAATATCATTCGTTTACTGGCGGAGTCGCTGCCACGCATATCGGATGGAAATGAAAACACAGATGTTTGGGTGAATGATATGAAATTTAAAATGGCCTACTCTTTTTTAAATGACGATATTGATGTAATCGAAAGAGAACTTGAACAAACCGTACGTTCCGATTACCCGCTTTTAAGCGAGGCAGGTCTTCACCTGCTGCAGGCCGGAGGGAAACGTATTCGGCCTGTTTTCGTGCTGCTTTCTGGCATGTTTGGCGATTATGATATTAATAAGATTAAATATGTCGCCGTCACTCTGGAAATGATTCACATGGCATCTTTGGTTCATGATGATGTCATTGATGATGCAGAGCTTCGCCGAGGAAAACCGACAATCAAAGCAAAGTGGGACAATCGTATTGCGATGTACACAGGCGATTATATGCTTGCGGGATCTCTTGAAATGATGACGAGAATTAACGAACCGAAAGCCCATAGGATTTTGTCACAGACGATCGTTGAAGTTTGTCTAGGGGAAATTGAGCAGATCAAAGACAAATACAACATGGAACAAAATCTCAGAACGTATCTCCGCCGTATCAAAAGAAAAACAGCTCTCTTGATCGCGGTCAGCTGCCAGCTTGGTGCCATTGCGTCTGGAGCTGATGAGAAGATTCATAAGGCATTGTACTGGTTTGGGTATTACGTCGGCATGTCTTATCAGATTATTGATGATATTCTTGATTTTACTTCAACTGAGGAAGAGCTGGGTAAACCCGTAGGAGGAGATTTGCTTCAAGGAAACGTCACATTGCCAGTGCTGTATGCCCTGAAAAATCCTGCATTAAAAAACCAGCTTAAATTGATTAACAGTGAGACAACGCAGGAACAGCTTGAACCAATCATTGAAGAAATCAAAAAAACAGATGCAATTGAAGCATCTATGGCAGTAAGCGAAATGTATCTGCAGAAAGCTTTTCAGAAATTAAACACGCTTCCTCGAGGGCGCGCACGCTCGTCTCTTGCAGCCATCGCAAAATATATCGGTAAAAGAAAATTTTAATTTTTGTAGATATTAAGAAATTTCTCCGCCCCGGATTGATTAATTATCAGAAAGATGTTACGATTTCGGTGTGCAGTGTGAAAGCCTATACATACATAATGATGGGGTGGAGAATATGATGGAAAAGACTTTTATCATGGTGAAACCAGACGGTGTCCAACGTCAGCTCATTGGGGACATTTTATCTAGATTCGAACGTAAGGGCTTACAATTAGCTGGCGCCAAGTTAATGAGAGTGACTGAACAAATGGCTGAGAAACACTACGCCGAACATCAAGGTAAGCCTTTCTTCGGAGAGCTCGTTGAGTTTATTACTTCAGGACCTGTATTCGCAATGGTGTGGGAAGGCGAAAATGTCATTGAAGTGACGAGACAGCTGATCGGGAAAACAAACCCTAAAGAAGCTTTACCTGGTACGATTCGTGGGGATTATGGCATGTTTGTCGGAAAAAACATCATCCACGGCTCTGATTCTCTCGAAAGTGCAGAACGCGAGATTAACATTTTCTTTAAGAATGAAGAATTAGTATCATATCAGCAGCTTATGGCAGGCTGGATCTATTAATCATTGTGAAAATAAGCAACAGAGCCGGCAACATATAACGCCGCCGGTTTTTGTTCTGTTTTGTAAAGGTTTACATTAAAGTGAATAAAGGGTTGAATGGCAGTGTGCATCAGACCTCTGCCTTTCCCAACGATCTAAAATCAGCTGAAAAGCTGATTTTTTTATTGAAACAATACAATTTCCTGATAAAACAAGCTATACTAGGACAAAAAGACAGCGAGACTGGGAGAGTAGAGATGGATACATACAGCGTATTTACAACGAAATGGAAACAATTAACCGGAGTCGATTTAACACTATATAAAGAAGCACAAATGAAGAGAAGGCTAACGTCACTTTATGAGAAAAAGGGGTTCCAAAGCTTTAAGGACTTTGCTGCGGCATTGGAAAAGGATCAAGCTCTCTTAAATGAAACATTGGACAGAATGACGATCAATGTTTCAGAATTTTATCGTAATTATAAAAGATGGGAAGTTCTTGAGACTGCAATTCTGCCGTTAATCAAGACCTCTAGGCCTTTAAAAATTTGGAGTGCCGCCTGCTCAACGGGGGAGGAGCCATACACGCTTGCCATGCTTTTGGACCAGCAAAAAGGTCTTCCGGGCTATCAGATTTTAGCGACGGATATTGATGAAAAAGCATTGGAAAAAGCGAAAAAAGGCGTTTATCAGGAGCGGTCTTTACAGGAAGTGCCGCTATCTGTGAAAGATCGTTATTTTACGCAAAACGCAAATAGAAGTTATGAAGTGAAAACGGAAATCAAAAAGAATATTACATTCAAAAAGCACAATTTGCTGGCGGATCGTTATGAACAAGACTTTGACTTAATCGTGTGCCGCAATGTATTTATTTATTTTACAGAAAGCGCGAAGGAAGAGCTGTATTTAAAAATGGCACATAGCTTGAAGAAGAATGGAGTTCTTTTTGTCGGCAGCACCGAGCAAATCTTCAATCCCGAGAAATTTGGCCTAGTCCCAGCCGATACATTCTTTTATCAAAAAAGATAGACTGACTTTTTGCTGAAAAATATGTTATAGTAGTCTTACTTAAAAGCGTTAATGCGATGAAGGGAGAAGAAGTCATGAGATATTTAACAGCCGGAGAATCACACGGCCCCCAACTGACAACCATTATTGAGGGTGTACCTGCCGGGCTTTACATAACGGAGGAAGATATCAATTTTGAGCTTGCCAGACGCCAAAAAGGACACGGCCGCGGCCGCCGCATGCAGATCGAAA
This sequence comes from Bacillus subtilis subsp. subtilis str. 168, assembly GCF_000009045.1. Taxonomy (GTDB): domain Bacteria; phylum Bacillota; class Bacilli; order Bacillales; family Bacillaceae; genus Bacillus; species Bacillus subtilis. The sequence continues at coordinate 2,380,115 of NC_000964.3, read as the reverse complement.
AAGACCAGGCCAAAATTATGAGCGGGGTGCGCCATGCACGTACACTCGGTTCGCCAATTGCTCTCGTAGTTGAAAATAACGATTGGAAGCATTGGACAAAAATCATGGGCGCCGCTCCGATTACAGAAGATGAAGAAAAGGAAATGAAGCGCCAGATTTCCAGACCGAGACCTGGGCACGCTGACTTAAACGGTGCAATTAAATATAATCATCGTGATATGAGAAATGTGCTTGAGCGTTCTTCAGCAAGGGAAACAACTGTCAGAGTGGCGGCAGGGGCTGTAGCTAAAAAGATTCTTTCTGAGCTTGGCATTAAGGTGGCGGGCCACGTGTTGCAAATTGGCGCTGTTAAAGCTGAAAAAACAGAGTATACGTCAATTGAAGACTTGCAGCGTGTAACGGAAGAGTCTCCTGTCAGATGCTACGATGAAGAGGCAGGCAAAAAAATGATGGCTGCCATTGATGAAGCAAAGGCAAACGGAGATTCCATCGGCGGAATAGTAGAAGTCATTGTCGAGGGAATGCCGGTAGGCGTGGGCAGCTATGTCCATTATGACCGCAAGCTGGATAGCAAGCTTGCTGCCGCTGTTCTGTCAATTAACGCATTTAAAGGTGTGGAATTCGGCATCGGATTTGAGGCAGCAGGGCGAAATGGAAGCGAAGTCCATGACGAGATCATTTGGGACGAGGAAAAAGGATACACCCGTGCTACTAACAGACTTGGCGGACTGGAAGGCGGCATGACGACAGGGATGCCGATTGTTGTCCGCGGAGTCATGAAGCCGATTCCGACTTTGTATAAACCGCTGAAAAGTGTCGATATTGAAACGAAAGAACCGTTTTCTGCCAGCATTGAACGTTCAGACAGCTGTGCTGTTCCTGCGGCAAGTGTAGTCGCTGAAGCGGCTGTCGCTTGGGAAATTGCGAACGCAGTCGTTGAACAATTCGGATTAGATCAAATTGACCGCATTAGAGAAAATGTGGAGAATATGAGAAAACTGTCGAGGGAATTTTAATGAAGACACTGCATGTTCAAACTGCTTCCTCGTCATATCCTGTTTTTATCGGACAAGGTATCAGAAAAAAGGCTTGCGAACTATTAACCTCTTTAAACAGGCCTTTAACAAGGATTATGTTTGTCACGGATGAAGAAGTGGACCGCCTGTATGGTGATGAAATGCTCCATTTGCTGCAAGAAAAATGGCCTGTGAAAAAAGTGACGGTACCGAGTGGAGAGCAGGCAAAATCCATGGACATGTACACAAAATTGCAGAGTGAAGCGATTCGTTTTCATATGGATCGCTCCTCATGCATCATCGCATTCGGTGGCGGTGTTGTAGGGGATCTTGCCGGTTTTGTGGCTGCCACTTTTATGCGCGGCATTGATTTCATCCAAATGCCTACGACGCTCTTGGCGCATGACAGCGCAGTCGGAGGAAAAGTAGCCGTGAACCATCCGCTTGGAAAAAATCTAATCGGTGCGTTTTATCAGCCGAAAGCCGTGCTCTATGATACAGATTTCCTGCGTTCTCTGCCTGAAAAAGAGCTTAGGTCCGGAATGGCAGAAGTGATTAAACACGCTTTTATCTATGACAGAGCGTTTCTGGAGGAGCTGCTGAATATCCACTCACTGCGTGATATCACTAATGATCAGCTGAATGACATGATTTTTAAAGGCATTTCAATTAAAGCGTCTGTCGTTCAGCAGGATGAAAAAGAAGAGGGGATAAGAGCTTACTTAAACTTTGGGCATACGCTCGGCCATGCCGTTGAGGCGGAATATGGATATGGGCAGATCACTCACGGTGATGCCGTAGCCCTCGGAATGCAGTTTGCTTTATATATAAGCGAAAAGACTGTAGGCTGTGAAATGGACAGAAAACGTTTGGTCAGCTGGCTAAAAAGCCTGGGTTATCCAAGTCAAATCAGAAAAGAGACGGAAACTTCGGTTCTCTTGAACCGTATGATGAATGATAAGAAAACCCGTGGCGGGAAGATTCAGTTTATTGTGCTCAACGAATTAGGGAAAGTTGCTGATCATACATTTTCCAGAAATGAACTTGAGAGCTGGCTGAACAAATGGCGATTGGAGGAGACATCATGATGATTCGCGGAATTCGCGGAGCAACTACAGTTGAACGGGATACTGAAGAAGAAATTTTACAAAAAACTAAACAGCTGTTAGAGAAAATCATAGAAGAAAATCATACAAAACCGGAAGATGTTGTTCAAATGCTTCTGTCGGCTACACCTGATTTGCACGCTGTTTTCCCGGCAAAAGCTGTTCGCGAGCTTTCAGGATGGCAGTATGTACCGGTAACATGTATGCAGGAAATGGACGTAACAGGCGGTCTGAAAAAGTGCATAAGAGTCATGATGACGGTCCAGACAGATGTCCCTCAGGATCAGATCAGACATGTATATTTAGAAAAAGTTGTCGTATTGAGGCCCGATTTATCATTGACAAAAAATACTGAATTGTAATACGATAAGAACAGCTTAGAAATACACAAGAGTGTGTATAAAGCAATTAGAATGAGTTGAGTTAGAGAATAGGGTAGCAGAGAATGAGTTTAGTTGAGCTGAGACATTATGTTTATTCTACCCAAAAGAAGTCTTTCTTTTGGGTTTATTTGTTATATAGTATTTTATCCTCTCATGCCATCTTCTCATTCTCCTTGCCATAAGGAGTGAGAGCAATGAATTTCCAATCAAACATTTCCGCATTTTTAGAGGACAGCTTGTCCCACCACACGATACCGATTGTGGAGACCTTCACAGTCGATACACTGACACCCATTCAAATGATAGAGAAGCTTGACAGGGAGATTACGTATCTTCTTGAAAGCAAGGACGATACATCCACTTGGTCCAGATATTCGTTTATCGGCCTGAATCCATTTCTCACAATTAAAGAAGAGCAGGGCCGTTTTTCGGCCGCTGATCAGGACAGCAAATCTCTTTACACAGGAAATGAACTAAAAGAAGTGCTGAACTGGATGAATACCACATACAAAATCAAAACACCTGAGCTTGGCATTCCTTTTGTCGGCGGAGCTGTCGGGTACTTAAGCTATGATATGATCCCGCTGATTGAGCCTTCTGTTCCTTCGCATACCAAAGAAACAGACATGGAAAAGTGTATGCTGTTTGTTTGCCGGACATTAATTGCGTATGATCATGAAACCAAAAACGTCCACTTTATCCAATATGCAAGGCTCACTGGAGAGGAAACAAAAAACGAAAAAATGGATGTATTCCATCAAAATCATCTGGAGCTTCAAAATCTCATTGAAAAAATGATGGACCAAAAAAACATAAAAGAGCTGTTTCTTTCTGCTGATTCATACAAGACACCCAGCTTTGAGACAGTATCTTCTAATTATGAAAAATCGGCTTTTATGGCTGATGTAGAAAAAATCAAAAGCTATATAAAAGCAGGCGATATCTTCCAGGGTGTTTTATCACAAAAATTTGAGGTGCCGATAAAAGCAGATGCTTTTGAGTTATACCGAGTGCTTAGGATCGTCAATCCTTCGCCGTATATGTATTATATGAAACTGCTAGACAGAGAAATAGTCGGCAGCTCTCCGGAACGGTTAATACACGTTCAAGACGGGCACTTAGAAATCCATCCGATTGCCGGTACGAGAAAACGCGGTGCAGACAAAGCTGAAGATGAGAGACTGAAGGTTGAGCTCATGAAGGATGAAAAAGAAAAAGCGGAGCATTACATGCTCGTTGATCTTGCCCGAAACGATATCGGCAGAGTAGCAGAGTATGGTTCTGTTTCTGTGCCGGAGTTCACAAAAATTGTTTCCTTTTCACATGTCATGCACATTATCTCGGTGGTTACAGGCCGATTGAAAAAAGGGGTTCATCCTGTCGATGCACTGATGTCTGCTTTCCCGGCGGGGACTTTAACAGGCGCACCCAAAATCCGTGCCATGCAGCTTTTGCAAGAACTCGAGCCAACACCGAGAGAGACATACGGAGGGTGTATTGCCTACATTGGGTTTGACGGGAATATCGACTCTTGTATTACGATTCGCACGATGAGTGTAAAGAACGGTGTTGCATCGATACAGGCAGGTGCTGGCATTGTTGCTGATTCTGTTCCGGAAGCCGAATACGAAGAAAGCTGTAATAAAGCCGGTGCGCTGCTGAAAACGATTCATATTGCAGAAGACATGTTTCATAGCAAGGAGGATAAAGCTGATGAACAGATTTCTACAATTGTGCGTTGACGGAAAAACCCTTACTGCCGGTGAGGCTGAAACGCTGATGAATATGATGATGGCAGCGGAAATGACTCCTTCTGAAATGGGGGGGATATTGTCAATTCTTGCTCATCGGGGGGAGACGCCAGAAGAGCTTGCGGGTTTTGTGAAGGCAATGCGGGCACACGCTCTTACAGTCGATGGACTTCCTGATATTGTTGATACATGCGGAACAGGGGGAGACGGTATTTCCACTTTTAATATCTCAACGGCCTCGGCAATTGTTGCCTCGGCAGCTGGTGCGAAAATCGCTAAGCATGGCAATCGCTCTGTCTCTTCTAAAAGCGGAAGCGCTGATGTTTTAGAGGAGCTAGAGGTTTCTATTCAAACCACTCCCGAAAAGGTCAAAAGCAGCATTGAAACAAACAACATGGGATTTCTTTTTGCGCCGCTTTACCATTCGTCTATGAAACATGTAGCAGGTACTAGAAAAGAGCTAGGTTTCAGAACGGTATTTAATCTGCTTGGGCCGCTCAGCAATCCTTTACAGGCGAAGCGTCAGGTGATTGGGGTCTATTCTGTTGAAAAAGCTGGACTGATGGCAAGCGCACTGGAGACGTTTCAGCCGAAGCACGTTATGTTTGTATCAAGCCGTGACGGTTTAGATGAGCTTTCAATTACAGCACCGACCGACGTGATTGAATTAAAGGACGGAGAGCGCCGGGAGTATACCGTTTCACCCGAAGATTTCGGTTTCACAAATGGCAGACTTGAAGATTTACAGGTGCAGTCTCCGAAAGAGAGCGCTTATCTCATTCAGAATATTTTTGAAAATAAAAGCAGCAGTTCCGCTTTATCTATTACGGCTTTTAATGCGGGTGCTGCGATTTACACGGCGGGAATTACCGCCTCACTGAAGGAAGGAACGGAGCTGGCGTTAGAGACGATTACAAGCGGAGGCGCTGCCGCGCAGCTTGAACGACTAAAGCAGAAAGAGGAAGAGATCTATGCTTGAAAAAATCATCAAACAAAAGAAAGAAGAAGTGAAAACACTGGTTCTGCCGGTAGAGCAGCCTTTCGAGAAACGTTCATTTAAGGAGGCGCTGGCAAGCCCGAATCGGTTTATCGGGTTGATTGCCGAAGTGAAGAAAGCATCGCCGTCAAAAGGGCTTATTAAAGAGGATTTTGTACCTGTGCAGATTGCAAAAGACTATGAGGCTGCGAAGGCAGATGCGATTTCCGTTTTAACAGACACCCCGTTTTTTCAAGGGGAAAACAGCTATTTATCAGACGTAAAGCGTGCTGTTTCGATTCCTGTACTTAGAAAAGATTTTATTGATTCTCTTCAAGTAGAGGAATCAAGAAGAATCGGAGCGGATGCCATATTGTTAATCGGCGAGGTGCTTGATCCCTTACACCTTCATGAATTATATCTTGAAGCAGGTGAAAAGGGGATGGACGTGTTAGTGGAGGTTCATGATGCATCAACGCTAGAACAAATATTGAAAGTGTTCACACCCGACATTCTCGGCGTAAATAATCGAAACCTAAAAACGTTTGAAACATCTGTAAAGCAGACAGAACAAATCGCATCTCTCGTTCCGAAAGAATCCTTGCTTGTCAGCGAAAGCGGAATCGGTTCTTTAGAACATTTAACATTTGTCAATGAACATGGGGCGCGAGCTGTACTTATCGGTGAATCATTGATGAGACAAACTTCTCAGCGTAAAGCAATCCATGCTTTGTTTAGGGAGTGAGGTTGTGAAGAAACCGGCATTAAAATATTGCGGTATTCGGTCACTAAAGGATTTGCAGCTTGCGGCGGAATCACAGGCTGATTACCTAGGATTTATTTTTGCTGAAAGCAAACGAAAAGTATCTCCGGAAGATGTGAAAAAATGGCTGAACCAAGTTCGTGTCGAAAAACAGGTTGCAGGTGTTTTTGTTAATGAATCAATAGAGACGATGTCACGTATTGCCAAGAGCTTGAAGCTCGACGTCATTCAGCTTCACGGTGATGAAAAACCGGCGGATGCTGCTGCTCTTCGCAAGCTGACAGGCTGTGAAATATGGAAGGCGCTTCACCATCAAGATAACACAACTCAAGAAATAGCCCGCTTTAAAGATAATGTTGACGGCTTTGTGATTGATTCATCTGTAAAAGGGTCTAGAGGCGGAACTGGTGTTGCATTTTCTTGGGAATGTGTGCCGGAATATCAGCAGGCGGCTATTGGTAAACGCTGCTTTATCGCTGGCGGCGTGAATCCGGATAGCATCACACGCCTATTGAAATGGCAGCCAGAAGGAATTGACCTTGCCAGCGGAATTGAAAAAAACGGACAAAAAGATCAGAATCTGATGAGGCTTTTAGAAGAAAGGATGAACCGATATGTATCCATATCCGAATGAAATAGGCAGATACGGTGATTTTGGCGGAAAGTTTGTTCCGGAAACACTCATGCAGCCGTTAGATGAAATACAAACAGCATTTAAACAAATCAAGGATGATCCCGCTTTTCGTGAAGAGTATTATAAGCTGTTAAAGGACTATTCCGGACGCCCGACTGCATTAACATACGCTGATCGAGTCACTGAATACTTAGGCGGCGCGAAAATCTATTTGAAACGAGAAGATTTAAACCATACAGGTTCTCATAAAATCAATAATGCGCTAGGTCAAGCGCTGCTTGCTAAAAAAATGGGCAAAACGAAAATCATTGCTGAAACCGGTGCCGGCCAGCATGGTGTTGCCGCTGCAACAGTTGCAGCCAAATTCGGCTTTTCCTGTACTGTGTTTATGGGTGAAGAGGATGTTGCCCGCCAGTCTCTGAACGTTTTCCGCATGAAGCTTCTTGGAGCGGAGGTAGTGCCTGTAACAAGCGGAAACGGAACATTGAAGGATGCCACAAATGAGGCGATCCGGTACTGGGTTCAGCATTGTGAGGATCACTTTTATATGATTGGATCAGTTGTCGGCCCGCATCCTTATCCGCAAGTGGTCCGTGAATTTCAAAAAATGATCGGAGAGGAAGCGAAGGATCAGTTGAAACGTATTGAAGGCACTATGCCTGATAAAGTAGTGGCATGTGTAGGCGGAGGAAGCAATGCGATGGGTATGTTTCAGGCATTTTTAAATGAAGATGTTGAACTGATCGGCGCTGAAGCAGCAGGAAAAGGAATTGATACACCTCTTCATGCCGCCACTATTTCGAAAGGAACCGTAGGGGTTATTCACGGTTCATTGACTTATCTCATTCAGGATGAGTTCGGGCAAATTATTGAGCCCTACTCTATTTCAGCCGGTCTCGACTATCCTGGAATCGGTCCGGAGCATGCATATTTGCATAAAAGCGGCCGTGTCACTTATGACAGTATAACCGATGAAGAAGCGGTGGATGCATTAAAGCTTTTGTCAGAAAAAGAGGGGATTTTGCCGGCAATCGAATCTGCCCATGCGTTAGCGAAAGCATTCAAACTCGCCAAAGGAATGGATCGCGGTCAACTCATTCTCGTCTGTTTATCAGGCCGGGGAGACAAGGATGTCAACACATTAATGAATGTATTGGAAGAAGAGGTGAAAGCCCATGTTTAAATTGGATCTTCAACCATCAGAAAAATTGTTTATCCCGTTTATTACGGCGGGCGATCCAGTTCCTGAGGTTTCGATTGAACTGGCGAAGTCACTCCAAAAAGCAGGCGCCACAGCATTGGAGCTTGGTGTTGCATACTCTGACCCGCTTGCAGACGGTCCGGTGATCCAGCGGGCTTCAAAGCGGGCGCTTGATCAAGGAATGAATATCGTAAAGGCAATCGAATTAGGCGGAGAAATGAAAAAAAACGGAGTGAATATTCCGATTATCCTCTTTACGTATTATAATCCTGTGTTACAATTGAACAAAGAATACTTTTTCGCTTTACTGCGGGAAAATCATATTGACGGTCTGCTTGTTCCGGATCTGCCATTAGAAGAAAGCAACAGCCTTCAAGAGGAATGTAAAAGCCATGAGGTGACGTATATTTCTTTAGTTGCGCCGACAAGCGAAAGCCGTTTGAAAACCATTATTGAACAAGCCGAGGGGTTCGTCTACTGTGTATCTTCTCTGGGTGTGACCGGTGTCCGCAATGAGTTCAATTCATCCGTGTACCCGTTCATTCGTACTGTGAAGAATCTCAGCACTGTTCCGGTTGCTGTAGGGTTCGGTATATCAAACCGTGAACAGGTCATAAAGATGAATGAAATTAGTGACGGTGTCGTAGTGGGAAGTGCGCTCGTCAGAAAAATAGAAGAATTAAAGGACCGGCTCATCAGCGCTGAAACGAGAAATCAGGCGCTGCAGGAGTTTGAGGATTATGCAATGGCGTTTAGCGGCTTGTACAGTTTAAAATGAGGTGACTGATTTGCGTATCAAAGAACATTTAAAACAGCTGAAGCCTTATCAGCCTGGAAAGCCGATTGAAGCAGTGAAATCAGAATATGGCTTGGATAAAGTTGTGAAGCTTGCTTCAAACGAGAATCCTTACGGCTGTTCAGAGGCTGCAAAAGAGGCGCTTCATCATGAGATTCAACAGCTAGCCCTTTACCCGGACGGGTATAGCGCCGCTTTGCGGACAAGGCTCAGTAAGCACCTCAATGTCAGCGAAACATCACTTATTTTCGGCAACGGTTCTGATGAAATCATACAGATCATCTGCCGGGCATTTTTAAACGATAAAACAAACACGGTTACTGCTGCCCCCACTTTTCCGCAATATAAACATAATGCGGTTATTGAAGGTGCTGAAGTACGTGAAATTGCACTTCGTCCCGACGGCTCACATGATTTAGACGCCATGTTAGAAGCCATCGACGAACAGACACAAGTCGTTTGGATATGCAGCCCGAATAATCCGACTGGCACTTATACATCTGAAGGAGAATTACTCGCATTTCTGGAGCGCGTTCCTTCTCGTGTCCTTGTCGTTCTTGACGAAGCATATTATGAATATGTAACAGCAGAGGATTACCCGGAAACCGTGCCGCTCTTAAGCAAGTATTCCAATTTGATGATTTTGCGCACATTTTCAAAGGCATACGGTCTGGCAGCGCTCAGAGTCGGATACGGAATTGCTGACGAGAACCTGATTCGCCAGATTGAGCCGGCGAGAGAGCCGTTTAATACCAGCCGTCTGGGCCAGGCTGCGGCGATTGCAGCACTTGATGATCAAGCGTTTATTGCTTCCTGTGTCGAGCAAAATAATGCAGGCCTTCAGCAGTATTATGATTTTGCGAAAACTCATGGTTTAAAGTGCTACCCTTCACAGACAAATTTTGTGTTAATTGACTTTAAACGTCCTGCTGATGAACTGTTTCAGGCTCTGCTGGAAAAAGGCTATATCGTCCGGTCAGGAAACGCATTAGGTTTCCCGACATCACTCCGGATTACGATCGGAACAAAAGAGCAAAATGAAGAAATACTTGCCATTTTAGCTGAAATTTTATAAGAGGTGATCAAATATCACCTCTTTAGTCTATAAACCAGGTGATGACGTATGAATCAAATGAAAGATACAATATTGCTCGCCGGTCTCGGATTGATAGGCGGTTCGATTGCCCTAGCCATCAAAAAAAATCATCCCGGCAAACGGATTATCGGAATCGACATCTCTGATGAACAGGCGGTAGCGGCATTAAAATTAGGCGTGATAGACGATCGTGCTGATTCGTTTATTAGCGGTGTGAAAGAGGCAGCTACAGTAATCATTGCGACACCTGTTGAACAAACACTGGTTATGCTTGAAGAGCTGGCTCATTCAGGAATTGAACATGAGCTTTTGATTACGGATGTAGGAAGCACAAAGCAAAAAGTGGTTGATTACGCTGATCAAGTGCTGCCTAGCCGCTATCAATTTGTCGGAGGGCATCCGATGGCGGGTTCACATAAATCAGGAGTGGCCGCTGCGAAGGAGTTCCTGTTTGAAAATGCATTTTATATTTTAACGCCAGGCCAGAAAACGGACAAACAAGCTGTGGAACAGTTAAAAAACCTGCTGAAGGGGACGAATGCCCATTTTGTGGAAATGTCGCCAGAGGAGCATGATGGCGTTACAAGCGTAATCAGTCATTTTCCGCATATTGTAGCAGCTAGCCTTGTTCACCAAACCCATCATTCGGAAAACCTGTATCCGCTTGTTAAGCGTTTTGCTGCCGGCGGGTTCAGAGATATTACAAGGATTGCATCAAGCAGCCCGGCAATGTGGCGGGATATTTTATTACATAATAAAGATAAAATCTTAGACCGTTTTGATGAGTGGATTCGTGAAATTGACAAGATCCGTACATATGTAGAACAAGAAGATGCGGAAAATCTATTTCGTTATTTTAAAACAGCCAAGGATTATCGCGACGGGCTGCCGCTTCGGCAGAAGGGAGCGATACCTGCATTTTATGATTTATATGTGGATGTACCCGATCATCCGGGTGTAATATCCGAGATAACAGCGATCTTAGCTGCGGAGCGCATCAGTATCACGAATATCCGCATTATCGAAACACGAGAGGATATTAACGGGATTTTAAGGATCAGTTTTCAGTCTGATGACGACCGCAAAAGGGCAGAACAATGCATTGAAGCCCGGGCGGAATATGAAACTTTTTATGCTGATTGAGGTGGAAAAAATGAAACGAGATAAGGTGCAGACCTTACATGGAGAAATACATATTCCCGGTGATAAATCCATTTCTCACCGCTCTGTTATGTTTGGCGCGCTAGCGGCAGGCACAACAACAGTTAAAAACTTTCTGCCGGGAGCAGATTGTCTGAGCACGATCGATTGCTTTAGAAAAATGGGTGTTCACATTGAGCAAAGCAGCAGCGATGTCGTGATTCACGGAAAAGGAATCGATGCCCTGAAAGAGCCAGAAAGCCTTTTAGATGTCGGAAATTCAGGTACAACGATTCGCCTGATGCTCGGAATATTGGCGGGCCGTCCTTTTTACAGCGCGGTAGCCGGAGATGAGAGCATTGCGAAACGCCCAATGAAGCGTGTGACTGAGCCTTTGAAAAAAATGGGGGCTAAAATCGACGGCAGAGCCGGCGGAGAGTTTACACCGCTGTCAGTGAGCGGCGCTTCATTAAAAGGAATTGATTATGTATCACCTGTTGCAAGCGCGCAAATTAAATCTGCTGTTTTGCTGGCCGGATTACAGGCTGAGGGCACAACAACTGTAACAGAGCCCCATAAATCTCGGGACCACACTGAGCGGATGCTTTCTGCTTTTGGCGTTAAGCTTTCTGAAGATCAAACGAGTGTTTCCATTGCTGGTGGCCAGAAACTGACAGCTGCTGATATTTTTGTTCCTGGAGACATTTCTTCAGCCGCGTTTTTCCTTGCTGCTGGCGCGATGGTTCCAAACAGCAGAATTGTATTGAAAAACGTAGGTTTAAATCCGACTCGGACAGGTATTATTGATGTCCTTCAAAACATGGGGGCAAAACTTGAAATCAAACCATCTGCTGATAGCGGTGCAGAGCCTTATGGAGATTTGATTATAGAAACGTCATCTCTAAAGGCAGTTGAAATCGGAGGAGATATCATTCCGCGTTTAATTGATGAGATCCCTATCATCGCGCTTCTTGCGACTCAGGCGGAAGGAACCACCGTTATTAAGGACGCGGCAGAGCTAAAAGTGAAAGAAACAAACCGTATTGATACTGTTGTTTCTGAGCTTCGCAAGCTGGGTGCTGAAATTGAACCGACAGCAGATGGAATGAAGGTTTATGGCAAACAAACGTTGAAAGGCGGCGCTGCAGTGTCCAGCCACGGAGATCATCGAATCGGAATGATGCTTGGTATTGCTTCCTGTATAACGGAGGAGCCGATTGAAATCGAGCACACGGATGCCATTCACGTTTCTTATCCAACCTTCTTCGAGCATTTAAATAAGCTTTCGAAAAAATCCTGAAGTTTTACTTCAGGATTTTTTATGCAGATCATAATTCGAGGCGAAAAAACATAGCTTGTCTTATAGAACGGATAGAAAAACGAAAAGGGGGGATGTGCTTTACTTACAAGCCGGCAGGTCAAAGAGCTGCTTTACTGTACAGAGGGCGATCTTCCTTTTTTCATTTTCTATCTCAAGATCTTTTGGTAAACTAATAAGACTCAATAATTCCCTTCCGTACAGAAGCATCTTATTTGCCGGGGGCATTCGTCTGAATTATGATAAGATTAACCCGAACAAATAAAGCTTTTTTTGTATGGTTGATGTTGTATAGGAAAAGAAAGGACCGGTCCGATTTGAATACATTGATTCAAGAAGCCATAAAATTAGTTGAAGCAGGTGAAACAGAAAAAGGCCTCAACACGCTCTCGAAGGCTGAAAAACAGCTGCATGATGAAGATAAAGCCATTGCAGCCCAGCTTTATTACGAGTGGGGCGATGTAGAAAAAGCCATTTCACTGATTAGTGATCTACATGATTTATATCCAAATGAAACAGAACTGACGAATTTCTACGCTGAACTTTTAATAGATATTGACGAAGAAGAAAAAGCCCTCGCTGTGCTGGAGACTATTCCGGAAACAGATCCATCATATCCGGAAAGTTTGCTGCTTATGGCGGATCTTTATCAGATGCAGGGGTTATTCGAAGTCAGTGAACAAAAGCTTTTCCAGGCAAAGTCCATTCTGGACAATGAACCTGTTATTGATTTTGCACTGGGAGAACTTTACTTTGCTCAGGGAGCCTATGCAAAAGCGGTTCAATATTTTAAAACAACGGCTGAGGAGCAGAGTGAGATCGGGGGCGTTAATGTCCATCAAAGACTGGCAGAATCGTTAAGTGCCTCAGGTGAATTTGAGGATGCCATTCCATGGTATGAGAAAGCTGTCGATGAGAATCCTGATCCTAATACGATTTTCGGCTATGGTTTTACAGCCTTACAGGCGGGGCTTGTGAAAACAGCTATTAAGCAGCTGTCTGATTTAAAGGAGCTTGATCCATCTTATACTTCACTTTATATGCCGCTCTCGAAAAGCTATGAAGCTGAAGGAATGTATGAAGAGGCATTAAAAACGGCAAAAGAGGGGATCAGATATGATGAATATAACAAAGAACTTTTCCTTTATGCCGCCAAAATGGCCTTGAAAATCGGGAAGTCAGAAGAGGGGAAGAAGCTGCTTCAGGAGGCGCTTGCGCTTGATCCGGGCTTTGTCGAGGCGCTTCATACACTTCTTGCCGTGTATCACAAAGAAGAGGATTATGATCAGATCATTGATCTTATTCAAGAGGTTCGAAGCTACGGTGAAGAAGATCCTAAATACAATTGGTATCTTGCAAGCGCATATACTGAATTAGAGCAATACGAGGAAGCAAAACAATCCTTTGAGGCTGCCTATCTTCATTACCGGGAGGATAGAGATTTCTTATATGAATACGCAAGCTTCCTATTAGAAGAAGGTCTTCAAAAAGAAGCGCTGCCGCTTTTGAAAAAGGTTCTTGAAATGGACGGAGCCAATGAAGAGCTTGAAGAAACGATTTTGCGAATCGAGGATGAATTTTCTAGATAAGCAGGAATATTAACCATTCATGTGGAACATATAAGTATATAGATTATACGAACGATAGAGGAGGGAATTACATGCAGACCCCTGTTTCTGTCAATGAGAAAAAAGATTTTATCCGTTGGTTTTTAAACCATTATCAGTTAAAGCGCCGAGAGTGCGTTTGGATCTTGAACTACTTAATGAGCCATGATTCTCTCATGGAGAAGGTTCATTTTGTGGAGCAGGCTGAATTTTGCCCGAGAGGCATTATAATGTCAACACATTGTGTTGAAGAAGTTCCGTTCCGGTTCTATAAAGAGAATGTCATGACTACCGACGCGGAAAAATCTTTTCATGATATTAGATTAAATAAACAGCAGGATTTGTTTATCCAGCTTAATTTCCGTTCGGCTTACAGCTCACCTGAATATGCGGCGGTGCTGGAGTCCAACCCGCATATTCCGAAAAACCTTTTTGAGAATAAAAAAGATCAGGGATTGGCGGAACAGATTTTAGAGCACGCTATTTCCACATTCCAAAGAGAAAAATTATTAAAAGACATTGACGACGCGTTAGATCGTCATGATAAAGAGGCATTTGAACAATTATCGCGCCAATTAAATCAGCTCACATAATATGACCAGCCTTGCAGTGAATTGCAAGGCTTGTTGCCGTAAAGGGGGAGAACGATGAGGTGGAGAATCACTGATGCCAAGGACTATTTACAAGCTAAGGATTACATTGATACCGCTGTCATACCATTAATTAACATAAGGGTTAATAACCATTTTAAAATGGCGGCGGAGAAAGGCGAGTTTACGCAGCTTCTCTCAGAAGAACTTGAAAGGCAGTTAAAGGGACGGGTATATTTACTTCCGCCTTATACATATGTTGATAGAAATGAAATAACCGTTCAAGGGCTTAAGGATTTGCGGGAAGAGCTGATAACGGAATTTCCGCATGTTGTCCTGCTCACATCTGACGAAAGTTGGAGAGCTGAGGATGCGTTAGGCAAAATGATTGTTACATCGTCTGTTCCATTAGAGCATTTAAATGACTCTTTAAAAAGAAAAATATTGGATGAACGCACTGCTGAAATTTTGAACGTTTTGTTACAGTTATGGAGCACTTTATAAAAACACTTACATTTCCTTATAAACAATATTTTGGCTATATTGACCTTGCTGAGAGATTCATATATTATGAGGGTGTCTAGAGTTATTGCAATATTTTCTATTTTAGTCAGTTTGCAGGGGTGACTTAGAGGGGGGAGAAGAGATGGGCGGAAAACATGATATATCCAGACGTCAATTTTTGAATTATACGCTCACAGGCGTAGGAGGTTTTATGGCGGCTAGTATGCTCATGCCTATGGTTCGCTTCGCACTCGACCCGGTATTAAAATCGACAGGGAAGCAGGATATGGTTCAGGTTGTCAGCGTTGATGAGTTGACAAAAGAGCCGCAGCGCTTTGATTTTAAAATTAATCAAGTCGATGCCTGGTATGAGTCAGAAGAGTCAAGATCAGCCTGGGTCTTCAAAAACGGGGATGAAATTGTAGCACTTTCGCCAATTTGTAAGCATTTAGGGTGTACGGTGAACTGGAATAGTGATCCTAAAAACCCGAATAAATTCTTTTGTCCATGCCATTACGGACTCTATGAAAAGGACGGCACCAATGTCCCTGGCACGCCGCCGCTTGCGCCTCTTGATCATTATGAGCAAGAAGTAAAAGACGGCTTCCTGTATCTTGGAAAAGCAAAGCCTAAGGGGGAAGGGTGACATGCTGAACAAAATTTATGACTGGGTAGACGAGCGGCTTGATATTACACCGATGTGGAGGGATATTGCCGATCACGAAGTACCGGAACATGTGAATCCCGCCCATCATTTCT
The DNA here is from genome assembly GCF_000009045.1 of Bacillus subtilis subsp. subtilis str. 168. Classification (GTDB taxonomy): domain Bacteria; phylum Bacillota; class Bacilli; order Bacillales; family Bacillaceae; genus Bacillus; species Bacillus subtilis. Next base: position 2,364,475 of record NC_000964.3, on the reverse strand, counting down.
CTGCGTTTGTGTATTGCTTTGGGGGACTGACGTTTTTTGTAACCGTTATCCAAGTATTATCTGGAATGTTTTTAACGATGTATTATGTGCCTGATATCAAAAATGCCTGGGAATCGGTATATTATTTGCAAAATGAAGTGGCATTCGGCCAGATTGTCAGGGGGATGCACCACTGGGGTGCGAGCCTGGTCATTGTGATGATGTTTTTACATACGCTGAGGGTCTTTTTCCAAGGCGCGTATAAAAAACCGCGCGAGCTGAACTGGATTGTCGGTGTGCTGATCTTTTTTGTTATGCTCGGTCTTGGCTTTACAGGCTACTTGCTTCCTTGGGATATGAAGGCTCTGTTTGCAACAAAAGTCGGACTGCAGATCGCCGAAGCCACGCCTTTGATCGGAACGCAAGTTAAAACGCTCCTTGCAGGGCATCCGGATATTGTAGGCGCCCAAACGCTGACTAGGTTTTTTGCGATCCATGTATTTTTTCTTCCTGCCGCATTGTTCGGGCTGATGGCTGCACATTTTATTATGATCCGGAAGCAGGGGATTTCAGGACCGCTTTAAACTCTTGATCTGCGAATAAAAGGGAGGGGATGACATGCACCGGGGCAAAGGGATGAAATTTGTAGGCGACTCAAGGATACCGGCTGAAAAAAAGCCGAATATACCGAAGGATTATTCGGAGTATCCGGGTAAAACAGAGGCTTTCTGGCCAAATTTCTTGTTAAAGGAATGGATGGTTGGAGCTGTCTTTCTCATCGGTTTTCTCGTTTTGACGATTGTGCATCAGCCGCCTTTAGAGCGGATGGCGGACCCGACTGATACTGGTTATATTCCGCTGCCGGATTGGTATTTTCTTTTCTTATACCAGCTGTTGAAGTATGAATACGCCGCCGGAAGCTTTACAGTGGTCGGCGCCATGATTATGCCAGGTCTCGCTTTTGGGGCCCTGCTTTTGGCTCCATTCCTAGACAGAGGGACAGAAAGAAGGCCGTGGAAGCGTCCGGTCGCTGTCGGTATGATGCTTCTGGCCATTTCCGCTGCTGTATTTTTGACGTGGCAGTCAGTTGCTACTCATGACTGGGCCAAGGCAGAAGAACAGGGGAAAATTACAAAAGAAGCCGACATTGACACCAATGCAGAAGGATATAAGGTTTTTAAGGAACAGGGCTGTATTTCTTGCCATGGGGATAACCTTCAGGGAGGAGCGGCCGGGCCTTCATTGGTTGACAGCGGGCTGAAACCGGATGAAATCAAAAAAATCGCTGTAGAAGGGAAAGGCAAAATGCCGGCGGGTGTGTTCAAAGGAAATGATAAGCAGCTCGAAGAACTTGCAAAATTTATTTCTGAAACAACCGCAAAATAACGTATTGTGAATTGTCAAATGGAAGGATATACTTTTATTATCAAAAGCTGACCCGGCGTCAGCTTTTTTATATGGACATATTATTTTTACAGACTGAGAGTTGATTCGATGTGAAATGGTTTCAATATGTATTAGGGCAGCGGCCGATGCTTATTCTTGTCTTAGCCATTAATTTTCTGGGAACGGTTTACGGCTACTATTGGTACTTGCCGCAGCTTTTGGAGACACCGGCCCGTTTCCTGATTTTTGTTCCGGACAGTCCGACAGCAACGTTTTTCTTTCTGTTTGTGCTGCTTGCCTTTCTCATGAAACGGAATGCTCCGCTTTTAGAGGCGCTTGCGCTAGTTACCCTCGTAAAGTATGGCCTATGGGCGGTGGCTATGAATTTTCTTGTGCTTGCAGTAACTGGTGACTTGCCGTGGGAGGGCTACATGCTAATTGCTTCGCATTTTGCAATGGCAGTTCAAGGCGTATTATACAGTCCGTATTTTCGTTTTTCATTTTGGCATCTTGCAATTGCTGCAGTCTGGACACTGCATAACGATGTCATTGACTACTTGTTTGATATGATGCCGCAATACTCTATGCTTTCTGATTATATGACTGAAATAGGATACGGAACATTTTGGCTAAGTATCTTTTCAATCGCGCTTGCTTACTTTCTTGTGGTCTCAAAAAAGCAAACGAAGCTTGAGCTGATGTAAAGACAATGTTGGTCTATCCTTGTCCCTTTCTTCATATTCTGTAAGGAGAGAGAGTGGGAGGGACCTGCATGAAACGAAAGCTGACGATCTGTTTGTTGATTGCACTTATTTTTTATAATGGAAATGCCAAGGCTGCAGAGCGGGGAAGCCTCGAGGAATTGAATGATTTATCCGATACAGTCTTTCAAATGACCCGACAGGCGAAATATGAAGAGGCGCTTCAAGTCTTGGAGTATTTTGAAAAAACATTAAAATCCGCTGAGAAAAAACAGCAAGACCCCATGCTAACGGGAGCCCAAATTCGTCAAATCACATTGGGCTATAATGATATGGTTCGGAGTTTAAAGCAAGCTGATACATCAGACACACAAAAACTCAGAGCAGCCGCGCAGTTCAGAATGCTGATGGATGCGGTTGACAATCGGTCTGACCCGCTTTGGGGCTCACTGGAAAAACCGATTATGGAAGCTTTTACTGAACTGAAGCGAGATGTCCAAAAGAATGGAAGCACAAGCTTTCATGAAAAATGGAATGAATTTATCAGTTTATATGACTTGATTTACCCCAGTCTTACAATCGATGTATCAGAGGATCAGCTTGAAACAGTCGGAAAACATATAGATGTTATTGAGCAAGAGGAATTTCAGCAAATGACAGAGAGCACGAAGCTTGAACGGCTTTCCCTTCTTCAGCATGACCTGAAAAATGTGTTTGACAGGGTGGAGGAGGATGATGCCGATCCGTCTTTACTCTGGGTGATCATTACAACCGGCAGTATCATCATTACTGCTCTTACCTATGTCGGTTACAGAAAGTACAAGGCGGAAAAAAACAAGCTGAAAAAAAGGGACTACCCTAAATAAGGATGAGGGGCGGCGGTCAGCCGCCTTTTTTCTATTACATGTCAGCGCGGAAGCGGATTTTTATTTTCATCAAGCGTAAATCCTTCTCCGAGCACATCGTGAACATCGCTTACCGCTACAAAGGCATGGGGATCAATGGAGTTAATCACGCTTTTCAGCATCACCAATTCATTTTTCGGCACCACACAATAAAGTACATCTATATCCTCTTTTGTGTAGGAACCTTGTCCTTTCAAAATGGTGACGCCCCGTTCCATTTCTTCAAGAATCTTTTTCTGAATCAGGTCGTTTTTCGAAGAGATGATCGTAGCGCCTTTAGCAGCGTATCCGCCTTCCTGAATAAAATCGATTAATCTTGCCGCTACAAATACAGCTACCAGCGTATACATCGCTTCTTTATAGGAGAGATAAGTAAGCAAAGACAAAATGATGACGCAGGCATCGAAAGCAAACATCGTTCTGCCCATCGGAATCCCAAAATACTTATTCACTAAACGTGCGATGATATCAACACCGCCTGTCGTACCGCCGAACTTAAAAATAATACCCAGTCCGGCTCCGATGAATACGCCGGCAAATAAAGCGGCGAGCGCTAAGTCGTGCTGAAGGGGCATATGGATTTCATATCGCTGAAAGATGCTGAGGAACAAAGACAAGGCTACAGTGCCGACAAGGGTATAAACAAACATTGTCCTGCCGAGCAAACGCCAGCCAATAAAAAAAATCGGAATGTTCAACACCAGGTTCGATATAGAGGGGCTGATGTGGAAAAGGGCATAAAGCAAAAGTGTAATACCTGTAAAACCGCCCTCAGCCAGATTGTTCTGCATATTGAAATGAACCAAGCCAAATGAAAAAATTGCCGCTCCGATTAAAATAAAAAATATGTTTTTTAATCTAATTTCTCCAAGCATCACACAAAACCCCTTTTCCTTCCATTAGATAGCGTTTATATTATAGTGGATGAAAAAGAAAACAGCAAACGTGCTTAAACATTTGTCAAACGTATCTGAATTAGCTAACATGTAAGAGGATGATAGGAGGTTTCGTTCAGTGAGTGATAAAACAATGAAAGACATACAGGCTGAAGTAGACCGTTACATAGGCCAATTTAAAGAAGGATATTTTAGCCCGCTGGCCATGATGGCGAGGCTGACTGAAGAACTGGGCGAGCTTGCCAGAGAAGTGAATCACCGTTATGGAGAAAAACCAAAAAAAGCGACTGAAGATGATAAAAGCATGGAAGAGGAAATAGGCGATGTGCTATTTGTATTGGTTTGTTTAGCCAACTCTCTTGATATCTCTTTAGAGGAAGCTCACGACCGAGTCATGCATAAATTTAATACAAGAGATAAAGATCGCTGGACCAGAAAAGAAGAAGGAAAGTAGAGGAGATCAAGATGTCAAACGAAACAATTAAATTAGTCATTGCGGGACCGCGTGGAAGAATGGGGCAGGAAGCTGTTAAATTGGCAGAACGAACACCACATTTTGACCTTGTAGGGGCCATAGACCATACATACGATCAGCAAAAATTATCTGATGTGATGCCTGTTGAGTCAGATGCTTTCATTTACACAGATATCCATGCCTGTTTTACAGAAACACAACCGGATGTCTTGATTGATTTAACAACGCCCGAAATCGGAAAAGTACATACAAAAATTGCATTAGAGCACGGAGTCCGTCCAGTTGTCGGAACAACCGGTTTCTCAGAAGCTGATTTAAAAGAGCTCACATCTTTAACAGAAGAAAAAGGGATCGGAGCCATCATCGCGCCAAATTTTGCGCTCGGTGCGATACTGATGATGAAATTTTCAAAAATGGCTGCCAACTATTTTGAGGATGTTGAGATTATTGAGCTTCATCATGACCAGAAGCTTGACGCACCAAGCGGAACTGCGCTTAAAACAGCGGAAATGATTTCAGAAGTCCGTAAAGAAAAGCAGCAAGGACATCCGGATGAAAAAGAAATTCTCCCAGGAGCAAGAGGAGCGGAGCAAAACGGTATTCGCTTGCACAGCGTCCGTCTTCCGGGACTGATCGCGCATCAGGAGGTCATGTTCGGCATGGATGGCCAAACGCTTCAGATACGCCATGATTCTTATAACCGTGCTTCTTTCATGTCAGGCGTTAAACTGTCAGTCGAACAAGTCATGAAGATTGATCAGCTTGTGTATGGTTTAGAAAATATCATTGATTAGACGGGGGGATAAACAATGAAAATTGCTTTGATCGCGCATGACAAGAAAAAACAGGATATGGTTCAATTTACGACTGCCTATCGGGATATTTTAAAGAATCATGATCTATACGCAACCGGAACCACAGGGTTGAAAATTCATGAGGCGACAGGTCTTCAAATTGAACGTTTTCAATCCGGCCCTTTAGGGGGAGACCAGCAAATCGGTGCACTGATCGCTGCCAATGCACTCGATCTTGTCATTTTTTTGCGCGACCCGCTGACCGCGCAGCCGCATGAACCGGATGTCTCGGCATTAATCCGTTTATGTGATGTGTATTCCATTCCGCTCGCCACAAATATGGGTACTGCGGAAATTCTTGTGCGCACACTTGATGAAGGTGTTTTCGAATTCCGTGACCTTCTTCGGGGAGAAGAGCCGAATGTATAATGCTGACGTTCTTGCTTTTGGCGCCCACAGTGATGATGTCGAGATCGGAATGGGCGGCACAATAGCGAAGTTTGTCAAACAGGAAAAAAAAGTAATGATATGCGATTTGACAGAAGCGGAACTCTCTTCTAACGGTACGGTCAGTTTGCGTAAAGAAGAAGCAGCTGAAGCAGCCCGCATATTAGGCGCAGATAAAAGAATTCAGCTAACGCTTCCAGACCGCGGCCTAATAATGAGTGATCAGGCAATTCGGTCAATTGTCACTGTCATCAGAATCTGTCGGCCAAAAGCGGTTTTTATGCCGTATAAAAAGGATCGCCATCCGGATCACGGCAATGCGGCTGCACTGGTGGAAGAAGCGATCTTTTCCGCCGGAATCCATAAATATAAAGACGAAAAAAGCCTTCCGGCGCATAAAGTCAGCAAGGTTTACTATTATATGATAAATGGTTTTCATCAGCCGGATTTTGTTATTGATATCTCGGATACAATAGAGGCAAAGAAACAAAGCCTCAACGCCTACAAAAGCCAGTTTATCCCGTCAAAGGATTCCGTTTCTACTCCTCTGACGAATGGGTATATTGAAATCGTTGAAGCGAGAGAAAAGCTTTACGGTAAAGAAGCGGGCGTGGAGTATGCCGAAGGTTTCTTTTCCAAACGGATGCTGATGCTTGATCATGATGTGCTTGGGGGCGAACAATGAGAAAACTAAAAATAGGAATCACATGCTATCCGAGCGTTGGAGGCTCAGGTATCATTGCGACAGAACTGGGGAAGCAGCTTGCTGAAAAGGGACATGAAATCCATTTCATCACATCAAGCATTCCGTTTAGACTGAATACATATCATCCCAATATTCATTTTCATGAAGTTGAGGTTAATCAATATGCTGTTTTTAAGTATCCTCCGTATGATTTGACATTGGCAAGCAAAATCGCTGAGGTGGCGGAACGGGAGAATTTAGACATTATCCATGCTCACTATGCTCTCCCGCATGCCGTTTGCGCCTATCTTGCAAAACAAATGCTGAAACGCAATATCGGCATTGTTACCACTTTGCATGGCACGGATATCACGGTGTTAGGTTATGATCCGTCTCTAAAAGATCTGATCCGTTTTGCTATTGAGTCATCAGACAGGGTGACGGCCGTCTCCTCAGCGCTTGCGGCTGAAACATACGATTTAATTAAACCGGAGAAAAAAATTGAAACGATTTATAACTTTATAGACGAGCGCGTGTATCTGAAGAAAAACACAGCGGCAATTAAAGAGAAACATGGAATTTTACCAGATGAAAAAGTCGTCATCCATGTGTCCAACTTCAGAAAAGTTAAACGCGTGCAGGATGTCATCCGTGTGTTCCGCAATATCGCTGGCAAAACGAAAGCGAAGCTGCTTTTAGTCGGAGACGGTCCGGAGAAATCGACAGCCTGCGAGCTTATCAGAAAATATGGCTTGGAAGACCAAGTCTTAATGCTTGGAAATCAAGACCGTGTTGAAGATCTTTATTCTATTAGCGATTTGAAGCTGCTGCTATCTGAAAAAGAAAGCTTTGGCCTTGTCCTGCTTGAAGCGATGGCTTGCGGAGTGCCTTGTATTGGAACAAACATTGGCGGTATCCCTGAGGTTATAAAAAACAATGTGAGCGGATTTTTGGTGGATGTCGGTGATGTTACGGCCGCAACAGCCCGCGCGATGAGCATTTTAGAAGATGAACAGCTAAGCAATCGTTTTACAAAGGCGGCAATAGAGATGCTTGAAAATGAATTTTCTTCTAAAAAAATTGTCAGCCAGTATGAACAGATTTATGCCGATTTAGCAGAACCGGAGTGATCACATGGAAAAAGTTTTTATCAAAGCACTTCCCGTGCTCCGCATCTTAATCGAAGCGGGCCATCAGGCTTATTTTGTCGGGGGCGCAGTTCGTGACAGCTATATGAAACGAACGATCGGAGATGTCGATATCGCGACAGATGCGGCACCTGATCAAGTAGAACGGCTGTTTCAGCGGACTGTTGATGTAGGCAAAGAGCACGGGACCATTATTGTGCTCTGGGAGGATGAAACCTATGAAGTCACGACATTCCGGACTGAATCTGATTATGTTGATTTCAGAAGACCGTCAGAAGTGCAATTTATCTCATCATTAGAAGAGGATCTAAAACGCAGAGATTTAACGATCAATGCGATGGCCATGACAGCGGACGGGAAGGTGCTTGATTATTTTGGCGGCAAGAAAGATATTGATCAGAAAGTGATTCGAACCGTTGGAAAGCCTGAGGATAGATTTCAAGAGGATGCGCTTCGTATGCTGAGAGCCGTACGCTTTATGAGCCAGCTTGGCTTTACGCTTTCACCGGAAACAGAAGAAGCCATTGCGAAAGAAAAATCACTCCTCTCCCATGTTTCAGTCGAACGAAAAACTATAGAGTTTGAGAAATTGCTGCAGGGAAGAGCTTCTCGCCAGGCGCTTCAAACACTCATTCAAACGAGATTGTATGAAGAGCTTCCTGGTTTTTATCATAAACGAGAAAACCTGATTTCAACGAGTGAGTTTCCATTCTTCTCTTTAACATCCCGTGAGGAGCTTTGGGCTGCTCTTTTAATTAACCTTGGCATAGTTTTGAAAGACGCGCCCCTTTTCCTGAAAGCCTGGAAGCTCCCGGGAAAAGTGATCAAGGAAGCCATTCACATTGCCGATACGTTTGGCCAGAGCCTTGACGCAATGACAATGTACAGAGCTGGGAAAAAAGCACTGCTCTCAGCGGCCAAAATATCGCAGCTTCGGCAAAACGAAAAACTGGATGAAAAGAAACTGAAGGACATTCAGTACGCTTATCAAAACCTGCCGATCAAAAGCCTTAAGGATCTTGATATCACGGGTAAGGACTTGCTTGCGCTTCGAAACCGGCCGGCCGGAAAATGGGTGTCAGAAGAATTACAGTGGATCGAGCAGGCTGTTGTGACAGGGAAGCTCTCCAATCAAAAGAAACACATAGAGGAGTGGCTGAAGACATGCGGTCAACATTAAGAAAAGACCTTATTGAATTATTTTCTCAGGCCGGCAATGAATTTATTTCCGGCCAAAAAATCAGTGATGCTCTCGGCTGTTCAAGAACTGCTGTGTGGAAGCATATTGAAGAGCTTCGGAAAGAGGGTTATGAAGTAGAAGCCGTTAGAAGAAAAGGATATCGGCTCATCAAAAAACCCGGAAAACTCAGTGAAAGCGAAATTCGTTTTGGATTAAAAACGGAAGTGATGGGCCAGCATCTTATTTACCATGACGTTCTTTCAAGCACGCAAAAAACGGCTCATGAGCTCGCGAATAATAACGCACCGGAAGGCACCCTTGTGGTGGCTGACAAACAAACAGCCGGAAGGGGCCGAATGTCTAGGGTATGGCATTCTCAAGAAGGAAACGGTGTTTGGATGAGCCTGATTTTGCGGCCTGACATTCCGCTCCAAAAAACACCGCAGCTGACTCTGCTTGCTGCAGTAGCTGTTGTGCAGGGAATAGAAGAGGCAGCAGGCATCCAAACGGATATTAAATGGCCAAATGATATTTTGATTAACGGAAAAAAAACAGTCGGTATCCTAACGGAAATGCAGGCTGAAGAAGACCGCGTACGTTCAGTGATCATTGGGATCGGCATTAACGTTAACCAGCAGCCTAATGATTTTCCAGATGAATTGAAGGACATCGCGACAAGCCTCAGCCAAGCTGCTGGGGAAAAAATTGATCGGGCCGGCGTCATCCAGCATATTTTACTATGCTTTGAGAAACGGTACCGGGATTATATGACGCACGGATTTACGCCGATTAAGCTTTTATGGGAAAGCTATGCGCTCGGTATTGGCACTAATATGAGAGCCAGAACGTTAAACGGAACCTTTTACGGTAAGGCGTTAGGTATAGATGATGAAGGCGTTCTGCTTTTAGAAACGAACGAAGGCATTAAAAAAATCTATTCTGCCGATATCGAATTGGGCTAATGTGTTGGTACAAGCCCGTTGATTTTGGTATACTTCCATTGGGCAGTATCGCCTGCGAACTGCACCTATTATTAAAATAGATAGACATTGCAGCAGTCTGCCTTGATCCAAAAAAGGACTGGGACAGAGGGATGAAACTCGCCGAACTTTAGAAAGTGAAGAATCCTTCTCGTTGTAACGGAAGGTTTTTTGGCTTGCAGAAGAAAACGGCAGATCATCTCCTCTAAACATGAGGAGGAGAAAACATGAAAACAAAACTGGATTTTCTAAAAATGAAGGAGTCTGAAGAACCGATTGTCATGCTGACCGCTTATGATTATCCGGCAGCTAAACTTGCTGAACAAGCGGGAGTTGACATGATTTTAGTCGGTGATTCACTTGGAATGGTCGTCCTCGGCCTTGATTCAACTGTCGGTGTGACAGTTGCGGACATGATCCATCATACAAAAGCCGTTAAAAGGGGTGCGCCGAATACCTTTATTGTGACAGATATGCCGTTTATGTCTTATCACCTGTCTAAGGAAGATACGCTGAAAAATGCAGCGGCTATCGTTCAGGAAAGCGGAGCTGACGCACTGAAGCTTGAGGGCGGAGAAGGCGTGTTTGAATCCATTCGCGCATTGACGCTTGGAGGCATTCCAGTAGTCAGTCACTTAGGTTTGACACCGCAGTCAGTCGGCGTACTGGGCGGCTATAAAGTACAGGGCAAAGACGAACAAAGCGCCAAAAAATTAATAGAAGACAGTATAAAATGCGAAGAAGCAGGAGCTATGATGCTTGTGCTGGAATGTGTGCCGGCAGAACTCACAGCCAAAATTGCCGAGACGCTAAGCATACCGGTCATTGGAATCGGGGCTGGTGTGAAAGCGGACGGACAAGTTCTCGTTTATCATGATATTATCGGCCACGGTGTTGAGAGAACACCTAAATTTGTAAAGCAATATACGCGCATTGATGAAACCATCGAAACAGCAATCAGCGGATATGTTCAGGATGTAAGACATCGTGCTTTCCCTGAACAAAAGCATTCCTTTCAAATGAACCAGACAGTGCTTGACGGCTTGTACGGGGGAAAATAAGATGAGACAGATTACTGATATTTCACAGCTGAAAGAAGCCATAAAACAATACCATTCAGAGGGCAAGTCAATCGGATTTGTTCCGACGATGGGGTTTCTGCATGAGGGGCATTTAACCTTAGCAGACAAAGCAAGACAAGAAAACGACGCCGTTATTATGAGTATTTTTGTGAATCCTGCACAATTCGGCCCTAATGAAGATTTTGAAGCATATCCGCGCGATATTGAGCGGGATGCAGCTCTTGCAGAAAACGCCGGAGTCGATATTCTTTTTACGCCAGATGCTCATGATATGTATCCCGGTGAAAAGAATGTCACGATTCATGTAGAAAGACGCACAGACGTGTTATGCGGGCGCTCAAGAGAAGGACATTTTGACGGGGTCGCGATCGTACTGACGAAGCTTTTCAATCTAGTCAAGCCGACTCGTGCCTATTTCGGTTTAAAAGATGCGCAGCAGGTAGCTGTTGTTGATGGGTTAATCAGCGACTTCTTCATGGATATTGAATTGGTTCCTGTCGATACGGTCAGAGAGGAAGACGGCTTAGCCAAAAGCTCTCGCAATGTATACTTAACAGCTGAGGAAAGAAAAGAAGCGCCTAAGCTGTATCGGGCCCTTCAAACAAGTGCGGAACTTGTCCAAGCCGGTGAAAGAGATCCTGAAGCGGTGATAAAAGCTGCAAAAGATATCATTGAAACGACTAGCGGAACCATAGACTATGTAGAGCTTTATTCCTATCCGGAACTCGAGCCTGTGAATGAAATTGCTGGAAAGATGATTCTCGCTGTTGCAGTTGCTTTTTCAAAAGCGCGTTTAATAGATAATATCATTATTGATATTCGAGAAATGGAGAGAATATAATATGTATCGAACAATGATGAGCGGCAAACTTCACAGGGCAACTGTTACGGAAGCAAACCTGAACTATGTGGGAAGCATTACAATTGATGAAGATCTCATTGATGCTGTGGGAATGCTTCCTAATGAAAAAGTACAAATTGTGAATAATAATAATGGAGCACGTCTTGAAACGTATATTATTCCTGGTAAACGGGGAAGCGGCGTCATATGCTTAAACGGTGCAGCCGCACGCCTTGTGCAGGAAGGAGATAAGGTCATTATTATTTCCTACAAAATGATGTCTGATCAAGAAGCGGCAAGCCATGAGCCGAAAGTGGCTGTTCTGAATGATCAAAACAAAATTGAACAAATGCTGGGGAACGAACCAGCCCGTACAATTTTGTAGAAGAAAAGCCCCCTTTATCGGGGGTTTTCTTTTAAGATTTTGAGAGTAAAACGGTTTTGCCGCTCCATTTCCGTACAAAACGTGTTACACTTTTGTCGTATGCAAGAATTGAGGTGTCCATTTTAATGAATAAGCAACGGTTCGTTGTTATAGATGTAGAGACAACAGGGAATTCGCCGAAGAAAGGCGATAAAATCATACAAATCGCAGCGGTTGTAATCGAAAATGGACAAATTACTGAGCGGTTTTCAAAATACATTAATCCAAATAAATCAATCCCTGCTTTTATTGAGCAGCTTACTGGAATCTCTAATCAAATGGTCGAGAATGAACAGCCATTTGAAGCAGTTGCTGAAGAAGTATTCCAATTGCTTGACGGCGCTTATTTTGTCGCCCACAATATCCATTTTGACCTTGGATTTGTCAAGTATGAGCTACATAAGGCGGGCTTTCAGCTCCCAGATTGTGAAGTGCTTGATACTGTCGAGCTCTCACGCATTGTTTTTCCGGGATTTGAAGGGTATAAGCTGACGGAATTAAGCGAGGAGCTTCAGCTGCGGCATGATCAGCCGCACCGGGCTGACAGCGATGCTGAAGTGACAGGGCTTATTTTTTTGGAAATCCTTGAAAAGCTGCGGCAGCTTCCTTATCCGACATTAAAGCAGTTAAGAAGGCTTTCGCAGCATTTCATCAGTGATCTGACGCATTTGTTGGATATGTTCATTAATGAAAACAGACATACCGAGATACCGGGCTATACGCGCTTTTCTTCGTTTTCTGTCAGAGAACCTGAAGCTATCGATGTTCGTATAAATGAGGACGAGAACTTCTCATTTGAGATCGAAAGCTGGGAAGCGGGAAATGAAAAAGCGCTGTCAGAGTTAATGCCTGGGTATGAAAAAAGAGACGGCCAAATGATGATGATGAGAGAGGTGGCTGATGCGTTTGCCAATCGTGAGCATGCGCTGATTGAAGCTCCTCCAGGCATCGGAAAAACGATTGGCTATCTTATTCCGGCTGCGCTTTTTGCCAAGAAATCAAAAAAGCCGGTCATAATCAGCACGTATTCGACGCTTTTACAGCAGCAGATTCTCACAAAGGATTTGCCGATTGTCCAAGATCTGTTTCCATTTCCGGTAACAGCGGCGATTTTAAAAGGGCAATCGCATTATTTATGCCTGTATAAATTTGAGCAGGTGCTTCATGAAGAAGATGATAATTATGATGCCGTACTGACAAAGGCACAGCTTCTTGTTTGGCTGACAGAGACAAATACAGGAGATGTAGCGGAACTGAATTTGCCTTCAGGCGGAAAATTGCTGTGGGACAGATTGGCTTATGACGATGACTCCTATAAAAGAAGTCGCAGTGAGCATGTGATCGGTTTTTACGAGCGGGCCAAACAGATTGCTATGCGTTCCGATTTGGTGATCACCAATCATTCTCTTTTGCTGACCGATGAAGGCAGCCATAAAAAAAGGCTTCCCGAAAGCGGCACATTTATTATTGATGAAGCACACCATTTTGAACGTGCGGCAAGCGAACATTTAGGGAAAAGAGCCACGTACATAGAATTGCATACGAAATTGAGCAGAATCGGCACTCTGAAGGAGCAGGGACTTCTAAAAAAGATGAGACAGCTATTCCAGCGAAACAGCCTGCCGGTTGATTCATTTTTCGAATTGGAAGAGTGGCTTCAGCACGTTCAAGCAGAAAGTGATGCTTTCTTTAGCTCTGTACATTCTTTTGTCAAACGAAGAAAACCTAAAGAAGACTTAAACCGTCTAGTGTTTAAGGTGAACAAAGAAAGCCAGGATAAAAGCTGGTCGATCTTAACAGATGGTGCGGAGAGGCTTTGTTCCATGCTGACACATTTGCAGCAGCTTTTTGAGGCGCAGTCATCCCTTATGGAAAAACATTTGAAGGGCATGAAGAGCAAAACCGTCTTTTTAGCCGATGAATACCAAAGAAGCATGAAAGGCTTGCAGCATTACTGTCAGACGTTGCAGAAGCTCTTCTTTGGCTCTGATGACGATGAAGCGGTTTGGATTGAAATAGATGCAAAGGGTGCGAAAAATGCAGTGGCCATTTACGCACAGCCTCTTGAACCTGGTGAACTTCTGGCTGATCAGTTTTTCGCGCGCAAAAATAGTGTGGTGCTGACATCTGCAACTCTTACAGTCGAAGGTTCTTTTCAATTTATGATTGAACGACTGGGACTGAGTGACTTTTTCCCGCGGACAATGAGAATTGAGTCACCCTTTTCTTACGATGAGCGTATGCAGGTGATGATTCCAAAAGAAATGAAATCAATTCAGGATACAGGGCAACCTGAATTTATACAGGATACAGCCCGTTATATCGAACTGATGGCAAAGGAAAAACAGCCTAAAATCCTTGTGCTGTTTACATCCCATGATATGCTGAAAAAGGTTCACCAGGAGCTTAAGCATAACATGAGTGCTTCCGGCATTCAGCTCTTGGCACAAGGGATTACAGGCGGAAGTCCCGGCAAACTGATGAAGACTTTTAAAACATCCAATCAGGCGATCCTGCTCGGAACAAATCATTTTTGGGAAGGCGTTGATTTCCCTGGTGATGAGCTGACGACAGTAATGATCGTGAGGCTCCCATTCCGGTCCCCTGATCACCCGCTTCATGCTGCAAAATGTGAGCTTGCCCGCAAAAAAGGAAAGAATCCGTTTCAAACAGTGTCATTACCGGAAGCTGTGCTGACCTTCAGGCAAGGAATCGGACGCTTGCTGCGTTCTGCGGGAGACAAGGGAACGATTATTATATTGGACAGACGGATTAAAACCGCTGGTTACGGCCGGCTGTTTCTTGATGCCTTGCCGACAACCTCAGTATCCGAAATGACTGACAGCGAGCTTGAAGCTTATGTTGCAGGGGAAAAAGAATAAAAGCCGCATAAAGCGGCTTTTGCGGTGTGGGAGTAGGATGGTGTTTTATTTAAAAGCGGATTTCCCGCTCTGTGATACTAGTATGGCGTGTCCTGAAATGGAGTATGACTAACAATATTTGTTCAAACTGGAGGATGAAAAAATGGAAAGTAAAATCGAAATTCTTTCAACAATTAATGTAGAGCATTCTGATGATCTGTATAAAATTGTGGACACATTGAATCGTACACTGAAAAGAGACAATCTGATGTTCGGCCTTGCGCTGGATGAAGAAAACAAAAACCAAGCCGTTTTTACCATTTATCGTACGTAGGTGAGAAGATGAGAAAAAAAGCATTAATATTTACCGTCATTTTTGGTATTATTTTTTTAGCAGTACTTCTTGTCTCGGCAAGCATTTATAAATCAGCCATGGCACAAAAGGAAGAGGGGCACGAAGCAGCAGCTGCTGAAGCTAAAAAAGAAACCGATCTCGCCCATGTTGATCAAGTCGAAACATTTGTCGGAAAAGAAAAATATTATGTTGTAAAGGGAACGGATAAAAAAGGCACTGCATTATATGTCTGGGTTCCTGCTGATAAAAAAGCAAAAATTCTCTCAAAAGAAGCGAAAGAGGGAATCTCTGAAGACAAAGCGGCGAAAATCATAAAGGATGAAGGGCTGGTTTCAAAGCAAAAAGAGGTTCATCTGGCAAGAGAAGGAAACGTCCTGCTTTGGGAAGTGACGTACTTAGACAAAGAAGGGCAATACAGTTTAAGTTATGTGGACTTTACAACTGGAAAGATTCTCAAAAATATCACGCCTTAAGACGAATTAGGGGGAGTTCAAGTTGAAACTGGCAAAAAGAGTATCCGCATTAACACCATCAACCACACTGGCAATCACAGCGAAAGCGAAAGAACTGAAAGCCGCAGGCCATGATGTCATCGGCTTAGGAGCAGGCGAGCCTGACTTCAATACACCGCAGCATATTATTGATGCCGCTGTGCGTTCGATGAACGAGGGCCATACGAAATACACGCCTTCCGGTGGTTTGGCTGAACTGAAAAACAGCATTGCAGAGAAATTTAAACGCGACCAGAATATTGAATACAAACCGTCTCAAATTATTGTCTGCACTGGTGCCAAACATGCTCTGTATACCCTTTTCCAAGTGATTTTGGATGAAGAAGATGAAGTTATTATTCCAACGCCTTACTGGGTAAGCTACCCGGAGCAGGTGAAACTCGCTGGCGGAAAGCCTGTTTATGTAGAAGGGCTTGAGGAAAATCACTTCAAAATTTCGCCTGAGCAGCTGAAAAATGCAATTACGGAAAAAACAAAAGCAATCGTTATTAACTCTCCAAGCAACCCGACTGGTGTCATGTATACGGAAGAAGAACTATCTGCGCTCGGTGAAGTGTGCCTTGAACATGATATCTTGATTGTGTCAGATGAAATTTATGAAAAACTTACATACGGCGGAAAGAAACATGTTTCCATTGCACAGCTGTCAGACAGACTGAAAGAGCAAACGGTCATTATAAACGGCGTATCGAAGTCCCACAGCATGACAGGCTGGAGAATCGGTTATGCGGCAGGCTCTGAAGACATTATTAAAGCGATGACGAACCTTGCAAGCCACAGCACGTCAAACCCGACATCAATCGCACAATACGGAGCGATTGCTGCTTATAACGGGCCTTCTGAGCCATTGGAAGAAATGAGAGAAGCATTTGAACATAGATTAAATACGATCTATGCAAAGCTCATAGAAATCCCAGGGTTCAGCTGCGTGAAGCCGGAAGGTGCTTTTTACTTGTTCCCAAATGCAAAAGAGGCAGCTCAATCTTGCGGTTTCAAAGATGTAGATGAATTTGTTAAAGCGCTTCTCGAGGAGGAAAAAGTTGCGATTGTTCCAGGATCCGGATTTGGCTCTCCTGAGAATGTCCGTCTTTCTTATGCAACATCGTTAGATCTTCTTGAAGAAGCCATTGAAAGAATCAAGCGTTTTGTAGAAAAACATAGCTAACAGATCAAAAAGCGGCTGACAGAAAAGCCGCTTTTTATCTGCATTGACCCGGTTAGTTAAGAGCGGGTATAATAAAGTGATGATAAAAGAGTTCGCGGGGCAATGAGCTTCCGAATGTCTTTCTTGTTTTGGAGGGAAATATGTTGAAAACAACAATCAACCAAGTGTACAAGCACGTAGGTGAGGAAGTAACGATCGGAGCTTGGGTCGCTAATAAGCGTTCAAGCGGGAAAATTGCGTTTTTACAGCTTCGGGACGGTACCGGTTTTATTCAGGGTGTCGTAGTAAAAGCGGAAGTGGAAGAAAGCATTTTCCAAACAGCTAAATCAGTGACGCAGGAAACGTCGCTCTATATAAAAGGGATTGTCAAAGAGGACGAGCGTTCTCCGCTTGGATATGAACTTGCTGTGACAGATATTGAAGTCATTCACGAAGCGACCGATTATCCAATTACACCAAAAGAACACGGAACGGAATTTTTGATGGATCACAGACATTTATGGCTGCGTTCAAAGCGCCAGCATGCGATCATGAAAATCCGTAATGAAATCATTCGCGCGACTTACGAATTCTTTAATAACGAAGGCTTCGTAAAAGTGGATCCGCCGATTTTGACTGGAAGCGCACCTGAAGGAACAACAGAACTCTTTGCGACAAAGTACTTTGATGAAGATGCATATCTGTCTCAAAGCGGACAGCTCTACATGGAAGCTGCGGCAATGGCTTTAGGAAAAGTATTCTCTTTCGGACCGACATTCAGAGCGGAAAAGTCTAAAACAAAGCGTCACTTAATCGAATTCTGGATGATCGAACCGGAAATGGCGTTTGTAGAATTTGAAGAAAACCTTCAAGTACAGGAAAATTACGTTTCTTTCATCGTGCAATCAGTTCTTAAAAATTGCAAAATTGAACTAAACACATTGGGAAGAGACACGTCAAAACTTGAGCAAATCAAAGCCCCGTTCCCAAGAATTACGTATGATGAAGCGATTGAATTTCTGAAAGAAAAAGGCTTTGACGATATCGAGTGGGGAGATGATTTCGGAGCGCCTCATGAAACAGCGATTGCTGAACATTATGACAAACCGGTATTCATCACTCGCTATCCGACGTCCTTAAAACCGTTCTATATGCAGCCGGCTTCTGACCGTGAGGACGTTGTGCTTTGCGCTGACTTGATTGCGCCGGAAGGCTATGGAGAAATCATCGGCGGGTCTGAACGGATTCACGATATGGAACTTTTGGAATCGCGTCTTAAAGAACATGGACTGGATTCTGACGCTTATAAATGGTATGCTGAACTTAGAAAATATGGATCAGTTCCTCATTCCGGCTTCGGCCTTGGATTAGAGCGGACAGTAGCTTGGATCAGCGGAGCGCCTCACGTTCGTGAAACGATTCCGTTCCCAAGACTGTTAAACCGTCTGTATCCGTAATACATTCAAATGAAACAAAAAAGAGTCTCCTGCAAGGGAGACTTTTTACAGTAAAGGGGCAATCACAATCCTTTACAGTAAGAGGTGTGACGATGAAAAAACAGCAATTTATTGATATGCAGGAGCAGGGAACATCAACCATCCCCAATCTTCTGCTCACGCATTATAAACAGCTTGGGCTTAATGAAACAGAACTTATTCTGCTGTTAAAAATTAAAATGCATTTAGAAAAAGGATCATATTTTCCTACACCGAATCAGCTGCAGGAAGGTATGTCAATTTCTGTTGAAGAATGTACAAACAGATTGCGGATGTTTATTCAAAAAGGCTTTCTGTTTATTGAAGAATGCGAGGATCAAAACGGCATCAAATTTGAGAAATATTCTCTTCAGCCTTTATGGGGCAAGCTGTACGAGTATATTCAGCTTGCACAGAATCAAACACAGGAAAGAAAAGCAGAAGGGGAACAAAAAAGCCTTTATACCATTTTTGAGGAAGAGTTCGCAAGACCGTTATCGCCTTTGGAGTGTGAAACGCTGGCGATCTGGCAGGACCAGGATCAGCATGACGCACAACTGATCAAACACGCGTTAAAAGAGGCTGTACTATCAGGAAAACTCAGTTTCCGCTACATTGACCGGATTTTGTTTGAATGGAAGAAAAATGGGCTTAAAACTGTGGAGCAGGCAAAAATACACAGCCAAAAATTCCGGCGTGTACAAGCAAAGCAGAATGAACCGCAAAAAGAGTATAAAAGGCAGGTTCCTTTTTACAATTGGCTTGAACAATAAAGTGAAAAGGTGACAATCGTGTTAAATCTAAAACAAATTGAATTCTGTTTAGACAAGATAGGTGACATGTTTCCTCATGCGGAGTGTGAACTGGTTCATTCCAATCCTTTTGAATTAGTGGTGGCTGTTGCTTTATCTGCGCAATGTACAGATGCACTTGTAAACAGAGTGACCAAAACATTATTCCAAAAATATAAACGGCCGGAAGACTATTTGGCTGTTCCGCTGGAAGAGCTTCAGCAGGATATTAAATCAATCGGTTTATATCGTAATAAAGCGAAAAATATTCAAAAGCTGAGTAAAATGATTATTGAAGATTACGGCGGAGAAGTGCCGAGAGACCGCGATGAGCTTGTCAAACTGCCAGGGGTCGGGAGAAAGACCGCAAACGTAGTGGTATCCGTTGCGTTTGGCGTGCCGGCCATAGCCGTAGATACCCATGTGGAGAGAGTCAGCAAACGATTGGGCATTTGCCGGTGGAAGGACTCGGTTCTGGAAGTTGAAAAGACGCTGATGCGCAAGGTTCCCAAAGAAGATTGGTCCGTTACGCATCACCGGCTTATTTTCTTCGGCAGATATCACTGTAAAGCCCAATCTCCGCGCTGTGCGGAGTGTCCGCTGCTTTCTTTGTGCAGAGAAGGGCAGAAGAGGGATAAAAAAGGACTGGTGAAACGATGACGCAAGCAAAAGAAGTGTTGGCTTCCTATGAGCAATACTTGCGCAGTCTTGGCCAGAAGAGTTCCTCGGATATGAAGAAAACCTTGCAGACCAATCCCGTGTATTTTGATTTCTGCACGGAATTACAAGGCGATTTGCCATGGGAGGACAGCGGGAAATACGTTCCGCTTTTATTTGAAGTGTGGGATGACATCAAAGCATCACTTCTCCCAGTCTTTCAAACACGAAAATCGAGATGTGACCAAAACGAAATGTTAAAGGGCATTGTGTGTTTGCTGGCTTCGTTACATTGGACAGCAGGTGAGCCGGTGAAATCGCTCGATTGGCAAGAACTGAGGGAGAAATCATATCCCGCAAAGCCGATTAATTGGGCTGAACGAGTGGAATTTATTCTTCTTAAGCCGACCCAATACCATTGCTTTATTCAGCTTGATGAGCTGATTACCGAAATGAAAAAGCATTTTTATAAATATCATGCGATGAATCGATAAAACCTCCTGTTAAAACGGGAGGTTTTTTATTGTGTACCAAAAAAGCCATCACCCCAAAGGTGACGGCTTTTTTGTTTAATTTGTTTTTTCAATGGATGATGAGTTTGTTTGTGTTTTATTAGATGTGTCTGTTTTATTTTTATTCGTGTCAGAACCTGTTGAATCATTCTTACCAGAGTTCGAATCACCATCCGACGTATCCTGGTTGTTACTGTTGTCGTTATCATTATCGTTTGATTGGTCTTGGTTATTGTTGTCGGACGGATTGGTGTTCGTATTGTCTTGTTTTTTGTCTTGATCGTTTGTTGAATCATCTGTCTGATCTTGATCCGTCTGACCGTCATCTTTTTGAGAATCATCAGTTTGTGTATCATCCTGAGTCTTCTCATCATCTTGTTTTTCATCATCCGTTTGTTGCTGGTCTTTTTTATCTTCATCGTCTTCAGCTTTTGGCACCTCATAAGATGTGGAAGCTGTACTTTTGCCATCATCACTGACGGCTGTTACTTCGAATTTGTATACAGATCCTGGCTGCACACCCGAAATAACTGCCTCTTTTGCAGAGCTGTTTTGAATTTCCGAGTAGCTGCCGCCGTCAACAGATTGCTTAACAGCAAAGGTCGCATCTCCGTCGTAATTCCAGCTTAACGTTAAAGATTGATTGTCTTTATCGTATTTCACGTTTAAACCAGACAGTTTAGCTGTTTCCTCTTTTTCTTCTTTCTCATATGTTTTAGAAACAGTAGAAGGAGCTGTGCCTTTAACAAAGTACTCTGTGAGCTTCTTATCGCTTGGCGTATTTGGCCCTGCCAGTTTTGCCGGATTAGAACCTTTTTCTACGGTGGCTTCCACTACGCTGTCAGGCTTCTCAAATGATCCGCTTCCGTCATCGACATCGGCGATGAGCTGGGCGAAGATGCGCTTTGCAACTTTTTGCTCTTCAGCTGAAAGTGATTTCTTTCCAGCCTCGTTTTCTCCCATTCCCGTCCAGACGGCAGCTGTATATTGCGGTGTGTAGCCAACGAACCAAGAATCTCGGGCGCCACCGCTAGCGATATTGTACCTTTTGACTTCATTATCATCAAAGTTAGTCGTTCCTGTTTTTCCTGCAACTTCTACACCAGGTACTTGTGCAAGCTGTCCAGTACCTGTCTTCACAGCTGTTTTCAGCATATCTGTAATCATAAACGCAGTATAATCACTCATGGCTGATTTTGATTTTGGTGTTAAGTCAAGCTTCGTGCCATCGTTAAATTCGATAGATTTTACAAAATGCGGTTCATTATACGTTCCGTTATTTCCAAACGCGCTGTATGCACCTGCCATTGTCAGAGGAGAAACACCATCGTTCCCACCGAAACCGCCAATAGAATAGGCCTCTGTTACATTATCTTTTGTTAAACCAAGCCCGAGTCCATTTGCAAAGTCTACAGCAGTATCTTTACCGACTGCCTGGAATGCTTTTAAAGCAGGTATATTTCTTGATTGGGCCAGAGCGTAACGCATTGAGATAGGCCCTAGATATTTGCGGTCCCAATCACGAATCGGTTTTCCGTTAGAATACGTATAAGCTGAGTCATCAATTTGTTCGTATGTGGACCATTTCTTATTTTCAATAACTGGTCCGTAGTCCAAAATCGGTTTTATGGTCGAACCAGGCTGTGCCTTAGTTTGAGTAGCATAGTTAAAGCCTCCGACAGGCTGATTGCGTCCCGCACCAATCGCTCGGACTTCTCCGTTTTTGGTATCGAGAAGCGTCACACCGCCCTGCATGCCTTCAGTAAATCCGACGGTGTCTCCGTCCATTAATTCATCTAGTTTATCTTGTGCTTTTGTATCTAATGTCGTATAGATCTTTAATCCGTCAGCAGATGGATCGACATCAGATTTTTCATCAATTTCCTTCATAACCTCTTCAACAAATGCGCTGTATTTGTTTGTACTTGCTTTTTCATATTCCTTCTGTGACACGACGCCTTCGTCTTTCACTGCCACTTTTTTCGCTTTGTTATATTGAGAATCAGAAATAAATCCTTGCTTTTTCATCAGACTGAGTACGATGTTCCGTCGTTTTTCCGCTTTATCCGGGTTTTTGACCGGGTTGTACGCTGTTGGGCTCTGCGGCATTCCTGCAAGCGTCGCAGCCTGTTCGACAGTCAATTTGCTTAAATCAGTAACGCCGAAAAATTCTTCCGCCGCTTTTCCGATTCCGTATGCTCTAGGAGAAAAATAAATCCGGTTTAAATACATTTCTAAAATTTCATCTTTAGAGTAATTGCGCTCCAGCTGAATCGAAAGCCATACTTCCTGCACCTTCCGTTTCAACGTCTTCTGATGTGAAAGAAGGGAGTTTTTGACGACCTGCTGGGTGATCGTACTTCCGCCTTCAGCCCCGAAGCCGTCTTTAAAGTTGGCAACTAATGCACCGCCGATACGGACAGGGTCAATCCCGTGGTGCTCATAAAAACGAGCGTCTTCTGTCGCGATAAAGGCTTCTTTTACAACATCGGGAATTTCATCTATCGAGACGTAGGTCCGTTTTTCGGCGCCGACTTCGGCGATCTCTTTTCCATTTTTATCATAAATCGTTGATGAATAAGGCGTCTTCAATTTGCTTTCATCAAGGGACGGCGCATCAGAAACCATGACGGCAAATGTAACAGCACCGCCGACTACGCCTAAAACAAACAGAATGAGTAAAGTGAAAAGGGTCTTTTTAAACAATCCGCCCTTTTTTCGTTTCTTGCCTTTTTTCGGTGAAGGACTCGATTTGCTGTTCGCTTTTCGTCGAGCTTCACGGCTGTTAAATTGATCTGACATAACATCTCAACCTTTCGTTAATCAACCTTTCGCACCAGATGATGGCGAAAAATAAAGCTGTTCAATAATACTAATATAATCAATTCTGGGTGCGTATCCAAGAGAAATCGGATAAGCTGTTTCTTCCAACTCATCTTTTCGAATTGATTTTCTGCCGTTTTTTTCTTTTCTGTCCCAGAAATAAAACAGCTTATCGGCTTCCAAAAAATAAACCTGGTCGAAAGCGGATATAATAACAAAACAAATACCGTCTTGAGCCTTTACCTGCTTCATATGCTCGATTTGATGGTCATGAAAATTCTGCAGGGGGAAAGAGGTCTTGTTTTTCGTTTCTTTCGCCTCAAAATCAATATACCGCCCTTTGTAAATCCCATTGTAGTCTGTTGTCGATGATTGTTTAAAGTAAGCTTCTTTAATCACTGCGGCACTTCTTTTTGGATAATGGACATTTACAATTTGAACAGGTGTCGGCTTTTTGTGTATAACGGCAATTTGGTTTGTCAGATAATACTTATTCGTTTCGTTTAAGTCATCTTCGAGGGTCATTCCGCGATTACTGTAAGACGGGGCCCTTTTCTGACTGTTTTGGGATGAAACCGAATGTTTCGGCTGAAATGTTTTTCCATTAGGATACCGAATCACTTTCTCATCCTCCTTATTAAACTAATCATGACGGAAGTGAATGAACGTGCAAGAACAACAGGCCATCAGAAAGCTTCTGAGCCGGATTGAGCGGCAGACAAAAATGAAAAACGCGGATAACATTTCAAGAACAAATGCTTATAAAGCATTTTACGACCGTCATCCGGAAATCAAATGGTCGCTTTTGGCTTCTTTCGTTTCTCGTAATGCCGGCTGGTCAATGACTGACTTAAAAGGCAGTCTGTTTCAGCTTGGACTCCGTGAGAGACAGCAAAAATGGTTCTTTTTAGCCTATGAAAGAGCGAACTGGCTTATTTTTTCGGATGCCTATCCGCAGCTTCTTTTATACCACTGGTCAAAAAGAGTTGGGAAACCGCTGTTTCATCTGCTGCATGTGTTTGGCGTCTCACAATTTATGTCGGAAGAATGGACCCGTTTTTGGCATGAGCGAAATACGGAGCGGCTAATGTATGCCCTCATTATAAATGAACAAAACACTATCCAAACACCTATTATACAAAATCCTTCGTTTAAAAAGAATGTTTTTGACACGATTCCTTTTTATTTAAGTGACTGGTTTCATTTTAACACCGTTATTTTTCCTTCCTCAAATGGGTTTTTTTACGGCATTTCAGTGAAACGCTTTTCAAAGGCGGAGGAAAGGATAAGGCTGGGAAAGCAGCTGTCTCAATTGCTGTTCAAGCCAGAATTGTTCTCCTCTTTTTATCACTTTTTGCACACAGTGCCGCACACAGGTTCCCGTTTTGATATGGAAAAGATGATCGGGATTACAAAAAGAACATCTCCTATGCTAAGGACATGCTACCCTGAGTTAATCCACTCATTAGACGGAACGAAAACAGATTGGTTTCATGGAAAGATAAAGAAAACGTTCTTTAGGCGCGAGGAATTGCCGAAGCAGATTGAATTGACAGACTGGTATTTACATAAAAAGCGCCAGCTTCATGCGCTTTTTGCGGTGGAGCAGTGGCTGAAAAAATAAAGAAGCAAGGAAATTCCTTGCTTCTTACGTAGAAGGGCGGTTCGGGCCGCCTAATTTTTTATCTAAAGAATCGATTGCCTTTGATTCAGTCTTTTTTTGCTGGCCGGCTTTTTTCGGTCTTGTTTTCATACGGCACCTCCTCACAAGTATCGTTTGCATTAATGAGGAGGATCATACAATTTTTGCGGGTGTTTTTGTCGAAAACTTCAGCTTTTCGTGGAATACCTGTTTGTTTGGCGATTTGCTTCTAGTTTTGTCATGAGGAAGGAAAGAGCCTTGAGAGCAAAGAATGTTAACCGGGAGAGACAAGGAAAGGGAGGTACACGAATGTCCGGTTATGTATGCAAGACAGATATTCTCCGTATGCTTTCTGATATAGAAGATGAATTAACGCGAGCTGAGCAAAGCCTGAATCATTCTGTAAATGCATTAGAGGCTGAGATGCGGGAAACGGAGAACGATCGCCTAAGTGTGCTCGAAGAAGAAATCATAGATCTTCATATTTGTATAAATGAGCTGTATCAATCGCCTGAACACAGGTATGCGTTTGAGAAGGTATACCGCATCGGCTGAATTTGTGAGTGAAATTTGGTACGATAGGCATTGAGGTGAAAGATATTGCTATCACAAACTTTGCTGGAAATGACCGAGCAAATGATTGAAGTTGCTGAAAAAGGCGCTGATCGGTATCAGGAAGGAAAAAACAGTAATCATTCTTATGATTTTTTTGAGACGATAAAGCCTGCAGTTGAAGAGAATGATGAACTGGCTGCTCGCTGGGCAGAGGGTGCTCTTGAATTGATAAAAGTCCGCCGGCCAAAATATGTGCATAAAGAGCAAATTGAGGCCGTAAAGGATAATTTCCTGGAATTGGTCCTTCAATCTTATGTTCATCATATTCATAAAAAACGATTCAAGGACATCACTGAGTCAGTCCTTTATACATTGCACGCAGTAAAGGATGAAATTGCAAGAGAAGACAGCCGGTAAAAGGCTGTCTTCTTTTCGTTTTTATAGGGGGCCGGACGTTAATTCATCTCATATGCCGGGCTTTCTGCTCCATTTGCTTCGAGAACCTTCATACTGTTACGAAACTCAGTTATGCTGAGATGTCCTTGAATATAGAGGAACTTGGCAAAGTCCATCAGTTTATTCATACAGTCTGTTTCATATTTCTTCATTTCTGCAAAACGTTTGCTTAAGTATGATACGTTCATTATGGTGCATCCCCTCTCATCTGTATTGAAAATATGGTACCATAATGATTCGACTTTTTTCTGTTTTTAAAAAATTTAAACTTTCGACACAATTTGACAAATGCTAATCATCACTTGTGACACAAACAATAGAAGTCATTCATACATATATAGAAGAGAAATATGTTGTGTTTAGGGGGGAATCGCAATGAACGGGAGCTCTCGAAGCTATCCTCGGCAAATGGGCTATTATTATCCTCAGCATATGCAAGGATATTATCAGCAGGCTGCACCCGGTTATTTAGAGCAACAACTGCCTCAGCAGCATTATGGACAGCAGGATTATTATCAGCCTTATGCTCCGATCCAGCCTATGCCTATGCAGCCGCCTGTATTTTCTAACCCTTATCCTATCCCAAGGCCTAATCAACAGCAGCCTTCACAATTTCAAAGCATTATGTCGCAGTTCAAAAAAGCCAATGGGCAATTTGATTTTAATAAAATGATGGATACGACAGGTCAAGTAATGAGTGCAATGAATCAGGTCGGATCTTTAATAAAGGGATTTACCAGCTTTTTTAAATGATAGAAGCATGAATGAATCGTTCATTCATGCTTATTTTTTGGAAAGAAAAGTGTCATTGTCTGCTCGTTCCAAGACGTTTCCATATCTTCTTGGCGAACTTCATAAGGCAGCTGAACCGTTCTTGTCATGCTTGTAAAGGTAGCCTCATTTTGGTGTTTCTGTTTTTCTTGGAGTGTTACATGGAGATACCTCGATTTAACATCAACGACGATCTCGCCATCTCGAAACGTCGCCGGAATGGTAATATCGATATACAGCCCAGTATCTCTTTCTCTGACATGTATGGTCGTCTGCACATCCTTTAAACTCGAGTTGATTAGGTTCTGAAATCCGTTTATAAGGTTGCCGAACGCTGAGGATTGAAAAAGAGTGTCGATTGCCTCCGTTATGATTTCTTCTTTCTTTTGCAGTTCGTTCTTTTTGTCATCATGGAATTCCAATATCGCCACCGCCTTTTTTAACCAGATTATGCGTCTATGCCAGATGTTGTTATAAATTGAAGCAAAATTGAAAGTGTGGTTAAATAGTGGTGAATGAAGGGATAACGGTTGAAGTGAATGAGAAGGGAGAAAATACATTGCTGAAAAAATTATTCGGAATGGGCAAAATTCAGGAAAAGGTGACAGAAGAGGTTATTTATTCTCCGGCAGACGGTACAGTAATGGACCTGTCAGATGTACCGGACCCTGTTTTTTCACAGAAAATGATGGGAGAAGGAATAGCGGTGGAACCTTCTAGCGGTGAAATCGTTTCTCCCGCTGAAGGTGAAGTCATTCAGATTTTCCACACCAAACACGCCGTTGGCATTCGGACTCGCTCGGGAATTGAGCTGTTAATTCATGTCGGGCTGGAGACAGTCAATATGAACGGAGAAGGATTTACTGCCCACATTAAAGAAGGGGATAAAGTGAAGGTCGGTGACCCGCTGATTACATGTGATTTGGAATTAATAAAAGAAAAAGCGAGCAGCACAGTCATCCCAATCGTTATAATGAATGGTGAGGCTGTAGGATCAATGGTATCGGCAGGCGAAAAGGCTGCTCGTAAAGGCGAATCAAAGCTCTTTACAATAAAAGCGAAATAAGCAGGGCGTATGCCTTGCTTTTTTTATTCAACTGTATAAAATTTGCACCTAGCCATGCAAACAAATATTCGGTAAACTGTACTTGACAAAGAGGTGTAAAGAATGAAAAAGAAATCACTGACTGAACTCATTTCTGATTTAAAAGGAAATGAAAACGTTGTGAATTGGCATGAAATTGAGCCTCGGGAAGCAAAAACAAGGCCTATGCCCGAAAGTATAGACGAGAGAATCAAAGCGGCCCTTTCGAAAAGGGGCATTGATGAACTATATACTCACCAATATTCCGCTTTTCAATATGTGCAAAAAGGAGAGAGCATCGTTACCGTAACGCCAACAGCATCAGGAAAAACGTTATGCTACAACCTCCCAGTCCTGCAGTCCATCGCCCAAGATGAAACAAACCGGGCGTTATATTTATTTCCGACTAAAGCGCTGGCACAAGACCAAAAGAGCGAGCTAAATGAAATTATTGATGAAATGGGCATTGATATTAAAAGCTTTACATATGACGGGGATACGTCTCCGGCAATCAGACAAAAGGTGAGAAAAGCAGGTCATATTGTCATTACAAACCCCGATATGCTGCATTCTGCCATTCTACCGCATCATACGAAATGGGTCAGTTTGTTTGAAAACCTTAAGTATATCGTCATCGATGAGCTTCATACGTATCGAGGTGTGTTCGGCAGCCATGTGGCAAATGTGATCCGGCGGCTGAAGCGGATCTGCCGGTTTTATGGAAGTGATCCAGTTTTTATTTGTACTTCCGCAACGATTGCCAACCCAAAGGAATTGGGAGAGCAGCTGACAGGCAAACCGATGCGGCTGGTCGATGACAACGGCGCACCGAGCGGACGCAAGCATTTTGTGTTTTACAATCCGCCAATTGTGAACAAACCGCTGAATATTAGAAGGAGCGCAACCGCAGAAGTGAATGAACTGGCGAAAGAGTTCCTTAAAAACAAAGTGCAGACCATTGTTTTTGCCAGAAGCAGAGTTCGGGTGGAAATTATTTTAAGCCATATTCAGGAGCTTGTGAAAAAAGAGATTGGAACAAAATCAATCAGAGGCTATCGGGGAGGCTATCTGCCGAAAGAGCGAAGAGAAATCGAAAGAGGACTGAGAGAAGGCGACATTTTAGGAGTGGTCAGTACGAATGCCTTAGAGCTTGGTGTTGATATCGGCCAGCTGCAAGTGTGTGTAATGACGGGGTATCCCGGAAGTGTTGCAAGTGCTTGGCAGCAGGCGGGACGAGCCGGCAGAAGACACGGTGAATCTTTGATTATCATGGTAGCCAATTCAACACCGATTGACCAATATATTGTGCGGCATCCTGAATATTTCTTTAATCGTTCGCCGGAATCTGCAAGAATCAATCCGGAGAATTTGATTATTTTAGTAGACCACTTAAAGTGTGCGGCTTATGAGCTTCCTTTTAGAGCTGATGAAGAATTTGGAGCCATGGAAGTCAGTGATATTCTTGAGTATCTTCAGGAAGAGGCTGTTCTTCACCGCAACGGCGAACGGTACCATTGGGCAAGTGAGTCGTTCCCTGCGTCAAACATCAGTTTGCGTTCCGCCTCCCAGGAAAATGTCGTTATAGTTGATCAGTCGGATATTGCAAATGTAAGGATTATCGGTGAAATGGACCGTTTTAGTGCGATGACGCTTTTGCATGATGAAGCGATTTATTTGCATGAAGGCGTTCAGTATCAAGTTGAGAAGCTCGATTGGGACCATAAAAAGGCGTATGTCAGAAAAGTCGATGTCGAATATTATACGGATGCAAACCTGGCAGTTCAGCTGAAGGTATTAGAAATCGATAAAACGAAAGAAAAAAGCCGTACGTCATTGCACTACGGAGACGTCACTGTCAATGCCCTGCCGACCATTTTTAAAAAAATAAAAATGACCACTTTTGAAAATATTGGGTCTGGACCTATTCATTTGCCGGAAGAAGAACTGCATACAAGTGCAGCTTGGCTCGAAATCAAAACAGCGGATGAAGACATCGGGGAAAAGACACTGGAACAGCTGCTTCTTGGCATCTCGAATGTGCTGCAGCATATTGTCCCTGTGTATATCATGTGTGATCGAAATGATGTTCATGTTGTTTCTCAAATTAAAGCAGCCCATACCGGATTGCCAACCATATTTTTATATGATCATTATCCGGGCGGTATCGGTTTGGCGGAGGAAGTCTTTAAACGTTTTTCAGACATTAATGAAGCGGCGAAACAACTGATTACACATTGTCCTTGTCATGACGGCTGTCCGTCTTGTATAGGTACGGAAATAGAAGGGATAAAAGCAAAGGAAAGAATTTTGCAGCTGTTGGATCAAATGTCGTAAGGAGGGAGGCCGGATATGTCATTAAAAGGGAAACTCCAACGGATGAAAAAGCACATGGCGCTCGACGAAGGAGAACAAAAAATAGAAGCAGGCAAACAAGAAAACCACTTTGATGACATCCCGTTTTTAGAAGAGTGGGAGGCTTTTGGCATGAAGCCTTTCATCTTCGAAGATGAATATTGCCTCATCAGAGAAGTAGAATATCCGCTTTCTCACCGCCATGGGTTATACAGCTTTTCTGAGCTTGAGGAAGTGATCACACTGTGGAATCAAAGCGGCCTGTCGCATACATTGTCAGCAAAAGGGTATAACAAAAACAACCTCTTTTTCTTTGATACAGAAACAACCGGTCTTGGGGGTGGAGCTGGGAATACCATTTTTTTGCTTGGGCATGCGAGAGTATATGAAGACCGAGTGACAGTCAAACAGCATCTTTTGCCCAAACCGGGGAACGAAGTCGCCTTGTACCAAAGCTTTTTAAGCGAGGTTGACATTACATCACTTGTGACCTACAACGGCAAAGCCTTTGATTGGCCGCAGGTGAAAACAAGGCACACCTTGATCCGTGACAGACTTCCGAAGCTTCCGGAGTTTGGCCACTTTGATCTTTTGCATGGAGCTAGACGCCTGTGGAAACACAAAATGGACCGTGTATCTCTTGGCACGGTTGAAAAAGAGGAGCTCGGCATCCGCAGGCTAGAAGACACACCGGGCTACTTGGCGCCAATGCTTTACTTTCATTTTATCAAGGCGCAAGAGCCGGATCTTTTAAAAGGTGTCCTGCATCATAATGAAATGGATGTGTTATCACTCATTTCATTGTACATCCATATGTCTAAAAAAATCCTTTCAGAATCACATGCGCCAAAAGAACACAGTGAAGCCTATGCTATGGCGAAATGGTTTATGGCTCATAAAGAAACGGACCAAGCGATCAAGCAGTTGGAAAGGCTTATAGAAAAATCGTTTGAGGACCAGGACAGTGCACGGCTGGATTTATCGCTCCTGTACAAAAAACAAAACCGCTTGGAAGAAGCAGTGCCGCTTTGGGAAAAGCTGTCCCGCTCGCAAAACCAGAAGTGCAGATACGCTGCTGTAATAGAGCTCGCGAAATATTTTGAGCATAAGAAAAAAGAATTCGGAAAAGCATTGCAAGTAGCAGAGCAATCGCTTAGCGATGCGGCATGCTTATCAGAGAAAGAAACTGAAAAACTGCATGTGAGAATTGCCCGGCTAAAGAGGAAATATTCCTCTTAAATATTCCCCGGGAAAGCGCAAAAGACGACTTGTTTCGCCATGAATTTTTTTTGCTGAATTCACATTGATTTTGTTGTAGAATAGCGGCGAATCCTGTAAAATGACGTTAGTTATTTTTAAAGGGAGAGTTGGTATGTATAAGGGTGTTTTTTACTTGTTCTTTGTTGTGGTATTTTTGATTGCTTTTGTGTTTTCAAACTTTAAAGACAGCTTAATTGCACACTTTTAAAATAGGTCTTTGCATCAGAACATGTACCCCTTATTTTTCATAACTTAGTATTGTAATAAAGTTTATGGAAAGGGGATTTTATCATGCATCACTGCAGACCGCATATGATGGCGCCAATTGTCCATCCTACTCATTGCTGTGAACACCATACGTTTTCGAAGACTATCGTGCCGCACATTCACCCACAGCATACAACAAACGTAAACCACCAGCATTTTCAGCACGTTCACTACTTTCCACACACTTTCTCAAATGTTGACCCGGCTACGCATCAGCATTTTCAAGCAGGAAAACCTTGCTGCGACTACTAGTATGGAAAACGTGCAGCTTGATGGTGTAAACAATGCAGCACAACAAATGGGGCCCACGGGAGCCCCATTTTTTAAAGCAGGTGAAATGATGAAAGTATTGGCAATAACGGGCTATAAACCGTTTGAACTGGGGATATTTAAGCAGGATGACAAGGCGCTGTATTACATAAAAAAAGCCATTAAAAACCGGCTGATTGCTTTTTTGGATGAAGGATTAGAATGGATTTTAATTTCGGGCCAGCTTGGAGTTGAGCTGTGGGCGGCAGAAGCTGCATATGATTTGCAGGAGGAATACCCTGACTTAAAGGTAGCTGTCATCACACCATTTTACGAGCAGGAAAAGAACTGGAAAGAACCGAATAAAGAACAGTATGAAGCAGTTCTGGCTCAGGCAGACTATGAAGCAAGCCTGACTCACCGTCCTTATGAAAGCCCGCTTCAATTCAAACAAAAAAATCAGTTCTTCATTGATAAGTCCGACGGGCTTCTGCTTTTATATGACCCGGAAAAGGAAGGCTCCCCTAAGTATATGCTTGGGACAGCGGAAAAAAGGCGCGAACAGGATGGCTATCCCATCTACTTTATTACAATGGATGACTTGAGAGTGACAGTGGAGGAAGACAGCTACTAACAATGAGAGAGAAATTTGACAACCGTACAGATTTCTGAAAAAATATATGTGATGATTCACGATACGAGGTGAAAAAGATGCTTGCTGATAAAGTAAAGCTTTCTGCGAAAGAAATTTTGGAAAAAGAATTTAAAACAGGCGTTAGAGGCTACAAGCAAGAAGACGTTGACAAATTTTTAGATATGATTATTAAGGATTATGAAACCTTCCATCAAGAAATTGAAGAACTGCAGCAGGAAAATCTGCAGCTGAAAAAACAGCTTGAAGAAGCCAGCAAAAAACAGCCTGTGCAATCTAACACAACAAACTTTGATATTTTAAAACGGCTGTCTAACTTAGAAAAACACGTTTTTGGCAGCAAGCTTTATGATTGATCACGCTTGAAAAAAATGGCGCTTGTAAATTGTAATCAGTTGTTATATAATAATTCATGTTCTTAACGTTCGGGTAATCGCTGCAGATCTTGAATCTGTAGAGGAAAGTCCATGCTCGCACGGTGCTGAGATGCCCGTAGTGTTCGTGCCTAGCGAAGTCATAAGCTAGGGCAGTCTTTAGAGGCTGACGGCAGGAAAAAAGCCTACGTCTTCGGATATGGCTGAGTATCCTTGAAAGTGCCACAGTGACGAAGTCTCACTAGAAATGGTGAGAGTGGAACGCGGTAAACCCCTCGAGCGAGAAACCCAAATTTTGGTAGGGGAACCTTCTTAACGGAATTCAACGGAGAGAAGGACAGAATGCTTTCTGTAGATAGATGATTGCCGCCTGAGTACGAGGTGATGAGCCGTTTGCAGTACGATGGAACAAAACATGGCTTACAGAACGTTAGACCACTTACATTTAAAATGATGAAAACAAGCTCTCCCGTATAAGGAGAGCTTTTATCTTGAAAAGAGAAAAGTTTTAAAAGACAGGGTGATACGATGAAGAAGTATACACTAATTGCAACGGCGCCGATGGGCATTGAAGCTGTTGTCGCAAAGGAAGTACGAGATTTAGGATACGAATGCAAGGTTGATAACGGGAAAGTTATTTTTGAAGGTGATGCACTTGCCATCTGCCGTGCGAACCTTTGGCTTAGAACAGCCGACCGCATAAAGGTTCAGGTTGCTTCTTTTAAAGCGAAAACATTTGATGAACTGTTTGAAAAAACGAAAGCGATTAACTGGCGCTCATTTATACCTGAAAACGGGAAATTCCCTGTCATCGGAAAATCGGTAAAATCAACACTTGCAAGCGTTCCTGACTGTCAGCGGATCGTCAAAAAAGCAATTGTCGAAAAGCTCAAGCTGCAGTCCGGCAAAGCCAATGATTGGATTGAAGAAACAGGTGCTGAGTATAAAGTGGAAATATCTTTATTGAAAGATCAGGCTTTGATTACACTGGACTCATCAGGGACGGGCCTTCACAAACGAGGATACCGTGTCGATCAGGGCGGTGCGCCGATTAAAGAAACACTTGCTGCCGCTTTGGTGCAATTAACCAATTGGACGCCTGACCGCCCGTTTGTTGATCCTTTCTGCGGCTCCGGAACAATCGCGATAGAAGCGGCGCTAATCGGCCAAAACATCGCCCCGGGATTCAACCGCGATTTTGTATCAGAGGATTGGGAATGGATCGGTAAAGATCTGTGGAACAAAGCGCGGCTTGAAGTCGAAGAAAAGGCAAATTATGATCAGCCGCTTACAATTTTCGCTAGCGACATAGACCACCGCATGGTTCAAATCGCAAAAGAAAATGCAGAGGAAGCAGGATTGGGAGATCTAATCCAGTTCAAACAGATGCAGGTCAAAGACTTTACCACAAATCTGGAATTTGGCGTAATTGTCGGCAACCCGCCATATGGAGAGCGTCTCGGCGAGAAAAAAGCCGTTGAGCAGATGTACAAAGAAATGGGGCAGGCGTTCGAGCCGCTTGATACTTGGTCTGTGTATATGCTGACATCAAATGAAAACTTTGAGGAAGCATATGGCAGAAAAGCAACGAAGAAACGAAAACTCTTTAACGGGTTTATTAAAACGGATTATTATCAATACTGGTCAAAAGTAAGACCGCAGCGCAAGAAAACAGAAAACGCATAAAAAGAAGACGCTCTGCATGCGTCTTCTTTCATCTTTCAGCCCTATTCTATCGTTACCAACGGTGAGCTTTCGCGTTGCTTCTCAATATAATGTTGGTTTGGGACATTTCAGTGTGACCGTTTACTTGAGACTTTGAACGTTTAGGCCGCGTCCAATTGTGATGAAACAGTTCAGAATGCTGATCTAATCGGTTTCTATAACTCATGTCAACATCACTCCCTGATAGAATATTGTTGATAAGACGGATAATCCGGAGACGGAATATCAAGTGTAGTTTGTGCATGTTTCGGTGATAACATGCGGTAAAGCATGTATATAAAATGAAAAGTTCGCATACAATGATGATTATTTCCATCAGAGGTGATCTCATGCTGAACAGCGAACATTTTAATCTTATTCAAAGGGCGCTTGACGCAACAGCAAACGAGCTGAAGGAGCTCGGGACTGATTCGTCTCCGTCTGTGATTTCGCATGCGCAAACTGATTTAGAAAAAGCGGTAGAACATATTTATTCAACAGACCATCCTTTTTTATCGTCGCATGTGATCAATCGTAAGTAAACTGCAAAAAACTTGGCATTGCCAAGTTTTTTATTGTATTCATCAGCGGAAAATGATATTATTGGTGGTCTGAATGTCGAATAGTTGGGGGTTGGAACTAGGTGACAACATCACGTTTGCCTTTTTCTTTAACGAAAACAAAGAATTTTTATGAAGAATTGAACAATTGGATTGGTGACGTGTTTTACGATATCCTTCCCGAAAAAGGGTTTGATCTTCGGGACGAGCAAGTATTTATGGCTTTTCAGCTGGAGCGGGCGTTTAAAGAGAAAAAAGTCATGTTCGCCGAAGCTGGAGTGGGAACGGGGAAAACGCTGGTATATCTTCTTTTTGCAATCAGCTATGCAAGGTATGTCGGCAAACCTGCCATCATCGCTTGTGCGGATGAAACATTAATTGAACAGCTGGTGAAAAAAGAGGGCGATATTTCTAAGCTGGCTGAGCATCTTGATCTGAAAATTGATACAAGGCTGTCAAAATCACATGAGCAATATTTATGCTTGAAGAA
This sequence comes from Bacillus subtilis subsp. subtilis str. 168, assembly GCF_000009045.1. GTDB lineage: Bacteria > Bacillota > Bacilli > Bacillales > Bacillaceae > Bacillus > Bacillus subtilis. Next base: position 2,329,006 of record NC_000964.3, on the reverse strand, counting down.
GCTTGAAAAAACAATGCAGCGTTCTGATGATGATAAATGGCTGGATCTTTATGAGTCGTTACCGTCATTTGTCCACGAGTCCCAGGCGATGCAGCGCTTTTATCCGTATGGCGACCGTAAGCAGTACGCAAATCTATCGAATGAAGAGTGGTCTGACGTAAGCTACGACTCGTTTCAGGACTGTCTGACTTGTGATATGAGACACAGATGCGGTCTGACACTTTCCAGAGATTACTACCGCAAGTCAACGGACTTAATCATTTGTTCCCATGATTTTTATATGGAGCATGTGTGGACGGAAGAATCACGCAAACGAGAGGGCCAGCTGCCGCTCTTGCCTGATCATAGTGCAGTTGTATTTGATGAGGGGCACTTGTTAGAGTTTGCTGCGCAAAAAGCGCTAACCTATAGAGTGAAGCAGTCTACTCTTGAATTGTTTTTAGAACGATTGCTGCAAAATGACATCAGAGAAGAGTTTGCAGAATTGATTGAAGATGCGCTTCTCGCAAACGACGAATTTTTCTATGTTCTTTCTGAAGAATCAAAGGAAGTAGCCGGTTCACACCGTTTAGAAATAAAAAATGACCATCGTGTCAAAAAGGCGGCGGACGAGCTTTGCCGTTTACTTGATAAAATCGGTGAGGCACTTGTATTTGAGTCTGAAATGTATACGATTGATCAATACGAACTGTCAGTAGTGGAAGAATATGTTGAACAAATGGCGTATTCATTATCTCTATATCAAAAGGATGCGATCAGCTGGCTGGAGAAAAAGGAAGCAGAATCAACCTTTGTCGTGATGCCGAGAACGGTAGCAGAAGTACTTGGCGAAAAAGTGTTTTCTAAGAAAATTCCTTATATCTTTTCTTCTGCTACGCTGTCAGAAGGCGGTTCGTTTGATTATATTGCCGACAGTCTTGGGATTCATGATTATTTGTCATTAACTGTTGATTCCCCTTATGATTATGACGAGCAAATGAGTATTAATCTATACGCAAAAACAGATATGGACGCTGAACAAAAAACGGCTGAAACGATTGAAACAATCAAACGATACAAAGGAAGAACGCTGGTGCTTTTCCCTTCTTTTGAAGAATTAAACGAGTTTAAAGAGCTGTCGGCGGCATGGGAGCTGCCGTATCCAATTTTCTTCGAAGGTGATGAGGAAATCAGCAGCTTAGTAGAGAAATTCCAAGAGGAAGAAGAAACAGTACTTTGTTCAGTTCACTTATGGGAAGGACTCGACATTCCCGGTGACGCATTGAAGAATGTTACCATTTGGTCATTACCGTTCCCGCCACACGATCCTGTATTTACAGCGAAGCGCAACGGAGCGAAAAAAGATCCGTTCGAAGAAGTTGATCTGCCATATATGTTGTTACGTGTACGGCAGGGCATCGGGCGCCTGATTCGCTCGAATCAAGACAGCGGCTCGATTCACATTTACGCTGGCGGAGAAAATGAACGCATCATTGATGAGGTCAAAAAGGTCTTGCCTGTTGAACCGCACATGATGTAATGGAAAAAAGCTGACGATCGTTCGTCAGCTTTTTTATTTGTCAGCGGGATAGCCAGCCGCCATCAACTGCTAAAATATGTCCATTTACATAATCTGAAGCACGTGATGCCAAAAAGACTGCAGTCCCCCCGATATCATCCGCTTGGCCCCAGCGGCCGGCAGGAATTCTCTTTAAAATGTCCTCATTTCGCTTTTCGTCATCCCGAATAGGCTTTGTATTCGCAGTAGAAATATAGCCTGGGGCGATTGCGTTGACCTGAATACCTGACGCTGCCCACTCATTTGCAAATGATTTTGTCAAACCGGCAACAGCGTGTTTGCTCGCGGTGTAAGCCGGAACGAGGATGCCGCCTTGAAAAGACAGGAGAGAGGCAATATTAATAATCTTTCCATGACCTCTTTTCAGCATGTGCCTGCCAGCAAGCTGTGTCAGAATAAACAGGCTGTTTAGATTGACATTCAGTACGTGCTGCCAGTTCTCTTCTGGAAAATCTTCCGCTTTTTCCCGATGAATAATGCCGGCATTATTGACAAGGATGTCGATCTGCCTGTTTTCAAACAGCTCAGCTGCAGAATCCTTTATCGCTTCCGGCTTGCTCATGTCCAATGTAAAAGATGTAAATATCCGGCCTTCCTGTTCCACAAGCTGCTGTGTTTCAGACAGACTGCTTGTATGTGATGTGCCGATAATATCAGCGCCAGCCCCGGCTAGGGCTTTGGCTATTCCTTGACCGATCCCTGTTCCCGGGCCTGTCACCAGCGCTGTTTTTCCTTTTAATGAAAAGGCGTCATGTAGATAACCCATCTTATTTCAGCCCATCCATTGGAATGAGATCCATGTCCGTAAATGTGTAATTTTCTCCAGCCATCGCCCACACAAAGCTATAGTTTGATGTTCCTGCGCCAGAATGAATAGACCAAGCGGGAGAAAGGACAGCCTGCTCATTTCCAACAACAAGATGGCGTGTTTCGTCCGGCTGGCCCATGAAATGAAATACCTTTGAGTCCTTTTCAAGATCCAGATAAAGATAAGCCTCCATCCGACGGTCATGAACGTGTGCTGGCATGGTATTCCAGTTGTTGTTTTGATCTAACATCGTTATTCCCATCATCAGCTGACAGCTTTTAATGCCATCCTGATGAATGACTTTGTACAGACTTCTGACATTAGACGCTGCATCATCACCAAGGCGGTCCGGTGTCAGTTCAGATAGGGCGGCTTTTTGTGTCGGATAGCTTTTGTGGGCGCAAGCGGAGACGAAGTAAAACTTCGCTTTTTCCCCGTTCAGGCTTGAAAACGATACATCCTGATTGCCCATTCCAATATAGAGAAAATCCTTTGTTTGAAGCACATATTCATCATCGCCGACTCTAACGGCACCAGGCTGGCCGACATTAATAATCCCGATTTCACGCCGTTCCAAAAAGAAGTCTGTTTTTAGAAAATCACCTGCATCAAGCTTCAGTTCACTTTGCCCTGGAGCCGCTCCGCCGATGACAACCCGGTCTTCATGTGAGTAATACATCGTAAGTTTGTTTTCTGTAAATAAAGAATCCATTAAGAAATGACTGCGAAGCTCCTCTGTTGTAAAGCGTTTTACTTGTTCAGGATGTACAGAATAACGATTTTCCATTATATTTCCCCCTTGGTTAGGATTTCAGCATCACTTGAATGAAAATATTTTGGTAACGGTTTCAAAGAAAATTTTAGGATAAATAGTGAAAAGAGTCAACGAAAAAATAATGAATTGACATATTATTAAAAAAACTCTTCCCAAATTTTAAAATTATGGTATTCTTTTGTTGTAACGGTTTTGAAATCGGTTTCAAATATATGAGATACAGGAGCACTTGAATGAAAAAGAAAACAACAGGCCATACAACCATCAAAGACGTAGCTGAATGTGCAGGAGTTTCGAAATCGACAGTTTCCCGCTATATTAACGGAAAAATTGACGCGATTTCTCCTGAAAAAGTGAAAAACATTAAAAAGGCAATCGCAGAATTGAATTATCGGCCGAGTAAAATGGCACAAGGTTTGAAAATAAAAAAAAGCAAGTTAATCGGATTTGTTGTGGCTGACATTACAAATCCTTTTTCGGTCGCTGCTTTCAGGGGAGTCGAAGAGGTTTGTGATCAATATGGATACAGCATTATGGTGTGCAACACAGATAACAGTCCTGAAAAAGAGCGGGAAATGCTCTTAAAGCTAGAAGCCCATTCGGTTGAGGGCTTGATTTTAAACGCAACAGGGGAAAACAAGGATGTACTCCGCGCTTTTGCTGAACAGCAAATTCCAACAATCTTAATTGACCGGAAACTGCCGGATCTGAAACTGGATACCGTAACGACTGACAACAGATGGATCACAAAAGAGATTCTTCAGAAGGTGTACAGCAAAGGGTATACTGATGTCGCGCTGTTTACCGAACCGATTTCCTCTATCAGCCCTCGTGCAGAAAGAGCAGCTGTGTATCAGGAAATGGCTTCGGTTCAAAATGTGAACGGGCTTGTCAGATTGCATGAAATTGACGTAAAGGACAAGGAGCAGCTTAAGGCGGAGCTTCGTTCTTTTCACAAGGAAATGCCGGAGCAAAAAAAAGCGATTCTGGCTTTGAATGGCTTGATTATGCTGAAAATCATCAGCTGTATGGAAGAGCTTGGCCTGCGCATCCCTCAAGATATAGGGATTGCAGGATTCGATGATACGGAGTGGTACAAACTGATCGGTCCAGGCATTACAACGATCGCCCAGCCGTCACATGATATGGGCAGGACGGCGATGGAACGTGTATTAAAAAGGATTGAAGGTGACAAAGGAGCGCCTCAAACCATTGAATTAGAGGCAAAAGTCATCATGAGAAAGTCACTTTAATCCTAGGTGCCCTCAACTAAGAGGAGGTTGGGAAGAGATGAAGCTTGATGCGGTGACATTCGGGGAATCAATGGCCATGTTTTATGCAAATGAGTATGGAGGCCTTCATGAAGTATCCACTTTTTCTAAAGGGCTTGCCGGAGCAGAAAGCAATGTCGCCTGCGGCCTTGCCAGACTCGGATTTCGAATGGGATGGATGAGCAAGGTCGGCAATGATCAGCTCGGAACGTTTATTTTACAAGAGCTTAAAAAAGAGGGAGTGGATGTGTCCCGCGTGATCCGCTCGCAGGACGAAAATCCCACCGGGCTGCTGCTGAAGTCAAAAGTGAAAGAAGGCGACCCGCAAGTTACCTACTATAGGAAAAACTCAGCTGCAAGCACATTAACTACAGCTGAATATCCGAGAGATTATTTTCAATGCGCAGGCCATTTGCATGTGACAGGTATTCCGCCTGCTTTATCAGCCGAGATGAAAGACTTCACGTATCATGTCATGAACGACATGAGAAACGCAGGGAAGACCATTTCATTCGACCCTAATGTAAGACCTTCGCTTTGGCCTGATCAAGCAACAATGGTACACACAATCAATGATCTGGCTGGGCTTGCAGACTGGTTTTTCCCGGGTATCGCAGAGGGAGAGCTATTGACCGGAGAAAAAACACCTGAAGGCATTGCCGACTATTATTTGAAAAAAGGTGCCAGCTTTGTTGCTATTAAACTTGGAAAAGAAGGCGCTTACTTTAAAACGGGGACAAGTGAAGGATTTCTAGAAGGCTGCCGGGTCGACCGGGTGGTTGATACGGTCGGCGCCGGAGACGGATTTGCAGTCGGTGTAATCAGCGGTATCCTAGACGGTTTGTCGTACAAGGATGCGGTGCAAAGGGGAAATGCGATTGGCGCTTTGCAAGTGCAGGCACCGGGGGATATGGACGGTTTGCCGACCAGGGAGAAATTAGCTTCTTTTTTATCTGCTCAAAGAACGGTTCACCAAAAGAAAGGGGATTATTAATATGGAGTCCAAAGTCGTTGAAAACCGTCTGAAAGAAGCAAAGCTGATTGCAGTCATTCGTTCAAAGGATAAGCAGGAGGCCTGTCAGCAGATTGAGAGTTTATTAGATAAAGGGATTCGTGCAGTTGAAGTGACGTATACGACCCCCGGGGCATCAGATATTATCGAATCCTTCCGTAATAGGGAAGATATTTTAATTGGCGCGGGTACGGTCATCAGCGCGCAGCAAGCTGGGGAAGCTGCTAAGGCTGGCGCGCAGTTTATTGTCAGTCCGGGTTTTTCAGCTGATCTTGCTGAACATCTATCTTTTGTAAAGACACATTATATCCCCGGCGTCTTGACTCCGAGCGAAATTATGGAAGCGCTGACATTCGGTTTTACGACATTAAAGCTGTTCCCAAGCGGTGTGTTTGGCATTCCGTTTATGAAAAATTTAGCGGGTCCTTTCCCGCAGGTGACCTTTATTCCGACAGGCGGGATACATCCGTCTGAAGTGCCTGATTGGCTTAGAGCCGGAGCTGGCGCCGTCGGAGTCGGCAGCCAGTTGGGCAGCTGTTCAAAAGAGGATTTGCAGGCTGTTTTCCAAGTGTAAGTGGAATTGTTTTTTCATAACCGGAGGATGGGAGAATCCACAATATGAAAATCAAGGCGACAATTGAACGGGTACCTGGCGGAATGATGATTATTCCGCTATTTCTTGGAGCGGCGCTCAACACGTTTGCGCCTGGAACAGCGGAGTTCTTTGGAGGGTTTACGGGTGCTTTGATTACCGGAACGCTGCCGATACTGGGTGTTTTTATCTTTTGCGTAGGAGCAACGATTGATTTTCGTTCTTCAGGCTATATCGCAAGAAAAGGAATCACGTTATTATTGGGGAAGATCGGATTTGCGGCGCTGCTCGGCGTGATCGCAGCGCAATTTATACCTGACGATGGCATACAATCCGGCTTTTTTGCAGGCCTTTCTGTTTTAGCAATTGTCGCGGTAATGAATGAAACGAACGGCGGACTGTATTTGGCGCTCATGAATCACATGGGAAGAAAAGAGGATGCGGGCGCTTTCGCCTTTATCAGTACAGAATCTGGTCCTTTTATGACCATGGTGACGTTTGGTGTGACGGGACTTGCCGCATTCCCATGGGAAACGCTGGCAGCGACAGTCATCCCGTTTTTACTTGGATGTATACTTGGAAATCTGGATCATGATCTCAGAGACTTATTCAGCAAGGTTGTGCCGGCGATCATTCCATTTTTCGCCTTTTCGCTCGGCAATACCTTGAATTTTGGAATGCTGATCCAATCAGGGCTGCTCGGCATTTTTATCGGAGTTTCTGTCGTCATTTTATCGGGCAGTTCTTTGTTTTTGCTTGATCGTTTTATTGCGCGGGGAGATGGTGTCGCGGGAGTGGCCGCTTCTTCTACGGCAGGGGCGGCTGTAGCCGTGCCATATGCATTAGCGGAAGCGAATGCCTCATTTGCGCCAGTTGCTGAGTCGGCAACTGCAATTATCGCGACAAGCGTTATTGTCACCTCGCTCTTAACCCCGCTGGCAACAGTGTGGGTAGATAAAAAAATCAAGCAGAAAAAGCGGAGAACACCTCCGCCAAAAAATCAAATGACGATCAACTGAATAAAAAGGCTGCCACAAAACATACCGGCAGCCTTTTATACAAACAATTTGACTTTCATACCCCCTTCCATTAGCCTGTAATGGAACGGCTAGAATAGGGAGGGAATGGATATGGAGATACATACATATGAAAAAGAATTTTTTGATCTTTTAAAAAGAATCTCACATTACAGCGAAGCAGTTGCGTTAATGCACTGGGACTCCAGAACAGGCGCGCCGAAAAATGGCTCAGAGGATCGTGCCGAAAGTATCGGCCAGCTTTCAACAGATATATTCAATATCCAAACATCAGATCGAATGAAGGAGCTTATCGATGTCCTGTATGAACGATTTGATGACTTGTCGGAAGATACGAAAAAAGCAGTGGAACTGGCGAAAAAAGAGTATGAAGAGAATAAGAAAATCCCTGAGGCTGAATACAAAGAATACGTGATTCTGTGTTCAAAGGCAGAAACAGCGTGGGAGGAAGCGAAAGGAAAATCTGATTTCAGCTTGTTTTCTCCTTATTTAGAACAGCTGATTGAATTCAATAAACGTTTTATTACGTATTGGGGATATCAAGAGCATCCTTATGATGCATTGCTTGATTTGTTTGAGCCCGGCGTCACGGTAAAGGTGCTTGATCAGTTGTTTGCTGAGCTGAAGGAAGCGATTATCCCTCTTGTTAAACAGGTGACAGCTTCCGGAAATAAACCAGATACAAGCTTTATTACAAAAGCGTTCCCGAAAGAAAAGCAAAAAGAGCTCAGTCTGTATTTTTTACAGGAGCTTGGCTACGATTTTGATGGCGGAAGACTTGATGAAACCGTTCATCCGTTTGCAACTACGCTGAATCGGGGAGACGTTCGGGTCACGACGAGATATGATGAAAAAGATTTCCGGACGGCGATCTTTGGGACCATTCATGAGTGCGGGCACGCGATTTACGAGCAAAATATTGATGAAGCACTCAGTGGCACGAACTTGTCAGACGGCGCATCGATGGGAATTCATGAATCGCAATCATTATTTTACGAGAATTTTATCGGCCGCAACAAGCATTTTTGGACTCCGTACTATAAGAAGATTCAAGAGGCATCACCTGTACAGTTCAAGGACATCTCCCTGGATGATTTTGTCCGGGCAATCAATGAATCAAAACCTTCATTTATCAGGGTCGAAGCGGATGAATTGACGTATCCTCTTCATATCATCATCCGTTATGAAATTGAAAAAGCGATTTTCAGCAATGAAGTGTCTGTGGAAGATCTGCCGTCGCTTTGGAATCAAAAATACCAGGATTATTTAGGGATTACACCGCAGACCGACGCAGAGGGGATTTTACAGGACGTCCATTGGGCAGGTGGAGATTTCGGCTACTTCCCATCCTATGCGCTCGGCTACATGTATGCGGCTCAGCTGAAACAAAAAATGCTTGAGGATCTCCCTGAATTTGACGCTCTCTTGGAAAGAGGAGAGTTCCATCCGATAAAGCAATGGCTGACGGAAAAGGTGCACATTCACGGAAAACGGAAAAAGCCGTTAGACATTATTAAAGATGCAACAGGAGAAGAGCTGAATGTTCGCTATTTAATTGATTATTTATCAAACAAATATTCAAATCTCTATCTGTTATAATCAAAAGCCTGGCGGCGCGGTCGTCAGACTCTTTTATATCGAATCCCCTTGAAATACGAATGATATCTAAAAAAACAAAATTAAAGTTCGGGAATTTTTATTTTCAGCCTATGCAAGAGATTAGAATCTTGATATAATTTATTACAATATAATAGGAACACTCATATAATCGCGTGGATATGGCACGCAAGTTTCTACCGGGCACCGTAAATGTCCGACTATGGGTGAGCAATGGAACCGCACGTGTACGGTTTTTTGTGATATCAGCATTGCTTGCTCTTTATTTGAGCGGGCAATGCTTTTTTTATTCTCATAACGGAGGTAGACAGGATGGAAGCACTGAAACGGAAAATAGAGGAAGAAGGCGTCGTATTATCTGATCAGGTATTGAAAGTGGATTCTTTTTTGAATCACCAAATTGATCCGCTGCTTATGCAGAGAATTGGTGATGAATTTGCGTCTAGGTTTGCAAAAGACGGTATTACCAAAATTGTGACAATCGAATCATCAGGTATCGCTCCCGCTGTAATGACGGGCTTGAAGCTGGGTGTGCCAGTTGTCTTCGCGAGAAAGCATAAATCGTTAACACTCACCGACAACTTGCTGACAGCGTCTGTTTATTCCTTTACGAAGCAAACAGAAAGCCAAATCGCAGTGTCTGGGACCCACCTGTCGGATCAGGATCATGTGCTGATTATCGATGATTTTTTGGCAAATGGACAGGCAGCGCACGGGCTTGTGTCGATTGTGAAGCAAGCGGGAGCTTCTATTGCGGGAATCGGCATTGTTATTGAAAAGTCATTTCAGCCGGGAAGAGATGAACTTGTAAAACTGGGCTACCGAGTGGAATCTTTGGCAAGAATTCAGTCTTTAGAAGAAGGAAAAGTGTCCTTCGTACAGGAGGTTCATTCATGAGAAATGGATTCGGCAAAACGCTGTCTTTAGGGATTCAGCATGTTCTTGCCATGTATGCCGGCGCCATTGTCGTTCCTCTGATTGTCGGAAAAGCAATGGGACTGACTGTCGAGCAGCTGACTTACTTAGTATCGATTGATATTTTTATGTGCGGTGTGGCTACACTTCTGCAAGTGTGGAGCAACCGATTTTTTGGGATCGGGCTTCCGGTAGTGCTTGGCTGTACCTTTACAGCTGTATCGCCGATGATAGCGATTGGATCTGAATATGGGGTTTCAACAGTTTACGGCAGCATTATCGCTTCAGGCATTCTTGTCATTCTTATTTCATTTTTCTTTGGAAAGCTCGTATCGTTTTTTCCGCCGGTCGTGACAGGCTCTGTTGTTACGATTATCGGTATTACACTGATGCCGGTTGCCATGAATAACATGGCCGGCGGAGAAGGAAGTGCAGATTTCGGAGATCTCTCCAATCTTGCACTTGCTTTTACCGTGTTGAGTATCATTGTGCTTCTATACCGTTTTACAAAAGGCTTTATCAAGTCCGTCTCGATTTTGATCGGTATTTTGATTGGCACCTTCATCGCATATTTTATGGGAAAAGTTCAATTTGATAATGTTTCGGACGCGGCAGTTGTTCAAATGATTCAGCCATTTTACTTCGGAGCGCCGTCTTTTCACGCAGCGCCTATCATTACGATGTCCATCGTTGCAATTGTCAGCCTTGTGGAGTCAACTGGTGTTTACTTTGCTTTAGGTGACCTGACAAACCGCCGTTTGACAGAGATAGATTTGTCTAAAGGCTATCGAGCTGAAGGACTGGCTGTGCTTCTGGGCGGTATTTTTAACGCTTTTCCTTACACGGCATTCTCTCAAAATGTCGGGCTTGTTCAGCTCACAGGGATCAAAAAAAATGCCGTCATTGTGGTCACAGGTGTGATCCTAATGGCATTTGGGCTGTTTCCAAAGATCGCTGCTTTCACGACTATTATTCCATCCGCTGTTTTGGGCGGTGCAATGGTGGCGATGTTTGGAATGGTGATTGCTTACGGAATTAAAATGCTCAGCCGCATTGATTTTGCGAAACAGGAAAATCTGCTGATTGTTGCTTGCTCAGTGGGATTGGGGCTCGGTGTGACCGTTGTGCCGGATATTTTCAAACAGCTTCCGAGTGCCTTAACGCTGCTTACAACGAATGGCATTGTGGCGGGCAGCTTTACTGCAGTCGTCTTAAATATTGTATATAACGTTTTTTCTAAAGCTAAAAAAATAGAACAAGAAGCTGACCTCGCTGAACAAAAAACAGCAGTCTAACTCCGCCGCGGCGGAGTTTTTTTTGCATATAAAAAAGATTGTTGCGGCACAATGTATGCAAAGAGGTGATCGCATGGCGTTTATTTTATCCATTGGAACAAGTCTTCCTGCGTATAATGTAAACCAAGAGAAAGCGGCCGAGTTCGCCCGCTATATGTTTCAGCATTCTTTTAAGGATATTGACAGGCTGTTATCCTCCTTTAAAAACGGGCAAATCCATTCGAGACAGTTTGTTAAGCCGATTGAATGGTATAAAGAGGGGCACAGCTTTGAAGAAAAAAATCAAATATACATAGAAGAAACACTTAAACACAGCAGAGCGGCTGTTCGTGAGTGCCTCTCTCATCCGGAATTTTTTCAAGAAGCCATTCCTTATGAGAAAGTGGAAGCTGTTTTTTTCGTCTCCAGTACAGGTCTTTCCACACCGAGTATCGAGGCGCGGCTTATGAATGAACTTCCGTTTTCTCCATATACGAAGCGGATTCCGATTTGGGGGCTTGGCTGTGCAGGAGGAGCCAGCGGACTTGCGCGTGCAGCCGAATACTGCAAAGCGTATCCTGAGGCTTTTGTGCTTGTCATTTCTGCCGAGCTGTGCAGCCTGACATTCCAGCCGGAAGATAAAACAAAAAGCAATCTGATCGGCACCTCGCTTTTTGGTGACGGCATTGCCGCAGCTTTATTATGCGGAGAGAAGGCGGACCGCAGGGTGTCAAAGCTGAAGCTTGCGCCGAAGATAATGGACGCCCAATCTGTTTTGATGAAACAATCAGAAGATGTCATGGGCTGGGACTTTACCGATCAAGGATTCAAAGTCATTTTCTCACGAGACATTCCGACCTTGGTGGAAAAATGGCTCAAAACAAATGTACAGATTTTTTTGGACAAACATAAGCTGTCATTCCATGATATCAGTGTTTTTTTGGCGCATCCAGGCGGAAAAAAAGTGATCGATGCATACATCAAAAGTCTCGGGCTGTCGTCAGAAAAGCTTTCATCTGCGCAAAGCATTTTGCAAAAGCACGGAAATATGTCTTCAGCCACAATCTTGTATGTGATCAAAGACCATCTGCAGAACGGACATAAAAAGGAAGCTGAACGAGGACTGATTGGCGCATTAGGGCCGGGTTTCTCATCAGAGTTGCTATTATTCAGCTGGGAAAAGGGGGCCTGACTCATGTTTTGGTTGTTGATCGCCATTCTCATTGTTCAAAGAGCAGCAGAAATGGCAGTGGCCAGGCAAAACGAACAAAAGGTAAAGAAGCAAGGAGCAATTGAATTTGGCGAGAGCCACTATCCGTATATCATTACGATGCATATCCTTTTTTTCCTGTCCTTAATTGCCGAGGTGCTGCTGATGAATAAACAGCCGTCCAGCTGGTGGCTCGGTATCGCTGCAGTGATTTTAAGCGTACAGATCGTACGGTATTGGGCGCTTTGTTCCTTAGGAGCATATTGGAATACGAAAATCCTTGTTGTTCCAGGTGTAGAGCTTGTAAAAAAAGGTCCATATAAATGGATGAAACATCCAAACTATGCCGTTGTTATCCTCGAAATTTTGCTGATTCCGCTGCTTTATCAAGCATACGTCACCATGTGTCTGTTTTCCATTTTCAATGCCGTGTTGTTAAGCGTCAGAATTCGCGCAGAAGACAAAGCATTACAGGAATACAGCGTAAAATAGCGATTGAAAATCATTCTCAACCATGTTAAAATGGGTTTGAAAAAGATTCTCAATCAGGATGGTGAAGCAAATGACAATGCTGTTTTTGCTTGGAGCGGTTTGTACATATAGTGTATTAATTGGTTTTGTATTAAAAGGAATCTCTAATAAATCTGTTTGATGAATCTGGAACTTGTAAAAGTTGCAGATTTTCTTTTATAGAAGCTGCCGTAATGGCGGCTTTTTTCTATTCTCCTAAAGAAATTTGGTTTATTCTTGTGTAAAATGAAAAGGGAATGAATTCAGATCTTTCGAAAAAGGTTCACAATTGAAACGGCACAAAGGGGTTCAGACTTATGACAGATCAAAACAGAAAAGAGCTTTTGCATAAAACCGGGGAACTTTATAAGCAATTTATTGAGAATCAAGATGAACAAAGGGCTGCTAAACTGGCTGCGGTCATGAAAAAAGCGGCTGATGAAGAGGTTTATATCGCGTTTACCGGGCATTATTCAGCGGGGAAATCGTCACTGCTGAACTGCCTGTTAATGGAGAATATTTTGCCGACAAGCCCGATTCCGACAAGCGCTAACCTTGTTGTGATCAGAAACGGGGAAAAGCGAGTTCGGCTTCATACAACAGACGGAGCGTGTGCTGAGCTGGAAGGGACTTACCAGAAAGACAAGGTGCAGCAATATTGTAAAGACGGGGAACAGATTGAAAGCGTCGAAATTTTTGACAGGTATACTGAGATCGATTCCGGGGTTGCGTATATTGATACTCCAGGGATAGATTCAACAGATGATGCGCATTTTCTATCGGCTGCTTCTATTCTTCACCAAGCGGATGCGCTGTTTTACGTCGTTCACTATAATCACGTGCACGCTGAGGAAAATGTAAAGTTTCTCAGATCAATAAAAGAAAGCATTCCGAATGTGTATTTTATCGTCAATCAAATTGACCGCCATGATGAGACGGAGACGAAATTTGGAGACTATCAAGCGCAGGTAGAGGAGATGCTTTGCAATGAAGGGATTTCAAGGGAAGCGCTCTATTTTACATCAGTAACAGAACCGGATCACCCGTTCAATCAGATGGGGGCCCTGAGAGAAGAGTTAAGCAGAATAGAACAGCAATCAAAAAGCAATATGCAGGCTTTAACCGAACAAAAAGTCCGTAATCTGCTAAAGGAACATACGGAAATGCTGAAGAAAGACGAAACAGGCGCTCCGAGTTTCGCTGAACAGCTTAATATCCATACTGGACTGGTCCAATCGCTGCGTGATCAATTGGATGAGGCCGAAAAACAAATGACTGAGGCAGAGAAGAGGATGCAGGAAGAAATCAATCGTATTTTAAAAAACGCCAACCTGACGCCTTTTGAAATGCGTGAATTGGCGGCTGCATTTTTAGAATCACAAGAGCCTTCCTTTAAAACCGGCTTTTTCTTTTCTAAAGCGAAAACTGCACAGGAAAGAGATAAAAGGCGGAATGCTTTTTTCTCTGATGTGGCAAAACGAACAGAGGCCGAAGCGGATTGGCATATGATAGACACGCTTCATAAACTCGCCAAGGTATTTGATGTCTATACCGCTGAAAGTGAAAAGCTGATTCAGGCCTATCGCACACCGCTTGATATAAGCATCATTGAACACGCGGTCAAGCATGGTGCAGCCTTTTCCTCTGAATATGTATTGCAATATACAAAAGACTTGGCAGAGCTCATCCGGAAAGAGGCGAAAAGAGAAGCCGCAGACATCATAAAGGTGCTCTCCGCTATGGTGAAAGAGCGTGTTTCCAAAGATGTGCAAACAATTAACGACCGGCTCGTCCAAGAATCAGAAAAACTTGTCTTTCTTCAAGAACAGGCACGTTTAGAGAATAATGCCCGAGAGAAAACCGATCGCCTGTGGGCCATTTGGGAAGAAGAGTCCGCATGCCCAATGCATATAGACACAGAATGGTTTAAATCGAAGAAAACAAGAGTGGCGGCTCCAGAGCAGAAACAAGGCCGAAGCCAGCTGACGGCGCAGCCGATGCCGAAATCAGAAATCAAAATGGAACAAGAAATGCCGCTTCAAGACCAAATCAAACGCTTTTACACTTTGTCTGACATTTTAGGCGAATGCAGCATGTTGTTAAAGCAAACTTCAGCGTTTCGTGAAAGGGTGAAAAGGCTTGAGGAACGGAAATTTACACTCGCTCTTTTTGGAGGCTTTAGCTCGGGGAAATCATCATTTGCCAATGCGCTTGTCGGCGAAAGAGTGCTGCCATCCTCACCAACGCCAACCACAGCGACAATTAACAAGATCACAAAGCCAATCAATGGCAACTTAAACAAAACAGCGAATGTAGTGTTTAAGACAGAGGATGACTTAACGGCTGAAATTTTGCAGCTCACCGGAATACCAAAGGAGCCGGCAGGCCGTTCCTTCACAGAGAAGTGGGAAAAGGCAGTCAAAAAAAACAGGCTGCAGGAAGAACACGTGAAATTGATCAGCAATTTCCTGCTTGCATACGAGAAGTATCAGCAGTATATACAGGAACAGAAGAAATTAACGATTCCGCTCTCTGAATTAAAGCCGTATGTAGCAGAGGAAACAACGGCCTGTGCTGTGAAAGAGGTAACGGTCTACTATACATGCCCGCTCACTGAAAAAGGGATTACGATCGTTGATACACCCGGCGCGAGCAGCATGAATAAACGGCATACAGAACTGGCATTCCAATATATCAAAGATGCTGATGCATTTTTTTATATGACTTATTATCAGCACTCTTTTTCAAAAGGAGACCGTTCATTTTTGCGAAAGCTTGGACTTGTGAAAGAATCGCTCAGCATGGATAAAATGTTTTTTATTATTAATGCTGCAGACCTTGCAAAAGATAAAACAGAGCTCGAAACAGTGACCGATTATGTCAGCGCAGAGCTTGTAAAAGAAGGGGTTTATGAGCCGCAGCTCTTTACCGTATCAAGTAAGGAGGAACTGGTGGGAAAACCGGAGTCATTTTATAATCAGTTCTCGAAAGTAAGAAAACACTTAGACCGGTTTATCGAAGTGGATGTAAAAAAAGCGTCAGCAGCGCAGCTCAGTTCGGAGGCAGACAAACTATGCGAAACTGTTTTTCAGCTTCACCAATCCCAGCATCAGTCCCGAGAAGAGAAGGAAGCGCAGAAACAGTGCCTTATGCTGTCATTTGAGCGGACAGCGGCCGATATCGAGAAACGGCGGAACTCAAAAACCATCATTGAAAAAGTAAAAAAAGATACAAGAGAGCAGCTATATCACATTGCACAGCGATTATCATATTTTGCAAATGATTTATTAAAATCGGCATTTCATCCCGGGCTGCAAAACGGGGATTGGAAAAAGAACGTCAGTAAAGCGATGACAACAGCCTTACATGAATATCTATTTGAATATATTCAGGAAATCAAAACGCTTGATGTTCGCATGAGCGGTTTCATCGAACGGCATATCAATGAAGAATGGCTGGATCATTTTCAAAAAACATTAAACGAGGACGGTTATTTTTCCGTTTATGCGGGTGATCAGCATTCGAACGGCATACAGTTGAAGGAAGTTGAACCGGAAATAGAAGAACGTGCTTTTGAGCAGGAACTAAAAGAGATCAAATCACCGAAGCAGTTTTTTGAGCAGAAAGGAAAAGCGACCTTTATCGAAGCTGTACGGATGAAACTTACGAAAATCACAGAGGCATGGATAAAAAATGAAGAAGAAAGCCTGATATCTCATTACACTGCTCACCTCAGACGCTTACAGGAAGATATGGGTGAAAAAGCAATCGCGCAAATAACGGATCAAAAAGAGACATATTTAAGAGGATATGCGGAAGGGGAACATGCGAAAGAGATTGAAATGGCGTATCAGGCGTGCATCTCCTGGAAAAATTCAGACAATACAATAAAAATGTAAAATTCAGTTGGCTTGTATTTCAAGTCATGATAGACTAAATAGAAAAAAGCGAGATGAACGATTAATGTCAGAGGTACATAAAGCAATTTCAGCACATTCATCAAAACAGCACGAGCATATCAAAGCATTTATGCGTCTTGAAAATATGCGTGAATTGGCGATTGAAGAAGCTGTTGCTAAATGCAGAAACGATGAGCCTTATACTACAGATGCAATTAATGAAATTACCGAGCAAATGAATCAGCTCGCTAAAAAAGGCATCGTCCCGACAAGACGGCTTGTATCAAAAGAAATGGTCAGAGAATACGTAAGCCGCATGTAAGCTGGATGATCCTGTCGCGAGTGAACCTCCTGCCGGAAGCATATACTATATGCATCCGACGTAAGGGGGGATTCATGTTGGGCAGAACAAAGCTCGGAAACAGAAATGCACAGGCGAATAACAACGCCAAAAAGAAAAACGGATTTCAAACCCATTTTGACTCTTACGCAGGACGCGAAGCTGAAAAGCTGATCGCCAGCAACAAAAGACACAACGATTGATAAATATTCAAACAGTATCTCTAATTAAAGAGATACTGTTTTTTATTTTTGGGCTGCTTTATGATAAAATAGAAGGAATGAAAGAAAAGGGAGTTATTTGATGAATAATAATAAACTATTGCTGGTTGACGGCATGGCTCTTTTATTCCGGGCCTTTTTTGCCACGGCCGTACATCGCAACTTTATGATAAATGACAGCGGGGTGCCGACGAACGGCGTCAACGGCTTTTTAAAGCATTTGATTACAGCTGTGGAAACATTCCAGCCGACACACGTCGTCTGCTGCTGGGACATGGGGAGCAAAACGTACCGAAATGACTTGTTCCAAGATTATAAGGCCAACCGCAGCGCGCCGCCTGTGGAGCTGATTCCGCAGTTTGATTTGGCAAAGGAAGCAGCCGCAGAGCTTGGAATCATGAATATTGGCTTTGCCGGCTATGAAGCGGATGACTGTATCGGTACTCTTGCCGATTTATTTGCGAATGAAGCGGACATTACGGTGGTAACAGGGGACAGAGATTTACTTCAGCTGTTAACGGATAAAGTAAGCGTTGCTTTGCTTCAAAAAGGAATCGGAAATTATAAAGTCTATACAAAAGAGACTTTTTATGAAGAAACAGGCGTAATGCCGAAGGCTTTGATTGATATTAAAGCGCTTATGGGTGATTCCAGTGATAACTATCCCGGAGTCAAAGGCATTGGAGAAAAAACAGCCTACAAACTGATTCGTGAATACGAAACGATTGACCGTTTATTGGAAAATCTTTCTCTTCTTCCAAAAGGACAGCAGGGAAAAATTCAGCAAGGTTTAAGCGATTTGGAGATGTCGAGGAAGCTTGCGGAAATCCATTGCTCAGTGCCGCTGGCCTGCACACTGAAAGACGCTTTATTTACTTTGCAAATGGAGCAGGCGGCTGACATGCTTCGCCGCCACCAAATTAAAGGAATTGAGCGTATGCTTGAAAAGCTGAACGCTAGAGAGATCGTTTAGATCCTCTCTAGCGTTTTGTATTGCTTTTTTTTGCTCTCTCCTCAAGCTCTGTTTTAGGGTCATTATGTGTATTGCCTTCCAGGTCGCCTTGCGGAGTAACACCGCCGGTCAGCCGGCCTTTATCTTTCTTTTTCATGTTAGTTCACCTCGCCATTAGGATGAACCAATGATCAAGATTTAATTCTTTTCATTCAGCCGAATCGCTTCTTTTGCCAGAAGATCGGCTTTTTGGTTTTGCTTGCCCGGTATCCATTTGATGAAAAAAAGAGGGAATGCCGCTTTTAATCGGATGATCTCTTCTACAAACGGTTGAAACGTTATATTTTTAACCATTTCAAGCTCAGTGGCGCGTTCCACAATATCTGAATCGGTTCGAAAGGAAACTGATTGATACCCGCGCGTTGCACATAGCTTCATCCCTTCAATTAATGCAAGAAATTCCGCTTCCTGGTTTGTATGCACTCCGATTGGAATAGAGAAAGATTCTGCTTTTCCCTCATGTTTGATAAAAATGCCGATACCGGAAGGCCCTGGATTACCGGCGCTTGCGCCGTCTACATATATTTCTGTAGGCATTATGAACTCCTTTCATCATTAGGTATCATTTTTTTGGCTGCATAGGCATAAGGCAATGAAATTAAAGATACCGCAAACTTAATCAAATATGTAGAAATAAAAATATGAAGCCACACGTCTGCCGGATAAATGCCGAGAAAGGCGACTGCAGTGAATATGAATGTATCAAACAACTGGCTGACTGCTGTACTGCCGCCGTTTCTGAGCCATAAAAGCCGATCAGAAGGAAATATCCTTCTAATTGCCGAATATACATAAACATCCAGCGTTTGGCTGAAGATAAAGGCAAGCAGACTTCCTAACGCAACTCGCGGAAGGAATCCGAAGATCGTTTCCAGCGCTGTTTGTGATATGTCGCTGGAAGCCGGTTCGAAAAGCAGCACGCCCTGCATGACAAATGTCAGCGTCAGGAGCGTTGAGAATCCGAGCCATACCGCTTTTCTGGCTTCAGCTGGTCCGTATTTTTCATTCAGCACATCTGTCGCAAAAAAGATTGTGCCATACATCACATTCCCGAGTGTCGCTGTTAAGCCAAACAGTTCGACTGTTTTGACGACTTGGAGGTTGGCGCAGACTGTCGCAAAACCGATCCAAACAAACAGTCCCATTTTGCCAAATCCTTTATAAAATAAAAGAACAATGATAAAATGAATGATCGCAAAAAAGATCCAAAACGAATTATTAAACAAGATGAAAAAGCTTCCTTTCCGGGGTAAGATTGGTTTGATTATAGCATAAGCCCGGCAACTAATGAATGGTAAGGTGATTGTAATGAAGCTCAGACCGCATTTGAAAATAGAAGCAAAAGGAACGGGATCCGTCTCATTTTTTAGCGAAGACTGGCTGACAGCACAGCAGGCACGTACGTTCGCCAGAGAACTTGGCCGTTTTCCATACATGAAGGAGCTAGAGTTCGAAGACGAGAAAGGCGGCAGCTGGACGCTGAAGGAATTGGAAAAGCTGACAGAGGAGCTTGCTCAAGAGCCTGATGACATTACTGTTTATTTTGACGGCAGTTTCGATAAAGAGAGCGAACTGGCCGGTCTCGGGATCGTCATCTATTATTCATTGGGAGGAACCCGGCATCGCTTGAGAAAAAATAAAAGCTTCCGGCTGAAAACCAATAATGAAGCTGAATACGCAGCGCTTTATGAAGCAATAAGAGAAGTAAGAGAGCTTGGGGCAAGCAGAAATTCAATTACAATCAAAGGGGACTCGCTTGTTGTGCTGAATCAGCTTGACGGCAGCTGGCCTTGTTATGATCCATCTCATAATGAATGGCTGGACAAAATAGAAGCACTCCTTGAATCGCTGAAGCTTACTCCAACCTACGAAACAATACAACGAAAAGACAATCAGGAAGCTGACGGCCTCGCTAAAAAAATTCTATCCCATCAATTCGTAGAAAGCCACACGAAATTAGACCGTAACGGAGATGACGATATTGGATAAGAAAATGATCTTTAAAGAACTGACAGAACTGCACGATGAATATTGCAAGGACTGTTTTATTAAGAAGCAGTTTCGCAAAGAATTTGGCAAAACTTATGCGCATTCATTTTGTATCAATAAATGTACGGTTGGTGAAAAGTTGAAACAATACGGAGATGTCTTAACCAATCACTAAAAATAAAAACCGCAGAAGCTGCGGTTTTTATTCTTTGAATTCATCCAGCTGATGCTCGCTGTCATCTAGCAGCTGCTGTTGCTGCTTTACAAATTCAGGATCATCGAGAGCTGCCAGCTCTTCAGATTGTGACAGTTCTCTAGCATCCTCAATGGCTTGGTATGCAGAGTCGACTAATGTTTTGCTTTGGCCTCTCGTCGCGGCTCCTGTTGTTTTCTGCGCTGTTTCCACCGCTAGTTCCAGCTGCCGCTTATCCGTAAAGCCGGTCTGATCCTCATTATGAAATTCTGAAGTCACAAAAAACACCTCCGCCATTATTTTGCAGAGTTTTTTTGAAATTTATGTACCAAAATAGAAAAGAAAATAAAAATAAGCCGATATAACTATTGAACCAGAATAAATAGGACCGTTTTACTATTTGAGGTATCTTGATAGAGAAGGGGAACGCAGCTATGGATGATAAAGACTTGAAGTTGATCCTTCACAAAACATTTATAGAAATATACAGTGATTTAGAAGAACTGGCCGATATCGCGAAAAAAGGAAAACCATCAATGGAAAAGTATGTTGAAGAGATTGAACAGAGGTGTAAACAAAACATTTTGGCGATTGAAATCCAGATGAAAATCAAATAGGAGAGGCGAATGCCTCTCCTCTATTTGTCATCTCATCATCATGTATTGAGTTTAGAGTTTTACAACATTAGAAGCTTGAGGTCCACGATTACCTTCGACAATTTCAAAAGAAACTTCTTGTCCTTCTTCTAATGATTTGTATCCATCTCCTTCGATAGCTGTGAAGTGAACAAATACATCGTCTCCGCCTTCAACTTCAATGAAGCCGAATCCTTTTTCGTTGTTGAACCATTTTACTTTACCGTTTTGCATATTGCTTAATTCCTCCTAGTACTGTAGCACCCATGTGCTAAAAAAAATTTTGTCATCATCTAACTTTGATTCATTGTTAAATGATGGTTCAACTATACACCATCTGGGAGCACCCGTCAAGTTGCGAAACGGCTTATTTTTCAAAAGAAGGGCAAGTTCCATAAAAAAATGTAACCGCTTTTATTGATGGCTGAATATAAATAAAAAGAGCACACGATTTTCGTATGCTCTCAAGTACGCCATTACGATAGCACTTTGGCTTTTTGTTTGGCGGTCATCATTTCTGATTCCTTCAGGATATCCTCTAAAATCACTTCAGAGGAGTTTGCTAAATGAAGGTCCTTAATGTTTTTCTTCATGCGATGCAAGGTATCTTCATCTGCAAGAAGGGAAGTGACTGACTCGAGAATCTCTTCATGACGGTTCACAACGATGGCAGCTCCGCGGTCTTCAAAGAAGTTTGCATTTTCTTTTTCCTGGCCAGGCACGGGTTTGTACAGAATGACAGGCACTCCAATGGCTGTGGCTTCTGTCAAAGTAATGCCGCCGGGCTTGGTAATCATGCAATCTGTGATCCGAAATAGCTCATCAATGCGCTCCACATAGCCCAGAACTTTTAATTTGTCACCATTTTCCGCTTCAAGCGCACTCAAAGATTCTTTTAAAGCCGTATTTTTCCCGCACACGACAACTACTTGCACTTGGTCATCCTTGACAAGGTTTTCGCACAGCTCTTTTACGTTCTTTAATACACCGTGAGCACCTGCCATGATCAGAAGCACTTTTTTGTTTGGTGAAAGATTGTACTTTTTATATATCGGGCCAACAGGCATGGATTCTTCAAATTGCGGCCTGATTGGAATTCCTGTGATTTTTACATTGCTTGGATGAGTGCCGATCTCCAGCAGTTTTTCCTTCACGTAATCTGTCGCCACATAATATTTATCCACGTTTTCGTGAACCCAAATTTTATGAAGACAAAAATCAGTCATAACGTTGAAGGTAGGAATGACTCTTCCAGTTCGGCGTCTGTATTCCGGCACGACGATCATCGGAAATGTATTAATAATAATATCGGGCTGATGTTCATCGACAAGTTCGCCCAATCTTTTATTACCCATTTTAAAGTAAATATTGAATTTACGTTTATTATAGATTTTGTCAACTCCGTAATAAAACAAACGATAAAACTGTTTCCCGATTGAGAAGCTTTTTAAATAAAGGTATTGAGTTACCTCTGAAACAATCGGATTTGACTCTTGGTACAAATTAGAAACTGTTACATGCTGAAAGCCGAGCCGTACACATTGTTCATAAAGTGTTTTGGCTACCTGCACATGTCCATTTCCGTAATTTGCAGTCAAAATTAATACTCTTTTATTGGTATTCAAGTAAATTCACC
Source organism: Bacillus subtilis subsp. subtilis str. 168 (assembly GCF_000009045.1). Lineage (GTDB taxonomy): Bacteria > Bacillota > Bacilli > Bacillales > Bacillaceae > Bacillus > Bacillus subtilis. The sequence continues at coordinate 2,306,502 of NC_000964.3, read as the reverse complement.
TCAATGTAATCAACAACAAGCAAGCTTCATGCATCGTAAGGAGTTATTGTCTATACATAAACATAACACAAATACATAATCGAATTATTAATGCAGTGAAAAAGTTAAGCTAATTTTAAATGATTTGGATTCCAGTATTTTAAATTTTTGTTATACGCAGACTGAATCAGATGTATTTTATCATATTTTTTGCTCAGCGTATCACTAAAAAAAGAAAAATTAGTCCCATTCATAAGGAGTTTCTTGGTAAACGTAATAATTCAGCCAATTCATAAACAATAATGTGGCATGCGCTTTCCAGCGATTCACTGGCTCGTTGCTGCCTTTTGCAAAATAATGTTTAGGGGCCTCGACAGTAGAAAGGTTTCGTTCCAAATCTCTTTCATACTCTTGAAGAAGCGTATTTGTATCATATTCAGGGTGCCCTGTCAAAAAGACTTGTTTTTCGTCTTTAGACACAATTAAGCAAACCCCGGCTTCCTTTGATGCGGTAAGAATGTTTAACTCGGGCACTGCTTGAAGCTGTTCCATATTTATATCTGTATGCCGGGAATGCGGCACGTAGTATAGCTCGTCAAAACCTCTTACCAATCTTTCGTGTTTTGAAAGAACGGTATGTTCGAACACACCGAAGATTTTTTTCGGCATTTGAATTTTTTCCACACCGTAATGGTAATACAAACCTGCTTGAGCACCCCAGCAAATATGCAAGGTTGAAGTGACATTTGTTTTGCTCCACTCCATGATTTCCTTGAGCTCTTCCCAATATGAAACCTCTTCAAACGCCAAATGCTCGATCGGCGCACCGGTGATAATCATGCCGTCAAACCTCTTGTGACGGATATTGGAAAAAGTCGTGTAAAATTCGTCAAGGTGTTCTCTCGCAGTATTTTTCGGCGTGTGTGTGCTTGGGATTAAAAATGTGAAATGAACCTGTAAAGGCGAATTTCCAAGCAATCTGAGAAGCTGAGTCTCTGTTTGGATTTTTTTCGGCATCAAATTTAATATAATAATTTTTTGCGGCCGGATATCCTGATGAAATGCTCTGCTTTCATCCATTACAAATATATGTTCACTTTCAAGCACCTGTTTTGCCGGCAGGTGTGTTGGTATATTAATAGGCAACGTGCCACCTCCATTATTTCCCCGTTTAATTTTCTTCATTATAGGAATTTTCACGCCAATTTTCAATCTATCTATACGTGTTGAGGGGGAAACAACAGAAAACTCTTTAAATAAAACGCACTGACACGCCTTTTGGTTTCACAGTAAAATGATTTTCAAAGATGTAAGAGGGAATTGTAATGTTTTATAGAATGATAAGATAAAAAACGAGCCATATGAATTGATAATGAACTGACGCTCATATCGTTAGGTTTCTTATGAGTTCTTAATTGATGTTTACATTTTGAATTGCGATTTAAAAAAGGTAAAATAATCAGCACCAAGGACATAGGAGGGACTTACATGTCTATTTATCATATGAAGGTACGTACAATCACAGGGAAAGACATGACACTTCAGCCTTTCGCGGGAAAGGTACTGATGATCGTGAATACAGCAAGTAAGTGCGGTTTTACTTCCCAATTGAAGCAGCTGCAGGAATTATATGATACATATCAGCAGGAGGGGCTGGAGATCTTAGGGTTCCCCTGCAATCAATTCATGAACCAAGAGCCTGGTGAAGAGGCTGACATACAGGAATTTTGTGAAACAAATTACGGTGTTACATTTCCTATGTTTTCAAAAGTGGATGTAAACGGGAAAAACGCCCACCCGCTGTTTGTGTATTTGACAGAACATGCGAAAGGGATGCTGGGAACTAAGGCGATCAAGTGGAATTTCACGAAATTTATAGTGGATAGAAATGGAGAAATCGTTGGCCGTTATTCACCAAATACAAATCCGAAAGAGTTGGAAGACGATATCGTGAAGCTATTAGAGCAATAAAAAGAGGGTGTTTTTGTGAAGGAATTGAAGCAGGCAGAGCAAATCAGGACATGGGTTCAATCTATCCTGACTGACGAAAGCTCTGGACATGACTGGCATCATGTATCAAGAGTAGCAGATCTTGCAGCGTATATTGGAGAAAAGGAAAAAGCGGATTTGTTCATTGTTGAAACGGCGGCTTTGGTTCATGATTTAATTGATGTGAAGCTGCCTGACACGGTCAGGCTTTCTGTGAGCGAAGTATATGATCAGCTCGTTTTTTTCGGAGTAGGAAAAGAGAATGCTGACAGGGTGATTCATATTATAACAAGGATGTCCTTTCGGGACAGGGGGAAATTGGCGAAGGAGCCGCTCTCAATTGAAGGAAAAGCTGTACAGGATGCTGACAGACTTGATGCGATTGGTGCTGTCGGCATTGCGAGAGCTTTCATGTTTGCGGGCGCAAAAGGGCATGGCCTTTATGGAGATGAGCAAAGCGCCTACGCTCATTTTTTTCATAAGCTGCTGCGGCTGAAAGATATGATGAATACAGACACTGCACGGGAACTGGCAGAAGAAAGACACAATTTTATGCTTCAATTTGTCCGCCAATTAGAAAAAGACATACCCGGGATTGATGCCGAAACGTCGTAATAGAAGGCTTGGAGCGACTATGATAGAATAAGTCACAGATATGCTATAGGAGGACGATCATGAAGATAAAATCAATTGAACCTACACCAAGCCCGAATACAATGAAAGTCATCTTAACGGAAGAGCTTCCGGCGGGCAAAAGCAATAACTATAAACCTGAGCAAGCAGAAGGCGCACCGCTTGTTATAGCGGAAATCCTTAAAATAGATGGAGTTAAAGGGGTATATCACGTCGCAGATTTTCTTGCTGTTGAACGGAATGCAAGATACGACTGGAAAGACATTTTACCGCAAGTCCGCACTGCATTTGGGATGGAAAGTGCTGAAAGCGCAGAAGAAAATCGTTCTGATCAAGAATCTTTTGGAGAGGTAAAAGTTTTTGTGCAGATGTTCAGCGGCATTCCTATGCAAGTTAAATTAACCGATGGAGAGCGGGAAGAACGCTTCGGCTTACCTGAACGCTTTCAGCAGGCGATCTTAAAACTTAGATCTGAAGCTTCCAATGTTGTGTTTGAGCGGGCTTGGAAAGAACAAGGTGTCAGATTCGGTGACTTTGATGAAATCGGCCATGATGTGACAGAAGAGCTTCAAGCGGCATACAGTGATGAACGGCTGAAACGACTGACTGAAGCAGCCGCTCAAGGAAAGGGCGAAGCAAAACAAGCTGTACAGCGCAAAGCGTATAAAGTAACGCTTGATATGCTGGATGATGAGGACTGGAAAAAGCGTTATGCACACTTGGAACAGATGGATCCGAAAGAAGAGGATATCCCGGTTTTACAGAAGGCATTGGATGATCCAAAGGTGTCCATCAGAAGACAGGCTGTTGTGTACTTAGGAATGATTGAAACACCTGATGTTCTTCCTCTATTGTATAAAGCACTTGAGGACAAAGCTGTATCAGTCAGAAGAACGGCCGGAGACTGCCTGTCTGATATCGGCGATCCTCAAGCCATTCCTGCTATGATCAAGTCATTAAGCGACTCCAGCAAGCTTGTTCGCTGGCGTGCCGCCATGTTCCTGTACGAAGTCGGCGATGAAAGTGCAATTGAAGCTTTGCGCGCTGCCGAAGATGACCCCGAATTTGAGGTCAGCCTTCAAGTCAAAATGGCGCTTGAACGTATTGAGCATGGAGAAGAAGCAAAAGGTTCTGTTTGGAAACAAATGACGGAAAGCAGAAAAAAAGGCGAATAAAGATAAAAAAGGTGCAGATCATGCACCTTTTTTATGTGAATTCACTTTTTATAAAAATTATTTCGAATATTGTTGAAAAATATCCGAAAACTATTTATAGTAAGTAACAATATTAATAGTTGGAGGGTTCAAATCGAAAGAAAGCTATATAAATATAAAAACACGAAAGAACAAAACAAGGTGAGGGCGGCCTGTATTTATCTTATTTGCAAAAACAGCCCATAAATAAACTGAAAATTGTCAAAATAAAATCCAATCAAACAATTGAAAGAATTTAGGAGGATCACCATGGCAGAATTACGCAGTAATATGATCACACAAGGAATCGATAGAGCTCCGCACCGCAGTTTGCTTCGTGCAGCAGGGGTAAAAGAAGAGGATTTCGGCAAGCCGTTTATTGCGGTGTGTAATTCATACATTGATATCGTTCCCGGTCATGTTCACTTGCAGGAGTTTGGGAAAATCGTAAAAGAAGCAATCAGAGAAGCAGGGGGCGTTCCGTTTGAATTTAATACCATTGGGGTAGATGATGGCATCGCAATGGGGCATATCGGTATGAGATATTCGCTGCCAAGCCGTGAAATTATCGCAGACTCTGTGGAAACGGTTGTATCCGCACACTGGTTTGACGGAATGGTCTGTATTCCGAACTGCGACAAAATCACACCGGGAATGCTTATGGCGGCAATGCGCATCAACATTCCGACGATTTTTGTCAGCGGCGGACCGATGGCGGCAGGAAGAACAAGTGACGGGCGAAAAATCTCCCTTTCCTCAGTATTCGAAGGGGTAGGCGCCTACCAAGCAGGGAAAATCAACGAAAACGAGCTTCAAGAACTAGAGCAGTTCGGATGCCCAACGTGCGGGTCTTGCTCAGGCATGTTTACGGCGAACTCAATGAACTGTCTGTCAGAAGCACTTGGTCTTGCTTTGCCGGGTAATGGAACCATTCTGGCAACATCTCCGGAACGCAAAGAGTTTGTGAGAAAATCGGCTGCGCAATTAATGGAAACGATTCGCAAAGATATCAAACCGCGTGATATTGTTACAGTAAAAGCGATTGATAACGCGTTTGCACTCGATATGGCGCTCGGAGGTTCTACAAATACCGTTCTTCATACCCTTGCCCTTGCAAACGAAGCCGGCGTTGAATACTCTTTAGAACGCATTAACGAAGTCGCTGAGCGCGTGCCGCACTTGGCTAAGCTGGCGCCTGCATCGGATGTGTTTATTGAAGATCTTCACGAAGCGGGCGGCGTTTCAGCGGCTCTGAATGAGCTTTCGAAGAAAGAAGGAGCGCTTCATTTAGATGCGCTGACTGTTACAGGAAAAACTCTTGGAGAAACCATTGCCGGACATGAAGTAAAGGATTATGACGTCATTCACCCGCTGGATCAACCATTCACTGAAAAGGGAGGCCTTGCTGTTTTATTCGGTAATCTAGCTCCGGACGGCGCTATCATTAAAACAGGCGGCGTACAGAATGGGATTACAAGACACGAAGGGCCGGCTGTCGTATTCGATTCTCAGGACGAGGCGCTTGACGGCATTATCAACCGAAAAGTAAAAGAAGGCGACGTTGTCATCATCAGATACGAAGGGCCAAAAGGCGGACCTGGCATGCCGGAAATGCTGGCGCCAACATCCCAAATCGTTGGAATGGGACTCGGGCCAAAAGTGGCATTGATTACGGACGGACGTTTTTCCGGAGCCTCCCGTGGCCTCTCAATCGGCCACGTATCACCTGAGGCCGCTGAGGGCGGGCCGCTTGCCTTTGTTGAAAACGGAGACCATATTATCGTTGATATTGAAAAACGCATCTTGGATGTACAAGTGCCAGAAGAAGAGTGGGAAAAACGAAAAGCGAACTGGAAAGGTTTTGAACCGAAAGTGAAAACCGGCTACCTGGCACGTTATTCTAAACTTGTGACAAGTGCCAACACCGGCGGTATTATGAAAATCTAGATAGCTGGGGACACTTTCTTTTATTTTAAGGCGTGAACATTTGAAATCCGGCCCTCTCTATAGTATCCTTTACTTCAGATGAAGGATACTAGAGGGGGCTTTTTTTATGTCAATGGCTTATGAAGAATACATGCGCCAGCTTGTCGTACCGATGCGCCGCGAGCTGACTGGAGCAGGTTTTGAAGAGTTAACAACAGCGGAAGAAGTAGAAAACTTTATGGAAAAGGCAGAGGGCACAACTCTTGTAGTCGTTAACTCTGTATGCGGCTGCGCGGCAGGCCTTGCGCGTCCTGCGGCTACACAGGCAGTCCTCCAGAATGACAAAACACCTGACAATACGGTGACTGTATTTGCGGGCCAAGATAAAGAAGCTACTGCGAAAATGCGTGAGTATTTTACTGGCCAGGAGCCTTCTTCACCATCAATGGCTCTTTTGAAAGGCAAAGAAGTCGTACATTTTATTCCGCGTCATGAAATTGAAGGACACGATATGGAAGAAATCATGAAAAATCTGACTGCTGCCTTCGATGCGCACTGCTAAATGCCCGTTCTCCGGGCATTTTCTTTTTGGGAGTACAGAAGATGATAACAACAAGCTATAGACCGTCTGAACACACCATAAAAACTGCAAAGCAGCTTTCTAAAGAGCTAAATATGCCATACTGCGGCCGGAATAAACAAACGGTTGAGCACCTGCTGAAATCAGCTGAACGTGATTTGCTTGTGGTCGGCAAAGAGCGGTTTGAGCTGTATACGAAACAAGGTGCCAAATTCTTTTTTCATCCGAATACAGCGATGTTCAGAGCCAAACGCTTCTTACAGGGGGAGAAAGAACCTATGCTTCGGGCTGCCGGCTTATCTGAAGGGGATACGTTTTTAGATTGCACACTCGGGTTGGGGTCAGATGCCATTATCGCAAGTATGGCAGTAGGCGAAACGGGTTCTGTTGTTGGGATTGAAAAAAACCATCTTGTGTCTGTTTTAGTGAGGACGGGGCTGCATTCATGGGAAACGGGTATAGAAGAGCTTCAAGCTGCGATGAGAAGAATCCAGGTGAAGAATGGTGATTGCTTTGAACACATCAAGCAGCTCCCTGACAACTCTGTTGATGTGGTTTATTTCGATCCAATGTTTCATGAACCTGTAGAAACCTCTGACGGCATCGCGCCTTTACGTGATTTGGCAGAGGATTCCGTTTTGCACGAAGGATGTATCAATGAAGCGGTACGAGTCGCCAGAAAAAGCGTTGTGCTAAAAGACCACTGGAAAAGCCCGCGGTTTGAACAGTTTGGTTTTAACGTCATGAAAAGAAAAACAGCACTGTTCCATTATGGCGTCATTCAAACAAGCCCGTGATTCATATCACGGGCTTTCTGTTAATCGGTGACCTCCATGACGACAAAGTATAATAATGTTAAGAGTGAAACTGTGGCAAACAGAGCGTCAATCATGCGGAAAGCCTCCTTTCATGAAATATTGTAAGCGTTTTTACACAAAGTGCATAGCAACGAATCTCCTAATTTGCATATCAGTTTCATATAGTACATGACTTGCATGTTTTGGATGTGCTAAAATAAGAGAAACATGACAATAAAATAGAGAGGAATAAGCAGTCATGAAATTGTGGATGAGAAAGACCCTTGTGGTTTTATTTACCATTGTAACGTTCGGGCTCGTATCTCCTCCGGCTGCCCTTATGGCGGACAAGCCTTCCGGACAGCCGAGCAGTCTTGAGCAGAATGATTACACCGCTTTTTATGATGAGCATGACCTGTACGATGATGAGTCGGATGACAGGCGAGATCCTGAACTGCTTTTTCAATCGTACAAGGAACAGCTCCTTGACAGCGCTGAGGATCAGTCCTTTTTAAAATTCGGCAGCAGAATCGCTCCTGTCATTGAGGATGACTATCGGAAAGAGATCCTGCCAAAAATCGAAAATGTGATTAGTGATTATTTAGCGACATTGCAAGATGATGAGGCGTACCAAGATGTTGTGATCTCAAGCATGCCTTCAGCGGGCAAAACGGAAAAAATTTTCAACGTTTACAATCGGACAACTGGAGAAGATCTTCTCAGATTCCATGTGCGAAGAGACCACCCGCCTCATGACGGCTACTGGTTTAATTTTCATTATCATACAGCAGAAGATGGATTTCAATCACATCATGAGCTTGGGAGCATTTACTGGGACCGCAACACGCCTCCCAACTGGATGAGTGCCTAAAGGAGATGCCATTAGACATGAAAAAGTACACAATGAATGAAATGGTCGATATAACAAAGGATATGCTGAACAAACGGGGCGTTATGATAGAAGATATTGCACGGATTGTTCAAAAACTTCAGGAAAAATACAATCCAAATCTGCCGCTCAGTGTTTGCATGGAGAATGTAGAAAAAGTCCTGAACAAACGTGAAATTATTCATGCTGTTTTGACAGGCCTTGCACTCGATCAGCTTGCAGAACAGAAACTTCTCCCCGAACCGCTGCAGCACCTTGTTGAAACGGATGAACCGCTTTACGGCATAGATGAAATTATCCCGCTTTCAATCGTTAATGTGTACGGGTCGATCGGTTTGACCAATTTCGGTTATTTGGATAAAGAGAAGATTGGAATTATTAAGGAACTTGATGAAAGTCCAGACGGTATTCACACCTTTTTGGATGATATTGTGGCAGCTCTTGCTGCAGCAGCGGCGAGCAGAATTGCACATACGCATCAGGATCTGCAAGATGAAGAAAAAGAACAGGATGAAAAGCCTGTCGTCAGCTGACTATAAAAAAATCATTTCTGGGTTCAGAAATGATTTTTTATTGTGTTACACTACTAGAAGACTACTTTTAAAGGATGAAAAAAATGAAACAGTATAAGGATTTCTGCAGACATGTTTTAGAGCATGGTGAGAAAAAGGGAGACCGGACTGGGACCGGAACAATCAGCACTTTCGGATATCAAATGAGATTTAATTTACGGGAAGGCTTTCCGATGCTCACCACTAAAAAACTCCACTTTAAATCAATTGCGCATGAACTGCTGTGGTTCTTAAAAGGAGATACGAATGTACGCTATCTGCAGGAAAACGGAGTGCGAATCTGGAATGAGTGGGCTGATGAAAACGGTGAACTTGGACCTGTATATGGCTCCCAATGGCGTTCTTGGCGGGGAGCTGATGGAGAAACCATTGATCAAATTTCCCGTCTTATTGAAGATATTAAAACAAATCCGAACTCCAGACGCTTAATCGTCAGCGCCTGGAATGTTGGTGAAATTGATAAAATGGCGTTGCCGCCGTGCCATTGCCTGTTCCAATTCTATGTGTCTGACGGCAAGCTGTCCTGTCAGCTGTATCAGCGCTCTGCCGATGTTTTCTTAGGTGTGCCGTTTAATATTGCATCTTATGCCCTCCTAACCATGATCATTGCTCATGTGACTGGGCTTGAACCGGGCGAGTTCATCCATACGTTTGGTGATGTTCATATTTACCAAAATCATATTGAACAAGTCAATTTGCAGCTGGAAAGAGATGTTAGACCGCTTCCGCAGCTTCGTTTCGCCAGAAAGGTTGATTCTATTTTTAACTTTGCATTTGAGGACTTTATCATCGAGGATTATGATCCGCATCCTCATATAAAAGGGGCGGTCAGCGTATGATTTCATTCATTTTTGCGATGGATGCCAACAGGCTTATCGGCAAAGACAATGATTTGCCGTGGCATTTGCCCAATGATCTTGCATACTTTAAGAAAATAACATCGGGCCATTCAATCATTATGGGCCGGAAAACATTTGAATCGATCGGACGTCCGCTTCCAAATCGGAAAAATATTGTCGTTACCTCAGCGCCGGATTCAGAATTTCAGGGATGCACGGTTGTCAGTTCATTAAAGGATGTACTGGACATTTGTTCAGGCCCTGAAGAATGCTTTGTGATCGGAGGGGCTCAGCTCTATACGGACCTGTTCCCTTATGCGGACAGACTGTATATGACGAAAATTCATCACGAGTTTGAGGGTGACCGTCACTTTCCTGAATTTGATGAATCCAATTGGAAGCTGGTTTCTTCTGAGCAGGGGACCAAAGACGAAAAAAACCCGTATGATTACGAATTTCTAATGTATGAAAAAAAGAATTCTTCTAAAGCGGGAGGATTTTAATTGGTTCGCTACAGCCTTCTAGTGGTTTATATTGTGTATATGCTGTTAAAAAATATGAAACAATTATTTAATCAAACAATGCTCGATCCCCGTCTGTCATACAAAAAACAGATGGCTCTTGTGTACGAACAGCCAAAGGCGTTTTTAGAAGGCTGTATCGGCATCTCCGGTTCAGTTGTGACGATCCATCAGCCAGAGCCAATACCACACGGTCCTGTTTTGTATGTGCATCCCCGTTTGCGTTTGGCTGAACTGGCCTTAATTGCTGGATATATTGAGGAACCGGCCGGCTTTATCGCTAACCCAAAAGTGTTCCGCTTGCCTTTTATCGGGCAATGGCTGGATCGGATGGATGTGATTTCAGACGGGGATTCAGAAAAGGTATATGAAGATGTGACAAAACAGCTGGAAAAGGGACAAAGCCTGATTCTTTCACTAGATGGTTCTATTGATCCTGTAGAACTTGCGGCCCGCTATCATCTTCCGTTGGTGATGGTGGAAACGAAAGGAACAGATAACATGCAAAATGGCTCGTTTTTTAAACGCTTAAAACCGGCAGACATTGAATTGTCCTTTTCAAAAGCTTATATACCTGCCAATGAAAAACAATTACGTGCATAAAAAAGCGCAGTCGTGAAGACTGCGCTTTTCTGTTACTGTTACGAAAGGAAAGGCACCTTTACACAATAGAAGAGCACGCAGAAAAACATGGCAGCGCTCCCGCCCAATACAAAGCTGTGCCAAATGGCGTGATGGAAGGGGATCTTTTTCCAAATGTAAAAGATGGTTCCGACAGAGTATAAAATGCCGCCGAGAAAAAGGAGGCTGAATCCCGCTCCGCTCAGTGAAGCATATAAAGGTTTAACTGCAATAATCATCAGCCACCCCATGACTAAATACACGAAGGTTGACAATAGGATAAACCGTTTCACAAAGAAAATTTTAAAAACGATTCCGCCTAGGGCAAGTGACCATACGATAACCAACAGGGTAAAGCCGAGTGTGCCTTTCAGCGGCCCAAGCAAAAAAGGCGTGTAGGTTCCGGCGATGAGTACGTAAATTGCGCTATGATCAATAATCTCCAAAATGTCCTTCGTTTTTTTATGTGTGATGCTGTGAAGCAGGGTGGAGCTCAAATATAACAGCAGCATAGAGACACCGAATATTGTAAAGCTGACAATGTCCCATGCAGACCCGTAATTAGCCGCAAATATGATTAGAAACACTAATGCTGGGATGGATAAGAGGACACCGATGCCGTGTGTAATCGCATTGGCGATCTCTTCTTTGATTGTAAACAAGTACATTCTCCTTTCGATCGCTAGATCATTTGATTTTTTAACGTCTCTATAAAGCTCAAGCCCTCAAAGGTAATTTTTGTGCCTGCGCGTCCGCGGCTTTTGGTGACATAATCTTTTTTCTCCAAATAGTCGAGACGGCTTCTGACCTGCTGAGGAGTTAACGAGGTTTGGGTATTTTTGCTGTGTTCAGAAATGATCCGTCTGCTGGCAGGTTCTCCTTTTTCGTTCAATACTTTTATTGTTTCCAAAATAAACAAAAACTCAGCTTTTTCCATTAAAGTAAGCAGTTTCGCTTTTTTCTTCGACGTTTTTCCGTCTATCGTGCCTCTAATATACGGCGGCAGGTCATATGGCTGAATCGTTCCCCCGCTTGATACTGCCGCCATATAATCTGCAGCGTTTTTTAATTCCCTGACATTGCCTTCAAATGCATGCTTCTCAAGCACGGGAAAAACGGAGGGATCGATTAACAATTGCTGACCAGAATTTGAGAGAAAATGCTGTGTCAAAAGCGGAATATCGCTTTTTCGTTCCGATAATTCGGGCAGTGTGAGCGTTAAAATGTTCAGTCTGTAGAATAAGTCTTGCCTGAATGTATGTTCCACGGATCGGTCTGCAGAAGCACAGATCATTCGCGGTTTCTCCGTGTCTGAATCAAGCGCTTTTAACAGCTGAGCTTGTACAGAAGCAGGCATGCGCCATACATCATCAAGAAAAAGGGTTCCTCGTACCGCTTTTTGAAAAACACCTGTGTTTCCGTTAGGGCCAAAAAGCTCATGAATAAGGGTTTCTTCCGAATGGGTGCTGCAATTGACGCTTATAAACGGTTCATTGCTTCTCGAAGATTCCAAGTGTATGGCATGTGCGAAGTGATTTTTGCCTGTTCCGATTTTTCCTGTTATTAAGACAGGAAGCTCCGATAACGAGAACTGCTTGGCGATTCGCTTCGCTTCCAGAAAAGTTTGATGTTCTCCGATTAGATGTTGAAATGTATTGAGTTTTGGTGCACTATTCATCAATTGGCTCCTTTTGGTTCTAATTGGTTTCATTATATCATGCCTTTTGGTTGAAAACACCCTTTATTTTACGATCATCTTTTTTCTTGGCTCTGCAGGATAATGGTTGAACAGAAGTTACCACAAGATGTGGTGGACATAGTCTGTATTTTTTTAATTATTAAATAAAAATAATTGTCTTATTTTTTGAATATTCATGTTATAATGGCATATTAAATAGGGATTTAAAACAAGAAAGGAATCTGTACATGAAACCGTTGCTTAAAGAAAACTCTCTCATCCAAGTGAAAGACATTTTGAAGGCTCACCAAAACGTAAAGGACGTTGTCATTCACACACCTTTGCAGAGGAATGACAGACTTTCTGAGAGATATGAATGCAATATCTATTTAAAACGCGAAGACTTGCAAGTTGTCAGATCTTTTAAGCTCAGAGGGGCTTATCATAAAATGAAACAGCTTTCCAGCGAGCAGACAGAGAACGGAGTTGTGTGTGCAAGTGCCGGAAACCACGCTCAAGGTGTGGCATTTTCGTGTAAACATCTTGGCATTCACGGGAAAATTTTTATGCCGTCTACTACACCGAGACAAAAAGTATCTCAAGTTGAACTATTCGGAAAAGGATTTATCGATATTATTTTGACAGGCGATACGTTTGACGACGCGTATAAAAGCGCTGCTGAATGCTGTGAGGCGGAATCTCGGACGTTTATCCATCCGTTCGATGATCCGGATGTGATGGCCGGACAGGGAACGCTCGCAGTCGAGATTTTAAACGACATTGATACAGAACCGCATTTTCTTTTTGCAAGTGTCGGAGGCGGCGGCCTTCTCTCTGGGGTAGGTACATATTTGAAAAACGTGTCTCCTGATACAAAGGTAATTGCTGTTGAGCCGGCGGGAGCGGCATCCTACTTTGAATCAAACAAAGCTGGGCATGTCGTCACACTTGATAAAATTGATAAGTTTGTAGATGGGGCGGCTGTTAAAAAAATTGGCGAGGAAACCTTCCGGACGCTGGAAACTGTCGTTGATGACATTCTCCTTGTGCCTGAAGGAAAAGTATGTACATCCATTCTTGAATTATATAACGAATGTGCGGTTGTTGCTGAACCGGCTGGAGCTCTTTCTGTCGCAGCGCTTGATTTGTACAAGGATCAAATTAAAGGGAAAAACGTGGTGTGTGTGGTAAGCGGGGGCAATAACGATATCGGAAGAATGCAGGAAATGAAGGAGCGTTCCTTGATTTTTGAAGGCCTTCAGCATTATTTTATCGTCAATTTTCCACAAAGAGCGGGGGCGCTCCGCGAATTTCTTGACGAAGTCCTCGGGCCGAATGATGACATTACAAGGTTTGAATATACGAAGAAAAATAATAAAAGCAATGGACCTGCTCTTGTCGGCATCGAGCTGCAGAACAAAGCCGATTATGGGCCGCTGATTGAACGGATGAACAAAAAACCGTTTCATTATGTAGAGGTGAACAAGGATGAGGACTTGTTCCATTTGCTAATCTAATTTTTTTACACAACCGCGCAAAATGACAGACAGCCCGGCTGGCATCATATATAATAGAAGAAAAACAAAAAAGAGGATTGATAGCTTGTTACTCAAAAGCCTAGAGTTCAAACGCGGTGACGGGATTCAGGTGAAAGTGACAGAAATACCTGTATTAAAGGAAGATGAGCACTATTTCTTTATGTTACATCACCATTTGCAATTCTACTTAAAAGAAGTGTTTTCATCAAACAGCAGGGCAAAAGTGTATTCTTTCCGACATTATATGAAGCGGCGGATGAAGTGGGCAGATTATCAGGCTGTATTTCATCAAGAGGTGTTAAAGCACAACGCGTAACATGCCGTTTTTTACCTGCATGCCCTCCTTTGTAATCGTTAATGGGGAGGCATGCAGGATTTTTTTTGCTCAGTATCGAATACAAACATGGGACAGTAAGGACGGTTTTAGAAAGCGTTTTTATGCTGGCTGGAAAGGATGGATGTCATGAAGGTTATCAAGGGGTTAACGGCTGGGCTGATTTTTCTGTTTTTGTGTGCATGCGGAGGACAGCAGATTAAAGATCCGCTCAATTACGAGGTGGAGCCTTTTACATTTCAAAACCAAGACGGCAAGAACGTTTCTTTAGAGAGTTTAAAAGGAGAAGTATGGCTGGCGGATTTTATTTTTACCAATTGTGAAACTATATGTCCGCCAATGACCGCTCATATGACCGATCTGCAAAAAAAACTGAAAGCCGAAAATATAGATGTCCGCATCATATCATTTAGTGTTGATCCAGAAAACGATAAGCCGAAACAGCTGAAGAAATTTGCCGCAAATTATCCATTATCTTTTGATAACTGGGATTTTCTCACGGGATACAGCCAGAGTGAGATTGAGGAGTTCGCACTTAAGAGCTTTAAAGCGATCGTAAAGAAGCCGGAGGGAGAGGACCAAGTGATTCATCAATCTTCTTTTTATTTGGTAGGTCCGGACGGTAAGGTGCTGAAAGATTACAATGGAGTGGAGAATACACCGTACGATGATATCATTTCCGATGTGAAGTCAGCCAGTACACTCAAGTAAGCTAAGAGACTAGGCATTTGCAAATCTTCTAAAACATGATACACTTTCCACTAGTAGAATGGGAAGGAGCAACAAGATTGAAGCTGCGCATTTTTTCAATCATGGCCAGTTTGATTTTGCTTCTTACTGCGTGTACGAGCATACGTACATCATCTGAGGGAAAACAAAAAGCCCATGAAACGAAAACAAAAGAACACATTGTCATAGCGGCTGTCGGAGATTCGCTGACAGAAGGAGTCGGAGATCCCGACGGAAAGGGATATGTCGGCAAGGTGGCGGATTCTATCCGGTCAGATAAACAAGTCAAAACGGTCGACGTGAAAAATTATGCTGTAAAAGGGAACCGTTCGGATGATTTATTAGAAAAACTAAAAGATAAAAAGGTTCAAAAAGGCATAAAGGACGCAGATTATGTCTTTTTTACAATTGGCGGTAATGATTTGATGAAAATCCTTCGCCAAAACTTTCTGCAATTAACCGTTGAACCGTTTCAGGAAGCGGAAAAACCGTACGAAAAGCGCTTTGAAAAAATCATTTCTGAAATTCGCGAGCTGAATGATCACGCTGAGCTGATTTATGTCAGCATGTACAATCCGTTTACGTTTACATTATCAGAACTAAATGAAATAAATGGTGTCGTCACGGATTGGAACCATATTGCTGAAAAAGAGCTGAAAAAAGATAAACATGCAAAAATCGTCCATATCGAAGATTTGTTTAATCAAAAAAGTGACAGCAGCCGAATTTCTGAGGAAGATGATTTTCATCCTAATGGTACGGGTTATTCTCTTATCGCAAAGCGCGTCTATCAAGCCATTAAAAAAGAAGGATTACCGAAAGAGTAGGGTGACAGCATGAATAAGTGGAAGCGACTGTTTTTTATATTGCTTGCAATCAATTTTATCCTCGCCGCCGGGTTTGTGGCACTTGTTTTGCTTCCGGGGGAACAGGCTCAGGTGAAAGATGCATCTGAGAGCGAGTATGGATTTCAAGTGACAAGCACAAAAGAATCATTAGCTGCGTTTGTTAACTCATATTTAAACGACAAAGCATCAAACAAGCTTGATTATAAAGTAGAGATTGATGATGATGTTCATGTCGCAGGGAAAATCAAGGCATTTTCCACGTCTATTGATGCGTTTATCGCTTTTGAGCCGACCGTGAAAAAAAACGGTGATGTAGAGCTGAATGTCACGAAATTTTCGTTAGGGAAATTGAGTATACCAATTAGCTTTGTGTTAAATTATATGGACAGCTTTTATGAATTGCCGTCATTTGTCCATGTTCACCCCGGAGATAAAAGCATTGAAGTGCGTTTGTCAGAAATGCCTTTAACGAATGGAATGTATGTCAAAGCGGATAAGATAAATTTAGAAAAAGATGAAATTGAGTTTTCCTATTACCATCCTAAACAATAGAGGTGACTGAAAATGAAACGGATTTACCAGTATTTCAGTTTATTATCCTTTACATTTTCCCTGTACTTCGGCTGGCTTGCTTATCATCATCTGGCTGCTGAAGATATGGATCAAATGTATTTGAATGTTTCCTATTGTGCCTTGTTCCTAAGTGTGATGGTGTTTACATTCGGTATGCGAGACCGAAAAAAAACCGATAAGTCATGAAAAAAGAGACATGAAACAACGTCTCTTTTTTCGTGTGGTCCGAAGAAAATTTGAGAACACAAGGAGAAAAGATGAAAGCATACGATTTTACACAGGGGAACGTGCTGAAACAGCTTGTACTGTTTTCAATGCCTATTATGCTCGGAAACGCATTGCAGGTTTCCTTTCAATTTATAGACAGCTTGTGGATCGGCAATTTACTGGGGGCAAAGGCCCTTGGGGCAGCCGCGGTATCAAGCACGATTGTTTTGACCGTGCTGTCTTTTATTTTGGGCCTTAACAATGCGACGTTAACCATTTTATCTCAGCAAAAAGGAAAAGATGATATAAAAGGAATGGCGTCGTATATTAACGCTTTTGTTGTTTTATTAACAGGCCTAAGCATCGGATTCGGCGCGGCCGGTTTTTTTCTCTCAGAGCTTTTGCTGCGTCTTCTAAAAACGCCGGAGTCAATGATACCGCTTGCTGAGACGTATTTACAGATTCAATTTATCGGCATTTTATTTTTGTTTGGTTATAACTTTATCAGTACTGTGCTTCGTGCGCTGGGCGACAGCAAGACACCTCTCCGGTTTATTGCGTTTGCTGTTGTACTGAATACAGTGCTTGCGCCGCTCTTTATTTCTGTGTTCCGCATGGGAATAGCGGGAGCGGCTTATTCAACGATTTTGTCACAGGGCATTGCGTTTTTGTATGGGTTGTTTTATGTCATCAAACACAAGCTTGTGCCATTCTCGATTCCGAGAATGCCCAAGTGGGAAGAGTCCGCGCTGATTTTGAAACTCGGGATTCCGGCAGGTCTGCAGATGATGGTGATTACAGGCGGTATGATGGCGATTATGAGTGTTGTTAACTCATACGGGGATCACGTGGTATCAGGCTTTGGCGCGGTGCAGCGGCTTGATAGCATCATCACGCTTCCAGCAATGGCTGCCGGTACGGCCGTCAATAGTATGGCAGGGCAAAATATTGGAATCGGAAACGAAAAAAGAGTGGGAACAATTGCAAGGCTAGGTGTGATAGCTGTTATTTCCTGCATGCTGGTGATTGCGGTTATGATTTGGGTATTTGGTAAATACCTCATAAGGTTATTTATCAGTGAGCCTGATGCGGTCGCATTTGGTGAACAATATTTGAAGTGGATCGCGTTTTTCTACCCTTTTATTGGGGTTAATTTTGTGCTGAACGGAATCGTCAGGGCCGCGGGAGCGATGCTGCAGGTTCTGGTATTAAATTTGATCTCGTTTTGGGTGTTGAGGTATCCTTTCACAGCTCTATTTTCAGCTTGGCTTGGACAAAAAGGAATCGGGCTTGGAATCGGAATGAGTTTTTTATTTAGCAGCTGCGCGGCATTTTTGTATTATAGATATGGCCGCTGGAAAGCAATGAAGCTGTTTACTGAAAAATAAGTGAAGCACTGCGAAAAGCACATACCTATATATCGGTATGTGCTTTTTTTCACCGTTTTTTATCAAGTTTGCTGAAGAGCTCGATTAACGTGGCAAGTTCAGCATCAGTGTAGCAGTCAAAGCGTTTAAAGAAATATTCCGTTTTTTTCTCGTTAAAGTGCTGAAGGACTTTTTCGCCCGCTTCAGTGATATGAATGCGGATGATGCGTCTGTCTTCCTTCGATCTGATTCTCGTAATCCATTCCTTTTCTACCAGCGCATCGGTCACAGCCGTAATGTGGCTTGCCGATACCTCTAAAATAGGCGCAAATTCAGTGACTTTTTTAGGCCCTTGTTCACTAAGGATTCGAAGAATGGTGAATTCATTCCGCGACAGCTCTTTATCTAAAATTTCATTGATTTCATTGCGTATTTGTTTAAAGACTTTACGGAGTAAAGTTTCCATATCGTACATCATCTGTGTTCTTACTTTCAAATTTGTGAACCTCCATTACATAAGCATATTGCTTAAAACCTATAGATTTTATTGAAAAGCAGAATCATTTTCATTCTATTTTTACATGCTATAATATAATAATACCACGTATTAACAAAGGAGGCACCAGTATGTCTGAAAAAAAAGAAATCGCCACATTTGCAGGAGGCTGTTTTTGGTGTATGGTTAAACCTTTTGACGAACAGCCGGGAATTGAAAAAGTGGTGTCCGGGTATACAGGCGGCCATACTGAAAACCCTACGTACGAAGAGGTGTGCAGTGAAACGACGGGACATCGTGAAGCCGTTCAAATCACGTTTCATCCTGATGTATTCCCTTATGAAAAACTGCTTGAATTATTTTGGCAGCAAATCGATCCGACAGATGCCGGAGGGCAATTTGCTGATCGCGGCAGTTCCTATCGCGCAGCCATTTTTTATCATAATGATAAACAAAAGGAGCTTGCGGAAGCTTCCAAGCAACGTCTGGCGGAAAGCGGCATCTTTAAAGATCCGATTGTAACGGACATTTTAAAAGCTGAACCTTTCTATGAAGCGGAAGGCTACCATCAGCATTTTTATAAAAAGAATCCAGCACATTATCAGCGCTACCGGACAGGTTCCGGACGAGCGGGATTTATCAGCGAGCATTGGGGGGCTAAATAAATGGCGTACAATAAAGAAGAAAAAATAAAGTCATTAAATCGCATGCAATATGAAGTAACGCAAAATAACGGCACGGAGCCGCCATTTCAAAATGAATATTGGGATCATAAGGAAGAAGGGTTGTATGTAGACATTGTGTCAGGCAAGCCATTGTTTACATCCAAAGATAAATTTGATTCCCAATGCGGCTGGCCAAGCTTTACAAAGCCGATTGAAGAAGAAGTGGAAGAAAAACTGGACACGAGCCACGGCATGATTCGCACAGAAGTAAGAAGCCGAACTGCTGATTCTCATCTTGGCCACGTATTTAATGACGGACCGGGGCCAAACGGACTTCGTTACTGCATAAATTCAGCAGCGCTGCGGTTTGTTCCGAAGCATAAGCTAAAAGAAGAAGGATACGAAAGCTATCTGCATCTCTTTAATAAATAAACTGTTAAAAACAGGCCTGCCTAATGGATAGACAGGCTTGTTTTTATGCCTTTTTCTCTTGATGCAATTCTTCAATAATCTGAGCAATTCTTTCTTTCGTAATGAGCGGGGCTTGATCTGATTGATACCCAGGCAGATTGACTTTGCGAAAGTCAGGATGTTTTTCCGGCTCTGGAAGGATCGCATAAAGGTTGCCCCATTCATACAGTGATTCAATTTCATGTGGAGATGTTAATTCTTCGTGAAGCTTTTCACCTGGACGCTTGCCCACTTCTACTGCAGCCGGCCGCGGGAGCCCGTGCTGCGATGCATATTCTTCAAACCCATGAATCAGTTCTTCAAGTTTCAGTGATTCCATTTTGAAAATAAAGGTTTCTCCGCCTTTTGTAATAGCAGCCGATTGTAATGTCAATGTAGCTGCATCGTCTATTGACATGAAAAATCTGGTCATGTTTTTGTCTGTGATGGTCAGAGGTTCACCCTCCATCATCTGTTCAAATAATATGGGGATGACCGAACCTCTGGAACCGAGAACATTTCCAAAGCGGACCGAACAAAACAAGGTTCCTTTGTTTTGGACGTGGCGGTTTGCTTGATGAAACAGCTTTTCAGATAACAGCTTGGTGGCACCCATTGTGTTCACAGGAGATACAGCTTTATCTGTTTTTTAAGATACTTACTACTTTTCTTAGTGGAAACTATTAGTGGCTGTGAGGTCAAAAATGAAATTAAACCTTAGGATAGGGGTTATTTCAAATTGAGCTGGTATAGGCCCTTTTCTTTTTTGTGTCATGTTAACAATAACATCTTTTAAGACCATCCTTAATAGCTCGTTCTTTTTCTCTGAGCTTGATTCAATGTGATACTGGTCAATTATTTTATTTATGTTGTTTCTCACTGTATTACTGTCTATTTCTGATTGTGTATCTTGTAATCCATTGAGCTCATTCTTTGCATTCTGGAGCTCTTTAAATTCTTCATCTAATGCAGCTTTTCTCTTCAAAAAAAGTTCATCACTGTAAATGCCACTTTCATATTTATCGAAGATGAAGTTCTCTTTGTTTTTTAGCTCTTTCTCTTTTTGTGAAAGGTGTTCAGACATTTGCTTTTTTGTTTTCATGTTACTGTTGTCGTCTTCGTACTTTGAAAGCATCGAATTGATGTGTTTTGTTAAAGTACTATCATTTAAGTCATTTAAGGAAGAGAGGTAATCCAGAATTGCATTTTCAACATCGTTATATCTCACATACGTACACTTATTTTTCTTACATGTGAGCGATTTAACGTGATAAACGCTTTCAGTTCCATCTTTGTTTTTTCGTATGCGTTTAGATTCGTATTTAGATAAAGGCTCACCACATTTTGAGCAAGTACAAACACCGGCCAGTTCACTTAATTCAAATTCATCTTTATTTGGCAAAAGGGGAACTTTGTTTGCGATTTTTACTTGTGATTGTTGAAATTGTTCTTTGTCAATTATAGGAGCATGCGCATCTTGTACTACAATTTGTTCTTTTTCAGGTCTAATTGTTCTCTTTCCGTCTTTTGTTTTTTCTCTAACCTTATATTTAACAGTTCCTATATAAACTTCATTTTGGAGAATTGCTTTGATTGTGTATTGATTCCAACGTTTTTTCCCTGACGGTGTAGGGATTTGTAAATTTGTTAGATGTGAAGCAATTGCTGTATAGCTATAATCTTTTCCATTCAACCCATTTAGAAAGATGTTAAAAATTAATTGAACTACTTTTGCTTCATCCTCAACTGGATCTAGTTTAGACGTCTTTTTGTTTAATTGGTATCCATAAGGTGCCAGTCCAGATATCCATTTTCCCTGTGCTGCATAAGTGTATTTAGCGCCTGTCATACGCTCCCTAGTCATTTCAAATTCTTCTCTAGCCATAAATAACTCAAAACGTATCTGGCGCATGTCAACAGGGTTTCTAGGGTCATAAACCTTATATGGTGTAATTATGATCAATCGTTTGCTTTGAAGGAGGTTAACAATTTGTCCTGCATCGCTATAACTCCCACGACTAAGTCTTGTTATTTCTTTAACAGCAATTGCCTGATATTTGCCTTCCTCAAGATCTTTAAGACATTCTTTGAAAACAGGTCGACCATCAATGCTTTCTCCTGATCCAATCTCCATTTTTAATTCATAAGGGATCTCAATGGCCGTAAGTATTTTATTCATAAGTTCTTTTTGTTCTGTGAGTGTGTCTTCACCTGTTCTTTTTTCTCGTTCCATGTCCTGACGAGAACGTCTAAGATACCCTAAAATATTTGTGATGTTGTAAGAATTAACAATGTTTTTTAACTCCAAAAATTTAGCACCTCTTTATTTGTGTTTAATGTCAAAACAGAAACTTAATTAAGAATATTTTATCTGACATTGAATACGAAAACAATACAATAATTTGAAGGAATTGAATTGATTGAAATTTTATGAAAAACCTTCTTGAACATGGGTTATAATTAGTTCATCTAAATTCATTGTAAATACTTTATAAATCCAGGAGGGCTTTATGAATATTCGCTTTTCAATGTTAGTTTGTGTATCTTTTATTTTCTTCACTGGTGGGTGTGCTGAAAGTAGTGCGAATTCAAATGATGGTTCTAAAAATAAAAATGAGTCTAAAGAGGAATCCTCCGAAGAAGGTGTAAAGGAAAATGATAATAAACTCGCGGATACTCCAAATATGGATGATTGTATTGAAGTGTACGGAAAAGAAGAGTGTGAACAGATCACTGAGTACTATAAAAGTGAAGAAGGGCAAAAGGAGTTGGATGCAAGCGAAACAGATAAATATTCTGCAAAGTCTCAAACAAGTACTACACATAAAGATATCTATGAAAAAGTATCCTGGCTTGTTAAAGAAATGTTCGGAGTACCAGAAAGAACAATTCCAGCTGATTATGAAAAAAGTTTGGTAGAAAAAAGGGATGATGGTTTATATTACATTCAATCTTCTTATGAAATAAAAGGAACTGGAAACCAAGCGGATACTTACTATGAGTTTGAAATGTTGATGGATAATAAATACAACTTGATAGACGCATATTTTCCCGGCAGCACAGGAAGATATTCACGCCCTATGGTGTATGACAAACTTAAAAACATGGAAATACCAGAAGTAAAGAAAGTATCTCCAGAGGAAGAGAAAAGGGAAGAGAAAAAACGTGAAGAAACAATGAAGAGTATTTATGGGGAAGAGCATATAAAGGACAATAAATAAGTAGCAGTATAAATAAGTGTACGTTAAGTAGTTTAAATAAAATTCACATTTTATTTAAACCTGAAAGCTGCTTGAATACATCACAAATATAAAGTATCCTGTATATGTATCATAGTTGGTGTATCAACCACTATAGGCCAGAGAGTTCCCTCACATACTCTCTGGCTTCTTTTATTAACCTTACATTATTATTTATGGAGGATAGTATGGACAATCGAAAAATGCTTCTTAGACAGAAGTTGAAAATAAACAAACAAAAAAGCCTCCGAGTAACATTGATGTCAACACTGCCTCGTGATATGGCAACTACTATTGAGGATTGTAGTCTAATCACATCTCCTGAATTAGAAAGAATCCTAGATAAAGTTCAGAAAAAATGGAACTTTGAGTTACATAAAAATGATTTTGCAATTAAATACAGTGAGCATAGAAAAGAATACAGTTGGGAATATGAAGTGATCAATCATGTGCAACAAACTAAGCTTCCTGATGAACAAGTTTACTTATATTTAGGGATAGAGGATAGCCCAATTTTTCTGATTAACGGTAACTGGATAATAGAGAACTTTAATTTTCTGTGGGAACAAATAAATAACAGCGATTTATGGATTATTGACTTTAATTTTAAATATGGGGTTCTAGTGTCTCGATATGGCGGATATTTAGATCATGATCCTAACCCAAATGAAATTATTTATGCAGTCACTGAATGGGGGATATAAAATTGATTTATACAACAGAGAGTTGCAAAGGGCTTTGAATCTGCATTTTTGGTGGATTTGTAAAGTGATTTACTTAGTGAAGGAAATTAAAGAATGAAGAGGCGAGCCGCATTGTATAAAGCATAAGTTAATTCGTGGATTACGTGGTATGATAATCTCAAAGACGAAGGGGGATAAGCATGTTTAAAGAAGTAGACTATTGCACTTGTGAAGTGTCCAAAGTTTATACCGAACAAAATGATATGGGACATTGGGATGTATGTGATATCTGCAAGAAAGTCATTGAAGATACTTTTGAGTACTTTAATTACAATTCAGATGATTATTATGGATGAAATGATTTGACAAAATTTTTGAGTCAACGTGACACTCTGTTTTGCTTTACATCGGCTAATATGATAATAAGGTAATAAATAGCCAGGCGTATTTCCGAAGGGGAGAGCGCTTATTTTTATAACGAGTTAAGCCCTCCCATTGTTAAGCGAGGATCAAAAGAGTGGGAGGCCTTCTCAGTGAAAAGGCTAAACAGGTGGACACTAAAAATAAGCTTGAAAAATTTCCTTCCAAGCTCAATGATTTAACTGTCAATTTTAAACCTAAAGAACCCGATAGTTTTAAAAAGTGTTACTAAACTCATTTGGTAGACCAAGCTATTTTTTTATATTTTTACTATCATTATTAATAAACCATTTCTCAGCAAAATCCACTGCTTCTGTAAGTGAAAAAAGGCGGCAATTAGCAGAACCCACTTTGCCAACTTTCATATTATGTTCTGCTTCAAACGCTTGACCGACTTCTTGAAATAGTTCTTCTCTAAATTCAAGTTCTTTATATTCTTTCCATACTCTTTTACCTTCTACTATTATAGGTGCACCCCTGTTTATAATTTTTTGATAAGGAATTCTGTACTCAGCAAGATGGAAGCAGGTACTACTATCAAAATCAGCACCTAATAATAATACATATGATTCCCGTATATAAAGTTTCCCCAGAGGTGATTGTTCACCCAGTCCGAATTCTAAAGGATGTTGATTAAGGATTTTGTTTTTATGTTTTCCCCAAGCTACAAAGGAGTAGTTTGGGTGATTACTTCTTTTAACTTCTGGATAAGACCTGAATAACTCTACTATTTGCCCCATCCCTCTAGTAGTGGGGGTATAGTTAGAATTATAGGCTGGCATACTTTCTCTAATAATATCCCACCACTCCTCTGGTACGGGAGGGTTTCCCCATTCTTTTGGGTCAGATAATTCCACGGATTGAGAAGGCATCACGATGGTACCTTCTTCAGTAACAACATCTATTAATGCTTGAATCACAGCAACAGCTCCACCATTTACCCATCCTATAGAAGATAAAGAGGAATGTACAAGTACGGTCATCCCTTTCTTTAATCCTAAAGCTTTCAAATCTTCTGTTATAGACTGTTTTGTTCTTGGAAAAGTTGTACTTTCAACTATTTTTTTCATTTAGTTCATCTCCTATCTATAACCTCTTATTAGATACTCTGTAAGTTTGCAACAATTAAATTAGCAAGACCCCTTGATGAAAGGTGTTGTTTTTTTATTCATCTTCTTAAACTAACTGACCCGTTAATTTAAGTGGAAGTTATTACAATCTCTTTATATTTAGTTTAACATAAATAACCAAGTAAACTTAGAAATCCATTTAAAACTACATAAAATATAAGAAACTCCGTTATCCATAATATTAAATCAACCTTTATCTTTAACTTAGCCATATAAAAAAAGAAAAGCCCAAAAACGGGCTTTTTATTTTGTTTGCTCTCTTAGTATAGCTACTATTTTATCAAGAGAATGTTCATCAATATTTCTAATGGTACGCTTGCTACTCATTCCAAGCTTACCTTTGATTTTTAAATGGAGGATACCCAATTGCATCGTGGCCATTCCCAAGGGATTTGGAGCAATATCGAAGTCAACTTCTTTGATACTTTTAAATTCAACAACTTCAGTATCTGCACCCCCGAAAAAACCGCCTTTCATAGTGACAAATAGAAGTTTCTTTTCAGTGATAACCATAAAACCAAATTTAGTAAGCTTTGGATCTGCAGAAGTCATATGTAAAATCTTTTCCTTTTTCCCAACTTCCTTTTTTAAAGCTTTAATTGCATACTCATAAAACTTTCTTTCTGATTTAGGGAATTCTTGAATGATGGACTCAAGATCTTTTAAAAGTATTGGATAATCTATGATTCCATACTTAGAGTTTAATTTATGAAATTTTTGTCCCATCACTTATCTCCTTTCATCGTTCACAAGCATAGTTGTCATGATCCCTGTCCATTTTAGATTGGTAAGCAGGGTGGGAGCTAGGCACTCCATTCGGATATTTCTTTCTTAACTCTGTGCAATTTTTAAATGTTTCTGTTCCTCCAGTTGTCTCTGAAGAAGCTTCTTTTTCAGTTGTAGTCGAAGTTTCACTTGATGCCTTTGGAGTTGTAGGCTGTGTTGCTGCCGGTTTAGATGTTGTTGCTTTTTTAACTGCAGTGGTTTTCTCTTTCACACAGCCATTAAATCCTCGGTCAGTCACATATCCATTCTTGCTCCAGATTGAAAGCTTCTCTGATTTTGCTTCTTGCTCGTCTTTCTTAAATTGATCTATGTATTTCGTATTTGGCTCATATACATACGCTACTCTGGCCAATCCTTCTTTTAGCAATGTTTCCTGAACAGATTTGCCATCCACATAAACATAAGCTAATAGTCTTCCGTATTTATCTCTGCGATCACCTTTGTCAAATTCAAGCTGCAGCTTACCACTGTTGACCAATTCTTTATTTCGTTTTGACGCATCCTCACCATATGGTTGAACACAAGAATTTGGTTTCTTTGTTTCAGGTGTGTCTATGAGCAAGTAGCGTACTGTGTCTACATTTCCGTTGTAGGTAACTTTAATTGTGTCACCATCAACAGCTCTATCTAGAGTAACATCGACCAATTCCTTTTTGTCTTTTTCCTTAGACTTGTCAGCAGTTTTTTCTTTAGTAGATTCCTTTTGTTCTGTTTTCTTTTCCACATCCGTAGACGCTTGTGGTGTTTCTTTTTCTGTGCTTACTTTTTCAGAATCATTTGAGCTGCAGGCTGCCAACGATAAGCTCAAAGTGAATGCTGCAAAACCTAATAATACTTTCTTCAACTTCATTTCCCCTTTTAGAATGTTTGTTCTCTATTTATATCGGTAAACCATCAATAATTATAATCCTGTATCCAATTTTTGTGAATTAAATTATTCCTTAAATTTTGTCTTGTGATGAAATAAAACTGGCGACTGTCATTGTAATTAGTTTAGCTGCATTTTCATTTTCGATCTGCTCTACAAAATGATTCCCGTCTTACTTTTTTATCGAATAAAAAATTGAAAAAATAAAATAATTTGGTAGGTTTTTTGTTATATTAAATATATAAACTCTAGATGATATGAAAGGGCGGGTCAAGAAATGAAATATGATAATCTTTTAGATGCAACATCCCAATATGGACCACAGGATCTTTTATTAGGAAGAGATGGGCTAATATCTACTGGATATTGGGCAAAAACTCAAGCTAATATTCTTACTGGAACGGGTTTGCCTGTGAGCAATGATGAGATGAAAACTTATTTGAACTTACCGAAAAACGTTGAAATACCTCAAGATTTTCAGAAATTATATGATGTTTATAACGAATATAAAAAGTTGTGTGACTGGTGGTTGGAGAAATTATTAAGCTGTGTTAATAAAATGGCTAATGATATATACAATGTTGGGTCTACCACTTCGGAATTGATAAACGAAGCATTACAACCAGGTTTAAGGGCAATTACAACTGCAAGCAATGATCAAGATAGACAAGATGCTATTCAAGATTTTCATGAGGTCTGTCTTATACTTATGAGAGAGCTCGATGAAAATCAACAATCTATGAAAGATGTTCAAAATCTACTAAATTCCTTTCTTCAAGGAGGTAACAACTTCATAGGTGTTACACAATTGAACAATTCTTTTGAAGAAGTAATGACTTATTTAGATTCACAATACAATGATGAGAGCGAGATACATGATTTATTGAATATATTCATGCAATTTAAAAAATTGTTGGGTGAAAGTCTTGAAGAGCATGAGATAAATGAGAAAGTAAAATTCAGCTCTGAGTTAGGCCCTTTAATCGGGTATATAGTATCCGAAATGTTAGAGTATTCTGATGTTCAAATGTTTAAACAACGAATTGATAATTTTCAGAATTTAAACGGTGTAGATGCACAAGTTGCATTAGTTGTAAAAGTTTTAAGTCTGTTTCACGGCATCAATATAGACTTGCATAATGTAATATACCAGGCAGAAAGGTCTCTGGAGTTTATAGAACAAACTGAAGGAAACTGGCATTCTATAGCAAATCAATTTTATTCACTCGCACAAGGGTTTGAGAATGAGGATATCAATAAGCTTTCTACGGATCTTGATAATGCTGCGGCCACTTGGGAAGCTGTTGCTAATAAAGCAAAAGAGTTTGTAACAAATTCATACCAAGGATAAAAAATGGGTAATCTGAAAAAGTGTAAAAAGAGGGTTAAAAATAACCATCCTCCATTGCTTTAGTCAGTATGGAAAAGTCAGCACCATAGTTTTCTTCATAAACCCATTCATAGCCTATTTGACCCCAATTTGGGAATTGATCAGGTCACAATTTTCCGAAAGTAGCTTCAACTTCTTTGAATTTCTTTTTTACTTTACGATAACCTTGTGTAAACAATATTTTTGCTCTAAGAGCTTCAAATGAATAACCATGGCTAATATTGGCTCCTTGTCTTAATCAAACAATTCAAGGATTCCGTATAGGCGTTTGTAATGGGAGAATTGAAATAGTTGAATATCTCTTCTTCCCAATTATTCATTGACTTAATCAGGTTTTTAAAATAAGTCATTAACTCTTTAGGAACCTTTGAAAGCCAGTTTTGAATCATATTTGTTAACATTATTACTTTTACCAATATGAATAGAAAGAAATCCAAAAAGAGATGCCGAAACATCCCTTTGATTTAAATATGGGGTGATTTATTTGACTAACTTTGTTCATAAGACGGTAAATGGCTTGAAAAGTCTTTTAGATGAAAAAGGAGCCATTCAATTGTTTTGTTCAGAAGGTGATATCATGGAGTTCCTTGTTACATTTTCACCGGACAAAGCAACCCTGAATGACATTCAAAGCTTTGAGGCTAAACACCAGCTTTCCCTTCCAGAGGATTATCAGAAGTTCATCACACTACATAACGGTGCGAAAATTTTTGAGATTCTTTCTGATGGGGAGAATATAGGTGGAGGACTTCAGCTATTTAGCCTTGAAGAGATTGAAGAGGAACTAAAATATGAGGATTTGTTTGAAGGTATCAATGGTATCCCAATTGGCTACTTATTGGAAGAATGCCATTTAATGATCGATAAAGATAAAATTAATCAAGGTGATCCTAACTATCTCTATATATTTGAAAGTGGTTTAGAATATAATCCATTAAATTTAAACTTTGAAATATTTTTAGACCGGTATATATTGGCTAATGGGGAACCTTTTTGGGATTGGCGCTACTATACCGCAGAAAATTATTATAGAACAAGATAGTGTGATGTATAAGACAGTCAGTTCTGGCTGTCTTTTTCTGTTATTCAAGCAAATGATTGTGGTAAAATTTACATAGAGTAGGCTTGAAAGGAGAATGAAATGAAGGTATTTGAAGCTGATTCATTGCTCTCTGAAGCGGATAAAAGAACCAAAGAGTATAAGGAACTAAGGTCGCAAATGGTGAAGCTCAAAAAAGCGTTTAAAGCTGTAGCTGACCTAGACGACAGCAAGTTTTCAGGTAAGGGTGCAGACAACATTAAAGCATTTTATCATGACCATGTCGGCGTTACAGATCAATGGATTGATCTTATCGATATGAAAATTGTTTTCTTAAGCAGCATTTCTGCAAAACTTGAAGACGCTAAGATGTCTGATGCATACATAGAAGAATCCTTCTTAGAACATGAACTTGTAAATGCATACACAAAATCAAAATCCATTATGTCTGAACAGAAAAAAGCAATGAAAGACATTTTAAACGACATCAATGATATTCTTCCACTTGAAATATTCTCAACAGAAGACTTCAAAGACAAACTTTCCTCTGCAGATGACAAACGTGAAAAAACAATCGATAAGATAAACAAGCTTGATGAGGATTTAAAAACAGAGTACGCTGAGACTGAACAAAATGAACAATTCATCCAGCAAGATTTTAAAAAGCTGCAGGAATCAACAGGCAAAGGGAAGAACGCCACACCGATTCACTATAGCGCCAAAGCGTATAGAGAAAGTGACATACATAAGAAAAAAGGCGATATTGAGCAGCATTCAGAAGCTTATTTAACCGTGAAGAAAGAAGAAGCAAAGGAACGTGAAATCAAGGAATTAAAGAAAAAACTTAATGACGGTGTGTCTGATCCTGATGAATATTTAGAGATTGCTAAGAAAGTAGGGTACGAGAATCTGGAGCCAGCTCAAGTACAGCTTGCAGTGCAAATTGAACAAGCAAAGCAGCTAGAAGGAGCAGGAGAAATCACCTGGGACATCGTAAAAGGTGTAGGGGTAGGCTTATATGACGTTGGCAAAGACACTGTAACCGGCTTATGGGACTTCATCACCGATCCAGGAGAAACATTGTCAGCGCTTGGCAATGCAGTTATTCATCCAGTTAAAACATATGATGCAATATCTGCTGCAATTGAAGAGTCATATCAAAAGGATATGGTGAATGGAGATGCCTATTCAAGGTCAAGATGGGTAACGTATGCAATTGGCTCAGTGGCTGCAGCTGTTATCGGAACAAAAGGTGCAGGAGCCATTAACAAAGCTGATGCAGCAGGCAAGGTAATAAATAAAGCTAGTCAAGCAGGGAAGAAAATTAAGGACGTCAAGATTCCAGATTTGCTGCCTTATAACCCTAAGTACGATCTTGCTATGGCAGGGGACGTGCCATACAATGTAGTGGATGGAGAAAACTTAAAAAATCAGCTAATGAGTTTTGCTAAAGGGTCAGATAAAGAAGTAAAACCTTTCGATGTCGTTGATTATAGACCAAGTAACAGTCCTTTAGAGAATCATCACGGTGTAATGGACGTATGGGCTAAACACAATGTTCCGAATTATGTGAGTAGAGGGAGTAACACACCAACAGTAGCTTTAACTAAGGAACAACACAACGCTACCAAGAAAGTATATAGAGAATGGTTGTTCGAAAAAACAGGGAAGAAAGTTGGCGGCAAAGTAAACTGGAAAGAAGTATCCCCCAGAGAAATACAAGAACTTACTGAGAAGATGTTTGATGCTGCTAATGTTCCTAAAGAAGCTAGACAGCAATATTATAACGCATTTAATCAATACAACTTTAGAAAGTAGGTGCGGACTTGAGCATTGACATGTTAATCAAGAAGATTGCTTCTACATCAGACTGTCGGCTGTTTGAAGCTGATGGTCTCCCAGTAATAGACGAGAAGCATCAACTACCAAAAGATATTAGTGAATTTTATGAACAATGTGGTGGAGCAGTTTTATATGAAAATGCGGATTATCCAATATACATAGTACGACCAGCTGAGTTTGAATTAGCTAATCCCATTATTGTTGGGGAGCTCTGTGAAGAAGACATTTCATCCGAGTGGTATATTGTTTGCACGGATGGAAAAGGAGAATACCTAACAATTGACTTAAACGATCAGCGAAAAGGAAAATGCTATGACAGTTTTTTTGATCGACATGGAATAGTCGGCGAAACACAGGTGATAGCAAGTTCATTTACAGATTTAATACAGCGACTGCTTGAAAATAAGGGTAAACATTGGTATTGGTTAAGGGATGATTATGTATCACTAGGCGATGCATATGATGGCATAGAAATTGAATAATCTATTAAACAAAAGTATTGCAATTGTTCATTGCTAAAGATGTGCAATGCGGAGGGTATTAAAATGAGCTTCACTAAGATCGAACAAAAGTTGAAAGAGTTTACGATTGATGCTGGCAGATATCCTAGCATTAATACAAATGAACAACTCAAAGAGCTTGAAATGAACATAGGCAATCAATTACCTTCAGATTATAAGGACTTTTTGAAGAAATATGGAGGATGTTATTTAGAAAGTAAAAAAACAACAGATGAGATTGAGTATGACGTTTGCTATAAACCTTTAGAGAAAGATCCATGGATGGGCAAGGGCGATGATACACAATTGTTAGAAGGTTTTTATGGTTTAGCGAATGATCATAACAGTCTTCAGAAAGCAATCGATACATATTCTGATCGCTTTCCTAGAAATATTATTCCTATCGCAAGCTCTGCAGGCGGGAATGAAATATGCATGGATATCGATAATGGAAAGATATTGTTTTGGGATCATGAATTAAGTCATCCCGACAAAGACTTTTTCTTAATTGCCAATTCGTTTGAGGAGTTTGTCTTCAGTTTAGTTGATGAACCAATTGAAGCTGATAAAGAAGATGATGGAATTCTGTATATTGAATTAGATGATGACTTACTAAGCAGTTAAGAAATCGTATGGAAATAACTGGAGGGAAAGTTAAAATGGCAGTTACTTATTGGACAGGGGAGAATCTTACACTGCGAGCAATTCAACCTGAAGATATCGTTATATTTGATTCGTTAGATGATGAAATTCTGCGAAATATGGACTCGCTACATTTTCCTCGTTCAGCTAATAACATGAGAGAATGGGTAGAAGAACAATTAGAAAAAGATGAATTCCGTTTTATTGCAGTTGAAAGTGATAATAATATAGTAGGTATGATTGAAACCTTTGACTGTGATAGGAAAAATGGTACCTTCGGTTATTATTTGGCTGTATTCGAGCCATATAGGGGCAAAGGATTTGCCAAAGAAATGATCTTGATGGTTCTTCGCTTTTTCTTTTTGGAACTTGCTTATCAAAAAGTAAATACAACTGTTTATTCTTTTAATAATCCATCCATACGATTACATGAAAAATTAGGTTTCATGAAAGAGGGACAACTAAGAAAGATCATTTTCACTAAAGGTGCCTATTATGATGGTATTTGCTTTGGGATGACAAGAGAAGAATTTGAACTGAATCATGGATAATATCACTTGTGCATCGATAAAGTACTGGGTTCCAATAAAATAATGGTTTTATTCACCAAGCAATAGTATTGCAAATACCATTTTTATATGGTTATAATTAGGGTAATGATACAATTATATAATTATTTTTTGCATTTTGTTTAATTAAATGCATAAAATAAAAAGACCAGGGTGTTGGTAGCACCCTGGCTCTGTACAAAAGCTGCCCATCAAAGGGCTTGCTCGTTGTCAAATCTGCGTAGGCCTAACCCTTCAGGTGTCCAAACTCAAGGGAAGGTCTATTTTTTCTTTTGGCTTGACGTTACAATCATCATTATATTGAAGATCAACAAGACGGTATTTAATATCAATCCGCCAAAATTGATCATTATCATTAATGATTCGTAAACAGTCATTTTCCCACCCCTTTCATAGGGGATGAGCAAGACTCCCTTGAGTGAGCAAACTTTATGTACAGGAAATATTATACTATACATAAATGTCCTTGTCGTTAAAAATTCACAATAAATTGACAATATGAAAAGAACTTGCTTAATGCAGGTTCTTTTTTTATTTCAAATATTAAACAATTCCCTTCAAATGACGATATTTAACATGTAAACTTGTACCAAGGAGGATTTAGGAAATGAAGAAGAGAATTACATATTCACTGCTTGCTCTTCTAGCAGTTGTTGCTTTCGCTTTCACTGATTCATCAAAAGCAAAAGCGGCAGAAGCATTACCACTCTACTATCTACAAATTACAGGGATTACATCAGACGGAAACGATTTTGCTTGGGATAACCTCACTTCTAGTCAAACCAAGGCGCCAAACGTTTTGAAGGGGAATAAACTATATGTGAAAGCTCGTTTTATGGGTTATACCAAGTTAACAGTTATCACAGGCAAAGACGGTAAGAATCTGTTGTATAACGGTACAGCTAAAATGTTTAAATCTGATGCTATCCTTGGTCAAAATAAGGTGGTAATAGGCTGGGATAAATATTTTGAGATTCCCATGGACGCACTTCAAGATAACTCTATACAGATTAAAGCATTGAGCTCAGGCACCACTTTTGTTTACAGTCAAAAAATTGATTTTGAAAGAGAGTGAACCAGGTGATTAGTACTTCTAATTATGATGTAACTAAAGATCCAAAATTCTTAGCTTTTTGTAGCTTAGCAACAGAAGGGTATGGACAGAACAATACTCAGCAATCTTCAATAGGTTTTAACGAGTTTTGCGAAAAACTTGAGAAAAATGCGATCGTTAAACCCGAGAATAAAAAAAGCACGCTTGATTTGAATAAGTCTTTAGAAGACTGGAAATTGAGATTTACTGCAGGCGGAAACCTTTCTACAATGGATTCGCAGGTATTAGATGTTATCAAAAAAGCTTATAACTTAGGCATGGTTAATAAAGATAATATGCTATTACGAAATGAAGCAATTAATGCTTATAGAAATTCTATTTAAATAATGAAAACAATGCCCAGCTTAAATAAAGAGCTGGGCATTTTACTTATTGGGGTTATTTGCTTTCAAATACTCTCGATGTTCTTTCTCCAATTTATTAATATCATCTTTTAATATATAGATCTTATATTTTTCCTTTGCTTCTCTAGACAGATTATCTTTTAAATACTCACGGAGCTTTGCTTCACTTTTGGTTTGATCCATGCCAATTGTAATTGCCGGATCTGTTTGACCAATTTGCACACTGAATATACCAAATTCATCCCGAATATTATCAATTACTTCCAAAGGGGACTTTTTATTTGCTTCGATTAAAGTAATACCTGACATAATCAAAGCAGGAACTAAGACCAAAAATCCGATTAGCCTCTTCTTCATTAACCATTACACTCTCCTTCATGGAAAAGAATCCCTCCTTTATTAATACTACGCAAATCATCATTGACCTTTATATTTTATTACCAACATTTACATCGAACTTTTGTTCTGGTTTATCTTGAATGAAGAACGTTTGTTCTGTTAATATTAGATCAATAAAGGAGTGGGGCGATATGCTTAGAGATCGAGGAACAATCAAATGGACATCAATGATGCTTCCAGAACATTTGACACAGCTTAAACAAGATTTGATTGATGTATCAAAAATTGAAAAGCCATCCTTAGATGATCAACAAATTGAAGAGATGGATATTCTCGTCTCTGAGGCACTTGAATTTAACAAAGAGTTGCAATTTAAACTTTTTCACAATGGATTCGTTGAAAATGTCACCGGCAGAGTCCATTACATAAATTTTGAACAACAAAAGCTTCACGTAAAAGACCAGAATGACAATACAGTTTATATCAACATGAATAACATCATAGGAGTTACATACAATGATTGATTACTCACAATTTCCACGTAAGAATATACTTTGTGTCGATATGAAATCCTTTTATGCTTCTGTATCGGCTGTAACAATGGGGCTTAACCCTTTAACATGCTATCTTGCTGTTGTAGGGAATACGGATAGACAGGGAAGTGTAGTGTTAGCTGCATCTCCTGCACTTAAAAAAGATTTTGGAATCAAAACAGGATCGAGACTATTTGAGATACCTGAAGATCCAAGAATACACATTGTAAATCCACAAATGAAGCTTTTCATCAGAGTTTCAACTGAAATTACAAAGCTGTTTTACAGATTTGTTCCTGAGAAATGTGTCCATACGTATTCAATTGATGAATCTTTTTTAGATGCAGGAAAAGAAGATCCTGAAGAAATGGCCAAAGCAATCCAAAGCAGCATGTGGAGAGAATTTGGTTTGATGTGCACAGTTGGTATTGGAGACAATATGCTACTCAGTAAGCTTGCACTTGACCTGGAGAGTAAGAAAACAAAGAGTGGCATTGCACGTTGGAGATATGAAGATGTACCAAATAAACTCTGGAAGGTTCGCCCTTTGTCTAAAATGTGGGGGATAGGAGGGAGGATGGAAAGAAACCTAAATCGGATGGGAATATCGACTATAGGTCAGTTAGCCAAATTTCCTTTAGAGCTGCTTGAAAAGAAGTTCGGAATAATGGGAAACCAGTTGTACTACCATGCTCACGGAATTGATTTATCAGAAATAGGTGCTCCGTTGATGCAAGGTCAGATTAGTTTCGGTAAGAGTCAGATTTTACTGAGGGATTACACAAGGAGTGAAGAGATTAAGGCGGTTCTTCTGGAGATTTGTGAAGAAGTCGCAAGAAGGGCACGTACACATAATAAAGTTGGTCGAACAATCAGTCTGGGAATTGGGTACAGTAAGGATGAGCTTGGTGGTGGTTTTCATCGTTCCAAAACAATTGATCTTCCTACAAGTATCACGATGGATATTTATAGATGCTGCTTGATGCTTTTTAATAAGTTTTACTCGGGTAAGACTGTGAGAAGTGTCTCAGTCACGTTATCGAATATTGAGGATGATGTTAATCAGCAGCTGAGTTTATTTGAAGTGGATAATGAAAAGAGAAGGAAACTCGGTTTTGTAATGGATGGGATTAGAAGTAAATACGGCTCTAAAGCGATTCTGAGAGCAGTTTCTTATACACCAGCAGGAACTGCACTTCAACGAGCTGGATTAACAGGTGGGCATAAGAGTTAAGATAAATTTAAACTTATATAACACATCGCTTAAAGTTTTTTTGTTTTAAAAACTTAAAAAACATGGTAAAATTATATAAAAACATAAGAAAGAGTGATTATATGGAATATGTAGTTATGATAATCATTTTATTAGCACTTTTCTTTATTTTTACTGTTTTCCTAAATACACGTTATAGTTTTGATGAAAAATGCTTAGTCTTAAAATTTGGTTTATCTAAAACAGAAATTCCAATTAATCAAATAGTTAGTATTAAAGAGTCAGACAAGTATGGAGTTGCAGATAATATCGATTATAAAATTGGTATGCCATATGCTCAACCAGATAGAATTGTTATTGAAACTACAAATAAGCGTTTTCTAGTTTTTTTAAATGGAGCTCAACAATTTATTCAAAAGTATAAAAGGGTTAGTGTTTGAACATAAAAAAGTACCTTCTTACAATAGAAGGTACTTTTTTGTATCTATAATTATTAAAAATTTACCTAAATTTTTATCATTATTAATTCAAAATAAATCCATAATAGTCAATTTTATTTAGTGTATTACAACCAATTCTGTTTATTGATAGGTAATAAAGTTTTTTTTCTATGATTTATGAACAAGTTTCCTTATAATTTTCAAAAAAAAATAAAAAATATGGTTGAATTTAGATTTATCTTCCTTTATATTAAAAAATGTAATCCGGATTGCAAACAAATGGGGAGGTTTTACAAATGGAAAAGCTATTTAAAGAAGTTAAACTAGAGGAACTCGAAAACCAAAAAGGTAGTGGATTAGGAAAAGCTCAGTGTGCTGCGTTGTGGCTACAATGTGCTAGTGGCGGTACAATTGGTTGTGGTGGCGGAGCTGTTGCTTGTCAAAACTATCGTCAATTCTGCAGATAAAACATTTGTAGAGGGAATATTTTAAATATTCCCTCATATTTAAAGCGGGGATTGAAATTGAATAAGAAAAAGAAATATGTTCATACTAAACAGTTTAATAGTCATGATTGTGGACTAGCTTGTATCTCGTCAATTTTAAAGTTTCATAACCTTAACTATGGAATTGATTTCTTACTAGACCTAATTGGGGATAAGGAAGGCTATAGTTTAAGAGACTTAATTGTTATTTTTAAGAAGATGGGGATAAAAACTAGGCCACTTGAATTGCAAGAAAATAAGACATTCGAAGCCCTAAAACAAATAAAGCTCCCTTGTATAGCTTTGTTAGAAGGGGAGGAATATGGACATTACATAACAATATACGAAATTAGAAATAACTATTTACTTGTTAGTGATCCTGATAAAGACAAAATAACTAAAATAAAAAAAGAGGATTTTGAAAGTAAATTCACAAACTTTATATTAGAAATTGACAAAGAGTCAATTCCTGAAAAAGAAAAAGATCAAAAAAAACATTCTTACTTTTTTAAGGACATACTTTTTAGAAATAAATTGATCGTTTTTGTGATTTTATTGACTTCCTTGTTCGTTGTGGGTCTTGCTGTAGCTGGGTCGTTTTATATAAAGTTTCTAGTTGACCTAATTATCCCAAGAAGCTTAAGAGAATCTTTAATCACAATCACTTTAATATTCATAAGTATGGTCTTAATAAGGTGCATCTTCGATTTTGTAAGATCATATTTGATAATAAAATTGTCTTACAAAGTTGATAAAGAGATGTCAAATGTTTATTTTAATAAAGTAACAAAATTACCTATTAATTTTTTTGAAAACAGAGAAGATGGAGAGGTAATTTCTCGATTCAATGATGGTATATATATTAAAGACTTTTTTAGTGCTAACTTTGTTACTGCAATAATTGATATAATTTTAATACTGGGATTAGGAGTTATTTTATATAGAACAAATAACATTCTTTTCTTAACAATTATTCTCCCGATTTTGCTACTTTCATGTCTAGCGATTTTGTTTTTTGATCATCTTAAAAAGAAAAATCAAAAACTGATGGAGGATAAGGCTAAATCTACCTCTCTTTTAATTAATTTTCTGAAGAATATGACAACTGTTTATTCTTTAAATAAAACCTCGTTTTTTTTAGAAAAATTTCATCTTACATATGATAAACAATTAAATTCAACCTTTAGTGTAGCAAAGGCAGTTATTAGCAATGAAATACTAAAAGGATTAATTCAAAACTCTTTTACAATAATTATCCTATGGGTTGGGACAAGACAAGTTCTAAATGATTCAATGAGTTTGGGTACACTGCTATTTATAAACACATTAGCAGCCTTTTTGCTAAGTTCACTAGATCGTATATTGAGTATGCAATCAGATCTTCAGCAGGCACATGTTGCTTCCATAAGATTTTTTGACGTAGTAAACTATCCAGTTCAGCAAGATAGCAATGAGAATTTAACTGAACTTGATTTTATTCAGAATATCAAAACAGTTAATCTTAATATTGGGGCAGACCCAATGCGTTATATAGTTGAAGATATTAATTTAATATTAGACAGAAAGGATAAAGTCCTTATTATTGGAGAAAGTGGTACTGGAAAAAGTACGTTTGCAAAAAGTTTGTCTAAATTGTATAAAGTACCCGATAAGTCAATTTATTTAAATGGATTAGATATTAATCGATACGATCATTTATCAATAAGAAAAAGGATTGTATATATTGACGAAAATCCTTTTCTTTTTAAGGGAACCATTAAAGAGAATCTTTGCATGGGAGAGATTTTTGATCAGAACGAAATTGAAAACGCGTGTATAATGTCCCAATGCCATGAATTCATTTGTAACTTGGACAAGCAGTACAGTTATAAATTGTCTGAAAACGGTTCCAATCTATCTACAGGACAAAAACAACGGTTAGCATTAGCAAGAGCAATTTTACATCAACCACAAGTATTAATTTTAGATGAGTCATTATCTAACATTGATCCGGATAACACAAAATTGATTTATGAAACCTTACACAGGATGGATTGTTTAATTATTCTTATAACTCATAATGACCCAAGTAACTTCAAATACAATAAAAAATTAGTATTCAGAAACAATAGGATTATAGAGTCGAGCTACTCGGAAAATAAGGAGTATTCTATATGAAAAAGTGGATTGTTTTATTTCTTGTTTTAATAGCAGCAGCCATTAGTATTTTCGTTTATGTTTCTACAGGTAGCGAAAAACCTTTTTATAATGATATAAATTTAACTCAATATCAAAAAGAAGTAGACTCTAAAAAACCTAAATTTATTTATGTTTATGAGACAAGTTGTCCTCCTTGTCAAGAAATAAAACCTGAGTTAAATGAAGTAATTAAAAAAGAAAAGTTAAAAGTACAGGCTTTAAATATTGAAGAAAAGGAAAATTATAACACTGAATTTTTAGATAAATATAATTTGAATAAAACTCCAACGATTCTCTATTACAAAGATGGCAAAGAAAAAGATCGGTTAGAGGGCTATAGAAGTGCAAGCCAAATAGAAAAGTTCTTTGATAAAAATGGTGATAGATAATGAAACTGAGTGATATTTATTTGGAATTAAAGAAAGGCTATGCCGATTCTTTATTGTATTCAGATTTGTCATTGTTGGTTAATATAATGGAATATGAAAAAGATATTGATGTGATGTCAATTCAATCTTTGGTTGCAGGTTATGAAAAATCAGATACTCCTACAATAACATGCGGTATTATAGTTTATAACGAAAGCAAGAGAATTAAAAAGTGTTTAAATAGTGTTAAAGATGATTTTAACGAGATTATTGTTCTAGATTCATACTCCACTGATGATACCGTTGATATTATTAAATGTGATTTTCCTGATGTTGAAATTAAATATGAAAAGTGGAAGAATGATTTTTCCTATGCTAGAAATAAAATTATAGAGTATGCTACTTCCGAATGGATTTATTTTATTGATGCAGATAATTTATACTCTAAAGAAAACAAAGGGAAAATAGCTAAAGTAGCTAGAGTTTTAGAGTTTTTTTCTATTGATTGTGTAGTTAGTCCATATATAGAAGAATATACTGGACATCTATATTCTGATACACGAAGAATGTTTCGGCTCAATGGTAAAGTTAAATTTCATGGGAAAGTGCATGAAGAACCTATGAATTATAATCATAGTCTACCTTTTAATTTCATTGTGAACCTTAAGGTTTACCATAATGGATATAATCCTTCAGAGAATAATATAAAATCAAAAACACGAAGGAATATAAATCTCACAGAAGAAATGTTAAGATTGGAGCCCGAAAACCCAAAATGGTTATTCTTTTTCGGCAGAGAACTACATTTACTTGATAAAGATGAAGAAGCAATTGATTATCTGAAAAAATCAATAAACAACTATAAAAAATTTAATGATCAAAGACATTTTATAGATGCTTTAGTGCTATTATGTACTTTATTATTGCAGAGAAATAATTATGTTGACTTAACTTTATATTTGGATATATTGGAAACTGAATATCCAAGATGTGTTGATGTTGATTACTTTAGATCTGCAATTTTGTTAGTAGATATGCAAAATAAACTTACTTCTTTAAGCAATATGATTGATGAAGCTCTTACAGACGAGAGATACAGTGCTATAAATACAACAAAAGATCACTTTAAAAGAATTTTAATAAGCCTTAATATTCAACTCGAAAATTGGGAAAGAGTAAAAGAAATATCAGGGGAAATTAAAAATGATAATATGAAAAAAGAAATTAAACAATATCTTGCCAACTCACTCCACAATATTGAACACGTCCTGAAAGGAATTGAAGTATGAATACAAGATATGTAAAATCATTTTTTTTATTACTGTTTTTTCTCTCTTTCTTTGGCACAATGGCTAGTTTATTCTACAGTGAGATCATGCATTTCAAACCATGTGTTCTATGTTGGTATCAAAGAATATTTCTATATCCTATACCTATTATCTTACTAATAGGCTTATTAAAAAAAGATCTTAATTCGATATTTTATGTTGTTTTCCTTTCATCAATTGGATTGATTATTGCGTTTTATCATTATATTATCCAACTTACACAAAGCAAAAGTGTCGTATGTGAAATTGGAACCAACAGCTGCGCAAAAATTGAAGTAGAGTATCTAGGCTTTATTACATTACCCTTAATGAGTTCAGTATGTTTTGCATTGATATTTGGTATAGGACTGAAATTAATTATCAAAAGCAAGAAATTAAAACAAAATCAACATGTATATAATTGAATAAGAAGTAACCCGCCTTGTAAGAGGGAGGGTTACACAGGTAATCCGAAAAAAGCTATTTAAACAAGTTCTCTTTTTTTAGAACTTGTTTTTGTTTTTTTCCTTTTGCAGTTATGTAATTGTTTTTGAACCATGCTGCGGTAGTAGTACTGGTTGTGAAGACGATAGTGAAAATTGTATATAAACAATCATATAAATGATTTATGTCCTCTTCGTTAATGATGAATGCTGCTTTACCCAGCATCACCATTATTTGATTGAGTAAAGCTATTGCGAGCAAAAGAGTCCTAACAATTGTGCCTTTATCAATATTCTCAAACATTGAATTCCTCCTACTTAAAATTTTGTTCGATTTTATCTAGCTTTTCAATTACAACATCGTACTTTTCACTGAATTTACCCAGTACTTCGTTTTGAGAATCGATTTGATTATAAAGTTTCGACTCTCTTTCCTTACTAGTTTTCATTACGTAGAAAAGTAGCCAACAAAATAAAACAGCAAATGGCCCCTGGGTACTTAAATATTGTGTTATATCCATTTCCATAAAATGTTCACCACCTTAGTACCATAGAAAAGGATATTTACTGAAACATATTGATCAATAAACATCCTCCGAGAAAATTGAATATAATTAGATTGTTGATCCAAACTGTCCCGAGATATATCCACGTTTACCTTTATAAATAACTTCCCAGTAGCCATTGGAATTGTTTTTACCTTTAACTGAACCAGAAATTGAAATAGTGCTTCCAAGCTTAACTGTGCCAATATTTTTAGAACTATTTCGATCAGGCTTGTCCATTACGATTGCAGCGCTTGATACACCGACAATTTTGATTTTTCCTACGGATTTAATAGATGAGGAACTTGAAGAAGTTGATGTTGTTTTTGGGGCAGAGGAAGAGGTTTTAACTGATCCTGTAACATCAACATATTTGTCAGAAGCAGTGATGTAATATGTAGTGCCTTTTGAGTTCTTAACTTTGTATTGATAGGCAGATCCAACTTTAACTTTCTCTACAACTGTAGGAAATCCGATGCCTTTATTTACTGTGCCGACAACATCTTTATCTTCCCAAGATGGTTTTGAATAGAAGCGAAGTCCGTCAACTTTTGATTTTAGTGAACCACTTACTGCTGATGAAGAGGAAGGGGAGGAGGTTGTTGGTTTAGTTGGAGAAGCTTTTGAAACAGATTTGCCTGACATTTTTGCCTTTACTCGATTTTTAAAGTCTACAAATTTTTGGCTGTTAGATACCCATGGTGCAGGGCAATTCTTATGGGTGATGTCATAATGACGAACAATATCATCAATAGGATCTAAACCAAACTTATTACATAATTCAACGAACACATCCTCAGTTCTTTCAACTGTATCTGAATGGAATGAACCGTCTTTTTCAAGGCACATTTCAACTCCAATAGAAAGAAAGTTAGCGTTAGGTTTCAGCGCAGCAACTCCTCGATAAGGATTTCCGGCACTATCTCTTTGCTGAATATCATTTGCATGGTAAGCTACTTCATTTAATGGAATGATACAAATTGCTTCAGCCTTATCTACGAAAATGTGAGCTGATGCATAAACTTGTGCATTACTGAAGTATCTTCGATGATTGTCTGCACCTGCACCCGGATTGGCTGTATAGTGTAGGACGCATTTTTTCACACCCTGTAATTTCAAACCTGGTCTAGTATACTTATTGACTGGAATGTAGCTATTAGTGAAAACTGACATAAAAACATCTCCTTAATTTCTAATTAAAAAGAGCCTCGAATTCACCATTTTCATAGCGATTTCGAAACTCGTTGAATTGAATCTCATTATTGTTGGATGTTCCATAAATTTCATGGAAAAGATTGTGGATTTTCTTAGTTAGAGGGATTCCGAGTCCATAATTTAAATGAAGTCTTACACATTCATTTTTAATTTGCTCAAGCTCATTGACAGTAAAGTCGCCAATTTTAGAGTTCAAAACTTAAATTGCTCAGTGCTTCTTTAACAATCTCGCTAAAATTCTTTTTATAGTGGTGCACATGAAGGTCTTTTGTAGAGTTTGTTATTGCACATTTAAATGAATATTTCTCTAATGAGGGCTTCGTCCAAACTTCATAAACAGCTTCTCTTAAAGTTTTATTTAACGAAGAAATACCGCCTTTCCATCTAGAGCTATTTTCGCCTGTGAAAAGAAGTAAATAACACTTTCTGCAGTTTGCTAAACCTCTTACCATGTTATGAAGTGGAGCGTATTGAACTCCTAAGTCTATATGTTCCTTGCATAGAAAAGGGAGATTTTCTTTATTGTGATGGTATGTATCGAATAAAGGGATAAACCCACGATCAGAAAAAGCTGCTTGTGCACATTCAACAGTGTATTTTTTAGCACCTTTACATTGAAAACACTCTTCACCTTTAAAGAAGTTGCTGGGAAGGTGCTCCCATATATGTCCTTCAGGGCACTTAGCTTTTAGTTTAGAATGACAGTTTTTATAGGTGCTTAAAATCTCATAGCCTTTAAGGGCATATCTACTTTTCACAGTACTTATGTTAAGCCTTTTTTTAAGGGAGCCTTCAATTATCCTGCATTCTGGACAACGAGTACCTTTTTTAAAGTGTTCGTAGTTTACTTGCCATGTGTGATTATGTCGACATCTGACTTTCACCTTTGTTTTCGAATTTACCATGTCTCCAGAAATGTGAATGTAGTTATTCTGAGCTAATAAATCAATAAATTTCTTTTGAGTTTCTTCACGTTTTTTTAAATGATAATCTGATATCTTTCTTGCCATCTATCCACCTAATAATTAAATTTGAGCACAAAAAAGAGAGAAGGGGACTAAACCCAATCTCTCTTTATCTCACGTATGCTCTTGTTATCTCTGTTTTTCAAGTATGTATTTTGAATAAAATCTATATTTTATCTAGAACGTAACCACCACCTTTATTGTTCCTTTATTCTTAATCCAAGTTCAAGCTAGGTATATTACCTACGTTACCCGACACTCGTCTTCTGTCTATATCTGATGGAGTTCTAATGAAAGCTGTTCCTTCAACATCACTATAAACTGAGTTTCCAGTTACAATTAAATCGTTTGTTCCAGTGTCTTCTTGAATAAAGTAAAGGTGATAATCAGAGTGGCATTGCTTGAAAACATTATCAGAGAAAACAGCTTCTCTTACAGATCCCCAAATTGCGCGATCAATATTATTAGTGATAATGTTTCCTGAACAAATTGCATTTTGAGAGTTTTTGTACCGGACGAAGGTTTTTAAGGATT
Organism: Bacillus subtilis subsp. subtilis str. 168; assembly: GCF_000009045.1. GTDB lineage: Bacteria > Bacillota > Bacilli > Bacillales > Bacillaceae > Bacillus > Bacillus subtilis. The sequence goes on along the minus strand of NC_000964.3, from coordinate 2,261,947 downwards.
TTGCGAGGTTATTCTTAGTGAAGATATTTGCAGCATTACCCACCCAAAGGGCAGTACCGCTAAATGTGATCTCAGAGTCAATTAGTTTAATAATTTCTCCTTCAGCAACGTTGATGCACTCGTTGGCTATATTGGAAATATACATTCCTTCAATCGTTATAGACTTGCCGATCCCGTGAATACTCACTCCTCGGTCTGTAGCATTAACCAAGCTGCAGTCTTTCATTTTAAATGATTTTATATTTCCACCTGCGATCAATCGGCAGCTACTCTTATTTACACTGCTATTGCCATCAATTTCAATGCCTTCTATATAATTGTGATCTGTGATTCGCAACAATTCATCAAGTGAGTGATTTGGATTTCGAAGGAGTTTAGTGTAGGATCGTCTTTCACCAACAATTGAGACATTTGAAGGGAGTTCAATTTTTTCACTAGCGCTAGTTGTATTCTGCTTACCGATTAAATATGTACCTTTCGGAAAATGTAGTTTCCCTCCACCTTTTTCAGATAAATCACTAAGGGCTTTTTTAAACTTAGCTGTATTATCGATTAAGCCATCTGGTGAGAAGCCTAAATCTAATACATTCCAAGTAGGCTTGGATTCAATAAACTCTACACGTCTGTTTAGACTTGTTGCCAAACCTCTTCCTTCTTGAACTTCAAAAAATCTGCTATCTGTATCGTCATCAGGATATGAAATTGTTAAGGTATCGACCACTGCACGTTCAATGCCATCACTAATGTTATTAATATATTTTCCTTCAACAGCAGTTTGAGAGCTTCCACCACCATCTAAAAGAAATGCATTAATACAGCCTTCAGATAAAAATAAAGATGGCATATCATAAGCTGTAATACCACTGGATCGAAGTGAGCGGCCATCTACAGTAATGATAACTAGTGTACCATCAGATCTTTGCCCAATGGCTTGTCGAGGATGCTTAACATTTAAATCTGCCCATGTAGTCATTTGAGCCGTTCTTGGCTTAGAATCTTTAACTAGCCAAATGCCAAAAGCAAAAGAGTTTCGTGCGCCTTTAGAAATTAGGATGTCGGCATCAACTTCTCTGTTTCCGTAAACCTTCATAGTTCCATCATCAAAAAATACACAAGCCTCAGCGCCTGTGTATCCAGCAGCGTCATAATCTTTGTAGAGAACTCCGTCTTTAATTTGAAGCCCCATGACTTCACCATTTGATCGCCAACCACTAGCGTTTATTGCAACAACAGATCTTTTTCGTTTTGCCATACTTAAAACTGTTTCACGATTTGTTGTACCAAAATAAGAAGATGTGGGATCAATGGATTTTTCAAAGTCATATGCAAACGTTTTTTGCACCATACTTTTTTTAGCTTCGGTTGTTTTAGGAGTAACCTTTGTAACATAGTACTCAATACCAAGTGTGGCATCCTGTTTAAAAGAACTTGTTACTGTAAAATATCTGTCATCAGTTAATACCTTGTTTAAAATTTCTGTTGTTTTCGTTTCTACTTCATTAAACTTCTGAGTAATCTTAGGAGCGGTGTATTCTTCTCCTTCTGAAGCTAGTAGTTCAACAGGCATCGGAACATATTTATCTAAATTTTGATCATATCTATAAAAACCAGCCATAACTTTCCTCCAATAAAAAAGATCCCGGAGGGGATCTTAGTCAGTTTTGTACCATACTTGTCCTGAATCTGGTGCTGTATCTGAAACAACAACTCGTTTTTTCTCAGGTGAAAAAGAGGCATCCTTATACCAGATATAATTTGCATTAAATGGTTCTGTTGCGCTTAGGAGTATATTAAAACCTTCATATACTTCGGAAGTTCCAATATCTACCCACTCAAATCCATCCCATCGATAAACGATTTTTGTTTCTTTAACAGTCACCGTCCAACCAATCTGTGGGGTTGGGTAATAGGTGAAAATATCTGAATAGGTATAGACAGATGGTTTATAAATTTTTCTTGTGTTTTCTACAACTTCTTCATAATTTGATGTAGCCTGTCTACACCAGGCTGTCACTTCTTGGCATCGTTTTGTAACTCGTTCACATTCAGCTATACGTTCATTCATTCGAATTATTGTATCTTCAGCTTCATCGATAAGTCCTTGAAGAGTTTCAATAACCATATTCCCTTGTCGTTTTATCCAAATTCGAGAGGCAGGGAAGAAGGAAGCTCCTTCACCACTATAATTAAAGGTTAGCGATTTTCCTTCATTTGAAGCATTAAAAAAGACAACTCCCATAAGGTAATCAACCTTAAAATAGTTGTCGTCAAGTTCTCCATCTTCAATCTCTCGCCATTCCTTGTTGTCCCCAGTAACTTCAACACGAAATTCTCTGTTCGGAATCTCAGTTAGGAGTGCTCTTCCATTAAATATTGTCAATGTTTCATTGTAAGTTAGATAGGGGTCTTCAACAGAACCTATTCTCTTTTTACTTAATATTGGATCATTATATAATTTAGCAAAATCAGCCAGTTTAGTTCACCTCCGTTAATTTTGTTGGTAGGCTTCCCAGATATATTTAACGTTTAATTTATTTCCTCTGCAGTTACTATCTGAGCCTGTGACAAATAGATTGTTTCCCAAAGCACCGTATCCTAAATCTCCTCCAATAAGGGAAAGTCCAGTTGAAGTAACTTGATAGGCATAGCCCCCCAATTGGCTTTCAATTACTAGTTGACTGTCTTCAGGTGAAATCGGAGTTATTTTGACTAAATCAGGAGTAAAGGTAAGGGGGATTTGCTTACTGAGAGTGCCGTCTCCTGTATAAATACCTTTTGCAAACTTGGGAGGAATGGGGATGTTTTCAGCTAATGCATAATCAGATGCTGCTCGTCCACCTAGCATCTCTGCATTACCGTCTATTGAACCACTAATGATCCCTGATTCATTACGCACTGGTATAGAGTTTGGAGAAGTCGTTGTTGAAGCTGTAAAACCATTCAAGGAGTCTGCTGAACCTGCAGATGAGACAACCCATTCTTCTCCGTTAAATAGTTCTTGTTTATTGTTCTTTGGATTGATCCAGATTGTCCCTTTTTCCGGATCTTCTGGCTTAGCTTCCGTGGAGATTGTATAGAGGCCATTAACTCTTCCACTAAGACTTCCTTTAACTTCAACCGAATTAGAGGGGAGGTAGGGGTTCTCTGAAGGAAATTGGGGTTGAATAATGTCGGAAAGTATACGTCCGCTGCTATCAATAGACGCTTCAACAGTCCGGTAGGCTTGAATTCCAAACGTATAATACTTATTTGAAACCTGGCCTGTAAGGGTTGCGATTCTCTTATCATAGCTAACCGATAGATACTGTTCAGATGACATCTTTGATCCAAATATATAGGTGTCTGAAGATGTATCTGAGTAACAGTGGACAAGGAATCCGTCAATATTGTACTTATCCTCTTTAGAATTTGGGAACTGCCATTCAATGGAGATATCAACCGATCCATTATCGTTGACAACATGTGTTATTGCAGTTCCGTTATTAAGAATAGTTGGGTTTGCCACAGGAGATGAGATACGATCATTACGTGCATTGTAATTAACAAGAAGTGTATCATAATCAATTTTTTTCTTATTATACTCTGTGGATGCTTTCTTAGTTGTATACAAAGTATTAGCAAATTCCTGTTCCAATGACCTGGCTCTTTTCCCGTTTGAGAGTGTAACCTGTATACTCTGTTGATCAAAATCGAAAGTCATCCCTGAAAGGGTTGCTTTGACATCGGTTCTGAAATTCTTATTAACTACCCTGATTATATCTCCGAGATATATTCTATCCCAAAATGCCTTTTCGCTATTAACATTAAATAGGTTTACGATGTTCGTTCTGATATCAACAGGGGGAGCGTTTCTATTGCTCAGTTCCTCTAACCCTTTTTCGTAAAGCTCTGTCTCATCAAAAATATTATCATTAGTCCAATCATCTTCAAAAATAAAATAAGACAGTTGTTTCTTAAGCTCCTCACCAAGAAACTTGTCCATCGATAAACGGTCTTTTAGTTTTTCTATTTCCTGAGAAATGTTTGTGATTTGCGAGTTTATTCTGGATATTTCAGCTTTTTTGGCGGTAACTTCTAATAGTTTTGCATCTCTTTGTTTAATAAGATCTTTTGTGTCGTCACCGGCTTTTTTCGCTACGGTTATCTTATCTAAAATTTGCTGTAGCTCAATGTTTTCAAGAGTGAAGAGTTTATTTTCTTGAGTCGTTTTTTGGGTTTCTAAATCCCTTTTTTGGTTTAAAAGGAGGTGGAAAGAAGAGCCTTCTTTATTGACAAGTTCATTATAATCCAAAATCGCATGACATAAATCATCATCCATGTAATCACTGTGTGTTATTACATTTCTGTTTTTATCACGTTTAAAAGGATATAGAAAATAAGAAAAATCGTCCAAGTAACTCTGTCCAGTAGGGTTTACCGAATTAATCACAATTCCGTCTTTACCTGTGATGTTTAAACGTGTTACGACTTCATCAATATCAATGGTATCTTCCATATCAATCATAAATCGTTCAGGGGAGAATTGGACACCTTTGTACTTGGATACTGTGTCTTTCTTATAAAAAGAGACAGTGTTCTTTACAGTGTCGAAGACTGGGACTGCCTCAAAAGTTTCCCATATCGTTTTTAAAAACTCATATCTTGTTGAAGTGACATCAAATGATCGTCTTTTTTCATTAAATGAAGGATCAATATAACCGATATTGAGTCTTGTGCCTTTAAGACAATCAGTGGCCACTTCCTGTAGATTCTTTGAAACTCCTTGATATGACCTTATTTTGTTTTTATGAAGGATGTACGGTAGTCCTTGACATCTAACTTGTATTGTTTGCTCCTCATTTTCTGATTTTGTTAAACCGGTTATCACAAACCATTCAACTCTGTTTAAGAATTCTGCCTTGATAAGATACCACTCACGCATTAGTTTTGCCACATGGTTTGGCTTCATCAAAAAATTATACCTGGCTTTGAGTGGAATATTAAAAGATAGATCATTTAAATCAGCAAAGCTTAGATTAAGAGATACATTTGAGAAATCCGCAATATTAGCGATTTTCTTTTTATTTGGTTTTGCTAAAGAAAGGAGGATTTCGCCTGGTTTAAACTTATTTAACAAAATACATCCTCCTATAAATATTTGTATCGGTATTTTAATCGAATATAGCACTCACCATTTATTTTAATTCTGTTTTTACCTCTTGTTAAAATCACATACTCTTCATTTACTTGGTCATAACATTCATAACCCGAAATACTTGAAGTGATCAATTTTTTATTGGAATCAACATTGATAACTTCATGATGTTTTATTCCCGTAAACTTCAGAGGTGTTCTATATAAAGTTAAGTTCTCAACAGTTATGTCACCGTCGCCTATCTTCTTAAATTCAAGAGATAACGGAATGTCCACATCTCCTATGTTTTCAATTTCAATATTCTTAACACCTGATGTGACATCAAACCAATGAGTTGTTGTTTCTTGTCCATATTTATAGGGGAATACCTTCATTGTGAGCTTCACATATCCATCGTTAGAACAGTTATGAACTAAATCTGTAGCGTTTATTGGCAAGGCAAAATAAATTATGTCTAAATTTCTACTAAAGGAGAGAGGTTTATAATCATCTACATTTAACCAACGAGCAACTCTTCGAACATTTTTTTCATCTAGATGATTTTCTATGTAAAAATTCAATGGGATCTCATATGGCTCAAGTTTGACATTGTCTACATATGGTTCTGAAGATAGCCTAGTGTATGTTTCATTTACTGTTCTATTTGCAATAAACGACTCCTCTAAAAGTCCTCCTTCTGTATTTACATTTACGGCTCCTAATTCATAAGAAGGGATATTATTGAACATAAAGTATTGACTTTCTCTAATCATGAGTTTCCACCTCAAGTTAAGTTAAATAAAGAGTCTGCTTTTGCAGACTCTTACATGCTACCATTTAGTTTTACAACTTCGTTTTTAATGCTTTCAAACATCGATCTCGCTCCCGATTCTCCTCCTATTAGCTTATCAATGTGGAAAGTATTCGTTAAATTAATTGTTTTATCTCCAGAAGAAGCAATTGTTTTTGAGGGGATCTCAATCTTCTTTAAATTTGGAATTAAACTGTTTGTTAACATTGATTGATTAACGTTAGGAACTAATGAAGGAATAGAAGTAATTCCTTTTTTAATAAGGTCTGCTAATTTTACTCCTTGGCCCCATTTTGGGGAATCGTCCACAGCGGTTTCACGAACAGCTTTTACCGTATCAAGGATGTTGGCTGTGTCAGTTTTATTTAAGATCAGTTCTTTGTCATGTAGGAATGCAAGTTTACCAGCACCTAATCCTGTTCCAGTGTACCCTCCAGAAGCGAAAGAGGATACTTTTTTACCTGTCGTGTTGCCTTTGACAGCAGTATTCAGTGCATTAGATGCTTCTTTGAGTTTATCAATCAGGTTGTTTGAAATACTTTTTCCAATGGACTCCATATTGGTATTAATAAACTTAGAAAACTCATTAAGCTGCTTAGCGATATCGGTGATTTTTCCATTCATAATCTTATCCTCAAGCTTTTTAAAGGCTCGTTCATCATTTACAAGATTATCGTATTTATTGTTGATTGACTCCTCATCTTTTTCGAGCTGATCTTGGAGCGCTTCTTTCCGTTTGTTACTTTCGCGATCCTTTAGAAAATCATCAAGGTCTAACTGCTCTTTTTGAAGCTGTTCAGTTAGTTCTTTGACTTTTGACTTTCCGAATTCAGAATCATCAAGAGAGTATTGATTAATTTGGTCAGTCAACTTTTGAATACTGTCTTGTCTTTCTTTTAATTCTTTTTGAAATTTAGCCTCGTCATCAGTCTTGTCTATCTCATCGATCAAGTCTTGAGTCGCTTTCTGATGCGCTTCTAACTCAATATCACGCATTTTTTCGTACATCTCTTTGTAGATGGATACAACTTCATCAGCCAATGATTTATAGATATCCTTGATCGACTTCTTGGTGTTATAAAGCTCAAGGTTAAAATCTTTCTGTTTATCTTTCCAGTTTTCGATTTCTTCAGTGATCTGTTCCTGGATGTCAGGGAAACCTTTCGCAGCTTTCTTTTGTTCTTCAAGCTGCTTAATGTATTTCTTCGCTTCCTTTTGTTGTTGTTGAATGAGCTTTATTTGCTTGCTATAGTATTTAACCTTGTCTTCATCTTCTTCAGTCATTGAAATTTTGTTATCGACATCTTTAATTTTCCCTTGGGTTTTAGAAGATGACTTTTCAATTGACTTAAGTGTCTCATCAACTTTAGATTGAACAAGTTGTTTCTGTAGCTCACGAACCTGGTCTTGAACAGAAATTAAATCTAGCTTGGCCTGTTTAAGCTCTTCTTGAAGCTGTGCACGTTGAGCGGAGTTCAATGCTTTATTTGTTTTAATTTCTTTTTGAATCCAATTAACTTTTTGTTGTTGGATTTTAGCTTGCTCTGCCACAGCTTTTTTCTGATCAGAGGTGTATTTTCGGAATTCCTTGCTGTCAGAAGTGTATCTGTTAGCCATTGACTCATCTTTTGCTATCCGAACATCAAAATCTCCAATTCTTTTATCAAACTCATCGAGTTTAGATTGAACTAGTTCATACTGAAGTTCTTGAATCTGATCATTGACTGAACTGATATCTCCTTGGAGGGAGAGAAGATCAGATTTAGCCTGAGCTATCCCTTGTTGTCGTTCTGCCTCAGCTTGTGACGCATCTGAAATAGAAGTTCCAATACCTTGCATGTACTTTTCAGGATCGATTGTTTTTCCATTTTGTTCGATCTGTAAATGAAGGTGGTTCCCAGTCGAGTTCCCTGTACTACCAACTTTACCAATAGTTTGACCGGCTTTAACTGATTGACCTGCTTTTACAGAAGGAGTGTTAAGCATGTGCATGTACTTGGCAACTGTTCCATCATCCTGTTTAATAACAACCCAGTTACCTGCAGTTTTACTGTAGCCAGCAATTTGGACTTTACCACTTTGAAGAGATTTAATTGCTGTACCTGCTTTTGCAGCAAAATCAGTTCCTTTGTGTGGGGAGGAGCGGAGACCAGATTCCTGTTGTCCATATTTGGAGCTTACCCTAAAAGCGCTATTATTTGTATAATAGCTGGCGATTGAAGAAGTGGCAGATGAGAGCGATTTGCTATAGTTGGCCATGATCTTCTTGACGTAATTCTGTGTTTCTTTAAAAGGAGGGATACCACCATATTTAATTACGTTACCAGGCCCAGCATTATATGCAGCCAATGCTTTTTCAACATTACCGCCAAACTTTTCAAGTTGTTGGGCGAGGTACTTTGTTCCACCCATAACATTTTGATAAGGATCGTAAGCGTTATTTACTCCTAAGCTTTTTGCTGTTGCTGGCATCAGTTGCATTAATCCCATGGCACCTACACCAGATCGTGCTTTAGCATTAAACCCTGATTCTTGCTGAATTACAGCTGCAATAAGGGCAGGGTCAACATTGTATTTACTAGCTGCTGAATTTATGTAGCTTGAATACTTGCCTGAATATGATCCACCAGTTGAGGAGGGGGTTCCACCAGAAGAAGTTGTAGAGGTTACAATACCGTATTGAGTAATGTTACCGGATTTAATTTGATCTTTAAGCAGCTTAGCTTGTTCCTGCATAAGCTTTTTCTTTTGCTGAAGTGCTTTAATTTCTTTCTTGATTGCATCTCGATATTTCTGAGAGTATTTAGGATAATCATTGACCTGCTTGTTGTACTTGTCAATCTCAGCATTAACTTTTTCTAATGCTTCCTTGTATTTATCAACAACATACATGGAAGTCTTGGTTTCTTCATTGGCTTTTTCTTGTTGATCTGTCCAATTCTCCAATGATGTTCCAGCTTCAACAAGTGCCTGTTTATTCATTTCTTGTGTACTGGTGGCTTCTTCAGATGCAGAAATATAAGATTCTAAAGCTGATTTAACGCTTTGCATTGCTTCAATTTGACTATTGGAGTATCCACCAGGTTGAAGCATTTTCTCTTCAAGCTTTTTAAGTTCTTTTTTTGCATCTGCAACATTATTAATTGACTTAACTTCTAGGTCTGACAGTTCGGCCTCAGACATATCAAGCTTTCGTTCTTTTCGTAGCTTTTTCAGGCTGTCAATCCGTAAGGTATCAGCGTTTAAAGTTTTGATAGCGTTGTTAACTTCTGTTTTCATCAATTTATTGCTGTAGGTAACCATGTCGTTATAAGCATCAAGTTTAACTTTTCTTTGTTTGATAACTTCATCACGGTTAATTTTCACAACGCCATTTTCGATGCTAATAGCCTGGGCAAGTTCCTTATCTTTTTGAATAAGGGTATTAGCTTCATTTGCAGAAATACTTTTACCTTCAGCCATTTTTTCCAGAAGATCATTGAGAGGAGCTACTTGATCTTTGGTGTTATTAAAAATATCCCCATTTAAGACATCTTGAACGGAATCGAACTGCATAGCATCTGACATTTCTTTAATAGCTGCCTTAATATCATCAACACTATTTGCATCCAGAGCTTCTTTTAGCTTCTTACCAAAATCTTCTGCCTCGTTACCTGCTTCTGCCAGCGTCTCACCTAAATCACCAACTTCAGATTTGACGGAAGATAAGCTCTTATCTCCATCTTTTATGTTCTTCTGTGCTTTGTCGAAGCTCATTTTAAAAACATCAATAGAAGAATCGGATTTGGAGTATGTTTCCAAGAGACTTTGAAGATCTTTTTTTGCGTTATCGAAAGCTTTTTCATCGCCTGAATCTAAAGCTTTTTGCATTTTTTCTTGAAGCTTTCCTAAAGAAGAGGAGAATTTTTCTAATTCTTCAGGATCTAAATCATCTTTTAAGTTAAGTTTGTTGACAACATCACTAATACTCGTCTTTAAAGTATTACTGATATCAATTGAACTATAAGCATTTGCAATTGAAAGGACGCTATCTTTAACTTTAGCATTTCCACTCTCAATGTCAGATTGAGCTTTGAGCATACTTTGTTTAGCTTTATCAGCTGCAACCTTATAGTCATCGTCATCTGCAATGAGATCCCATTTAGGTCTACCTTTATCGTTGTAGTCAGCTATTTGTTTGTACTGCTTTAATTCATCCTTAGACTTTTTAATTTCCTTAGAAGCGTCTTCGAATGTTTTCTTTGCGCTGTCTCTTGTTTCTTGTTTCTTTAAAGCCAAATACTCTTTAGTATTCTCAATCGCTTTTTCAAGCTCTTTATTTGTCTTAAGAATTGCATTTCCTTGAGAATCATAGCCTTTAACTAATGCAGGGAAAGTTTGTGCTAATTGCTGAGTGACTTGAAGGTATTCTTGCTCTTCATCTGAAGTTAAAGATCTTGACTCTTTAACTTTTTGAAGCTCTTTATATTGCTGTATTAGTTTATCAGTGGAGTCTTTATTGGTCGTAATTGCTTCGACATTGGTTTGCTGGCTCTGCTCAAAATCATCTTTAGCTTTTTTAGCTTCTGCAAAAGAAGAAATTAATGATTCTAGCGCCCATCCCAAAGCAGCAAATGCACCGCCAACTAAAGTTGAAACAAGCAACCCTCGAAGAGCAGTTTTTAGAACTCTTGAGGCGACTGCTGCACGAGTCATACCAGCTTCTAGCCCAGCAGTCGCTAAAGTTTCTTGCCCCATTGCACGTGTGCCCAAAATTAGGCTGCTGGCTAATGTGCGGGTATTCTTACTGAGCAAAAGGGTTGCAGTGCTTACTGCAGCTAAAAGGGGAGGTAGGAACCCAACTGATTTGATTACTCCTGTAGAAGCGTTAAGCAAAGAACCTGCGGCTTGAGTAAATTCAATTAATCCGTCGCTAATAAAAGCATCAGAAGCTGCAATAGCAAATTCAGTGAAGTTATTTTGAAGCTTATTTACCCTAGCTTGTAGACTATCTGCATACTTTTGCTGCTCACTCCAAGCACTTCCTGTTGAGTTAGCCGCAGTTTTAGCCGCATTCTGAGCAATAGAGAAGTTGTTCATCATTGCATTAAAACGGGATAATTGATAAATACCAGCTACTCCAATTGAAGTATTTTGTTTCTGAGCATCAGAAAGCGTATCCCACTTACCAGCAACTTCACTAATTAAATCACTTGCTGATTTAGCTTCACCACCAGCTGTTTTAACTGAGATACCAATCTGTTCTAACGCTTTAATTGAGCTTTGATTATTCCCAATCCGCGCGAAAATTGTCTTTAAGGAGTTCCCGACGATATTCCCTGATTCACGTGTTGTACTAGCAATTGCAGTTGTATAACCAATAAGATCATTTAGCTCTACCCCGAATGTAGAAGCAGTTGAACCAGCTTTACGGATAGAATTGGCCAGATCTAGAGTTGTAACAGCATAGTTATTATCAACCTCATTTAATTTATCTGCAATTGATATTGAATCATTTGCTGCAATATTAAAGTTGAGCATTGCTGCCGTTAGAGTGTTAACTGTATCATCGGGAGTTAAATCAGAGACATTTTGAAGAACTTGGGCAGTTTTCGTTAACGTGGAGAGCTCACTTTCATCGAAACCCATTCTCCCAAAATCGCCTGTCATTTGAAGAATATCTGTGATTTTATTTGAAAGTGTATCACCTAAGTCAATAGATTCTTGGAGAAGTTCATTATATTTATAATCCGGCTCATTCATAACACGGCGAATATTTGTCATGAGAGTATCAATTTCTATTGCCTGGGATACCATTTCTTTAAGTCCAGAGATAGCTCCGTAGAATAAAGAACCGGAGATTAAATAGGTGGACATGCTTTTGAAGGTTTGGGTTAGTTCTGCTCCAAAAGAAGAGGCTTGATTAGCAGCTGTTTGAGCGTTGGAGGCTAATTCTCTAAATTGCATATTCAAGCTTTGAATTTGTGATCTGATATTATTGCTTCCAGTGCTTACATTAAGACTATTTACTGCATTCAAATAATCTTGAACAGCTTGTCTATTACTAGAGCCCATAGAACTGCCATACCGTGTATTTAGGTTTTGAACATTTACTTGTGCCTGTCGCTGATATAATTCAATGGTTTTCTTTAATTCATTGTTCTTCGCAACTGCCGCAGATTTATCATCTAACATCCTTATCCTATTTTGCAGTGCTTCAATTTGTTGAGCGGATTGAGCTGTGTTTATTTTTCGGCCAAGAGATGAGATGGTCGTATCAGTAACAATACCTTGCTGTCTAAGCTTCTCTAAATCTTGCTTAAGCTGCTCAATTGCTCTCCTTTGTTGGTCATAATTAGTTGTAGTTTTTGAGGAGGTCGAATTAGTTTTAGGATCAGTTGTATAAACAATATCATCGAACCCGTGGCGGTTTTTCTGCACTACCTTTGTTGGCTGTCCTTGCAGATTTCTCTGCACAGTCTTTTTTTGAACCTGTCCTAGTTTCTCAGTGGCCTGTGTTAGCTTGTTAACCTCTTGAGTTTCTTGCTTTAATGCTGTATTACGATTGTTGATTATTTTTGTTTCACGTTGAAGTATCTCACCATTTTTCTTATACTGCTGGGTGAGCTTTTCAACTGATCCGTCAGCATTCTTAATTACTGTTGAGGTTTCTTTAACTGTTTGATTATAGGATTTTAGGTTTTTCTGATATGTGTCGATAGCAGAGGAGAATTCTTGCAGAGCTTTTAAGGTTGTAGAATCAATGTTTGTATTGAGCTTGAGGGAGTTGAGTTTCTTTTCCAGGGATTTAATTTGCTGATTTAACTGTTCGACAGTTTTGGATGAGGTATCAGCTTGCGGGGTTAGTATAATTTTGAGGTTTTGACTCAAGTAAGAATCACTTCCTTTCAGTAGGGGAGAGGACAAAGAAAAAAGCCACTCAGTTATTGAGCGACTTTGTTTGCTTTCTTAATAATTACATCCATAACACCATGCCAATATTCTGCATTCGTAAGTGCTTGTTGAATGACATTGCTATCTTTTTTATACCCCTGAATATTATACCCTTCAACTTCTTGTGTGGGGAGAAAATCGATATAATGGATAGGCTTACCGAGGTCTTCAACAGTAATCTTTAGCGTGACAGATTTGACCATTTCATTTTGTATTGAAGAGGCAGACAACCCTCCAATTGCAGCTCCAATTCCTCCAGCTAACAGGCCACCAGCTACGATTCCTGATTTTGATACTTTAGAAATTATTTGATTGTCTAAAGCAATTTCGGATTCTATAACATTGGAAAAAGGGATTGTGTATTCTTCAATATGTTCATCTTTATTAAGCTGATATATTTTCACAAGGGAATCAGATTCCTTAAATGCAATTTTAGTTTTGTAAGTATTAAAGAAATTGTCTGGATTAAAACCACCGTCGAAGTGCTTAAGTGTTTCCGCATTTTCTTTTAGTTTATCTATATTTTTTTGGGCTTTAATTTTATAGGGCTCAAGTGCTAATAGGGCTAAACCTACAATTATTAAGCAAATTCCCATGCCTCTCCAGCCGTCCATTAGCAAAAAGAAAAGACAGAATAAAAAATAGCCACCATAAGCCATAAACTTATATCCCATTCAACCACCGCCGGTATCATTTTCCTACATTATACCATTGTTTCCAGTCATGGAGAACTGTATAAATGGAAAGTGAAATCATTAGTTCTTTTCTGATTTTATCTGAATGAGCAGTTCTTTGAGATAATCTGCAGTTGTAGCATTTTCTTTATCTTTTATAATATTACGAAGTGTCCATAAGCAAATTATGATTGTGATTAATACGTAAATTAATGCATTCAATCGGTTTCCCTCAGTAATTTTTGATATATTCACACCAAATAATACTTGAAATCCTATAAACGATGTTCCCAAAATCAAACTTCCAATCCCCCAAGTTTTAGATGGATCATATTGCGATTTTATTCCTTCCATCCTTGCAATGGCAGATGATAATTCAGACGGGCTTAAAGATTTTATTATTTGGACTTTCCTTGCATGTGTATGATAATCTTGTCCATTAATAGGAAATTCATGCTTGATAAACTTTATTAATTCTTTAGGATTCATTTCAGCCAGATTGTGCTTTAATACTTTTTTATTGAACATTTTCATCACCTCTCCATATTATCGACAAATACGCAAAGGATTTTAATGGAAATTAGGTTTCTGAGAGTACGTTTCTCTAATTTTCAAAATGAATGAATAGTCCTTTTTAAGATTTATACACAGTCATTCTCCAAGGAAAAATGACTCAATTTTTCGATTTTTTATGTAAATCAAAAAAGAATCATGTTAGAGTAGGTGTGCTGAAATAATTCAAAAAATTATTTTGCAATATGATTAAAGTAATATTGCCAGAGAGTTCGGGTTGGACAAAATTGTAAGTATTTAATACACTGGGGCTGCAATCAAATATGCACCTGGAATCAATTGCTAAACGGGGGAGTTTAAATGAACAACAAGAAAAATATCTTTGATATTGTAATGTACATTATTTTCGGTGTGTTAAGTCTTTTTCTAGTTGCAAAAACTGATTATGGCACTGGAGTTTTAGTGTTTGTTGCAATTTTATACCTCGCTGTAATTGCTTATAAAATTAAGCAAGTATTTAGTAATTCAGATTCTTAAGGTGTAACACAAGGAGGATTTCAATTGAGAAAGAAAAGAGTTATTACTTGTGTTATGGCTGCATCATTGACTTTAGGCTCACTTTTACCTGCAGGTTACGCTACTGCAAAGGAGGACTCTAAGACAACCCCTTCTTACGAAGAACTAGCTCTACATTACAAAATGAAAAGTGAAAAGATTTCATCGAACGGGAAATTAGTTGAAATTGAGTATGTGAGTGGAAATGAAACTCACAAAGTTCAGATGAACGGAAATGATCATACTGTAAAAGTCGATGGCATAGAACAAAAAGGCTTAAACTTTGAGTATGATGAAAATGCTGCTAACAGAACAAATTATGAAAACAATAATTTGAAATCAAATGAATTCACAACACAGGCTGCAAAACCTAAAAAGGGATACCATTATGTGGGGACTTTATCTGGGCATACAAAAGCAGCTAAAAATGCGTTATCAGTTACAATGTCATTAGTCGGTATTGTCCCTGGCTTGGGATGGGGGAGTAAGGCTGCCACTATTTTATTCTCTTATTGGGCAAAAGAACAAATCCCTGATGCGTATTATAAATATGATTTATACGAAAAAGGAGCAATGACTGATAGTTGGTATCAGTATGCTACAGTTCAATTTTTTGAAGATAAAGCCCATAAAAAGAAAATGGGCAAACCGTGGACTAGTACTCCTGCAAAAGTAGATTTACCTAATAGCTAATTTTAAAATCACTTTGTCTTTATCGGGGGACAAAGTGATTCTTTGTTTTATACATAAGCAAAATCCCTCAAACGAGGAATCTTGATTCTGAATAAAAGAGGGATTTTATGCTGAATTGAATAGAATTTCTCTAATGGTTAACACTAAGCTCAAATTATCAATTGGAGGAGATATCGTGAAAGTAATCCATGGAATCAGAGTATATGAAAAAGGAGAAAAAGTCTTTTTTGAAACTGAAATGCCATCCATTCCAGAATACATGTATTCTAAATTCGGGTGGAAAATTATCGAAATAGATGGTAAGAACTATTGGGCCCCGATGGAGGAGGAAGAATATATACATATTGTTGCAAAATATTTAGGGATTTCACCGAGTGAAGTTGATTTAAACTTAGTTCATTGTGGAACGATGGGGGACAATGGTTGTTTTGGAGATTGTACCGGAAATAGATTTTGTAAAAGGTGGAGTACTGGAGATTCAACAGGATGTATTTGTGGTGCTTAAAACTAAACAAATATTTGATTTTTTTCTTCTTCAAAATCCCGTAAATCATAATGTTTGATTGTTGTTGAGACATCTTCATGATGAGCTACATATTTGCTTATCAATTCAATTTTGACTTTCTTAACTTCTAGGAGATAAGTGATGCACGAAGCTTTAAAGAGGTGGGGGTTTATACGTCGACCAAGGATGTCTGATAACACATCAGAGCAAAAATAATCAGCCCAAGACTCTGACATCTGTTTAGGCTCTCCGCCATACTGAGTAGTGAAGAGGTATTCATGATCATAGCCACGTTTTTCATGCCATAAGCGAAGATACTCCAGTGCTTCTGTGTTAATCATGTACTCAAGAGGTTTTCCTTCACCTTTACCTTTTCCAAATACCTTATGACTCATCACGTATGACTGACCCTCTGGAACAGGGTAATCTAATATTTCTGTTTTTAACTGTATGAGTTCTGCTCTTCGCCCGCCAACATTAAAGGCAGTAGCAAGCCATGCCATCCCCAAATAATTTTCGTCCTCTTTTAGGGCGTCCATCATCAGTTTATAATCATCATATGTAACTTTAACTTTTTCATAGGTAGTGGTTTTAGGAATAGCTGGAAGCCCGCGGGTGAAATTTCTGAATTTCTCATAATTATGATCATCTTCTGCAACAACATTTTCGATATAATTATTTAACGATGATACACCGGCTTTTTTTAAAGCAATCCCACTTGAAGACATCCCACGATTCTTTAAGAAACTTTGATACCTAATGAAATCACGCTTTGAGATCTTATAAAGTTTTTTCCCGTTAAGAGAGGTATGTACCCACCAAAAGAATTGGCGAAGGGAGGAGTAATACTGCTTTCGTGTTTTATCTCTAAATGAATGAGCATCTAAAAACTCTTGAACCAAGTTTCTGTGCTCTTCATCTACTTGCTCCCACATTGATTCCGTGACCTCGGGGAGTTTTATTGCTCGAGATCTGAGCATATTCTTTTCAATTGGTTTGGTCATTAATTCACCACCATTAGTCTGTTTTAATACCATCTGCTTTTAAATCTTTTTTTAGCGCTGCGGTTAATCGTCCATCTCTTAAGGTCTCAGAGGTATTCTTCATAAAAGGACGAGGGTTACCGTATCCATATCCATATGAATCAGGGTATGTATACCCCTGCCCGGTTTCAATAACTGTAGCAATGTCTTTTCCATCATCTTCTCTAATATTGTCCAATGACACCCCGTTGCTTTCGTTGGTGGTTATAAAGGCATCTTTAACTTGTCCTGTGCGTTCATAAAGTAGGGGATCATATGCACCGTAAACATCTTCAACAATATGCTCTTGTCCTGTTTTTACCATAATTTGTTTCACATTAGAGGAAGACTTATGAATTGATTGAATTGCAGCTTGTTCAACCATAGCTTTGATATCTTTAATTGTTTTCGCCACTAACTTCACCAGAACCAGTCTCTATTTCTTCTACCTTTTCTAGAATAAGCTTGTTGATTTCCTGGTGGCTCATAGTTAACAAGTCTTCAGTGATTTTTTCTAAAGCTTTTGTTGCATCCTTAAGCTTCTTCATACTTTCTTTTGGAAAACTGTTAATAATCATAGGGAAGAATTCGGAATCTACAAGCTTAAGGTACCATTTAACTTTATTTTTGATGTCATTCGGAATCCCCAAATCTGAAAATTCTTTGACAATTGAAAAGAATACCCATTGAACAGTGTTGATTTTACTAAAATCAATACCTTTATCTTCAGCTTTTTGTTGATCAGAGATCATTTCAGTTAGCATTTTTGTTAACCGAGAAGGAGAAAAGTATGGGTAGATGAATACATGTACATCATCGGTTAATTGGACTTTTTCTTTCTTGTCATACTTATTGACACTTTCCTCAATTAAACTTAAATTCAATTTTTTTGATGCCATTTAATATCCTCCTTAATATCCTCATTTTGAGCAAACAATGATAACGTGTTTATTCTGTAGATAAGGTAACTGAAGTATAGGCTTCCCCAACAATTTCTTGATATTGTTCAGGAGTAATTAAGTTATTGTCTACTCCTTCTTTGAGTTCTTCCTTAGTTACATCATCGTAATAATAAGCTTCTTTAACCTGATCAAGAGTTGCCCAGTTTTTGTTTAGGGCTATAACCCAAAAATTGCTCATGCTGTTGTCCCATCTTTCAAGTTTTTAACTTCATTTTGTAAATTTAAGATTATGCGATTTTGTTTTAAAATTAAAATTCTGGCTTCAGCTAGTGATTGTCCAAGTAATTCCACATCAGAAGGTTCTTCAGGGGGCGGTGAGAGGCTGTCTATATATTCTTGAGAGGCTGTTTCTATCCAAACTTGTTTTGATAAATCAAATCGTGGAAGGTAATAGGAGGGAGAGTCAGGTAATGGAACAGAAGTGCAATTATCGGGAAAAATATAATCTCCCTTTTCATCGATTTCAGTTACAACTAGGGGTTCAACGAACATAAAATTTTCGTCATATTTATAGACTTGTATCACGACTTACCTCCTAATTCAACGGAACAACTACATCTATGTAGTAACCCGTTATTGCAGCACTGTTGTCAGCTGATACCCCACTTAGCTGAAGGTCACCATTAGAGTTTACAAATAATTTACTTCTGCCGAAAGTTCCACTCACTTCAACAGACTTAACAGCACCTTGTGTTGGAGAAAATTCAGTTGGAATAGAAGCAAATACTACATCTCGGTTTGTTACAACGTGCCCACTAAGCTGCAAAGTCCCAGCTACTTTACGATATTGAAGTGGCCTTGAGCCTGTCTTTGCGCCATTTTTATATGTAACGCTTAACCAAGGCACGTTATCAATTTCACTGCTACTTATCAATCGTTCCCAACTTGACCATGCTCCGTTTATCAATGATTTTCTGTAAGTCTTATTATCATTAGTCAGAACAATAGCTTGACCATAAAGTTTATCAGCACTACATGTCCAAAATCCCCGCCCGTTACTTGGAGGTGCTTCTAAGGCAGCCTTATCATATCCGAAATATGTTAAAGTAGGAGAATTCAAAAGTTCAGAATGAAAGTCGCTTGTTATAGAAACTAGTGGTTGACCATCATCGCTTGATATTTTAGTTAATTGAGCAGAATTCCATTTACTTCTTTCAGTGCTAGTGATATGACGCTCATTATCTTTTATGTGAGCATCAAATTCTAATTTTGTCGCTTGTTTATCATTCGTAAGGTTTCCTAACCCGACCTGAATTGCAGTTACTTTATGAGGATTGTTTGTGTTCTGAGAATGTGCGTCAGTATACTTTTTAGAATTGCTTTCCGCGGCATTCCAAGTAGTTCTCTCTGAAGCTGTAATATGAATAATTGTATCTTGAGCATGTTGATCAAATTCAGTTTTAGTTGCTTGTTTTTCATTCAGGACATTTGCTAAACCAACTTGGCTTTTAGTTACTGAATGGGGATTGAGAGTATCGTTTAGATGTTCGTCAAATTCCTCTTTAGTTGCTTGGACATTATTTAAAACATTGCCCAAACCAACCTGCTCTTTGGTGACTAAATGAGGATTAGACTTATCATCAGTATGTTTCTTGAGCTCATTCTGTTGATATTCCATAAACAAATTTGTTTTTTCTGTTAATGCTTGTTCATGCTCAAGCATATGTTTTTCAGCTCTGTCATTGGATCCTCTTAATGAATTGATCTGAATATTGTTTTGTTTGAGTTGACCGACGTATTTACTGCTGCTCATCTTAACTCACCACAATCCCTTTAACAGTTACATCACCAGTAACAGAAACTACTTCGAACATAACTTTAAACAATCCAGCAATGTCGAAGTCCCAATACTCATTAGTATTTAAAGTACTGCTCCCAAGTTGGAAGTCTGTTTTATTGGTGCCACTAAGTGCAGTTTTTTCGCCATTTTCATCAACTGCATAAAACTTTATTTCTCGTGAAGTTGAGGAACCAGAGATCTTAACAGTAAGTTCCCGAAAATGACCCACTACAAATTCTTCACCTTCAGATGGGGAAGTTGCGGCTTCGTGAAATGTAAATGAAGTTTTGTCTGGAATCGTGATTACGACATTTTCAGTCGTTTCTGTCAACAACTCCACCTCCTTAATTTGAATAAAAACTGTCTTTTATCTAGAAAAACAAGAGGGGAGGACTTATTCAAAAAGCCCATCCTCTTGTAGCTTATTCCATATACCTTCCCAAGCTGGGGTAGAGGAAGGGGATGACTGAAGCGAACTTAAAGGTTCGTACTCATTGAAGTCGCCTTCAAAGCGTTGCTTGAAATCATCAACACTGATATAGGATCCATCTGATAGTAATAGGAATTTTTGTTCCAAACCATCAAATTGTTTGAACAGACCACATACTTCATCAAATGTCATTATTCCATCCCCCAAACAACGATTTTTAACCCAGTTAGATCAACTGTACCGGCTGCTTTAACTGTCAGATGTATTTTTGGAGCAGTGAAAGTTAATTGTTTTTGTAAAGGGTAATTCTGAACAAAAACAATGCTGTTGAATAGAACAGAATTATCATTACCTGATGTAGTTGCAGAATAAAATGGGATGTTTTTCGGTACGGAATAAATACTTGCTAAAACTTTGCTGTTTGAGCTGTCTGTTTGAGTTGTGTACATAGCAACACCGTAAGTTCTGAAAACACCAAGTGAATCGATTAGATCAACTGTATAAGACTTAGTTGCACCTGTAGCTACGGTATCAGCATCAGTAACAACAAATTCAGAATAGGATTTTTGAACTTGGGTTTTAATTGCTGCAGTGTTTTTAACCAAAACAGGGACAGAAGCCGTATTAGTTATATTTACATCAAGTGCAGTGTTGGCCACATTAACATTAAGAGGCTGGTCATTATTGAGACCAACCTCCAAGGGGACAGTGGAACGTTCAATTGATACAGCTGTTATGGGATTACCTGTCCCATCATCTTTTGCAGAGGTGTATTTATCACCGTCCTGGTTTAAAAAAGCAATAATAAACGCCTCCTTAATTATTCAGTTGTTCCGCCAAGATCTGAGCTTTGAGATGAGCCAGTTCCTTCATCACTAGTGACAACGCCCTTTGTCCCATCAGCTTTACGTTTTACACGAGCAAAGTTACCGATTTTTCCGTTATTATCAGCAAGGGCTCGATAGCCGATTTCCGGAGTGTATGCATTTCCTGCTTCAAACGACATATCTGCTTCACCAGAGAAGTTTACTTTAGGGAGCTGAATATAAAGGTCACTGTAGATTTTTGAAGTCTTAGGATCGTATTCAATTGTGTGAATTTCAAAGTAGTAATTCTCAGAGAATTTTTCACCGTTAATTTCAACAGTCTCGGCTTCAACTTCAATTTGATAATGAACTGCTAAAGCTTCACCCTTGGTTGCAAAGGTATCAGGCACAGTAACTGTTTTAGATGCAGCGTCAACTTCAATTTGATCTCCATCTTCGTTAGTTAATGAAACTTTAGACAATGGGAGATATGAAAGGATAACCGTACCAGTATCACTAACTGTTAAGCTTTCATCTTCCCACACAGAAATTGTTTCGTTTTCAATTTTTACACCTTGCTGCATTGCCATGAAATCAAGATCAAAGAAAGCATTTCGGACATTACCCGATACTTCTTTACTTGAATTAATAACATACAGGTCTCGGTTACCCCATCCGCCTTTTAAAAAGTCTTGTTGAACTTGTTGGGAAAACTGAGTCATTTGTGTAACACCTGAAGCAATAACCTTATTATCGCTCAGACGTTTAGCTGTAATTTTTCCAACTTCATGGATTACTGTTTGTTTTGCCAAATTGTTTCCTCCTAAATAAAAATAAAAAGAGACTAAAGTTAATTAGCCTCCAAATAATTGCTCGATATTTTTAGCATCTTTAGTGCTCAGGTGATAAGACTCTTCCTTGTAAAGATTAATGTGACTACTCCAATCACTTACTTTGACATCAGGAGAGACGGTAGCAAAAAGTGTGGTTGTGTTATAATTCATAACTTCAGCCATCCTGTAGAACGACAAATATAGTTGATACATCGTCATTTCAGATATTTCTTCATACGTGTATCCGTTAAATGCAGCAACACAGCTTACTATATCCTTTAAATCACTTTGAGAATCTTGTTGCTTGAGTGATTTACTTATATCATGGAACTCCTGAAGTTCATCATTGTCAACGACCTTGTCTTCAGTGATACAATGCATGTCTAGTATTAGTTTTCGGAGACGGGGAAAATTATGTTTTCCAATCAACGATAGGGAATCCTTGTTTATCAATACTTTTGAAAAAACTTTGAAATAAGCCTCGTGAAAATCAGGGAGTACCGAATGTACAATTTCATAAAGATCTCTCTTTTTCATTTCAATAATAAATGGGTCAAGCGAGCCATCCTCATTAAACCTTGAATATTCTTTAATAAGACTTTTCTTATTCATCCTCAACATGCTTAGTTCTTTGGTGTAGAGAGGATAATCTTTTAAGCGGATGAAATCAATCTCTCCTATTTCAGTCTGGATCGGTTTTCCTAAGAAAAAGAAATCCTTTAACTCATTCATTTACTTGCTCCAAAAGTAAAGATCATCTTGTAGCCCAAATATCCGTCAGGGGGATTACTAATAAGCAAACGTTTATAATCTACTGTTACACCAAAACCAGCAATATTTTTATTGAAAAATAATTTTGAAACCCTGTCGATGATTTTCAAACTTCGATACTCAGATATCTCAAATGTATTAATGTGTGTGTATACATCGATCATCAATTCTTGATTTAACAACATAAAGCTTTGGTTTGTCGGCTTAGGCAATGCATTCCCTAAATAAATACACATCCTACATAATGGTGAATCCGATAGATCATCTGTTTTAGGTGCTCGCTTGAATATGGTATTGATTATAGCGGGAGAGTCATTTGTGGAGTCATAATAATTTTCGAGTGATTGAACATCTGGATGAGAAGGGGAGAGAGGATCAGTTTTGTAATACAAGAGCCGATTCAGTTCAACATCATCCATAACTAATCTGAAGACTTTTGTCATCTGTTCAACAGTCATGCTCATGTCTTTTCACCAACTTTCTTTTTGGCAACCAATTTTATTGTTCCGTGGTCTCCATAAACTTTAGAATAGTCTATATCATCGACTTGATAATCTTCGCCAAAGAAGGTGAGGGTAAGTCCGATTTT
The DNA here is from genome assembly GCF_000009045.1 of Bacillus subtilis subsp. subtilis str. 168. Lineage (GTDB taxonomy): Bacteria > Bacillota > Bacilli > Bacillales > Bacillaceae > Bacillus > Bacillus subtilis. Next base: position 2,238,957 of record NC_000964.3, on the reverse strand, counting down.
CAATTTTTCATGAACAAGATAAGGAATTGTAATGTTTGCTTGACCATCAGGAAGATTTACCGCCAATTCAGTGCCATTTATTGAAGTTGTCCTTTCGAATATGCAGGGGACTTCAGTTTTTTCGCCAGGTACTTTTTCATAAATTGGCTTACCAGTGATTTCGTTAATTTTGCCAGTATCGATTAGCTTGTCTTCTGAAGTAAGAAAAAATGATGTTCCACATATTTTTATCTCAGCCTTTTTGTAAATCTTATTACTGAGAGGGTGGGAGGTGATGAGCCATGTTTCATCATTAAACTTAACAACTCCGCCACGATAAATGTCAGCAATTTCACCTAATATATATCTTGCAGAACCATCGCCACTAGAGTACTTAGAAGTGATCATTACTGTTTTTTCGATTCCATCAATTGTGACTTTTTCAGATTCAAACCCCTTAAGGCCTTGTTGGAAAATAAGCTTACCATCATGAAGAAGTTTATTATTAATGTTAACCTTGTGGTAATTACTGTAGTCCTTCATTCGAATCACCGTCTGTTACTAAGTTATCCCTAAGTCTGCTTAATTCACCACTTACTGTTAAAATAGTGTCCCTGATTTCTGTGAGTTCAGGATCACTTAGCAGCTTTTTATTAAGGTATTTCTCCAATTTGAAGAGGACTGAATTGTTTCTTTTACACAGTTTATTGCAAACAACATCTAAGTCCTCAAGCTTTATTTGTCCATCTTTATGTGCCGATTTAACTTTAATTGTACTCATAGATAATCCACCGCAGCGTTCAATATCAAGCGCTCAATTTCGTCTTTCTGATCCATTACACTTTGTTTAAGTGAATTGAGTTGCGTACCAAAGTTCTTGATCCCCACGTCATTCGTGAAGGGCTGCCACGTATTCTCAAACAAGGTCTTTTTATTTAACAAAAAGATGTATCTCAAGAAGTGTGCAAGAATAAGAAGATCATCCTCAGATAATTCTCGATTAACAGTTTCAGTTGAATTATCAGCTTTTAAATTGTCTCTAAGCCGGTTATTGAAATGAAGGATTGCATTTCGAATTGATTTATAAATGTCCTCTTCTTGTTGAGGAACATCAAAATCGGACGTCTCGCAGTTGTTTAAAAAGGTTTCCCATATTTGATCATAAGATGTCATAAAAATCCCTCCTCTTAGTCAAAGAGAAGGGAAGGATCAGCGACTCCCATCCAATCAGCCAAAACTTTTAATTTGCCTGCAGCAATGTCATCACTAAATTCTGAAGCAACGTCAATAATAAATTGCTTCTCAGAATCCACTGTGATTTTATCGAGCTTATTTTTTAGTTGAGCAATATTTCCCGATTTAATCATCTTTTCAATTTCTTCTTTGGTATGAATGTTATTTTCATAAGCCTCCGACTCAACAATAGAATCTTTAATCTCTTTGGTTGTCTCGTTATCTTCAACAATAACTAATTCACCTTTATCGAAACAAACGCTGTTCATTGTGAGCCATTCAACAACTTCTTTTGGAACTTCTTTAATATCAGCCTTCCCATTTTTACTACCAGACCAAGTGTATTGTTTATGTCCACCATCGCCGGTATACCCAACAAAATAAGACGTACTTCTGTATCGTGCTAACTTAATTTTTTCAGTCAAATTTACATCCTCCTAAAAAATCCTCATATTTTGATTTAGATAGATACTGCAGCTTGTTCTTCAATAATTCCGATTGCTTCTCCAAAAAGAAGGTTAACAGAAGCATCTTGAACAATTTTCATTTTGATTCTTTCATCTTCGATATCTTGTTCTGTCAATTGACGCAGTCCGCCATACTCAACAACAGAAAATGGTTTTTGAGAAACGCCGCCGGCAAACATATAACCTTTGTTGACAGGAAGTTCGACTTTACTATTTGTATCATCTGTAAATGGGTTAGTGAGGTTAACAGCAGTTGTTCTTCCGATAGTTGTTGGATTTAGAGCAGTAAGGAGCTCTCCTTTTACTTCTTCTGTTAAGAAGTTCTTAAACGTAGAGTCTGTTCCTTGTTGGAATGCGAAGTAGTCAATGAGAAGAGTGTCAGCGACGAAGATTGGTTTTCCACCATAACGTTGAAGCACGGAAGCTACTTTGTTGTATTGTTGAAGAGTAAGGTTTGAGCCTGTTTGAACATTTTTTGCAGGGATTTTACCAGCTGTAATTGCGCTTGCAGTTAATTGATGAATTTTATCGAGGTACAAACGGACTTTAGCATCTGCGATATCATTCACCAATTTATTGAAGTAAACAATTGAATCTGTTACGAGATCTAGGGGTTCATAATAGAAACCTGTTGACATAGTTTTCGGAACAGCAGGAACTGTTTCTTGTCCTTCAACACGAACTAAATCAACACCAGAGCCTGTAGCAGACCAAATGACTTTTGCTTTATTCTTTTTTGGAATTTTAATTTCTTTAATATTGCCTCGTTTTTCTTGTTGGACATTGGCCAGAAGGGAGAGGAGCTGTGTTACTTTTGGTTTCGCAATTTCATCAGCTTGTTCAACGACAAGGTTATTAAATTGATGGAGCATGGAAGGGTCAGGTGTAGTACCGCCATCACCAAACACTTTCTTAATGTAAGTTTGGATATCAGCTTTGTCTGTACCGTCCATTTTGTTATTTAATACACGGCTAAACAAGCCTTTGATTTTCACAGTATCTAATTTCATTTAAAATACTCCTTTTATTGAAATTTATTTGTTATGTATTAGGCCTCGATTACTTCAAGGCGAACAAGTTTTTGTCCCATTGTGTAAACAAGGTCATCTTCATTATTTACAACTAGGAACTTAGCAGAAGAATCAGCATAATCCTCATGAGGTGAAGTAGGATCACTAAGAATATACTTTTGAGTAGCAATATCAAAGTGAGCCACTTGACCTTGTTTAACCTCAGTCACTCCTGTATTAAATGAAAATGCAGAAACATCAAAACGAGTATAAGCTGGCTCAAGGATAACAATTCGAGCATGTTCTCCTACACCGTTATAAAAATCTCTCATTGATTCACCAAGGTAGCGTGCTTCAGGAGATGCAATTAAATATGCTTTTTTTGTTTTATCTGATAGTTTCGAAGCTGTACGGTTCCCCTCAGCATCAAAACCAAGTTCAACAAGCATAAAGTTATCAATGTCTGAACCAGTCACTTTTGCACCGTGAGCAACTGTTTTGATTTTTAAAGAATTCAAGTTTCCAGTAGTATGATTACCTACTTCAGTAAGGGCTTTTTGTAATCTTGTAGCCATATTTTATTCCTCCAAGTTTAAAATTTATTGTGAAAAGCGTGATTCAAAAGAGTCATCGTTAGGGATTAAATTTTCCCGTTTACTTGAAAATTCTCTAATGGTTGTATTTGTTTCAGTAGGAACACTAACTAAATCAACTAACATTGTGTTAAGTTGTAATACAGCTTTTTCTCCTTCTTCATCTTGTTTAACCGAAGCATGGATAAGGTTTTGTACTTCTTCTGTACTGAATTTTTCCTCAGCATTTAAAGCTTCAAATTTCGCTTTATAGAATTCATTTTTCTCACTTAGTTTTTGCTCTAATAAAGTTTTCTCGTGTTTTTCTTTATAAGGCTTCAATTGTTCCACTTCAGAATTTAATTGCACAAGCTTTTCACTGGCAGTGTTGAATTGCTGTTCAATTCCTACCTTATCCTTATTGATTTGATTTACTTGTTTCGTTAAATCTTTAATTTGTTCATCTTTCTGGTTAAGTTGTGATTGAATAGGCTCAGGAACAACTTCCTCCCAGTTGCGCGTCATGAATACCTCAGTTTTACTGTCAAAATCAATTGAAACAGTATCGCCTGTTCTTGTGTAATTGAACTTAAAGTATTTGTCATAGCTATTTTCATCTGACCAGCTATACACGTTTACGATGAAATACGTATCATATACATCTGCAATAAATGAATCTGATTCTTTATCAAGGGTTGGATCTAATTGGCTATATAGAAGCGTCCGAACGTCAGAGTGAGACAATTCAAACACTTTTCTAAACTTATTCATTTTTTCACCTTCCTCATTATTTTGTCTTGTAGCTGCTTGAGCCACTAATCTTTCAAATCGTTGAAGTTCATTAAAGCTTAGAAGTTTGGAAGAATCATAGGCGGGGAGGACAATGTCATGCTCTCCACGTTTCTCTGAATTTAAAATTGCATGACCTTCGAAATAGATGGGGGACTGTAGGTGTTCGATACCATCTTGCACAGTGTAATTTGAATAAAGGATCTCACAACTTGTATTAATGTTGATGCCTCTACCATACCATTCAAGTAAAAGTTCACATGCATCTTTAAATCGAGAGCTCCAAAGTATTGCATCTGCTGCCAATACTTCTTTTTTGCCATCTGGGGTTTCAATTTCAGTTATGTATCCCTCGGATGTAAAGACACCGATTGGGGCAGTATCTCTTTTTACTTCAAGTTCTCCGTGCTTATCTGTGTCTAGATAAGCTTCATGAGTTCCCAATGCATCTGTAGAAGTATTTAATTCATCAACCTCGTAATATTTTGCAACAATCGGTTTATTAATAATTGTTGAAGCAGCTTCAAGAGCAACATCCTTAGAAATTACTGTATTATTGTGAGAGACATCGAAATCAAAAATGACAAAGCTACATGACAACTTTGTTGGGTCATCTGATGTTTTAATCTCATTCAATTGAAGTTGGCATAGTTTTTTCTTTTGCTTCTTTGTCAAATAATTTCACCTCCCTTCAAAAGTGAAGTTTTAAATAGGATTGTCATTACCGTTGGATGTAGCTGACTTCACTGTGTTGTCGTTGTTTTTATTACCTTCATTTGGGCGGCCAACTTCATTCCCAGTGAAGGTATATGAAGTTTGATAAGGTCTAATTTTTTCTTGGAGTTTCAGCTCTTCAGTTTCATATAGAGTTTGTTCAAGGTAACTTTCCCAAGACACTCCTGCCAAATTGTCAACTACGTGCTTAATAGACCAGCCCTTATCGTTTAATTTAATTAAGATGTCCATTTTTTCTTTAAGAGTGAGCGGCTTGTCTTTATCGTAATTCATATAGTAATTGTCTTTTTGGGCAGCAGGCAAAACAAGGTTGAATAACTTTTGATAAACCTCTTGTTCAATATCCTCCATTAAAACGCCAATACGCTTATAAAATGTATCCAAGTTTAATGACGAAGTTGCGTAGTTACCGCCATCACCATTTAAAAGAGAGCCGGATAATCCGTAAGCAGATTGAATGTCGCTATTGATATGATCAAATTTTGCTCCATCTAATCCATCTGCTTTAACATCTGGAAAATTGATATCAGCAAAGTCAGGGATTGATACTACAGTCACTCCATCTTTTTGGTTTTTTTCCAAAGCCGTTTTAACGCCACCATGAATTTTTTGTTTAACTGCTTTAGGCAGCTTCATGTTTGTGTATTCGCCATTACCTTTATCTGTTCCAATCGTTAGAACTGCAACAGCGTTAATAATTTTATTTGCAATCGATCTTTCAACATCTTTAAGTTTCTTTTTATGGAGAACGTCATATAGACCTGGTGTAACCCAAGATGTTCCCAATCCTTGATTTCTTTTTAGCGTCCCTGTGCGTAGTGGAAAAGTTCTTTCTTGTGGCAATTCCTTAAACCGATATTTCTCTCGATCTTTCATGAAGTTTTCATAATCGCTTTGTTTAATATAAGGGGAGAGGCTTTTTAACAATTCGTTTCTTTGATCATCTTTATACTTAGTGAACAGCTCCATGTCAACTACACATACCCAGTCTCCGTTTCTTCTAAAGGAGGGGAATACATATTTAATTTCATCAAAAATAAACGGATACGGGCTCTTAGCATCCCCAAGCCATATACCAACAAGAGTACCAGCTGTAGCTACCTGTTTTAACAGATCCCTAGTAAGTCTTTTGTGCTTAACCTTATGTAAGGATTTATTCAAAAGGGAAATATGCTTATCTGAAGACTTAACTTTATTAAAGGAGTCAATTTTATAGTTGAGGGTAGGGAGGGCTTCAATCAATTCAAACAATTGGTGAATCTCAGCAGTCGAAATGTAAAAATACTGAGCAAGATCTTCAATTTCTTCTTGAAATTCATCGGGGTTAGAAAAGTAATTCTTTAATTGTTCGGCCTCAATTTCCGTAACAATGCCATTGGAAAACATATTTGAGATAAAGCCGGAAGCAAATGTAGAAGTATAAGTTGAATAGTCATTCAGCATTTGCTTATACTCTTCAGACTCAATGTCAACTTTATTTAAGGTTACCATGTTTCACCTCATTTCTTTTAAAAATAGACTAATTCATCTTCAACGTCATATTCAGTTTGTTTGTTTAACTGTCTTTCTAATACAGTAGCAATATAGTTGCCATAAGCCACTGAGCTATATCTGTCTTTTCGTTTACTCTTTGGCTCTTTAAGCTTAACTTGTCCGTTATCGCTATATTCAGCTTCTAAGTTGATCATTTCATTTATTAGAAGGGTAATCTGAGCATAGCTTGAAAGGAATTTTCCTTTAACTTCAGGAGATAGCCCTTCATAGCCTTTAAATCTTTTCAGGTATTCTTTTCCTTCATTTTCGTTGATAGGAATTTTGATTTTTCCTCGTTTGAATCCATCTTTTAGTAATACCGCAATTTCGCTGTTCAATTGTGCATTACCTTTAATGCTATAAATTACTTTTTCAGCATTTTGATAAGTACAACGCGCAGCCATTCTTTCATCGTTAATACATGAAAATGGCTCATATTCTTTTGCACGTTCTTTATCATATAAAGGCTGGCATAATGCATCATACACACCAAGTCCGATACTTTGAGTATCTAATACAATATAATCGCAATCATAATCTTCGTATATTTGTCTAATTCTTGTTGCTTGAGTTCCTGTGTGACCACCTACGATGCTCTCCATGTATACAATATGACGATCATATCCATTGGAGTTTGGAATCAGTCTGAATACAGTGTAAACACTGGCATCATTATCCTTACCGGCCATTCCAGCGATATCATTGCTTACCAGTCTAATTTCTCCTGGTTTCTTGCCTTCATATTTGAAGTTGGAATCCTTGATTAGACTGTAATAGTCAGGAGGGAAGAGGGGAGAAGCAAGCTTGCGGTTCTTTTCAATGTCTTCGAATTTAAAATAGGCTTTTTCAGATTCACCAAACCAGAGAGCTTCCATTTCCATAGACCAACCGATAGGATCAAAGTCTTCTTCGGCCATTTCATCTCTAACCTGATCTTTATCCAAAAGACCTTCTTTAATTGCGATCTGATAAGGGAGACCACACACAAAATATTTTGATCCTTTCATCATGGCATTGTAGTAAGTTATGAATCTGTTAAATGACCAATGAACCTTGTACCAGCAGGAAGACAAGTAAATTTCTTTGTTTCGTTCTTTTAAGTGAGCGTATTCTTCTTTTTCGAGATATTTAGGAGAACGGGGAGCTGTCAGGAATTTTCGAAGTACTTTACTGATGATTTCAAAATCAACCATTCTGAATTCATCTACAATAAGGAGGTTTGCACGCTTGGAGCGGGCGCCATCATTTGAGGCTACGATTTTAATCCAGCTGCCATTATGAAACTCCACTTTAGCATCATTTGTTGAGGTTTTTAAATCTTCAATTTCTCGCCTTAAATTAGGTGATTCTTTGCGTAAGTCATCAATTTTCTCTATGACTTCACGAGCTTGTCCCTTTGTGCCCGATGCGATAACTATTTTAGTACCTGGGAAGAGTATGGCTTGCACACAGCAGTATACAGAGGTTAGCCAAGTTTTACCCTGCCCACGACTGGCCAGGTACATAAAATAATGGTTATGTACCATCATGTAAATTAAAATACATTGAAACAATTTAAGTGTAATACCCAAGTATTCTTTTACAAAACGATGTGGGTTTGCTCTATAGAAAGAAGTCCATGCGCCGATACCATCCATTAATCTTTCAGATTTTGATTTCTTTTTAAAGTTGTTTCCCTTTTTAAAAATATTGATTCCTCGACTGTGCTTGTTGCGATCTGTTGTAAAATTTTTATGTGAGGTCATTTTCTCGATCCTCTTCTTCTGCAACAGGTTCTTCAACAGTATGCTTATTCATTTCTTCCCAATATTCCTCTGAATATTGATTTTTCAAACCAAGCATTCGAGACAGATGCCCAAGGAAAAATACCTTAATGTATTTCCCGATTTTATCAGGATCTTTCCATCTAGGCTCTGGCTCAGGAATAGGTCTCTCATTCTCATATTTTTTGATCAGAGTGCCAAAAGACTCTTGTTCAACTCCACTTGCTCCAGTTTCTTGAACGGGTTTTAAATTACTTGACCCAAGTAAATCTTGAAGAGTTTTTTGCTGCTGATCGACTTTTTCACCATTTTCACGCCGTTTGCGTATATCTAGCCGAGTCAAACATATTTCATTTATAAGAAGTTCCATTCCCTTAGAGTCGCATTCATACCTATTCGTGAAGTCAATGTACTCATTCTGAAGCCAAATATAATCTTCAACATCAAGACCACGACCCCAGAATTGCATTAATTCATCTATGTCTTCCTTAGATATATCTTCTGTACTTTTAGCTAGTAACAATTGTGTTGTATATTCTTGTTCTTCTTCAAAGTCAAACTCACTGTCTGCCCAAGTTTTTGACTTGTAATCTTTCATTCCGATATTTTTCATATAAGTACCTAACACATTTCCAGCTGATTTTTTCTTGGACTCTGATTCATTAACAGCGGAAACCCACAAGTCGTAAACAAAAGGACGGTCAATCATTCTTAAGATGTTTTGAACATTCTTTAAGTTATCTTTGTCTTTTTGGAATTCATTTTGGAGACAGCTCTTACATACTGACAGTTTGCCTGTTGCAGAATTGAAAGGAGATTCCGATATATAATATTGATTGGCATTTTGTTCTTTGCCGCAGCATGAGCATTTTATTTTTTCAGCAGACATATTTCACCTCCATAAAGTTTATGTAAACACATTTTACGAAACGCCCAGCAATAGAGCGGAAGGGGAGTACCGCAATCTTCGCTGGGCGTTCTAAAAAGGTGCTTAACTATAGGTCAAATCACCACTGGGAGACATTTCGATATCTTGTGTTTTTAACTTTTCAATCACCATGTCCATTAACCCTTTACCAATTCCACATGTATCAATCAACAGTTTGTCAGGGCGTTTTTCTTTTAAAATCTGAACCAATAGGTCTGCTTGATATCCGAATGTCTGAGAAGCTATTCTTCTTTTAATATTTTCAAATTTGGAGTCTTTAACATTAACAAGTAAAACTGTTGTACAATCTGTCCGGGGATCAACGATTAACAACCTATTTCCTTTTGGAGAATCTACGCCTATTTTATAATCAGCAATGTTTTCGTTTTCAACATTGCTACCTAAAGTGTAAAAATTAACTTTTGATTTTGATGCAAGTCCCATTAGTTTATGTAATTTACTAATAACAGTAGATATCTCTTTATCACATTTGTATCCAGACTGCTTGAGTTGGGCAAGTGTTTCTAAGTGCTTATTCAGATATTTAAAGTCTTCATTCGTCATTTTCTTCTTCATCCTCAATCGTTTTTTTGTATTACTTTAATAAACCTTTTTGCAGTCAACCATTAATGCGACTCCAATCTAAATAAAATTAAAGTTTTATCAAAAAAAGATTAATAGTTTAACTTTAGGTTTAAAAATCCACTATTGGATGTTGACATCTGATAAAAAAGTGGATTACACTATTTATGTATTACGATATCTAAAGGGGAGATCACGTTATGGAAAACAAAGTTACATTATCAGATCTTGTACGTAAAAATATACCAGTGATTTTAAAGGGTTCAAAACACCCTCTTACAGAAAAAGAGCTGCTTGAAGAACTAGCAAAAAAGATACCTGAACTTGTTAAGAATGGTGAATATAGAAATGGAGTTCTTCGAGGTGTATTAAATAAATTATCTACACAGCCAGTTGATCGATTAGGAATTTCACGTGAGGGTAATCGAGTTAAGTATTATTTCATTACAGATAAAAAAACTGAGCTTCAAAATGTTATTAGAAATCTCATCAGTGAGATTAAAGAAAAGGAATTATTGACAGTTGATTACTTGAATGATTCGCCTGAAACAATTGACTTTATAAAAGATGTATCTACTCACGTTAAAGACTTAGAGGGATTTACAAGATAAACCTAATTAAAGAAGGCCTAATAGGAGCCTTCTTTAATTTAATATGTAATCGTATTGAATAATCCGACCTTTACCGGACTCATAAATTGAAAGGTTTGCTCCAGCTTTGGCACCTGTCATTAAGCTGTCACTGTATTCATCGGAACCCATTACAGAAGGGAGTTGTATAACTTGGATATTATGAGTGGCTGCTTCACCTACAGTGAGCATGTTTCCGTGGTGGAAGTGGGAGATGTACATGTAATCGTAGAATTTTCGTTTCATCTGTGAGATGTCACGAATGGCATTCTTTTTGTTTTTAATCTGGTGTCCGTGACATGCGACAATTTCAAATTCAAGTAATTTAAAATCCACAATTCCTTCGTCGTATAAAGGAACTTCAATTCGCTCATTGTCTTTGAGTACGTCATGGATATAAGTAGCTATAATACGCTCTACATCTTCTTTAGGCATTTCCGAGCGATTTGTATTATGTAATCTTAGTTCAGTATGATTTGCAGAAGGGATATGTATGTACTTAATTTTGACGTGCTTAGAAAGTTCTAAAAGCCATTCAGCTTTGTACCTAGAGTATTTTATCACTTGGTCAATAAACCCGTACTGAAGGGCAGTTAATTGCGATACGCGCAATGCCATACCTTCAACACTGTCAGCACCATTTAACACGACCAGCTCATCTAAATTTTCTTTTTGAATGTACTCAACAGTTTCAGAAAGAATCTGATTCATACGCTGCAAATAAATCTGTTCGTTGTATTCATTGTTGTTGCTTTTAAATTGCTTCCCGAAGTGTTCATCTCCAAACCCTAGAACAGCAGCTCTTTTTCTTTCGTTCTTATTTAATGGATAGAAGGAAGGGGGAGGGAGAGTACCTACTTTCTCAATTGCTTCAGTTACATTTTCATATAGCAGCTCTGTTCGGCCTTTGACGCGTGTGTTTTTATGTATTTCATGCTTTACAGCTTGAAGCTTTTTTCTCTCTTCCATGATTTCAACCTTTTTCAGTTCCAATTCAAGGAGAGAATTATTTGATTCATCTGACCTTTCTCGTTGGTATTCAACTCCTTCAATGAAGTTGTTGAACCATTTTCTATAAGCTGATTCACCTTTAGATTCACCAGTTTCCTTGTTGATTAACTCTTTGATTTCTTCCCAGTTTAGATTATAAATGTCTTTATTAGAGCAGATTCTTATTTTCCATTCTTTAAGGTTTTCATCTGAGTGACGCTTAGTTTGAACAGGATCGATCATTCAGTCAGTCATCTCCTTACTCAACGCCTTTAACAGGAAGTTCATTTTCTTCTTTTACAGTAATTGAAACATTTTTTCCATTAAACTCTGAAAGAATTTCTTTGAAATCATATGTGTATTCAGCTTCTTTAGTTTGTTCAGTAACTTCCATTACGTCCATATCAAAAAAGCCTTTAACATTAATTTGATGTACTTTTTTGCTTGCCATTTAAATTCCTCCAATAATTTTCTATTTACGTACAATAAGCTCCTTCGGAAGCCCGATGATCCGAAGCATCGGTAACGTCCGAGAAGGGGATATAAAGGAGATGAAAGATAAGTCGGATAGGCGTTGGGGAAACGCCCGAAGGAGATTATTGATAACTTGCGTACCGGAAGGCTCGTAAACACATTCCGGCTGATCAGTAAAACGCAAGCACAAAAAGGCCTTCTAACGATTTAGATGACCTTGTTCTGATTACATTCTAACCCCGTTTCACCTACGTCATTAGCTCACGTTGGGACGCAAGCCTTCAGATCGACAGGGATTACGCTGATTACGGGTTCAGCGACTGAAACCTTTGCAGTTGACAAACTATAAGTAAGTCGAAATATCAAAAGACGCCAAAATAACGTCTTCAGGAACTCCTTGTACATCATGGTACATGAGCATATAAACCGGTAATCGCTGTGCGAAAACTGATTCTCCTTCTGCACATGGCAGATGAGCTAATTCATTTAAGAACTGTGTAAAATCTCTGAATTCACAGTGAAGCCTTGATTAGTAGCGGCAATGGAAGGAATCCCAAAGCTGGACGTATCGCGGTATCTTTAGTGTCCCCCACGCGGGATTAATCGGCTACTCTCGATCAGACAATGAAATACTAACTCTAAACCTCGACACATTATGGTGGCGAAACACCAATAATGAGAAGGAAAGACCCATTATAAGCCTTCTCAATGGCGTTTTCAGTCTCTCTTGTCAGGTTACACGCCTTATTGAGAAACAAAGCGTCTCAAACTCTCGCCATTTATTTTGCACAGTTTTCTCTGACCCGTGTAAGGAGGTATGTGCATGGGAAAGGTAAGTTTCTTGAAGGAAAAGTAGCGAATATGTTACTAAGTGAAAGGAAAAGGCAAGACCGAAAATAATCCTTTTCTGTGAAATGACAGCGGTGATCAAGCGCCCAAAACCATATCACTTATTTTACGAGGGTATGTAATTTCAAAGCCTCGTTTACCCGGAAAAATTTTGTTGACCGCATAATAAGCATCGAAGCTTACAAGGGCATTATTTAAAGGGAAGGGAGACGCATCTACATTCCCTAAGTGTAAGCCGAAGCAGTACACCGCAATTAATATTCAGGGATACATGTCACCCATAGTAAGACTGTGATGGGATTCACCCTACATAAAAAACTTGAGTAGCAAAGGTCTTACCGACATGTTTAGCCCGATAATAGCCATTTATCTGTCTCCTGAAGATACAGACATCCGAGTTAACCTCGCACCCTCATAAATGACTATTATCCGACTAACTGCAATGACCAGCCGCAGTTTTGTGTCAGAATGATACAGAAAAGAAGGGAGTAGATATTGTTTAATCGAGAAAAGCTAGTTCACACTGGAGAGGAATCTCCACTAATATTCATTTAGATTAGTCTTTACCTTCATAAATGAACATTAGTCGAGAACTGATATCCCAAATATCAGTAATCAACTAATTATTGACGGCACCCCCATGCCATAAATAAATAACTATAATTAATTAACCCGGAGTTGAAGATGAAAAGCGAAAAGAGGGGAGGTCGACAATTTCCTCCATAACTTCCAACTCTGCCACTTTTAGGAGCATAAGCTCTTTGTGACAAAGCGTGCAGGTAGCCTTTCCTGTCGTCCTCATTAACTGATTATTTAGCTTTGACTGCGTCTTTAAGTGCTTTTGCTGGCTTAAATGCAGGTGCTTTTGTAGCCGGAATATCAATTTCCTCTCCTGTCTGGGGATTTCTCCCTTTACGAGCTGCGCGTTCACGAACTTCAAATGTTCCGAAACCAGGAATACTTACTTTTTCTCCACTTTTTAATGCCTCTGAAATAGTGTCAAAGACTTTTTCGACACTGGGAGCTCCTTCTTTTTTAGATACCCCTTGTTTTTCTGCCACTTTAGCGATTAGTTCTGTTTTATTCATAATCAATTTCCTCCTAAGTATTATTAAATTTATTCTAAATGAACAATAAAGATTGTCTTTTATATAGACGGGGGAAACGTACTAGCCCTTTTATGTGGAAATTAGCTTTCTGTCTCCCTTATGACGATTATCTCCAAAAGTGCTCTCAACCCAGTAGCACCAAGGGATAAAGACACTTTTTTGTTGAAGTTTTTTTCGGTAAAATCGCTGTACACCTTGGGGGAGTAAGGCTCAAGGCACTTTCTAACGGTGGTTAATTCTCTTTTTGTTATATTTTTTGTATTTGTCACGTTCTTTTTTCTTTCCACAAGACTGACAGTACTTCGCTTTGTTAGATGTTGGCTTAAAAGCTTTTCCACAAATACAGCATCCTTTAAAGGTCTTTAAATTATGCTTAATGTTCTCCAGTACAATATCGCCAAAGCACTCCCACAGTGTCGATTTGTATTTACTTTTTTTCTTATATAGATGTTTTACCAATACATCTGTAATAAATCCGTCATCATTATGTATTTCCAATAGTTTTTGTTTGATAATCTTATAGACATAAAGTTTTTGTCCTGGTTTAGCTTCTTCATCATTCATAAGCCATTTTTTATTTCGATCAAGACGTTTATATTCATTTATTACGGCTTCATTAAGTTTAATCTCTTTGTTTTTGAGTAAGAAGCGGTAATCAAATTTTCCTGCAACTGCAGCAAAGTTGATTCGGTCAGAAGGGATAATGGAGTCTAACTTATTTACTGTACTTTCATTAATCGATTCTACGCTATGTTCTTCTTTATCCTTTGCATTGATGAAGAAGTGGGGCACTTTATTTTTTATGTAATCTTTGATTTTCTCATCAACGTGATCAGGGCGGGTGGGCATGAATAAGGTTTTTGCAAAATCGATAGTAAAGTTATTCTCCATGCATAACCATTTGATCACGTCCAGGTTTATATTGTCACTGTTCCATATCTTAGTGATGTTGTTACTGTACTCCCCGATATTGATTCCATAAGCAAGAGTTAGTGCTTCATAGATGTTTCTGCTATTAATCTCTTGTTTCTGGGCTACAGACATTTCATAATACAAAGGAACGATGTCCGCCATATTACGCTTGGCAATATTGACGATTAGCTCATCAGAAATAATTAAGGCCTTATCCCCGTCATTGTCAAACTGCAGCAGCTTGGATATCGGATCATGAATGCTGGTATAAACACCTGGGGTAATGAACCACTTTTCATATTCCTCATTTTTCTTGTTCCACCTAACACCATGCTCTCTGAATAGGTGAGGGGAGCGGAGGATATCAATATACCCTTCATCATATAAAGAACAATGGACATCGCTTCCTGAAAGTAGTCCTTTTGGACTCTCAATTCCAAGAAACAATCTTTCACAAAAAGCATATAGGTCAGGACATAAATATGTATACCGGGCGTCACTGACAAGTAATTTTCCTGATTTGGCGTCCTTAATCATACTCTTCTTCTTATTCTTAATGATTTCTTTGGTGTGATCATCATTTAGCAGCTCAGGATATATTAGTAGAGCTTCTTGAAGGCTTGTCTTATGTTTATTTTTCTCGGTAGCCCCTAAAACTTTCATCATTGTTTCTTTATCAGTGCCTAATTGAGTAATCTCACTAACAGTCTTTGAGCTGATTTGTTTCAATTCCTCATCTGTGATATCCGTGAGTGTTTGTAGCATCTGGTAAGTCAGTTTTCCCTCAACAGATGGATCTTCTTCATTTAATTTAGCTCCTAAACATCCATACTTTTTAAATTTATAGCGATAATCATCCCAAGAATCATAGTACTTCCACATCTTAAACTGGCTTTTCGTAAAAATTATTTGGATATCATCTTTAATAATGTCCCATTCTTTACCGTAGACGTCTTTAACTATAAATGAACTGTGTTTTTCAGCAAACTTTCTAAAGTCAAATGGAACAAGTAGACCCTTAACCCAAGGTAATCTGACCATAAAGCTTTTCTGACTCAAACTAGGGAGCATCATTCCACAACCATCTGTATGTTCTATAGGAATATCCATAATCTTACGTGTGATTTCATATGTATCCCGGTCAATATAATCAACTAGGCTGGAAACATTTGTTTCTAAGTCATTTACGACAATTGCTTTATCAATATCAATTTCCCATGAACTGCTGGCGCTATTCGATAAGGCCATGTAGCTATTCCATTTGTTTATGCTGCTTCCACCTTGAGCATTGATATGCTCCACACTAAGACCACAAGTTAAAGCATTTTGATACTTATCTAAGGTGCTTTGTTTGATAAAACAAGATTTTTTTGTTCTTATTTGACCGGCACTGCTAGTGAAATAAACGTATTTCTCATTGTTATGTATGAATCCTTTATCAATAATGTCCCTTAAAATTTGAAAGTGATAAGTTTGGACAACCATGATCTCTTCAGAGAGAGAGTTTTCTTTGATTCCCAGCGTTCGAGTTAAGACTGAATCAAATAATGAAATCACATTATTATCTTTCAGAGAATCTGTTCTAAGTGTTCTTATTTGATTATGATCGTTAAAGGCGTTATAAAGCTTTTCTTTTAAGGAAATAATCCTTTGCGTTATGTACTTCTTATGTTTTTTATCAACATGTTCAAGTTTTCTGAGATGATCTCTGTACCTATATGATTTTAAAATCTTGTTATGTAATTTGTTTTCTTGATCATTATAAAAAGCAGAAGTGTCAATACTGTAAATATGTACTTGTTTATTTAGGCCGTCTTTTTTTCCTTTCAATAAATTCTCCCCTTATTACTTTTATGCATATTTTTTGATTTAATAATCGCTTTTTAGATACTTATGTACAAGATTTTTATATGTATAGCTCTTTTTATCGATTGTTCCAAATAGTTTATAGTCCTCATAAAGAGTGTTTTCTTCTTGTGAAGCAGTTCCTTCAATAATAGCAGTCTCTAAAAATCCAATTAAATTACTAAACATGTACGTTACTTTCTCTGAATCCTTTTGCATTATCTCACCTCCTCACTTATGGATTTATTATATACATATTATTTGTATTTGTCTATTGTTTTTTCGCTAGTGTGTTAATAGCTCCAGGTTAAGAGGTGAATTCTGAAGCATTTAGAGAAGGGGGGATTATCGTAATCTAAAAACATGCTTATCGTAAAAAATATTAAAGAGTTTAAAAAGCCAGTAAACATAAGGAGATTTGCTGTATCGAATGGTGATTAGGGGATAAACGATCGTAAAACATAAGTGAGAGTAGGGGAAAGTGGTTGCTTTATCTAAATATTGAAGAAATCGAGTAAATTTGAAGAGGGGAAAATGTTGATATTTAAGGCTTTTACGATAGCGATTACGATGTGAAAAAGGGTGATTTTGAGGTGGAATTAGGAAAATGAAAATTTGGATAGGGTGTGGAAATGGAAGTGCTATGGGTACATCTGTTCCCTTAATTTTACCATTAGATGTAAATATACCCCCATATATTGGTATTGTAATGCGTGTATAAGGAACATTATACGTGCATTTAATGACTTGGGCAGGTCTGCACCAATGCTATCATAATTCCAGGTCAAACACAAGAATTAATTTTTAAAAAATAAATTGTTTTTCAATTTAAAAATGAATAACCATTCATTAAAAATAATCGTATTTATAACGAATCCGAGGGAATCGAAGACATAATTTATTCTTATCCACTTACATTACTATATCATATCTTCATATATAACCCTTGTATTTACTGACCATCTCAGCCTTGAAAGGTAGTCAGCAACTTGTCTTTAACTAAGGTTCTCTTTTTCAAATCAACATCTCCTTCTGTAAACAGTTTGTTTCTACACTGTTAACAATTAAAGAAACCTTTAGTTTCTCCCGATATATTTTATGAAACTTTTTGCTTCTTTTTGTTTACGAAACTATTTGCTTATATAATAATTGTCAAAGTGAGGAACCTACTATGTTTGGAGAACGTTTAAAAAAATGCCGTACCTCCAAAGGATATAGCCAGCAACGGATGGCGGATTTCTTAGGAATTACGAGACAGGGATATGGGAAATATGAAATTGGTAAGGCTGAACCTGATTTAAAAACCCTTACTAAATTAAGCAATATATTAGGAGTATCTACTGACTTTCTTCTAAAAGGCACACATGCACAATTTGATCTCGATGAGATATTAAATGATCCAGAGACTTTAATTGCTGGATATAATGGAATGATCTCGGAAGAGCAAGCTAAAGAGTTACTGTATTATCTTTTAAAAAAAGAGTTCGAAGAACATTAGTAGCTATTCTTAATTCTTCTGGTAAAACATTTGTTTAATAAAAAGAAAACAAACTGTTTAACACCATTAAGTTAAATGAAAGAAAAGAAAAAATAACTGGAGTAAAAAGGGGAAATGAAATTGTTTAAAAAATTGGGGATTTTACTATTAATCACTTCACTGATATTGCTCGCAGCTTGCAAAAATAGTGAAGAGTCTTCTTCATCATCAGAAGACACAAACAATGCAACTGATACCAACACATCAGAAAGCCAAGACATCTCAGTTAATGGTCCTGAAAAAGTTGGGGATGTTTATGAAATTGATGGTGGTACAGCTAAAGTAATGGCCATCAGCAATAAAGAAACCACTGTGAAAACTGGCCCGATCCAATTTACTGTAAAAAAAGTAATTGCCGCTGTTGCCAACGAACAACTACCTTTTATTGATGTTCAAATTGAATCAGAAAATACATCTGATGAAGTAGTTCGTTTCAGACCAAGTCTAGCACAATTAGCAACAAGCACTGGGGTACAAATCGATGAGCCATCATTGTTGGAAAGTGACAGGCTTCTCGACGAGTACGTAGGAAAAGTAAATGATAGTGGATCCATCATATATGTTTTTGATAACGAAGAGGATATAAAAGATTTAGAATCAATTCGGCTGAGAATCTCTTCTCCATTTAATGAGGACTTAAAGAATTTAGGGGACAAGCTAGACTTAAAAATTAACTTAGAGCATTAAAAACAAGCCCTATTTTGGGGCTTTTCTTTAGAAAATAAAGTCGAACATAAGTTTTTATTTTGTTGGTAGGAGGCTTTACCTTGTATCATATTTCACTTCTTGAGGAAAGAAGACGAAAAATTTACACCGGATCCCATCATACATTCCACCTAATCACACTCATACATTAACACGCTCTCAGAGCCAATATAACACCTCTCTAAGCATCCTTAATCAATTCCCAATCCAATTGTATTCTTGTTCATTCAAACAGCACACAAGGCATCTTAATACCATCCATCAACACACAAATAACTTACCACAAATATAAAAAATATGTATATAAAAATCATGAATTATGTTATAATAGAGTCATAGGAAAGGAGGTGTACATAGTGCTTGAGAAAATGGGTATCGTAGTTGCTTTCCTCATATCTTTAACGGTTCTTACAATCAACAGTCTAACAATAGTTGAGAAGGTAAGAAACCTAAAGAATGGGACAAGCAAAAAGAAAAAGCGTATACGCAAGCGGCTCCGACCAAAGAGACAACGCCAACGTATACGCCGATGAGAGCTAAGCTAAAGGGGAATGAACTTCTCCTTTAGTTCCTACCCATATTATAACATGATCAAGCACATTGCAAACATGAAACGATTCTCATTATGGTTTACCCATATCACATTCATTGGCTTATTCTTAATGTTTCAACTCATCAAAGATTACTTCAGCAGCGAAGGACAGGCGCTAATCAACACAATTTTTGTTGTCACATGTATCATTGCCATATTGTTATGGATCATCTATTGTGTATTCCTTAAACTAAGAAACAAGTCACACTAATCATATAGGCCTCATGGTATAATTAAATCATTGAGGTGAGATGATTGGAGAAAAAATTCCTGGATGCTATTCAGCAGCTAACAAAGGAATTGGAAATGCTCAAGAAAGATATTGACTCCATCAAAGAAGCAACTGTCAGAATTGATAAAGACCTTTTAGAGTACAGAGAAGAGATAAGCAAAGTAAAACAAGATGATTCAGTATTAATCATGCAGCAACACAAGGATAATTAAATATGCGTTATAAATAAGGGAGCGGTAAGGCAATTATCGTTCCTTATTTTTCGATACAAAATTAAAATATAAGGAGGATATATGGAAAGAGTTAAAGTTATCGATTCTATTATGGGATCTGGTAAAACAACTTACATTATTAAGATGATGAATGAGGCACCAAAGAATGAGCATTTTATCTTTATCACACCATATCTTGATGAGGTAACAAGAATAAAGAGGTCATGTACGAATAGAAAGTTTTACGAACCAAAAATACATAGTGAGGAAGGGGAAACGCTCTATAAACTGGATTCATTACATAAACATTTAGCAGATAACAATGACATTGTAACAACTCATGCTTTATTCAGTATGGCTAATGAAACAACTAAAGAATTGATTTACTCAGGCAATTATACTCTTATCCTGGATGAAACTATGGAAGTGGTTAAGAAATTAAATATATCCAAGGATGATCTGGATATGCTGTTCCAAAATGAATGGATTAAGAACAATAATGGCACAATCATTTGGAATGATGAACAAGAAAGAAATCTTAATAGGGAATATAAAGGAGAGTTCCAAACACTTAAACATTTGGCCAAGAGTAAAAACTTAATTTTGCATAATGAGTCTGTATTGTTTTGGCAGTTTCCTGCAGACATCTTTGCCCAATTTAAACAGGTCTATAATCTTACATATTTGTTTGATGCTCAGATTCAGAAATATTATTATGACATTAACGGAATAGAATATGAACTTTATGCAGTAGTCAAAGACAATGACAGTTATAAATTAATGCAGCACAGTAGGCAATTTGATAAAGCAAAGAAGGATGTCCTAAGACATAAAATTAAAATATATGAAGGTGACTTGAATAAAATTGGTGATGATTATTATGCATTATCAAAAAACTGGTTTGAAAAACGTTCAGTGTTACATAAACGGCTTAAGAATAATATTCTGAATTACTACCAGAATATACTTAAATCAAAGTCTAAGGGTAATCTTTGGACAACTTTTAAATCACATAAAAGTAAACTAAGTGGGAAAGGTTATACGAAAGGCTTTTTAGCCTGTAACATCAAAGCAACGAACGAATACAGTCACAAAAGATCTTTGGTTTATTCAATAAACAGATTCGTTAATCCTGCAATTGATGATTATTTTAGATCCAAGGGAATAATCATAAACGAGGACAATTTTGCTTTATCTGAGATGATTCAATGGATTTGGAGATCAGCTATAAGAAATGGACAGGATATTAATATATATGTCCCATCATCACGAATGAGAAAGCTGTTAATGGATTGGTTAGAGAACCAGAGATAAGAATAGCGTATGAAAAAAAAAGCAATAAATCGTTTTTGAAACCCTTGGTACATAAGGGTTTTATAGGGGTCTCTCGTAGAAGAAAAGAAGTAAATAAATTAAATAATAAAATAAGAGAATGGGGGTGCTGCTAATTGTTCAAAACGGTTCGTTCCTCACCTGAACAATTTTTGCTCACACCACCCCCAAACCCCCTCATGAGCAATTAATATTAACGCTATATCAAATACAAAAAATATGTATTTAATTATTGATTATTATAGATTATCAAGTTATAATATAAATAACAAATACAAATAATATGTATAAAAACAGGAGGTAGTTAAAATGAATGCGCAACTTTTTAATCTGGAGTCTAGACTTGATGAATTGGAAAATGAAATTAATACACAATACTGTGAGTTAGATACTAATCTTGATGCTCTTAAATCCAATCGTATTGAGCTGGAATCACAGCTTGAAAAATTTGAGTCTAGTCTTACAAATAGATTACAAGGAAGCATTTCAAATAACTGCCGAAATGACCTGCTTAATCTGGGATACACGCATTCACAAGTTGATTGCATGTCTGACGAAGAAGTTTACGCTGCACTCGATAAAATTGATGAAGAAATTCATAATACTGATCAAGATTATTCTACGGGATTTGAAGATCTTGAAAAACAAATCATTGAGATGAAGAGGGACTATTTCATTGATCGAAAAGAAAGAGGGTCAGGGAATTTCGATGAGGCATGGGAAGGAGAAATCCTTGATTTAGAATTTGAGTACACGGTTCTTTGTTTAGAAAAGGGGTTAGAACCACTCAATTATATTATTACCTGGGAAGGATAGGAATTAGCTTTAACAAGTGATTATACCGTTTTAAATGAGTCACAATAGTTCAAAGCAGCGATTCTTTTCTTGAATAAAGAATGTTTAGCTTCAGATATATATCAAAATAAAATGCATATTTTAAATAGAATATGGATAGTGAAAGCTGTACAGAACAAAATTGGAGATGGTCATGATTGATCTTCAAGAAGACAGGTTCATTAAATAATCGCATAGAATTAGGGACAGAGAATTAAAAGAAAAGAAGCAGGTTTGGAACTCTATGGGGAATGACCTCCTTAGTGAAGGAATTGCAAAAGTAATGAAGAACTTAAATAATAGACTTTAAAATTTGAGAAAATAATTAGGTGATAAATTTGGAAAATATAGCTCTTGAATCCTCCTTTTTAGAGTACGATATTAATGAACCGATTAAAATCTATACCGGCCACTTTACAATTGAAGTTGCTGATGATTTTTTTGAAATCTTGGGAGAAGTTAAAATTGCATTTTTACCAAAAGCTAGACTAATATTTGAAGGAGCCATTTCAGGCAATCTTAGCAAGCTTTTCGAATTTGAAAAGGCAATGAAAAGTAATAATATGATGATTAATGTACCTGGATTTATGAAATCTGAAGTTCTTATTTCAGGTATAACAGACGGAAGTAAAGGGAACAAAGTATCAGGGATACTAAAACGATCTATTTTAACCTCAGCTGAAACTAAAGTGAATAGAATGGAATTCACGGTGGTTAACTTCGTGAATGATTTAGGTAGAAGGATTGTGCATGGAAGGTTTAAATTTTCAGGGAGAACAAAATTAAAATATAAAGATTGGGAAATAATTTTGGATAAGCGATATGACTATTCAAACAAAAAAATCTTTGATAGATTAAAAAATTCGGGTGGATACTTAATAACACATGTGGGATATTTAAAAAGAGTGGATGATAAATTATTTGATACTAAAGAAGTAGAACCACTTATTTCAGGGCTTTATTGGTTATTATCCTTTTCAGCAGGTAGACATGTTGCTATCCCTACATTGGAAGGATACCACAACGAGGAGGTAATATGGAGTAAATACCAAGTTCCATTAATAGATGGCTGGACTAATAATATTACTTGGTTTCCAAAACAAAAATCTCCATCCTTAGAACATTTATTTCCAAAGGTGATTGAGAAGCAAGAAGATCCTTTTTGGAATAAAGTTTTATGGGAAGTGTTGAGTTGGTACTCCCAAGCACATTCATCAAGTATAGTAGAAAACAAGGTGGTATCTGTTCAGGTTGCATTGGAAACTTTGGCGTGGGTGTATCTTATTGTAGACAGAAAATCCAATATTAGTAAATCGAAATATAAGTATATGAATGCAGCAGAGAAATTTAGAGAAATATTATCTAGATTTTCAATTGACTTATCAATACCAAAACTCTTTATTGACATTAAGGATAATTATGACGATGGCCCACACCTTTTTACTGTATTTAGGAATAAGATAGTCCATCCTACAAGGGAACTTGATTTTGACAATCCGATAGATAAGCTCCATGTACTTTATCTTGGTGTTTGGTATCTTGAATTACTAACACTTGGAATATTGGGATATGAAGGAAGTTATGTAAACCGTTTAAAGGTACCTATAATAGAAGGAGTATATGAATTTGTCCCTTGGAAAACAAGAGACAATTAAAAATGTCTTTATAAGGATTTACAGTCAGTTGGCGATAAAAATTTCTCAGAGTTGCCATACAAAAAACATTTGCTTTTGACTAAGTATCTATGTTGTAAGAAGTTAAAAAGGTTTAAACGGTTTTCGATTTAGATCACGAATAAGAACGATAAAACGAACTTAGATTTATGCATTATTGACCAAGTCTTATCTTGGTCTTTTTTATGTATCAGTTGATTACTATAAGGTATCAATAAAAGACAAATGAAAAGAGTGGAATTATGATTAGATCAAATTTAAAGTCCATAATAGACGAAAGAAAGATCAGTATCCGGAAGCTATCTAGAGATATTGATCATGAGTATCCAACTGTCAGAAAGCTTTATAATGACGAAATGGAGCGGTATCCAAGAGATCTGTTAGATAAAGTCTGTACATACCTAAACATCGAGCTGCAGGAATTGCTGATATTCGAAAAAAGCCATAACCATATCGATCACTCAGGATGAAAATGGTATACTAAAGTTACAAGCATAGGAAGGAATTACAAGTTTTCCAGGTCTACATAAAATCGTACTTATATGGAAAAGGTGAAAAATTAATAAGGAGAACATAAATGGATTTGTATAGAAAAGCTAAAAGGCTAAAAAAAGAATTATCGAAACATGAGGAAATTAATGATTCTTTGAAAGAGCTTGCATTTGATATTTTTAAAGAGTTAACAGTAAAACCTGAATTTATAGACAAAAACACCAATGATGTTATTGGGGAGGAAAAAATTAACACCAGCACCTTTTCAAATAAAGAAAGGTTAGACATTTTAATTGAATGGACTATTGAAATAGATCCAATATTAAGTTTTATTATTGATAAATGCGATATTCCAATAGAAAGAACGGGTGGGGATGATTTAGATGCTTTTATGGAGAATGTTTATACAGAATATATAGAAGAATTGCATAAGCTACCAAATAGAAAATCATTCGATTCATCAAAAATCACAAAGATAGAATCTTTTGCGCAACAAATTACTAAAACAATTGAACTTTACTTAGATGGTTATGTGCATTTAGCATATGCTGAATTTGATAAAGGAATGAATATCTTTTCTGAAGAGGTTAACATTGAAGAGCTGCTCTTATATAACATTGATAGTATTCGTATTCCTTGTAAATTCTTTAGAATGAGAACCAGTAACACAGAGGTTTTTTCTAAAGATGATATGTTTCATATACCATTTGAGAAGAGAGGAATAATACGCACAAATCGTTTTAGTATACCAGGATTTCCATGTCTTTACCTTGGAAGTTCATCACTTGTTTGTTGGGAAGAACTAGGAAGGCCTGACTTAAATACTACCTACACTTCGGTTTTTCACCTTGAGGATGAAGATATAAAAATTCTGGATTTAAGTGTTTCACCTACGGAACTGGCAGATAATCTAAAGAAATTTTTTGAAATAACATTTAGAAGAAAAATATATAAATTTAATGCATACTTTATGACATGGATTTTAATATCTGCATGCCTAATTAGAGTAAAAAAACAAAAAGACATTTTTAAACCAGAATATATCATTCCTCAATTTTTGCTTGAATGGGTTAAACAGACAGAGTCTTCGGAATACTGGGGAATCTGTTATTTGTCTTCTAAGATTAACAGACAAACAATTGAAAATTACAAGCTATATAAGAATTATGCTATTCCTGTTAGGCAAAGAAAAGACAGTGGACATTGTTCGTTATTGGGCGAGACATTCCAAATATCTGACCCCGTAGCTTGGGAAACGTTCCAAAGTCATAAGGACTCACCAGAATCGCTTCCTATCAAAAATCCATTATTTCCAGAAACCGAAGGGACTCATCATGATTACCATAAAACAGAGTTGGGGAGACTAGAGGCCTTTTTAATTAGATATAGATCAGTTGTTAAAGACCAACTGTAACTGAAATCTAAAAACTACGATTTTAAAGGGAAATGTGAAACAAGCGGAGGTGCTGATTTGAGCCTCAATCAAAAAGCGTTAAACAGTTATGTTTATACTCTGGCGTTTTCAAGTTTGTCATTTGGTCTAATTTTTGGTCTGTATCTGTTTGTTTACTCTGGATTTATGGCAATAGCATTAGTCACAATTGCCATCATTGCATTTTACGCTTTAATCACTTACTTGGTGTTTGCTGCCCCTTTGCAAGTGTGGCTAAGAAGAAGGCGCAGAAAATTCAGTTTGATCAATTTTTTAATTTATATTGCAGTGGCCTTTTCAGCTGTGTTTTTGTTCTGGTTTGTTGATTATCCGCCAAATGCTCTTACCATGTTCAGAAGCTTTGAGTATTACATTATGAGTATTGTAGCTGCGTTTATTTATTGGTTTTGGGATTCGATATTCCTACGAAATTAACATATTAAATTATGAATTTCACACCGTTTACAACAAGTAAGAAGGCTGCTGATCCAAACAGTAAATATTCGGACAGTTTTTGTTTGCTTAATATCGCTTCAACTCCGACTAATGATAAAAGGGCGGCAACAAATAATTGCACAACAATCAACAATAATTCATTTTGATTGAACAATGAGTATATGCACAAGACTAATACAATGCAAGAAACCGAAATTTTTGCAACTTTTAGCAAGGTATCACTCCTTATGCTAACCTTAACACGATTACGCGTCTTAATCCGAGAGCATAAAGAATCAAGATAAAAGAAGTGTTTTAAACAAAAAGAGCATTACACTAAATGCTCTTTTTCATGCCACACCTTCTGCATTCACGTAAAAATATTCCACTCTTCACAGAGCTTTTAAACAAAGTGTAATCACAATTGTCGCAGCGGCCGTATTTTACATCAGGATATTCTTTGTAATCATATACGATTGAAGTGTCATATCCGTTTGTTTCGTATTTCTCTTCCACAAGATCACCTACATAATTTATTCAACATACTCAAGAATACCAAATTTCGTTCGATATAGGGAGGGAACAAATGATTGGATTAGCTTATTTTTTAATTATTTGGCTTGGAGTTGGATTATTGACTGGCATTAAGTTTATTTTTGTTGATCAGGTCTATGATGAAGAGTTTAAAGAACTCATGGATAAAGAAACAGCAGCGGGCATGGAAAGGAATTTGGCCAGCCTGTTTTTCAAAAATAAGCTTAATGTGATTGCTTTTTTTATGTTAATTGGTTTACTGCCATTGGCAATGAGGATTACAAAATTATTTAAAAGAGGTTGATTTATGCCTTTGATTGATTATTTTTATGTACTGCAGTTTGAAAACAAGGAATACTTTAAAGCATTTAAATTAGATGAGAGTGGTTATTTGACATCTAGCGACCTCCATGAAGCTTCTAAAATACATAATATGTTAGAAGTCATCGAGGTAGCAAGTGAGCTTAAAACGAAGTGTAATGTGCAATGTGAGGTAAGGGAAATTCAAGTCGTAAAGCGTTAGGAGTGTTCAGGTGTATTGGATAGAGTGGATTGAGAATGGAGAAAAGAAAAACATTGTTGCAGAAGGTTGGATTGAATGGGCTGCTATACTTGAAGACTTGTATCAGAAGCGGTTCGAGTATGTTGAATGGAAGCGGCTATAACATCTTCACTATTCTATAAATATGAGGTGGTTGATTATATGAGTGACCAAAATGAAAAAAGTCCTTCATGGGTAGGTGACATTATTAAGCTGAGCCCTAAATATTTATTGGGACTAGCAGTTTTTTCTGGAATTGGGCTTTGGTTAGGGAATGTTGGATTAGGAAAAACACTTGGTATAAAAGATGCTATAAATAGCTATAAACTTTACCTAGGGCTTGTTTTCTTAGCATCAACCAGTTTCATTTTATCTCACTTTATTTGGTGGATAAGTTTGGGGATAAAAAATAAAATTGACCAAAAATACAGTTATAAACTGCAAAAAGAAAGACTCCGAAATCTTAATAGGAGGGAAAAACAAATATTAAGCCCCTACATCTTTGACGATGTTCGGTCTGTGGAATTAAGTATAACTGATGGGACAGCTCAGGAATTAGAACATTTAAAGATTATTTATAGAAGTTCTAATATTAGTAATCGTGGTTCTTATTTTGCATACAACATACAGCCTTGGGCGAGGGGATATTTAACAAAAAACAAGCATTTATTACATGAGTCAATAGATCACATCTTATAAGACATACAGAAAGGAAATATTCAAATTTGAATAATATAGGAGAAATAATTTCTAATTTTGAAGGTATCATTGGGGCTTTATTGGGAGTTATAGTCACTTTAATTCTTACTCACATATTAAAGCACTTTGGGCAAATTAAATTTTATATAGTTGACTTTGAAATATATTTTAAAACCGATAATGATGGTTGGGGAACTAATGTTATGCCATCTAAAGATGAAGCAAAGCAAATAGAAATACACTCCCAGATTGAAATATACAATGGCGCTGAGATCCCCAAGGTTCTACGGGAAATTAAATTTTGCTTTTACAAAAACACAAATTTAATTGTTTCTGTTACCCCTGATGATAAAGCAACAACTGAAGAGTTTGCTGAGTTTGGCTATTACAGGGATAAGTTATTTAATATTAATTTGCCTTCTAAGCAAATCATCGCTATTAATATAATAAAATTTTTAAACGAAAAGGAAACTAAACAAGTGAAAAAATGCAATAGGGTTTATCTTGAGGCAAAAGATCATAACGGGAAAATGTACAAAGTATTCTTAGGGGAGTTTTAAAATGAAAAACACATTTTTATATTTTAGATGGGAAGACCTCCATGGTGAAATAGGTGTTGATTCCTTTAATTTATTGAGAGCAAGTTATTCTAATTTGAGTGAACAGCAATTAGTAGAGTTAATTAAAGAGTTGATATCTATAGAGCGGGAGGATATCGCTGCGAAATTTGATATACACCTATCTGAGAATGCCCCAGTTTTCGATGAACGGCAACATGTGGTTTATAAAGGCGTTGCCGGAGATATGAACTACAAAGACATGTTGCTTTCTTTGGTAACGGCATTAGATTTGACTAATACACTTGACCATGTGCAGAATATCCTGTCCTTAGCTAAATGCTTAAGAAGTTTTGATAGAGAAATTTTCGCTAGGTTTGCAAAGGATATTGCGGAAGAGGTGTATTATAGCCTTAAGTAGGACCTTTTGCTTTAGAAGAACACAATGAGGTTTAGTCCTCATTGTGTCTAGTTAAAATTGGAATTTTAAAGAGATTACAAATACAAAAAATATGTATAAAATAATTGACTCGTAATGTGATCTATAGTATTATTAAGTTAACCAATAAAGACAACAAAAAGAAATGAGGGGAAATAATGGAGTTAATAAGGATAGCTATGAAGAAAGACTTGGAAAATGACAACTCTTTAATGAATAAATGGGCAACAGTAGCTGGCCTTAAAAACCCCAATCCTCTTTATGACTTCTTAAACCATGATGGGAAAACATTTAATGAATTTTCTTCAATAGTCAACATTGTTAAGAGTCAGTATCCAGACCGTGAATATGAATTAATGAAAGATTACTGTTTAAACCTAGATGTTAAGACAAAGGCAGCAAGAAGTGCATTGGAGTATGCTGATGCAAATATGTTTTTTGAAATAGAAGATGTTTTAATAGATTCAATGATTTCTTGCAGCAATATGAAAAGTAAAGAATATGGAAAAGTGTATAAAATACATAGAGAACTGTCTAACAGTGTTATTACTGAATTTGAGGCAGTGAAAAGACTCGGCAAATTAAATATAAAAACACCTGAAATGAATTCTTTCTCAAGACTCTTGCTGCTTTATCATTATTTAAGCACTGGTAACTTTTCTCCGATGGCCCAACTTATAAAACAAATTGACCTAAGTGAGATTTCTGAGAACATGTACATTAGAAATACATATCAAACAAGAGTTCATGTTCTAATGTCTAATATAAAGTTAAATGAAAATTCATTAGAGGAGTGCAGAGAGTACTCTAAAAAGGCATTGGAAAGTACAAATATCCTGAGATTTCAGGTTTTCAGCTACTTAACTATTGGCAACTCTCTATTATTTTCGAATTATGAATTGGCTCAAGAAAACTTTTTAAAAGGGCTAAGCATTTCTGTTCAAAATGAAAATTACAACATGATTTTCCAGCAGGCTTTGTGCTTCTTAAATAATGTATGGCGCAAAGAAAATAAGTGGATTAATTTTGAATCTGATTCAATTATGGATTTGCAGGAGCAAGCTCATTGTTTTATCAACTTTAATGAAAATTCCAAAGCAAAAGAAGTTTTGGATAAACTAGATCTTTTAGTTCACAACGATAATGAGCTTGCAATGCATTATTATTTGAAAGGAAGACTCGAACAAAATAAAGCATGTTTCTATTCTTCAATCGAGTATTTTAAAAAGTCTAATGACAAATTCCTTATTAGGCTGCCACTGTTAGAACTGCAAAAGATGGGTGAAAATCAAAAACTTTTAGAATTACTTTTACTTTAAAGGAGGTGAGACAATGAAAAAACTTATTATGGCTTTAGTTATCTTGGGCGCACTAGGCACTTCTTACATAAGTGCAGATTCTTCAATCCAACAAGCTTCAGGTGATTATGAGGTTGCTGGAATGCCACGTGGAGCATAAAATCCATTGACACATAAAGTTATTAGTATTATTATTTATTTAATTAAATTAAACAGAGAAAAGGAAGACGTTTGGCTCTTTTGAGCTAAGCGTCTTTTGTAGTTTTAAGGCCATCACTTAAATATTAGGTTTTAATAACATCTAGTGATCAACTTCAAATACATACACCCTAATTAAATGAAATGCATTACAAAGCAGCACATTCGCAAAAAAATTGCGTAGAATGTGCTATTTGTCGTTAAAAAAATCTTTACTTCCCTTTTGTAATGCATTACAATTGCTATAGATGCAAAAGATAAAAAATATGTATATAGGAGGTTGGTGGTATGTCCGCAATTAGTTACTTAAAAAACAGTATGACAATGCATAAAACCATTTACCAAAAGAAAGTTGAAAGCTTAGTTAAAAATGATTTGTTTTTTCATGAAAAAAGCATTGAAAAGTCAAAAATAATGAAGAATGAAAATGTTCGAAAACAACTAACTAAAGGATACATGAAATTGCTAAGCGAATACAAGGAGGATTAATGATGCATGTTGTAGAACTTAGGTCTACAAATCATAAAGATATTGATGCCGATTTTGTATTAAATGCTAAACAAACTTACATAGAGAGTGTACTAAACATTAGGAAAATGATTGTTAATGCAAAAACTGAAGATGATCTACATGGTGCAAAAATAGAGATAGCAGCATTATTAAAAGATCTAAATAGAGTATTATTAGGTGGAGATGGATTAAAAAGAAGCATTGAAAATAATCCGCATTTTAGATCCCTAATACATTTTGTGAAGAATTTAAAACGACACATTGCAATTGAATTTGAAGAGTTTATTTATCAACCATAACATATACGCACTGCAGTCTATAGTATACATAAAAATAGGAGGTTGACATGTCAGAGCGAATAAAACAGCTAATGGTCAAACGTGGCATCACAATAGAGGAATTGTCGAGGGAGACAATGATTGATATGCAGACATTAAACAAAATCATTGAAATGCCAGATGAATCAGATGTTACAACCATAAAGCTTATCGCTCTGGTGTTGAATGTCTCTATTGATGAGTTATTAGATGAGAAAGGAGGAGAAGATAATGCAAAATAAAATTAAACAATTAAAAAATTATGCGGTTTACGATGATATCGAGGGCTTTTTAATCAATAAAGATATAAGAAGTAGCTCAGGGAATTCTAACTATATGATGCCTTCATCAACTAGAAGGGTGTCGAACACCAGAAAGAATTATGAAGGGGATATTAAGCAGTTCTTTAGTGTGATTAAAGGTAAAGATGTCAAAAGTTTAGTTCCCGATGATTTAGTTGTAAGTAAAAGCGAATTAAGCAACTATGTGAAGTATCTTCAGGAAAAGGGATTAGTTAATAATAGTATTAACAGAAAAATGACCTCCTTGAAGATGCTCTATACATATTTGGAGCATGATTATAAGGACTATATTGACTTGTCGGTGTTTAATACTGTCGAAAGGCTTAAAACAGTAACTAAAAACTGGGATAAAACAACCCAGACAGAAGCCGAAAGAATCGCTCAGGATATGTATATAAATGAAAGACAGAAACCTTTAATGAAAAAGCTGTTTGTTAAATTCGCCATCAGAACTTCTTTTCGTGTAAGTGCGATTTTGCGAGTAAGATGGAAAGACATACAGCTTGATGAAAGTACAGGCCATTATATAGTAACAGTTATTGATAAAGGATCTCAGGTTGTGTCTACAGGCATTAACCAGGTATTTTATGAGGAATTGTTGCAGCTGAAGGAAGAGGATGACAGCGAAACTGAATTGGTTTTTCAGGGGCTTTCGGAACAATCTTTACGACACTCCTTAAAAAGGTCGAAAAAAAGGTTAGGAATACCTCCTGAAAGAGAATTAGTCTTACACTCATTTAAGGGTGTAGGAATTGACTATGTCTATGAGAATTCTGGTCACGATTTACTTGCAGCAAAAGAACAAGGAAATCATAAAAACACATTAACAACAGAGAGATATATGAGCAGAAAGATTAACATAGCGAACTCTGCTGGTGTAACAATGGATGAAAAAATCGATTTAAATCCACTATATGAAGCAACCCAAGAGGATTTTATTAGTTTTTTTGAAAACGCTGATCTTGTTACATTAAAAAAGTTTATAAAGCATGTAAATGAGCGATAATCATTTTTTCGGTATATTACTCAGTTCAAATGATAATTCTTCTTGATTAACCAGATTGCCTTTGGTAACTTTAAATTTAGCAACATGACATGAGGTGAAAGGCTATATGACAGTGATCTTTGATCAGTCTGCAAATGAGAAACTGCTTTCAGAAATGAAAGATGCTATCTCGAAAAATAAACACATAAGATCTTTTATTAACGATATTCAATTAGAGATGGCTAAAAATAAAATTACTCCAGGGACAACACAAAAATTAATTTATGATATAGAAAATCCAGAAGTCGAAATTTCTAAAGAATATATGTACTTTTTAGCCAAGTCCCTATACTCAGTTCTTGAAAGTGAAAGGTTTAATCCACGAAATTACTTCACAGAAACGGATATGAGAGAAATTGAAACGTTATGGGAAGGATCTGTGGAGGAAGATATAAAATTTCCGTATACATTCAAACAAGTTGTAAAGTATTCGGATGATAATTATTTCTTCCCCATCACTGCTAAAGAGTTGTTTATGCTATTTGAAAATAAGTTATTGCACTATAATCCTAATGCTCAAAGAACGAACAAAACGAAAAAACTAGAGGGCTCAGATATTGAGATACCTGTACCGCAGCTCAATAAACAATCGGTTGAAGAAATAAAGGAACTGTTCTTAGATGGGAAATTAATTAAATCAGTTTTTACGTTTAATGCACGTGTTGGAAGCGCAAGTTGTGGCGAAGAATTAAAATATGATGACGACACTATGTCTCTTACAGTGACTGAAGACACCATTTTAGACGTTTTAGACGGGTATCACCGGCTAATAGGCATTACTATGGCTATAAGACAACATCCTGAGTTAGATCATTTGTTTGAAGAAACCTTTAAAGTGGACATCTATAACTACACTCAAAAAAGGGCGAGAGAGCATTTTGGGCAACAAAACACAATAAACCCAGTTAAAAAATCTAAAGTGGCTGAGATGAGTCAAAATGTTTATTCAAATAAAATTGTTAAGTTTATTCAGGACAATAGCATAATTGGTGATTATATAAAGACAAATGGAGACTGGATAAATCAGAATCAAAACTTACTTATAACTTTTTCTGACTTCAAAAAGGCAATTGAAAGAAGCTATTCTAAAAAAGATTTTTCTACTCAAGCAGACATCTTAAAAACTGCAAGATACCTTACATCTTTCTTTGATGCTTTAGCTACACAATATGTAGATGAGTTCTTAGGTGATATAGCAAAAGAACGGAAGAGAAGTTTTGTAAACAACTATTTGTTCTTTAATGGTTATGTGGGATTAGCTAAGAAATTGCAATTAGATGGGGTAAGCCTAGACGAGTTGGAAAGTAAGATTACTGATGTTTTAGGCTCTATAGATTTTAGTAAGAAAAATAAGTTGTGGGATGAATTAGGTGTAGTAGACAAGAATGGAAATGCTAAATCACCACAAAAGATATGGAATTTCTTCAATAATTTAAAAATAGACGAGTAATTACTTAGGAGTTGTTTGTTGCAATGTTCAATAGTGAGATTAAGGAAAAATATTTAGATACCTTATCTGAGGGTATGGTTATGCAGATGAGGCCTATTTTTGCAAAAGCAGAGATTACTGAGACTTTATATAATAAAGACATTTATGATTTCACATCAATGCAAATTTTAGAACTTATACGATCATTCGATCAAACCACTATCGGTAGTGTTCGAAGAACCTTAGCATTATTGTCATTGTATATTGATTGGGCAATTTCATATAAGTTAAGTAAAGGATTAACCAATTTAGCAAGAACTATTTCTGAAGAAGAGCTTTATGAATGTCTCGGGGACAAAAAATTATATATTACTTATAGTGAATTAGAGGAAATGGAAAATCAATTAGTTAATTATCAATCTAAGGCTGTGTTAAGACTACTTTTTGAAGGAGTTTCTGGTTTAGCTCATTCTGAATTGCTAAGTTTAACGAAGAAGCAAGTTGAGGATGCAATGCTTAACGGTAACGTTTTAACCCTCTATGATTCAAAGCACGGTGAACGAAAACTAAAAGTTAGTAGTGAATGTCTTGTTATTGCCTTAAATGCAGCTCAGGAAACTAAATATAAATTAAAGAATGGGAAGGCAAAAGGCCAAACAAAAGAAGTCTTTTTAGTTGAAAATGATTATGTAGTTAAAACAAAAAGAACGTCCAACAAAGGAGACGGCCAAGCAAGTAAATTTGTCATAACTAATCTAATTACTGATATATCTGAGTTCTTTAAAATTAACTTTTTAACACCAAATACTATTGTTAGATCTGGTCATTTGTATAGAGCATATCAGCTTTATAAAGAAAAAGGGGTTATTGATAACTCTGTAAGGTATCAGATTATAGATGACTTTAATTTAAGGGTAAAATCCAAATATCGAGCAGTTTATTCAATGCAAGATTATATTAATGAGGAAGAAGTTAATAAATATTACGCAGAAGAACTAGGTCTAAAAGAGACGACCATTTAAATATGAAATCCATTTGACTATTTTGGTTAAATGGATTTTTCTTTTATCTCAAAAAATTGTGAAAAAATTCGCATTTCGACAAAAATAGACAAAATAATCACTTTAAATACATGTTTAAATGTAGTAAGATGGTCATGTAAACCATATGGTTTACTAAGGAGGAGACCAAGACCAAAGTCTTAGTCGTTTCAATGCCTTTCAACCTTGAATTCATAGAGGTCTTCGACATTACAATCTAAAGCAGCAGCAATTCTTTTTGCAGTTCGAATAGACATATCTACTTTAACTAATCGATTATAGTCGCTCAGCTGCTGTTTCTTAATCCCAGTTATCTCTGAAAGTTCATTGATTGTAATGTCTTTCTTTCTACATAATTCAGGTATCAAGCATTGCCCGATCTCAACTTTAATCATAATCGGACATCCTCCTGCGTTCTGTTATGGAAAGACATAATACATATCATACCATACGAAGCCGATAAATAACCACTAGCATAACACCTACTTTCTATGTATAATGATTATACAAAACAGAACGCACGTTCCCTTAACACCTTAAGGGTTTATCACAGAAAATTGAACATAGGAGAATGAGGATGGCAGGTTATTTAAACAATATTGCACTGAATCTGGAGATTGTACTCAAAAACAAAGCAGATAGTCCAGAAGTCTCTGAAACATTAGTAACCAGGATTTGTGAAAATTTACTTTTATCTAAAGAAGTCTCGTTTTTAAAAGCTGACGGATCAGTTGAAAATTTTAAATTAAGTGATATGGAATATGAAATAACAAATACAGAAGAATTGCCTGAGTAAAAATAAAAAAAAGAAAGACTCCATTAAACATAATGTAATCAGCAGCAAGAGGAGAATGAAGGTATTGTTTTGAATATATTTGTTGATCAAGATAATTACAAAGAGGTTAGTCTGAAACTTACAAAAAAATTGCTGACTTCAGAACATTATCAA
Organism: Bacillus subtilis subsp. subtilis str. 168; assembly: GCF_000009045.1. Taxonomy (GTDB): domain Bacteria; phylum Bacillota; class Bacilli; order Bacillales; family Bacillaceae; genus Bacillus; species Bacillus subtilis. Next base: position 2,203,224 of record NC_000964.3, on the reverse strand, counting down.
TTCCTACTTTGTTTCAAGGGAGAGAAATTAGATATTACAATTTCAGTTACACCACAAAGCCTCGTTAAGCTTAGGGATGACATCAATGAATTGATCTTTATGTTCTCAGATTAAAATTAGATTCGGTCACATAAATTGGCCGAATCTAATTGACAGATATTAAATGATGGGTTATAGTTTATTCAAATACAAATAATATGTATATAGGAGATGGTAAAGAGAGCTATGTTGCTTGATGAAAAGCTCGATAAATTAATGAAAACGATTCTGCGATTAAAAGCATACAAAGAAGAGGAAAATTTACGAAGAGTCATCGGAGAATTTCATTCAATAATTGATTATGCTTACGAGGGGATGTATATAGCTGAAGATATGTTAAGAGAAGAAGAAAGTAAGGGCAAAGAAGTAAGTACATATTGAATTGTGTAATTTTCACTAAGGTAACAAAATTAAAATTAGTGGATAAAATGTAAGTTTCATCGAGATTCGAATTGGAGGGGGATATCACTTGGAATTATCATTAGATGAATTGAAGCTCTGTCTTAAACCATTAGTGTTTTTCGGTGAGTTAAAACTTGAAATCAGTGATTATGAAGAAGGTAAGAAAATTGAAGTGCTGGATCATGATGAAGGGTCTTTAATTAATTTAGCAGACCAAACGATTAACGAAAATTATGTGTGTACTACATGTAATTGTACTTTATATACCAATGAAAATAATGAAGTATGTTTCATAGAGCATCCGTATGGTGCAATCACAGCTGTAAATAAAGATCAAGTGATTCATTTAACTAAGCTAATTGGAGCAATCATAAATACGGATGAGGAGGATCCAGTTGAATGAACACAGCATACAGAGTTTGGGACGGCGAGCAGATGCATTATTGGGATGATGAAGGTTTGAGCCTTATCATCAAAAGCAACGGCGATTGGACTTTGAAACGTTTATACACAGATGTTTTGGTTCCGGTTGTAGACAGCACGAATAGAAACGCGGCTCTCATGTGGGGAGCAAAGGTAAGAGGCAAATTTATTTATGATAGGTCTATAGTAAAAATAACGAGTGATGATAAAGAATCATCAGATGTTTGCGAAGTTAAGTTTTCAGATGGCGTTTTCCAAGTAGATGTATCAAAAATTTCCGCTGATTATGACGTGACTGCCGTCGGGTGGGTGGAATATGCAACTATTGAAGTAATCGGAGACGTTTATCAAAATCCTGAGTTATTGGAGGGTGTGAAATGACAATCAATTTGAAAGTAAAACAAGAGAAGCGCAAAGGGTTATCAATTAATGATATCCAAGATGGATACTTCATTTTAAGAAATGACGATGTTTGGATTGTGAAAATGGATGTTACAAATAGAAATAAGATACATTTAATCGATTTAGAGACGTTCCATGTTAAAACTGTATCAACAAAGAACGATTTGAAAAGTTTGTTTGAAGATTGGAGCCGAATTAAGATATTAAGTCCGAAACAGGTGAATTTAAATATCGGGTTCCAATGGAAAGAGTAAAGGAGGGCGCGGAGTGACAAGTGAAATGCAATTACAGGCACAGATCGACGTTATCGAAAAAGAAAATAAGGAATTGCGTCGCAGGAATGAGGAATTAGGGCAGACGGTCGAATGTCAGAACAAACAGATCGTCACTCAAAATTGGAGACTGTTGTTTTTCGCTTCATCCTGGATCGTTTATGGAATTGTTAGTGCTATAAAATACCTTTGGGGATAAGGAGGGCGTTGAGTGATGGAGGAAATAGATAACAACGAATTGAAGTTCCGAATGATTACGCCGGATGGAGAATCATTTCTGGTTAATTCTGCACCTATTGAAGGCTGGCAAAATGATATTTGGAAGACGTTTGATGAACAGAAACGGGTTTTCGATGCAGAGATTAAAAAAGCATTTGAACACTGTAACGTACCGTTGGAGGAAACAATTGAACGGGCTGAATTAGTCGTAGATAAGGACGACAACACTGTTCTGACCATAGACAAACTACCGGTTTTAATCTTATATAAACCTGAATTTTTATATTCGAAAGGAAAAGCAGTTCAAAGATACAAACGACTTTATGAGGAGGACGTGGAATGAAGGAATTTCATTTGCACAAATATCCCGTGACATCAGTTGAAGGGAATGAGTATGCCGTTAGCATTTATAACGATAGACACTCAAAAGGTTTTGTCAAAGTATCTTTATATAAAAAGGTGCGCGGTTTTTTCAGGAAAGAAAAATTCAAGTGTCTTACAAGAGAAGGAGACTTCGCTCCGAGTTATTTCGAAGAAAAGTGGGATTACGATTACATACAGATGGCAATCAATGAAGTTATTAACTATGAAAACTCCATAAAGGAGCAAATTAATCATGAAAATAAACAAAAGGCTGCAATAGAAAAATTTGAAGCGTGGAGTGGCCAGGAGGTGTAACTGTTATTGGAGGTTAATGTGAAAACAAACCAAAGAGAAAAATTCATCCGAAATGGTATCCCATATGATGAACTTGATACACAAATGATTCATTTAATTGATATTTTAAATTTCAAAATTGGATTAAAAACACGCCACTGTTGTTTTGGGCATAAACCATACGAAGAAATTCAAGTGATGTTTGAAGACGAAGTGAACATAAAAGAAGATCAGATTCTAGAATTAGCAGAACTAGCGGGTAGGGAATGGAAAGGCCTACAGTTAAGCTTTAGCAAATGGGCAAGATTTTCCCCATTGATGTTTAATTGGTCATTGGTGTTATCGAAGAGATTCAGAAACCCAGAAGATCCAAATAAATACCGTTATCTAAGATCAGTTGAAGAATTCTTTGAGAGCTATGCTGCAAAGAAGTGATAAAAGATGCATTTTAAATTAAATGAGACGGAGGTATTTAATGGAAAGTTATCTAACAGTAATTGAACAGAATGGACAGCTTTTGGTTGACAGCCGTGAAGTGGCAGAGATGGTAGGTAAGAGACATACAGATTTACTTAGAAGTATTGATGGATATGTAGCGATCTTACTAAACGCAAAATTGCGTTCAGTGGAATTTTTCTTAGAAAGTACATATAAAGATGCAACTGGTCGCTCATTGAAGCATTTCCATTTAACCCGAAAAGGATGCGATATGGTTGCTAATAAAATGACTGGTGCTAAAGGGGTATTATTCACAGCTCAATATGTTTCTAAATTTGAAGAAATGGAGAAGGCGTTAAAAGCAAGACCGTCCCTAATTGATACATATCTAGATATGAATGAAGATGAACGTGCCATTGCTTATTTCACTGAAAGAAAAGCAAAACGAGAATTGCAGGAGCAATTAACATTGGCTGAACCAAAAGTGGAGAAATATGATCGCTTTCTTAATACAGATGGATTAATGAAAATAGGACAAGTGGCAAAAGCAATTGGCATAAAAGGAATGGGCCAAAACAATTTATTTCGCTTTTTGAGGGAAAATAAAGTTCTTATTGATGGAACAAACAAAAACGCCCCATATCAAAAATATGTAGAAAGAGGATTCTTTCAAGTGAAGACCCAGGAGACAAGTGTTGGAATTAAAACAATTACTCTTGTTACTCCTAAAGGTGCCGATTTTATTGTTGATCTTCTAAAGAAACATGGGCACAAAAGAGAAATAGCATCATAGATTTGAAAACTTTAGATAAAAGTAAAATTTTAAAGAGAATCGGAGGATGGAAGATGGAGAATAATGTTTTATACGGAGTTTACAGTACTAGATCACGAAAGTTTTGCTTTGGAATTGAGGAGCCTTCAAAAACAAAAGCAAGAAAAGAGCTATTCAATCGAATTGGTACAGATGCATACAAATGGCGTTTTGAAATAAGAAAAATTAAAAGAAAGTAGATGGAAAAATGAAATTTGCACCAATGGATAAAGTTAAATTTAAAACAGCTAGTCATCTCAACAAACTTCGAACTTTAAAAAAAAGAGTTCCTGAATTAGACGATCCTTTACTCGGCGAATGCTGGGAATTTGAAGAAGATGGTTTGAGACAATTTGATTGGGAGGAGAACTACGAATTTGTCGCTAGACCCAAACATTTTAATTGGGATTAAAAACAGAGTCTAATTGAAGTTTAATGAGAATCGGGGGAATAAAAATGGAGAAAATGAACCTGCTAAAAGAAATAACAATATTTGATTTAAATAAAATCAAACCTGGCACAAAAGTTCAAGTAACTTGGTATAAAGGAACAGAGATGGAGTATACACATAATGGCGAAGTTATCATTAATAATGGGGAAAAGTTTTATTATAATTACGTTGATAAAGAAGGATATGTAGGTCACTGTCATGTAAACGCACTTGATTTGAAAAACTATCCTGACAGTCTAATTGTTGAGATTAAATCAAAATAAAATTGAAGTTTTAATCAAATACAAATGAATAATCAATCCAGAAATAAGGGAAATTAACTAAAAAAATTGTGAGGAATTTTCAATGAAACGATTTATTTTAGTTTTATCCTTTTTAAGTATTATTGTTGCCTATCCCATTCAAACAAACGCCAGTCCAATGCCTTGCAGTGTAATACTGGAGCCGGTAGATAAAAATCTTAAAAATGCTAAAGGTGTAGCATTAATCTATAAGGTGCAATTGAACCCACCGAGTGCTGCCAGAACCAATATAAGTATTCTTGCTGTCCATCTTCCTGCACCTTCTTCTTTTGGAAATTACGACAGTTACGAAGGATTTGCTACTAAACCAGGTGAGATTAGTTGGCGGTTTAAACTTTATCCTACTCCTGAGGAAGAGAGTCCTAGTTGGGCGGGAAGAATTGACACAATTTCGGCCGAAATGAAGAATGTTAAAGTGCAAGTGCGTCTGTCAAATTCTAGCACACAAAAGTTGGGGCCAAGTATATTAACGAAAAATATTGAGTCCTGTTATTGAATGTCTTGGGGCAACAGTGTAAAACAAACTTGGATTGGATTGATGTAAATGATTAAATCGATTATTTTACCTGAAGAAAACACAAAAATAACTGTAGGTAAACCGATAAATGATGAATCAAATACAAAGGTAATTGCTATTTATGACTATAGAGAAGAACCAGAAGAAGCTTTCTGGGTACACTTATCAAATGGGAATGATCTATTTGTAGATAACCATGAAGTCATTGTTGAGTATGAATAGGTCTGTTAATAATGGTTGAATAAAAAGACTGTTTTAAAGAAAGGGTGAGAACCGATAGTCAATTTCAAAAAACTTAGTGATCCAGAATATATTAAGCAGATGGAAATTGAGAGAAATGAACGTGAGCGGATATATCAAGAAAAGGAGTCTATAAGAAAGAAAACTGTGTGCTTCACTGGTCATAGGCCGAACAAATTGGGTGGATACGATATGAAAAATCCAACAATGCTTAAACTCAAAGATAAGCTGCTTGCAGTAATTGAAGAATTAATCACTAAGGAAAACAAGTATAGGTTTATAACTGGAGGAGCGTTAGGAACTGATCAGGCTGCTTGTTGGTGTGTGCATATTCTAAAGAAGAAACACCCTCATATCAAAAACATAATTGCCACACCTTTCAAAGAACAAGATAAAGTTTGGTCTGCAGACCAAAAAATGTGGTACAAACGTATGCTTAATGTAGCAGATGAGATTATTAATGTTGAAGAATTAGATAAATATAAAGTTAGTGGAGAGAAACCAGGAGAGTTTTCGCCAGCTAAGATGCAAAAGCGAAATGAATACATGATTGATCACAGTGAGGCAATAGTAGCTGTTTATGATGGAAGTAAAAGTGGTACAAGAAACTGCTTAAATTACGCCAAGAAAACTTACTTAGGACATCAGCTATGGAGACTTCATCCTGATTTTAATTTTGAATTAGATATTACGTATTTTGTTGGATGATAAGGAGAGGTGAACTTTTCTGAAACTAATAGAAGAAAGAACATATGAAGAACGATTGTACATATATTCTGATGATATTGAAGCCAGAAAGCATTTCGTAAGTGAATTAAAACCAAAAGGGTGGATGGTGGACAATTGCTGGGTTGGGATTGATCTAAATCAAATAAAACAGTTTTATCGATTCAAGAGGGAATTAACTGATGATTATGTGTTTAACAGATAGACTAAAGAGCAGGGGGCAATTAATATAGGTGAAAAATTAATTGATAGTAAAAAGCATAAAATAATAAACGGATATTATCACAAGAATTGTATAAGTTGTAAAAGCTGGTTACCGGCAACTGAAGAGAATTTTTACTCTGTGAAGAAAAATAAGGATGGACTTCATTCATACTGTAAAGCTTGTGTATTAAAAAAGGCTAAAGAAAGCATGTTGAAGAATTATGACAAACAGCTTGAACGAATGAGGGAAAGAAATCTTCTTCCAGGGATGAAAGAGGCCAAAAAGAAATACAACTCAAGTTTGAAAAAGAAAAAAACACAACAAATCTGGCAAGAAAAGAACAAGCTAAAATTAAAAAACTACCGTTTACAAAGAGATGCTCACAAGAAACATAACATTACAGATGTACAGTGGCAAAAGTGCAAAGACTATTTTAACAACAAGTGTTCCTATTGCGGGCTGAAAATTGAAGATCATAAGATATTATTCAAAGGAACCTATATACAAAGTGATTTTCATAAAGAGCATGTAGATCACAAAGGGGCTAATGATATAAGCAACTGCATACCTGCTTGTAAATCTTGCAATAGCTCAAAGCACGACTTTGCATTTGAAGAGTGGTACAACTCATCAAACAAAAACTTTTCATCCGAAAGATTACTAAAGATCAAAGAGTGGCTAAATCGTTTTAAAGAGGAACGACAAGATTCAGAATGGAGGACAAAAGGATAGGCTGCAACAAATACATAATTGATACTGTAATGATACTTGCACAAGTAAATAGAGGGGAATTTGAAAACATTGAGCGCAAAAAATCTCCTAAAAATGAAAGAGGGGGGAACACCCCCTCGATAAATCAATAATTTGCTTGGTACTTCCCTACATACCATCCATCTTTATATTCAATGCCTTTTAAGTACCAGTTTCTACCGTTTTCGTCTTTCTCAATATTTTTAAAATCATTAATATTGTGATGGTAAATATACTTTGTATGCAATTCTTTCACACTTATTTCGTCTTGAACAATGTTATTCTCTTTAACCATAGCAGATGGGCTAGTAGCGAATGCAGGAGAAGCAGAAACGAGTAATCCAAGAGATAAAACAGAACCAGTCAATACTTTTCTTAATTTCATTTGAACCATCTCCATTTCCTTTTAATGTATTGCAATTACATTATATGGTTTTTAAAGAAGGCAAAATAGCGAAATTACTCCCATACATATGGAAATTGTGTGTCGGTTAATGTCGTGATAGATGAGAAGGCAAATGGAGAGATGGATTATAGGATGGAATCATAAAAAACTATAGAATAAAAATAAAATAAGTGGAGGTTATGTTGGTGATAAAGAGGAATCTGCTTAGCAACCACGTTGATGAGATTATCGGAGAATATTACGCTGCTAAAGGATATTCAGTCCATAGCATTGACCGCCAGGAAAATGGACAACTAATCGTTGTTACGGAGCGAGTAGCAGAGGAGAAGGAAAATGCAAAAGTTGATATAGCATTTGATTTTGTACATAGAAGACCACATAAGAAGAAGTATTTAGCATAAAAAAGGCAAAGAGGAATTAACACTCTTTACCGTTAGGTTTCTTTTTTAGACGATCACAGATAAATTTCATTATACTGATAGCTATTGCAACAGATCCAATTATTAATGTGATTTGGAGGATGAATATTACTCCGAAATTTATATTCACATTGTCAAATAAGTCACTCGAAAAGGAAAGAAGCTTATGAATACCCAAGGCAAGTACGAAAAAGGTGAGGCATATTACGACAAGGGATGCTTTGGAATAATCTTTAGCGTGGTCAAAATTATAAATTGCTATTGATACAAATAATAAACCCGTAGCGATCTTGTGGGATAGCGAATCATTCGCCGAAAATGATTGCACTACTATGCTTAAGAAAAATCCAGTAATACCGATTGTTTTACTCAAGGAATCACCTACTCTTATGTAAGTTAAGTATGAGTTTACCAATTAAAGGGGATTTTCTCAAGATGATACACATTAAAGTTAAATTAAAATCGTGATTTAAAGGAGCGGAGATAATGAACACTTATGTAGTCGATGACAGCAAGTATAAATGTATTTATGCGGGAACTGAGAAAGCAGCTGCTTTTAATAATGAATTTGAAAACGGAACAAGAGTAAGGGTTTGGTTTGAAGGCCATCACATAAAAACGTTTGAGAAAGAACAAAGAGAAGTCTGTGGAGTAGGAGAATGGATCGTTAAGTATGATGCTGCTACTGAATTGCAAAAGGAAGTAAATCGTTTGGAAAAGACCTATTTCAAGAAGAAAGAGTTGTTAGACACTATTAGACAAGCTGATGGGGTCGGAAGGGAAATCAATGAAAAAAAGAAATCAATACTCAATTACAGTGGATGTTAATGGAGGAGAATATAATCAGGAGTTTGTTATTTTAGCGGATTCGCTAAGTAAAGTTGGGCGAGATAAGATAATTGCTGATGGTGTGACAATTCAATTTAATGACCAGATTCTTGAATTGAATAGTAATAAAGAAGATTCGAATGATTATTATAAGGGTCAAACATTAACTGTTAAAGAAGATTGCCTAAATAACTTCTGGAAAGGCGGAACCGTTACTGTTGAAGATGTAGATATACATAGAGGCATATTGATAGACGGTGTCGTTTACTTAGAAAAACAAGTGGTAGACAAGTATTTTTCAAAAGAAGAGGAATGACATGTACAGGAAGATTTTCGATATGGTTAACGGTAGTGAAGAGCAATCAAAAATAACTGATTGGCTATATAAATTAATGATTGAGGATGAAAATTCACTTTACAAAATCGACATTAAAGTTTCGAAAAGGAGGATTTCTGAACAAGGAGATATTTATAGAGAGGAGGGAGAATACATAGAGAACGCAGATCTTCAAACTTTACCAATCGGGACAAAATCCTTTGTGCAAAACGGTTGTTGGAAGGGTGAAATTGTTTCTAATGAAAAGAAACATTTATATATGCCACAGATTGGAGAGATGAGGGAAATCAAAGTTGGATCAACTGGGTTGAATATAGAGATTGAATAAAAGATAGTTTTTAACTAAACATATTAGGATGGATCGTTATCGAAAAAGCACACGTATCGATAACGATCATAAAGTATTAATTTCTATGCCGGCGTTTTTCTTCGAAGTGATCAGGATAATTCTGTTTAGATTTCGATTTGAACACAAAATAAAGTCCTGCAATTAAGATGTAGTCCATGATTTTGTCAAATGACCAATTCACGAAACAATCTAAGATTAATTCCATTTATTTCACCTCCGAGACAAAAATGTCCAGTCTCTTTTATATGGCAAGCGTATGACAACCTGCTTGCAGTAATAAAGGTGAAATGAAGCTTGGAAATTTAAAAAGGTTTAAAGAAAAATAGCATTTAAAATAAAATATTTATTTTAATGGAAGGAGGTAACCGTAGTGCCAAATCAAGAGCAAATAAAACGCATGAACGATATTAATGATCTGATAAAGCTTATTGCAAGCATTGATCATCGTACATTCTACCGCAAGTCAAAGGATCGTATAGCGTATTTCAGGTTTAAGAAAAAACTGTTCTTCGTTGATGATTACACGGGTGATGACGTTTATCCGTATGAAATGGGATACGGGAGTCCAAACGGCTTTTCGCATGGAGGCAACATGTGGCAACTGGTCAACAGTTTTAGAAAGTTCATCATAACAGGGAAATGCGGCGAGCTGAGGGATTATAAAGAAATATGGGCTTACAGCTATGAAGGATGTATGAAAATCCGTCAGAAGGCAAAAGAAATAGGGTTTATAGAGACTGTTGATTATCCTTATAGCTTCGATGAATGGATGAATACTAATTGATCCATGTACTAAATTTTCATTGAATTTTAAAAGGCTAGGCTCTAAGAAGTTATGTAACGGAGAGATTACACTCTCCAGGATTCAAAGGAAGGTATGCGGAGTTTACCGTGCTTAGTCTTAAATCTGTGCTTAACGTTACATAAGATAGGTTCGATAAATACATATTCATCAGATTCAGACTTAACTTGTTTCATAGAGTGGAACTTAGTTCGTTCTGCATGTGGCATAAATTCCATAAATCCAGCTGAAGTTCCATCAGGATAAGACAGAAGGAATTTTATATCCTTTTTGGTGTAGCCAGTTATGAGAACCTCAGTGTAATCGTAATTAATCACTTTAAGCCAATTATGCGAACGTTTATTGATCTCATAAGGGGAGTTAGCTTTCTTGATTACGATTCCCTCTAAATTCTTTTCTTTGGCCAGGTTGAAGTAAGCAAGACCGTTACCTTGAGTTCCCTCTATAACAAAGACATTAGGATGATCCAGTTCAAGTGAATTCAGAACTGTCTTACGCTCAGTGAGTGGCTTAGCTGCAATTGATTGACCGTCTTTGTAGATAACATCAAAGACACAGTAAACAATATTATGAGCTGATTTTTTGGACATAAAACGTTCCATTACAGCCTCAAAGTCAGGAGCACCACCTGAGGCAGCTACAATAACTTCACCATCGAGCACTGTTCCATCTGGAATATCTAAGTCCATGAGTTCTGGGAACTTACTTGTTACTTCGTTGTTGTGACGAGTGTATAGCTTAATCTGATTATCAAATTTAGAAAGGATGAGTCTGATTCCATCAAATTTGAGCTCAGTGATATAGTTCTCGTCGTTAAAAGGCTCTTTTATTGAATGCAATAGCATTGGCGATACAAACAAAATATCACCTCCTACTTAGAACATATTAGCTAAGCGAAGGTGATATATAAAGCGATATGGCAGTGGTACTTAATGGGATTCAATGAGCTCAGGTGAATTGTTTTTAGGTGAATTCACTAAAGATGAAACCTGGTATGCTTCCATGTCATCAGCATCATATGGCTGCAGTAAGCTTTGTAGATAATCAGGATCAGTATTTTTAGGGTTGAGCCATTCCTTTTCGTTCTCATCAGTAAGGATAACCGGCATCCGATCATGGATGTCTTCCATAAGCTCATTAGGCTTTGTTGTAATGATTGTGCAAGTGTATAAAGGATTGCCTTCTGGTGTGTTCCACTTTTCGTATAAGCCTGCAAAAGCGAAGAGATTGGACGATTTAAGTTTAATCCGCATAGGAATCTTAGTCTTTGGATCAAGGCGTTTCCATTCATAAAAACTGTCAGCCGGTATGATACAACGTTTGCTTACGAGCGGCTTTCGAAAGCTGGGTTTCTCGGACAATGTTTCAGCACGGGCATTAATCATTTTATAGCCGATCTTTTCGTCTTTAGCCCATGGAGGGATAAGACCCCATCTAAGTTTGCCCAGACGGTTATTGGATCCATCGTTGATGATTGTCAGGATGTTTTGTGAAGGAGCGACATTATAGCTAGGGTGATATTCACCTTCAGGTAAGAATTGATCTATATTGAATTGCTCAATGATGTCATCAAACTCAGAAAATAAAGTGAACCTGCCACACATGTTCATCATCCTTTAGGGTTTTTGAATATTGTACAGGCTTGATACACGAAAATCAAAAAGGAGGAATGTGATGCCGCAGCAAACAGTTGAGGTTAAAGAAGTTGATGTGTTGATTAGGGGAATATGGAGAAAGAAAAAGTTCACCGATATTCAAAAGGGGCAAACCTTTAAGATTGAGGAGAACGGAAGAACAAAGAAATACATAGCGAGAACAGATCCTTATTGGGATGACATGTTTGAAACTTACATTATTGATTTGTTGGATAAAAATAAAATTAGAAGAAATAAGTAAACAGAAATCTAGATAAAAACGATATTTTAACCAGAATCCAGGGAGGTAATTGAAATGAACTTATATGAAATTATGTTAGAGCACTTTGCACCCAAGGGAAGTGAGCGGGGTATCTTTACATATTTGCTTGCTCAATCTGATGAAGAGGTATATGAATGGTTGAAAACTGATCCGAGCTTGTCTGACGGCAGGGCAGTCTATACCCCATATCAAGACAACGAAGCAAACGGTAAAACATATGCAATTTATAATCAGAGCTTTGATATTGTTGGTCATGAAAAATATAAAGATCGAATGATTCGATTAAAAGGTGAGTTGAATGATGAAGTTGAACTAACCGATCTTTATTACGGAATGACCTTAGTCGGGTGGAGTATGGTGAAATCGGATATTCCATCGGAACAAATTGAATTGTTAAAAGATACTGGCATCAGTATTGAGTCTGCATAAAAGTAATTTTTTATTCGGAGAAGGGGGTGGTACTAATGTGATTGCTTATAAGATGAAAGTAAAAAATAAAAATAAACCTATTTAAGGAGAGTTGTTGATTGTTAAAGTTTAAAAACAGAATAGTAGAAAAAAGAGTTAAGGGGGCAGAGAAGGCAAGCTTTGGCGGGCCAGTCCTTCTCTACCGCACACTTCGCAAGGTTACGAAGCTATATAAGTATATCACAGACAAGAAGTCTTTTCCAATCCTAGTTACTTCATTGTTTGCATTGTTTAATCCCAATTCAGTTCTAGCTGCAGATAAGTATAGTAATTTTGAAGAGTTGAAAGAAAATGAGTCACCTTTGAGCTATAACATTCTAACTACCGATGTTGACAGGAGAGTGCTTATTCTGGCACCCCATGGTGGAGGTATTGAAGGAGGGACTAGTGAGCTTGCAAGAGAATTAAGTAAGTCTTACTCTGCCTATCTATTTGAAGGTTTAAGGATACCAGGAGCTTCTGAGTTGCATATTACAAGTACGAATTTCGATGAACCTCAAGCTTTAGATTTATTGAGTAAGCATGATTTAACAATCTCAATTCATGGGTATGCATCAAGTAAGAAACACACTTTAGTTGGTGGGACAGACAGAGAAAAAGCAGCAAAGATCACATCATTACTTACCGATGCAGGCTTTTCTGCAGAATTACTGTCTGAAGATTCCCGTTTAGCAGGCACAAATGAGCAGAACATTGCTAATAAAAATAGCACTGGTATGAGTATTCAACTTGAAATAAGCACTGAACAACGAAGAGAAATGTTTAATACTTTTACACTGGCTGGACGCAATGGAACGCAGAATCAAGTTTTTTATGACTATATTGCTGTTCTAACTAAATTCATTAATGAAAATGTGTATTGTATGGCTGGTGTAGCACCATGACATTGTTGAATAAATCCATACGATACTATGTTGACTTTGATCAGTGGGGAATAAATGCATTTAACTCGAATCCAATTGAAACAACTAAAGGATTTAATGAAGCTCTTATATATGCATCAGAGAACAACTTTCCTATTGTTGAAGTTCCAAAAGGGAATTTTATTATTGATTCAGTAAATACATTAAATCAACGAAATCCTGAAATTGGTGGGGGAATTAAAATCCCATCAAATATGGAGCTCCTTTTGGATCCAGAAGCAGTGTTTCAAGTTAACCCTAATGGGTATCAGGGCTATTCTTGTTTTTATATTGGGCTTGCAGAGAACGTAATAATTAGAGGAGGTCGTATTATAGGTGACCGGTATCAACATGATTATTCTCTAATTGATACCGATAGAAAAACACATGAATGGGGATTTGGAATACATGTTCATGGAAGCAAAAATGTTTTGATTGAAAATGTACAAATCTCAGATTGTATTGGAGACAACATTTGGATTGCAGCTCACGGAATGATGAATTACCCAGGGATGGTTTATACGCCTTCCAAAAGTGTTACCGTAAGAAAATGCGAACTAAAAAGAGGGAGACGGAACAATTTAGCTACTAACGGTTGTGAAGGATTATTGGTTGAAGACTGTGATATAGAGGAAGCTGGAGGAGATACAATTGGCCCTCAACTAGGTATTGATTTAGAGGGCTACGGAGAAAACGGAAGAAAGTATGATCATCCTTATGAGTTAACGATATCGGATTGCAGGTTTAGAAAAAATGGTCGTGGTTCGGTTACTGCTCATACAAGCGGTAAAGTTTCCATCAAAGATAACTACTGTGACAATGTTATTTCATATGGCTACAGTACAGATGTGAGTATTAAGGGTAACAAGATAATAAATGAAGGGGGGTCTAAAGAGTACGGAATAGACTCTGTAGGTGTTTCGAGCACTGAGACTGGCAACAGAATTCAAATAACTGATAACAATATTCAAGGGTTTAAAATAGGCATGATGATTAGAGGGAAAGGGGTATCGATTGATAATAATACCGTAAAGAACGCTTCAAATTGTGCAATAGCAACACATATGGCCGAAGATGTTTCCATTTCAAACAACAGAATACAGGACAGCGATTGTATTCAGATCCAGGTGAGAAATTCATCAGATATTAAAGTAAGCAATAATAAAGGGAAAGGTACAACTTCAGCATATGCAATTAAAGTGATGGATTCGAATGACGTTAAATTCTTAAATAATACGTTCTCCAATCTTTACGGAGGTCTATATTGTGAGAGATCTCAGGCAGTCAGAATTAAGCTAAACGATTTCTTATTGAGTGGAAAAGGTTACGGGATATATTGGGATAAAGATTCAGAAGTCTTCCTAACAAGGAATGAGATATTTGAACCAAGAAATGTTGCAATTATGGGGGCAGCTGATATGTACAATATCAGAATAAGTGATAACCAGATCTATAATTGCAAAGCAATCATTGCGATCCACTTAATAGGCGGTTCTGAGCATATGGTTAGAGGAAATGAAATTATGTTTAACAGAGATTCAGATCAAGGCTATGGAATATATTTAAACGGGACAAAAAAGGTTCGATTAATAAGGAATGATGTTCAAGGTATTGGTGCAAGAGTGCTTTCGCATCCATTTGCAACGTTTAATGCTTCCAGTACAACTTTAATACATAATACATACGACAGCGGCACACCTAGATTAGCCTTAGATGATACAGTAATCGATTATAAATAAAAAATTCTTAACGAGAACACTTGTTCCCTTTATGGGTTTTGGTATATAATTTAGTAGTACCAAAAATTTCAAAACAGGGGATGAGAGTATGAGTGAGCAGAAGCTTAGAATCGGAGAAATACGGTATGAGGTTTTCGATGATTATGATCCATTAACAGAGGAGTATTTAGGAAAGAACCTAGCAAATGCTTATTTTATTGCTCAAATTAAAAAGGAAAATGTAGTTCAAGTAGGGAATAGGAAAATTAATTACTCAAGCGATGTTAAAATTGGTTTTGATGCATTCGGGGAAGAAACTAAAGAGAAAATCAAAGAGTATCTTCTGGCTGCCTATAGTCTAATAGCAGAAGGGGCTAAAGACGATGGTCTAGTAGAATATTTATAAGGCAATGCTGGGCTAGTCTCTAAGATTAGCCTAGTTATCATACGAATAAAGGGGTTAACTGAATGTCAAACATCATTTCTAAAGAGCAAGATGAAGCAATTAAATACTTTAGAAACAAATTAAATTTATCAGACAAAGACTTATACATACCGTTGATTAATTTTGAACTACTTAGAGACAAGAACGAGCAATATGCGAACATTCTTTATGAGCTGTATAAAAATGATCCCTATTTGTTTATTAGAGCTTTAAAGGAAGGTTATGTGGTTAATCAGCCAATTGCATTTGATGAGGCCATTGTGCGATTCTTTAATGGAGAAGAACTGGCTATTGTACATAAAACAACAGGCAGAAGATACAATGTAAATGTGAAAATGAAGCAGCTGCCTGATGGCTTTTCATTGCAAACAATGGATATGTGGTTGTGGAGTGAGCTTGTTTGAAAATAGCAAACTCTTTACCTATATAATGAAAATATGATAGAATATAGAAGAAATTGATAATTGAGGAGATGTTTTTGTGGAGTTTAAAGTTGGACAAGACGTATCAGAAATTTGGAATATCCATGGATCAATTCTTCCGGAAGTTTTAATGTATATGTTCCCTCGTTCAGACGAATCTTATGATTGGGAATTTGTAAATGACAACGGAAGACATATCTTTACTGCCTGGAGAAAAAGTGAACCTATTCCTACATTAGAGGAAATTGAAAAAGCAGCAATTGAGCTTGAAGAGAAGAAAAATGCACCTAAGCCAAAAACTCTCGAAGAAAGAGTTGCTGATTTAGAAAAACAAGTAGCTTACTTAACGAGTAAGGTTGAAGGAACAAACTAACAAGAGTCCCTTATTGGGGCTTTTAAATTTAAATAAAATGATAATTTTATTCGAATTAAAAAGAGCGCAAATGAAATACAAAAATAAAAAATATAAAAGTTTATAAAACATGTAGACAAAGATAAAAAATATGTATATAATAAAATCGAGTTAAAGGGAAGGAGGCGAATTACTTGGAGGTACTTGGGATAACAGAGAAAGCGTTAAACTATTACAGAGAAAACGTTAAAGACAACAAGACCATTACTCCTGATCAGGCACTGTTAAAGATGATAAGGAATGTCCTACTTGTCAAAGAAACTCATCCTGAGCGAGTGAAAAAACGTTTATTTTGCACAGAGTACGCTTACGGAAATATGATAATCAAAGTTAACAGAAAAAAGCAGGTATTTGAAATTGTAAATAAATCAGGATGCTTTTCTGACCAAAATGATTGGAAGTTCCCAAAAAGAAGGTACATAGAACTTAGTAAAGAACTTGGAATCAAAGACTGCAAGTTTAGAAAAATTACATATTCAAAGAAAAATCACAATAAACAAAAATAAAAATAGAGGATGATTAAAAATATGACAGAAAACAAAACGGTATTACGTGAAGCATCAAACGTTGTAACAATTGAAGGAACTTTAGCTGAAGTACGACACACTGAATGGAAAAATGGAAATGGACTAAATATTGAATTAGACATTGAGGTTGCACCTAACGAAGTACATACAGTTAAAGGCTTTTCCAAGTATAAGAAAGATGATGGTACTGATAATGCAGTTGCAAAGGGGTACCAGACTATTGTAAGCGAGTATAAGTCAATCGCAAAACACGGTAGAGATGAAGCTGACAAAGTAAGAATTACTCAAGGTAAAATTAGCTTAAATGAGTATTATTCACACGGGATTTTTAAATCATATCCACAATTAATGGCTAACTTTGTGAACAGACTGGATGCTAATGAAGAATTCAATCCCAGAGCAGAATTTGATGTTGAGGTGTTTGTAAAGAACGTAACCGAAGAAAAAGTAAAAGGGGAAGAAACAGGTAGAGTTAATTTAAATGGCTATATTCCTGTGTACAACGGAAAAGTAATTCCTTTTACATTTGTAGTCACAAAAGAAGGCTCACAATATGTTGAAAATAATTATGAAAAGGGAACTACCGTTAACGTTTTTGGGAAGATCATTAATTATAAAGAACAAAAAGTAACAACCAAAGTAGCGGCATTTGGAGAAGATAAGAAAGAAATTACTTCAATTACAAGAAGAGAGTATCTAATTACAGGTGGTAATGATCCTTATGATGAGGATAGTAAGAATGCTTTTAATGCAGATGCAATTAAAAAAGCGTTGACTGAAAGAGAGATTTATCTAGACGAGCTTAAGAAAGAAGGAAATAAAGAAAACAATAAAAAGTCTGGGTTTGGTGGAAGTGCTCCTAATAACAAGCCTTCAAAGCCGGTTGAAATTTCAGATGATGATCTCCCTTTCTAAAATAAAATAGATCATTAATCTAATACATAACTGGGGTGAGCTCCGACTCACCTAACAAATTCAAAATAAAAGGAGAACTGAAATGGCAATCGATATTTTCAACCCACAAGTTTCTGTAGTAGCAAAAGGATTAGAAGGAAAAGTTATCACAATCTACGGTTCTAACAACTTAGGTAAAACTAAGCAAAGCACTCGGATGAAGAAACCGTTATATCTGCCATTCGAAAAAGGATTAAATGCTATTGCCGGTGTCCAATTCATGCCTATCAATAGTTGGGCTGATTTTAAAAAGGTAAACAAGCAGTTAACCAAAAATGCTGAAAAGGCCAAAGAGATGTATCAAACAATCATTGTTGATGAAGTAGACGCTTTTGCTAAATATGCGACTAGATATGTCTGCGAGCAATATGATGTAGAACGGATTAAAGATGGTAATGATGGGTTTGGCCTTTGGAAAGAGTATGAAACTGAAGTATGGGAAGAAATCAATAAATTAATTGGCGTAGGATTTACGGTTATCTTTATTGCTCATGCTGCTGAAGACAAAAAAGGCAAAGTATATCCGAAGGGGGATAAACGAGTTTTAGCTCCAGTAATTGATAACAGCGATATTGTTCTCTATCTAAGTTCTAATGGTGTTGATGAAGATAGAAAAGTAATCAAATCAAGTGCTTGGTTAGCTGAAACTGAAGAGCATTTTGCTCGTAGCCGATTTGATTACATTGACACGTATCTTCCTGAATTTACTGCAGAAAACTTAGAAAAAGCAATTATTGAGGCAGTCGAAAGACAGGAGCAAGCAGAAGGAATTGTTGCTGTTACATACGAAGAGCAAAAACAAAACAACGCTTCAGAAGAACTTGATTTCAACTCATTAATGGATCAAATTAAAGAAATTGGCATGAAGCTTAATGAAGAAGGCCGTTTAGAAGAAGTTAATGAGATTACAGAGAAACATTTAGGTAAGGGTGTAAAAGTTACTGAGTGCAGCCGTAAGCAAGTAGGTGTCATGTCTGTAATTCTAGATGATCTAAAAGACCTTCTAGCAGAATAAAAGAGGAGAGATTATTCTCTCCTCCTTATTAGGAGTGATTATTTGGGGAGACAAGTTAAATGTCCTTATTGCGAGACCAAGTTAGACAAAGACTCAGCCATTCCTTATAAAAAAAGATATTACCATGAAAAGTGTTTTAATACCTGGAAGCAAGAATCAGATCACAGAAAAGAGTTAATTCAATACATATGCAATTTATATGGTCTTACATCTCCAACTGGCATGATGTTGAAACAAATTAAAGAGTTTCAAGAGGAATATGGGTATAAGCTTAAAGGCATTGAACTAGCGCTTAGGTACTTTTATGAAACTTTGGATAATCAACCCAGAGAAGGTGATGGCATTGGAATCGTTCCATTTGTTTATGATGAAGCAAAGCGGCATTACATTAGACAAAAAGCCATCCGAAAATCAGCTGAAGATCCAAAGAATCATAAAAGAGAAGAAATTACTTTGGTCATAAAAAAAGGAATGAGAAAGAAAAGAGGGCTAGTTGATATCTCAATGCTATAGGAAGGAGAGTCCATTTGCTACAAGACAAACAGGCAATAATTCAAGTTTTAGGGAGCATTTTAAAAGATCCCACAATCTTGTCAGAGAGCAATAAATATAAGATAACTTCGGATGATTTTCCTTCAAGGTTTCATTCAATATTATTTTTTGCCATGAGCAACCTATTTCATCAAGGAACTGAAGTATTGAATGACGTTGAAATAGATGGATATCTAAAGGATTACGATATTCAATATAAAATTTTCCATGATAATAAGGGTCTTGAATATATAGAAAAAATACAAGAGTTGGCAGTTGTCGAAAACTTTGATTACCACTATAAAAGATTAAAAAAGTTTAGTCTGCTTAGAGAAATGGATGGCTTGGGATTCGATATTAAGGAAATATATGATGAATCTCTGATTGACCCAAAAGAACAAGAAAAGATGCAAGAACAGTTTGATAAGAAGTCGATTGATGAAATTTTGACAGCTTATGAAATGAAGATTGTAGACATAAAAGAAAAATTCAGAACTTCATCTGAAAGTGTGGGAATCCAGGGTGGAGAAGGTATTAATGAATTATTGGATTCATTCGAAGAGTCGCCGGATATTGGAGTTCCATTAAATAGCGAAATGCTTACTTCAATTTTTCGGGGATCACGGAAGAAAAAGTTCTATCTGCGCTCAAGTATTACAGGTGGCGGTAAAACAAGAAACATGGTCGCTGACGCTTGTCGCTTAAGTGCAACTGAACTTTATGATCCTAAAAAGAAGGAATGGGTATCAAACCCATGGAGTGAAAGTTCTACAGTTATTTCAACAGAAATGATGGCCGAAGAATTGCAAAGTTTAGCACTTGCCTACATTAGTAGTGTAGAAGAGAAAAAAATCCTTAGAAACACAATCAATGAAAAAGAAAAACAACTTGTTCGTAAGGCTGCTAAGGTTCTTCAAGAGTCTAACATATGGTTCGAACATCTGCCTGATTTTAATATTCAGGAGATTGAAAGAACAATTGAAAAGAACGTCATTAAAAACAATGTAGAGTACGTTTATTTCGATTATATTCACTCATCAGTAACCATTTTTTCAGAGATGAGCAAAAAAAGCGGTGTCAACTTGAGGGAAGACCAAATTCTTTTACTTATGTCAGATAAGTTAAAAGGCTTATGTAACAAATACGATGTCTATATGATGAGTGCAACTCAGCTAAATGGTGATTGGAAAGAAGCATGGTTAAAAGGACAAGTAATAGATGCTTCTTACTTGAGAGGAAGTAAGGCCATCGCAGATAAAACAGATGCTGCAATGATAATTCTTCCTTTAAGTAAAAAAGAGAAGGATGCAATTGATCCAATTTTAAAAGAAGGATTTTATCCAGAGCCAAATTTTGTTACACATGTATTTAAAAATAGGGGAAATGAGTATGACAAAGTTAAAGTCTTCTCCCATATCAATATGGGCAACATGCGGATAAAGGACTGTTTCACAACAAATCTTGACAATGAACTAATCACAGTTGAGAAATTGAATATAAAAGCAGGATGAGGGGTGTAGCGCCCTTTGAAGTATGATAAAGACAGAGTAAAAGAAAGCCTAACCATTGAGGATATACATAAGATTTTAAAAGATTTAGGTAGCGAGAACAATCTGTGGGATCAACAAGGAAATCCAATTTACAGAACCGTTTGTCACAATGCTTCTGGTGGGAGCTATAAGCTGTATTACTATCATGAAGCAAAACAGTTTCACTGTTATACAGAGTGTGGGGATAATTTTGATGTATTCGAACTTGTTATAAGAGCAAAAAGCCAAAAAGGAATTAATATCTCTTTTAATCAGGCTATCGAATATGTTGCCAAAATAGCAGGAAGAACATTTGGATTTGGGAATAGAGAGACATACATAAACAATGATTTGATTGATGACTGGGAATGGATGGGGAAGTTCAAAAAGAAGAAAAAAATACATATTGAGCTCCCCAGCTTTAATGAAACGGTTCTAGATGTATTTGTGCCTTATCCTCACCAATTGTGGCTAGGTGAGGGAATAAGTCACAAGACATTAAAAGAGTTTGAGATTGGGTATTATTTTAGACCTCATACAGAAGGGATTACCATTCCTCATCGAGATTTAAATAATAGGTTGATTGGTATACGTAGGCGCTCAATGATTAAAGAAGAAGTTGATGCAGGCTATAAATATATGCCTTTAAAAGTAGGCAATATCTTATATAACCATCAAACAATGATGAATCTATATGGATTACATAAAACAAAAAATTCGATAGAAAGGTTCAAGAAAGTATTGATTTTCGAATCAGAAAAATCAGTATTAAAATGCCAAGACTTTTACGGTGAATCAAACTTCACCTGTGCTGTTTGTTCAAGTAATATTTCTAATTTTCACCGTGACATTTTATTGTCTCTTGGTGTTGAAGAAGTTTTTATTGCTCTTGATAAATATCGACCACCAAAAGAACATGAAACAGAGGAGAAATATCAAGAAAAACTGGTTGAATATCAGAAGAAAATTCTAAAGCTCGCAGCAAAATTTACTCCTTATGTTCGTGTATATGTTTTGTGGGATTATGAAGGCTTACTGGATTATAAGGACAGCCCAGCGGACAAGGGAAAGGAAACTCTAGAGGAGCTAATGAGAAGGAAAATTGAGATTGGCACAGATGAAGGGGGAATTTAATGGAGTATAGACTAATTGGCGACAATGATTATAATTTCGATCCTTTAGCTACTATCTTAAAAAATAGAGGCATAGAAGATCCAAAGTTGTTTGTTAATGTTGATCAAAGTTCAGTTATTCATTATTCAAAGCTTAATAATATTGATAAAGCTGCAGATTGTCTTATCAGGCATTTAAATAATAAAAATAAATTGTTTGTTCAGGTAGACAGTGATGTTGATGGATACACATCCAGCTCAATCATTATAAATTACATAAAGAAGATTTGTCCGAAAGCTAATATACACTACAGAATTCAAGATGGGAAAGAGCATGGGATTTTTATTGATACAATTCCTGATGATGTTGACTTAGTCATAATCCCAGATGCAGGTTCAAGTCAATTTGAGGAACATGAGGCTCTTAATAAGAGAGGCACAGAAATAATTGTTATTGATCACCATGAATGTGAACGAGTGTCTGAACATGCGATCGTAGTAAATAATCAACTTTCGCCTAATTATTCGAATAAAACTCTGACAGGTGCAGGAATGGCCTATAAATTTTGCCAGGCAATTGATGAAAAGCTAAATAAAAATGAAGCCGAACAATTCTTAGACCTTGTATCTATTGGTAACATTGCTGATTCGGCTGATTCAAGAAACCTTGAAACCAGGTATTTTATGAATGAAGGCTTGAAGAAAATAAAACATCCATTATTAAAGAAGCTGTTTAAGAAGCAAGAGTTTTCAACCAAGGGTGACAAGAGCATACAGAATACACAGTTCTTTATTAACCCTTTAATTAACGCTGCCATTAGGGTTGGAAGCAGTGAAGAAAAAGATCAAATGATGAGAGCATTCCTCCTTTCTAAAGAAAAGGTTCCCTACAAAAAACGTGGGCAAAGTGAAACTGAGCTTGTATCAATACATGAAGACACAGTTAGGATTCTAGGAAATCTAAAAGCAAAGCAGAAACGGATTGTAGATGCAGCTGGAGTGGAAATTAAAAATAGAATAGAAGAGAAAAGTTTAACAGCGAATAAAGTACTCATTGTTTACATTGAAGGAATTCTAGATAAAAGCCTAACTGGACTGGTGGCCAATCAGCTTGCAGAAGAATATAAAAAGCCGGTCTTGTTAGCCAGAAACGATCCCGAAAAAGGTAAAGATATCTTGAGTGGCTCTATACGAGGATATGATAAAGGGTTTATAAAGGATTTTAAGAAAGAGCTTATAGATACTGGATTATTTGAGTTTGTTGAAGGTCACCCAAATGCAGCGGGCTTTGCAATTAAACGACAGAACTTAATCCTGGTGAACAAAGTGCTGAATGAAAAATTTAAAGACATAAATATCGAAGAAGATATTCAGAATGTTGATTTTGAGATCCCAGCAAAACGATTGAGAAAAGAATTTATCCTTCAACTTGATGGTTACAAAGACTATTGGGGTTACAAAGTTGAAGAACCCTTAATAGCTATAACGGATCTTGAAATTGAAGTCGAACAAATTGAGCATTTAGGGAAAAAGAATAAGACAACTGTTAAATTTAAGCATGGCGATATTGAATACATAAGGTTTAAAAGTGATGAGAATTACTTTAATCAGCTTACTGCATCAAATGGAACGTTAGTCATTAATGTAATTGGCAAAGCAAAGGCAAATGAATACAAAGGCAAGAAAACACCTCAAATCGAGATTTATGAATTGGAGGTGGTTCGCACAAAACAAAAAGAACTTGTGTTTTAAGGGGGAGAAAAGTTGATAGGATGTCACTGTCACACAGATAGGAGTAACATAAGGCTTCTAGACTCAACAAACTCAGTTAAAGAACTGCTCAAAACTGCAGTAAAGATGGAATATAAGGGATTGGCCATAACAGACCATGAAGTCCTCTCAGCACATTTAGATGCTATTCGAACAGTTAGAGAAATGAAAAAGAAGGGGGATATGCCAGAAGATTTTAAACTGATATTGGGCAATGAAGCGTACCTAGTCGATTCTTTAGAGGAAGTTCGAGATAACTATAAATCGGGAGTGACAAAATTTCCGCATTTCTTGATGTTGGCAATGGATCCAAAAGGACATGAGCAGTTAAGAATACTGTCTTCTCAAGCCTGGGAAAACTCATTTTATACAGGAACAATGGAAAGAGTGCCGACAGTAAAAAAGGATGTAGAGGAGCTATTAAGTAAAGATCCAGGCCACATCATTGCTACCACAGCTTGCTTGGGGTCTGAGGTAAACATTCACCTGTTAAAGATAAAGGCTTTTGAAGAAACTGGTGATTCTCAGTCAATTAAGCAGCACAAACTAAAGATTCATGAGTTTATAACTTGGTGTATAGAGGTTTTTGGGAAGGATAAGTTTTTTATCGAGCTTCAACCTGCACTGAGTGAAGAACAGATTTACTGTAACAAGAAGCTGATAGATATAGCCAACGGGTATGACTTGCAAATGATTGTTACAACAGATGCTCACTATCTAAGACCAGAAGATAGAGCAATTCATCAAGCCTTTTTAAACGCTAAGGATGGAGAAAGAGAAGTTGATTCCTTTTATGAAGCCTGTTTCGTTCAAAACGTTGATGAAATTCACGAGAGAATGGACTACATTGATAAAGAAGTCATCGATCAGGCCATAAAAAATACAATGCTCATTGGTGAGATGATTGAAGACTATACTATAGAGCACGAACCAATTATCCCTAAGATGGAGCTTCCTAACTTTAAATTAAGACATTTATTTAAACCAGCATATGATCAATATGAATATATAAAAAAGATGTCTGAATCAGCAGATGAACAAGATAGATATCTCCTTAAGTTAATTGAGGACGGATTTGAAGAGAAATTAAAAACAAGCGAACTAACGAGAGAAGCTTTTCATAAAATATTGAACAGGATTAACGTTGAACTGGGTGAACTTTGGGAAATCAGCCAAAAGCTGAATCAGTCTATGTCTTCTTATTACATAACAGTTAGAGAAATCATTAATATTATTTGGGATGATGAGTGTGGAGGAGATAGTTTAGTTGGGGCAGCCAGGGGAAGTGCTGCAGGTTACTTAGTTAATTATCTACTCGACAATACTCAAATTAATCCAATGCAATATGATTTACCACATTGGAGACATATACATAAATCGAGACCTGACCTACCAGATATCGATATTGATACTGAAGGATCAAAAAGACAAAAAATTCTTAAGGCACTAAGAGAAAGGTTTGGAGACAAGCGTGTTCTTCAAATTGCTACTTTTGGAACTGAGGGTTCAAAATCAGCGCTTCAGACAGCATGTAGAGGCTTAGGAATCGATAATGATATATCCCAGTATTTAAGTGGAATGATTCCATTTGAAAGAGGATCTAACTGGCCTTTGAAGCATTGTTTTTATGGTGACAAAGAAACTGGCAGGAAGCCAATTAAAGAGTTTATTAGGGAGGTTGAACAATACCCTAATCTTAAAGAAACAGCTTTAAAAATTGAAGGGTTAACTAATAAGCGCTCTTCTCATGCAGCCGGAGTAATTATCTTTAACGATGAATATACAAAGTCGAATGCAATGATGAAAACTCCTAAAGGAGCTTATATTACACAGTTTAATATGGGTGACAGTGAAGCCATGGGCTCAGTAAAGTTTGACCTTCTTACAATTGAAGCTTTAGATAAGATTAGAGTAACATTAGACCAATTAATCGAGAATAATGAAATTGAATGGCAAGGAAGCTTGAAGGAAACATACAACAAATACATCCATCCAGACGTAATTGAGTATGAAGATGATAAGCTATGGGAAATGGCTGGTAATGGGGAAATCATGGATTTATTCCAGTTCTCAACTGAAGTCGGTCATCAATCAGTTGTCAAAGTAAAACCTAAGAACTTACTTGAAGCAGCAGTAACCAATTCTTTAATGAGGCTTATGTCAGACGGTGAAGAACAGCCTGTAGATACATATGTTAAATACAAAAATAACCTTAATAAATGGTATGAAGAAATGACACGGTACGGTCTAAGCGAAAAGGAAATCAGAGTAATGGAGAGGCACCTTAAGGACATTTATGGTGTTGCTGATACTCAAGAAGTGGTTATGCAGATGGTTATGGATAAAGATATAGCTAACTTTGACATTAAAGAATCAAATTATCTTAGGAAATCCATAGCAAAAAAGAAAGAAGATGTACTAAAAGAAGTGGAAGAATTGTTTTTTAAAAAAGGAAAGGAGATTGGCACTTCTGATAACCTGTTGAATTATGTCTGGAATGTTCAATTTAAAAGACAGTTTGGCTACAGTTTTAGTTTACTTCATACCTTGGCATATTCAATTATTGCATTACAGGAATTGAACTTAAACTATCGATATAATCCTTTATACTGGAATACTGCTTGTTTAACGGTAAACAGCGGAGGAATAGATACCGAGGATACAAAAGACAACAAAAAGACAGCTGCTACAAACTACGGAAAAGTTGCTTCAGCCATCGGAAACATTAGACAAAGAGGGATTAAAATAGACCTCCCAGATATAAATAAGGCTGATTTTGGTTTTAGGACTGATATTAACAACAATTCAATTTTATTTGGACTTAAAGGAATGAATGGAATTGGAGACGATGTTATTCATCATATAGTTCTAAATAGACCATATAGTGACTTTAACGACTTTATTGAAAGAATGTTTAAGAGCGGCATTATTAAGAAAGGACAAGTAATCCAATTAATAAAAGGAGGCTGCTTTGATTCTTTTGGAAACAGGCAAGAAATCATGAAGGCCTTTATTAGCTTAATATCAGAACCAAAAAGTAAGCTTACGTTGTCTAATTTAAAAATGCTAATTGAAAACAACATTGTTCCTTCAGAATTTGCACAAGAAGTGAGATTCTTTCGTTTTAAAGATTACATCAGCAAAAAGGTGTACAAAACATTAAAGTCGCCAAAAGATAAACTTTTTTTATTGGACGATGTATCAGCTTCGTTTTATAACCAGCATTTCAGTGAGGATAGTGTAGTTGACATGTTAAACGGGCAGCTTGTCATTTCTGAAAAAGCTTTTAAAAAAGAATATGATAACAAGATGTCTAATATAAAGTCCTGGATAACAACAGAAGAACCACTGAAGAAATTGAATGATTGTTTATTAATAAAAGAGTGGGAAAAATACGCCGATGGGTCATTAGGAAAGTGGGAAATGGATTCATTGAGCTATTATTATAATGACCATGAGCTTTCTGGTGTAAACTTTGCCAAGTATGATATTGCTGACTTTTATAAACTGCCAGCAGAGCCGGTCAAAGGTAAACCTTATCAATGGAGAGGGAAAACTCTCTATGAATATGAGACTACACGGATTATAGGCACTGTTTTAGATAGGGATAAAAACAAACATGCAATTACTCTTCTAACACCTACAGGGGTGGTTACAGTTAAACAGTGGTCGGGCAGCTTTAGTCATTACAATAAACAGATTTCTAGATCAATTGGTGGCGGAAAGAAAGAGGTAATCGAGAAATCTTGGTATACCAGAGGAACATTGCTCATGTTTACTGGTTTCAGAAGAGGTAACAATTTTATTCCGAAGGTCTATAAAGATAGCATATATAATCACACAGTCTGCAGAATAGATTTTGTTGATAATGAAGGAAGTATGAGTTTGACAACTAAAAGGGCAGAAATATAAATCTTAACTGATATAGGAGAGATAAAAATTTTCAAAAAACTTATAGACAAACATAAAAAATATGTATATCATAGAATTAACAAAATGGCACTTTTTGCTACAATTGGTTTGTTAGGAGTAGGGCTCGTATATAGCGCTAAAAACTTGTATACACATCAAGATAATCAAGTCTCAATAAAAAAGTCATTTTATTTAAATAAAAAAGAGGTGAGGCAAAAACTTATTCACGAAATTGACGTTCCAAGAATCCTTCCTAGGCTAAAGAGTGAGGAAGAAAAGCAGGCTGAAAGTAGAAAAAAGTATCTTAATGCGACAATTACATATCTAACAGAAGAAAATAAAAAAGCAGCAAAACATACAAAAACAAAAAAAGTGCAAAAAACCAATACAAAGAGAAATCTTGATAAAGCAGTTTCAAAAAGTACAAATGCAAAGGCAGTGAAGAGTCATGAAGTTGTTGCTACTGCTTATACTGCGTTTTGCTCTACAGGGTGCACAGGGAAAACAAGAACCGGCTACGATGTATCAAACACATCCTATTACAATGGAAAAAGAATAATTGCTGTTGATCCAGAAGTAATTCCTTTGTATTCATTAGTGCAAGTTTCATATGAAGGAAATAGCTTTCAAGCATATGCAATAGATACAGGAGGGGACATTAAAAACAATCGTATTGATATTCTAATGGACAGTGAGCAAGAAGCAAATGCATTTGGTCGTAAAAATGTAAGAGTAAGCTGGTAAATCGATCCAAATGACTGAAAGGTATAAACATTTCAACAATTCGTTCGATGCAATACATAACATGAAATTTATCCCAAGGAAAACTATTACATAGAGAGAGTGAAGAGGATGTTCATTTTGGATAAAGAGGCTAAGGTAAAATCAACTGGAGAGCGTGGGATTATTGAAGCGATCTATCCTGAAACAGAAACAGTAGAACTCTGTTATTATGATGGAACTTATGATGAAAGACGTTTTGATGATGTTGTTATGGCAACAAGCAGTTAAAATGCATGACAAAAATAAAAAATAGGGTGAGATAATTGAAGTGTATTCAAATTGAAATGTCATTCACAGACGAATATGGACAGGTGACCAGATTAAATAAGACTTATAAACCGTCGATTATTGAAGAACATAAAGGGGAAATCCCTAGATTGTTGCTAGATGATTTTAAGAGGTTCTTGTCGTCCCTTGGGTTTAATGAAAAACAGGTTTCGAGAATAGTAACAGAAGATTAAGAGGTTTTTTATTGAGGGGAGGTGGTATTAAATTGCCTAAATACTGGAGTTATCCTGTTGGACTAGCTGTAGAAATTAACAATAATGCACGATATGGATGCCCACATCATGTGGGGAGAAAAGGAAAGATTATCGAGCATTTACATTCAGCTACATATGACTATGCAGTTAGCGATGAAACAGGTGACATTACTTACTTTAAAGAACATGAATTAACACCACTAAAGGGAGGTTTAGCTTATGTTTAAAAAAGGTCAAAAGGTAATTGTTGATTTTACAGATGAGATTGGAGCTGTTGCGAAAGTTGATTATCGATACAACCAGATAGAAGTAAAGTATCCTGATGGCACTTACCAGGTTGTTGGATTTCATAAAGTAAGGAAGGTGGAGGATTAATGACATTAATTATCTTGGAGGGGCCTGATTGCTGCTTTAAATCAACAGTTGCAGCAAAGCTAAGTAAAGAACTGAAGTATCCAATTATCAAAGGTTCAAGCTTTGAGTTGGCCAAAAGCGGAAATGAGAAGTTATTTGAACACTTCAATAAACTAGCTGATGAAGACAACGTGATTATTGACAGGTTTGTTTATTCTAACTTGGTATATGCAAAGAAATTCAAAGATTACTCGATCCTTACAGAGCGACAGCTTAGATTTATTGAGGATAAAATTAAAGCAAAAGCGAAGGTTGTATACTTACACGCTGATCCAAGCGTTATTAAGAAAAGGTTGAGGGTACGTGGAGATGAGTATATAGAGGGAAAAGACATTGATTCAATTTTAGAGTTGTACAGAGAAGTTATGAGCAATGCGGGATTACATACATATTCATGGGATACTGGACAATGGTCAAGTGACGAAATTGCTAAAGACATAATCTTTTTAGTGGAATAGGGGAATTTATGAAAAAAGTAATTGCGATTGACATGGATCAGGTCTTAGCTGATTTACTAAGTGATTGGGTAGCTTACATTAACACATACGATGATCCTTTTCTCAAAGAGAAAGACATCCTATGTTGGGATATAAAAAAATATACAAATACCAACAATAATGTTTATAGACATTTAGATTACGATTTGTTCAGAAATCTAAATGTTATAGAAGGTAGCCAAAGAGTGACAAAAGAGCTGATGAAGAAATATGAAGTGTATGTTGTGACTACAGCAACAAACCATCCAGATTCCCTTAAAGCAAAGCTTGAATGGCTTACAGAATATTTTCCATTTATTCCTCATAGCAATGTTGTGCTTTGTGGCAATAAAAACATAATTAAAGCAGACATCATGATCGATGATGGAATACATAACTTAGAATCATTTGAAGGAATGAAGATACTATTTGATGCTCCCCATAACAGGAATGAAAATAGATTTATTCGTGTTATGAATTGGGAAGAGATTGAACGAAAATTACTTTAAAATATCTCATTTATCCAGAAAGGAGAAAACAGTGGAACGTTTTATTAAAAGACTGTCAGCTTCTTGTGAGTCAACAATTCATCACAAGGTATATCAAATTATGAACGAAGCAAAAACAGAGTTTGAAAAAGTGCTAAAGAAATTAAAATAAAAGATCAATTTTATTTAGAGTAAAAATAAAATATATGGAGGTTGTTTGTTGAGTAAACTACGTGTAATGAGCCTTTTTAGTGGAATTGGTGCATTTGAAGCTGCATTAAGAAACATAGGCGTTGATTATGAACTGATTGGCTTTAGTGAAATAGATAAATATGCAATCAAATCTTATTGTGCAATTCATAATGTAAGTGAAACATTGAATGTTGGAGACATAAGTAAAGCTAAGAAAGATAATATTCCATATTTTGATTTGTTAACAAGTGGATTTCCTTGTCCCACTTTTTCAGTAGCCGGCGGCCGTGATGGTATGGAATATAAGTGTAGCAATTGTTCGCACGAGCATTTAATTACTTATGAGGATTATAAGAAGGGAGTCAAATGCCCGAAGTGTGAAGCTGTTTCTAAGGCTAAAGATGAACGGGGAACGCTCTTTTTTGAAACAGCTTTGTTAGCAGAAGAGAAGAAGCCGAAATTTGTGATATTAGAAAATGTAAAAGGGCTAATTAATAGTGGCAATGGACAAGTGTTAAGAATAATTAGTGAGACTATGAACAATATAGGCTATAGGATTGACCTAGAGCTACTTAATTCAAAGTTTTTCAATGTTCCACAGAATCGTGAACGGGTATACATAATTGGCATTAGAGAAGATTTGGTTGAAAATGAACAATGGGTTGTAGGTCAGAAGCGAAACGATGTTCTGAGTAAAGGTAAAAAGAGATTGCAAGAAATAAATATAAAGAGTTTTAATTTTAAATGGCCTTTACAAGACA
Organism: Bacillus subtilis subsp. subtilis str. 168; assembly: GCF_000009045.1. Lineage (GTDB taxonomy): Bacteria > Bacillota > Bacilli > Bacillales > Bacillaceae > Bacillus > Bacillus subtilis. The sequence continues at coordinate 2,171,999 of NC_000964.3, read as the reverse complement.
CTGTCACAAAGAGGTTGAGAGAAATTCTTGAGGATTTTGTTGATGAGAAGTATTACTTAAATGAAGAAAAGACGAAGAAACTTGTTGAGCAACTAGGAACCGCACCGCTACAAAAACAAGAAGTAAGGGAGCCGTTAATGGTGGGACACGTGGATTTAAAAGGTCACGATGCCATCAAAAGAGTTTACTCGCCTGAAGGACTTTCACCGACATTAACTACAATGGGCGGCGGTCACAGAGAACCTAAAATCGCAGAAAAGCAGAAAGAAGTAAGGGCAGTGTTAACGCCAGAAAGAGAAGAGAAAAGACAGAATGGAAGACGTTTTAAAGAAAACGGAGAACCGGCTTTCACGGTTAATACAATTGATCGACATGGTGTAGCAATCGGAGAATACCCAAAATATAAAATTAGAAAGCTCTCTCCATTAGAATGTTGGAGACTCCAAGCATTTGATGACGAAGATTTTGAAAAAGCTTTTGCAGCAGGAATAAGTAACTCACAATTATACAAGCAAGCCGGTAATTCAATTACAGTTAGTGTGCTTGAGTCTATATTTCAAGAATTAATACATACATATGTTAATAAAGAATCTGAATAAAATTTGTCTTTTAAACAAATATAAAATAAGAGGAGTGGATCGATTGGATAGTTACCCAGAGTCCCTAAAAAAAGAGACAGAGGAGATTAAAGAGCGTGTTAGGAATGGAAATATCAAAGAAGACAAGATTAAAGAAATTGCAGAAACGACAGTTGAGTTTTTGAAATCAGAGGAGAAAAGACATAAATACTTTTCTGAAGTTGCTGCAGCTATGGCTGATAACTTAAGTGAGTTTTTCAAGTCGTATTTAAAAGGAGAGTGAATATGCTAACTGATCAAGAAAAAATTGACTTGGTAAACGCTCTTGATTTTGTAGTTATTGAACCACATACACAAAGCATTTACGTACATAACGATGAAAAGACTAATGGAGTATTAGCTAAGGTTTTGCACACTATTTCAGTAGATGAGTATATTGAGAGCTTTAAGAAAGGTAGTCTAATTGATATCTTTCCAGCAGCAATGCAAGAAGCCGGTGCGGAAGGATTTAAAGATGGCCAGTTTGTGATTATGCCAAAGAAATTTTATGTTGATCAATGTTATGCGATGAGTAAGGAAATCGAGCGGTTAACTAACCTAAACAATCTACACAATATTAAACCAAATACATATCAAGGCTTGATTCATTAAATTGTTTCGAGAAAAAATGAAAGGATAAAGGGATGTTTATTGAAAAAGTATTATGTAAGGTGTAAAGACAGCAAAGGTGAAAATGCGTCTCTAGTTATTGAGGCGCTATCACCTGAACATGCAAAAGAACAAGCATACGAAGTTTATGAGGTAGGGGATATTTATAATGTAAGCCTGGGAGAAGGAAAGTCGAAGAATTGCCTAGACCGAAAATATTCCCCATACATAAAAAATGACAATGGAAAAGCAATAACCATATTTTCATAGGGAGAGGGTATCATTAAGGATATTGTTAGGGATCTTGTAATTGATGATATAGATGCTGCTGAAGGAGTATTGGATAAGCTTTATGTTTATTTAGAAAACACTTTAAGGCCTGAAGAAAAGCGTGTTTGGGAGCGGTGTGATAAAGATATAATGTCTGTTTTTGCAAAGCTGAAAAATATTAAAGAAATTATTTAAAAACCGATAGACAAAAACAAATAATATGTATATAATAAATTTACGTTGAGGCGAAGGAGAGTGTTAATGAATCATATATGTGACATCTGTAAGGAGTACATAAGCGGAAAAACAATTTGTCTTAGGATCAGCGATGAAAAAACTTATGTAGACTTCAACTGTTGTGAAAGTTGTGCAAAGGGTTATTCCGATAAAGTGAAAAATGAATGCAGCAATTTAAGTGTTAAGAAGACATTAGAACATTTAGGATTAAATATCAAATACAAAATAAGAGGATAAAATATTCCTTTTATACAAATGTAAAAATAAAAAACGCCATAAGAAGTTTTATGGCGTCTATCGAACAGGGAGGTGATTCAAAGGCTCTGGATTTACTCTGAGATTAGTATAGGAATGTAGCACCAACAATGATCAATAGGATGAATAACACAACGATCAAGACGAAGCTGCTTCCGTATCCGCCGCCAGAGTATCCACCAGAATATCCGCTGTAGAATCCCATATTGCCACCTCCTTTAGTAAGGATAGTATATGGTATGGCAAAGGTTAAAAATTCGACATAGATTTCAGTCTAAAAAAGAAAAAATGAAGACTTTGTCTAAATTTAAGAGTTGAATAAGGAGAGTTGATGAATGAACATGTTTGTAATTGCTGCAAAGAGTGAAGGGAAATATCTCTATGGTTACCACCCACATATTTACTCAAATCTTAAACAAGCAGAAAATGCATTGAAGACAATGAGAAAAAACGGAAAGTTAACTGAAAGAGACAAGGTATATGGACTAGACGGTCTGATGTTGGTGGATCTATAAAAAGGAAAGATATAGATGGGGAAATATGATCAAAGGAAATACTAATGATTTCCCGGGCAAGCGCAGTATACGACAAATTAAAACAAGCAGAAAGAAATATTAGGGGAGATGAGAGTATGCAAACCTTAGATGCACCGATTTACGAAGTTAAACAGGAAAGTGACTGGTATAAATCTGAGAAGAAACGCAAAGAGGATATAAACTCTTTCTTTGATAAATTCGAAGAAAAGTATGGAGTCAAGGAAGGCTTCTCGTTTTATCACTCTGAGTACTTTGGAGTCTACGAAGGAACAGAAGCGTATGAAATATTTAAAAATGACATTGTTAAAAATCAAGTAGACGGATTCTATGCTTTCAAAAAACGATCTAAATACTTTAAAGAAATAAAAGCTATGATTGAGCAAATTGAAGAAGTGTATCCATTTAGGTCTCATGATGAGCTGGGGTTAAACAACATGACTGGTCGTCAATGGATAGGTGACAGGTGGTTCTTTGGAGTTAAAACTGAACAGCTTGTTAATGGAGACAGTGTGGTTGCTACTGACTATAAAGATTATCTAAAAATTGTAATGGAGCATTTAGATTAAAATTCAATTTTTAAAGAGACTTATAAGGAGGTGAATAAGTGGGACGCCATAAAGCAACGATTGAAGGATTGGTTATGAAAGAAAGGTATTACTCACACCGTGCCCCAGGCACAGAGAGGTGGATTACTCAGCCAGTGTGTAAGGTAACTCGTACTGAACCAATCTTCGAGGGCTATATAGATATTGAGCCTATAGAAATTGGAGGTAAAGTTTATATCCCTGGACTTAATGAATATGTCATAGTGACTGACAGGCAGCGAAACATACATAACGAGTGGACATATCAAACAGACAGAGTTATTAAGACAATTATAGATGAAAAAAGCTTGAAGGAATGCGAAGAACACAATAATAAGAAAGCAAAAAACAATGATACTCAAAATCAAAGACAGATAAAAACTTCCTGGTGGCAGAGGCTAACTAAAAAAGACTAAAGGAGAGATATTTATTGAATAAGGATACAAAAGATATTTGGAGCGGATTCTTTATGGGGTCAGGTTCGTTAATTGTAGTTGGATTACTTATTTTTGTTGAAGCGTTGACTATGTCACTAATTGTTTATTACGGATTGAATCATGTGTTAAATCCTTTGCTTATTGATACATACAATATTCAAAATGTCCATGTCACTTTACCTCATGCATTTGTTATTGGTGTTTTACTCAATGTATTTGTCAAAGGTGTAAAACGGTCAGATCAGGAAAAAGATGAGAACATTTTCAAGAAAGCCGGTAAGTCTTTATTTCATTCAACTTTCGCATTGATTGTTCTATATGTTAGCACATTGTTTATCTAAGGAGGCACTCAAGATGAGTGATGATAATGCTGCAAAGATTATTTTCAAAAAGAAATCAACTGGTAAAATTGTCGGCGAAATGAAAGCTACATCTTTAGCTGCTGACACCATTTTGCAAAACGACAATAAGTCTAAATAAAAGTTTTATTTTAAGCCGAAATTTTCAAAAGGAGAGTTAGATATGATCTTAAAAGAAATTGCCGTATATGAAGAAACACTGAATAAACATTTACCAAATGAAACAAGAATGGTTCTTCATTACAAAAATGTAGAGGCAACTGAAAACGAAGATAAAATCACAGTAAGGATTAGTAATGATTTATTGGTTTATAAATGGGTTGAACTAGGCGGTGTATCTAAGGGCACTTATAAAATGAAAATGACTAGTCTAGAAGATGAAACAAGCGAAGTTAATGTGAAAATCGAAAGAATTCAAATGAACTCAGACAGAGATTTGGCGGTAGAAATAGAATTTAATGTGCTCAATCCATTCCAGAGCGTTGTGGGTGTACCTGGTATTCATTCGTTCTCCATAAAAGGATGATTTTAAAGAGATTAGTGGATTCTAAATCTAAAAAATAAATATTAAAAGGAGCATTGTGCTATGGGAATTAAAGCAGCAGTTTTTGAAATAAAAGCAACTTGTTACGCTCATGAAGGATTTAATGACGAAAGTCCATCTGTTCAAGGAGCAGCGTTAGAACAACTAGGCAAGGATATGGTAGATCATTTGCTCGAAAACGGAGTTGATGATGTGAAAATTAAAGGCGATTACGTTGAGGAATTGGAAGTTGAAAAACCCATTATGAAGTATTTTGAAGTGTTTGACCCCTATTATGCATTGATTAAGGCTTATACAAAAGAAAAGGCAATGGAACTGTATACAGATACTGTTACAGATGATGATGATGGAGAGTTAAGTGATGAAATGACAGAAGTTGGGCAAGTTTATGCGGCGATACAACATGGAAGGGCGCCAGGAGAAGATAAAGAGCTCATGCCGTTTAAACAGGTTCTTGAGGAGATTTCTAATGACGAAGAGATGGTATTGCTTATTGATGGCAGTTTACTTTAAAGAATAAAAATAAATTAAGAGGATGATGAAGATGAAAATGAAATATGGACTTTATTGTATGGGATCACTTGTTAATACTTATGATGATGCAATTGAGGCTCATAATGATGCAGTATATGCTCAAGAAGAAAGCGGAGTACCGCATGAAGTAAGAGAAATTCAATAAAAATAAGAGGAGGATATTATATGATTCAAGGGTTTTATAAAGATCAGAAACTTCATCTTCTAGAAGATCCTATGCAGCAGTACACCGTCATGAAAGTTGAAGAAAATGCAGTATGTGTTTACCGGTGGATCGATGATTATAGACACAAGATTGAAAGATTCACAGATGTTGAAGAGGCTAAAAAACTCCTTGGAGAAGGGTGGCCGAAACAATAGAAGACACAATGAAATTTATACAGAAACAATTGGAGGACGAATAGATGTCGCAAAGTAATTATAGGCCGTCAGTTCCTAGATGGGTTGGCGATATACTAGAGCTAGACAAGAAAAGAAGACAAAATCAGTACAGAGGCTCACTAACGTCAGGTCAAGAGAAGAAGGACTGGGACGAGTGGAAGCGTAGATATTCAAGAAAATTAAAGTACGCAAGATTAAACGGATGGACGATCGAAGAAGAGTGACAATTCCTAAGGAGGACGAATAGGTACTGCTTGAATCTAGATAAAATCACAGCTTTATTCAAAATACAAAAAATAAGGAGATGTAAAATGGGGGCAGCTAGACGTATTGATCCAACTCAACCATATGTAAAAAAGAAGAACATTATTAACTTTACAGTAGCCACTGAGAACACTCATATTCATTTAGCTGATGGGCAATCTTTCCCTGTATTAAAAGGAGAGATTATTGCAACTGACCAACAAGGAAATCAATTTGTTGAATTAGAAAAGAATCTAGATGATTACGTTCCAGTTAAGAAAAGTTCCTTATATGAAAGTATGGCACAGGGCTACATGGAAATGGGCGACATTAATCGTGAGATATCAGAAGCATTCAATTACGCTGAAAATGAAGCTGAAACAGTGACTACAAAATTAATTACAGGGGCTTATAACGATTAGTGATCATTACATATGAGAGTAAAACAGGAAATGTAAAAAGGTTTGTCAAAGCGCTGCAACAAGAGTTTGACGTTGAGGCAATTGAAATAACTGATGATACGATCATCAATCAAGAATTCATACATATTACATATACGATAGGCTTTGGGGAAGTACCTGAAAGGACTTTGAGTTTTATCAATAAGAATAAAAATAAAATTAGAGGAGTTGCTGTTAGTGGTAACAAGGTTTGGGGTGATAACTATGGTTTAGCTGGAGACAAGCTTTCAGCTAAGTTCCACACACCATTGTTATTAAAGTTTGAACTTAGTGGAACGAAACAAGATCTACAGAAAATCATTCAGGAGGTACAACTTATTGACAAACACAATACCAAATTGGATCAAGCTCAATAATGAAATCATGATCCAGAAAGATGGGAAGTATCAATTTGAAAAGGATAAGGAGGCCGTACATAGTTACTTTGTTGATTACATAAATCAAAACACAGTCTTTTTCCATGATCTGAAAGAGAAGCTGGACTATCTGATTAAAAATGATTATTACGAGGAAGAATTCTTAAGCAAATATACATTCGAACAGATTAAATCAATCTATAAGATTGCTTACAGTTACAAATTCAGATTCCCTTCTTTTATGAGTGCCTTTAAGTTCTACAATGACTACGCATTGAAGACAAACGATAAAACAAAGATCCTGGAAAGGTATGAGGATCGTGTCTCAATTGTGGCTTTATATTGCGCTGATGGCGATTACGAGAAGGCTGTTGAGGAAGTACATACTATGATGAAACAAGAGTATCAGCCAGCAACACCTACTTTCCTTAATGCTGGACGTAAGCGAAGAGGTGAAATGGTGAGCTGCTTCTTACTTGAAGTAGGCGACAGTTTGAATGATATTTCACGTGCTATTGATATTTCCATGCAGCTTTCTAAGCTAGGTGGAGGAGTAGCATTAAATCTAAACAAACTAAGAGCCAAAGGTGAAGCGATTAAAGACGTAGAGAATGCGACTAAAGGTGTCGTAGGTGTTATGAAACTTCTAGATAATGCCTTCAGATATGCCGACCAAATGGGTTGATTTGGCCCCTTTCATCAGCAATGGTGATCGAAAACCTCTTTAATTCATGGGAACTCCTACAGGGACAATCATGAGCGAAGCAAGACTAAGTCTTGAACGTGCAACGACTAGCCGAAAGGCGTAGGCTGCAAGCTATTGGCAGTCGAAACAGGAGGCACCCTTAGAGGGTGAAGATATAGTCTAACCTTCATGGTAACATGAAGCAGCCATATGGCGGGACGTGCTTAGCGAACACGTTTGAATGGTCTGCAAAGACAAGGATCAGGAGCAGTTTATCTAAGTGTATTCCATCCAGACATTACAGACTTCCTGGATACCAAAAAAATAAGTGCTGATGAAGATGTCCGAGTTAAAACACTGTCTATTGGCGTAGTTGTTCCAGACAAATTTATTGAATTGGCAAGGGAAGACAAGGATTATTACATGTTCTATCCGCATTCAGTATACAAGGAGTATGGGCAGTATCTAGATGAGCTAGACATTAATGAAATGTATGATGAGCTTGTTGAAAATCCAAGAGTTAGAAAAGCAAAGGGAAATGCTCGAAAGTTGTTGGAGCAATTGGCTATTCTAAGAAGCGAATCTGGCTATCCGTATATTATGTTCGCTGACAATGTAAATAAAGTGCATCCAAATGAACATATTTCAAAAGTGAAGTTTTCAAATTTGTGCGTTACTGGAGAAACACTTCTTTTAACTGAGAATGGATATGAAAAAGCAGCCGATCTTTATAAAAAGCAGAATGATCTTAAAGTGGTCATTGATAATAGAACAAAAGATTTTGCAGTTGGTAGCAAAGGTACCACAATTGTAGATGCAATTCCAATGCAACTGACTAAAAAAGATGCGGAAATATTTAAAGTCAAAACGAAGCAAGGATATGAAATTAGGGCAACTGAGTGGCACAAATTCTATGTGAAAAGAGATGGTGAAATTCAAAAGCTCCAATTGAATCAACTGAAAACAGGCGATAAATTATTAGTCCAATCAGCTGAAGGAGCATACGGGAAAATTCATGAACCCGATCTTGCATACATTATGGGCATTATAGCTGGTGATGGAACCATTACTGAAAAAACTGCCAAGATTTATTTATACGATAATAAAAAAGTTCTTGAGCAGAAAGTTACTGATGCAGTTCACCGTATTATTCAAAAACACAAGGTTGATCGTGCTTATAAGCACAATACATCACTTCTCCCAACATTTAATATGGCCAACCCAGAAAAACAAGATTTGCTCTACATGAATAGTACTGTCTTATTTGACATCTTGAAGAAGTTCGGTATGAACAAAGAAACAAAAACAAGAGTCCCAGAATTCATTTTTCAAGCTAATAAGGAAACGCAAGCAGCTTATTTATCGGGTTTATTCCAGACTGATGGGTGTGTAAATGCAAATCATAAAGCCAAAGCATTAACTATTGAGTTAACATCCATCCACTATGAGAGCCTTCAGGACGTTCAGAAGCTGTTACTGAACATGGGTGTTTATACAACGATTTATTCTAACAACAAGCGCTCACAAGAACTCCTTCCTGATGGAAAAGGTGGTTCTAAGCTTTACAATGTAAAACCAACACACAAAATCAGTATTCAAGATAGAAACTCAAGAGAGTTGTTTATGAGTATTGTTGAAATGAAAGAATACGATGTTTATAAATTCAATTTGTTAACTGAGACATTGCAACCTAAGTCAAGAAAGCCAAAGCATGATTTTACAGCTGAAATTATTAGTATTGAAGAAGATGGTGTTGAGGATGTTTATGATACAACACAAGAAGACTATCACTCTCTGATTTTCAATGGAATTGTTACTGGTAACTGTTCAGAGGTACTTCAATCGTCACAAGTATCAGTTTATACGGATTACGATAAAGAGGATGAAATTGGCTTAGATATCTCATGTAATCTTGGCTCAATGAACATTGTAAATGTAATGAGTAATCAATCAATTGCTTCAACAGTCAGAATAGCAATTGACTCACTGACAACTGTCACAAGGAAAACAAACATTGTAAATGCTCCAGCAGTTGCGAGAGCAAATACATTAATGAGATCAATTGGTCTAGGGCAGATGAACCTCCATGGATTTCTAGCTCAAAATAATATTGCTTATGAAAGTGAAGAAGCTAAGGATTTTGCAAATACATACTTTATGATGGTTAACTTCTACTCACTGCAGCGTTCTATGGAAATTGCACGAGAAACAGGGGAGACATACTACAAGTTTGATGGTTCGACTTATAAATCAGGCGAGTATTTCGAAAAGTACGTAACAAATGATTATAGCCCTCAGTATGAAAAGGTTAAAAAGCTATTTGGAGATCAACATATTCCTAATATTCAAGATTGGATGAAGCTTAAAGAAGATGTAATGAAATATGGTCTTTATCATTCCTATAGACAAGCTATTGCGCCTACGGGAAGCATCTCATATGTTCAATCATCTACAGCAGGTGTAATGCCAATTATGGAGAGAATTGAGGAACGTACATACGGAAACAGTAAGACATATTATCCGATGCCAGGTTTATCGGCTCAGAATTGGTTCTTCTATAAGGAAGCATACGACATGGATATGTTTAAGGTAGTTGATCTTATTGCAACAATTCAGCAGCACGTCGACCAAGGGATTTCATTTACGTTGTTCTTAAAGGATACGATGACGACGAGAGACCTAAATAGAATAGACCTCTACGCACATCATCGTGGAATTAAAACTTTATATTATGCCAGAACTAAAGATACGACCCAAGAGGGATGCTTGTCCTGTGTAGTTTAATAGGTACGTTTACGTTTTGGTTCAAAATTAACAGGATCTCCCGGACGTCGTTTGCACTTAATTTTGTTAAATTTTCTCATAAGAGCATTACAAAGTAAACCAAATATAAGCTTCAAAATATATTCGATTAAACATGATAAAAGCCTATCACACAACCATCCAGTTGAAATGACTGTACTCTCTAACAAAGATATAAGGTTATCTAAAAAATTCACTGTCTTTCATTCCTTTCGAATGTTTGACAGTAATATAGGAGTCTGTCAATTCAGCTTTTAAATTCACTGCATTTTTTTCGGAAAAAAATATTTCAATTGAAAGGACATGATTAATTGACAAAAATTTATGACGCAGCAAACTGGTCAAAGCATGAAGACGATTTTACCCAAATGTTCTATAACCAAAACGTGAAACAGTTCTGGCTTCCGGAAGAGATTGCTTTAAACGGCGATCTCCTCACATGGAAGTACCTCGGAAAAAATGAGCAGGACACTTATATGAAGGTACTGGCCGGACTTACGCTTCTTGATACAGAGCAGGGGAATACGGGGATGCCGATCGTGGCTGAACACGTAGATGGACATCAAAGAAAGGCAGTTTTAAATTTCATGGCCATGATGGAAAATGCTGTTCATGCAAAGTCTTACAGCAACATCTTTCTAACATTGGCTCCAACCGAGCAGATCAATGAAGTCTTTGAATGGGTGAAAAACAATAGGTTTCTTCAAAAGAAAGCTAGAACAATTGTTTCAGTCTATAAAACAATCAAGAAAAACGATGAAATTTCTTTATTTAAAGGAATGGTTGCATCTGTGTTCCTGGAGAGTTTTCTTTTCTACTCAGGGTTTTATTACCCACTTTATTTTTATGGACAAGGAAAGTTAATGCAAAGTGGAGAGATCATTAACCTGATTATTTAATAGTCCCTTTTGTCGGCAACGGCAAATGTGAACCTCTCTAATTGCTGGAAAATCCTTATTAGGACAATCAGCAGCGAAGCTATGCGAACCCAAAGGAGGTGAAAATGATAAGGAAAGAAGTCGAAGAAGCACCTTGGTGGATAACGGAAACGGGAGTTATCATATCAAAAAAATTAAAGAAACCAAGAAAGACATTTATTACTCCACATGGCTATGAAATGATAGGATACACGCATCCGAAAAAAGGAACACAGAACTATTTAGTACATAGGTTAGTCGCAAAATATTTTATTTATGATATACCAAAAGGAATGTTTGTAAACCACATAGATGGAAATAAACTAAACAACCACGTTCGGAACTTAGAAATAGTTACACCTAAAGAAAATACTCTACATGCAATGAAAATTGGATTAATGTCAGGACAACCTGGAGAAAGTAATTCAATGTCAAAGCTCACTAATATGGAGGCAACAAATTTAATCTATGATTTGATTGCTGGAATGAACAATGTTGAAGCTGGTGAAAAATACAGCCTTCATCCTCGTTACGTTAGTCTAATTCGACATAAAAGAAGATGGAAGACTTTATGGGATCGCATAGAACGTTCAACGACTATCGCATAGGCGGCGAAATTCCGCAAAACGAGTAGGGCGCAAGCTATTGGCGTGGGTGAGAACCCCTTAAATCGAAACGGGAGGCATCCTACAGGGATGATGATATAGTCTGCTCCTTACGGTAACGTAAGGCGGTTGCGACAGAGCAACGAACCGAAAGTAGCGAACTCGGTTGAACTAAGGGTATTAGAGACGAAGCGATACATGGCGTATATGTAGGATTGTTAGCTCAAGAGATTTATAAGAAGCAAACGCCACAGAAGCAAAAAGAACTGTACGCATGGGCTTTAAACTTACTGCAGGAACTTTACGAAAATGAATTGGAGTATACAGAAGATGTCTATGATCAGGTTGGATTAGCTCCAGATGTAAAGAAATTCATCAGATACAACGCAAATAAAGCTTTAAACAATCTGGGCTTTGATCATTGGTTTGAAGAAGAGGATGTTAATCCAATTGTTATCAATGGTTTGAACACTAAGACTAAATCCCATGACTTCTTTTCAACTAAAGGGAATGGATACAAAAAAGCAACAGTGGAGCCTTTAAAGGATTCAGATTTCATTTTTACCGAGAAAGGATGTATTCAATGAGATTAATTAAATTAGAGCAGCCTAATTGCAATCCATGTAAAATGGTGTCCAATTACTTAGAACAAGTAAATATTCAATTTGAGACTGTTGACGTTACACAGGAACCAGAAGTAGCAGCAAGATTTGGTGTCATGGGAGTACCGGTAACCATTCTGCTGAGTGATCAGGGAGAAGAAGTAAACCGAAGTGTTGGTTTTAAGCCTAATGAACTTGATGAGTTACTAAAGGAATTACGATAAAAGGGTAATTTTAAACAAACTTGAATTAAAAGGAGCTAATACATAATGCAAATTAAAATCAAATACTTAGATGAAACACAAACAAGAATTAACAAAATGGAGCAAGGTGATTGGATTGATCTTCGTGCAGCTGAAGATGTAGCGATCAAAAAAGATGAATTTAAACTTGTTCCATTGGGAGTGGCCATGGAATTGCCTGAAGGTTACGAAGCACATGTCGTTCCTCGTTCGAGTACGTATAAGAACTTTGGTGTGATTCAAACAAACTCAATGGGTGTTATCGATGAGTCTTATAAGGGTGACAACGATTTTTGGTTCTTTCCTGCTTATGCGTTACGTGACACAAAGATTAAGAAAGGGGATCGAATCTGCCAGTTCAGAATTATGAAGAAGATGCCGGCAGTTGACTTGATCGAGGTAGACCGTCTAGGCAACGGTGACCGAGGTGGGCACGGATCAACTGGAACGAAGTAATTGGATTTTGTATTTGAAATATAGATTATTTTAAAAGTCATCTTGAAAAACATTTTTAATCATATTACCTTTTTCTAGGAAAGGGGATTAAAATATGAAAATAACTATTGAAGAATTACCTGAATTAAGGATTGCTTATTTCCGAAACGTTGGAGAGTATGGTGGTAAGCAAAACAAAGAACTAATGGAATCTTTTAAAAAGTGGGCACAGTTGAATGGTGTATTTCATAACTCTGTAATTTTAGGAATTCCACAAGATGATCCAAGTATTACTCCTAAAGAGGAATGCCGTTATGATGTTGGTGTTGTATTAAATGAAGATTTTAATGTGCTGCAACCAGCTCAAGTTGGTAAGTTACCTGGAGGGAAATACGCTGTTTTCTTGCTTGACCATACAAAAGAGGCAGTAAGTGAATTTTGGGGCAATATTTTCTCTGAAATAGAAAAAAATAGTCTAACTATGAGAGGAGAACCAATTATAGAGAGATATACTTCACAAATGATTGATAATCACTTATGTGAAGTATTAGTTCCTATCCAATAAAGAAGGTGGGTAATTTCCCACCTCCTATATATGTATAAGTTAAATGCTCTGAATTAACTCGTTTATTTTATCAAGATTAATGGTAATGTTGCATATTGCAATTACGAAGTATAGAGTACCTTGGTATCGTTCTTTTTTAACAAAACAGTTAATTCCAAAACCAATCAAAAATGCAATTATGATTAGCTGAACGAACACAAATAATTGTGAATTAGGACTGAAGAAAGAATAAACCAATAATAACAATAGAATCAGTAAGCTAACGATTTTTAATATTTTTCGCAAATTAACACTCCTTTAAATACATTGTTTTTAATTTACCATAAAAGATTTTTGTTGGAAATATTTCCGAATAAAAGAATACTTTTATCTAATATTTAAGGAGGAAGAGATTATTAACAGCAAAGAAAGAGATTTACAAGCGAAATATGACGACATGCTTTATAGGAACGGTCTTTGCTTTGGGTTTCTTCAGTTACAAGGACTTGAAGATGAATTTATTGAACATATGAGACAAGTTGCTGAGTACGAGAAAGACCTGAGATACAAGAAGGCAGCAGCTAACTTCATGAAGATGCATGACCAAAACTGGGTGGGGGATTAATTGTTTAAGGATAAAAATAAAATAATAAAGAGTGTTGAAAAGATCAACAAACTTGAAGAAGGGTTGTCGCTATTTGAAGAAGGTGACGAAGAATATTTAAGTGTATTAGTGAAAATTCAGGGGCTATATGATGAAATCTCAGATACTGCTTTAGAGTGTTTTAAAGAGATGACTACAAAAATTAGGAAAACTGGTCAGAAACGGATTATAAAAGGGATTGATCAGTTGCCACATACAATTAAAGAAAACATTGCTGATCAAGTGAATGATTTTAAAGGGGGAGCTATTTGAATAAAAGCAAATATTAACGGTATAGAGTTTGAGGGTGAGTAAAAGCCAACCCAACACAAATATAAAATTAGGAGATGTTTACTATAACATATGTAACTTTATTTCTATCAGCTTATCTAATTGTATTAAACATTAATGAGGTCAGGTTGATTATGCGAGGGGAAAGCAATACGTATATAAAAGTAAAGAGTGTGCTTGATAATTCAACTCCAGAAGATGCGAAACGAAATAAGAATTTAATTTACCTGTTTACTTTGCTTAAGGGGAGTTCTTTAATCATCCCCTTGGCATATAACGGTTTAATTATGCATGAAAATATCCTTATACTCTGTTGGACAGCATTTTCAGTTATATACACAGTCCTAAGCATGTTTAAGGTTTTAGACGTGTTGGAGGGCGAAACAGTGAGCCATAGTAGGTATATTTATTTGGCTTATGTCTTTGGGAACCTTATCTTTGCTTTGAGTATTATTTTTCATATAATGTGAAATTGTGTTTAGCTGCACTCATTATACGGCTCAAGCCCTTTTAGCATTTGTCAGGGCTAAGTAAATGGATTTAAGAATGAAAATAAAATAACTATAGACAAATACAAATAATATGTATAATATAATAATAGAAGATGATGAAATGACAGTTTTTTTATCTAATATACAAAAACAAAAAATATACATTTTTTAAAACTAATATTTTATTCAAACTTTAAGGAGGTGATTCATTGGAAGTAGGAGACAAAATACATAACACCAACGAACAGATAACAGCCTTAGAGAAAAAGAAATACCAAATTGAAACAACTTTACTTGAAAAACAAAGGGATCTGTTAAAACTCGAAACACAGCAAAACAAAGCTAAGCTTGAATTGTTATTCGAGCTAAGTGAAGTCTTAACCCAATTGGAAGGTGAAGAGTGGGTAAGTGCCACTATTGCTTTACGAATTATTAAAAGAAATAAAAGAAAGTACTTAGATCTCTTTGATCTTAATGATGACAAAGCATACGTAAATAAGGATAAATTTAAATTTCTTCATGATGAATTCTTTGAGCTGAAACAACAATTAAATGATATCTGAGGAGTTGTCAGTTGACGGTAGCGAAATTGGAGGTGACAAATATATGTGTACATGTGAAGAGGGTAGTGGCAAATGTTCTTATTGTGACGGAGCGCTGGATATATTCTAAATGAAGAGAACGCAATTTATAGAGTGGCTAATCAAAGGAGGCAATAAAATGGTACAGACATTACACAGTGCAAGTCGAGGAGCTTAATAATAGTAGTTAGTGACATAAAAAGAGGTGGAAACAATACCATTAGTTCTGTATGGATTTAGAGAAGACTTAAAAAAGAGAGGGGAATTATCCCCCTCATAAATTAATGAAATTGACCGCCCATGTTTTGTTGAGCTAAGCGAACTAAACGTTTAGTGATTTCTCCACCAACTGAACCGTTTGCACGAGATGTAGTCTCAGCGCCTAATTGAACACCAAACTCAGAAGCTATTTCAAGTTTCATTTGTTCAATAGCTGAAGCTGCTTGAGGAATTAGTAAATCATTATTGTTGTTTGATCTTGATCTACTTTGTTGAGCCATCTTATTCATCTCCTAAAGTGTAATGAAAACAAGCTTGTTTGAATCATATTATGGAGAGATTATTTTAATTTATACACGCCAAAGAAATAAATTTTTCATTAAGAAAGGTGGAGACAAAATGAAAATTGATTATGTTTCAGATCTCCATATAAATCATTGGATTCCTTGGAATGTAAATCAGATTAAGTGGGAGAAGCGAACAAGAGAAATTGTAAATAGGTTAATCTCAAACGGTAATGGGGAGGTATTGGTCATTGCCGGCGATTTTACTGAATGGAATCAACAAACTTTATGGGTTTTAGATGAGGCAGCAAAGCAATACGAGAAGGTTTACTTTACATATGGTAATCATGATCTTTATTTACTTAGCAAGAGCCAAAAAAGGAAATACTCAGACTCGTTAGGCAGGTTGAATGATCTAATTCAAAAAGCTGCTGACATGAAAAATGTAACACCATTAATTAAGACAACTGAAACATACAAAGGAAAAGTCTTTGCAGGAGATGTAATGTGGTACCTTCCAAAAGGAATCGAAGGATGGGACTTCTTTAAAGGAGTATCTAACGATTCTAATTACATTTGGCTTAATGGTTATAACAAAGTAGATGGTGTAAGAGCGATGTGGAAAGAATCAATGGATTGGTATGAAACGCTTGAAAATACACAAGTTGATGTATTTGTCTCACATGTTCCACCTGTTCACAATCCTTATTCTCCATTTGAGCCTAATACATGCTACATGGTTGATGTCCCGTTCATTAACGCAAAACACTGGGTTTGTGGACATGATCATTTACAAGCTGAGTTTGACAAAGATGGAACGAGCTTTCACATGAATTGTATCGGATACCCGTATGACTATGATAATTATCCGAGTGTCAATGTGATACCTGGTGAAGAAGTAGATTCATATAAAACGTTTGAGCTTAAAACATTCGAGATTTAGATTTAATTAAAATTCTAATTTTATACAGAAGGGAAGGGGAGACATGGAAAATGAAGTTGTGTTTTTTTGTAGAAAATGCAATCATCACTTGTTTGCTAAAAATCCTATGATAAACACATTAAAGGTTATATCTGAAATGGATTGCCCTAATTGTGGAGAAGAGGGTTATCATAATTGGATTCTTTCGCATATAGGTGATTCAGAGAAAGAAAAGGAGAACTACAATTGGAAGTAGATAAAATGTTGAATTTATTAAGAAAGAGGTGTAGCTATAATGGACAGTAGAGAACAAATTGATTGGACTTGTAATGAATGCAATTTTAGTTGGATAGGTGACAATTCAGATTTTTCATGTCCTTCTTGTGATGAAATCGATATAAAGCCAAAAAATAAGATACTTGATTGATTAAGACGTTGATTTCATTTAGTGGGATAAACTCAATGAAAGAGATTGAATTTGAAGAAGTTAAAAAATTTGTTGAAGTAATGTCTCGGCGACTTAGATCAACCAAGGTGATAAAAATTCATATCAGTTATGCAGAATGGTTAGTTGCAGAAGTCGAACGCTTAAGGGGGTTAGTCAAGTGAGTAATAGTTTAGATGTACAAGGAGGGATTGAATGGAGAACGTAATGTCCTGGTTTAATATAGACTTTGAAATTAAATCAGACAATAACATTGATAAAACTTTATTGTGATTATTTGATCTTATGAAGGAAAGTCTCATGATTTATTTCAATATTGAAAACTCTTCTGATATTCATGAGTTTTTAAAAATCGCAGTAGCAAAGAATGATGTTGATTATCCCTTCCTTGAATGGATAAAGGAAAAAGGTATTCCAAGATTAAAGAATATTGATTTTAATAAGCTACCCAATGACGATCGCTTTCTTGCCATGATTGAGTTTGATGAATTTGTTCTGCAAAATGAAATGGATTTTGAAGATCCTGAAGAGGTTCGAGGGTGTATTATTTCAACAGTTAATAGCCTGAAGGAATATATTAATATCTGCCACAATAAAACATGATTGGAGGAAAGATACCTGATTGTTACAGCCTGGATATTGTTAATTGTGTTTGGTTTATTCGCTTTATCAGATTTTGACTTAACTGAGAACGAAACAAAGCATATTAAGTTTTTCATTTTAATGAAATTTGTTTCTGTCTTTATAGCTGCTATTGCAGCAGGAGTGATTTGGGGAGGATTATTTCAATGATTGAAATTTTTAAAGATACAGGAGCTACCCATGATTTAGTTTATCATTCTAAGATTAACACGTTTGTTTGGGATGTGGAATTTGACATTGTTTTATCAGACAGTAAGGAATTAAATAAATGTTATTTTGTGAAATGCTTTAATCCGTATCGAATAAATGGAAAGTGTGATTTTGCGGTTAGTTCAATAGATATATTTTCCGAAGGTAAACGTCTCTTAATTGAAAATGAATTCAATTTTAAAATTACAAAGGCAGTCCACGTGGCAACATCAAAAGACGTAACTGAAATAGTTTTGCATTTAAGTGAGAGAATCAGTAGTCCATTTCCAATTGTAAAAGAAGTTGTTTATCTAGATTAATGTAAATAGGAACAGGATAAAATCGGTCTTTTATTTAGAATAAAAATAAAATTAGTGGAGGTATTATGTGTAATCGAAATGTTATTACAATTCCATATGAAGAGGATATGTCAAAGTATTCAATACTACACCAGGTAGGGGGGCGAATTGAGTATTTTCAAAAAGAGTATTCACAATATCCAATGTTCGCATTTGATAGTGAAGAGGATTACAACGAATATAAATGCTTAATAATGCAGCTTAAAAAGAATAAAAAAGTCTCTAGTTTCTCTTTTTAAAAGAGTAGGGTATTGCAAACAACAGTTTAATATGCAAAAAGTAATGAACTAAATATTGCACATATGGGAAAGAGGCGAGAAAAATTAACGAGGCTTATCATTCAATTCAAACACTGTTAAACAAGATGGATAGACAAATGAAGACAGTGAAGGAGGCCATTGAAGAAAAAGATTTGCAAAGAGCACATCGTAACTTAATTAACTTGGCTGACAATAATGAGGAATTAATGCAGGAAATAAGGTGGGTCAAAAAGGGAACCATATTATAAGTTATTTGGTTAATTGTCTGCGCTCTTTAAAGTTCCATACATAAAGCTCTTCTATAGAGCAACCTATGGCATCAGCAAATGTCATTGCTGTTCCAATATTCATATTTGATTTAAAACCACCTACATAATCATTAATACGTTGTTTTGATAATCCAGTACATTCAACAAGATCTTCAATTGAAACGCTATATTCATGCATGAGCTCATTGAGTCTTGAATCAACTGGTTTCCATTGTTTTTTCACTATGCACACCTCTTTCAGCAACGATTTTAGCACATACATAATTTACCTTCAATATAGATTAGGAGAGTGATTGATTGGGAGCAAACAATCAAGGGAAAGTTTTTGAAGCGAACATTGAAAAATCTGCAGCAGATCAAAAGTTATTCTTTTACCGGATTAAAGATGTTAACCCAATGTTCTTGAAAAGAGGGGCAGCAGTATCAAAAAACAAATATGATTGCTTTCTGTTCTTTAAGGGGTACTTGTTCCCCTTTGAGCTTAAGTCGACAAAAAGCAAGTCCATTTCCTTCAGCGAGAAAATCATAAAGCCGCAGCAGATTAAATATTTAAGGGAAGCAACACAATACCCAAACATAATCCCTGGTTTTCTGTTTCAATTTAGAGAGCCGGAAAACAAAGTTTATTTCGTACATATTAATGATTTCC